>CAXRFO010000018.1:0-459973 GCA_964230025.1 Flavobacteriales bacterium | reverse complement strand
AGTCCAAGTTCAAGTTGCGCTTTCAACAAAAATTATTTCCAACTAGGGTTGTTGTGTTTTTCCTTTATAGATCCAAGTATTAAAGAATCTGCAGGCTCACATTTGTGGTCAAAAACATTTGCGTGCCACGGATTAGGCATTCTTAATTCCAAGAAGTAATCATAGCGCTTTTCTAAATCAAATGTTACGGAATCTTTCCCGTCTGCAGCTTTAAGCGCTCTTCCTCTATCATCTTTGACTGGATTGACAAGGTTTAGAGTATCTGTTCTAACGTAGAAACTATCTACTACATAATCAAACTCATAACGCTTTTTATCTCTTGGATCAACATAAGGTACGAACTTTAATGAATCTGCAAATGATTCTTTGAATGTTTGGTAATCCCAATCAGATAGTTCTCTTAAGAAAGGTCTTCTCTTATTTTCAAAGACCATTTGCTGAGCTGTTAATTTGATAGTGTCAACTTCAATATAGCCTAATTCTATAGCCTGCTCTCTTGTCATTTCCATTTCGCGATAGAGAACTTTAATTGTGTCAATTCCTAAAATAGCAGTTTCCTCTGGAGTTAAAGGTCTTTTCTCTGGTGATCTGCTATCCTCATAGGATACGCTGTAGCTGTTTTTCAGATAGTCAATTAACTCGTCTAAATTCTTAGAGTATCTTCCTCTGTCGTTTCTAAATTGCTTCTCAGCCTCATAGATATCCAGCATTCTCTGCTTTGTCTCTTTGTAGATCTTAGCCTTGTTGATGGCGTAAGTATTTGACTTCTTAATGGAATGATTCATCGTTAGATATCCAAAATAGATAATCATTCCTAAAAAGACAGCAATTAAGCCAAAAGCCAGTTTCCTATCCACTAAATTTGCTACCATAAGAACGATTACAACAGAAAGTAAAACCATTCCTAAAGTACCGTAAAGGTAATATTGGTTTTGTTTGATTTTTATCTGCTCTTGTTTGGCAACATAACGCTCTTCAAAAGGCACCTTCTCAATATCCGTAACGTTGTTTTCGGCTAAAACTTCTCTCTTCTTTTGCTCATCGATCTCCTCTAAATTACAATGTGCAAGGTCACTTTTCACATTAAGAGCTAAGAAAAAAGCAATCAAAGAAAGTAATAACAATAATCCTGGAACGAAAAATCGTTTGAAGTTATATTGAAGGTTGTCTAAATCCATTTTGACATTTGTTTTCTAAGTTCACAAAACTACACTTTTTTTTAAAAGCCCCTTTTTTATTCTTGCTATTTTTGAACACTTATTCATTGATTATTCACACAAGCTGACTTGGACTTTCTATCAAAACTACATACAATTTTCAGCCAAAAAAATGGCTTTGACCCAAGTGAGGAACAGCTTGAGTTAATGGAGGGATTGGCTGAGTTTATAGATACGAGCGTACCAAAATCATGTTTTGTCCTCAAAGGCTACGCTGGGACGGGGAAGTCAACCGTGATGGGGAGTTTGGTAATGGCGCTAACAAGGAGTGGCCGCACTCCTGTGCTATTAGCGCCAACGGGTAGGGCGGCTAAGGTATTGTCAAAAATGTCGAATCGTACGGCCTTTACCATTCACAAAAAAATATACGCTCGAAAAATTTCAGACGGAATTAGTAGCTTTCAATTACTTCCAAACCTCATAGAAAATTCCGTTTATATTATTGATGAGGCATCTATGATAGCGGATTATCAAATGGAGCAAAGAGGGAATTTTGCAGGAAGAAGTTTGTTAAGAGATTTACTTGAACACGTTTTTTCAGGACGAAACTCACGATTAATTTTTGTTGGAGATACAGCCCAGCTGCCACCTGTGGGTTCACCTGAAAGTCCAGCGCTGGATACAAAGTTACTTAGTGCTAAGTACGATTTGTTTACGCAAGAATATGAGTTAACCAAGGTTCATCGGCAAGCACAAGAAAGCGGCGTTCTATTCAATGCAACAGCGATACGCGATGACATTCGTCAGAATAAAGAGGGTTATTTTCGTTTTGATCCTAACTTTCAAGATTTGGAAGTCATAAGTGGGTATGATTTAATTGATTATTTGGAAAGCAGTTACTCCAGTCACGGAGTTGAGGGAACGATTTTAATCACCCGATCTAATAAGCGGGCCAATGACTACAATATGAATATTCGTAATCGTGTTTTTTACTATGAAGAAAATATTGTTGCAAATGATTGGATCATGGCCGTCAAGAATAATTATTTCTGGACGAAGGAAGAGAAGGAGCTCGGTTTTATCGCGAATGGTGAGATGATGAAAGTTACTCGGATTCTAAATAGAGAGCACAAGTATGGATTTGAGTTCGCGCAAGCAGAGGTTTGTCTTTGGGATTTGCCCGGTCAACCTGAAATTGAAGTGAAGTTATTATTGGACTCATTGCTCGTTGAGGGGCCAAGCTTACCTAGAGATAAAATGAAGGAGTTGTTTTATGCTGTTGAAATGGATTATATGCATGAACACAACAGAAACAAACGGGTTAAAGAGGTGATGAAGGATCCTTATTTTCAGGCCCTGCAGGTGAAGTTTGCCTATGCAGTGACTTGCCATAAATCTCAAGGTGGTCAGTGGCCACATGTATATTTAGAGCAAGGATATGTGACCGAAGAAATGCTGGATAGGGAACTAAAGCGCTGGTTTTATACAGCGGTAACAAGGTCTAGTGAAAAGCTTTACCTGCTCAATTTTCACTCTGAATTTATTTTGGAGGATTAAAAACACTTTATTCTGTAATGACTATTTTTTTTCGGTGTTTTTTAAAATTTTATGATTTTTACGCTTCCTGGGTATAAAAATCAGGGGTTGTTAATAAAATAGTTGCATTTTTTTAATAGCACCCCCTAAAAAATGACTTACATTTGCCAAAAAAACAAAAAATGGCAACTTTAAGGTTTCAAGCAATCGAGGATGTTCTTCATAGGACACCAAAAAACAAAGAATTACCATCGGTAAAAATTTCAGACTTCTTTGCGGAGAATGTATTCAATAAAAAAAGAATGCAGGAGTATCTTTCCGATGAGGCATACGACAGCATCATGGAAACTATGGAGCGTGGTGTTCCTATCGATAGAAGAATTGCTGATCAAGTTGCAGCAAGTATGAAGGATTGGGCGATCTCAAAGGGAGCTACACATTATACGCATTGGTTTCAGCCTATGACTGGAGCAACTGCTGAAAAGCACGACTCATTTTTTAAACCTAGCTTAGGTGGTGAGCTTGAGGGACTAGAAAAATTTGATGGTACTTTATTAGCTCAGCAGGAGCCAGATGCATCTTCTTTCCCCAATGGAGGAATTAGAAATACTTTTGAAGCTCGTGGATATACAGCATGGGATCCTTCATCGCCTGCATTCATCATGGGGAAAACACTTTGTATTCCTACCATTTTCATTGCCTATACCGGTGAGGCATTGGATAATAAAATGCCATTGTTAAAAGCATTGGATGCGGTTGAAAAAGCAGCGGCAGATGTTGCTCAGTATTTTGATAAAAATGTAAAGAAAGTATCGACGACCTTAGGCTGGGAGCAAGAGTACTTCTTAATTGATAAAGCATTGTACAATGCACGTCCTGACATCATGTTAACAGGTAGAGCTCTTTTAGGTTCTGCACCGGCAAAGGGCCAACAATTGGATGATCATTACTTTGGATCAATTCCAGCAAGAGTAGAGGCCTTTATGCGCGACTTTGAAGTTGAGGCGCATAAGCACGGTATTCCTGTCACAACACGTCACAATGAGGTAGCACCAAATCAATTTGAGTGTGCACCCATGTTTGAAGAAGCTAACCTTGCTAATGACCACAATCAGCTTTTGATGGATATTTTGGAGAAGGTTGCTAGAAACCATGATTTCCGTGTTTTGTTGCATGAAAAGCCATTCGCAGGCCTAAATGGAAGTGGGAAGCACAACAATTGGGCTTTGGCAACTGACACAGGTGTAAACTTGTTAAAACCTGGAAAAAATCCAAAATCAAACTTACAGTTCTTAACCTTTTTCATAAATACCATAAAGGCGATCCATGATAACGCTGATATTTTAAGAGCAAGTATCGCTGGTGCAGGAAATGATCACCGACTAGGAGCAAATGAAGCACCTCCAGCTATCATATCCGTATTTATCGGTTCACAATTATCTCAATTACTAGATAGTATTGAAAAGAACGTTAAAGCTGGTAAGATGACACCAGATGATAAGACAGCGCTGAAGCTTAACATTGGGAAAATTCCTGAAATTCTCTTGGATAACACCGATAGAAACAGAACATCACCTTTCGCATTCACCGGAAATAAGTTTGAGTTTAGAGCTGTAGGATCAACTGCAAACTGCGCTTCTGCAATGATTGCTTTAAATGCAATCGTAGCAAAACAACTACAAGATTTTAAGAGTTCTGTTGATGGAAGAATCCAAAAAGGCGATAAGAAAGATGAAGCCATCTTAAAAGAACTTCAAAAATTGATAAAAGAATCTAAAAAGATTCGCTTTGAGGGGAATGGATATGGCGAAGAATGGGTGAAGGAAGCAAAGAAAAGAGGCCTTTCAAACTTGAAAGATACACCAAGAGCTTTAGATATCTTGACTGATAAAAACACGGTTAAATTATTCAATGATTTAAACATATTCTCTCCGATTGAAATGGAGGCTCGACACGAAATTGAGTTGGAGAACTATATCATGAAAATCCAAATTGAGGCCAGTGTTTTAAAAGATCTCTGTATCAATCATATAATTCCCTCGGCATTGCAATACCAGTCAAGATTGATTGAGAACGCCCGTGGACTTAAAGAGATACTTCCGGCTGCTGAGTTTAAGAAAGCGGCCGCTACTCAACTAGAATTTATTAAAGTAATCTCAGAAAAGGTAAATGACATTCGCACCTTAAGCGAAAAAATGATGATTGAAAAGACCAAGGCTGAAAATATTTCTTCTGTTAATAAATCTGCGTATGCTTTCTGTGATAAGGTTAAGCCGTATTTTGACCAAATAAGAGAGATTGCAGACGAGCTTGAATTAACGGTTGATGATGAATTATGGCCATTACCAAAATTAAGAGAAATCCTATTTACGAGATAACAATCGTTTAACACTTTAACAAAGCCCATTGCATTTTTTTGTAATGGGCTTTTGTTTTGTACTTGTTATATATGATTTAGTTAGATTGCTTATTCAGTATTCAAGGTGTTAAGATAATCAAGCAATAATTTTAACTTTTCGTTTTCGTAGGCTAGTAAAAGCTTTCTAGCACCTTTTTGATCTTTAATGGATAGTTTATAATTAAAGGCAAGCGCATCACTTTTCTTACCGACAGGTTTTTCAAAGTTGTTATTAGCCAATTCTTTGATTTTATTTACTTCATTCAAATTGAGTTTTTTACTCCAATCCAATGTGATTGCCTTTGGCTGAATTGCTTGCTTCTCAAGGTCAAGTTTAAAGTCAAAAATACTGTCGTTTCTTATTAAAATGTGACCACCAAGGGGCTTCTCAATTTTTATTTCTATACGGGGATGATAAATTCCTAAAAAAGAAGTTTGGAGCATCTTGTCGGTACTATCAATAATGTCCCAACGTTGAGTAACGGTCCCGTCATTATTTGGAGTCCATGTGATCCTGTTTTTATAAAAAGGAATTCTTCTTCCAGGAATGAGATCGGATTGCATCACCATTTTTCCATCTTGAAATCCACCATAAATCTTAAGATTTGTTCCAGCGCTCGCAACCCATAATTGATGCCAAAGGCTATCATTTCGGTCAAAATAATTTAAAGAAGTTCCCGAACCTTGTGAACTCCAGCTTTCCTGAATTACACAGCCATATTCCCGCTTTACCAGAGAATTTCTTCCTACCCAATTATAGCTGGTGTCAAAAACTTCCCATTCACCTAGCCAAAAATCGAATTCTTGATAGGGGGCAGAACAACACGGACAATTTTGTTGAGTAAATCCCAAAAAAGAGGAAACGCTAAATATGATAAGAAGAATGATGTTTTTCATAACTCAAATATCAAGGAGAATTTGGGCCAATGCAAACCATTCATCAAAAAAGCGCCTAATAGAAAATAAAAAAGGTCAGTATATACTGACCTTTTCTTTGTAGCGAGACCGGGAGTTGAACCCGGGACCTCAGGGTTATGAATCCTGCGCTCTAACCAACTGAGCTATCTCGCCATACATAACTTTGGGGCGGCAAATATAAATATTTTCAATTAACTACGTCCCTCTTCGTTTAAAATTGTGGTCGACTTTTTTAAGGTACGCATCACGATAGTGTAGAGAAGGGTAGTTGCAAGTACGATATAGGTAGTTGTACTGATATAAAATTCATCCATTATGAAGTAATGTCTCAGAATTTCAATAAAGCAATAAGCTAAAACTGTCGCTAATATACCGCTGTACTCTCTCCTCAAAACAGCCTTTATTGAAAAAGAAATATCTGTTGGTTTCCATAATTTAAAGTTGGGAAAAAATGCGGGTCTCCCATTTGACCAATCTATATAATCTTGACCAAATTTTCTTTCCAAGAAGCGTTCTTCTGCAAACATAATGCGCTCGTAATAAAGCCAGTAAGCAAGACTAACACAGATGACAAACCAAATATTAAAGGTAAAACCAACAATTCCAATCCACATGAGATAATTACCAAGATAAAGTGGGTGTCTTACAACAGAGTAAATTCCTGTAGAATTTAATACTTCAGCCACTTGTTCTTTCGTATTTCTTCCGGAAGTTCCCCTTGGTGTAGTTCCAATGGTATATGCTCTTACAATGAATCCTAAAACACTAACTAAAATGCAGGAAATTAAACTTATCCAGTAAGCTTTTTCAGAAGTTACAAACCCAAAGCCACCATAGTAAATTACAGGTATTGCGGCAATAAATAATATTACTGGAATTTGCCCTCTATATCGAAATAAAACATTTCCTGATTTTTCAAAGCTGTGTACTAACGCCATTTTAAAATTTTACTTATCTTGCCCACTTGCAAGAAATTTTTTTGCGAAAATACGTAATTAGATACACACATGTCAGATAAAGTAAAATTTGAACTAGAATATACACTCAAAACCTCAACCAAAATCTTGTATAATATGTTGGCAACTCCCAGCGGTTTATCCGAATGGTTTGCCGATGATGTGAATATTAGAGACGGGGTTTACACTTTTTTTTGGGACGGTGATGAAGAGCAAGCCCGTTTGCTAACAAAGAAAACCAATGAGTTCATAAAATTTCAATGGTTGGAGGATGAGGAAGATGGTATTGATTCTTATTTCGAATTTCGAATTAAAATTGACCCACTTACAAAAGACGTAGCCCTTATGATTACTGATTTTGCTGAAGAAGATGAGATTGATGAATCTTCCAGATTATGGGATAGTCAAGTAGATGAACTAAAAATGACCGTAGGTTCGTAACTTTGCAGGAAAGCTGCACGCTTGAAGAAGCTTAACCTTTATATCATACGCTCCTTTATTGGGCCTTTTATTGGAACCTTTGTAGTTTCCCTGTTTTTTCTTGTCATGCAATTTCTTTGGAAGTACATTGACGACTTGATGGGTAAAGGCTTGGATTATGCTACAATTTCTGAAATGATGTTGTACGCATGCGCAAGTCTTGTGCCTATGGCTTTACCCCTTGCTGTTTTATTATCGTCTATTATGACCTTAGGGAAGTTAGGCGAGCTCAATGAACTTGTTGCCATGAAATCCTCAGGGATGTCATTGTGGAAGATTCTTAAACCACTTACAGGATTTATTGTAGTGCTTACTTTTGGAACCTACCTATTCGCGAATTATGTTTGGCCAGAAGCTAACTTGAAATTCAGAGTTCTGGTAAATGATATAGCAGATTCAAAAGCGACTTTATTGTTAAAAGAGGGTGAGTACATCAAAGATTTCGAGGGCTATAGAATTAAAATTGATAAAAAACTTGACGAGAATAACTTAAAAGGGATTCATATCTCAGAGTTTAAAACCCATTATTATGGGAACGACCGAAGAGAAATTTATGCCGACCGAGCTAAAATTTCGAAAGATCCAACGGGGAACACATTGATATTAAGGCTGTTTGATGGGGAATCACACGAGACGCTTGCTCCAAAAAGTATGGAGAACTCAAAAGCACCATATCGAAAGACCTATTTCAAAACGGCAGCAATTACTCTTGACTTGGCTTCTTTTAAACTACAACGTTCAAATTTTAATGAGTTTAAGGATAGGGTGGAGATATTAAATCATCAACAGCTTTCAGAGGCCATTGACTCTATTGAAAATCATAAAATTGAAATGGTCAAAAACGGCATTAATGTGAGCAAAGAACGTTTGTTTTATTTTAGAGATACTGGGCGTATTTCACTGAATAATGTATCTGCAATGGATCCTACCAAAGGGCTTGATCCTGGAAGTTACAAATCACTGCTTAACAGAGCCCAAATCGGAGCAGGACAGATAGAGAAGGATGTGAAATATAAAGTTCATGCCTTTACTGAGCCGGATGAGTATATCAAGCACATGAAGATCGCCTGGCACAGAATTTTCAGCCTTTGTTATTCCGTTTTTATTCTCTACTTCATTGGGGCTCCTCTAGGTGCAGTGGTGCGGAAGGGGGGGATAGGAATGCCCGTGCTATTTGCGGTAATTATTTTCATTCTCTATTTCATTATCAGTAAGACAGGGGAGAACATGGTGAAATCAGACTCGTTAGAACCTTATCTTGGTCTATGGCTCGCTCCGATATGTCTTACACCTTTTGCAATTTTCTTGTTTATAAAAGCATCTGGTGAGTCAGCAATGTTTAAGAAAGAAACTTACCTTCGTTGGTTCAAAAAGAAAGCTACTACTTAATGAAGGTTCTTCAATTTTGTAATAAACCACCTTGTCATCCCGTTGATGGGGGATGTATTGCCATGAACCAAATAAGTCAAGGCTTGATGGATCAAGGGGTTGACTTAAAGATATTCAGTATTGAAACCGACAAGCATCCAGTATCTCGAGAGAACTTATCTGAAGAATACTTGGAGAAAACACGGTTTGAATCAGTGTACGTAAATACGAAAGTAAACCTGGTTGATGCCTTCAGTGCTCTCGTTACTTCCGATTCGTATAATGTGAGTCGTTTTTTCACCCCAGATGTTGATATCCGATTAAAGGAAATTTTACAGGCTGAAGAATTTGACATCATACATTTGGAAAGCCTTTTTGTTTCGCCATATATTGGTACGATCCGCAGGTACAATCCTAAGGCAAAAGTTGTTTTAAGATCGCACAACTTAGAATATATGATTTGGGCAAGGCTTACAAGTCAAGAATCAAATCGACTTAAAAAGTCTTACTTAAAGGTTTTAGCTTCTCAAATTAAACGATACGAAGAGAACACAATTCGTGAAGTGGATGGCATTGCAGCGATTAGTTTTAAAGATGCTGAAAAATATGAAGGAGAAGTTGAAATACCGGTTACAACAATTCCTTTTGGGGTCAATAGTGAAAAGATTTTAGATCAAGCTGTGAGTAAATCGGCGAATGTGTTTCATCTTGGAGCGATGGATTGGATGCCGAATCTTGAAGCGGTAGAGTGGTTCATTGATAAAGTATTTCCTTTGCTACCAAAGGATATTCATATTCACTTTGCAGGTAGGGGAATGCCAGAAAAACTCATAAAAAAGTCAACTGGGAATCTTAAAATTGAGGGTGAGATAAAGTCTGCAGATGAATATTTATCTGATAAGGCAATTATGGTTGTTCCTATCTTAAGTGCAGGTGGAATAAGAATTAAGATTATTGAGGGGATGGCAAAAGGTAAGGCAATTATAAGTACAACTATTGGAGCTGAGGGAATTCATTACACGGATAATGAGGATATTCTTATCGCGGATACCCCAGAAGACATGGCAGAAAAAATCATTTCGCTATGTCAAAATCCGAATGAAATAGAAAGGCTGGGAAACAATGCAATAAAAACGATAAAAAATGAGTACGATAACTCTCGGCTGTCAAAACGTTTAATTGCTTTTTACGAAAAGCTTTTGTGAAGAAAATAGCCGTCATATTAAGTAGGTTTCCTTACCCTTTGGAAAAGGGAGATAAACTAAGAGCATATTATCAATTAAAGGAACTGGCAAAAAAATATGAGGTACATTTGTTTTGCTTGACGAATGAGTCCCCTAGTCAAGAGCTTTTAGCTAAATTATCTTTCTGTCAATCAATTGAATATTTTGTTCTAAAGAAATGGAGTCAACGATTCGCTTTACTCAAGAATTTCGTTCTTAAAACGCCTTTTCAGGTTGCCTATTTTTATAATAGAAAGGCAAAGAAGAAGTGGGATAATTTTATTGAGGAAAAGCAAGTAGATTTCTTATATCATCAGCTTTTAAGAACGGCTGAATATGGAAAGGATAAAATCAATTTTACCAAGACATTGGATTACCAGGATGTTCTATCTGTTGGGATGGAAAGAATGGCTGGAAAACAAAAATGGCCGATGAAATGGCTATATAAATCAGAGGCAAAACGTTTAAAAAGGTATGAGTATCGGATGTTTAATTATTTTGAACATCATACGATTATTTCAGAGCAGGATAAAAAACTTATTCCTCATCCCTTAAGAGAAGAAATCATCGTTGTTCCAAATGGTATTTCTGAAAATTTTCTTAATCCTAATATTCGACTTGAAAAGAAGTATGATCTATGTTTTGTAGGAAATTTATCATACCCGCCTAACATTGAAAGCTGTCGCTTTATTTTCAAGGAAATAGTCTTGAAAATGCCAAATTTGAAAGTGTTGTTTTCAGGTGCAAACCCAAGCAAGGAAATTCAAGATATGCAAGCCCCAAACTTGGAGTTAAGATCTTGGGTTGAAGATATCAGAGTGTCTTATTTGGAGTCAAAAATTTTAGTTGCTCCCATGTTTATTAGCACAGGCATGCAGAATAAAATTTTGGAAAGTATGGCCTTGGGAGTGCCTTGTATTACAACGCCAATGGCAAATAATGCCGTAGCTGCCGATGATGGTAAAGAGATTTTACTTGCTTCAAATGCTAAAGAGTTCAGAGAGAAAATCAGTTATTTGCTTTCAAACCCTTCTTATTACAAGGAGATAAGCAGAAATGCTCAAAAATGGGTGGAAGAAAGATATAAATGGGATAAAACGACCGAAATATTGATGGAATCTTGTTTTCAAGATAACACGGAAGGGAAATAACTCATAACTTTGCCACATGAACGAATTGAACACCATAGAAGAAGCTTTAGATGACATCAAAGCTGGAAAGGTAATTATTGTCGTTGACGATGAGGATAGAGAGAATGAAGGTGACTTTGTATGCGCAGCTCGTCACGCAACTCCTGAAGTAATAAACTTTATGGCCACACATGGTAGGGGATTGATTTGTGCTCCACTTGTGGAAGAAAGATGTGATGAACTTGGTCTTGATTTAATGGTGTCCAGCAATTCGGCTGCCTTTGAAACTCCTTTTACTGTTTCTGTTGATTTGATTGGACATGGTTGTACTACTGGTATTTCGGCAAGCGATCGTTCTAAAACTGTTTTAGCCTTGATTGATGAAAACACTGATCCAAAAGAACTGGGTAAGCCGGGTCATATTTTTCCACTGCGTGCTAAAAATGGTGGCGTTTTAAGAAGGATGGGGCATACGGAAGCAGCAGTTGACCTTTCAAGGATGTGTGGTTTTGAGCCAGCAGGTGTTATTGTCGAAATAATGAATGAAGATGGAACCATGGCGCGTCTTCCTGAATTGTTAGAAATAGCTGCTAAGCACAATTTAAAAATAATCTCCATTGAGGACTTGATTGAGTATCGTTTAAAAAATGAAAGTCTAATTGAGAAAAAAATAAATTTCAAGTTACCTACTAAATATGGTGATTTTGAATTATTTGCTTTTGAGCAAACAACAACAGGAGATATCCATTTAGCCCTTAAAAAAGGGGAGCTAAAAGCAGATGCGGAAATTCCTGTTAGAGTCCATAGTTCAACTATGACTCATGATTTATTTGGGGCAATTTCCGACTATGAAGGACCCACTATCTCTGATACCCTAAAATTGCTTTCAGACTGGGACAATGGAGTTTTGGTGTTGATGAATCAGCAGAGAAAAGATGAAAACATCATTGCACAATTGGAAGCCTACAAGAATGCCATTAACGAAGGCAAAGCAAACATAGCTTCAAGCTTGAAAATGGATAAGAAAGATTATGGTGTTGGTGCTCAGATTTTAAGAGAAATGGGAGTTAGGAAAATTAAACTTATTACCTCTTCTGATAGAAAAACGGGTCCAATAGGATATGGCCTAGAAATTACGAGTATTGAGAAGTGCGTAGCGCATGAGTTAGCATAAGCTTATTGCTTGTTTTCGTCAGTTTCCTCTTCCTGAATTTCAATTTCCTTGGATTTTTTACCAAAAATTCTTCCGAAGAAATTTCCAATTCCTCTGAATAACTTTACCTCTTTAAGGGTGTCAAAGTCTTCCGTATAGGAAATCCCAACACCTTGGGTATATCTTGAGTCTACATTATTGGTAACATCAAAGTCATTCGTTTCATTAAAAGCTCTTACCCTAAAGGTACCTTCCTTATTTATTTTGTATTCCAAGCTAAAGTCACCTATTATGCTTGAAGCACTATTAACGTTGGAATTGTTCCCGTTAGAATAACCAATATTAGCACTTAACAATAGTTTGTTGTTCAGTAGTTGTGTCTCAAAGGCAAGTGCGAGTTCCTCGTTGCTCAATAAGTCTCCGGGGTTATAATTAAATCCAAGATCAAAATCATCACTGAATGCACTTAGCCAATTGGAAAGTTGGTTATTTATCAAATCAGCCGTTGTAGCGTTTACACCAGAGGAAATAAGAGACTCTGATTCTGGAGCGACAAAATTATTTATGACCATTAAGGCAAAAAATTGCTTCAAGAGTTCTTGCTCATCACTTTCCAATTTCGCCAAAGCAGCTTCAACATTCTGATCGCCTTTTGGGATATCAATATCAAACTCAATTAAAGGGTTAAACAGGTCTTTTTGAAGGTGCATTTCACATTCCACATTCGTTTTTCTGTTGTATTTATCATCTTCCAGGGCCACCAAGTTATATAATGGTGCTTTTAGTTTGTAAATCGCTACTAGGTCAATTACGGCGTCATAAGGGTCGCCTGAAGTCCAGCGTATAGTACCGCCAGGTTTGACATCAAATTTTTTGTTGATTACGTTATAAAGGGTGAATAAATACTCTCCTTCCACTACTTCAAGATCCCCATACAGCTTGAACTCTGCAAATTCATCAATCTTCATTTCAAGATTTCCTTTGACTCTTCCCGTCATAACGTCCCCAATGGTAGGGTCAAATATGATTTGTACCTCCGCATCTTCAGTAATTTCGAGATCAAAGTTCATGGTGATATCTTCCAATTCTACCGAGTAGCCTGTGGTATCTGTGGTGTCATTATTTACCCAATGCACAAAACTTTGAAGTGTAACCTCATCCGCTCCATAAAGGGGTAGGAAAAACTTTGTTCCTTTTTCAGATTTTGCGGTTACATTGATTTCCATTTTCTCATCATATCCGAAAATGTTAATGGTCCCACTGCCGTATGCTCGCCCAAAGTATAATGGATTCTGGGTATAGTTGGTGTTGAGGAGAAGCATTTGGTTAACTTCTGCATCAAAGTCATAGCTTAATTCTTTGAAATTTGAGTGCACTAACTGACCATACACCATTCCATTGGATTCTAAATCCAAATAATAACTCTCTTCATCCCAAATTGGTATACCATTTAGTTGGACCATGTCTTCTGTAATATCAATGGGACCTTCGAAATAGTAACTAGTATTGAGATAGGTAAGCATAATGTATCCGTTGCTTATATCCAGGTGGCCATTAATGAGAGGTTCGCTATACTTGCCTTTTATATCTAGGTGACCATTTGCAAAGGCACTAAACCCTCCAACTTCTGATTCAGGAATGAAAACTTGCACGAATTCTAGGTTTGTTTCCTTGAAATCAAGCCTCAGATCCATAGGGTCTTCTGTTCTTAAGGGGTGAATAAACCCACTAATGTTCAAGGAGTCTTCAGTATGATCTATATATCCATTTAATTTAATGCTGTTGTCTTCATTTATGTAGTCACATGCAACATCAACATTTCCTACCAGAAATTTTTTAACTGTTAAGGAGTCGATTAGGGCTTTCCCTTCAAATTTTGGTGTTTCGTATAGGCTTGTTAAACTTGCATCAGCATTCAGCGTACCTGTTATAGGATAATCATCTGAACCTATAATAGGGCTGATTTGAGCCAATTCAAAATTATCGGTATAGAAAAACAAAGAATCTTCTAATGATTTTGATATCCTACCATCCAGAAGCACTATTTGATCTGTTACGGCATTTCCTATTTTATGAGCCTTTAGGATCAAACTATCTATAGCAATGGTGTCTGCGTTAATTTCAATCAGGCTATTTTGGGTAATCTGCCATTGGTTACCTAAGATGGCAAAATCATAGTATTTAGGATCAGATTGTAGTTTTTTCTTATTTGCCTTTATCGTAAACTCATAATGAGTAGGAGAGTAGAAGTAACCGCTTGCCGAAAGGTTTCCGTTATCAAGCGAGTCATTAAACCATTTGAATTTCAGGGCTAGGTTATCTTGATAGGGTATGGATGCAAGTTTAAAATTATCAAAATGAACATCCTTTGAAACATTCAACCTGTCTGCATTGGCTTGAACAAACAATATATCATCCTCATTAATCGCACTTAATTCAAATTCATCTAAAAGATAATCCCCGTATTTTATTTCCTTTGAATCAAGTGAAAAGTCAAATGATGTGAACAAGAAGTCTGCATCACCATAAAGACGTGTACCCGGAGCTATATGAAGCGCTGTGTCAAAAATGGCAATTAGCTCTTTGTTTTCTTCAAATACAACATTAAAGCTGAAATTGTCTTGAAGTTTTTCTGGGTCTACATTGTTCTTATCAAACAAACTGGGTAGAACGTTTGAAGCTAAATAATAAAATTCATTGCCCAAATTAGCAAAGGTGAATTGACCATTCATACTAGCATACAAGAAGTCTGAAGTAAAGGTGAGGCTTTTCTCCGTTTCGGTTGTGTTGGTTTCAAAGGTCATTAACCCTAAGGTATGGTCCATTCCTTTTCTGTATACGGTGATATCGTCCGCGTTTATTTCACCCTTAAAATGGTCCAAATCTAAACCAGATGCGTTAACATTTAATTCAGCACATATAATTGCATCTTCACCTTCTGGAACCAAATTAAGCTCGTGCAGATGGGCATTTTTTATACTTGCTGTAAACTTATATTTTGGATCCTTCTTCCTGTCATCAAAGAAACCATCAAATTTTAATTGAACGTGTGGATCATCAATATCAAATTTCCCCTGGTAAAAGTCTTTCTTATAAGTACCATCGTATAACTTAATGTTGTTGTAAGTGTATCCTAACAAATCAATGGCTTCAAAATTCCCGCTTAGTTCGGCATACATATCATCAACCGTGTATCCATAACCATTATCAATTTTAACGGCACCCGTAATGTTTCCGACTTCCGGTACCTCAAAAAGTTGACCCAGACCAAAATTAGTAGCTACTAAATCACCACTGTAATCAAATCTTTCGGTAGAATCATCGGCAAATAATGCCAGATTCCCTCTTACTTTTCCTAAATCTGATTGCAAATCTCCATAGGCTACAAAGTCATTCACAAAGCCTGTAAAACTCCCATTCATATTCATTTCTCCCAGTGCCATATAGCTCTCAGGTAGATTTATATAGGAAGTATCGTTGTAAGGAGGTAAATGAATACCGTTTATATCTGTAGTCGTTGTTTTGAGCGAATCAATATTTGCCACAATAAAGGTGTTCTCGAAATTAGGGAGTCCATCCAATTCAATATTTGCTGCTATGTAAGAATCTGGTGCAAAATTACTCTCAAAGTCATTGATTTTTAAATGAGAAATGGGTCCTTTCAATTTAGTGGTAAATGCAAGCTGTCGATTCAACCCCTGCAGGTCAGGAACAAAATAGGCGATATCTCTTGCGGAAACTTCATTTCCTTCTGAGAATTCAGCGTCAAACTTTATTTTAGTCAAAAACTCCGAATAGTCTTGGTATGATTTTGATCGGAGAATGAATTTTGTCGCCTTTAGATTACTATGAGGTGTTTTTATTCGTGGCTGAACAAGAAATATCCCTCGGGGTGAAATGCGCGTCTTACTCTTTAAATTAGTAAGCGTAAAACCGCTGTTCTTATCATGTAAGGCAAGTCGTTCTATTTTGGTTTCAAAGCTGCTCTTTGGGATTTTTATTTCTGTAAGATTAGCTGTGAGCCCATATAAATCTAATTTATTAAAATCAACAATTCCAGGAGGTGCATTTGCTTTATGAGCATCATGATATAATACCCTAGCGTTTTGTAAGTCAATCTTGTCTATTCCGAACTTCCATTCACTTTTAGTGGTATCCTCAGATGCAAAATAGTCCATTAAAAACTGGTAGTTCCAATTTTTTGCTTCCTTTTTGCGGTATAATTTGATTACGGGGTTGTATAATTTAGCACTGGATATTTTTATTTTTTTCTTCCGAAATAAAAGTTGATCAATATCAGCTCGAAAAGTTTCAGCGTAAACGAGTGTATCCCCATAGCGGTCACCAATAAAAAGCCCTTCAAGGTCAACGAATTTGTCAATATTTATATTAACCCGATCGATTTTTACTTTGACGCCCCATTCCTTTGAAAGATAGGCCCCCAGTTGATTGGCCATGTAGGTTTGAAAAGCCGGGGTTCTAATTAAAAACACAAGCAAAACGAGCAATAAAAACAACCATTCAATAAGAATGAAAATGGAATTTCTCGTTATGCGGAATATTTTTTTAATGGGTTAAAATTTAAGTAAATTTATCGCAAATATCTTATTCTTAAATGGCGATACCAAGTTTTGATAAACATATCAATAAACAGGCCTTAATTTTGGCGATTGAATCTAGTTGTGATGATACCTCAGCCGCTGTTTTGAGGGGTGATGTAATGCTTAGTAATGTTATGGCTGGGCAGCAAATCCATGCGGAATACGGAGGGGTTGTTCCGGAGTTGGCCAGTAGGGCACATCAGAGTAATATAGTGCCTGTAGTACAGGGGGCACTTAAAAAGGCTAAAGTTGAGTCCAAGGATTTAAATGCAATTGCTGTAACCATGGGCCCCGGTTTAATGGGTTCACTGCTTGTTGGAGCTTCATTTGCCAAGTCAATGTCACAGAGTTTAGGTATCCCTTTAATTTCTGTAAATCATATGAAAGCGCATATAATGGCGCATTTTATACAAAAAGAAGCTGAGTTTAAAAAGGTTCCTGAGTTCCCATTTTTATGTCTTACAGTAAGTGGAGGTCACACGCAATTGGTTCTACTAGAATCTCCTTTTGAATTGAAAGTGATTGGACAAACCATAGATGATGCTGCGGGAGAGGCTTTTGATAAGGCTGCCAAACTTCTTGGTTTACCATATCCTGGCGGCCCCTTGGTTGACAAATACGCAAAAGAAGGTAATCGAAATAAATTCGAGTTCCCGATACCAAAAATACAAGGTCTGGACTATAGCTTCAGTGGTTTGAAAACCAGTTTAATGTACTTTATCCAGAAAAACGAGAGGAATAATGAGCGCTTTAAAGAGGAAAACCTTAGGGATGTCTGTGCATCTTATCAGGATACAATCGTTAGATTTTTATTGCAAAAATTAAAACGAGCAGCAAAGGAGACAGGAGTAAAACATATTGCACTTGCAGGAGGAGTATCTGCAAACAGCCAATTAAGGAATGATATAGTTGCTCTCGGAAAAAAGGAAGGTTTAGAAGTTTATATTCCAGAATTTCAATTTTGTACGGATAACGCAGCCATGATTGCTATGGAAGGGCAGTTATCCTTGAATAATCAAGATTATGCAAAATTGTCAGACGCGCCCAAAGCTCGTTTTCAAGGGATGTAGGAACTTTAGGGATTAAAATTATTCATTCAATTTTCATTTAAGTATCTTTAGGGCATGGAAGAGAATAACCAAAACAACGGACAGTTAAACATAGAACTTACAGAGGAAGTAGCGGAGGGTACTTACTCAAATTTAGCTGTAATTACGCACTCAAACTCCGAGTTTGTATTGGATTTCATTAAAGTAATGCCTGGTGTTCCGAAGGCGAAGGTGAAGTCAAGAATATTTTTAACACCTCAACATGCCAAGCGCTTGATGAGAGCCTTACAGGATAATGTAAGTAAATTTGAAAGTCTTCACGGTACAATTAAAGAAAATGATACTCCGCCTATCCCAATGAATTTTGGGGGGCCTACTACTCAGGCCTAGGCATAACAACTTATTTTGCGAAAAGTTGATTGTCATTTTTAAATGCCTTGAACTCAAGGGCATTATTTTCAGGGTCCATAAAAAACATGGTCGCCTGTTCTCCAATCTGATTTTTAAATCGGATGTATGGATCAATAACAAACTCAACTCGCTGACCTTTTAGGTGTTTAGATAGTTTTTCCCAATCCTCCCATTTCAGAACAACCCCAAAATGCGGCACAGGTACAGCATGACCGTCAACATTATTTTCTATGGGAGCGTTAATTTCGTAATCATCTTTTTGATGAAGTACTAATTGGTGCCCAAAAAAATCAAAGTCAACCCAGTGATCTGATGATCGTCCCTCTTTACATTGTAAAATATTAGAATAGAAAGCTCTGCAAAGTTCAAGATCCTTTACGGCAATTGCGAGATGGAAGGGGCGTGTCATAACTATATTAAGAATAATTTTTCAAGGCTCGATCCATATCACGTTTCACATCCTTATCCTTGATTGTAGATCGCTTATCATGAATTTTCTTACCCGTGGCCAAGCCAATTTCAAGTTTTGCATATCCATTGCTTGCCAGAAAACATTTTAGCGGGACAATGGTATTTCCTTTGGTCTTGATTTTTTTATGCCACTTGTCTAATTCCTGTCGGTTTAAAAGTAATTTCCTATCTCTTGTAGGTTCGTGGTTGGTGTAGCTTGCCTGGGTGTATTCTGCAATGTGCATGTTACGGATGTACAGTTCGTTTTTAACGAATACACAGTAAGCCTCTTTAATACTTCCTTTGCCTGCACGCAAACTTTTGATTTCACTTCCGGTCAATTGAATACCAGCGACATACTTCTCAAGTATTTCATACTCAAAATATGCTTTCTTGTTCTTTATGTTAAGCTGGTTCGACATTTAGCAAATGTAATAAATGAGAGGATTTAAATAAACAAAAAACCCTCCTTAGAAATGAATCTAAGGAGGGAAAAAATCTCACGCTTGACGCGTGATTAATCTTTTAAATATCCTTTCTCGCGTGCTTCTTTAACACACGCTTCAATTCCTTTCTTGTTAATGTTTCTCAACGCTGAAGTTGAAATTTTCAAAGTAATGTATTTATCCTCTTTAGGTAAATAGAATTTCTTTGTAATTAAATTAGGACGAAAAACTCTTTTCGTCTTAGTATTTGAGTGGGAAACGTTGTTTCCTGATATAACTCTTTTTCCTGTTAATTGGCAAACTCTTGACATCTTGTAATCTTTTCGTTTCTACAAAAGCGGGTGCAAAGAAACTAATTTTTCTTTGAATACGCAATTTTAATTCTATTTATTCTCTAACTTTTTGAACAAGCGCATTAAAAGCGTCTTACTCGTGATAGTAACGTTTCGTAAGCGATTGTTACCCAGCTGCAATAACTCACTATAAACCGAATCCCCATCTGCCATAGCTATCCAAATTGTACCCACAGGTTTTTCTTTTGTACCACCAGTAGGACCAGCAATTCCGCTTGTTGCAAGACCAATACTAGAGCCAAATTTATTTCGAACGTTTATAGCAAGTTGCTCCACAACTTCCTTACTTACTGCGCCATGATCAATTATACTATCGCGTTCAACGCCGACAAACTTTATCTTGACTTCATTTTCATAAGCCACAACAGAGCCCCAAAAATAATTTGAACTACCACTTACACTGGTTATAGTATGAGCAAGGAATCCACCGGTACAACTTTCAGCAATAGCCAAGGTTTTTTGTTGTCGACTAAGTTCCCTGCCAACTTTTTCTTGAATTAGTTCAGTTCCTTCACCGTAAATATATTCAGGTATAAGGGTGTAGAGTTGTTCAGCAAAATGGTCAACTCTGAGTTTAGTTGATGGGATGTTTTTAGCTGAAATTCTTAGTTTCACCTCTCCCGGTGATGGCAAGTAGGCGAGTCCAAGTCCATTTGAGCGCAAATTCGTCTCCCATTTTTCTAAAATTTCAGCTAAATATGATTCTCCAATGCCTATTGTTCGAATTGTTCGATTGAATATTTCCGTTAACTCAAAGGTCTCTTGAATAATTGGAATGACAAAGTCGCTTACCATGGCCTTCATTTCATATGGTACTCCTGGCATGCTTACCAATATTTTCCCATTTTTTTGAAATAACATACCGCTGGCTGTACCATTAAAATTAGGTATGACTTCAGCATTGTGTGGTAAATCCGCTTGACGATAATTAACCTCAAGCATTGGTCTATTCCTTTGGTCAAAATATTCTTTAACCCTATTTTCAACTTCTTGATTCCGCTCTAAACGGCTATCAAAGTACTTGCATAGGGTATATTTTGTGATGTCATCTTTGGTCGGGCCAAGGCCACCGCTCATTAGAATCACGTCAACCTTTGGCATCATATAATCTATTGAAGCTAGTATCTCCTCTTCAGTATCCCTAATCGTCAGGTTTTGATGGACTTCTATTCCATTAAATGAAAGTTGTTCTCCCATCCATGCGGCATTCGTATTTATGGTTTGACCGATGAGTAATTCATCACCAATTGTAATTATACCAGCAAGGAGTTGTTTATCGTCCATTTCTCAAATCTACAACCAAATCATTGAGTGGCAAAATATTTGTAAGTTTGGCTAGCAAAAATTTGTAAGATGAAAAAAGTAGTATTTTTTGCCCTATCCATTTCTCTGGTATTTGCGGCATGTGATGTGTTAGAGGAAATAGCTGACGTGGCCACAGCTCCTACAGGAGATACGGCACCAGCTTTAACCAAGGAGGAAGTAGCTTCAGGCCTAAAAGAGGCTTTAATTGTAGGGACTAACAAGTCTTCTGCATCCGCTCAAAAAGAAGATGGATTTTGGAAAAACCCTGAGATAAAACTACCCTTTCCTGAAGATGCAGTAAGAGCAAAAGAATGGGCTGTTGATAATGGCTTAGGAGGACAAGTAGACAAATTTGAGCTTACCTTGAACCGTGCTGCTGAGGAAGCCTCAAAAGAGGCCGCACCTATTTTTATTGATGCTGTTAAAGAGATGACCATTCAAGATGCCTTTGGGATTTTAAATGGAGGAGAAGGTGCTGCAACCGCTTATTTAAAAGATAAAACAACAGCTAAACTGACAGAGAAATTTTCGCCTAAGGTGGCAGCGGCAATCGAAAAAGTAAGTCTTACAAAATATTGGGAGCCCATTACGAATGGTTATAATGCAGTTGCAAACTTGCCATTCTCCAACAAGGAGCCAATTAACACAGATTTAAATGCCTATGTAACCGGAAAGGCTATTGACGGCTTATTCCTTATGATTAGAAAGGAGGAAAATAATATCAGAGCCAACCCGGTGGCTAGGGTAAGTGACTTATTGAAAAAGGTATTTGGTAGCTTGGATTAATGAGTAGATCTGAGGTTAACATAAGCGAAGGAATTTCTGTTTCTGTTGAAAGTACTTACAGTGAGGAATATTCAAATCCTCACTTAAATAAGTTTGTTTTTAGTTACCTAGTTGAAATTAAAAATACCAATCCATTCCCGGTTCAATTATTGAGCAGGGAATGGTACATTTTTGACAGTTTTGGTCACGTTAAGTCAGTTAAGGGTGAAGGTGTAATAGGTGAGCAGCCAGTTATTTTACCCAATGAAAGTCATAGTTACCAAAGCGGATGTCAGCTTCATAGAGATATGGGATTCATGGAAGGATCCTACTTATTTGTTAGAACTGACACGATGGAAAGCCTTGACGTAAAAATCCCTCGTTTTAATCTAATAAATCCTTCTCGTCTGAATTAGGAGATTCATTTGAATCGTCAGAGGTATTATCGTCTTCTGGTTTTGAATCTGGTTCATCAATATCAATAATACCAGATTTTGGTTTATATGATTGGGTGCTTGTAGGTCTAGGAGTATCTTCATCTAGCATTTCATTGATATCTTCTTCATATAGACTGCCTGTTTTCTCGTCAATAATATTACTTCCATTCTTTTGAATTAATATTTTATCAACTTTCCATTCCTGCAGCAGGTGGTACGCAAGAACCAAGGTCCCAGCTCCCAGTAAGAATAATAGTATCCCAATAACTGATCTGGAAGTTCCGCTTTCAATAATGTTTGTGGTGAAAACTAAAAATATCAACCCAGTTACCAGAATAGGGTAGCCTAAAAAGGCCCAATAGGGTAGCTTGCTATTGGTTGATTTTACAATCAACATTGCACCGGCTGCGATCATACCAAAGTGGGCGAGCAGATGCACCATGAACATGGAGTTTTCTGTTCCTACCAAATAGCTAAGAATGATTAATACAGTTGAAACATGAAATAAAGGGTTTAACTCTGATAATCTTATTTCTTTTTGAGTATTTATATAATACAGCACTGATCCCACTAGTCCAAGAAAGACGATAAAACCGATTAAAAATTTGGAATTACTGTAATCTAATTCAGGAAATACAGGTGTAATGTTTAGCACAAGTAACCCATTTAAAGCGAACCCCCAGGAGAGAAGTTGTAGAGGCTTATTTAAAATTCCAAAATATTCATCATTCGGGTAAAAGTATCTACCAACGATATACAGAAAGAAAGGAGTTATACCCATCAATAAATAACCACCTCTAGGGCATAGCATAAAAATAGATGTACTCAAACTTATTGCAGCAGCCCAGCCTATAAATACATAGGCAAGTTTGTATTTTTTTGGTTTAAGGTAAAATAGCATAGCAAAAACTGCAAGGATACTTATTAGCATGAAAAAGTATTCACCCCATGGTAATTCAAAATAGCCCATCACCATTTCCTGTATTTCATCTGGGTCTGTTCTTCTTCCAAAGCCTCTGCCCAATCCTAACAATGGTGTTATGCCCGCACTAATAAGGCCTATAACAGAAGTTACAGCTTTGATATAGTAGGTCAACGGTATAAAAAACAAAATGTACGCAGCAGCGTAGGATTTTTCTTGATAAACGATATAAAGGGAAGAAAATAGGACGAAATACCATATGTATAATTCGTTTTCATAAACGCTAATTCCGAGCATTTCCATTAAGGACCAAAATAGAAATACCATGCCCCATACAAATAAGAAAGAAGTTATTTCTCTAAGAATTCTAACGTTAGGATATACAGTTTTATATACAACGTAGGAACCGAGACAAAAGAACAAAGAGATGACATTCATAGTCTGTCCTTCATCATCAAGAACAGCTGTTAAAATTCCATTAATGGCTAAGAAAAAACCAATGATTGAAAAGATGGCAATAACGATTTTATGCCAAGCTAGGTCTTCTTCACCTTTAAATATGGATTTAAATTTTGAGATAAAATCAGGAGATTCACCTTTTTTGGTGAGTTCTTCTGCTTTTTTATTTATCCAGTTTTTTACAATAAATCTTTCCATGTGATACTAATTCATGGAAATATAAGAAGAAAGTTTAAAATTCAATGGTAAGACCATCATAGGATAGATGCATGTTGCTTGGCAGTTCTTTACTTATTCCGTCATGTAAACCTAATAAATGACTAATGTGGGTAAAATATACTTGTTTTGCACCTGATTTCTTCCCAATTTCAATAGCCTCTGAAAGAGTGAAGTGACTGATGTGTTCTTCCTTTCTTAGCGCATTTAGAATAAGTACATCACACCCTTCGATTTTTTGAAATTCTGAATCAGAAATGTAATTAGCATCCGTGATGTAAACCAAATTTTTAATTCTGAAGCCTAACACTGGCAGCTTATAGTGCATTACCTCAATTGGATTTAGAGTTATATCCCCGATGGTGAAGTTTTGATCCTTTGAAATTTCATTTAAGTTAACTCGTGGGACACCAGGGTACCTTATGTCAGCAAAAACATAAGCGAATTCCCTTTTTAGTGCTTCTTGCACCCTTGGGTGAGCAAAAACCTCCATGTCTTTTTTCTGCTTGAAGTTAAAAGCACGAACATCATCCATTCCTGCAACATGGTCCTTGTGCTCATGCGTAAACACCAAGGCGTCAAGTTTATCTACATTTTCACGTAGCATTTGCTGCCTAAAATCTGGTCCAGAATCAATTACTATGCTGGTGTCGTCAGATTCGATCCATACGGAGGATCGCAGTCTTTTATCTTTAGGGTTTGATGATGAACATATTTCACAATTGCATGCAATTACGGGTACGCCTTGTGAGGTTCCTGTGCCTAAAAATGTTAATTTCACCTTGTAAAGATATGGTATATGAAAATACAAGTGCGTAACATCTTAATTGTTCTTTTTTCAACGCTACTAAATAATGTATGCATAGCTCAAGAATTAGATCAGATACAATCTGATCGTCCGGGACAGGCGAATTCTGCCAATACAATTGGCGCTAAAAATTTGCAGCTTCAAATGGGATATAACAACAATAATGATGTTTTTAATGGGGGTGTTTCAGGAACCTTTGGCACTAGAATAAGTAGTTTTTCTCCATTATTTAGATTTGGTCTGTTTGAAAAAACAGAAATTGGTGTTGGATATAACCTTTTTCAAGTCAAAAACCATCTTAATCAAGATCAAATAGGAGAGGCAGAGACTGATGGTAATTTTTCATTCAATGTCAGACAGAATTTAATGGATGGGAAAAACAACTTTGGTATTCTTGCGGGTTTTAATTCTAATTTTAAGAAAAACCTATTAGACAAAATCCCATATAATCTGTCTTTTCAAGCTTTGAGTTCACATACCCTCAGCGATAAGTTTGGACTAAGTACTAACCTAATTTATAATTTGGATGTTAATCCAACGGTATCCACTAATCAATCACTAGGATATGTATTGAATTTGGCTTATTTCTTTAGTGACAAGCTAGGAGTTTTTGTTGAAAACTACGGACAAATTGGGGATACCTGGAGGCCATTGTTTGATGGAGGCCTGGCCTATTTAGTCAGTGATAATTTTCAACTTGATTTTTCGGCTGGATACGGTCCGCAATACGACATACAGCGTTCCTATTTTATTGATTTTGGACTTAGTTATAGGGTTAAAGACTTCTTAAAGAAAGGAGCCTTTAAACTGTAGCCAATTCTTTACTGTATATATCAACCAAGGTTTTTACAGCATAATCAATTTCTTCCTTGGTGGTGTAACGGCTAAATGAGAATCGAGCATTTGGTCGGTTTGGATCCGATTTTATGGCCTCTAAAACATGGCTTCTACTTGTGCTGCCTGAGCTACAGGCACTCCCTCCGCTAGCTGCTATCCCATGAATGTCTAAACTAAACAACAGCATTCCACCTTTTGGAGTAGGAGGTAGGCAAACATTCAATACGGTATACAGATTTTTTTCTGAGACATCACCATGAAAATGAACACCAGGTAATTTGTCTTTTAACTCAGAAATCATGTATTGTTTTAAGTCACAAACGTAGCGCTCATGTTCTTCTGTATCATGATAGGCCAAATCCAAGGCAACTCGCATTCCTACAATTCCATGAATGTTTTCGGTACCCCCGCGGCGCTTACTTTCTTGTCCACCGCCTAGAATTACAGGGTTAAAAACCAGGTTTTTGTTCACATACAAGAATCCAGTGCCCTTAGGACCGTGAAATTTATGAGCTGCCCCTGTAATAAAGTCAATATCTAGTTCATTTAAATCAAAACGATAGTGTCCCATCGTTTGAACGGTGTCAGAATGAAGAAAAGCATTGTACTGTCTGCACAACTTACTTGTTCTTTTCAAGTCCAGCAAATTTCCAATTTCATTGTTTCCATGCATTAGACTCACCAAGGTTTTTTTACCCTCTTTTAATAAGGCTTCAAGATGATCAAAGTCAACATGTCCATCTTCTTTCAATTTTACCAATTGAAAATCTAGCTTTTCTTTACAATGGTGTGCTGAAGTATCTAATACAGCTTTATGTTCTAGAGGTGAAGTGATAATTCGTTCGACACCTAAATCATTAATGGCGCATAAAATAGCCATATTATCAGCCTCTGTCCCGCCTGATGTAAAGATGATTTCGGATGGAGAGCAATTCAAGTGTTTGGCAACGGCATTTCGTGATTCCACCAAAAGGGCTTTAGCCTTTCTTCCATACTGATGAGTAGAAGACGGGTTTCCAAAACAGTTCTTCAATGTTTCCGTCATTGCCTCAATCACCTCAGGTGCAACAGGCGTGGTAGCGGCGTTATCCAAATATGCTTTCATACTGACTGGTAAAAATGCAAAAGTAAGCCTTTCAACTAAAATTTATACCCAAGTATGCTTTCTAAGAAGCGAATATTTTTAACAAAAATCGTGGTTTTATTGGATTTTCATCTTTTCAAAATAGCTTTTAAGAACAGGATCATTCTCTTCTGAAGGAGTAAAAATCTCTAATACTTCAGGACCTTCCCGATGAAAGAAATTTTCCAGAGAAGAAATCAGTTCTTCCTCCGAATTTGCGCTGGTATATTGAAAACCATACTCCTTACACCAGTTTTTAGCTGAGCGTGATTGTTTCGCTTCAAATACTTTTTCCAGAATATTTGTAGATGACGGTCCATCAATAATCCTGAAAATTCCACCCCCAGAATTATTGAAAATTACAATCTTAACATTTTTAGGAAGATCCTTCACCCAGGCTGCATTTGAATCGTAATAAAAAGCTAAATCACCAGTTAGAAGTACATTTAAGCTTGAATTTAAACTTGAAAAGCCAAGAAATGTTGATGTACTTCCATCAATACCGCTGGTTCCTCGATTTGCAAGGTAGCTGCATCCTTTTATCGGCCTAAACAATTGGACATACCTAACGGCAGTGCTGTTGGCCATATGAATGAAACAATTTTCGGGTAAGAATTGATGAATCCAATAGTGTGCCTTAAGGTCGGAAAAAGGAAGTCCGCCAATAACGTTCTCATGAATGTATTGAGAGTATTCTTGCCGACCAAACCAAGCGCTTTTATAATCACTGGTGCTTTGGCAGCCCCATTCCACCATTTTAGCTAAGACCTCTGAAATGGAGCATTTAAGATGATTACTTAATTGGAAATATGTATTCTTGGCTGGATTTTTATCATCAATGTGCCAGTGATGTTTTGACTTATGCTTCCTTAAAAATTGTTTTATTTTTTTTGAAACGACAGCTCCACCGATGGAAATTAATAAATCGGGGGTATAGCGCCCGTTTTCAATATCACTTTCTTTCATAGCTGCCAATGAACGATCGATACAGCTGACACTCTGAATGTTGTCTAGATTCGACGAACTTTCGTGAAGAATAGCAAGATTTGGATGTTCAGAGAGCCTTCCTAGATAGGCAATTAGTGAGTGCTTTACTGGCATTTGGCCAACAATTACCAGTATTTTTTGACTGGAGATCCAGATTTTTTTTAATTCGGCCCAATCGATTTTTTCTTCTTTAGTAGTGGTTTTTAATTCTAAGTCAAAATCAGAAGCTTTTTCACAGGTGTTGTATAGCGGTTCATCGAAAGGGATGTTAATATGTAAAGGAAGTTGCTTTTCCCTCATTTCTTGGAATCCTAATGAAAGGTCACCAATTATTTTTGAGTCCTCATTTAAGTCTATTGGAAGATTAAAACTATTCGCTGTAAAATCCTTCATGACCTTATCCTGGCGGATAGTTTGACCGTCTCCTTGATCTATTAAGTGCGGAGGTCGGTCTGCACTTAAAACCAGCAAAGGAACATTTTGGTAAAATGCCTCTGCTACGGCTGGAAGATAATTTAGCATAGCTGAACCGCTTGTACAGACAAGTCCAACGGCCTCATTGCTTGCCAATGCTTTACCTAGCGCGTGAAAACCTGCAGTTCTTTCATCAACAATGACCTCAATTTCAAAGTAATCGTCGGCATTAAATGAAATGGATAAGGGTGCATTTCGCGAACCCGGTGAAATGACAAGCTTTTTCACTCCAAATTCTTTGCAAAGTTGTACCAGTAATTGTGCTGATTTTTTGTCTGAAATCACGCAGCGAAAATACTACAAAAAACGCAGGTGTGGAACTAAACTTTGAGCCTTCCACTCCGTTTCATCCCATTCTTTTTCTGCAATGGAACCTTCCACAAAACCTCCTCCAAGGTATAAACAAACGCAATCATCAAAAACCTGGAATGACCTTAAATTCACCCAAAAGTGAGTCAATTCTGGTAATTTAATTCCAAAATACCCCGTATAAAAGGATCGGGGTGTACTTTCTGAAGCTGCAATAAGATTGAAAGCCTCTTTTTGTGGTTTCCCGCAGACCGCTGTTGTAGGGTGCAGTTTTTCTAGTAATGGATTTGGGTTAGTCAGTGTGTCAAATGATATTTCGGTTCGGAGGTGTTTAACTGCTCCCGCTGCAGAAGTTAAGGTTTCGGAAGTACTTGGATTGAAGTCCGCTAACTTTGACATGATATCCAGTACTACCGCTTTGTGCTCAATTAGTTCTTTTTGACTCCAATCTTTCTCGTCGTCAAAAGGCTTGCTACCTGCCAACGCCATAGTTGCATATCGTTCATTTCTCTTTTCAAGCAAGGTCTCTGGCGTTGCTCCCATCCATAACTCTTCTCCATCACAGAAACAAAATACACATGCCTTTGGATGAGCTGCAATTAAACTTTCAAAGCTTTTATCAAGGTCAAGAACGCCGTGCATAGTTTTCCTTTTACTTAGGACTATTTTATCAAAGTTCCCAGATTCAATTTCGTGAATTAATGTATTTGCAGCGGTTAGGTAATAGGATTTTTCGTCTTCAAATACATCCTGTTTTTTTCGGACTGACACGATATCATTTAAAATTAATTCCTTCTCTGAATAAGAAAGCTTAAGTTTTTTGCTTTTCTCA
Source organism: Flavobacteriales bacterium (assembly GCA_964230025.1). Lineage (GTDB taxonomy): Bacteria > Bacteroidota > Bacteroidia > Flavobacteriales_D > JAUILH01 > CAXRFO01. The sequence goes on along the minus strand of CAXRFO010000018.1, from coordinate 430,870 downwards.
AAATCAGTGGCAATGAAATGTGAGTTTTCACCCTGTATAAAACTATAGGTTTCCCCTTTCCAGTGTATTTTGGCGAACTCTCTCAAGAAATTTTCTTTTTAAGTATTCGTGAATACCAAATGGATGCATAACCTCCAAACACCAAAAAATAAAAGAAGTACTTGCTGTTATTATGAGCAATCCAACCTCTGTAAAGCATTAAAGTAAAAATCCCACCAATTAGCAGAGTAATTATACCTATCCAATAGGTAACTTTTTGTTGGACAACTAATTTTCCAACACGGGCATTTTCAAGAACGATTTTATCCATTTCTACCAAATAACCCTTGACATCTTCAGTGGGGATTCCCTCACTCTCGGCATATTTCCTTAGCTCTGAGAAAGAGGCACCAGCTTCTTTTTTCTCTACCAAGTCATCAATAAGTTCTTGTTTAAACTCAGGCATTCTTGGGGATTATTGCTACTGTCAAGCGAGATACACAGACCATTTTTTCATTCTCATCCCTAATTTCAATGTTCCAAACATGCGTTTTTCTGCCTATGTGAATCGGAAGTGCTTTCCCATACACCCACCCAGATTTCACGGATTTTAAATGGTTGGCATTTATCTCTAGTCCCACGCAATAATGAGTTTTCACATCGATAATCAAGTTGGATGCGAGACTACCTAAACTCTCAGCAAGCACAACAGAGCAACCTCCATGCAAAATTCCCATGGGTTGATGGGTTCGTTCATCTACAGGCATTTTGCCGGCTAAATAGGACTGAGTAATTTCTGTAAAAACAATTCCCAACGATTCCATCGCTGTGTCTTTATTCATCGCATTTAGCTCCTCTTTTGAAAATAATTTTGGAAACATTGTTACAAATCTACTAAAATGGCCTAATCAAAAGTCTTTGAGGAACCTTTTACCAAACGATTAATCTCTTTTAGTTCCTCCTTTGTTAAATGGCGCCACTTTCCTTTTGGAACATCCAATTCTACGTTCATGATTCGGATGCGTTTAAGTGTTTTAACACGATAACCCAGGTGCTCGCACATTCTTCGGATCTGTCTATTAAGCCCTTGGGTCAGAACTATCTTAAATTTGTCCTTACCGATTTGCTTGACCTTGCATTTTCGTGTAACCGTGTCCAATATAGGTACACCGTTTGACATTTTATGAACGAATTCTTTGGTTACTGGTTTGTTTACTGTTACAACATATTCCTTCTCATGGCCGTTTCTTGCCCGTAGAATTTTATTGACAATATCCCCGTCGTTGGTAAGAAAGATAAGCCCCTCACTTGGTTTATCTAACCTGCCGATTGGAAAGATACGGGTAGGGTAGTTAATAAAGTCAATTATATTGTCAGGTTCAACCCTAGTATCCGTGGTACAAACAATGCCTACAGGCTTATTGAAGGCCAGGTATATTTTTTTGTCTTGTTTTTGCTGAACAAGTTTACCGTCAATTTCAATTTGATCTTCTTCTGTGACTTTATCGCCCATGACGGCGGTTGTGCCGTTAATTTTTATTCTACCTACTTTTATTAGGCGATCACCCTCTCTTCTTGAGCAATAACCAATTTCACTGAGGTATTTATTTAAGCGTGTTCCTGGACGTTCCATTCGAAATGCAAATATCGGAAAAGGAATTGGATGATTTTTTTTGATTCTGAATATTGTTTGAAAAGAAAAAATATTACATTTGCACTCCCGTTTGCAAATCATGAATCAGCGGATTTAATGAGAACGGAAGTTCGGGGTGTAGCGTAGCCCGGTCATCGCGCCTGCTTTGGGAGCAGGAGGTCGCAGGTTCGAATCCTGCCACCCCGACAAACCACCATCTATTTAGGTGGTGGTTTTTTTTAATATTGTTGAAAGTAATCTGCACTACCGTTTGATTTCTCGAAACAATGTTTCTCGGGTTGCGTAGCTCAGCTGGATAGAGCACCTGCCTTCTAAGCAGGCGGTCCTAGGTTCGAATCCTAGCGCAATCACAAAAAAGCCTTTCATTTGAAAGGCTTTTTTATTTTTAGATTCAAAGAGTTAGGAATAATGAATTATTGGATAATTATAAACTCGACTCTTCTATTTAAGCGTCTTCCTTCTTGGTTATCTGTACCATCCGGATTTGTATTAGAGACTATCGGTTGTTTTTCTCCCATACCCTCTACTGATAGCCTATTTTTTTCAATTCCAACTGACACCAAATATTTTTTGACCCTTTCAGCCCTTAAATAGGAAAGTTTATTATTATACAAATTACTACCCTTTGAATCTGTATGTCCTAATATTTTTATTGAAACAGATTCATTATTTTTTAAATATTGAGCAAATAGATCAAGCTTATTTTTTTCTTCATTTAGAATTTTACTTTTGTCAAAATCGAAATGTAAAATAATTATAGGTGCTTCTTTTAAACTATCCCTGCCAATCGCCGTTTCCAAATCTTCCACTGATTCAACCTTGTTTAAAAAAACTTTTTTTCGATTTAGAATATCTTTAACAAAATTTGCGGAGACATCTTTATAGTTTTCAGAAAGATTGATTTCAAGACTATCATTATCAAGGAATGAAAAAGTTGTGTTTTCAGGAAAGTGATACTTAAGCGTGCTATCTGATTCTAAAAGCTTTGCTAAACTGTCCTTTGACATATAAAAATGCACATCCGTGTATACCTCAACTTTATCTCCATTTCTCATTTGACTAATTCTTTCATATTCCTTTCTTGTTCTTGAATCATATAGCATTAAACTGGTATCATTTTCCGAAACCCCATCAAACGAGTTGAACACTACAATTTGTTGACCGATCTTGTTTCCATAATTGTCATAAAGAAATATGTGATGTATTTCTTGGTAGAGTTGATAATATTCTCTTTGCTCTGGAATTTTAAACTTTTTATGATAAGGAAGAAAACCCTCTGTTTCAACCAACATATCATAACTTTTTCCATGTCCTAATAGAACAAGATACTTTCCTGTCGTGGTATCCGAATTGAAGCTAGAGAACACTGTACTGTCAGAATTATACATGGTGAGCTTTGACTTTGCTGGTAAATAATTGTCGCCTTCAAGAACAAGTCCTTTCAGTTCAGCCGTTGAATGCCTCTCATCAGCAAACGTTAAACGGTATATATCCATACCCCCATAACCTTGAAGGTTATTTGAGGAGTAATAAGCCCTGTTGTACCTTGGGGTCATGACATAATAAATATCATCTCCGGGTGTATTTACGGGATACCCCATATTTTCAATATCCGACCATCCATTAACAGGGTCATTAACCGTTTTAAACACATCATATCCTCCCATCGAACTATGGCCTTTAGATGCAAAATAAATAGTTTTTCCATCTGGGTCTATATAGGGGGCATCCTCATCATACTTGGTATTTATTTTAGGTCCAAGATTAATTAATGGACTCCAATTATTACTGCTATCAAGATTAGAAACATAGAGGTCTAATCCACCATAGCCACCCTCCCTCTCTGAGGATACAAACATTGTTCTTCCATCGTATGAGAAATAAACGCTTGGTTCATAGGCACTGGTATTAGCAGCATCAAATCTGTGCGGCTTGATTTCTTTTAAGGTGTCTGAAACAGGTGCAACCCATATATCAAAGTCGCGATAGAAATATAAAGAGTCTTCATCATTACTTAATTGAATTGCTCCGTCGTGTTTTTTACTATTAACGGATGACCACATATGAACTGGATCACTGTATTTCATATCGGTGACAAGGGTTATAAAACCTCCATTTTTTGTAAGCGTATCTAGTCTTTGCTCATCAAAAAGGCTGCCTTCTATTAATTCTGTAAAATATATGTCCTCAAAATATTCGTTGTCTTTATCCTTTTTATGTCCTGTGGAATTATCCTTTCGAGCCGTAAAATATAGTTGTTTCTCATCTTTTGATATAACCGGTGCATACTCTGGAAATGGAGAATTAACCTTATCACCTAGATTTTCTATAACTACTTTTCTTGGACTATCAACTGCAAGCTTCCCATAGTTGCATTCAGCAATTCGTTTAGCCACAATTCCCTGAATTAAAGTGCATAAGGACGAGTCTTTTGTTTTATTAAGAGCAATGTTTTCAAACCTCTGATACATGTTAATCGCCTCATCGAACTGATAATTCCAATGATATAATTCGGCCAAATAAAAATGTGCTTGGTCTATAGAATCTGATTGTGAGACGTATTTTTCCAAATATGGAATGGCTTCCTCTTCATTTTGTTTAAGTTCTTTGAGAGAAACGCCTATTAGGTAGTTTAAGTCAGGTTCATTATAAGAGCTATCCAATGCCTTTAGTATGGGGAGTGCTTCATCGTATTTAGCTTTGCTGAATAGTCGTTCAGCCTTTAGGTAATCTCTATTCAACATTAATTTTTGTGAGTAGGAGCAAAGCCCTAGTAAAATGCTTAATATTATAAATAGAACTTTTACCATTGCAAGCCCAGTTTAATTCAAATTAAGAGCCATAGTCTGTTAAGTTATGTTTTATGTCAATTAATTGGCTCATTTGATTTTAATTTTCGACAAATCTGCTTATTTGACCGTTTAAATGTATAATCTAATTTCTTCATCATTAGAATGTTGAATATTTAAACATAGTTACTCTCGGTATCATATGCCAATTTCTCCATAGCACATACCTCTAAACTGTAGAAACCAAACTCTTCAACTACTTTCCCCTTAACTTGGTAAATGCCAATTCCTCGAAAGGGAAATTGCTTAGCGCTGATAGGGAAATGGGTCGTATCAAAAAAGTGTCCTTCCTCATCTAAAAAAGTTCCAAAGTTCATTCGGTCACCTTTTGTAGTGGCGGTCTTTTTTATTGATACCAGATAACCTCTAATCTCTATCGTTTGGTGTAGTAAATCTTTAAAATCCTTGGCCAAATATTTCTTGTAGCTTTTCTCTTTTACAAGATCAAAGGGATTGCAAAGCGGAAAGCCCAACAGTTCCATCTGATCATAGCTTTCTTCATTTTCGTCGTACTCTAGCTCGGGAACCTTTACGTCTTTTCGTAGTGTACTAAACATTTTAAGGTTGAGGTTCTTCTTTTTTTCTTTGGAGATTGAGTAGTGTGCTTTCCAAAGTAATTCACGCTTATGAACTCCCGAAAAGCGAAAAACATTTGCCCGAATTAGCAAGGCGGTTTGTTCTAATCCAACATTTATACGATCGCTAAAGTCTTCAAACGATTGGAAAGGTCCATTTTTAGCTTTTTCTTCTTGTATCCATTGCAAGGTTTGGGACTCTATACCTTTAATGTAATGAAGTCCCAGATAGATGTCTTTCCCCTCAATAATGGAAAGAGCCGAACTTTTATTAATACAGGGTGCATGAATGTTAGCTCCAAGCATGCGGGCTTCATGAATATAGGTTTCACTCCGGTAAAAACCTCCAGAATTATTGATGGTTGCCACCATATATTCCAAAGGGTAATAGGCTTTTAAGTACAAACACTGATAGCTCTCAACAGCGTAGGAGGCCGAATGTCCTTTTGAAAAAGCATAACCCGCAAAACTCTCAATTTGTTTCCAGATCTCTTCCGTTGTTTTTATGGGGTAAGCTTTCTTTTTACAGTTAGAGAAAAAACGTTCCTGTACTTTTAAGAACTCCTCTCTAGAACGGTATTTTCCGGACATTCCTCTGCGCAGTTCATCCGATTCAGCCAAGCTTAAGCCGGCGAAAATATGAGCAACTTTTATCACATCCTCTTGATAAACCATAATACCGTATGTTTCTGGCATTATTTCCAACATTTTTGGAGGTAATTCTTTTGCTGCAGGTAAACCATGATGCCTTAATATGTACTCTCTCATCATCCCTGATTTTGCTACTCCAGGACGAATGATGGAACTGGCGGCTACAAGTCCCAAATAGGTGTCCACGGAAAGTTTGGAAAGCAACATACGCATGGCAGGTGATTCGACATAAAAACACCCAATAGCCTTCCCGTTTTTAAGTAAGCTATTTACTTTAGGATCCTTTTTAAAAGCATTAATATTCCGAATGTTTTTTGGAGGATTATTGGGCTGATTTTGCTTTATCAATTCCAAACTATCCTTAATTTTTCCAAGTCCGCGTTGGCTAAGAATATCGAATTTAAAAAGCCCGACATCTTCAGCTTCTATCATACTGAACTGTGTTGTTGGGAAATTTTTTGGGGGGAGGAAGGTTCCCCCAAAATGATAGATGCTTTTCTCGGGGATTAGAATTCCGCTGGCATGTATGCTTAAGTGACTTGGGAATTCATGTATTAGTTTAGCATAGCTTAAAACTTTTTGTGAGGCTTGATCCAGATTTGTATAGTTTCCATTTTCTTTTTTTAGAATGTCTTGCTCGTGTTTGGGGAGGCCAAATACTTTTCCTAATTCTCTTAGTACAGCTCGCCTTTTATAGGTGTTATAGGTTCCTACCAGTGCTGATTTGGGAAATTCTTTAAAAATAAATTCAGTGACATCATCTCTATCTTTCCAAGAAAAATCAATATCAAAGTCCGGAGGATTTTGTCTGTAAATGTTCATGAATCGCTCAAAGTAGAGATCGAGTTCTATGGGATCTACATCTGTAATCCTTAATAAATAGGCAATAAGACTATTGGCTCCACTGCCTCTCCCTACGTAATAGTAATCTTTGTGACGAGCATAATCTACGATTTTCCAATTCATGAGGAAATAGCCTATAAAGCCCTTTTGCGTGATTATATCAAGCTCCTTTCCAACTCTTATTGGTACTTCTGGTGGAATATTTTGTCCGTAGCGATAATTTAAACCATCATCAATTAGCTGAAGTAGCTGTTTTCTGTCTTCTTGCGCATTTGAGTTTAAAAAGCGTTTGTTTTCATGATGAAAGGGATCTTTGAAAACAAAGGAGATTTCTGATTCATTTAGAATTTTTTGACAGTTATAAAGCAATTGAGGGTAGTCTTTGTAGCGTTCCTTTAGTTGCGAAAGACGTGGAAAGACATCATAAGTACTGGCTTGATCATGCTCTTCTAGCCTTGAAATAAGAATATTCAAATCAATTGCACGTAAGAGTTTGTGCGCTGTGAAGTGCTGTTTTTTTATAAATGTTCCACTGGGAAAAGCCACCATTCGGTTTTGATACTTCTGCCACTTGCTAAAAGTAAGTCGGGATAAGTATTTAGGAGAAACACCTATCCATTCTTTATCTGATAGCTTATGTCCTTTGTATTGTGGGTAGGGGTAGATGAAGTGAACCTCAGGTAGCTCTGGTGCTAAATCCGGGAATTCTTTTTTTTCATGTAAATGTTGCGATAGGTAAGCATTTAAAGCTTCAAAGCCCTGATTAGACTGGGCTATTCCTATAAATTTTTGTTCAACTCCATTTCGAAAATCGATTCCAACTACGGGTCGGATGTTGTATTTAGGAGCTAAGCGAATGAAATCCAAGCAGGCAGAAGTATTGTTTATGTCTGTCAATGCATAACAGTCATAACCGTATTCTTGGGCTATACGGAGCTGTTCTTCCGTATCCAAAACTCCGTAGTTGAGGCTGTAATAGGTATGACTGTTGAGCAGCATTATTGTCTTCTGTTTGCTAAGGGGAGGGGGCTCTCTCCATTAAAGGGGTTAAAGCGACTAATGCTTCTTGCACCCATACCGGAAGCTCTCATAATGGTTCGATCGCCATAGCGGTCGCGGATAGTGTCCATGGCTTGGTAGAGTTTAATCATTTGCTCCGAGTCTTGAAAAAGATTTATCTGATAGCCTCCACCAACTAGGTGGCTGAATTTAACTCCAATTAAACGAACCAATAGTCTTCTGCTGTACAGCTTTTGGAAGAGCTCAAGGGTTAGAGGGATTAAATCATGATCTGCAGAGGTGTACGGGATTCGCTTTTGTAGTGTATAAGTATTAAAGTCGGAGTAACGTATTTTGACACAAACACAGGCACTTAGTTTTTGTCCCCTTCTCAATTGAAACGCTAAGTTTTCAGCCATAGCGGTTAACATACTTTTGAGCTTTTCAACATTGATAGTGTCCTTGTCAAAAGTTCGTTCGGTAGAGATGGACTTCCTTTCGTTGTAGGGTATAACAGCCTTATTGTCAATTCCGTTGGCTTTTTTCCAGATAGAAATACCGTTTTTCCCCATAGCGCTCTCCATTAACTCCACGGGCATTTCTTGTATGGTTTTAATTTTTCTTACCCCCAGAGTTTTTAAAGTGTGATAGGTTTTTGCTCCAACAGAAGGAATCTTTCTTACAGAAAGTGGAGCTAAAAAGGGCTTTTCAGTTCCTTCTTGTACTTGGATTTTATTATTGGGTTTCGCTTCTCCCGTAGCAATTTTAGAAACAGTTTTATTGCGAGATAAACCGAATGACATAGGAAGGCCTGTTTCTTTCATGATTTTTTCTCGGAGCTCTGAGGCAAACATCATGCAACCGTAAAAACGGTCCATTCCTGATAGGTCGATATAAAATTCATCAATAGAGCTTTTTTCATATACTGGAACCCTTTCTTTTATTATTTCGGTCACCATGTCAGAAAACTTACTGTAGGCACCTGTATTGCCACGGATGATAAGAGCCTCTGGACATAGTTGTTTAGCTAATTTCATGGGCATGGCCGAATGAACTCCAAAGGCTCTGGCTTCATAACTACAAGAAGCTACAACACCTCTATCAGAAGTGCCACCAATTAGAATGGGCTTACCGTTCAAGCGACTGTCTCTGAGTCTTTCACATGACACGAAGAAGGTGTCCATGTCAATGTGCACGATGGATTTATTCTGCTGCATGTTCCCAAAGAAAGAGAACAAGGACGTAAGTTTTTTACGTGTTCATAAATGGGCTCTCGACTCTTTGATTTAACTCCTTGTAAACAGAATAATTGCTTATTGAAATGAAGTTTTTAACCGGGAGGTTTTTCACAAAAAAAAGAAGTTATTATTCAGATATTAACCGATAAAATATGGACTTGTTGATAAAGGCAATTAATTAACATTTTTAATTAAGGAGTGTACTTAAACTAATCTTCAATTACCAAGTACTTCTTTAAATAGGATACTGCAAAATAAATTGGTAGAGTATCAATTAAAGCGGAGAAAGCCTTAAATATGTATGAGCTAAAAATGTAAATCAATAAACTCATCTCTATCGTATGCCCATCTATTTTAGGGAGTCCAGTAGCTAAATAATGCGTTATTAAAATAACCGCAATACTGTCAACTAACTGACTGGTTAAGGTGCTTACATTATTCCTAAGCCAAAGTTTTTTTCCATTTGTTTTTTCCTTTAGCCAATGAAAAATATGAACGTCTATGAATTGTGCACTCAAGTAAGCAATCATACTAGCAAGTGTTGCTCCTAAAGTCAACATGCGTATCTGATAAAAAGCATAATCATAAGGAACTTGACCATTTTCTATTATGGGCAGACCGTTCCCATCTAGCTTTGGTGCATCAAGCGCACCTCCTATCCAAACAACGGCAATTACCCATAAATTTAGAAGAAGACCTATCCAAACCACCATATTAGCTCGGCGTTTGCCATATAATTCCGAGATTAAATCAGTACAAAAAAAGGTGATGGGATAGGGTAAAACGCCAATAGCAAAAGCAAATGGTATCTCCCAACTACCAATATTGAATGATAAATCAATGAAGCGAGAAGTGCCTAAAATATTGAGCATAGCCAAGGAGCCAAGGAACACACCGGCTAAAAGCATGAATACAAATTCACGTCTTCTTGTTAATGGATTACTATTACTGTCCAGCTCAAACACGCTCAAATATACTAGTTTCGTGATATGCGAATTGGCTTAAGTTTGATTTTAAGTGCAATGTTTTTTGTTTGTTTTGGACAAGAGCATTTGAAATTACGCAAAACAATTCGTGGAGGATTGTCACCTAAATCTGTGGTCGCTAACCCCTTAGGTCTTGTTTATGCGCAGAATATGATGTATAAACACAATGTACGCGTTTATAATCATGAGGGTGAATTTATTCAAGAGATTTCCGATAAAGTTAATCTAGCCCAATATGGTTGGAAAGGATATGAGAGTGCACAAGGAGCACCTGTCGAATGTGTTTTTACACATTATGGTGATTACGCCTGGGTATCTAATTACCAAATGTATGGAACGGAATGGAGTAATCCGGGCTGTGATGCCTGTTCAGGTTCAAGCTATGACCCTGGAGTAGTGTACCGAATCAACACCCAAAGTGCCCAAATTGAACAAGCCATCAAAGTAGGATCTGTACCAAAATATCTGTGTGCCAGTCGTGATAATAAATGGGTTTTTGTGAGTAACTGGGTTAGTGGAGATGTAAGCGCTATCAATACCTTTACAAATAAAACAGAACGTACCATTAAAATAGGTAGACATCCAAGAGGTATGGTATGTGACAGTAGAATGAGGTTATATGTCACCGTAATGGGAAGCGATAAGATAGCAGTTCATGATTTTAATTCAAATACCACAGAGATGATTAAGGTTGGAAAAGGCCCACGTCATTTGCAGTTAAGTCCTGATGAAGACTTTTTATATTGTAGTTTAAATTCTTTAGGTAAACTGGTAAAGATAAACTTGAATGAAATGAAGATTGTGGCTGAAGTTTATACCGGTCGAGCACCACGGACCATGCAGCTCTCAATGGATGGGAGAATTTTGTATGTTGGGAATTATTCATCCAACACCATTTCTAAGGTAGATGTTCAGTCAATGAAGGTATTAGACGAAATTGAAACGAATGAACACCCAATAGGATTAACGGTTAACCCCGTAGATGAAGCTATTTGGGTGGCATGTTATTCTGGCTCAATCATGATATTTGATGATCTAATTAAAGTACTTGAAGAAGATCCAATAGACGTATCATTGGATGTTGAAGAGAAAGATGATGGGATAGAAATGGATGATCTTTTTAGCGAAACCACTGATTTTTTCTCATCAAATGAACTTTCCAATACCCTTCCAAAAAAGGAGACTCCAGAAGAAAATATTGATAAGGCAGAAGTCAAAACAAAACTAACAAACGTAGAGGAGAACAAGTTGGATCAAAATAAGGAGCTAATAGTTTCCTATATTGTTATAGGAAGTTTCAGCATAAAGCAAAACGCAACCCGTTTGGCTGAAAAGAATAGTGATATTGGTATGCTAGCTATTCCGAGCAGTAAAAATGGATTTACCTATGCGGCAATACCTGTTTACCAAGGTGAAAATCAAGGAGAGAAATTAGCCATGTCAAAAGCAAAATTTAACTCAGGAGCATGGGTGTATAAACCCTAGTTTTTTTCTAGTAAATATTTCTTGATAGAAAAATAAGCAACAAAGCCAATAGACACCAATCCTAATAATAAAAGGCTCCACTTGCTTGTTGTTACAGTAGATTGAGACATTTGTCCTCCAAGTAAAAGTATACTAAGCACAATTCCTAGTGACATCCAACTGACACTAAATATTATCGGAATATAAGGAGGAATATCCTTTGGGTAACGATAGTCCGTCGTCCAAATCTGAAAAAGTATGGCAAGAACCACATTAATTGTCATACCGGCCATAATAAACGGGAAGGTATAATCGATTTGAAACCAGCCAAGCATGCTACAAGCACTTAAAAAAAGCCCACCTAAAACAAGTACTTTTCCACTGGCACCGCTAATAAGCATTGCCTTACTATGTGGGTGCGAGTAGGCCCAATAGCATAGAGCATATACTAGCACGCACAAGCCGAACAGCATCATTTGTAGGCTTATCATATAGTCGTAGGCGAACATTAATACCAAGCTTACCAGATTGAACACAATAGCTGTTAGCACGAATAGCCGACTAAAGTTTACTTGTTTTAGCATGCATTAAAGTTAATTAATTATCCTAAATGCATTTACTGTTACATAAACTCCTTCTTAGTGTTGAAATAAATAAAGTATTTTTGCGTTCGAATTGAAGGAATTGAAAGTAGTTCGGTTAATAACGATTTTTGTATTCATGGCCATGCTTCTGCCGGTTGGAAGCATAGCTCAGCGCGTTAAACCCAAAAATCTTGATGGGAAATTTAATGGGCAGACTCGGCGTTTTCACTTTGGCTTTGGACTGGGTTATATGGAAACGAGTCTCAATTATACCATGAAACCATTTTCGCAAAGAAGTGATAGTGTAATTGGTATTTCTGCTGTTCCAACACCCGGCTTTATTATTGAACCTCTAGCTGTTTTTCACATTGATAACAATTGGAAGATTAAGGCGAGTCCACTAAAATTTAGTCTAGAAGACAGATTATTGAAATATACGCGAGTGGAGGATGGAGAATATGTGGTAGAAGACCATCGTGTAGAATCAACCTATATTTCTTGGCCAATGAGTATAAAATGGCGAACTAATAGAATTAATAATTGGTGTGCTTTCCTTATCGGTACAGCCCAATACAGTTTGGATTTAGCCTCCAATCAAGATGTAAATGCTAACGGCACTTCTGTTTTTCTTAAACTCAATAAAACAGACTATTCAGGGATGCTTGGGGGTGGATTTGACTTTTTTCTAGAGTATTTCAAATTTGGGATAGAGTTGAAGTACCATAGAGGATTCAGAAATATTCACGTTCCTGAAAATAATTATTTATCAAATCCGATTGATAAAATTTATTCTCAAAACTGGCAACTATCTTTTACTTTTGAGGGCTAATGTCGTCCATTGAAACAGCCCAAATACGTATACTTCCTGAAGATAAAAACAATCCAGGGAAGATTGTAGCCGCCTTAAAAAGTGTCTTGGGTTTCAAGCCAAAATTTTTCGAATTGTACCGAGAAAGTATTGATGCTAGGCAAAAAGTAATTTGGGTTCAACAAGTTTATAAATACTCGGAAGAAAAATTTGAATTGTCTTTTGAGGTTCCTGGACTTCAGGATGTGTCTGAATCAAAAAAAACGGTGCATATCATTGGGTTCGGTCCCGCAGGAATGTTTGCAGCTCTGAGGGCCATTGAGTTAGGTATTAAACCCATTATAATTGAAAGAGGTAAGAAGGTAAAAGATCGTCGTCGCGATTTGGCTAAATTAATTAAAGAGCATGTTGTAAATCCTGATAGTAATTATTGTTTTGGTGAAGGTGGGGCTGGAACCTATTCCGACGGAAAACTATACACGCGCTCCAAGAAAAGAGGGAATGTAAAAAAAGTGTTTGATTGGTTCCATTATTTTGGTGCGGATAGGAACATAACGATTGAGGCTCACCCTCACATAGGTACAAATAAACTGCCTGGGATAATTGAAAAAATCAGAGAAGAGATATTAGCTTGTGGTGCTGAAATTCACTTTTCTACCCGCCTAGAAGATTTTGAAATTAAGAATGGTAAAATAGTTAGTCTTAATTGTAGTACACAAACTTTTGAAGATGTTCAGGAGGTTATTCTGGCAACGGGGCATTCCGCACGAGATATTTTTGACTTACTGAATAAGAAGAAAATAGCGATTGAATTTAAACCCTTTGCTCTGGGAGTAAGAATCGAGCACCCACAGAGTTTTATTGATTCCTGTCAGTATAAACAGGAAGAGCGGTCTGAGTTTTTACCGCCGGCAAGTTATAGTTTAGTCACTCAAGTAGGGGATAGGGGTGTTTTTTCGTTCTGTATGTGTCCGGGTGGTATAGTGGCACCTTGTGCTACTCAGAATGGAGAAGTAGTTACCAATGGTTGGTCGCCCAGTAAGCGAAACAACTTTTGGGCAAACTCTGGATTTGTTACGGAGATAGGTCCCCTTGATGTTAACGTCAAAGAAAAAGGAGAATTGGCCGGGCTGGAGTTTCAAAGAATGATTGAGAAAAAGGCATGGGAAATGGCGGGAAAATCGCAGAAAGTTCCAGCACAGCGAGCAGAAGATTTCATTAATGGTAAGCTCTCCGAAGATTTACCGAACTCTAGTTACTTACCCGGCGTTGTGTCTTGTGATTTAAATAAATTGTTCCCAGATTTTATTTCCAATTCTCTTAAAAAAGCATTGTTGGAGTTCAATCAAAAAATGCCTGGATATAGTTTAAATGATGCTTTACTGCATGCACCTGAAAGCAGAACAAGTTCACCTGTTAGAATCCCACGGAGAATAGAAGATAAACGACATCCACAAATCACAAATTTATTACCCTGTGGAGAGGGGGCTGGATATGCTGGGGGGATTGCGAGTGCTTCTGTTGATGGAATGGCCTGTGTAGAGGCTATTTTTGGATAATTAGCCTTTCTGCTTTGTTCCCAGTTTTAAGGATATACATACCATTTTGCAAATAGCTTAAATCTATGCTATTCCCATTATAGTGCCCCTCGAAAACTAATTTACCAGACAAGCTATATAAACTGTAGGCACTTCCCAAGGGGATATCCCACAATAAAAGATGTCCAGTGGTAGGATTTGGGTAAAAAGAAGACTTTTCAATGTTTTTTTCGTTTAATCCATCAACTATTACGGATCGGCAAAAGGAATTCGCAAAACTCATTGTATCACTGAAAATTAGATTCGTGTCAATCTGCACTAAGTTGTATGAGCTTGTACCGAGAAATTTATTTGTGGATATCACATTGTGGTTTGTTGCTGTAAAATTGATTTGATCCATACATGTGAAGTTTTGGTTATTAAATGAAAATTCCATTATCGTTCCAAACCGCACGAACTGATCATTTTGATTATAATTCGCTGTATGCCACCTTCCCCAAGAATCCTGATTAATGTCCGTCATCCATGTTCTATTCTCATCTTCCTTGCTAAGAACGTTAACGCTGTTAGAATTTAAATCATAACTAAGTAAAAATGCTTGATTGACATTATTAGTATCTCTATAATTGCCTAATACCAATAAACTATCATTAGCAACAGGAAAAGCTTTCTCTACAGATAAGATGTTGATCTCTGAATTCTCAAAAGTATATGCCCAAGGAAAATTCCCGTTTTCATCAATGTGATAAATAATAAAATTCCTTTTGTTCGTGCTGTCTTGAAACCATCCTGAACATACAATTTCATTGTTAATGAAGTTTACCGAATTTAATTCACTTCCGTTGCCACCGTCAATTTGAAACGACCATTCATATTGACTTATATCTGAGCTAAACTTGCTGATTGTGCCTCTGGTTTCTCCATTATCGAAAATGAAACCTGAAACATAGGCTGCAGAATCTTTAAATATTATGTCCGTAGGGAAATAACTAGCTCCATAATCATATAAAATGGATGAATTATAGTCAAAAGAATTATCAAGCTTAAGCAGAAGCAAATCCTGTGTGAGTTGAGGTCCTTTTCCAGTGCCAAGCACAATATTTACCGAATCGAAATGAACTAGTTTGTAAAATTTATCTTCTAAAGGGCTCTGAAATACTTTTGTCCAATTATCGCTTGTATCCGAAGGATTAATTTTGGCCAAAACAATATCTTTAGCTAAGCCTGTATTTAATATAGGGTTGCTACCAATGTATATTTGATTATCAATAATCCGTAAATCACTCAATAAATCATTGCCGGAACTGATAAGTTTATAGTTCTGAAAGGTGGAATTCTCATTGAAAATACTGATTAAAACATCTTCACCTTGTCCAATTTGATTCGGTGACCTTCCTGCAATTACGGCAGTATCAAATGACAAAAAACTTACTTTGCCAGGGGTGTTATCCGTTCGGTCTTGAGCAAATAAGCTTAGTGGGAGTACACTAAGAATCAGTAAAAGAGAATTATAGATTAATAAACTTCTCAACTTCTCTGTGCTTAGCGTTTTCTAGGTTAATTATCATAATTCCGCTTTTATTTGCGTTTAGGGCCGGAAGATCCACCGAATTATAACCAATTTCCAACATTACACTTTTTGACATTAATATTTTGCCATCAGCGCTATAGCAGTGTAGTTCTACTATAGTTCTTTCATTAGAAAACACATTCAGTTGATCAGAAGAGTTCATCCCTTCAATACTGAAAATTTGGGTAATAGCATTTAAGCTTAAATTTAAAGCAGTAGACTTGAGAGGGAAAACATCTCCCGAGCTATTCTCTTCATACAGTTTATAATAAACGTAATTTACATCTGAAGGTAAGTTGTCATCTGAGAAGGAGTAATTCGAAATTTCATTTGAATTACCTTGTGCATTGATTTTAGCAATTTCCTCAAAATTGACACCATCTGTACTTCTTTTAAGGATGTAATACGCTGCATTGGTCTCTGAAATAGACGTCCATTCCACCAAACTGGTATTTCCATTTAAGGCTGCTGAAAAGTTTAATATGTCCACATCAAGAACAGCACAATCTAAAGTCATTGCGGTACCTGTTGCTGTAGCAGTTCCCAGAGAGGTGCCAGTTCCATCAAATACTTCAATTTGCCCTGGGCCACCTGGAGATGTTGCCATATCATCATCACATCTTTGTGCTGGGTTTCCCGAATTACCGGCAGGTACGGTCATATTCAGAGTATTTCCACATCCACAAACGCTAACACTGGTCGTAGATCCATTTTGAGCTTGAGAACCAGAGTTAAGAACTAAACCGTTAGGGTCAACAACGTTCCAAGTCACGTTTCCACCTATACAGTTTGGGGTAGTTAAATCAACCGTATAATCGGGTACTGAGTTCGTAAAGCAGCCAGTTGTAGTGTTAGTTGTTCCTGAGCAAGCAAAAGTTGCAAATTGTGGTCCTTGCCAATCTATGGAAGAAACCCATGTATCAACCGTAAGAGATATTGTTGCACAAAAATTAGATGCTCCGTCATCCCAAACTGTACCACCTGTTCCATCAAAATCTCCATATTCAATTTCACCTGTTCCTGAGGTTGAAGGCACAGATGCATTAATTGTATTACCAGTGTTCGTAGAAGTAATACTTGCAGTGTAGGATATTAAGTTACCTGTTCCACTTGCAAAGTTTAGGTCGAATTCCCAACCCCAAGTATCCTCGAAAGATCCCGAGCAGATGTTCAAAGTATAGGTAAAGGTTCCGTCAAAATTATCAACTGCACTTGTCTCCGTTACAGATGCATCATGGCAGGAGGTGCCATGTAAATATGTAAATACTAGCAAAAGAGAGAGTACTAATTTGTTCATTGAAAAGAGTTTAATTACAAATATAAGCTTTTCAACACAGTGTTAATAAAATCTTAGATGAAATTGACTGTTATACTTATCAACGGCGACTTGTGAAAGATGAGCTTAGGTCTTTTTCGGTTAAGGTCAAAATGAAATTTCAAATATCACGATGAAACAGTTAACCGCTATATAGACTATTTTATACGGGCGATTTCCAGATCATCCAAAAATAAGGTACAAGCATTATCAATCGAGTTAGCGGTAATACCAAATTCAAAACTTTGATATACTCCTCCTGTACCTTGAATATTGTATAGAAAATCTTTAGGCATGGTTTGTATCTCATTTTCTTGTAGGATTAATTCGTCGTTTTGATAAACGAAAACAGAACCTTGCTTTTTTCTGGATAATTCGCTTATCCATTCTATTTTAACCCATTCATTTCGCGGGAATTGAATACCGTTTTGCTGAAAAAGTGTGCTTTTCATCATTTTGTTTCTTTCAACTGCTAGCATATTATCGACAAGTGTAAGGCGCATTCCTGGTCCGGCACCTATAGGAGTGCGTTCTTCCATATCAATTAAAAAGAGGTAATCAAGCTTGGCTTCACCTACCAAATAATACCATGCAGTGATTTTAACAGATTCACCTTCTAAGAATGCTAAATTTTGCTTTGCTATACTGCATTTACTTGCACCATCTTCCGTAGCAATTGCAGAAAATTTTATACTTCTGTTTCCACTATGAACCGTATCTAAATTAAATTCAAAGAAGTTTTGATCTCTTGTTAATTGATTAAAAGACCATAATGTATCATCGGCAAATAATGCTTCTAAAGCAGCTTGGTTTTGGTACACATCTTTATCAAAATCATCCGAATAATATTCTGAATCGTTTTTAAGTCGATTTTTCTTGCACCCGAAAAGCACTAAAACAATTATGAGTAGTAAACTAAAACGCATACCCAAATGATATTCCACCCCAGTGCTGAACACTAAATTGGGTAATGTTATTAATTAAGGGGCTGTAACCTGCACGAAATAAAAATGGATGATCCTCTTTGTGATAACGGTATCCAATAAAAACTGGTGTTTTAAGAAAAAATTGACCTCTAGTAGTAATACTAAAGGATTGCCCAATTGCAAACTCAGCTTTGTGTGTTTTTCCAAGGCATGTGTGCATGAGCAATGGGAAAATCAAGACTGTACCATTGTTTTTGTCAATCGGTGTTAAACTAAAACCTCCAGAGTAACTAAAAGTTCCTTGTCCACCGAAAGTACCAATCTTCTTTTCATAATTGATGGAGCCTAAACCACCACTGCCGGCAAGCTCCAAGTATATATCCCTTTCTTGACTCTTGCAAATACTAGGGATAATGAATAATATGATGACTACAATTTTATACAAAGGGTTCTTTTGGACTAAGTTAAGAAATCTTAGCTCCTCCCCATTCTAAAATATAGTCTTCACCCTCTGGTATTTTTGGCACCGGCACCTTGTGAAATTTATAAGAATGTTTAGCCTCATATGGCTGCCAAAACATATAAAGTTGGTAAACAGGCAGTCCTGCTGAGTTTTTTATTTTGGAAACTTGTTTTGCTTGAGAATTAAAAAGAAAATTCACCTTCACCGTAGCATATTGTTTCATTTGAGGATACCAATATGTTATAAAATCAGCTTTTTCTGAACCGCTAAATCCAAATGAATCGCAAACCTCTTCCAGGTATTCTAAAAGTTCGGATTGAGGGACATAAACACTAGTGGAATTGTCAAGATCAATTACGTCAAGGTTAAATATACCGTCCCAAAAAAGATAAGAGAAATTTTCACCGTTAACATTAATGTTTCCTTGCTTATCCACTTCAAAGGACCATCCATTGTTATGCATTTCAGGGTAGGAAAAGTTTATTCTACCGGGAGTGTGAACTTCCAAAGACATCTCTTTATTTTGACGGGAGTGGACATATATTACAGGTTTTTCAACCATGATATGTATTCCCTGAAAATAAATGGTTATTTCATAAGCGTGGCCTCCTTCAAAAGTTGATGAAAGTTGTACGTCACTGGTGGCATCTTTGTGAAAGTAAAATTGATGCCTTCCTGAATCGACTATTGCTTCACAAAACTTATCACAATTTAAGTCTGTTGTATCCTTATCTATTAAGGCAATCACACCGGTATTACAGATTTTTGAATAATCGTCATAAAATTTAAAGGTAATGCGACATTCTTCTATGGGTAATCCGTCTTCTTGTCCTAAATCTTTTATTTCATAGGGGATGATACTTTCCTTACCTACTCCAAATGTAATAGAGTATAGTAAGATGAATAAAAGGCTAAAATTCGTTTTCATTTTCAAAAATGTTTTGATTTAATTCAATTCCTCCCCATTCCAAAATATAGTCATTAGGCACATTTATTTGTGGAATGATTTTATCAGTAAAGCTTGATTCTATTTTGTTTATTGTAAATAAGGGAGTCCAAACCATATAGAATTGGTATACCGGAAGAGACTGGTTGTTATCCAGTTTTGAAATTTCATGTACCTCTTCATTAAACAAAAACTGAATATATACGCCAGGATACTTTTGCATTGAAGGAAACCAATAGGTGATAAAATCAGCTTTTTCTTGACTATTGAAACCAAATGTATTCAAAGAGTTGTTCAAGTAGGATAGAAGACTGTCACTCTCAATTATTGAGGCATTGGCTAAAAAACTATCAAACTCATCAATTTTAAGCTCTCCATCCCAAAAAAGGTAGCGATAGTCTTCATTTTTAAATGAAATGGTTTGATTAGGGTAACTAATTATTTCCCATTCATTTTGAGCTGAAATCTGCGGATAGGAAAAAATATTTTCGCAAGGTGTAGTAAGCTTAATATTAAGCGCCAGAGTATCGGAAGAGTGCACGTAAATCACAGGTTTTCGCACGTTTTCCCTTCTCCCCTGTAAGAAGACCTTAATTCTGTATTTGTGATTTCTTTTTAAGCTCTCCTTTATGTATACAGGATAAGTTTTGTTTTTGAGAACCCTGCATTTAAAATTGGTGGAGTCAGTTAATAGAGAACAGAGGCTATCATTGCAATTAACTTGTAAGTCGACTTGATTATATTTAAAGCTAACTTCTTTATTGCAAATTTCATTGTAGTCGTCATATACTTCAAATTCTATTAAAATTTGACCACCAAGATTTGATTCTCTCCCTAAATCTTGGATTTGATAATGATTTGCTATTCTCTCTCCATAAACAGATGAAAAAAGACAAAATGAAAATAGTAAAGAGTAAAATCGAATCATGTGTTTATGTACACTGAAGTTTGAAAAGGTTCAATTAAAAGTTCAATTTTAATTTTTCCGGGCTCAGTACTCTATACTCACTACCTGGATATCCAGCAGAACCGTCCGGTCCAGAATTACCCGAACTTCCATTTGATTCACCCTTTCCACGTTTTCCTCCACGGCCTCCACTGCCAGCTTCACCGCCATTTACATTGATAGTAACTAAGTGCATAAATGCAATTACCGTTGAGTCATAAGTGACATTTACGACCCCGCCAAAACCACCAGATCCTCCCATTCCGCCAGTTCCGCCGTCTCCACCGTTGGCACTATCACCTCCAGATCCTCCGCGACCTCCGCGACCGCCATCTCCGCCTTTACCACCTGATGCGTCAATAAAAATACTTCCGCCATTTGTATTCACCATGTACGCAGACTCTTTCAGTGTTTCTTTATTTTTAATTAGAATTTTAAGAACTTTTTCTCCCGCTATGCTGTCGCTGGTAATAAAAACATCTAGGTTTTCTCCATTCTCACCGTTTTTACCATTCTCTCCATAAGATCCAGTGCCAGCAGTTCCTGATTCGGCAGAGTCACCGGAATCACCTTTATCACCACTTTCTCCTTCATCTCCCGAGAAATCTGCTATTTGAGGCGATTTTGTGTTAAGTTCAAATGTATACGTATCCTTGACATCTGGATTTTTTTTATCTGAAACAACAATTGTAACACGCCCAAGTTTTTTTAGGTAAAAATCTCGATCTATGGTAAGAGTTCCTTTATCGAATGTTGCCCCATCGGTAATGACTTCAAGGCTGCTCCATGAAAGGTTATTTTTAATCAAATTGGCAGTCTCTTTAATTTTGCCTTTTTTGTTTTTACCTTCTACTTCAATCTTAAAGGTAGCTCCTGGATATGCTGAATGATTCTCGTCCGGAATAATTTTGAGTTCAACCAAATCATTCTTTTTTCCTGCTATTCCTATAAAACATGTAAAAAGTAAAAAAGTAAAAAAGTAGAGTTTCATTATTCTATTGATATTGCTTTTATTTCATATCCCTCATCTCTCAAAAGGCTGATAACCCCATTTTTGCCCGGCAGGTGAGCTGCTCCTACTGCAATAAAACAGCGATTATCTTTAATCAGTTTCTCAATTTTTGGTATCCAATTTTTATTCCGCTTTGTTAAAAGATCTTCTTCGGCATTTTTCATGCTCTCATCACTCATTGTATAGTCAAGCAGTGCATCCAAATTCTGTTCTTTATAGATGGTATAAAGCTCATCCATATTTGCATCACTTTCGCTGATAATAAGCATGCGGATTACATCTTGGTAAGACATTGACTTAAAAGCTTGAAGTTGGTCGTCTATCGTCTCTAATCCTGCTAATTCAAGGTCGAAATCATAAGCCAAATCCATAAAATAAAGTTCATAGCCTTCTGTGCTTTCATTTCCTTTCATTTCTATACCAAGGAAAGCGTAAAGCCCAAGGGGGCTCAAATTAGACATGGTTGCTTCAAACTGCACTTGGGATAAGTTCTTAGCGGTATCTACATAAGTTAATAAACTATCATATAACTCTGAACTGACATAATCTACAATTTGACCGGAGTCAGTGTATATTTCAGTTAAAGCGCCTAGCGATTCTAAAATATTTGATATATCCCGAACCTCCATAACCAGCAAATCTGACTTTTCTAGCTTTTTAATTAGGTTTTCACCTGTAAAAAAGTGCTTTTTCGGGATAATATGAACTGTTCCAAAAAGGTAGGAGGGATGCTCCAAGCCTTTTCCTGAAATCTCCCACAAAAGGGAATTCTCATGGTTTAGGTACTTTTCTGGAGCTTCCTTATTCGTTTTTTTAGTCTCGCTTTTGTCAACACCACAAGAGGCGACAAGTAGACAAATTAAAACGACGAATAGGGTTTTCATGCCCACTAATATCCGAAAATTTCTTCTAGTTTTTGATTTAATTGATGACCTCTTACGTTTAAGGACATAATTTTACCCTCACGGTCTATTAAAAATGTGGAAGGAATGCTTCTTACTCCATAAAGTTTTGCCGGTTCACTTTGCCATTGTTTCAGATCTGAAACGTGGTTTGGCCAAATAAGATTGTCTTTTAATATTGCTTGTTCCCATCGTTGTTCATTACGGTCCAAACTAACCGAGAAAACTGTAAATCCAGAATCAACGTATTTTTTATACATGGCTACCACGTTTGGATTTTCACGACGACAGGGGCCACACCAACTTGCCCAAAAATCTAGTAAAACAATTTTACCTTTCAAATCTGAGAGTTTTCTAGTAACGCCAGCAGTATCAGGATAGGCAATTTCAGGAGCGTAATTTCCAACGACGATCATTCCCTTCCTCGCATTTTCTAATTGTTCAGTGTAACTGTGATTTGGTAGTGCCTTAATTGAAGATTCGACTATATCGAAATATTGTGGGAATTCATTTTTTGGATTAACATATTGTACCGCCAGCAAGGGTAGGGGGGTATTTGCATTTCTTTGAATAAAAGTATCTCTGAGCTTAATAAAGGCTTGAGCTTTGTCTCTTAGTTCATTTGTAAGAGCAGTTCTTTCGTCTCCAGATAAACTCTGTAATTCCTGCTGTGTTTTGCTTTGGTATTGGAAATAAGCATTACCCTCTCTCAGAAAATCAATGCCTTTTTGGCTATAGAGACTTCCCTCCACATTAAGATTTTCTAGCAATTCATCTTTTTGAGAAGAACTAACAGATATTTTCTTGTCCGAGATTGGATCTATCAGGAGCAGGCTAAAATTATTTGGTTTAAAACCAAGTCGTAAATAGGTAAATGAGTTGAAGTCCAACTTTTGTTTAAAGCTTCCTTTTTCATCTAGAACTACAGAATCAATAGCTTTTATACCATCAGCCTCTAAGGCATAAAAATACAAGGTGTCTTTTTCGGCTCCTTCAATATTTCCAGAAAACTTGACCGATTGACCAATGGAAGCAGTTGTAAATAATGTGCTAAATAAAAAAGTGGATAATCTCATTAGTTATAAATTTCTTCTAAATATTTTTCTAGTCCTGGGCCTCTAACCGCGTTTCCTTTTGCAATAACCTTGCCTTCCTTGTCAATTAAGACGGTAAAAGGGATACCGCTAATACGATATTGAGGAACTACGCTACTAGACCAACCTTTGAGGTCTGAAACATGGTTGGGCCAAACCAATCCGTCAGCTTTAATCGCATTCATCCAATCTTGTTTTGGATCCGCTTGCCTTGGCATTCCATCTAAAGATACATTGAATACCTCAAAGCCTTTTGCGTGGTACTTATTGTATGCAGCTACTACATTTGGATTTTCACGACGGCAGGGACCACACCAGCTTGCCCAAAAGTCTAATAAAACTACCTTGCCTCTTAAATCGGAAAGATTTCTAATTTTTCCTTGAGTATCAGGTAGGCTAATTTCGGGAGCCTCTGTGCCTGGTTTTAAAAATTCTTGTGATTGGATTGCCTGAGATATTTGATTCAGATTTGCATCAATTTGGCCAATGAACTCAGTGTTTGGGTACTTTTCTTTTACTGCTTGTCTTGTGTCGAGAAGTAAATTATAAAGTTCCTTATCATAAATATTCCCATTCATCTGAGCGTTATAACCAAGCACCTGACTAGCTAGAACAAGTGCAAAAGGAGTGCTTTTGTTCTCATTTATAAAGGCAACCTGCTCATTTTCAATAATTTTCTTTGAAGAGTCAATTTTATTAATGAGGTTTTCTCTTTCCGGAGAATCTAAATCAAGTGAGTTCAACTCTGTATACAGGCTTTTAATTGAATTACTCATTGCGGCCATCTTCTGGTTATATTGCACCATCACCTCTGATTCCGGGCTTCCATTTATCTGGTAATTTGGAAAATCGTTTATGTTCAGTTCCATGTTAGGCGTTTCTCCACCATTCAAGAATAACATTGCCCTGTTAACCTTAGTTTGACCACCTTCTATAGCAAGTTGGTACATTTGCATTGATTCAAATCCGGATTGAATTTCGAAATCCCCATTTTCAGGAATGATCACCTTATTAATCAATTCTGGCTGGCCTGATGCTCCAACTTTATATAAAGCCAACCGCTCACCAACGGCGCCATTTATTTTTCCTTTTAGGATAATTCCCTTTTGCTCTTGGGGAGACTGAGTGGCTTTTTCATTGCTTTTTTCTTCCTTGTTCCCACACGCAATGAGAAAGCTTGATATCAGTAAAATGTATGTTAGTTTCAAAAGTTTCATTCGTTAAGCATTTTTTGTAAAATTTGATTGGTCGACTTAGGGTCGGCCTTTCCTTTGGAGGCCTTCATGATTTCTCCCATAAAGAAGCCTATCATACCTTTGTTACCGCCCTTGAATTTTTCAACTTGTACAGGGTTGTTATCAATTGCAGCTTTTACCCATTGCTCAATTGAGCTTTCATCTGAATCTTGAATCCAATTATTTGATTTAGCAATAGATTCAGCCGTTTCTTCTGGGTTGGCAATCATTTCCGGAAAAATCTTCTGTTTAGCAATAGAGTTATTGATTTTCCCTTCGTCAATCAATGCTATAAGTCCCGCTATATTTTTAGCTTTTATCGGGAAACTTTCCATTGAGATGGCTTGTTGATTTAAGTAGGATTTTACATCTCCTTGAACCCAATTGGCCGCCGACTTGTAATTCTCTGTATGTTCACAGATCTCCTCATAAAAAAGAGCGATTTCTTTGGTGTCAGTTAAAACCTGAGCATCATATTCAGATAGCTTTAACTGCTCGACATATTTGTCAAATAGCTCATTCGGAAGTGGGGGCAGTAAGCTCTCTATCTTATCTATATACTCTTGATTTATTTTAAGAGGGAGCATATCTGGCTCAGGAAAATAACGGTAATCATGAGCGTCTTCCTTACCTCTCATAGAAATGGTTGTATTGTTTACGGCGTTATAAGATCTGGTTTCAGTTCTTATGGATCCACCTTTCTCATATATTTCAGCTTGTCTGCAAATCTCAAACTCAATAGCTCGTTGTACATTTCGTATCGAGTTCATGTTTTTAACTTCTACACGGTTCCCATACTCTGTCGTGCCGATTGGCATTATTGAAATATTGGCATCACAACGCAAGCTTCCTTCTTCCATATTGCCATCACAAATATCCAAATAGCGCACAAGCTTTCTTACTTCTGTGAGATATGCATAAGCTTCTTCACCAGATGAAATATCGGGATGAGAAACGATTTCAACAAGTGCAACACCCGCTCTATTTAAATCTACCAATGTATTGAAAGGGTCTTGGTCGTGCATACTTTTTCCTGCATCTTCCTCCATGTGGATTCTGATTAAACGGATGTCCTTTCTTTTTCCGTCTAGCTTAATTTGGATCTTACCATTCTCACAAATAGGTGTCTTGTCCTGTGTTATCTGATATCCTTTAGGGAGATCCGGATAAAAGTAGTTCTTGCGCGCATAGAACATGTCCTTTCGAATATCAGAGTTCGTAGCTAGACCGAGCCGAACTGCATACTCGATTACAGACTTGTTTGCTCTAGGCAGTGTTCCAGGAAGCCCCAAACTTGTCGGACTTACATTAGTATTCGGTGCCGAGCCATACTCGTTTATGTCTGACGAATATGCTTTCGTTTTGGTCATTAACTGGGCGTGAACTTCTAGCCCAATAACAGGTTGATATTTCTTTAGAACTTCTTCTAAGGTCATGAACGTGCGATTAATTCTTTCATAATTAAGGTCATTTTCGGTTGTACTTTTTCAGCTACTTCTTGAACGTCCTCATGCGTTACTTTTTGAATTTTACCAGGTACTCCTAAATCAGTAATAATACTTACTGCAAAACAAGGTATTCCCATATGTCGTGCAACAATTACTTCAGGAACTGTTGACATTCCTACAGTGTCAGCACCAATGTTTCTAACATACTTGTATTCTGACGGTGTTTCTAGAGTTGGTCCTGTCAAACCGGCATAACATCCTGTTGCTACTTCAATGTTGTTTTCTTTCGCAATTTCTTTTGCAAGATTAATTAATTCAGGGTTGTAGGCGTCACTCATGTCTGGGAAACGTGGGCCTAGGTCATTGTTATTGGGACCTCTTAATGGGTGCTCTGGGAAAAGGTTGATATGATCATCCTGAATCATTATCGTTCCAATTTCAAAATCAGGATTGACTCCTCCAGAAGCATTGGAAACAAAAAGTTTATTAATCCCCAAAAATTTGAATACCCTAACAGGGTAGGTGACTTCTTTCATGTCGTACCCTTCATAATAGTGGAATCTTCCTTGCATGGCAACCACAGGTTTCCCTCCAAGCATTCCAAAAATTAATCTTCCACTGTGTCCTTCTACTGTTGAAACAGGGAAATTTGGAATATCTTCATAAGGGACAGAGTCGTGTATTTCTATTTCATCTACTAATCCACCAAGTCCTGTACCAAGTATAATACCTACTTGAGGTTCAATCTTCGTTCTCGTCTTCAGGTAGTCTGTGGTTGTCTTTATTTGTTCTAACATAATTTATAATCCAGTTCTTAAATTCTTCTTCTTTATTAATAAACTGAACTGAAATGGGGATATAGGCCATTGGAAGATTGGGTAGGTGTTCTTCCAGTTTTAATTCCTTTATCCTCATCCAATCCTTTTCAGTGGTGAGCAAAATATCAGCATCAAAATTACCATTTTTTTCTTGAGCCTGTTTGAGGTCTTCATTTCTAAAACGATAATGATCGGGGAATTCTAAATGTTTCAAAGTAACCTTGTTTTTATTCAGGTAGTTTACCAAGTATTCTGCTTTTGCAATTCCTGTAAGCAAGAGGGCTTTTTTGTTATGAAGATCAAAAGACTCTCCTTTTACAAATCGCGGTTTCCCGTAATTAAACTTAGTAAAGTATAGCTTTTGATTAGGCCTCTTATCTATCTGACTTTCAATATTTAATATTTCTGAATCAGAGAGGCCTTCAGGGCACTTGCTTATAATAATTGCATCTGCTCTTTTATATCCAGATCGGTGTTCTCGTAAATTGCCTAGAGGTAAAAGGCGGTCCTTATAGAAGGGATTTTGATAATCACTCAGTAAGATTTGAATTCCCGGTTTTACTGCACGGTGCTGATAACAATCATCTAATAATACTACGTCTCTGTCGTAGTGTTCTGTCAGAAGTCTTGTGATTCCTTTTAACCTTTCTCTTTCTACCGCAATTTTCACATCATCTCCCAAATTAATTTTCATTTGTAAGGGTTCATCTCCCGTTTCCAAATGGGTCATTGAGGATTGAACCTCCAGATAATCTTTGGTTTTTCTGCGGTATCCGCGACTTACAATACCTACTTTGAACTCTTCTTTTAAGATCTTTGCAATATACTCGGTATGCGGAGTCTTTCCTGTGCCTCCAGTGCTCAAATTACCTAAGCCAATTAGTGGAATATCAAAAGAAACCGATCCCATTATTTGCTTATCAAAAAGCCTATTCCTTAGCCAAACTATGGAGGAATATACGGGCATTATGGGTAGTGCTATGATGCGAAAAAAGTTCAAGCTATTTTTTTTGCGAAATTTGCAGCGAAAATACACTTTATATGGGACAGCTAAAAATAAAAGATATATACAATCATTTGCACTCTGTAGCGCCTTTCCAACTGCAGGAATCTTATGATAACTCAGGTTTGCTTGTTGGTGATATGCAACAAGAAATCACGGGGGTTTTGTTATCGCTTGATTGTACAGAGGAAGTAATAGATGACGCAGTAAACCAGGGTTGCAATCTGATTGTGTGTCATCACCCAATTATTTTCTCTGGTTTAAAAAGGCTGAACGGCAATAATTATGTGGAACGAACAATTATTTCTGCTATTAAAAATGACATAGCCATAATAGCTATCCATACAAATCTTGATAACGTCCTAAATCAAGGTGTGTCCAACAAAATGGCTGAGAAGCTTGGCTTAACAAACATAAGAACGCTTTCTCCAAAGAAAGGATTACTGTATAAACTTAAATTCTTTGTTCCAGATTCTGAAGTAGAAAAGGTAAAAAACGCTGTTTTTGATGCTGGTGCGGGGGAGATTGGGAATTATTCGGAATGTTCTTATAGTTGGAATGGCGAAGGTACATTTAAGGCCAATGATAAGGCCGACCCACATGTTGGGAGTAAGGGAGAACGTCATATTGAGTCTGAAGTTGCCGTTGAGGTTTTGGTTGAGAAGTGGAAATTAAAAGCAGTAGTTTCTCGAATGCTTGAAGCTCATCCATATGAAGAAGTGGCGTATGATGTCTATTCTATAGAAAACACTCATAAAAGCATAGGTAGCGGTGTGGTAGGAGAAATAGATATAGAAAGTGAGAAATTATTACAAAAAATTAAAGATGAATTTGGTGGAGTTGTTCGCTATACAAATCTGCATACAAAAAGAGTGAAAAGAGTAGCTCTATGCGGTGGAAGCGGAAGCTTCTTGTTAAATGAGGCTAAGGCTTCTGGCGCAGATTTGTTTTTAACTGCCGACTACAAATACCATCAATTTTTTGATGCGGAAAATGAGATAATTATTGCTGATATCGGTCATTTTGAAAGCGAGCAGTTTACGATTGAGCTTTTATCAGAGATTATCACGGAAAAATTTCCTAACTTTGCCGTCCGTTTTACGAAAGTTAAAACTAATCCAATAAACTATTTATAAACAAGGATGGCTAAAAAAAGTTCAAAAACACAAACTCCTGAGGACAAGTTAAGAGCATTGTATGCACTTCAGGTTATTGACTCAAGAATTGATAAAATTAGAACTGTAAGAGGAGAGCTTCCGCTAGAAGTTGAAGATCTAGAGGATGAAATTGAAGGTTTGACCACTCGTGTCGAAACGCTTACAAATGGAATGAAAGAATTGGAAACTGAAATCTCAAACAGAGAAAATGAGATTAAGGATGCCAAAGAAATGATAAAGAAGTACGAAGGACAGCAGTCTAAAGTTAGAAACAACAGAGAGTACGATTCCTTGTCAAAAGAAATAGAGTTCCAACAATTGGAGATTGAATTAGCTGAGAAGCGTATTAAAGAATTCAAGGCTCAAATAGCTGGAAAAAAAGAAGTTTTAGAAGCTGCTACCGAAAAACTGGAAAGCAGAAAGCAAGACTTGGAAATCAAGAAATCTGAATTGGATGAAATAGTTGCAGAGACTGAAAAAGAAGAAGAATTCTTACAAGCTAAATCTGAATCAGCTGAGAAAGGCATTGAAGAGAGATTGTTAAGAGCTTATAAAAGAATTAGAGGTGCTGCCAAAAATGGATTGGCTGTAGTTCCAATTGACCGTGAGGCTTCAGGAGGATCGTTTATTAAGATTCCACCTCAGGTACAATTAGATATTGCTGCAAGAAAAAGAATCATCGTTGATGAGCACAGTGGAAGAATCCTTGTTGATCAAGTATTGGCAGAGGAAGAAACTGAAAGAGTTGAAAAGATGATAGCGAAAGAGCTCAAGAAATAGGAATCCCAGATTCCAAGATATCTGTCCCTCATACCTTGGTATGGGGGATTTTTTTTGTTCTCAATTTTTTAGATTTGGTAAAAACTATTTATGGTACACGGGACACATAATGCAAAACCTGACGATAGAAATGAGGATATCCTAATTCTAGTTAACGAAGACTTACTCCCTAGGGATGAAGCTAAAATATCCGTTTTTGATAGTGGGTATTTGGTTGGAGATGGTGTGTGGGAAGCACTGCGCTTGCATAAAGGCACACTAGTGTTTTTTGATGAGCACATGGATAGGTTATGGGCAGGAGCGGCTAGTATTGGTTTAAAAATCCCATTTGAAAGAATGGAGATAAAAGAAAGAATAAAAAAGGTCCTTGAGGCCAATCAAATGACCGATCATGTGCATGTAAGGGTCATGTTAACCCGGGGTATTAAGAAAACACCAAGTCAGGATCCTAGATTGACGATTAGTGGCCCTAACCTTGTAATTATAGCCGAGCACAAAGAGGCAAGCAAAGAAAGCCGTGATAAAGGGATAAAATTGTTCACCTCAACTATAAGAAGAGGATCTCCTGATTACCTGGATCCAAGGTTAAATTGCCACAGTAAATTGCATGAAGTGCAGGCTTTGGTGCAAGCTATTGAGGCAGGTGCAGATGAGGCTTTGATGTTAGATGTGAACGGATTCGTTAGTACATGTAATGCAACCAATTTTTTTATCGTAAAAGGTGAAGAGGTATGGACAAGCACAGGACAATACTGCATGAACGGCATCACTCGAGCAAAGATCATTGAGGCTTGTCAAAAGAATGGAATCACATGCTTACAGAAGAATTTCAGTTTGTTTGATGTATACAGCGCCGATGAAGCTTTTGTAACGGGTAGCTTTGGAGGGCTAACACCTGTGTACGAAATTGATGGTAGGCCAATTGGTAAGCAAAGCTATCAAAAATGTAATGAACTGAGGGCTTTATACGAAGAGTTGATAGAGGAGGAGTTAGGTCATGAGTAAAACGACAAGAATTTGCTTGTGGTCAGGCCCTAGGAATATTTCGACCACCTTAATGTATTCCTTTGCACAAAGGGAAGATTGTAGTGTTTATGATGAACCCTTGTATGCCCATTACCTTACAAAAACCAATGCTGATGAGTATCATCCTGGTGCAAAGGAGGTTCTTAAATCTCAGGAAAACGATGGGAAAAAAGTTTTAGAGTCAATGCTAGAAAACTCAGATTCACCCGTTTTGTTTTTTAAAAATATGGCCCACCATTTAGTTGAATTAGAGCCACCTTTATCAGATGATTGTTATCATGTGCTATTGACAAGAAACCCTGTAGATATGTTGCCTTCCTTTCATAAGGTAATTCCGAACCCCGCTCTGCATGATGTTGGTTATTTGGCGCATCTTGAACTATTGAAAAAATTAGAGAAAGCCAAGCAGAATGTATGTGTAATAGAGTCTGAAAAAATACTTAAGGATCCCAAAAAAGCACTGCAAGCCCTTAGTGACTTTTGTGGAATTAGTTTTGATGAAAAAATGCTATCATGGGAGGCTGGTCCTATTGAGGAAGATGGCATTTGGGCGGAGTATTGGTATAAGAATGTTCATAGGTCAACCGGATTCCTGCCTTACAAGCCTAAAGAAGAAGCTTTCTCGAGTGAATTATTATCTCTTTTGAAAGAATGTAAGCCTTACTTTGAGCAGCTTAAGGCGCGCTCGATTGTTTAATTCAATATTATTAAAGTAGAGTGCTTTTTATTCGAAATACACTGTTTTAATATTAGCAAATTCTAAGATACCTTCCTTTGAAAGCTCTCTTCCGTAACCGGAGTTCTTTACTCCTCCAAAGGGCAGACGGGGGTCTGATTTCACAAAAGAATTAAAGAAAACAGCTCCCTCGTTGAATTTTGGGATGTGCTTTTCAGCAGCAGCTACATTCTTTGTAAAAACGCTTACTCCTAAACCGTAATTGCTTTTGTTCGATATTTCTATCGCTTCCTCTGTGGAAGAAAAACGCCTAATCGCAGCACAAGGTCCAAAAGTTTCTTCTTTGAAAACGGGCATTTCTTCCTTCACATTAACCAAAATGGTCGGCTCAAAAAGGGCTTTGTTGTGCAAGCCTCCACAAATTAGCTCTGCACCTTGATCTATTGAATCATGAATTTGTTTATGAAGTTCTTCCGCAAATTTTACCTTAGCTAGAGGGCCAAGGTCAACCTTATCAAATGGATTTCCAAGAGTAAGTTCTTTTACTCTTTTCTTAAATTTATCTACAAATAAATCATGAATCCCATCTTGAACAAGAAAGCGTTTCGCAGCTATGCAGCTTTGTCCAGAATTTAGAAACCTTCCTTGAATGGCCATATCCACGGCATGATCTAAATCAGCATCCTCCAAAACAATAAATGCATTACTTCCCCCCAGTTCAAGCACACATTTTTTTAATTCTTTACCTGCTTGTTCGGCGACCTTCTTACCGGCGATCTCACTACCGGTAAGACTCAGCGCTTTAATATGTCGATTGGGTATCAATTTGGAAACGCTAGCAACACCAATGCACAAGTTTGTAAAAAGCCCTTCCGGAAATCCTGCTTTTAAAAACAAATCTTCCATTAATTCAGCACATTTCTGAACGTTGCTGGCATGTTTAAGCGCAATTCCGTTCCCAAGCATCATGGCAGGGGCAGCTACCCGGAAAACTTGCCAGAATGGGAAGTTCCAAGGCATTATTATCATTATAATTCCCAAAGGTTCAATTCTGATTTCGCCTTTACTACTATCGGATAATGATATTTCTTCTGTCTTTAAGAATTCTTTACCATTTTCTGCGTAGTATCGGCAAACCCAAGCACATTTTTTAACCTCAGCTTTGGCCTCACTTAAAATTTTGCCCATTTCTAGGCTAATAGTATGGGCCAGTTCGTCAACTTTCTCTTCTAGAAGATCAGCTAAAAGATTTAGTTTTTCAGCTCTTTCTT
Source organism: Flavobacteriales bacterium (assembly GCA_964230025.1). GTDB lineage: Bacteria > Bacteroidota > Bacteroidia > Flavobacteriales_D > JAUILH01 > CAXRFO01. Next base: position 398,114 of record CAXRFO010000018.1, on the reverse strand, counting down.
TTAGGGGGATTTTTTGATAGCTAAGATAGGCTTGGTTACACAAGTTTATTTTATTCTCAGCTTCATTGACGCTAAGCTCTTTAAAATTGAAAATAACTTCTTGCGTGTAGGGATTAACGCTTTGCATTATTTAAAATTAACAAACTGAAGGGGAACGTCAAAGTCTTGTTTTTTTGTGTGGGCAATGACAGCTTGTAATTCATCAATTTTCTTTCCAGTTACTCTAACTTGATCATCCATGATGGAGGCTTGCACTTTAAATTTCCCATCCTTAATTGCCTTGACTATCTTTTTGGATAGCTCTCTGCTTAATCCTTGCTTTACTAGAACATCTTTCTTAATATTCTTGCCAGCAGCATATTTTTCTTTCCCAAAATCAAGCGATCTTGGGTCAAGCTTCTGCTTTACAAAACGTCCAATTAAGACTTTTTCAATCGCATCCATTCGCATTTCGTCCTCGGTTACAAGGTGAATAAGAAAATTCTTTTTATCCAATTCTACCTTACTATTTGATCCTCTAAAATCATATCGAGTCTCAATTTCACGACAAGCTGAATTAACCGCATTGTCCAAAGTTTGTAAATCTACTTCCGAAACTATATCAAATGATGCCATACCTCTTTTTTACAAATTTAATAATTACTTTAATGGCTTCAATATATTGAAAAAAGAGTGAGGCTGAGTTGGAATTTCATGTTTAATTATTTGTTTTTAGCAATGGAAATTATTCTCTTCTGGTCCATACTAGATAAAGGGCTTTACTTTCCACTAATCCTCACTTTGTTTGCTGTAAGTTATATGATTCTAAACTTCACTCAAGAAAGTCTGATTCAGGGCCTTTTACTGATCTTTTTTACGGCAGTTGGTTTATTTATGAGCTTTAATATTGTCTGGATAAGCTCAATTGCGCTTTGTTTGATCTTGTTGGGTGCAATTAAAATTTCAACTCAGAAATATGAAATAAAAGACAGTGAGGCATTAAGCAGCAAGTCGTGGCAAAAGTTTTTGGGATTTGGTTCTGGGAAAATAATAGGAGAGGAGAATACCTCAATATTATATAGAATTTGGTCTTATGGAACTTTAAAAAGGAAAGAAGTCTATCAAATAACGGGTTTTAAGCTATGAGTAATAGAAAAGCTGCTTGGATAGGCACCATCCCTTTGTTTGTTTTCTTTCTTGCAATATTTGCAGGACTTTGCGTATTTATAAGTTATATAACATTCTCATTTTTAATTGAGAGTATGACATTTTGGTTAGCCGTGTTTTTGGCTATAGCTAGCGGGATTTTAGGCTTGCTTTTGATATTAAATATCCCTATTCCTAGGAAGAGGAAGAATCCATTTTCGGATCTTGAAAAATTCGAAAAAATAGCGGAGGGTGCATGGACCAGGGTTTATCGGGATGCAAGTAGGCCAAATGTCGTCATCAAACAATTATATTTTATTGGGTGGGGGCACAATGACTACAGTCAACATTGGGCACCCGTTTTTGGAAATAAAATTTGTGGAAAATGGAATCCCTTAGCTCTTTGGGTCATCCACAATTACATGATTTTATATCAACTCATTGGGCTAAAAAGAAGACTGAAATTTGAAAATGATTTAATTGGTTTTCCAAAAACTATATCCATCAGCTGCAAGAGACTGCGATATGAACAAGCGTATGTGCCTCATGAACTCAATAAGAAGAACTGCCCGGATGACATCCGCGAGCAATTAGCCGATATCAACACCTCTTTAATTAGTTCAGGATTAATGGTAGATGATGTGCATGCAAAAAATATTCGTGTAGACGATAAGGGTAAAATTCAAATTGTAGACGGCGAGCTATATACGATCGGTGAGGATCATATCAAAGACAAGCTTGTTACCTTTTTTAATGGTGCCGTAGTTAAAGGAATGCACAAGGTTAACGGCAATTCAAATATCGTTGCATGGACCGATCATCGGACCAGTGTAGATGAGATTATTGCTAAGAAATTTAGTTAGCAAAAAGGGTCAACACATTGGTCAACGTTCCCTTTAAGTTTCTTCTATCAACTATAAAATCTAGAAATCCATGCTCTAACAAGAACTCAGATGTCTGGAATCCTTCTGGCAAGTCTTTCCCAATTGTTTCCTTAATTACTCTAGGACCTGCAAATCCAATTAAAGCACCAGGTTCAGCGATATTTAAATCTCCTAACATAGCGTAAGATGCGGTAACTCCACCTGTTGTAGGGTCTGTCAAATAAGAGATGTAAGGCAATCCGGCATTAGACAACTGAGTCAACTTAGCTGATGTTTTTGCCATTTGCATTAGGCTAAATCCAGCTTCCATCATTCTAGCTCCACCTGATTTAGAAATAATCATGAAGGGGCATTTGTCCTTAATAGCTCTATCGATGGCTTTAGCAATTTTTTCACCAACAACAGATCCCATTGATCCACCAATAAAAGAGAAATCCATACAAGCAATGACCAATGGCATGCCATTTACGTTACCTTTTGCTGTTCTGATAGCATCCGATAATCCTGTTTTCTCTTGACTAGCTTTAACACGATCCGTGTATTTTTTAGTGTCTTCAAAGTTTAACGGATCTGCAGAGCTTATTTTCTCGTTAAAAGCCTTCCAGCCCTTATCAAAAATTAGTTCAAAGTATTCTTGTGAACCTATTCTCTCGTGATATCCTTCTGGTGTAACGTAGTTGTTGCCCACCAGCTCGTCTTTCTCGATAATTTTACCTTCGGGGGTTTTGTACCAATACCCGTCTGGTGTCTCTTTCTTCTCCTTCGTTGGCGTTGTAATTCCAACTTTCTTTCTAGTAAACCATCCCATAGTAAAAGCTTCTTTAGTTAAATAACTACGCTATTGTGATGTTATTGTCCAAATAAACATCCTGAATTGCATTCAGTAATTTAGCTCCTTCATCCATTGGCTTTTGGAAAGCCTTTCTTCCTGAAATTAATCCGTGTCCTCCAGCTCTTTTATTAATAACAGCTGTCTTCACTGCTTCTACTAAATCAGAAGCTCCTGATCCTGTAGAGGCTCCTCCAGAGTTAATTAATCCAGCTCTTCCCATGTAGCAATTCGCAACCTGGTAACGGCAAAGATCGATTGGATTTTCAGAAGATAATTCAGAATAAACTTTATCGTGTGTTTTTCCAAAGTTAATGGCTGTATATCCGCCATTATTGGTTGGAAGTTTTTGTTTAATAATATCTGCTTGCAAGGTAACCCCTAAGTGGTTTGCTTGAGCTGTAATATCTGTAGCAGTGTGATAATCTACACCGTCCTTTTTAAAATCAGAATTTCTCAGGTAGCACCATAAGATGGTTGCCATTCCTAATTCATGGGCACGTTCAAACGCATGTGCTATTTCTATTATTTGGCGGTTAGAACCTTCAGATCCGAAATAAATAGTAGCTCCGACTGCGGTTGCACCTAAATTCCAAGCTTCTTCAACAGAACCAAAACTGATTTGCTCAAAAGTGCTAGGATAACTCAATAGTTCGTTGTGGTTTATCTTAACAATAAAAGGAATTTTATGCGCGTACTTTCTTGAGCATGCAGCTAAAACACCATAAGTAGAAGCAACAGCGTTACATCCACCTTCAATGGCAAGTTTAACAATGTTCTCAGGGTCGAAATAAATTGGGTTTGGTGCAAAAGACGCTCCCGCACTGTGCTCAATTCCTTGGTCAACAGGTAGAATAGAAACATATCCTGAACCACCTAAACGACCATGGCTGTATATATCTTGAAGGGATCTCAATACTTGAGGGCTTCTGTTTGTTTGAGCAAAAATACGATCAACAAAATCGCCACCTGGTAGGTGAAGCATAGACTTGTCAATGGTTTTACATTCGTGGGTTAGAAGTCCATCGGCTTCATTTCCCAAAATTTCAACGGTTTTTCCTGCCATTTTTAGATTTTTTCGGATGACAAAGCTAAGAAAATCTTCGCGGGTAAGGAAGAAATCTAAACCAAATAAGCCACACAATTAATATTCATACCTGCACCAACGGAAGCAAGTAAAATTTTATCTCCGGAGTTTAATTGGTGTTTCGGAAGTTCATTCCGCGAGATCAAGTCATAAAGGGTAGGGACGGTAGCCACGGAACTGTTTCCCAAGCGCTCAATTATCATGGGCATTATGTTTTCGGGAAGCTCCCTTTCTCCGTAAAGTCTATAGAAGCGTTTTACAATGGCTTCATCCATCTTTTCATTCGCCTGGTGGATAAGTATCTTATTGACATCCTTAATATCCCAGCCTGCTTTATCCATACACGCTTTCATAGCAGCAGGCACCTGTTTTAAAGCATATTGATAAATCTTGTGTCCTTGCATTTTAATGTACTTGGTATTGTCGTTGGAAAAACGATTAAAGCTTTTTCCGATACCTAAATATTCTGTTTCTTCTATGGTGTGAGAAACTGTAGCATGGGCTATGACTCCTGAGCTATCATTTGAACCATCAATAATTGTTGCGCCGGCGCCATCAGCAAATATCATAGTGTCACGATCAAAAGGGTCAACTACCCTTGAGAGTACCTCCGAGCCAATTACGAGGGCTCTTTTAATCTCATTTGCTTTGATGTATAAATGAGCTTGAATTAAACCCTGAACCCAGCCTGGACAACCAAAAATAAGATCGTATGGAATACAAAATGGATTTTGGATGCCCAACTTGTGCTTGACACGAGAGGCCAAGCTCGGAACTATGTCCGTTTGGATAGAATCTTTTTGTACATCACCAAAATTGTGAGCAACAATAATACAATCGATATTTTCTTTGTCGATTTTTGCGTTTTCAATTGCCCTTTCTGCTGCTATAAAGGCAATTTCAGAACAGCTTTGCTCGTCCTTTACATAACGTCTAGAACGGATGCCGGTAATCTCTTGAAATTTTTCAATGGTATCCGCATTGGAATTTTGAATTCTTCTCCCATCAGGAAAGCTGAATGGGTTTTCAATGAATTCTACGTTCTCAATCTCTGTATCAGGGATATAACTTCCAGATCCGATAATTTTTGCTCTCATATCGTATAACTTTCATTATTAATTTGAGCAAATACTAGAATAGGTGTAGCAAATGTAGAACTTGCTATTTCTTATGCAAGTTTTTAGCTTAAACTTTGTTCTGCTATTTTGTTAAGGGCTTCTCCTTGAATACAAATAACACTTGGTTTTGGAACAGAATTCCCGCCGTTAGGCCAATGACTGGTTAATTCTTCCAAAGAAGGTGATTCTTCCCCTGGGTGTTGAACACTCAAGAATAAGGTTTTGCCATCATCGCTAAAACATGGCCCAGTGAATTCTGCGTCTACCGGAGCACTTGCAACTTGAATTACTTTGCCTGCGTCTTTTCCAGCTCTTGGGACAAAGAAAAGACCATTGTTCCCAAAGCTCTTATAATTTTCATCTCCTATTTGAGATCCACTTATGTCACTTGTGAACCAAAGGTTTCCAGCAAGATCAAATTCCATGTTATCGGGGCACGCAAACCCTGTTTCCTCACCACCGGCAAGGAAAGTTTCGCTTTTGAAGCTCAGGCCATCATAACCGTCCTGTTCAACAATTTTAAAGATTTCACCCATGTAATTTCCCTTTGGTTTGTTGTTGGTCAAGGCAATTAGAACGTCTCCCGTCACGGGGTCAATTTCAATATCTTCAGGACGGGCTAGGGGGGTACCACCAATTAATGGGGCGGCCTCTCTTAATCTAACCATTACTTCTGTTTGGGATGAGAATTTCTCCTTAAGGATTGGGTTATTTTCCCAGTCTAAGGGCAGCCATTCTCCGGTTTCAACTTTTGCAACGTGGAGCATGCCTTTTTTTAAAGAGCCTGGTTCTGCTCCAATGAACTTATAAAGGCATCTGTCATTTCCATCGTCACCGGTATATACTACAACACGTTTATCGTCTAATTCCTTTAGCATGGCGCATTCATGTGCACAGCGGCCAAGCGCAATATGTTTTTTAGCTTCTCCTGTTTCAGGGTTTACCTCAACCACCCAGCCGTAGTGTTCTGTATGGTTGTCAGGATAAACGTTTTCCCATCCCCAATAACTCGGATCTAATAAAGGTTCATTGTTTTCGTTATAAACGCGCTCACCGTAAAAGCCATCATAATTCTCCTCACACGTGAGAATGCTTCCCCAGGGAGTTAAACCTCCTGAACAATTTCCAAGCGTTCCCATTCCCCAGTCACGTCCTGCAATTTTTTCATCCCAGTTAAACGGAATTTTGCTTAGTCCAGAAACTCTCCTGTTTAAAGGGTGATCACCTACTAGGCGCCATTGACCATCTTCATTCTTTATTTTTATAAAAGAACCTCCAACTTGGTACATTTCCTTATCAACTTCCGCTTGGTGTTGAGGTCCTCTCGCTGAACTTCCATCCCAATTAGAGCAGAAAGTGCGATCTAGGTACTCATGATTTACCCACAATAGAGCTTCATTGGAAGATGATTTGTCTGGAATAAATTGGATAAAGTCATTGTTAAAACCAAAAGTATCATTTTGGGTTATGGGGTCACCCCATGAGAGTAGGACAGAATAATAAAGACCTTCCTCTAAAAGCACTCTGTCCGCAAAAGAAGGTTCAATGCCTTGGAAGGGGTTTTCAAATTCTGTTTTTATAGCTCTTTGTTTTGGTTTAATGGAGCTTTCGGTCTCTTCAGAACCACAAGACGCCAATGTTATTGGGATTACGGTAGCGCCTAGGGTTCCGTATCCAAGGAATTCAATAAACTTTCTTCTATTCATATCGCCCATAACCAAAAATTTACCGCAATTTAATTAGAAAAGATGGGATAGAAAATACTGGCACGCGCTTTGTTTTTAACGAAGAAAAAAGAATATGAAAAAGTTAAGTTTAGTATTGGGATTGATGTTGGCTGCTGGAATGGTGTCAGCACAAAAACCTGAGCAAGAGGTAAAGGTAAATGGAAAAGTTCAACAAGTTCATCCTATAAAGGAGGGTAGAACTGTTAAAATGGGAGATGGTAAAAAAGCGATGAAGAAATATCCCACAAAGCGTTTGGTTGCTGTAAAGCCTTCCGCTGACGTGAATAAGAAGTTGGAGCCATTAAAAGTTCAACCAGCTAAAAAGGTGCTTAGAACAAAAAGGGAGCTTAAGTTGGTTAAGAAAGAAAAGTAGTTGCTGGAACAATTTAAGTAAAAAGAAAAAGGCCGGTTATCCGGCCTTTTACATTAGTCTTTTATTTAATCTTCGTCTTATCGAAGAAGACTCTAGTTAAGTCTCTGTACTCCATTTCGTTTTGAGGGAAGTTTTGAACCTTCCTTTGGGTTAAACGAATGTAGTTATCGTAGTAAAGCGGCATGATAACAGCGTCATCAATTAATATTTGATCTGCCTGAACGTACAAGTCCATTCGTTCATCTTTATCAACAGTACCTACCGCCTTCTTGTAAAGTGCATCATATTCAGGGTTGCTGTATTTTCCAGAGTTAAAGAATCCACCACCTTCGTTAATGTGTTGACTTAAGAAGAGGTAAATGAAGTTCTCTGGTTCCGGGTAATCCGCTACCCAAGCAATTCTCCAGAAGTCAGCTTTACCTGATTCAAAGATAGGTAAGTGCTGGCTCATCTTGTTTTTCACAAGCTTGATAGTCACCCCTAGATTCTCTTTTAGTTCATTTTGAATTGCACTAGCAACAAGGCTGTTTGCATTGTCTTCACTGTTGTAATATAAGGTCACATCAGGAAAGCCTTTCCCATTCGGATAACCTGCTTCTGCCAATAAACTTTTCGCTTTTTCAACGTCTAAGGTATAGCCATTTACTTTCTCGTGAGGATAGCCAGGCATTGGAGGAACAATTCCATAAACGGCTGCACTACCACTTCCTTGAAGGGTTTTTTCTACCAAGCTTTCTCTGTCAATAGCATAATTGAAAGCTAAGCGTACATTTTTATCCTTAAATACTCCTTTTGTGTGATTGAACCCGTAGTATTGGAGCGATAATGAACTTTTGCTGTCCAACTCATAATCTGTGTTGTGCTTAGCATCATTAAAGTTTCCAAGTACATTTTGAATCTCATCTACAGGTATTTTCCATACCATGTCTAATCCACCTGTATTAAACTTCTCGAACTCAGATTTCTTCTGGCTAACAAATGTTACTTTCACCATATCTAAATAAGGAAGTTGGTTTCCATGCTCATCTTTCTCCCAATAATTTGGGTTTCTTTCTAAGAAGATGGCTCTATCTGTTATTTCATTTTTTTGTCTGAAAGGACCAGTGCCTATCATCTTACGTTTAAAGTCTTCTCCGTATTTTTCAACAGCCTCTTTCGGGAACACGTATCCTAGAGGAGTAGCAAGAACGTCATCAAAACTTGCGAAAGGTTCGTTTAATGTAATTTGAAGCGTGTAGTCATCAAGAACCTGTATTCCTTCCACACCTTCTAAAGGGCTGCCGCTTGCGTAGCTATCATAAAACTCCTTTGCTCCTTTAATTTTGTTTTCCACCAATGGGAATAATTTGTTGTCTTTAACCTTGGTTTCAGCGCTTGGTTTACACAGCATTTCTAGGCAGTATTTAAAGTCATTCGCTGTAATCTCTCTTCCTTTGTTACCATCAAAGCAAGCATCATCATGAAATTTCACGCCTTTTCTCAACTTATAAGTGAAGACTGTAGCAGAGCTATCCATATCTCTAGATTCTGCCAAGCAATTGATAACCGTAAGATCTTCTTGATTGAATTTCACAAGTCCTTGGTATACCTGATTTAGAATTTGAGCTCCACTCAATTCAATAGTACCATGAGGAAAATAGGAGGAAGGGATTTGCATTTGGTTCATCTTGAAGACACCTCCCTTGAAAATTTGTATCATTTTACCATCGGCAGTTTCTAATTTACCATTGGCCTCTTGGATTTTCGCTTTTTCTTTGTCTGCATCAGACTTCCCCTCACCACAGGCTGTTACAACAGCGCCTATCATCAAAACCCAAAATATTTTCTTCATGCTCATACCTTATATAGATTCACGGATACTTGCAAATATATACATTTAGCTAAAATTTCAAAGTTTTAAATTGTTAATTCACAAGGATTGTGCTAGCCTAAACCTTGCTATTTTTTTTATACGAAATGAACTGATTTAATCTATGGCTTCTATAGTGAAACACCTCTCTTTTAAATAGTAGCTCTTCATTTTGGCAATTAACTCAGGTATTGGGATGTTTGCTGTTCCTAAGATTGAGCTCGTAAAAGTGAATTCTTCCGTTGCTTTTTTTTGCTCCTGAATTGGGATATCGGTTCTGTAAAACTTTATTATGTACTCCTTCTTTTTTCCGAAGAAGGGGCTCGGATTTAACCCCTTAATTTTAACCGTTAGCTCACCTTTTGTGAAATACTCAAATTCACCATCCGCTTGGATGAATTCATCACTTCCATAACTGTCGTTCTTTTCTGTGCTTTTATATGGATAGCCGTCTGCAAACTTCTCTTCTGAAATGATGTAGCCACTATCAATTAGGGATTGTATTTGGGGATTGTATTTTCTGAAATTTCGCCAATAATAAGTCGCGTTGTTCAGCCATCCATAGGCTTTATTTCCGTCTTCATTTACCATGTAATATGCCTCTAAGGTATAATCGTCAGTGGCAAGCTTGTTTCTGTATGCCTTGTATTTGTATTTCTCGCTATAATCAATAGTGGATAGGAAAGAATAGAGTGGGAGTAGGTCCTCTTGTAAATCGTTATCAAATATACCTCTGTCCCACCACCACCATTGGGCATTTGCCATGAGCCCAAGAAATGAGGTGCTCCAGATATCATTATGGAACCCAGTACCCGTTTTATCAATAGCGAGAACTCCCAATAAGGATAAATACCCGGCTTCTTCGATGAGTAGCGGCTTGTTGTATAGTTTTTCCAGCTCTTTAATTTTAGGGATTCGGGCATTAAAATTTCTACCAACTTCATTGTTGTATAAATGAATTGCAACGATATCTGAGTTTTTGAAAATCCCATCTGTTTTAGAGTCATACTCTATTTCATAAGAGTTGGCGTAACTGGAACAAAAATTCACATGATGATAACCTAGATCTCGTATATATTTTTGATGTGTTTTAAGCCAAGGAATGAATATGTCTAGTCCATCTTGCTCATCTTTTTTTGATAGTTCTTTTGGGTCTATATTTTTTGAGGTGAATACTCTTTTTAGCCAATTATCAACTTCACTATACCCATAATAGACAAGATTAGAACTGTATCCCCAGCGAGCAAAAATGTAGCGATCGCAATGCTTTTGATATTTTAAGGCAGCAGGGTCTTTAAAGTAGTCTACCTCTTCTTTGAGACCAAGTCCAGTATTATAAGGGTTCTCTTCCCATGATATTCCATTCCAAGCGGGTCCGTGCACCTCAACTTCAACATGGTGCCTGAATAAGCTAAAATAGACACCCTTCTCTTCGCACAATCCATGTAAATTATCTCTTTCCCACATAACCGACATGGCAGGCATGTAGTTGTTGTATTGATACCAGTCAGGTAGTCCGTTTAAGGAACCAAGTTCAAAGCGAACCAGATTCCCATTATTTTTTGCGAACTCGTTAATCCATCCTTCATAGCGCTGCATTTTATCTGGGAATAATTTACCGTAAGATGCATGGCAAATATTCATTCCAATCGCTACAAAGGCATTGGAGTCGGAAGCTGACTTAAGATATACAGGATCGTTTTTATCAATATACAAGTGGCCTTTGTGTTTAGAAGGAGTTACGTAGAATTTAAACGTTGACGATTTGATCTTTTCGTCACCTGCACTGAATTCAAAACTTATCTGATGTTCACCTACTTGTTCAGATGACAATCGCACGCGCCAATTGCAAATTGTCGTGTCCTTTTCATATTCATTTTTGGATAAGTTTCTTTTGTAAGGGATGTAATAAAATCCCGGAATAGTTCTTTTTTGACCTGATGGAAGAATCAAGGTCGCGTTTAACTGAACTTGATCGGGGTCAAAGGGGTTGAGTCCTTGTTTGTCTCTTCTTATGGTGAACTTGTTAATCTTTGCTTTTAAGTTCTCTGGTGCAACTACGCCGAATTCGACTTTCTCATACCGAGGAGCTTGGTCTTTTGGGAAATCGTTATACCAAATCAGCTCAAGGTTTTCTGTTCCTTGAGCGAAAAAAAACATAAAGAATATTAAAATGAAACCTATTCGCATCCTTCAAAATTAAAGAAATTTAAATGCTAATTTGAAACTTAATTTTCAATAAAAGCTCCCTCACCTGTATCGTTCGCATATAAAATCGTCGGGTTTCCAGTAACAATGATATTCCCGAATGATTTTAGCTCATAACCGAGACTGTTTGTACACCAACTCTTAATATCAGCTATACCGCTGTTGTTGATGGTCGCATGCTCAGCTTTTAACTCGCTAAGGTCAATTTCTCCGCTTCCAGCAGAGTAAGCGTATAGCTCGGTAGATGAGCCGCTAATTCTAAGTGTTGCGGGTCCAGTGTGTAGGAAAATATTCAAAGTATCACTTGACATATTTAAATCAACCGATCCGCTCACATCCCAGCCTTCTATCTCGAAATGATTAAAAAACAGGCTGTCCTTACAAGTGATTTCACCGGCATCAAAAAAGCTTAATTTGTTCAAATCTGTGCAATGAAGCTCAACTAAAACCTTGTTTTTGTTGTAATCTCTGTACCAATCACATTTTGCCGCTTTTTGAATTTTCAAGATTTCTGAATCCTGATCAAGAGTTAAAGTTGAAAGAACTTCTTCATGGCCCTTTATTAAGGCTTTGTTCAAATTATCCTGAATAATTATTACATCAATATTGTCATAGCATTCAAGCTCATTAAAGCTTTCGAGCTGAATTTCAATCTCAATCGGGTCACCTGCTTTTGAAAGGCACAGTTTTCCCTCTCTTTGACAGCTAAAAACAAGGAAAGACGCTAATATGTACAAAGTATACTTATTCAAACTTGGTTTTTAATTCTTTATCCGATTTGTATAAAAGCTTTCCAAATCCTAACTCAAAATGATCGGCTTTGCCTAAGTGTGTTTTAACCGCTCCATGTATAAGCCATCCATTCATGTTAAAATTACCACCAATCCTGTTATAAATTCTTCCGTCATCGTTTGCTTTATCAACAACGTATGCGCCTATTTGGAAGAAAAAGGTGAGGCGATTGAAGGTGGCGTTGTAGCCCAGGTTTAGTCCGTTTTGCGCATAGCTCAACTTGTTTTTAACTAATGTTTGAGTATTCCTCTCTAACCTAGCGGGGATGGCTGCGCTGTACATAAGGTCCAAGCCAAAAGAGAGCATATTTTTCTTGTTCAAACGTCTTCTTATTTGACTTTGAAGTCCGTATGCTCCGAACCGTTTTCCATTATTAGGGTAAATATCTTTAAACCCATAGCTACCAGTCAACAAAACATCCCATTGATGATAATCTTCATCGGACTTAGAAAGTTTATGATTGATTTCTGAATTAATTTTGTAATTCAAACCAAGGTCAAACCGGGGCAGGTTAATGCCAAGGTTAGGGAGTTGTACTGCACTGTTTGAAAAGTGTAAAAAGGACAATCCAGTTCTAAAAGACCATTTTTCCAGATCGTAATTTGCAGAAAACCCAACTTTAGCACAGATGTTAAAATGTGATCCTATGGCATTGTTTTTTGGGTTATCAATGCGGTCATACACTTTGCTCATATAACCCAGACCAATAGCGCCAGTGCTTTGGAGAGTGAACCGTTTGTGCTTGATATTGTTAAATCGGATATTCCCTAAAAGTGCAAGGCCTTGTCCTAAAATATCTGCATTTCCAGATTCGGTTATTAATAAGGATAGTCCTACTTCTGGCTTGTTATAGTGATTATGCCAAGCTTTCAGCTTCTTACCCAGGATGCCTATCCCGTTAAGTTTGTAGCTATAACTTAGCTCAACAAAGCGAACATGACTTTGGGGCAGGTGCTTCATCACGGGGCGATGAGGCAGTAAGAAACCTATGCCAGAATTTAATCCGATCAACTGGTTTTTGGGGATTGTTTCACCCTGTGATAGCGTGCTAAAAGAAAAAAACAGCAAAAGAAATACAAGGCTGAACAACTTCACATCTCAAAAATAGGACTTTATTTCATTTTTAATTGGCTTAACGGTGCTTGTAGTGCATAATTTAAGTGCTTTTATAACGTTCTGTAAGTTGTGGAATATGCAAATGCATATTTTTACATTCGAATAACTGTTGATTTGATTAGAGCAAACATTGTAGAAAGGATAACTAGGCGCTTTGGTTTATACCGATACTCTTGTGTTTTTTTAGTCTTGTTCGGTTTAATTCCGGTTTTAAGTTTAAGTCAAGGTAGTGAGGTTTTAATAACTGGTAATAAGAGTTTTAAACTTGAATTAGACTCTTTGAATGTTGCTTGTTCAAGCCTGTCAGTTCAGGGTATGGATTCGCTTGATTATGAGTATGATTGTTATACGGGAGTATTAACTTTTAAAAGTGAGGAAGCTCCAGATAGTGTGCGTCTATTTTATCGTAAGTCAATCATTTCCTTTCAAGAAGAATATTACCTCTTTGACACAACACTGCTAACAAAAGGAAGGCTAGATAATCCATTTAAATTTAAGAATCCGCTAACAGAGTCTATTTGGGGAGATGGAATTAGTAAAACGGGGAGCATTAGTAGGGGTGTGCGCATTGGAAACAGGCAAAATCTTTCCGTAAACTCTAATCTTAACCTTCAACTATCAGGCAGGGTGTCCAATGATGTTGAAATCCTGGCTTCAATTACAGATGATAATATCCCTATCCAGCCGGAGGGGAATACGGCTCAGTTGCAGGACTTTGATCAGGTCTATATCAAGCTTTTTAACCGGGAGAGGTGGAGCCTACAGGCAGGTGATATATGGGTTAACAAGCCCTACGGGTATTTCATGACCTATCATAAACGTGGCCAAGGGCTCATGTTTACGAGTAAGATGGCTCCTGGGCAAAATGAAAAAAACAGTTTGTCTATACGAGGAAGTGCGGCTCTCTCAAAAGGCAAGTTTGCCAGAAAGCAAATTCAAGGAGTGGAGGGAAATCAGGGGCCCTATCGTCTGACAGGGGCTGATAATGAGCCATTTATCGTGGTGCTGTCAGGTACCGAGCAGGTGTTTATTGATGGAAAACTTCTGGTGCGAGGGCAAGAAAATGACTACATCATAAATTACAATACGGCAGAAGTGACATTTACTGCTAGAAACTTGATTACTAAGGATAAAAGGATAATTGTTGAGTTTCAATATTCTGACAAGAATTATGCTCGATCCCTAATTGAAAGCAATGTGCTCTATAGTTCAAAAAAATGGGACTTTTGGCTGAATGCCTATTCAGAGCAAGATGCAAAAAACCAGCCCTTACAACAGGACTTAAGCGACGAGCAGAAGCAAACCCTTAGTCTTGCAGGGGATGATGTGTTTTCTTCCCTTGCACCCAGTGTTGATAGTGTTGGGTATAATGAGAATTTGCTTTTATATGCTCAGATAGATACTGTGGTTAATCTGATTAATTACTCTGACGTACTTGTGTACAGTACTTCTCCCGATTCTGCCTTCTTTCAGGTGTTTTTCACAAATGTAGGACAAGGAAATGGAGACTATCAGCTTAAAGAGCTTTCTGCCTTTGGAAGGGTGTATGAATGGGTTGCGCCCGGTCCTGGCGGGGAGCGAAATGGGGCTTACGCACCTGTTCAAGTGTTAATACCGCCTCAAAAAAGGCAAATGCTGACTCAAGGTGGGAGGCGTAAATGGGAAAAGGGCTCGTTGGGTTATGAGGCTGCCTTTTCAAATTTCGATCAAAACACATTTTCAAAATTGGATGGTGGAGATAATCAAGGCTATGCTTTTGAGTTGTTTGGCTCAACAAATAAAAAATTGGACAGTTTGAATCGCTTGAAGACAGAGTTTAGGATAGAGCGAACGGACAAGCATTTTTCACGAATCCAAAGGTTCAGAGCAGTGGAGTTTGAGCGGAATTGGAACGTGTTAAGCCTGGATAAGTCTCATCAAAGCCTTGGAATGGCTAAAATATCCCTGATAAACAGTAGGTTAGGTAGTTTGAGTTTAAGTTCAAATGGCTTTGTTGCTGGAAATCTATATCAAGGGGTTAAAAACGATGGAAAATTCAACCTTAAGCTAAAGGGGTTAACCTCCGCTTACACAGGGTCTTACCTCCTTTCTTCTGGGGTTGAAAAGAGTAGGTTCTATAGGCATAAAAGCAGGACCAGTTTTAGCCATAAGACTGTCATTCTGACATATGAAGATGAGGTCGAAAACAACTTAAGGCTCAATCCCAGTAATGACGGGCTTAATCAGGGGAGTTATATGTTTTATGACGGTAAAATAATTTTGGGAACAAATGACTCAACTAGAAATGGGTTTTCAGTCTATGGAGGTCAGCGAATTGATCAATTATTTGACAGTTCTAAATTGAGTTTAGCAACACGAGCTACAAATTTGGGAGCAAGCTTTAAGCTTCAAAAAAACCGTCAGCATCAGTTAGCGGTGCTTTTGAATTATCGTGAACTTGATGTTCAGCGGCAAGATTTATTTAATCAGGATAATGAGGAAACTGTTTTAGGGCGCTTTGAGTACAAGGCCAATATTTGGCAAGGGGCACTTCAATACCAGAGTTTTTATGAAATTGGTTCAGGTTTAGAGCTTAGAAAGGAATTCTTGTACCTAGAAGTACAGCCGGGGCAAGGGATATATGCTTGGATTGATTATGATGGCGATAATCAGAAGGACTTGAATGAGTTTGAAATAGCTGTTTTTCAAGACCAGGCCAACTACATCCGTGTTTTTTCTCCTACAAACGATTATATCAGAACCTTTACGAATCAAATGAATCAAGTATTGAACCTTCGGCCGGATAGAATTTGGCGTAAAGAGGATGGCGTAAAGAAAATTCTATCCAAGTTTTCTGATCGAGCGGTTTGGCGTGTTGATAAGAAGACTGCAGGTGGTGATCCAAACCAAATTTATAATCCTTTGGTTACGGATATTTCAAATGAAGAGCTGATAAGTATTTCACAAAGCGTAAGAAACACCCTCTTTTTTCAGCGATCTCATCCAATATTTGGAGCAGATTACACCTTCCAAAACCAGAGTGGAAAAACGCTTCTTACAACAGGTTTTGATAGCAGAGAGAATATTTTCCACCTTGTAAAATCAAGATGGAATTTGAAAAAGGTTGTTGTTTTGAATTTAGAAACTAGGATAGGAGAGAAGAGCAACTCGGCAGATTACACCCAAAACCGCGATTTTAGTATCGCTTACAATGAAATTAAGGCCGAGATAGCCTATCAGCCCAATACGGTGTTCAGGTGGTCTCTAACGGGTTCCTATGAGGAGAAAAAGAATGAAGAAGTTTTTGGGGGTGAGGAAGCTTTTATTTCAGACCTTGGTACAGAGATTCGATATAGCGAGCCGTCGAAAGGGGTTATTCAAGCTAACTTTAATTTTATCTCCAACAATTATACGGGCGAGAACAATAACTTCATTTCTTATGAAATTCTAGATGCGCTTAATCCCGGAATAAATTATACTTGGGGATTGAATTTTAGCCGAATGCTGAACAAAAGCCTCCAAATGAATATAAATTACAACGGCAGGTTATCTGGGGATAACCCCATCATTCACAACGGGGGAGTGCAACTAAGGGCTATTTTTTAATTAATGATCGGCATATGCCAAGCTAGCCATATAAATCCCTTTGGCACCACCTTTTTCAACCTGTATTCCCGTGGCTTCCAAGGTTGCACCTGTTGTTATTACGTCATCAATAAGCAATACATTCATTTCTAAAAATGCATTGGGTCGTGTAAGTTTAAAAACCTGCTCAACATTTTTCCAGCGTTCTTCTCGGCTTTTATTGGTTTGGGTTTCCGTAAAATGTACTCTTTGGATACTTTTAAAGTCTGTTGGTACATCCAAAATACGTGAAACACCTTCAGCAATTAATTCTGCTTGATTATAACTTCTCTTTTGTTTCTTTTTTGGGTGCAATGGAACGGCCGTTATGCAGTCTATTCCCCAGTTTAAGGCCTTGATGTGATGTCCAAGCATTTCGCCCATGAATTCAGAGAATTCACTTTGCCCGCCGTATTTGATCTGGTGTAAAACATTTTGGATTACACCTTCTTTTTGAAAGTGACAGAGGCTGGTAACTCCTTGCATCCGTATTCTTCCCCAAAAGCTTTTTGCTACTGGGTTGTCAGTATCTGATTTAAACTTTGTAAAGGCCAAGCTTTGACGACAGCTAAGACATAGGAACTCCTCATTCTTTTTAAGTTTCGTCTCACAGCCTAAACATAGCTTAGGATATATCAGCTGGACTAAATCCGAGAACATTAGTTTTTAATCAGCTTAACAACTTTTCTTTTTGTTCCAACTTGAATGTTCAATAAGTAAGTCCCTGCCGGAAGCATACTTAAGTCAAGTTGCTCATTTTTTCTTGCCTTTCCGCTCAGTAAGCGTTTCCCCGAAATGCTGAACAAGTCATAGGTGAAATCTCCCTCAACCGCTACTTGAACGTAATCAGAACTTGGATTCGGATAAACGCTAACATTGAAGCTTTCGAATTCTTCTACACTTTCAACTTGTGGTACGTTGGTCGCGCTATAAACGCCATTGCCATGCGTAGCAACAATCATTTTCCCATCATGCATTCTCGCATCTATCATGTTTATTACAACATTTCCAATGGTGTTTGCTCCTTCCTGACTCCAAACCGTGTTGTTTGAATCAAGGGTTGAGGTGCTATAAAGGCCAGTACTCGTTCCAACATAAAAATCACCGTTGGGGTAGATGTATGACCAGTAAAAGGCTGGGCCGCTTCCCGTCCCATCTAAATTTTCTTCTAAGTTTCCACTAACATCTGACCAGCTTAGTCCTCCATTATTGGTGTAAAAAGCAGACGGCACTCCATAATTGGAAAAGGTGACCATTATTTTACTGGAGTCGAATGGATTAACCGCTATGCTTGAAATATAGGCATTGCTTGGCCAGTTATCACCTGATATATCTGTTTTTATTGGGTTTTGACTGTCGGCTGAATCCAGACGGTATAACAGTGACTTAGATGTTCCATACCAAATAGTATTTGGGGCTGACTTACAGCTTTCGACCGTTGTTATATAACCGGCAGATATCGAAATTTGACTCTGGCTAATAGCGGTCCATCCCATGGATATTGTGTTATAATAATCGTCCAAATAAGGGATTTCATCCAAGCTATCTTGTCGCCAGATTTTTACACGGCCGTTCAAATAAAGGCGGTTGTTGTTGTTTGGATCCAACTCAAATGAGTTTATAAAGTTATAATTGTTGGGCCCACCGGTAGGATCAATACGTGTGTAAGTCGTAAAATTTCCATCGTCGTCCACATCTTTCTTGTATAGTTTAGAATTTTGTGTGGACATAATATAGAAGTTACGTCCCTCAGGTATGGCGCAATATGATCCATCTCCACGGTTTATCTCTACCCAAGCAGAATCTATCTCGCTTGTATTAGTGAACCAAGTCCCATTGTCTTGCATCCCACCAATAACGATATCGCTTGTCGCCTGACCTTGTTCCATTGCAACAGTGTAAAATTGCGTTGTAATGTAGCCATTGTTTAGGTCAATCCAACTCAGGGTGTCGGGTAGGATAAAGTCGTTGCATTCATACACTCCACCGTCGTTGATAGAAATTAATTTGTTGGGATCTGCAGGGTGAAAGTAAATTCCGTGCTGATCTGGGTGATGATTTGGGTAAACATAGTTTTTTAAATCACTGTAGTCACAGGTGTAGCCTCCAATCCATCTTGAGTTTGAGGAGTTAGTGAAGCCATCAGTTGTACGATAAATGTTGGTTCCACCAATAAACACTAATTGTGTATCAAGAGGATGTACGGCTATGCATATGTCATAGGAACTCTGCGTATTTACTTCTCCAAAATTAAAGTTGAAGAATCCAACGCAATTATCATTCGGAAGTCCATTCTCCTTGTTTTCCCAAATTCCATTTGAACCCGAACCATCTCCTGAAAGGTATTTATACTTCCAAACAGAGTGACCGTTGTTCATGGTACCCGGTGTTTCAGCGAAAAACCAAACCTGTGTTTCATCCGAAGGGGCATATGCCATTGTAATTCTTCGGTAGCTTAATGGCCAGCTGTTAGGTGTAATGTTGGTCCAGTTAATACCATCATCTGATCTAAAAATTCCTTTTGTAGCTCCGTCTGAGGAAAGGCTAGCATAGAAAGTTCCTGTTGGCGTAATGATAATGTCCGAAAAGTCAGCCGTTGATGTGCTTGTGCCAAGTCCTAAAACTGGAGTCCATGTCATACCGCCATCTGTCGAACGAAATATTCCATTGTATACCGCTGCCAGCACGACATCATTGGTTAGGTCTGTATGGTCCGTAACAATGCGCCATACATAATCCATGTCGCCGTTGGTGTAGTTCGTTTCTGGAGTTCCTGATTGGGTAGAGGCGAGGGGAGTCCAAGTCAAACCGCCGTCCGTTGACTTAAAAATCCCATCTCCCGAATAACGAGAAGTAAAGCTTGTTCCAGATACAATTCCGTAATATTCACCTGTTCCACAGTACCATGTTTGCTCCTTTCCAGGGCGAATATCTTGAACAATGGAAGTAACACTGTGCATTTGCATGGGGTCGGTGGTTTTTGTCCAAGATTGTCCCATGTTTTCAGAGCGCCATACACCGCCAGTAACTCCTCCAGCATAATAAACACTATCGTTGCTAATATCAATCGCAAAGGCACGTGTACGACCTCCTTTATTGATTGGACCCCTGGCTTCCCATGTTAAGGCTCGATCAGTCTTAACCGGTAGGCGAGAGGCAAAGGCCAATTCTTTCTGACGAATATTTGCAGGAATTTTACCTGTACTTGGATTTTTTAGGCGTTCAAACTCAAATGCTTTCCAGCTGTGCGGGTCTCCTGGATTTCCAAGTGACATGGCTGCTGAAGACTGAGCATTGTTTTCGGCTGTTTCTTTTAGTTTTGATTCGTTTTGCGAGCAAGAAATAAGTAGTAATGTACTCCAAAACAGGGTGTGTTTAGCTAGGATTTGCATGCACTAAAGGTACGCTTTTTTGAAATGTTAATATCGCTAGAAATTAATGTTCACAAATTCGGTCTGTTGTGTTTTTTTGAGAAGTAAGTTTGAAGAATGAGTAGATTGAGGAAAGAGAGGCCAGAGTTGAATTTACCAAAGCTTGAAAACATGACGTCAGAGGAGGTGTTTCAAAATCAAACCCTGCGGCCGATTCTTAAAATGCAGCATGAAATATTGATTGCTTTAAGCAAAGATGAATTTCTGAAGGCGAACCCTAATTGGGAACAATTGAGTTTAGAGAAACAATATCTCTTTGCGAGAAACACTTTAAAAAGTAATCAGCAGTTAAGAAATTTAACCACGGGTGTTGTAATGGGGCAAATGACTGATGATGAGCTTGACCTATTCCTTAAATCAAAAAAAGAGTTTTCAAAAAGAATTAATCAGATGCTTATCCAACGCGTCCAAGACTCCTTGTAGAATTGAGGTAATTCTTGTAGTTGTCAATGATTATATCTTCGGATTTAAGTTGGTGCAGCAAATTGTAAAGTCCAAAAAAGGTACGGTTTAGATAGATAAAGTGCTTTGAACCTCTGGTAGAATCCATTTTACGTAAATTCTTGTTTTTAGATAATTCATCCCCTTTTTCTGCAATTTTTTGAAAAAAGCTTTCATCCGAAAAGTCAAAACGATCGGAATGAAATGGTTTGGCTAGCAAGATCAGAAGCTCTCCGAATAACTCCATAACGAATAGCTTATCTTTTACGCTGTCAGCTTCTTTAAAAAAGCCAAGTTCTTCTAGTAATTCTTCAAACTTACTTTCATCTTTAATGTTCTTTTTATCCATTAATTTGAAGAAATTTCGGTAGAACTTTTCAGGAATCTTTTTCGTACATCCAAAATCAAGCGCAATCAGCTCATTTTTTGGAGATACAAGGAAGTTTCCAGGGTGTGGATCCGCTTGAAATTCATTTAGAACATGTATTTGATACATGTAGAAATCCCATAGGCTTTGACCAACGATATTTCTGCTTTTTTGAGGCGCTATGCTTTCCGCATATTCGGATAGGTGTAAGCCTTCCATCCATTCCATGGTTATGATGCGTTTTCCAGAGCGCTTTTTATGATACCTTGGGAAACGGATGTTTGGCAATGATTGGCACTTTTCAATGATTTCTTCTGCTTTTTTTACCTCCAACACGTAATCCGTCTCTTCTAGGAGTTTTTCTTCTACCTCCTTAAAGTACTTATCGGATGCTTTCCCTTTTATATTAAACAAGCGTTTAGCCATTGGTTTAACAAGAGCTAAATCACTTTTAATACTATCAGCAACTCCAGGGTACTGAATTTTGATCGCTAATTTTTTTCCTTTTCTTCTTGCTTCATGAACTTGGCCAATACTGGCGGCATGACTGGCTTCTTTGTTAAAGCTATCAAACAATTCTGTTGGGCTCTTTCCAAATTCTTTGTTAAAAGTTTTGACAACCAAAGAATAGGAGAGGGGTGGCACTGAAAACTGAGATAGGGAAAATTTTTCCACGTATGCTGAAGGTAAAATATTTTTGTCCATGCTCATCATTTGAGCCATTTTTAGCGGACTTCCTTTCAATTCTTGAAGTGAATTATATATGTCTTCGGCGTTGTCTTTATCTAGTTGCTGCTGGGCATCTTCTTTGGACTTCACCAAACGACTTCCATAATACTTTATATAATTAACTCCTACTTTAGCGCCTGTTCCAACTATTTTGGATGCGCGCTTTATTTTTGATTTGGGTATTTTGTTTACGGATTTCATGCTTTTGGAATAAATTCTTTGGCTAGAAATTTTCCTAAATCGAAAATCCCATTGCAAATTGATGAGTTCTGGAGTTCAGCTGAGAGATTGGTGGATTTTTCAATCAGCATATCCGTTTTAACAAAGTCAGGAGATTCGTCTCTTAACCAGAAGAAAAATATAAATATAAAATGTGACCAGGCAGCTTCTATAATACCCTGATCACGATATTTGGACAGTTGTTCTGGCAATTCCATGCATTGCATCAAATCGTTTTCAATAATAAACGCTCCAAATTCCTTTTTAAAGGCCGCCATATTGTTCAGGTACTTCAGTTTTGGTTTTTTGAAGTCCATGATGGTTTTAACGTATGATCGATTATTGGATAGAAATTCAAAATAGGTGTAGTAAAAAGTTAAGGTCATTTCAGTTTTTTCTGAGATACCTTCTTTTTTCATGAGTTTTAATGTTTTGTAAAAAAAATACAAGTAAACGTCTGACTCTATTTGATGGAAGCTCGTGTAAAGATGGTACAGTTCGCCTTCTGTTAGTCCTAGTTTTTTTCCAAATCGCCTCAAAGACCTAGGTCTTCTTCCTTTTTTGCTAACGCTTTTAACGTAATGCTTCAGGATTTTCTTTTCCGTTTTTCTAAATTTCCTCACAGAGATATTCTTTAAATTTAAATGTGAGAATCGCTTATTTATTCTCACAAATCTCAGCTGTGAACACTGAGATCATCAATAAAACAGTTAGCATGTGTTTTTGTTCAAACAATAACAACACATAATTTATGTTATGTTAAATAGGATTATTTATTGGATATTTTTATCTCTTTGCTACAAGCTGTCCTTCCTCATCCCTGTTATTCGGATTCTCATGAATTTCATCTAATAATACTGAAAAACCAATTTGTTCTAATTGCTTTTTTAAATATTCCATAGAATAGTAATGCATCTCTAATTTATCTCCCTTAGTATTACTCTGAATGAGACTTTCATTTCTGGCTTTGTGAATCCATGAAATATATATTACACCGTGGGGATTAAGTTTGCTATAAATTTGATTGAGTAATTCAGTTAGCTCATCTGGATTTACATACGGCAACAAAAAACCTGCAACTACACCCTCATAAAGTTTTTCTTCAAAAGCATCATGCGCATATTTACAATGAAATGTTGCCCCTGGACAATGTTCTTTGGCAATTTCAATCATTTTTGGAGCAGGATCGCTAGCAGTGATTTTTACATCAGGACGCTCATTAAGAAGAAATGCTGTAATATTACCTGGACCACATGCGAGTTCTATTATGTTCGCATTCCCCGGAAGTTCTGCTAAAAAATACTTGAGGGTCTTTTTGTATAGACTCAAGTCTCCATTTTTCTCCAAATAGTCTGAAGCATATTCGTTAAATAGACGAACAGCATCCATTTTAGGCAGCTACTTCCTCATCCGGAAGCTCGTCCAGCTCCACTTTTAGATTGTCGATGATGAATTTTTGTCGGTCTTGCGTGTTTTTCCCCATGTAGAATGAAAGTATTTCTTCAATACTTGAATCCTTGGTCAAGTAAACAGGGTCCAAACGCATTTCTTTTCCAATAAAGTTCTTGAATTCATCTGGCGAGATCTCCCCTAGTCCCTTAAATCGGGTGATTTCAGGGTTTTTGCCAAGTTTTTCTATGGCGTCTTTTCTTTCTTCTTCAGAATAACAATAGATCGTTTCTTTTTTGTTTCTTACCCTGAATAAAGGCGTTTGGAGGATGTAAACATGCCCTCTTTTCACCAAATCAGGGAAAAATTGCAAGAAAAAGGTCATTAAAAGTAAACGGATGTGCATACCATCCACGTCAGCATCCGTTGCAATAATGATCTTGTTGTAACGAAGGTTATCCAAGTCATCCTCTATGTCTAGAGCAGCTTGAATCAAGTTGAATTCTTCGTTTTCGTATACCACTTTTTTGGTTAAACCGTATGAATTAAGCGGTTTACCCCTCAAACTAAAAACGGCTTGTGTGTTTACATCACGTGATTTGGTTATAGAACCACTTGCAGAGTCACCCTCTGTAATAAAAATCATAGTCTCCTCTCTCCTATCCTTCTTCATGTCGGTAAGGTGGATGCGGCAGTCACGCAATTTCTTGTTGTGGAGGTTGGCCTTTTTCGCTCTTTCTCTAGCTAGTTTTCTAATACCAGAAAGTTCTTTTCTTTCTTTTTCAGAGCGCTTAATTTTCGTTTCGATTATTCCTGCAACTTCTGGGTTTCTGTGCAGGAAGTTATCTAGTTTCTCTTTTAGGAAGTCCATAACAAAGGCCCTGATAGACTTTCCGCCAGGCTCGACCTCTTGTGAGCCTAACTTTGTTTTCGTTTGTGACTCAAATACAGGCTCCATCACCTTTACCGAAATGGCCGCAACTATACTTTGGCGAATATCAACGGCTTCATAGTTTTTACCATAAAAGTCACGAATAACTTTGGCTACAGCCTCTCTTAAGGCTGAAAGGTGGGTTCCACCCATGGTAGTGTGCTGACCGTTTACAAAGGAATAATAATCTTCACCGTAATTCTTGGCGTGGGTCAAAGCAACTTCAATGTCCTCCCCTTCCAAATGGATGATAGGGTAAAGTGGATCACCGTCCATATTGTTCTCTAGCAAGTCCTGAAGACCGTTTTTCGAATGATAGCGGGTACCGTTGAAATAAATACTTAATCCACGATTTAAGTAGCAGTAATTCCAAATCATCTTTTCGATGAAAGGATATTTGAAGTTATAATTTTTAAAGATCTCAGTATCCGGCACAAACTCCACATAGGTTCCGTTGGCTTGATCAGTTTTCTGAATTTTCTCATCAACGACCAAGTTTCCTTGTTCAAAGGTTGCGCTTTTAACCTCTCCTTCTCTTATGGCTTCAACTTTAAAATGGGTGGAAAGTGCATTCACAGCCTTAGTACCTACTCCATTTAACCCTACCGATTTTTTAAAAGCTTTCGAGTCATACTTTCCACCGGTATTCATTTTGGAAACGGCGTCAATCATTTTCCCTAGAGGGATGCCACGACCGTAGTCACGGATTGAAACCTTGCCATCTTTGACTTTGATGTCGATTTTTTTACCATGACCCATGACGAATTCATCGATACAGTTATCCAAAACCTCCTTGATTAGGATGTAAATCCCATCGTCCGCTGCCTTTCCATCTCCCAGTTTTCCAATATACATTCCGGGACGCATCCGGATGTGTTCCTTCCAATCGAGGGATCTAATATTGTCTTCGGTATACTTTACTTCTTCCGCCATAATACAAATATACTGGGCTTTTAGCCCGAATAGCAAGTCTGGCCTATGATGTAATCAACAGAATTATCAACTGTTTTCTTTGGGGAAGTGCGTTACTGGCTCACAAAAGTGTAAACTATCCAGCCGCTTTGAGCTCTAGGTGCACTATTCTTTCTAGTAACCATCAAGCCTTTTGCATAGCGCACGGCGTTTTCAATATGGCAATCAGATGCTCCGCTAGACTTTGCAGGGTCGTACTCCACCTTTACGTTTCCGATTGGGTCAATGCTAAGGTTGATGTGTACTTTCCCACCTCCTTCACATAAGTAATTTGGTTTTCTTGGGTCACGTCTAAAAAACCTTCCTTTTGGCAGGCTGTAGGCAACCGTTACAGAGTTTTTATCGCTCTGATTACCACCTCCAAGATCAATACCTTCTTCGTATTCATGAACTTTTATACTGTCCGCATTAAAGTTTATGAAATCATCTAAATTCAAGTCTTTCGCGGCATCAATAAAATACCCTTGGGTATAACTAGCCACCTTGTCGCGTATTTCTTTATTCATTTGATCCGAGTTAAATCGGAAGTTATCGTTGTCTATGTCACGGGTATCGTTTACATCTTTGGAAAGGTTGCTAATGTCTTCCGTTTCGTTGTCTTCAGGTCTGTCCTCTCTTTCAATGAGCAGTTCGTCGTCCTCTTGGGTGATTTCAATTTTTATTCCGTCATCCTGAGTGGCGGCTGTTTGCATATTGCGACCACCCAAGTCAATATTGTGATTATAAGAGTATATGGTGAATCCAGAATGCAGCATGATCG
Organism: Flavobacteriales bacterium; assembly: GCA_964230025.1. GTDB lineage: Bacteria > Bacteroidota > Bacteroidia > Flavobacteriales_D > JAUILH01 > CAXRFO01. Next base: position 372,164 of record CAXRFO010000018.1, on the reverse strand, counting down.
TAGCGATTAATGCTACTCCGCTCACAGAAAATATGGCATCCTTAATTCCCATCTATACAAAGGTACGTAAATTGGTCTCTTTGGTTCAGAAGATTTATGAATACTGAATTCTTTAAAAGCTGACTAATCTTCTTCGATGATATTTTTCACGCGACCAACTGTGCCGCATTCCAGCATTACTTTAATGCCGTGAGGGTGAAAGGAAGACTTAGTTAAGAGTTTCTTTACCACCCCTTCGGTCAGCTCCCCGGATCGTTGATGGTGTTTTTGCACCACTTCCACAAGTTGACCTACTTCAATATTTTTCCGTTGTTGGGGATTCATTTAAAAAGAATGGTGCCCTGGACTGGACTTGAACCAGCACGAGCGTAAGCTCACCACCCCCTCAAGATGGCGTGTCTACCAATTTCACCACCAGGGCATATTTGTTTGATTAGAGACTTGGAACTTCTTTTAGTTCAAAGTCTAGATTAGATTTGGATTTGAACACCTCACCTTCGTCTTCCATGTCGTAGTCAAACTCTTCGTAGCACCACGTAACATTTACCTTGCAGCCATTTTTTTGCAATTCTTCAAGGATGATGAAGAAACGTAAAATCATTTTTTGAGAAATGGAATTAAAGTAATCTAATCCAATTTCAATATTGCAGGTTTTAACGTTTGATTGAGTGAATCTCTCCAACCAATCAAAAACGGGGTCATAAAACTCTTTTGCGTTTTCAGGAATTGAGCGTCCTTTAACACTCAAGTTGCCATCCGCAGAAAAGTTTATTTCCGGTGTTGTTTCTGTTTTATTTAAAAATAAATCCTCCAAATCTAGCCCCAAAGATAAAAGAAATGTTGTTGAGCTGTATATTTGAACATGATTTTATCTGACCTGAAGGTTTTGGAATTGTCCAGTATTCTTGCTGGACCGTCAGTAGGAAGTTTTTTAGCTGAGTTGGGCGCGCAGGTGCTTAAAATTGAACATCCTGCAAGTGGTGACCCAACAAGGCAATGGAAATTAAAAGGAGAGGATGTGAATCGGGCCTTTAGCGCATATTATGCCAGTGCTAATTATGGGAAAAAGGTTCAAAAGATGGATGTTTTCAAATCGGCAGACTTACAAAGTTTGTTAGAGGAGGCAGACATTGTTATCGCCAATATGAAATGGTTAAGCCTTGAGCGCTTGGGTCTCGCACCTCAGAACTATAAGGAGAAATTCCCGGATAAGATTATCGTAAATCTATTGGGTTATAAAAACGAGCCAAGTCGCCCGGCTTTTGATGCAGTTCTACAAGCGGAAACAGGCTGGATGTCAATGAATGGTGAGTCCGGAGGGGATCACTGTAAAATGCCCGTGGCTTTAATCGATATATTGGCAGCGCACCAGATGAAAGAGGCTTGTCTCTTGGCTTTGTACGAGCGCGAAAAAACAGGAAAAGGCAGTTTTTATCAGGTTTATCTAGAGTCGGCATCAATTTCGGCTCTGGCAAATCAAGCGTCAAATTATTTAATGGAGGGACACGTGGCTCAGAAAATGGGTTCACTACATCCCAATATTGCTCCTTACGGTGAAATCGTCAGCACCAATGATAGTGTTGATTTAATTTTAGCTGTTGGAAGTGATGCGCAATTCGAGCGCCTAGCGAACGTATTTGAAATTGATTTAAATATTTATAAATCAAATACTTTACGCCTCAAACTTAGATCAAAACTTCATAATGAATTGAAGGCCGGATTTTCTAAATTTAGCTTTGCAGGGATTCAGGATATTTTAAATGCAAATAAAATACCTTTTGGGGTCATAAAATCCTTGGATAAAGTATTGAAAAGTAAAACTGCGCAAGACATGATCCTGAGTCAAGAGATGGAAGGATTTCCTAGTCTTCGTGTAAGTCAGATTGCGTTTGATCAGCACTAGCCTTCCACTCTTCTAGTTCTTTCTCGCTTATCTTAATAAATTTTTTGAGGTCATCTGATAAGGCTTTTACAAGCTTTTCGCTTTCTTCAGGAGTGAGTTGAATACCCATTTGCATTTCCTTTCCCATGTAGTCAAAGCGGATTTTCTGTCCGCCTAAAACCCAAAAAGAATTCTCTAAAACCTTTCCCCAGCTCCCATTTTCGAGCTCATGCATCCCAAGGTTTTGAATATTTTCCAATAAGAAATGATGTGCTTTTCCGTAGCTGATAATAGATCTTTTATAGGTCAAACGCTCTGGCGTAATTTTGATGAACTCCTTCCCTTTTCTTCTAAAGATATAAGCTCTACCTATTCGGAATTCATAATAGGCCCAAAATAAGGTAAGGGTTAGTAGAAACATGAATTGATTGCCTTGATGAGGTTGCGTTAGTTCGTAAATGAAATAGGCCCCACAAAGTGTCCAACAGAAAAGCCAAGCAGCTAACATGGTTTCTTTCCATCCCGGAATTTTACCAAGAATAACGTAGGTCACAAAGCCTCCCTTGTGGCGAACACGGGAAATACGATTCGAGATTTGCTTCATTTTAGAGGATTTTCTCTTTCAAACGCTCAATATGCCTTGACTTCATGCTGTTGCGGTTCTTTTTGGCATAATCTGTAAAGTACTGGTGTTTCAACCAAAGGTGGTTTACTTGTTTAAGAATCCACTCTCTTTCATTCAGAGCAACACCATGTTCCGTTAGCTCACGGTACAAATTGGATGCAATTCGCTTGTAGTCTTTTCTTCCTAAATAATCAGAATCAGCATCACAAAGCACTTCTTCAAACTTACTACGTGGCTCAATGTCATGGCGTGTGGCCATAATTGCTTGGCAAATTTTCTCAACGCTCTCTTCAGAATAATCGAAACCGGGCAAACTCTGTCTTACCATGGTGCAAGCCAACTCCTCATTGTCGTTGTATTGCTCCAAGAAACCAGCATCATGATAAGCTGCTGCAGTAACAACCAACTCAATATCTGTTTCAGATAGTTTCTCATTTTCGGCAATCTCTCTGGCCGCTCTCATCACATCAACAGTATGCTCATAAGAGTGGTAAAAAAGGTTGCTAGCCAGTTCATTCTCTAGCTTTTGTAAGATATATGCGCGTGCTCCTTCGTGATTCATTTCGTGGTAAAATTAAAAATTCTTCCCATCTAAGCCAATAAACGAAAGCTTAGTTTTAATTTTACAGGCTTAAACGGATAATTTTATGGCTCAAAAACCATCCAATCCCAAAGGGACAAGAGACTTTTTACCTGAAGTAATGCTGCGCAGGAATCTGATTTTTGACACAATCAAAGAACAGTTTATACGCTATGGTTATCAAGCGATTGAGACGCCTGCATTGGAGAAGAAAGACACCTTAATGGGTAAGTATGGTGAAGAAGGTGACCGTCTTATTTTCAAACTTTTTCCACGTGGAAGAAAAGGAGAAAAATTATTAGAGGAAAAAGATGCAAGTCACATTGAAGAGGCTTTACGTTATGATCTTACCGTACCCTTTGCCCGTTTTGTCGTACAACACCAAAATGAATTGAGCTTTCCGTTTAAGCGCTATCAAATTCAGCCTGTTTGGAGAGCAGATAAACCTCAAAAGGGTCGCTATCGCGAGTTTTATCAGTGTGATGCGGATGTTGTAGGAAGCAACTCACTTTTGTTTGAGGTAGAGTTCATTCATATTTATGATAAGGCCTTGAGCAAATTGGGACTTACTGACTTCTCTATCAACATTAACAACCGTAAAATTCTAAGCGGAATAGCAGAAGTTTGCGGAGAGTCAGATCGAATAATTGATATTACCGTTGCAATTGACAAGCTGGATAAAATTGGGAAAGAAGGCGTTCAAAAGGAATTGTCTGAAAAAGGATTTACAAGCGATTTTCTTGAAAAGATAGACCCGCTATTTGATTTAAGCGGCAGTAACTCGGAGAAACTGGAAAAATTGAAGAGCTATTTGGCTCAATCTGAAATTGGAATGATAGGGATTAATGAGTTGGAGTTTATATTGGATAAAATTTCAAAGTCGACCCTTGAAAATGCCAAACTCAATTTTGATGTTACCCTTGCCAGAGGGCTGAACTACTACACAGGAGCTATTTTTGAAGTAAAAGCCCACGGTGTTAGTATTGGAAGTATTGGCGGTGGCGGCCGTTATGATGATCTCACTGGAATTTTTGGACTTAAAGATAAACCTGGAGTGGGGATATCCTTCGGTGCAGACAGAATTTATGATGTACTGGAAGAATTGAATTTATTCCCAGATTTCTCAAAAGACAGCACCCAAGTACTTTTTATCAATTTTGGAGAGGCTGAGGCCGACTTCTGTATGCAGCAAGCAGAATTGATGCGTGCGAATGGGATGAACGTTGAGGTTTACCCTGAATCAACTAAAATGCAGAAACAGTTTAAATATGCCGATCAAAAAGGGATACCTTTTGTGGTATTGGCGGGCAGTAGAGAGATTGAAGGCGGAAAAGTTCAGGTTAAGAATATGGCAAGCGGTGAGCAAAGAGATATGGATGTGAAAAGCCTAAAAGAAGTTGAAACATGGAAATAGGAACGAAAGAAATCACGTTGGGTGAAATTTCATCCTTTTTAAATAACAAAAGCACCGTTAGTTTGAGTTCGGATGCGCGCAATAACATCATTGCTTGCAGGGCTTACTTAGATGAAAAAATTAAAACTTCAGACAAGGCTATTTATGGCATCAATACTGGGTTTGGTAGTTTGTATAAAACAGAAATCGCAAAGGATGATTTAGAGCTCTTACAGGAAAACTTGGTACTTAGCCATGCCTGTGGAATGGGTGAAAAAATCCCAGTTGAGGTAGCCCGTTTGATGCTCTTGTTAAAGGTGAAAAATGTTGCTCCAGGATACAGCGCACTTAGCATTGAAGTAGTTGACCGTTTGGTGGCTATGCTAAATGCAGATATGATTCCTGTGGTTTACGAGCAAGGAAGTTTAGGTGCCAGTGGTGACTTGGCTCCCCTAGCCCACATGTCTCTACCTTTATTGGGAAAAGGCCGCGTGTATTACAAAGGCGTAGAAATGGAGAGTGGTGAAGCTCTGGCCAAAGAAGGATGGGAAGCTTTAAAGCTTAAATCCAAAGAAGGACTAGCGCTGCTAAATGGAACCCAATTCATGTCGGCTTTTGCCTGCCATGCCTTAATAAACGCTCAAAAACAACTTGACTGGGCAGTAAATATTGCCGGTCTTGCTTTGGAAGCTTTTGATGGAAGACCTGAACCTTTCACCGAGTGCTTGCACACCATACGACCACACGCGGGTCAATTGAAGGTGGCGAAACAAATGCGCGACTTGCTGGAAGGAAGCGAATTGATAAAACAAGCTAAAAAGCACGTGCAAGACCCCTACTCTTTCCGTTGTACACCGCAGATAGTTGGAGCCAGCTGGGCAGCTTTTGAGCACGTAAAAGGGCTTATAGAAACGGAAATTAATGCCGTAACAGACAATCCATCTGTTTTTCCAGATGAAGATTTAATCCTATCCGGCGGGAATTTCCACGGTCAGCCGATAGCAATGGCGATGGATTATTTGGCCTTGGCCATGGCGGAAATAGGATCCTTATCAGAGCGTAGAGGCTATAAATTAATTTCGGGCCAACGTGATTTACCAGAGTTTTTGGTGGCCAATCCTGGCTTAAACAGTGGCTTTATGATAGCCCAATATACCGCAGCAAGCATTGTAAGTCAGAACAAACACTTGGTGCACCCAGCCAGTGCAGATACCATTGACAGCAGCAACGGACAGGAAGACCACGTGAGCATGGGAGCCAATGCAGCCACTAAACTTTATAAAGTTATATCTAACGTTTGGAGCGTGTTGGGTATAGAAATGCTCTTGGCTTGTCAAGCCTTGGAATTTAGAGGAGCGGATAAAAGCTCTCCCAAACTAACGGCAATGTTTGGGGCTTACCGAAAGGAAATTCCGTTTATGGAACAAGATTGTTATACGCATGAGCTGATGCAAAAAAGCACAGCCTTTTTAAAAGCAAACTAATTGGAAGAAGAAAAACCAAAATATAGTCTTGAGGAACGTGGTAGGTTTTTTACCGTGTTGGTGTTTTTGAGCATGATGAATGGCTTTGCGCAAGTCGTAAATGGGATAATGAGCTTGTTTGCTGTTCCTAGTCTGGGCCCCGACCTTGAAAGAGAGGCAGAAGATCTTGAAAAGGCGGCTGGTGGCATTTTAAGCTACGAAAGCATCATGGAGTACCACCAGGCTTATTTTGACAAGTTCTACTCCATAAACCTCACCAATATGGTTTTATTTGGGGGTGGCTTGGTTGGGCTGTTTTACATGTACCGTCTACAGCGAAAAGGTTTCTTCCTTTATGGTTTCTGTCACATACTCATTTGCTTTGTGCCCGTCATATTGGTGCTCAATAACAATTTCAGTCTAATCATGGCTTTTTCACAATTGCTTTTGGCAGCCGCCTTTATAGCTATGTACGCTTCACAGTTAAAGCGGATGAAGTACTAAATCTATTCGCTAAGAACTAATTTACCACTGGCTCTTTTGCCTTCTTCCGAATGGAAGCTGTAATAATAGACACCCGAATTTATTTCGGGTAGGGCAATGGAAGTAGTATTGCTTTTAATCAATTGCTGAAAGACCAGTCTTCCGTGCATATCATATACCCTAAAGTTTCCGCCCAATGAGTGTTGTAAGCTGAGATTAAAAGTTCCATCGTTTGGATTTGGATAAAGACTCAATAGCTCATGATTCTCTACTTCCTCATTAACATTGTCAGGGGGTGGTAAGGAGCTAATGCAATTGGGATCACAACCTGGAGTTATGCAACCACAACTATCCGTGCGGAAAAGCCAGCTGTCTGAGCCTGTCATCCATGCTGTACCGCCACAAACCAATTGTCCGTCAATAATTTCATTGCAGCTTACATTCATATAATTTTCTCCGTTTGAAAAACCGGCATGGTGAAGCCTTGTCCATAAACTATCACCGTTGTGTGCCAGTAATATTTGAGCACCGTAAACATCAAAGCCAACTTGGATAGCTGCCGCTCCTAAAATACTGCCGTTACTCAACTCCATTACGTTGGATATACTGTTTTGCGATTCTGCTGAGCCTATGGTTTTATCCCAAATAACATTACCCGTTTCTCCATCCAAGCGTGCCATGTGAATTTGCACCTCCAGCCAATTATCTGGAAAAACGCAATAGCCAACGATAATATCTCCATTCTGACATATATTGACTGTTGGGGGATGGTCCTGCTCGCCACTATTGGTTAAAATTTTCTGCCAAGCAACTTGACCATTTTTATTAAAACGGGTAACTAAAGGTTCTCTATCCGCTCCAGTTCCATTCCAAGTTTGCCCACCTATTACCCAACCCGAATCGGGTAAAGCTTTCACATAGTAAGGTCTACTTTCCGATAAATAAGTGTAATTATAAATGTTTAATATGTTACCAGTTGTATCAAGAATATAACTTCTGGTGTTAACGGTGCTGGTTGCGGTGTCGTTTACAGAGCACACGGCAACTAATGTTTTGTTTGGTAGGACATCAAGATCCCGATAAAAAAGACTTTTTCCGGAATCAGCGATAATTTTTACATATGCGGTATCAAAATCTTCGTGAATCTTTGTGATATACACGGCCGTCGTATCAAAATAGTTCCCGGATATGTAGTAAGATTTATTTAACTCAACAACCCCTGCACCGTACCAGCCAATTGATGACGCTAAACTATCTTGTCTGATAATGTTGTGACTTATCTCATTCCCAAAAAAATCTATTTCTCTTATGTAATGGACTTGAAAATTTCCTGTGTCTGGGCCATTGCAAAAAATCAGATAGGATGAATCTGTTCTCGTGAGAATTTTCATTCCAACTTCCCCTCCACCCATAAAATCATATTTATGATTTAAGGTGTCTTGACCAGCAGCATGAAAACCGATACATAAAATAAATACGATATGTTTGATAATCTTACTCAATGATTATTTCGTGCAATATTATTTGCCTTAGGGAATATACAAAAATAAAGCAGCAGACTTTCGGTCTACTGCTTTCTTCTTTTCAAGGAATTATCTCTAACAGTATTAATCCCCTCTTAAAATATTGCTTTCTTTTCCAAACTGCTTGTAGGAAATAGCCACAGAGATAGCCGCTAGTAGCACCAAGCTAATAAAGGTGATACCTACCAAAATGATGTCCATATTGCCTGCAATAATTTGCTTGGTGGCCAAAACCACGTTTACAATAGGAATAAAGGCTGTTACATAATTCAGTTCAATTCCAGGAATAAAACCAGCTACGGCAGGTAATACAACTATTATATTAAGCGGTACCATGGTGCTCTGCGCCTCTTTGTAAGATTTCGCATAAATGGAAATAGGCGTCATTAAGCCGGTAAAGAATATAGCCAATGGAATAAGTAAGACATACAAGGTCAGAATTAAGGTGGGACTCAGAATATCGTTAATTACCGCCATCATTTCTGCATTGATGTCAATGATGTTCAGGCTTAAAAATAAGCCTGTTAAGGCCAAGGTAGCGCTCAACAATCCAAAGGAAAGGATAACAATCATTTTCCCCAAGAGTATTTGCGTGCGATGAACAGGTGTGGTCAACAAAGTTTCCATGGTGCCTCTCTCCTTCTCTCCTGCAAACAGGTCAATGGCGGGATACATACAGCCCATAAATAAAAAGGCAATGAAAATGTAGGGTAAAAACCCGCCGGCGTACTTTCCGATGATTTCTTGTTTTTCGGAAGTATTACCATTGTAGGGCATTCCGTTTACGATTGGCATTCTGTATTCAAAGGCCTGAATAATGGAAGTATCAATACTTTGAGCTTTCAATCGAGCCTGAACCAGCGAGTCATTCATGGTGTCTAGAATATCGTCCAGGCGGTCTTTTTCTTCCATTTCTGCTCCTCTAAAATCGACAAAAATGTTCGGTGTTTTGTTGTCTAGAAATTTGCTCTCAAAGCCTTCTTCAAGTCGGATTCCCATGTTGATTTTTTCGTTCTTTACATCCGCTCTCATCTTGTCTTTGTCCGTATAAGCAACAAGGCTGATGTATTGGGTCTCTTTAATCGGCTTGATCCATTTTTCATCCTCACCGTTCAAAATGTAGCCAATTTTCAGCTCCTCTTTGGCAGCGCTTTCCGATACAGATGACTGAATGGTAACTACCAGATTAATGATGATAGGAAAGGCAATCAGGGGGATAAGCATCATTCGGATGATTGAACGTCTGTCTCGGAACATATCCAAGAATTCTTTTTTGGCAACGCGTAAAAACTTAGGCATTTTGACCTCCTTCTTTAACTATATCAATAAATTGTTGGGTAAGGCTTTTTCCGTTTAAGCCAGCTCTAAAGTCGTCCATACTTCCAGAATAAACCAAGTCACCCTTGTTTATAATCGCAAGATCGTCACAGAGTAAATCTACTTCTGTCATAATGTGTGATGAGAAAATAACGGTCTTTCCCATTTCACGGCAATCGCGAATAAGCTGGATGATATTCTCTGCAGTAATAACATCCAAACCAGAAGTAGGTTCATCAAAAACCACCACCTGAGGGTCATGAATCATGGTTCGGGTAATGGAAACCTTTTGCTTCATACCGGTAGATAGTTGACCTAACCTTTTTCCCTTAAAATCGTGCATATCAAGTAGGGAATAATAATGCTCTTTCCTTACCTCTCTTAGGTCCTTTGGAACATCATTTAGGTCAGCAAAATAATCTATGATTTCATCGGCGGTTAATCGGGCATATAAATGCGTAGATCCCGTCAAAAATCCGATACTCGCACGGGCCTTTGCGGGTTCTTCAACCACATCAAAACCGTTAACGTTGATTTTTCCCGAGCTTGGAACAAGCATAGTGCTAATCATCCTAAGCGTAGTGGTTTTTCCTGCTCCATTGGGTCCAAGCAGGCCAAATACCCTGCCCGGCTCGCAGTTAAAAGACACGCCATTTACCGCTACAGCGACAGAATCGGTCGTATTTCGTTCCTTTTTTTGCTGTTTTGAAAGTTTGAATTCCTTTCTTAAATTCTCTACTCGAATCATAGCTCCGAAGGTAGAAATAAATCAGTAATTTCTTGGGTTCTTAGGCTTATTTAACTTTTATTACCTGCAGTCGTTTTGGACTTTGATATTTGCCTCCTGGATATTGATCGTTATAATCAAAATTGAGCCAAATATTTCCGTCCTCTTCTACAAAGGAAAGTTTGTCATAAACCAGATACCTTGGAAAGAGGTGTTTTCTCAATAAGTTATCCAGTTTGTCAAAATCCTCTACAGGTCCAACCAAAACTTCAGGAAAAATATGCCCAACCATTTCTTGACGAGTTTCATTGAAGGATTGGGTGGTTACCAAGCGAACATCACAACCAATAGCTTTCAGCATGGCCGCCATAAAAATGGAATAATCGTCGCAATCGCCTTTGTAATGCCCATCGTCTTTAACCTGGTCAATGGTAATGCTTGCTTTTTGATAGTATTCATGAAAGCGTGGATCGTGCACATATTCCCATTTCTCTCTTATTTCTTTGAAAACAGAAAAAGCTTGAACGTATTTTCTTGGATATAAATGGTACGAATCTGAAAAATTTGCGGTGGCAATTTTTCTGGAATAAGAGATGACCTTTTCGTTTTTATAATCAATGGCTTTTTGCAGTTTTTCTTTGTTCTGGTTCGATCTACCGCCTTCAAGGAATTCAACCTTTACTTTTCCTGTACTTAGGTAGGAGATAAAGATGTTATAGTCGTTTTTTAAGTCGGTAAAATTGTACTTGCCCGAAATACTGGTGTAAGTCAAGACGATAAGTCCTGCACCCAGAATAATGTACAGTAGCAACCTTAATTGCTTAACGATATAGAATATAAAGGTGAATATGCCCAGAAAAAGTAAGATGTGATCGAATCTGAAGCTTCCGAGCTTCCAAACGGGCAAATAAGGAAAGAAAATAATGAAGATTGGGCAGCTGATAAGCAAACTAACCAAAGCAAATAAGAGGGTGGATTGCACAGTAGACCAGTTGATCCTACTTAAAAGTGATTTTTTCTGTGCGCTTTCCTCTGACATAACTCAAAAATACTAGCTAATTGAATATATTGTTAGCTTTGTTTTTTAATTAGCTTAATTTAACGATTGTCGGTAACAAATAAGATATTATCTGAGCATAAATTGCGCTTAAACTGGGTCAATACGGCGGATGACTTTGTGTATGAAAATTATGAGCGTGAGCATGAGGTTGTTTTAGAAAACGAACAAGCTTTAAAAGTATCGGCACATCATCATTATTTTGGTAATGAAGCTTTAATGAACCCTGAAGATGCCTTGCTTTTGGCGGCTGCATCTTGCCATATGCTCAGCTTTTTGGCTGTTGCCGCACGTAAGCGCTGGCATGTTTTGAGTTACAAGGATGAAAGCATTGCCTATTTGGATAAGAACTTGGGACCTGCGGCCATCAGTAGGATTGTACTCAAACCAGAGGTCACTTTTGTTGAGCAACCAAGTGAGGAGGCTTATAAAAAAGCCCATCATTCCGCCCATCGCCAGTGTTTTATAGCCAACAGTTTAAAGTCGGAAATAGAAATCATACTATGAAAAAAATTATAAAAACCAATGAGGCTCCTGCTCCTATTGGACCCTATAATCAAGCGGTAATGGCAGGAAATACCTTGTATTGTAGTGGGCAAATTGCCATAGATCCATCAAATGGAGAATTACGCATTTCAAATTTGGAAGAAGAAACGCATTTGGTACTAGCCAATGTAAAGGCAGTACTTAATGCAGCTGGCTTGGATTTCCCGAATGTAGTTAAGTCATCAATTTTCTTGAAGAACATGGATGATTTTGCTGCTGTGAATGAGATTTACGGTCAGTATTTTGAGATTGAGCCGCCAGCAAGAGAATGTGTGCAAGTGGCAAAGCTGCCAAAAGACGTTAATGTTGAAATATCCGTAATTGCAGTAAAATGAAACTACACAGAGAAGGAACAGCCTCTATCTTAATTGCGTCATTGCCATTGATAGCTTCATTGGCTTGTTTGTATTTGATAGCTCCATGGTGGTTGTGGGGCTTTTTTAGTTTAGGCTTTTTGGTTTTATTCGGATTGATTCTATGGTTTTTTAGAATTCCGAATCGGACACCCAACAAAGGTGAGTTTGTGCTATGCCCTGCCGATGGAAAAGTTGTGGTAATTGAGAAAACCTTTGAGAAAGAATATTTCAAAGATGAACGTATTCAGCTTTCGATATTCATGTCGCCTTTAAATGTGCATGCACAGTATTACCCTATAGATGGGGAGGTGTCCTATAAAGCTTATCATCCGGGTAAATATTTGGTAGCGTGGCATCCAAAATCATCCGAAGAAAATGAAAGAAGTACGGTTGTGGTAAAAAACGAAAAGGGTCAAGAAATTCTATTCCGTCAGATTGCAGGAGCTGTAGCTCGGAGAATCGTTTGTTATTCCGAACAAGGTGACAAAGCTGATCAGGGAGAAGAAATGGGATTCATTAAGTTCGGATCACGAGTAGATGTTTTCTTACCCTTGGATGCGGATATAAAAGTAAGTCTGGAGCAAGCCGTGCAAGGCCGCTTGGATGTTTTGGCGGAACTTTAAATCCCCGCCATTAGCAATTCGATATCGCGGTAAGGAAGGTCAAATGCCTCACCTAAAATTCTGCTGGTAAGTTTTCCTTTGTAGATATATACGCCTCCTCGAAATCCAATATCGTTTCGAATGGAGCCGTCACAGCCACCTTCGTCACCAATCCGAATTAGGAGCGGTGTAAAAATATTGCTTAAAGCAAAGCTTGCTGTACGAGAAACTCTGGACGCAATATTTGGAACACAATAGTGTATCACACCGTGTTTCGTGAAAATGGGGTGATCATGGTTGGTGATTTCACTTGTTTCAAAACATCCGCCCTGGTCGATGGATACATCCACGATAACCGCACCATCCTTCATTTTTTGCACCATTCCGTCATTCGCTACACAAGGAGTTTTACCATGCTGTGATCTTAAACAACCGATAGCAACATCTGCTCGTTGGAGTGCTTTTTCCAAGACTTTTGGCTGTATGATGGAGGTCCAAACACGAGTACCTAAATCGTTTTGCAATCTTCTTAATCGATAGGTAGAACTATCAAATACTTTCACGGAAGCACCAAGTCCCATTGCCGCTCTAGCAGCAAATTCACCCACGGTACCTGCACCTATAATCACAACTTCAGAAGGAGCAGTTCCAGAAATACCACCAAGCATCAGCCCTTTCCCCTTGTTTACATTGGATAGGTATTCTGCCGCGATTAATACTGCTGTATTTCCAGCAATTTCACCCATGCTGCGGATAACAGAAAAAATTCCGTCTTCATCTCGAATGTAATCCCATGCGATAGCTGTAATTTTTTTAGCCATTAATTTTTTGAGAACGGCATCTGGCTGAATGGATATTTGAAGAGCGGACATCAGAATTTGCCCTTCCGTCATCATGTCAATTTCGTTCTCAAGCGGTGGGGCAATTTTCATCAGAATGTTTGCCTTATATACCTCCTTCACATCATCGGCTATTTCCGCACCTGCTTCAGAATAATCGGCATCAGAAAAATTGGCTTTAACTCCAGCGCCGCGTTCAATTTTCACTCTATGTCCTCTCGATACAAGTAAAGCAACGGCTTCAGGCACAAGGGCTACACGGTTTTCTTGAAAAGAGTTTTCCTTGGGTATACCGATATACAAACTCTGTTTCTTTCTGCCCTTTTCCAACATTTCCTCTTGTGGAATCATAGCGGCCTCTTTTGCCAGCGCTTGCATTGCATCCGATGATATCATGATTTTTCTTTAATGGTAAACACTCTGCTCTCCCCTTTTTTTAGGATGTTTACCTCTACGTAATTTTCTGGTAAAAGGTTCTCTATTTTTTCAGCCCATTCCATAAGGCATATATTTCCAGAGTCAAGATATTCCTCTAAACCAAAATCCAGTGCCTCAAATTCATCCTTTAGGCGGTAAAAATCAAAGTGATAAATGAGCTTATTACCCGATGAATATTCATTTACTATGCTGTAGGTTGGACTAGAGACAACTTCATCAACTCCCATTTTTTTTACCAAGGATTTAATGAGGGTTGTTTTACCTGCTCCCATCTCACCGTTAAACACGAAATAGGAATGTTTGGGACAAAAAGAAAGCAGCCTCTCGGCTACTTCAACTAATTTATTCTCATTGGAAATTTCGATTTCCATTATTTTTCCGGAATTGTAATGTGAACAATTGTTTGAGCATTGGTATCGTAAACACCAAAATCTTTGGTGCTAAATTTCATTCGGGCAATGTATTTACCATCTGCCTTTACAATAGGCATTTTAATTTCGAGTGTAGTACCCGCCATAGAAAGATTTCCAGTGGCTAACCAACCGCTTTCTGTAGCAACAATATTTGTTGATTTGAATTCTATTCTTGGATGATCTCCACCTTTCAGGAAGTCACTTTTTACTTCCGGATCGCGGCTTGGCTCACCCGTATCAACTGTTGAAACCGCTGCACTTGCCTCAATAGACGTAATATCTCCATTGCTATCAAAAGCAACATTTGCTTTTACATCACCCATGGATCCATTTTTCACCTCTGTTCCCATATTTATGGAAATTTCAGCATTAGCAACATCAAGCGTTTGAGCTTGAACGGTACATGTTAGAAAGACAGCTAGGGCAATCAGAATGGTTTTCATACACAATGTTTTGTACGAATATAGTCCTAGTTGCTTAATTTTCCAATCTTAAAATTGTTTTTATCCCCGCTTGCAACGACAAAGTATAAATCATCGTTCAAGGCAAAGTAGGTTTCGGGAGTGAAGATGAAACCCTCAGGGGTATCTAGATAACTTTGTTTATTTGAATTGTCCGTTAAATAATGAATTTGATTCAATTTTGGAGCTCCTAGTCCTTTTTGGTCAATAATGTTGGTAATTATCTTAAAGTCTTCTTGGTCATCCCATGCAGCAAAAGAACTCCAAAAACCTCCGTCGTTTTTGCTTAGCTGCTCTTTATCCAAAACGTAACTACCTTTTATAGCCCCGCGCTCGGAATAAGTGTATATGAGCGTTTTACCGTACATATAGTGCCAAGTGTTATCAGCCGTTTTTTTGTTGATGTCCACCCATTCTTTGACCTGCTCGATAAAGACAGAGATTTCATTATTGGAGCTGACGCTTATATTTTCAATTATATAATGCCTAAGACCTCCTGCATTCTTGAGCTCCTTTTTGTCCATTGCGAATTCAAGCGTTTCTTCCGAGAAGTATTGTGTGCTAGAATACTGTGCTTTCAAATTTTCATCATACAGCTCAACGAATAGTCCCTGTTCTGCAAAATCATTCGTTGTAAAAAGACCCGCAAGTGCTAATTGGTCTTTATCGGAAAGTGTAAAGTCAAGCTGTGTTACATTTCCGTCATTTAATTTAATCTCTTTAACCTTGAATACTTTTGAACTTGGATTAAAAGCAAGCAGGTGAAATTCTTGCCCACGTGAACCACGGTGACCCTTGGCTATAAAAACAGCCCCATTATTAGCCACAAAAGGGATGTTGTGTTGAGATTTGTGTGATTCTATATGTGTGTTATAGGATTTTGAAAACATGAGACTCATGTTGTCTTTGTACTGATGAAGTTTAATTCTTTGGTCTTCTCCTTTCTCAATTGGTGATTCTTCTAAGACATATAGGAATTCATTGTTCTTGGAATGCTTAAAAATAAATTTCCCAATATTGGCATTGCTGTTAACGCTCATAGAAGTCAATTCAAGTTCTTTGACAAAGTTTAGATTAGAATCTAAAATGGCGCAAACGGCAGTATGAACGAATTTTTCAGCATCAAACTTAGATCCTGAAAGTATTAGTTGTTTGTCCAATAAATGAGCGCTCTTAGGTCTAAATGAAAGATTTAAATCCTTTATCTTAACCATGTTTTTAGAGGCAAAATCACTCTCAATCATTACGATATTATCTATTTGCTCATCCTTAGTGAAGCTCAGAACAAGCTTCTCCCCAATATTCCCAAAAAATTCATTGACTTGGATGCCTGCAAAGTCTACTCCAATGGTTTGACTGTAAGTTGTGGTTTGAGCCGAGCTGGACAAACAAAGGGCACATATAAATAGACTGAAAAGATATTTCATAACCGATTATCCGTTTTTTCCGGTGTTTATCAACAATAATGCCTAGTTTAAAATCTTAATTTGCAGGCATCAAATTGATGTGCTAATTTAACGGAAAATTTAGAAAATGAGGATATTACTTCTTAGCACGATTACTTTCTTAAGTTCAATAAGCTTTGCTCAATTACCGAAGGGCCTTGCTCCGCATGAGCGTGATTTAATGCAAAATCACTTTAAGAATATTAAGCTTGGTGACCGCACAATTACAACAGCTCCAACAGGAAACATAAGAACGATGGCGGAATGGGAAGAAATTCAGACACTGGTGATTACATGGACCGGACAGTTTGATAATATCCAAAGTCAAATAGTTGAGGCGTCTCAGACAGAATGTGAAGTACTTATTGTTTGCGATGACTCTACTCAAGTAAAAAACACCCTCAACAATTACGGTGTTACACCAACCAATGTTTCTTTTATCGAAGGGCCTTACAACTCCATTTGGATGAGGGATTACGGAGCAAATTCCATGTACAAGAATGATGTTGACAGTTTGTTTTTAGTCGATTGGATATATAACCGTCCAAGACCAAAAGATGATACAATTCCAAATCTGCATGCTGACTTTAAGGGGCTTGATTTATACGCAACTTTGGATTCACCAGAAGATCTAGTAAATACCGGAGGTAATTTTATGGTGGATGGATTTGGAACTGCTTTTGCGTCTGAGCTAATCCTGGAGGAAAACGAACCTGGGAATCCCTATAATGTTTCGGTAAAAACAGAGGCAGAGATCGATCAAATCATGAACGACTGGATGGGACTTACGCGATATATCAAAATGCCCATTTTACCCTATGATGGAATTCACCACATTGACATGCACATGAAGTTGTTGGATGAAGAAACTTTACTTGTGTCGAAATACCCTGATGGAGTGGCTGATGGACCGCAAATAGAGGCAAATTTGCAGTACGTACTTTCTAATTTCAATTCTATGTATGGAACACCATACAAGGTTGTGAGAATTACTGTTCCGCCAAGTACAGGAGGATTATATCCAGATAATGGAGGCTATTACCGAACCTACTCCAACAATGTATTCGTAAATAAAACCATTTTACTTCCAACATACCGCGAAGAGTATGATACCACTGGAATTAGAACACTTCAAGAAGCACTTCCAGGTTACAATATTGTTCCTATTGATGTGGACAATCAAGGAGAAAATTTGATTTCTCTATCAGGAGCCATACATTGTATTACGCATTCTATAGGAGTTGAGGATCCCTTATTGATCTCACACCAATCTCTAGAGGATACATACGATACTCAAAACGACTATAATGTGGTTGCAAGGGTGCAGCACAGGTCGGGAATCTCAGGAGCAACTTTGTACTGGAAAACAAGTCTTGCAGGTGCTTATACTCCAGTTGCTATGACATCAATTGGGAATAACGAATATTCCGCTGATATTCCTGCCCAGAATGCAGGAACAAGAGTTTATTACTACGTTGAAGGGAACTCTATCAGTGGTAAAACACAAGTTAGACCTATGCCTGCACCCGCTGGGTATTGGGATTTTGACGTATTGGATGTTCAATCAATCAATGAGGATGAAACAGGAGGTTTAAGCCTAATGAATATTTATCCAAATCCTGCTTCAGCAATAACGGCTATTCCCGTGCAGTTAGATATCAATCAAGAAATTTCAATTAGAATGCTGGATGTCAGCGGTAAGCTTGTTAAGGAAATTTATCAAGGTTCAGCCCCAATGGGAGAAAGTAATTATTTCATTAACGCCCAAGATTACCAGTCAGGAATTTACTTTGTGGAATTGACAAGTCAACGTGGTAGATCGGTTCAGAAATTAGTAATAAAATGAGATTTTTAGCCTTAGCACTATTACTTTGTTTGCTTATTCCAAATACCAAAGCGGATGCTTGGGATGATTTAACTAAGGAAGAAGCGCAAAAACTGCTTGGATATCTAGAACGAAATCCTTTTGTTTTTGATTACTGCGATTGTTGTACTTATGGTGAAGGAGAAGCTGGCCCGAGACTAATTAAATTGACCAAGATAGAGATTGTAGATTGCGACTGGAAAGAGGGCTACTACTCGATAAAGTATGAGGCTCAAGTTTTGGCGAATATTGGAACAGTGAACAATCGCTTGGATTTGACCAGTATGGAAAACTTTGGAGAGGGAAGCATTGAGGGAACCATCTATTTGAATTACACCTGGGGTTTTAACTGGGATTCAAAGGTCGCTTCTCCCCTTTTCGATATAATTGATTATGCCAGTTATCCTGGAAATCGGGATGCCTGTGCTGTTGCACACGCCTACCCGTCTCCTGCTGCTTTAAAAAGCATTGGGGTTAAAGATAATGAATACAAGAAGTGGTATAAAGCAAAGGAGAATCCAAAGCTGGTGAGGGCAAAATTTTAGGTAAATATTTCATTCGCCAACTCAAAAGTTTGGCAATGTGCATCTAAAATAACTTTGATATCAGGGCTGTAGCCTCCACCCATGGTACATACCACCGGTATTGCATTGGTTTTACACGTTTCTAGTACAAATTTATCCCGTTCGAATAGGTCGTCCATACTCAGGGATAAACGACCCAATTTATCACTTTCATGGGGGTCAACACCGCACTGGTAATGTATTAAGTCTGGTTTTTCTTGTTCTATTAACCTTGGGAGTGTATCATATAATATTTGAAGGTATTCCTCCCCTCTAGTTCCGTCTTCCAAAGGAATGTCCATGTCGCTTTGTTCCTTGTACATGGGATAATTTTTTGCGCCATGCATACTGAAGGTAAAAATATCCTCTCTGTTTTGGCAAAGTTTGGCCGTACCATTTCCTTGGTGAACATCCAAATCAACAACAAGAACTTTCTTCAGCCATTTTTCTTGCAAGGCATAAAAGGAACTGACTACAATATCATTAAATAAGCAAAAGCCCTCACCGTGTGAGTGGTAAGCGTGGTGAGTTCCTCCGGCTACATTCAATGAAACGCCATACTGTAAGGCATGTTGAACACATTCTATGGTTCCACCCGTTATCACAAACTCTCTTTCAACCAATTGTTTGGATAAGGGGAATCCTGTTTTTCGCTGTGCCTTGCGGTCCAGTTTTAACCCGATTAAGTCGTTCAAGTAAGCTGAATCATGCGCTAAATTAACTTGATCCAAACTCGCTTTTTGAGGGGAGAAAAAATTGTTAGTACCGAATATTCCTTTCCTAATTAACTGTTGAGGAATCAGCTCATACTTTTCCATAGGGAATCTGTGATTCTCAGGTACAGGATGGCAATAAAGTTCGTTATAAGCAATCTTGATCAACGTTCTTCAATATTACTAAAAGGAACGATTTTTACATATTGAAATGGTTCATATTTTTTGTCTGTAGTCTTATCTGTCGTTCGATCGAATTCAGGGCCTTGAACCAGAATTAATTCCTCAACGAAAATGATCTTTGTTGGATTTATCCCTCGTTTCTTCATTTCATTGTAAACCTGATTTTTTGCCTCTTGCGCTCTATGATAGGATAAATGAACATTTTTCCCCATTTTTCTGACAGGCACTTTTGAAGAGCTCGATTCAATAATCAAGCGCACGTAGCCTTTATTGCGAATTTCATTCGCTAGCTTATCCATAAATTTTTGAAAAATTGCTGATTCAGTGCTGAGTTCAAGATCATTCCCACTGAAATTAACTTTATAGGGCGAAATGAAAGGTGACTTATAGTTTTCCCGAATTACTGAAGGGATAACTTTGATGTATTGAAAGTAATAGTAATATTGAATGAGGTAGTGTTGTAAATCATATTCTGGTCCAGATACCAAGTTGATGGTTCTTCCAAATTTAATATCCGATTCTCGAATTCCTCTATCCTTTAAATAAGCTGTAATTCTTTTTTTTGCCTCTTCTGATCGCATTCTGGCAACCCAATCATTACTTGCTTTTAGTTTATCTGTAGGTGCTTTTGATGCTGAGCTTTCAATATTGAATTCAATAGGATGCCCATCTTTTATTTGACTTATAACCGTTTCCATCATGGAAATGAAATATTTATTATTGGTATCCAAGTCTTGCACGTAATCCCTTATTTGTTGGAAATGAGCGGGAAGGCTTTGACTACTGCTGCTTATTTGACCTGTGTTTGCCTCTTCAAAAGTGAAAAATTCCTCATCAAATAGTTTTAGCTCAGCAGGAGCCGGAGGTTCATCTTCATACAAATAGGGTACGAATTGACAAATCATATCCTCTCCAGACTCATCAATTCGTAAAATTGTATCCTTGAGAAACTTTTCCTCTGTTATTCCCTGTTTGATAATTTCTTTTTTGAGTTTCTTCACTTCTTTAAGAAGCTTCTTTTCTTTTGTTTTTGAATTAGCGTATTGAATTCCTCCTAAAATTATTGGGTTTTGACCTAAGGCTGAGCGCCTGACTTGTTTAATAAACTCCTCTTGATGAGATTTAAGTTCGGGATGTTTTTTATCAAAAGGACAGTAAGCAATAATGGGCAGAGCGTTTTTCTTTTCCGTTCTTTCAACTTGATTTGGATTGCTCTCATAAATCAAAGTTTCCTTCACTCCCTTTTTGTAGTATTCAGGTATGCGAATTTGAAGATATGCGATATCGCTGTTTGGGAGGATACTATCAACAAACGCAACATCTGAAAATGTCAGTCTATAACTTGGATAATTTCTGTTTTCCAAAAGTTTGTAAAGCTGCTTTTTCAAGCGTGTTATTTCCTCAGTGAATTTTGACTTATCTACGTTTGTGTATATTCTTATTTCAGCATTTGCTACTTGTTTATAATCAATAACGTAACTCAAATCATTTACAAATAAATTAAGTTTTGCCTGGTCTAGAACCCAATTATCGGGATAGGCTATATATTGATCATAGGGTAGTACAAAAAGGCTCTCCAAAACAAAGTGCTCTTGAAATTCTTTCGCTTTGTTTTTTGTAAAACCCTTCAATACAATAAAGGTTTCTAGCAAGCTGTCTTTGTATAAGTATTGAATTTGAATACTCTTAATAAAGTTTCCCGGTCGGCCGGCGGGATCATAGCTAGCCTTTAAAATACTTGTTTGACTTGGCTTTAATAAGGTTTCAGATAGTTCTGCTACTGTGCAACCACAGCTTGGTGTAATAGCCGTTATTCTAACGGGATGTTGTCCCGTATTTCTTAGCATGAATTCATGACTTACAACCGAATCCTCTTCAAAAATCAACTGAAAATCATGAATGCTTTTGTCAGGAACCAATTGGGCATTTGAAAATGATATGCAAATTAATAATGCTATGAATACACCTAACTTCATTATCCAATTCCTGCCATCATACTCATACAAAGTAGCGCTCCAACAGTTCCAACAACATAGCCTAGTACTGCTAATAAAACTCCTACAGGAGCTAAGGCTGGATTAAAAGCACCAGCAACAACAGGAGCACTTGCAGCTCCACCAACATTAGCTTGACTTCCTACAGCAAGGAAAAAGAATGGGGCCTTGATTATTTTAGCTACAATGAATAGAATTATTACATGGAAGAGCATCCATAATAAACCAACAGATACAATCACACTGAAATCAGACCAATTCGCAATCATTTCGGCAATATCCATTTTCATCCCAATGGTAGCGACTAAGATGTATAGAAAAAGTGAGCCAAATTTGCTTGCTCCAACGCCCTCGTATTTTTTGAATTTTGTAAAGGAAAGCGCTACCCCGCCTATGGTTGCTAATATAACCAACCAGAAAAAGCCTCCTGTTATACTGGATAGGTATTTTATCCAGCTGTCTGGGTTCGCTTCAATTTTGGCATCATACCATTCTGTTAAAAGTGGACTGATATAATCTGAGCATACATGCGCTAATCCTACAATTGTGAACGTAACTCCTAGTAAGACCATAATATCTCTTAAAGTTGGTATTTTAGCGATACTGGATTGAAAGTTTTCCATTTTTTTCTCGAGAGCAAGTATTGATGAATTATCGGCTTTGAAGAACTTGTTGATTCTGTCTCTATATCCAATACCTAATAGTAAGACTGACATAAATAGGTTTGCTACCACAACATCCACAATAATCATGTTTCCAAACATGGTGTCAGAAGTTTCAGCAATTTCTTTCATAGCTGTTTGATTCGCACCTCCACCAATCCAACTACCAGCGACAGTGCTAAATCCTCTCCAGAATTCTTCTCCCTCTTGTACGTTGAATAGGTCAGGATTCATACTGCCCACTAACCAAAGAGCCAGCGGACCACCAATTATAATACCGATGGTAGAACTGAAGAACATAATCAGAGCCTTATTACCCAATCTAGAGATAGCCTTTAAATCGATACTCATGCACAGTAGAACAATACTGGCCGGCAATAAATAAAGTTTTGCAATACTGTATACACCAGAAATATCTTTAGAAATGATGTTGAGTGAATTGAATATGGCTGGTATAAAATAGCATAAAAGAAGCGCTGGTACATATTTGTAAAAACCCTGGAAGGCATCCAAACCGCTGGTATAAAATATGGCAGCTAAGATTAACATAAGAATACCGAAAACAACGGCGTCATTTGTGAAGTAAGGCTCATACTCCATTACTTTGAAGCTACCGGAAAGATTATCACTTTTTCCAAAAGGAATTTCTTTACCTTCTTGATTAAACTGCTTGATACCAATATTTACCTCCTTTTTAACTGGTAGATTAGAAAGTTTAATAATTCCTGTATACGGTATAATTGTGGAATCATTGTTTAGATATACTACGGAGTATGCCGGCAGTTCTTCCATTTCCATTTCTGACAGCGGAAGGTCGATGATAATGTCATTTCCGTTTTGAAGGAATATTACTTTTGGAAACTTTCCCCACTCAATAATTTGTGAGCTATCGCTATAAAAATCATCATTCTTATTGTATAGTTCTAATTCTATTTTAGATTTACCAACTTTGAATTTGGTTTGTAACTTTTCAGAAACATTGGCCAAGCTTTTCTCTAGCTCTTTTGCTTCCTCAATGTGTGTCTGCAAAAGGGAGTCTTGTTTAATTAATTCGGCTTGTATAGTTGAATCGCCAGCATATTCTTCTGCTGAGCGATTTGCTAATATGACCTGCGCGAATCCAAGAAGGGCGATTAAAAGGAAAGTTTTCATATTATTCTTCTTCATCTGAGTTACTATCAAAGATTTGATAATTTCTAAAAGAGCAATTTAATTGACCATTTTTAATAGGAATTCTTTTAGATGTTTTTAGTCCAACTGTTTTTAATAAATCTAACTCTGAACTAATTATCCAAGCATTCCAACCGGTCCAGTTTTGTTTTAGTGTATCTCCAATAAACGTATAAGAATCCATGTACATGCGCTCATTATATGGAGGATTCATCACACATATCCCACTATCGTGCTTTGGTTTAAGGTCCTTTATATCCACTTTGTAAACCTTGATTTGATGATCAAAACTAAGGTTAGAAATGTTTTTTCGGCTTGCAGCAATGGCCCGCATATTTATATCAGATCCACCAATATCATTGGGTATAGGTCTTATTTTAGATTTTTCGACTTCCTGAATTTTTTCCCAGGATTCTTTGTCAAAATTTTTCCAGTGCGTGAAAGCAAAGTGTTTTCTCTCTAATTGAACAGGCGCCTGAGCGGCAATGTATGCTGCTTCAGTTAAAAGTGTACCACTGCCACACATAGGATCATAAAAATGTTGTGAACCGTCATAGCCAGCCATTCTTAATAGACCTGCAGCCAGAACTTCATTCATCGGGGCATCTACCATTTCTTGCCGATAACCTCTTTTAAATAAAGCTTCACCTCCGGCATCCAATGAAATCCAAGCTTCATTCTCTTCAACCCTCAGGTCTATATAAACATTAGCTCCTACCCTGGCGATATTTGGACGATCTCCTGTTTTATCTCTGAAACGGTCAACGATGGCATCCTTGCATTTCAACACCCCATAATTCGAATGGCTGAAAACCTTTGAATGAACTGTACCATTTATAACTAAGCTCTTTTTGTTTGAGAACATATTTTCCCATGGAATCTTATAAACGGCCTTATAAAAATCATGTTCGTTTCTGAACCTAAAATTGTGTAAGGGAACCATTACTCGGACGGCCGTCTGTAAAGTATATACTGCGCGATACAAATCGGCTAAATCACCAGTGAAATGAACTGCACGATAGCCTGTTTCAGTAACATTGAAGTTTTTTTCTTTCATTTCCTCCACCAAGCATTCTTCCATGCCCTTGAAGGTTTTTATGATGTAGTTATGTTCTTTCCCCACTATACGTTTAATGCTAATTTAATAAAGTAATCTCTCCCAGGTGCAACTATACCAGAGGCAAATGGCCGGTAGCCCTTATTTAAAATATTTCTCACACCCGCGCTAAATCTAAAGTTTTGGTTTACCTGATATTGAAATGCATAATTTAGTGTCATCCAAGATGGTACATAGGCTTCTCCATTTGAATTCAATGGATAAAGATGCGCTCGGTCTTGTTCGTTAAGCGGCATATCAGCAGCACCTTTTTCAAGGTTTCCTTCAATGTATATATCCGATCTGATTTTAGCACGTTTATAAATAAAGTGAGATTGATAAAAATGAGGAGGGATATGTCTTAATATATTTCCATTTGAATCTTCACCGTAATTATAGGAAAAGGTTCCATTCCATTCGTAGTTTTTGGAGGGAACCCATTTTAAGTGGGCGTTCACACCATAAATCAAGGCTGACTCTAAATTTTGAACAGCTTGCACCTGGCTTAAGGTTCCGTCGTAAATGATACTATCAGCCCCGTTAAAACTAAAATCACCTCTTACCATTGCATTTTGCAAGTAGCTTACAAAGGCATTTAATTCGAAATAATATGTTTTCTTATCAGAGCCTTTAAATCCAAGATCAAAATTGTAAGTATATTCAGGTTTAAGCTCATTATTAGGCACAATAACGTTCCCAGGTTCACTGTCAAAAACCTTGGCAAGGTCGTCAATATTTGGAGCTCTGAAACCGGTAGAAATATTTGAAGTGACTCTCCAAATCGAACTCAATTTATATACATAACCAACACTTCCGCTTAGGGCGTTCGGAGCAATGTTTATGTCAGTGGTCGGAAAATCATAGAATTCTGTACTTAATCGAGCATCAGCCTCAACAAGATTCCATCGCACACCTGCTGAAAGTACTCCTTTATCTCCAGCGTTTCTTGAATGGTTGAGGTAGATAGCCATGGAGCGCCAAGTAGCACCATCTGGATACCTGCTAGAAATTGCAGCGGTAGAAGAATCAAGTAGTGAGTATTCCCAGGCCTGAGAAGAAATTTTATTGTTTACGATTTCCATTCCGTAATACAGCCGTGAAGAGTCTTTGAATTGTTTCCAGAAGTCAATATTTCCAGAAAGCGCTATTACATTTTCCCTGCGTTGTCTAAGATTAGTGCTGTTAAATCGTCTATCATTTCTACTTTCTTCATAGGCTTGTCCACCCAGTGTAAAGCGGAGATTGTCATACAAGCTGTTTGATTTAGAATGAGTAATTGAAAGGTTGTGAAAATTCCATTTTTGTGGCCCATAATACCATTCTGCAAACTTAGCTGAGCTATCAGTCACTTTTTCAATTAATCGATCATATCGTGGTATGTCGGAGCTTTCCGAGTACAGAAAATTGTAATTAAGGTCCCAGTGCTTGGATGGTTTGAAGCTAAAAGAATTTGTTGAATTTATTTGTGAATAGCTTGTGCCTATTTGATTTCTGCTATTTCTGTTCTGTATCATTGTGTCTCTGCCATCTACTTGATCTTGGTAATAGTAACGACGGTAAATATCAAAGTCTGGGTTACCCATTCTTAAATCAGAAAAAGATGCTGTTGTGAAGGTGCTTATAAATGATAGCTTTTTTCCTTGCAAGCCTATGGTGCCGGACCAATTTTGCGAATTGTTTGCTGATGAGAAGCCCATCGATCCTTTTCCATAAAACAGAATAGTGTCTTGGCCATGTGGCTTTAGTTCATTCGTATGAAAGTCAAAAACGCCACCAAGTGCATCTGATCCATAGATAACGGACCCTGGTCCAAAAACAATCTCCGCTTCCTCTAATGAGTTGGGGTCAATAAGTATTGAGTTCTGTAAATTACCACTCCTAAATATAGCGTTGTTCATTCTTACACCATTCATAACGAGCAAAACTCTATTGGCAGAAAAACCACGTAACATTGGGCTTCCGCCTCCCAGTTGGCTTTTTTGAATATAAACTTTACCGGTACTCCCCAACAAATCTGCGGTTGTTTGAGGATTGTAAAAGTCTTGTTTTTCTGGGTTGATTAGTTGTATTTGTACAGGTACCTTTTGTAGGTCTTCTTCCCATTTGTGAAAGGTTACGATTGCCGGTGGTAAAACACCTTCACTTTCATTCATCTTAATCTCAAAACCTAGAGATTTAACGCTTTTATAGCTCAAAGTAATTGTATAAAATGAAGGGTGCTCAAAACTTAGAATATCCGTTTCTTTTAGTTCAGGTAATTCAATTAATCCAACGTTGTTGCTTATAAATTGGATAGAATCATTCACATCCACATGAACATTAGGTATTCCTGTATCGTAATTATCTGAATATATTTTGAGTGTTTGCCCCTCTGATACAAACCCTAAAAAGGTAAGAAGAATAATGCAATATAGTTGGGCCTTTAATGTCTTTTTCATTCAATAAAATTCGGACGAATTATGCAAAAATCATACCTTAGCAAAAGTATGCGTTTTTTTTGGTTTAGCCTTCTAATATTCGTCCTAAGTCATTCATTTGGACAAGGCTTTATGCCGTATGTTCAGAATTATGGCCCCGAGCAATACGGAACGCATTTGAATCCTGAAAATTATGCTGTAGCACAAGACGACAAGGGATTTATGTATTTCGGTACTGCTCACGGTGTACTGCGTTTTGACGGCAAGAATTGGGAATTGATTAAAGTCAAGGAAGGTGCGTTCGTAACCGCCTTAATGTTTAAAGAAGGGATACTTTATGTAGGAACGCAGGGTGAATTTGGCAAGATAGATTTAAATAACAAGGATTTTGTCTATGATAAAATGTCGTCGGATTTGGATATACCAGATGGGGCAATGGTATGGACGATTGCAGCAGATTCGGAAGGACTTTATTTTCATACCGAACAAGCCATATATAATTGGGTTTATTCAAATAGTAACTTTAATACTTTCCGGCCTAAAGACAGCTACCACACCATGTTATTTGATGAGGGCAACCTTGTGGCAAGAGACCGTGCTCTTGGATTGATCTCATTAAATAAAAAGGAAAAGGATTATTCTAAACTGTGGGAAATATCCTCTTATGGTGTCTTCTTTTACGCTAAGATGAATAGTGATGAACTGTTTGTTACGCGTGATTCAGGATTGTATGTTTTAACTCACAGGAATCAAATCAATAAAACTTTGGTTGACCTATATCGTTGGATGGACGGTTCCTTGGTTAGTTCGGGTTTGAAATTAAACGATGGCAGACTATTAGTTAACACAATTGGGAAAGGGAGCGTAATAATTGATAAAGACCTCAAGAAATGGAGTATAATAAATCAACACACGGGCCTTTCAAGTGAGGATATCAACGCTTCTTTTCAGGATAATAATGGTGATTTATGGCTGGCTACAAATAAAGGAGTAAGTTTTGTTAAACTTAGTTCTGGTGTATCTTTTCATGGCAATAAGCAAGGTTTGCAAGGTTCTATTTTTAGTCATTTGATAACAAAGGACCTGCAATTAGTGGGAAGTTCCGACGGGCTTTATGAATGGGATCCTGGAAAAAACCGATGGTTGAACATAAAGAATAATGTGGGTTCAGTTTGGGATATTAAGAAATTCAGAGATGGATACCTTTTTGCAAGTTCTGAAGGCTTGTTTTATAGTCAAATAGGAAGAATATCAAAGAACCCAAGTAATACCATCATGGTTCAAGATGGAAAGATAATAAGTGCTGGACCGGATGGGATATTTATTCATTCTTCTCTAAATTATGGAGTTGTTAAAAGTTTCGAATTTCCTATCAGCGCGGTTAATTCTATGATTAGGGATCAGGAAGATTCTACGCTTGTTTGGTTAGGTACTTTTCAAGATGGATTAATCCAGATTAATACTAAAACTTGGGAGCTTGATTTTTATACGGAGGAAGATGGCTTACCAGTGGGATCCTGGACCCGCGTTATGCAAGGAGAGGAAAGAACATTGTTCACAACGAATACAGGTGTTTTTAAGTTCATTAGCAGTGATGAAATTGCCAGGAACAATGAAGGTTTAGAAGATGTACGTGGTTATTTTGATGCCTACCTTCCCTTTGCAGGTGAGCCGTATCAGTATGCTCTTGAAAATTCAAATGGTCGTTGGGCCGTATTGGAGAGTGATCTACTTGATTTGAACGATGGAACTCCTAACAATAATCCTTATAAATTGTGGAATACAGGAAGGGTAAATGCCGCTGAAACTATATCCGAACATCTAATTTTAGATGCCACAGAGGGTCAGATGTGGATCAATTCCAAGTCTCTTATTAAGCAAGAAAAGCATGTGCCTTATTGGCAATACATAATAGTAAATAAAGACACACTTGAGAAGGATTACTTTGAGCCCTACAGCATTGACGAGCCTATCTCCTATTCAAGCAGTAAGTTAAAGTTCCAATTTTCCGTAATGGATTATGATGAGCGATCTAAATATATGTTTTCCTACAGGATTAAAGGAATGTATGATGATTGGACAGATTGGTCAGAACAAAACTTTATCCAGATTGAACAGGCTTTTGAAGGAGACTATGAATTAGAGTTAAAGTATAAAGATAGTTTTGGAAGAGAGCATGTCTATCCGAGTATACGATTTTCTATTGCCCCACCTTGGTATAGGACGTCATTGGCCTATGTTCTTTATGCTTTCGGAATAGTCGCATTAATATTAGCAGTAATTCCCTTGGCGCGTTTCAGGTTAAAGAAAAAGAATGAACAGTTGGAAGAAATCGTTCAAGAAAGAACCCAAGAAATTTCTGCAAAGAATATTGAGTTACATCATCAGAAAGAAGAGATTTTAGATAGTATTAATTATGCCCAAAGAATTCAAAGCGCCATTTTGCCGTTTGATAACTTAATAACCAAGCACTTACCCAATAGTTTCGTCTTCTTTCAACCAAAGGATATAGTTTCAGGAGATTTTTATTGGTTTCATCATGAGGATAATAAGAGTGTTTTTGTTTGTGCGGATTGCACTGGGCACGGTGTGCCGGGTGCATTTATGAGCATGATAGGTTCGGATAAATTGAATGCCATTGTGAGAGAAAAGAAAATATTTGATCCGGGTGCAATTCTTTCGGAATTAAATAAAGGAATAAAAAGTAGCTTGAAGCAAAGCGGCGATGAAGGAAGTACAAAAGATGGAATGGATGCGGCAATATGTACAATCGACCATGAGAAAGCTGTGGTTCTTTATGCTGGTGCAAACAGGAACCTGAATTTCATTGAAGATGGTAAAATGCACGAAATAAAGGCAACAAAAGCGGCAGTTGCTGGTTTTACCGATTTTGAACAACAATTTGAAACCAAAGTAATCGATGATATTGAGAATAAATACTTCTACATGACTACCGATGGCTATCCTGATCAATTTGGCGGAGATAGAGGAAAAAAGTTGAAAATGAAGTTCTATAAACAGGTTATCTTAGATCATCATTTAAAGGATTTTAGTCAGCAAAAAGAAGACTTGCAAAATTTCATGATTGAATGGATGCGAGATTATGAGCAAATCGATGATATGTGCGTTGTAGGCTTTAAAGTTGGCGAATAATAATTTCTAAAAACTTATCCGACTAAAAATTCTTAGGTTTGATGCCTCAATGACAAAAACACAGAAGTATACAAAATGGGTAGCCCTCTCAATGGTGATGGCTAATATGATTGGAACCGGAGTATTTACAAGTCTTGGTTTTCAAGTTGGACCGCTTCCATCAGGCTTTGTAATCCTTATGTTATGGTTGCTTGGAGGTTTAGTTGCATTGGCTGGAGCCTTTTGCTATGCTGAAATTGCAACTAGAATTAAACGTTCTGGGGGTGAATACTCGTATCTTTCCGAAATTTTTCATCCTGGATTAGGTTTTGCTTCTGGATGGATATCGATATTCGCCGGATTTGCTGCACCAATTTGTGCAGTTTCTATGGCAATAGGAAGTTATTTTGCTCCTGTAGTTGGTCTAAGCTCCGATAGCCAAATTATGGCTGTATCCGCCCTGTCAATTATATTGATTTCAGGGATTCATTTATTAGGAGTAAAGAAAGGAGGAGGAATTCAAAATGTACTTACTGCAGTTAAATTGTTATTCATTCTATTCTTTTGTATTTCACCGTTTATATTTTCGGGATACACCCCAAGCAGTGTTTCATTTGCGCCACAAGCGGGAGATAGTTCTCTGTTATGGAGTTCGAGTTTTGCAATCTCCTTAGTATATGTTTATTTGGCATACTCAGGTTGGAATGCCTCTGCATATATCGCTGGGAATTTGGAGAATCCTAAAAAAAGCTTGCCTTTTTCATTAATCCTTGGAACTGTCATCGTAACTGTTCTTTACCTTGTTATTAATGCAACCTTTTTATATGTATCTGATTATTCAGAGTTAGATGGGCAATTGGATGTGGGAAATGTCGTCGCATTAAAAATGTTTGGAGAAGATTATGGTAAGGTCTTCAGTGGCTTGTTTAGTTTAGCCTTAATTTCGTCTTTGAGTGCAATGGTAATTGCTGGCCCCAGAGTTACGGAGAGCATGGGAGAGGATCATAAGATTTTTAATGTAATGACGAAAAAGAATAAAGGAGGATCACCTCACTTTGCCATTATGTTTCAAGCTTTAATAGCATTGGTATTATTGTACACATCTACTTTCGAGGATGTAATGAAGTATATTGGAGTTGCTTTATCCTTATTTTCGACCTTGACAGTGGCAGGTTTGTTTGTACTTAGAAAAAGGAAAACAAATGAGGAGTCAGCCGTAAGAACATTTGCTTATCCCATAACGCCTATCTTTTTCATACTTGTAAACCTAACCATGATAGGCTACGTTTTTTATGATGACCTTAACAATTCGGGTGGAAAAGTATTGATTATCTCAAGCATTACTATCCTAACCGGATATGTAGCTTATTATGCTAGTAAGGCCTTAGGTAAACAAATGGACGGCAAGCTAGATTAAAGAATCTCTTCAATATTAAGCTCTTTTCCTACGCTTTGTAATTTCTCATTATAGTCAGGTGCTGTTGCATACCCCACTTTCTTAAGAAAAGCGTAGTAATCACCGTCATCTTTATACAACTGATCTTGCCACCATTTATAATAGGCAACAGATTCTTTCCAGTTTTCATATTTAAGGTATTTACCCTTATAAATGAAACCAAAAAGGTTGTTGTATTGGAAAGAGCAATTATTGCATTTGAACCATCCAGTTTCTAACACGGCTTGTGATAATACAATATCTACATGTTTAATCCCTACCCTTTCCATTTCAAGGGCCAGATTCTCAATGGTCAATTCGTCTCCTATAATAATTTCTTCTTCGCTTATTATAGCTGAGTCACCAACAACTTGAATCGTATTATTGGTATATGTATCTTCATTTATGTCATTACCATCCTTGCTGTAGAAAGCAGAGCTTAATCCTACGCTTACGCTAAGCATGGTAATTAATATAAGTTGAATCTTTTTAATCATAACAAATAGTTTTCTGGCTAAAAAAGCCATGCAAAGTTGAGTAGATTTAATTCAAGAGGCTTGCCAAACTTAGGATTTAGCGTGGCAAAGTGGGTGAATAGGTCGTTTAATTGAGGATATCGTCCAAAGATTTGAATACAATACATTCAAAATCGAGCTCCTTTACTTTATCGTGTGCATCTATTTCTACACCATATTGGTTGGTAGTCCACAGAAATGCCGTTCCTTTTTTGTTGTTCATGTTGTAAACTACAAGGTCACCAAATTTGTCCTTTATTTTACTGTATAAATCAAGTTTAATAGGTTTTTCTAAAAGATCTTCAGAAAGTAGAATAATACATTCAAATCCTAGCTGATTGGTCTTGGCTATTTTGATGTCTGTTAGTTTCATTTTTTCTATAAATCGGCCGCAAAGATAGTTATAATGTTATTAGCGGGGTAGTACTATTAAAATTACGGCTAATTCATTGAATTTCCTAATGGAAATAGTACCTTCGTGAATCCAAAAAAATAATTTTATGTCAAAAGGAGTTTTCGAAATACCATATCCAATTAATGAGCCGGTTAGACCATACCATCCTGGTGATGAAACGACCAAAAGTTTATTAGATACTTATAAAGAAATGTATAATTCGTACATGGAAGTACCCATGTATATTGGTAACGATAAGGTAAAAACAAATAATGTAAAATATTGTTCTCCTCCGCACGATCATCAGCATAAAATTGGTGAATTTTACTACGGAGATAAAAGTCATGTTGAAAAGGCTATAAATGCTGCTTTAGATGCAAAAACCGAATGGGCTAATTTAGCTTGGGAACAGAGAGCAGCAATTTTTCTGAAAGCGGCAGATTTGTTGGCAGGACCATTTAGAGATAGAATTAATGCCGCAACTATGTTGGCTCAATCAAAAAATGTTCATCAAGCTGAAATTGATGCAGCATGCGAGCTTATAGACTTTTTTAAATACAATGTATATTTCATGCAGCAAGTATACCAAGGTCAGCCAGATAGTATGGATGGACTTTGGAATCGTTTAGAGTACAGACCTTTAGAAGGCTTTGTTTTTGCTATTACCCCATTTAATTTCACCTCAATCTGTGCTAATCTTCCAGCAGTTGCTGCCATGATGGGCAACGTTTGTGTTTGGAAGCCTGCTGATACACAAGTATACTCAGCACAAGTAATCATGGAGCTATTTGAGGCTGCCGGATTACCTGCTGGTGTAATAAACATGATTACGGTTGACGGACCAGATGCCGGAGATGTGATATTTAAACACAGAGATTTTGCTGGACTGCACTTTACGGGTTCTACCGCTGTTTTCCGCCATTTGTGGAAAGAAATAGGCGCAAATATTGAGAAGTACCGTTCTTATCCTAGAATAGTCGGAGAAACTGGAGGGAAGGATTTTATTGTTGCTCACCCTTCTGCCGGTGCTAAGGAGGTAGCAACAGGAATTTCTCGTGGCGCATTTGAGTTCCAAGGTCAAAAATGTTCTGCAGCAAGTAGAGCTTACATTCCTAAGTCTATGTGGCCAAAAGTTGAAGAGTTTTTAAAAGCTGATTTAGCTTCTTTTAAAATGGGTAGCCCAGAAGATCCAAGTAATTTTATTAATGCGGTTATCGATGAGCGCTCATTTGATAAAATTGCTTCATATATCGATTATATAAAGGAATCTGATGATGCTGAAATAATTGCAGGAGGTAATTACGATAAATCAAAAGGATATTTTGTAGAACCTACGGTAGCACTTGCAAAAAAGGCTGACTTTAGGACTATGTGTGAAGAAATATTCGGTCCTGTTATGACGGTATACGTATATGATGATGCAGATTTTGAAGATATACTTGATGTTGTGGATCAAACCAGTGATTATGCATTGACGGGAGCTATTTTCTCAAAAGATAGATATGCCATTGACTTAGCAACTAAAAAGCTTGAGAATGCTGCTGGTAACTTTTATATTAATGATAAACCTACGGGTGCAGTAGTTGGTCAACAACCATTTGGAGGAGCCAGAGGTTCTGGAACAAATGACAAAGCAGGTTCTTATATGAATTTACTACGTTGGGTTTCACCAAGAAACATAAAGGAAACATTTGTCCCACCAACGGACTACCGATATCCATTTTTAGGTTAAAACCTAATTTGAAACTGATTAACCCTGATTGGAATTTCCTTTCAGGGTTTTTTTGTTAGCAATCACAGCTGTATGTTAAAAACTATGGGCTGATGGGGTCAAGTATAATAAGGTGTAAAAATTATCTTTGGAGACTTAATTAAATTGACCTCAATGAAGTTTATTGTATCCAGTACGGCACTTTTGAAAGAATTACAGCTAGCAGGTAGTGTTTTGAATAATTCAAATACCCTACCCATCCTAGATAATTTTCTTTTTGAGATTAAAGATAAATCACTTTCTATTTCAGCTTCAGATATAGAAACAATTCTTACAACAAGCCTAGAAATCGAAAGTAAGGAAGAAGGAGCAATTGCTGTACCGGCTAGACTATTATTGGATACTTTAAAAACATTTGCGGATCAGCCTTTGACTTTTTCTGTAGATGAAAAAACTTTTGCTATTGAGATTTCAAGTGCTGAGGGTAGATACAGCTTAAATGGTCAAAACCCGAATGATTTTCCAAAAACAACGGACATTGAAGATGCAGCCAATGTCAAACTTAAGGGAGATATATTAGCTGAAGCTTTTGGTAAAACGCTTTTCGCTACTAGTAGTGATGAGCTAAGACCTGTTATGACAGGAATCTTTTGTCAACTAGATCCAAATGATATCACCTTTGTTTCAACGGATGCTCATAAGTTAGTTAGATACAAAAGAACGGATGTAAGTTGTTCTGAGACGGCAGCATTTATTCTTCCTAAAAAACCTGTTACGATTTTAAAAAATGCTTTGTCGGGTTCCGAAGAAGAGTGTACTATTACCTTCAATAAAAAGAACGCTTCTTTCACCTTTGGTAAAAGAAAACTTACGTGCCTTCTAATTGATGGAGCTTATCCAAATTATGAAGCAGTAATTCCAAAGGAAAATCCCAATAAACTTACGATTGAGCGTGGAACCTTCCAAAATTCAATAAAAAGGGTTAGCATTTTTGCCAATAAAACAACACACCAAGTGCGTTTGAAACTGGCAGGAAGTGAATTGGCTATTTCTGCTGAGGATTTGGACTTTTCGAACAAGGCGAATGAGCGCTTAACTTGTAATTATGCAGGCGATGACATGGAAATCGGGTTTAACAGTCGTTTCCTTTCTGAGATGTTGAGTAATATCGATTCTAATAACATAGTCTTCAGTATGAGTGCTCCAAACAGAGCAGGTATTATTACGCCTGAAACTCCGCGACAAGAAGGAGAAGATGTTTTGATGCTTGTAATGCCAGTGATGCTTAATAATTAATTTATAAGGGTGCTTAATTGGACTTAGCACTCTGTTATTATGCTTACTTCAGACCCCCACTATCCCACGCTATCTTTAGATCATTATCCTCATTTCTGGCAAATGACCCGTTGTGAGAAGTATGCATTTCATAACCTATTAGAGTATATTAAACCTGCAGTAGCAATTGAAATAGGCTCTTACAAAGGTGGAAGTTTACAAGTGATATCACAATTCGCTGACAAAGTATATTCGATTGATATCACCGATAAGCATAGACATGAATACAAAGATAGTTTTACAAATGTAAGCTACTATACGGGTGATTCTCGGAAACTTATTCCTGAGGTACTAGCCAAAATTGAAGAGAACGGTGAGTCCTTAGAATTCGTCTTAATTGATGGTGATCATACCGAAGAAGGTGTAAAAAATGATATTAATGAGGTGTTAAAGTATAAGCCAAAAAAGCGTCTTTATATTTTGTTTCACGATACGTTTATCCCCATGGCTAGAAAGGGTATTTTGGGAGCCAATTGGGAAGAAAACCCGAATGTACATTACGTAGAAATAGATTTTGTTCCTGGTGTATTCCATGAAAAAATGAAAGGTTCTAACCGTAAGAATGTAATTGCTGGAGGACTTTGTCTTGCAATCATTGAGCCTCATACGCGAGATTTTCAATTAACCATAAACCAGTCACAGAAAAAATTGTTTGAATTAATGTATTGGAAATCTATCTATGCACCTCATAGGTGGTTCTTATACAGATTAAAGAATTTCCTTAAGTTTAAATAGTCTAGTTAATTAATAAACGATTCTTATCTTAGGAAAAAAATTAGAATGAACAGTCAAGAAGTATTAGATAGATTAAAAAGTGGCAATGAGCGTTTTGTTGCTGATAAATTAGATGGTAAGTTACAAGATAGTGTAAGAAGAAGTTCGCTTACTGGAGGACAATCACCATACGCTATAATATTAAGTTGTGCGGATAGTCGTGTAGTACCTGAGATGGCATTTGATACTGGCTTGGGTGAAATTTTCACGGTTCGTGTTGCTGGAAACATTGCAAATAGCTCTTCTATAGCTAGTATAGAGTATGCAGTTGCTCATTTGGGCTCTACTTTGATCGTTGTTATGGGGCATGAAAGCTGTGGAGCTGTGACTGCTGCAGTTAATGGAGGAGATAATGGATATAATTTAAATCATCTTTTGTCCCATGTTACCCCTGCTCTATCGGCTTGTGGTGCTGGAGCGGACTTGGCAACGGTTGTTAAGAAAAATGCTGAATTAAATGGTGAAGAGCTTATAAATCGATCTTCTATAATAAGGAATGCAGTAGAAAGCGGAAAGGTTAAAATTGTACCTGCATATTATAGCTTAGAAAGTGGGAAAGTAGACTTTTTCTAAAAAGAAATAAATGAGACTAATAAGGGGGAGTTTAAACTCCCCCTTTTTTATGCTTCTAAAATTTGTGCTGAGTGCTCCTTGGTTTTAACCTTATGGATTATTTTTTCAATGACTCCGTTTTCATCTATGACGAAGGTAGTGCGATGAATACCGTCGAATTCACGTCCCATGAATTTTTTTGGTCCCCAAACTCCGTATGCATTAATCATTTCCTTTTCGGTGTCCGCAATTAGGCTGAAAGGTAAGCTGTATTTTTCAATAAATTTTTGATGTCGTTTTTCGTCATCGGCACTTACGCCAATAATTTCATATTCTTCCGATTTAAACTTTGCATAATTATCTCCTAGATTACATGCTTGGGTTGTACAACCAGGGGTCATGTCTTTCGGATAAAAATATATCACAAGTTTTTTACCGCTAAAATCAGATAGTTTAACGGTATTTCCATCTTGGTCTTTTCCTTCAAATGCTGGAGCTTTGTCTCCTTCGTTTAAATGTGTCATATCGGGTAAACAAGTTAATTTAAAAATTGTTCTATTTTGTTAATTCTGCTTCTAGAATACGAGCCATTTCAAATTCCTTTTTATTTGTTTTATGAGGCTGCCAATGGGTGTAAAAGCGATCTAAATAAATTTGAGCTTGTGTCTTATTTCCCAAGTGAAAATAGGATTTAGCTAGATATAATTCAATATATCCTGAGTTTGGTTGTTTCTTGAGGGCATATTCAAAGTAATTAACAGCTTTTTGCCAGAATTTACCTTGGTAATAAACATGGCCAATGTGCTCGTGTATGTGGGAGGGCAGGTCGCTTGGATCGCCATATTCTAATTCTGCAATTTCTGACCAATCTTTCATTTGATAGGTGTAGAAATCGGCATCAATTTCATTTGAGTTTCTGGCTGCATACATTGCATTAATTTCAGCTCTCATCCAAAAAAACAAATCCCAATAGTTAAAATCCTTATCCTTTTTTGCCGCCTTTTTCAAGGTCTTCCAATGTTTTTCTTCAGCTTTCCAATTTTCAAAATCATTGTGCTCTATTAGGTCCATCATTCTGGCATATTGCTGAATAGTTCTAAACCATAAATTATATCCTTCAGTTTCATAAATTCCATCGACAGTTTTTGCCTCCTCTTCAAGTTTTTTCCAATTTCTGTAACGCCAATTAACCATCATTTCAGAGGTTTTTATGACCATTTGATGGAATTCAAAATCCTCGTCATTGGGATTTACGATGAAATCTTTTAGTGTCTGTTTAGCACTATCCGGGTAACCCATTTCCATTAGAATACGACTTTTATATACCAGGTTGTGATTGAAATTCCAGTTATAAATGGCGTATTTCGGGTATCTGCTGTTGTAAGCGCTATCAACTTTAATAGATTCGTTCACCCAATACAAGGAGGAATCATATATTCCTAGCTTATAATAAACATGAGCAGGCATATGCACTAAATGCCCTGAATTTGGTGCTAGTTGAGGTAATACTCTTGCATATAATAGCAAATCTCCGGGTGTGGTGTCTTCCAAGGCATGGATAATATAGTGTTGGTAATAAGGCTTATTGTCAAGATTTGACTCGTTTAAAAGTATGTCCATTTTACTGCCAAAGTACTCTATCAGTGGGTTATCTTCTTCACTTTCGTTTTGTGGTGTAATCTGCGACAAAATCAGACCATTATTTCCTTTTAAATGGAGGTAGTCGAGTCCTTCATATAAAACGGAAGTATAATATTTTTTCTTTACATAATTAGCATGCATCAGAACATGAAAAAGCCCGTATTCGTCTTCGTTGTAAATTGTATCTAATTCGAAAATACTGTCTTGTTCGTCCTGGGAGAGATTAATATAGTCGCCCCATTTATCGTAGACCAAACTATAGATATCATAAGCTAGGTCATCTTCATCCTCAATGTATAAAATGTTGTGATAGCCTATATAAGCCATCATACAGGAGGAATCTAATTGAATAGCTCTGTTAAAAGATCGGCCAGCTGCGGAAAAATTAAATTGGTGTACAAGCGCCCAGCCTTGTTCAATGAAGAATTTACAAGAATCGTTCTCTGTGGTACAGTTGACATCTATGTGCCCTATACCCTCAAAGACTTCTGCTGGAAGATCTAAACCTCCTAAATTTTCCGGGGTGCAACAGTTTTGCCCGAATAACCAAGCTGGGATAAGGCATAAAAAAAATGCTATCAGTCTCTTCATACTGATAGCAAATTTAACTTTTCTTTATAGATATGAGCCAAACATCATCATGGCCATAAAGGCTTTGCCAGCCATGCCTAATCCTTTTTCTCTGCTGTTGGACCTCAGCTTATCAAGCAGTTTTTTTGATTTTTCTGAATCCAAATCAGCTTTGTCATCTATGTTCACAGAATCAATCCCTTTCATAAGAATGGCATCTGTATGAGCGTTAGGGTTTTCCATTAAATAATCCCTCATCATCTCATCAAAATCGTGTTCTTCAAGGGAGTGTTTATATAAATGTTTCATTTCAGTTAATTTTCAGTTGTTTTTTTGTTGTGCAAGTTGTTCATTTATATTCTTGGTTAACCTTGTTTTCAGTCGAGCATAATACACTTTAAGCTGTCCTGCTGGTCGGTTAATAAATTCACCAATTTCTTTATAAGGCATGTTCTGACTCTTTAGTAAGAGCAACATGCGCTGCCAGTCCTCCAATTTTTCTAGTTCTGCTTCCAGAATCAGCAAGTAGGGATTATGAACTTCATCTTTATCTTCACGCATTTTAATATCGGCATCAACAATACGTTTCTGGATTTTTCGTTCTGTTTTATTCCCATGAGGATTGTCGTAATCATCAAAAAACTTCTCATCAAATGACTCAAACGACAATCGCTCACCTATTTGCTTCTGTTTGCGGTAATGCTTGCGCAAATAGTTTATGTAAATTTTATAAACGATGGCCGCAAAGCCTTTTTCAGAATCAAATTCGTAATTCTCAATTTTTTCACAAACCTTGAATAAGGTTTTGTAAATTAAATCCCAATTGTCATCTTCGTTTACATTCCATTTATTAGCTCCGTAGTAGAACAGCCGCTTCCCGTACCGCTCGTACAACACGCTAATAGCATCTGCTCCTTCCACTAGCATCAGCTCATACGTTGTCTTTTTTTCCTCTCTCAATGTTCCAGTTTTTTTAGATTTGTTCCTTGCTTGATAAAATATAAGGCAATTAGGTAACACCCTAACATATATTTTGTCTTAATTATATCATACGTTACTAAGTGAGAATAAGTTACACCTTAAATAACGACCCATTGGGCAAGGCCGTTTTAGATTATCTAAATGGAGAGTTTGAACCAGATATTGTGGTAACAAGTGATTGGGCGGCTGATGATGTTCTACCCGTACCATATTTATTTAGAGCCTATGATGAAATGCCTACATGGGAGCAAAAAGCGCTGGATTTAGCTGAAGGTCGCATACTGGATGTAGGAGCTGGATCTGGATGTCATTCAAAGATATTGATGGATAGAAATAAAAAAGTTCAAGCAATTGATATCTCAGAAGGCGCTGTTGAAGCAATGAAAAATCAAAATATTGATGCCAGCTTGATTGATTTTTATAAAGTAGAAGGTAAATTTGACACCCTCCTTTTTTTAATGAATGGACTGGGAATGGCAAAAACTCCTTCTGGACTAATTGAGCTCTTAGAAAAATGCAAAACACTACTCTCCGAAGGCGGTCAAGTCTTATTTGATAGTTCCGATCTAATGTTTATGGTTGATAGCCCAGAAGAGTTTGAGGGCCTGCATGAACATGAATATTATGGAACCCTAGCCTATCAAATGCATTATGACGATCAACATTCAGAGGAAGATTTATGGATGTATGTTGATAGTGAGACGGTAGCCAATGCTTGCTATTTACTTGATATGAAATATGAAAAATTGATAGAAGGAGAACACTATAATTATCTTGGACGAATCACACTATGAAAAGTATAGCAATTGCCAGTAATGCCCTCTACTCTATTTGTTCGGATGGAGAGTTTATTTATACCGGAGGATTAGATAAAATAGTAGGCAAATGGGATGAAAACTTAAATCCCTTACCTCCCAATATCAGAACGGAATCTGCGGTTTACGCCATAGCGGTGGATGAAAATTCTAGAATGTGGTTGGGTTTAAGTGACTCCTCTTTACACATTATTGATTTGAAGGAAAAAAGGGAACTTAAGAATATTGTTCAACACAAAAAATCCATTTATTCCATTCAGCATCTTGAAAATGGAAAAACAATAAGCAGTGATGGTGCTGGAGGTATTGCTCTTTGGGAGACATCAAGCTTTGAGCTTGAGCGCTATATTCCTTTCTCCGCTAATAAAATAAGAAGTATAAATAAAATTGAACAGGGATTCTTGGTTTGTGATGCAGGAGGAAGTTTATCCTACCTGGATGAATGGATGAACTTACTTGAAGAATCAAACCATCACGAAAAAGCATGTAATTCAGCTCTAAAAGTGGGTGAGTTTTTTTATTCTGCTGGATGGGACGGACATATCTATAAGCTTAAGGCTGATTTTAACATAGAAAAGAAAATTCCAGCGCACACCGGAGCAATTTATAAGATCATATTTTACAAGGACAATATCTACTCTGCCAGTAGGGATGGAAGTATTAAAAAATGGGACCTTGATTTGAATTTCGTATCAAAAGTTGAACTTCACCCTAGCAAGCGATCAATCAACGGAATTTGTGTCATGAACGATAAGATGTTTGCGGTTTCTGACCGTCCTTACTTATATCGTTTGGATTTAGCCCAAGATTTCCAATAATATTTTGTCTTTGATTTTTGAGATCTCTTGGGACTCAAATAGCTCAGGTCCATCTGGTGTGAGATAAAGCAAATGGGTGCATTTATTGGCTATGTCACGGAAACGGTGGCAGGCAACCATTACAGTAAGTTTATTTTCACTTACTTCCTTATCTAAAAAATGGTTTATCCTTTTAACTGAAATTAAATCTTGCTGGTTGAAAGGTTCATCTAAGAGTAGAAGTTCGGGTAAGCGACAGAGATTCATGGCGATAGATAAACGTTGTTGTTGTCCTCCACTTATTTCTTCGGTACTTTGATATCGAATATCCTCTAGCTCAAACGCAGCACAAAGTTCATCCGTTCTTTGCTTTATTTCATCCGCTTCTTTCAAGTAAAAGCGACTTTCCAGACTGTCCTGAATTGTACTGAACCGCTGAATTTCTGTGTTTTGATCTACCAATGCTATTTCGTTTGTGCCAGGAATGTGAACTTCTCCTATGTCCTTTATTCTATTGGATTTCCAGTGCATACGACCTTCTTCTTGGAAAAGCTTGCCAGCTATTGCATTCAGCAGCGTTGACTTGCCCACACCACTTCTACCAACGACAGCACAAAAGCTGTTTTCTGGAAGTTCAAAACTTATATTTTTGAGAATAAAGCCCTTACTTCCGCTTACACTTAGTTTGTCAACTTTTAGCATATGCTGCGAATTTAGAAAGTAATAAGGAAATAGCCTTAAATGGGCTTACTAATCTCATAAGTCTGTGTAAATCTTCTTTCTTTCACGAGAAAATAAACTCTTATATTTGTCAGCCATGGCGAAAAAAAGCTCTTATATAAAGCAATTCTTTAAGGATAAGAAAGAAGTTGGTGCAATTGCTCCAAGCTCAAAGGTGTTGGGAAGAAAAATGTGCTCGTACGTTGATTTTTCAAAAGCAAAGAAAATTGTTGAGCTCGGTCCAGGCAATGGAGTTTTTACCAAGTTGATATTAGAAAGAATGGCTCCGGATGCAAAGCTTTTAGTTTTTGAGACAAATGAGAGTTTTTTCGAACAGATAAAGAGAGAGATTCAAGACGATAGAATGATCTTGTTAAATGATTCTGCCGAGGACATCAAAACCAAACTTGAAGAATTGGGTTGGGACACGGCGGATGCTATTTTATCGTCTCTTCCTTACACGGTTTTCCCAAAAGAGCTGAAAGAAAATATCGTTGCTAACTGTGTTAAATCAATGGATGAGAATTCGATCTATTTGCAATTTCAATATAGTTTAAATGCACTGAAAATGTTTAAAAATCACTTTTCAAAAGTGAAGTATTCCTTTAGTCCTGTAAATGTTCCGCCAGCATTTGTGTATAGGTGTTGGAAGTAAGCTATCCGGGCAATTTTACATATTCCTTTTCATCACCAGGAACCTTTGGGAAGGCATTAAAATTTTGATTTCGCCAATTTTCTCTGGCTTCTTTCAATTTGCTTTTATCTGAAGAAACGAAATTCCAATCAATAAAACGCTCCTCTGGAAAAGGTAAACCTCCAAAAATATATATGGTAGAATTGGCTTCTATTTTAAATGAACAGAGCTTTGAATTCTGGCAGACTAAAAGTTGTTTTTCGCCATATGTTTCACCCTCAATTTCAATCGTTCCATTTAAGGTATATATTCCGACTTCTCCAAAAAGATTGCCTCCAATATCCACTACAGCTTCTTCTGAAGACTTTATTTCAATAAAATAAAGCTCACTATGGACAGGAACTGGGGATTCTTTTCCAAAAGCCTTTCCAGCGATTAGCTTGAATGACAGCTCACCATTTTCCCAAGCAGGTATATCTTTCGCCTCAGAGTGGTAAAAACTCGGATCGGTGTTTTCTAGCTCTTTCGGAAGAGCAACCCATATTTGAAAGCCATGCATCAACTTTTCCTTTCCTCTAAGATGACTAGGCGTCCTTTCAGAGTGCACCACTCCCCTTCCTGCGGTCATCCAATTCACGGCCCCGGGCTTAATTGTCAAGGATGAACCTATGCTGTCTCTGTGATGAATTTCCCCATCAAAGAGATAAGTTAAGGTAGACAGCCCAATGTGAGGGTGTGGGGCAATATCAAAATTCTCATCTTCCTTTAATTTAGTTGGTCCCATGTGGTCTATAAAAACAAATGGACCAACGGATCTTTTCTGTCTGAATGGTAAGAGTCGACCAACCAAAAAGTTGCCGATATTGGCAGCTCTTTCTTCAATTATTTGTGAGATATTTGACATTCTGTGAAGTTATAAAATGTGTAGCTAAGCAGCAATCCTTTTGATCATTCCTCTGAATATAATTCCATGAAGTGGTAGGACCGAGTACCAATATAGTCTTCCTAAAATCCCCAAGGGCCTGAAAGTAGCTGTTTGAACCAGCTTATTATCTTTTATTTCAAATTCAAGCCATGCTTCCCCTGGTAATTTCATTTCTGCATACAGCAAGAGTTTCCCTGATTTCTCATCGGCGTAAAGTACACGCCAAAAATCTAATGCATCCCCAGCTGTTAGTTTAGTCGGGTGCGTTCTACCCCTGCGCAATCCGACACCTCCGACCAGTTTGTCCAGATAGCCTCTTAATTTCCACATCCAATTGGCATAGTACCATCCATTTCTGCCACCCAATTGCCAAACTTTCTTTATTGTCTTCTCTTTTAAGGTATATTTTCTTGTTCTTTTATCCTTGAAACATCCATGATTTGGAGCTTCAATAAAATCATTTATATCAAGGTCAAAGCCGCTACTTGCATAGGAATCTTTCCAGCTGGAGACTATTTCATTGTTGTTGATTTTTTCAAAAGTACGTTGTAGAGCATCCTGATATCCAACGGGTTTATGGTTTAAGATTTCGTTGATTTCTGCGTTCCTTGCCACAACTTCAATCTTCATGCTTTCTACTAAACTACGCGCGAGTTTATAGGAGGTAGAGGTCACGAAATACAACCAGTATGACGACAGTCTTGGAGTTAAAACAGGAACAATTAATATTCTCCGCTTAAGCCCTCTCATTTTGGCAAATACCAGGAGCATTTCCTTATAACTGAGAATGTCACTTCCCGCAATGTCAAAATTCTTATTGAAGGTATTTTTGTTTGCCAGCGTTTTTTTGAGAATTATCAATACATCCCTTATCCCTATGGGCTGACATTTTGTTTTAAGCCATTTGGGTGCTACCATTAAGGGCAACTTTTCTACTAAATCTCTTATTATTTCAAAGGATGCGCTCCCAGAACCAATAATAATTCCGGCCCTTAATGTGGTTAAAGCAAACAAACCACTTGATAAAACTTCCTCAACTTTTCTTCTTGATTGCAAGTGCTTG
Organism: Flavobacteriales bacterium; assembly: GCA_964230025.1. Lineage (GTDB taxonomy): Bacteria > Bacteroidota > Bacteroidia > Flavobacteriales_D > JAUILH01 > CAXRFO01. Next base: position 327,358 of record CAXRFO010000018.1, on the reverse strand, counting down.
GATAACTTATCTTCATTGGTCATACCACTCAGATAAATGACCTGATGTATGTTGGTGTTATCTATTGCATTTTTGAAATTTAAAGCGGACTTCTCTTCTAAATCATCGTAATCATCAGAGGAGGACATACTGTGGACCAAATAATAAGCATAGTCCAGTTGTTTGGGAAGTTGATTGAGGCTTTGTGCCTTTAAAAGGTCACCTTCAATCACGACAATTTTTGACCTCAATGAACTTGGGGGATTAAATCTATCCTTGTCTCTAACCAAACAATAAATAGTATGGTTCTCTTCCGCAAGTATGGGCAGTAGTCTCTTGCCAATATACCCCGTCGCTCCTGTTAATAGAATGTTCACGACATATTAACGTAGCCCGCACGGAAATGTTTATTCGAAATCGCTTAATTCAATTTGAAATGGTTTAAACATGCTGATAATGTCGTTTTCGCTTATTCCTTGTTTACATGCTAATCTCAGAACCTTGTCTTTATCTTCAGTATCCACACTCCATTCATAAACGTTTTCATTTAATTCGAAAAGTGGTGCATATCTATCTACCATCTCATGGCTTGATAAATTACTTTTTAAGACGATTATTTGCATCCTTTATTTTTTTTCTTGTTGAAATTGTCATTTTCGGGATGGTATTGAAAGACTTCTTCAATCCCTTTGTTAAATACTGCAGCTATGCGAAAAGAAATTTCTAAAGTCGGCGGGTATTTACCCTTTTCTATAGCGACAATGGTTTGCCGTGTAACACCTACTTTATTCGCAAGTTCTTGCTGTGTCATTTCATCATGCAGGAATCTAAGTTTCCTTATGTCATTGGATATATGTTGCTCTTTCATTTTACAGCCCTTTTTTATAATAGTAGAGCTTCCACAAATCACCAAGAATACCTGAGGTAAAACCGCTAATCAATAAAATAAAAAACATGTAAGATATTGGTTTTCCTAGAGCAAGTGGAATCCATGAAATCATAAAACCTAACATAAAGAAATGATTAGCATTTCGATCAGACTTCATTTCAATTCGTTTGTCGTACTCATCCATAAATTCTGGATCTTCCTCTTCATTGTTTGCTTTTAGAATAATAAAGAATATAATGTAGGCCACAATTTTAAGGACAATAGTGACCGCAACCATCATTAACATAAACTTACCCCAAAATTGAGGTTCATTGATTTGTGCCATACTTTCGGTCCCATTTATACCAAATACATAGGCTAGGTAAGCTCCTAAAATTAAAATGGTGCTTATTAAATTAAACAGTGCTTTCTTTTCTTGAACGGACATAATGTAAATTATTATTGATACAATGTAAATTATATTTTACAAATGTATAAAATATTTTACATCAAGCAATACACATGGAAATTTATTTTAATAGAGATCGTATATGCTTACGGTTCTTCTGTAATTGACTTTTTAGCGATATGATTATGTATTGGATTTAAGGCCATCAAAGCAGCACTACCATACCATTCTTTTAACTCCATTTGTAAACTCCCTGCTTGTATCGCTGGATCTGAGTTTGTTAAAGCTTCAGCTTCTTCAATAGAGTTGACGTTAAAAATGTAAATACCTCTCAGACTATCCCCACCAAAGAAAGGCCCTGCCAATACCAGCTTTCCTTCCTCAGCCATGCGCTCAATATTTGCCATATGCGCCATTTGAAGTTGAGCGGCTTCTGTGCTATCCGAGCTCCTATTTGGTCCCATTTTGAGAAAAGCCATGATATATTTCTTCATACCATATTCATCGGCGTCATAATCGATTGAGTTCATGAAATTGTAGCTTGTATCATAGCTTCTGGAAGGGCGACTTTCATTTTCGGTTACATTCTCTGCCTTAGCGCCTGTTTTAGATTCAGAACAAGATATTATAGATGCCGCTATGGCAGCCAGTAAAAGATTTTTCATAGATTCAAATATCTAAAAAAAGAAACAAACTTTCACCCGTTGAGGTCGCCCATTCACTAAGTGCTATCACTTAATAAATGTTGATTATTTTGAAAATTGTATATTCGTCCTCGCAAAACAAAAGATATGAGATTCTTTTTGCTTTCAATTTTAATGCTAACTATTACAGTGCCTGTAGAAGTTTTTGCTACAGGAAAAGATAGTTTAGACCTTGCCTTGTCATCTGAAGTTATTAACAATAGCGAGGAGCTTGGGGATACTGCTACAATGATTATTGAGCCAATAATCTGGGATGATTTTGATGGTATAACTAACTGTGAATTACACGAATTAGTAACGACGGATACTTCATTCAAATTCTATACATGGTGGAACAACGATATGTGTTTTACCAACGCGAATAATTTAAGAAATATGAAAGATAGTATCTGGATTTGTCTTACAGATTCTATTCACAGTAAGTATGCAACCCCAGTTCCAGGAGTTCTTACTTCAGGCTTCAAATACAGAGGTTCAAGGATGCATAAGGGTGTTGACTTGGATTTAAATATTGGAGATACCGTAGTTTCAGCTTTTGATGGTGTCGTTAGATACGCTAAATATAACAGTCATGGCTATGGAAACCTTGTAATCGTTAGACATTTTAATGGTTTAGAGACCTACTATGCTCACTTGAACAAGATAAATGTTCAACCGAATCAAATCGTTAATGCTGGAGATCTGCTTGGGCAAGGTGGTAAAACAGGGCGTGCATACGGACCACATTTGCATTTTGAGGTAAGATTTTATGACAACGCTTTAAATCCAGAAGAAGTTTTTGATTTTGATAAAGGAGTAATTCAAGACTGTAATTTAACGATTAAGTCAGATATGTTTTATTACAAAAAGCTTTCTTATCAAGATTTCAGGAAACCGCAGCCAGGTAAAACATACAATTCAAGGGGAACCAATGCTAGTGCCAATGGTTATTACTATGTCCAGTCAGGGGATAATCTCTGGGCTATCTCAAGACGATACGGAACCACGGTCGATAATCTTTGTCGATTAAATGGTATAAGTCGAGATGCTACTTTACAAATTGGTCAGAAGCTAAGAATTAGGTAGTTTTTCTGGGTGGAGATAATCCCCACAATACTTGCAATAATCAGCATCATAATCATGACCTTCTTGGGAGCAATTAGGACAGCTCTGAGTAGTATGAAGCTTTTTCCTTCCAAAAGATGCATTGTTGATTAAATCATTGCTAACTATACCTGTAGGTACAGCAATTATTGCATAACCCATTATCATTATTACACTCGCAATCGTTTGTCCCAGTGCTGTGGCAGGACTTATATCTCCATATCCCACTGTTGTTAATGTGACTATAGCCCAATAAATACTTCTAGGTATAGATGTAAAACCTTGTTCTGGCGTTTCAATGATGTACATGACGGTTCCTAATATCAAACATAGACTAAGAATGAATATTAGGAAAACGGTAATTTTTGGAATGCTTTTCTTGAGGGCATTGAGCATGATCGCTCCTTCCCCCAGGTTGCGTCCAAGCTTAAATACTCTGAAAACGCGCACCAGTCTTAAACTTCTAATTACCATTAAACTTCTCGTCCCCTGTCCGATGAATATTAGTTCAAGGAAGGTTGGTAAGATGCTGAGTAAATCAATTACTCCATAGAAGCTAAAAATATATTTTGATGGACTTTTGATAGAAACAATTCTTAGAATGTATTCAAGTGTGAAGAGACCTGTAAGGACCCATTCTGCAGTGTAAAAGAAGTTTCCATATTGCTCGTTAATGTCTTCAACACTTTCAAGCATTACTATAAGAATACTCAATAAGATTGCAATAAGAAGTGCTACATCAAAAAATTTACCTGCTGGCGTATCGGCCTCATAAATTACTGTATGAAGCTTTTGTTGCCATGGACGTAGATTTTTTTGCTTTTCTTCCAATACTTACTTAATAACCACCTTTCGGTGAGTAACAATCCCTATTTTTAATTTAAGATTAACTAGATTTGTTCCCACAAATATAAGATATGTCGGTTAACAAAGAAATTAAACGAGTAACAACACATGTGCTTCAGGAAATGAAGTTGAAAGGCGAAAAAATTTCAATGCTCACAGCTTATGATTTCTCTATGGCTAAAATAGTGGATGCCGCCGGTATTGACGTAATTTTAGTGGGAGATTCTGCCTCAAATGTCATGGCAGGACATGAAACAACTTTGCCGATTACCTTGGATGAAATGATTTATCACGCATCTTCAGTTGTACGCGGTGTCAATAGAGCACTTATTGTAGTTGATCTCCCATTTGGTACCTATCAAGGTAATTCCAAAGAAGCTTTGCAATCGGCCATAAAAATAATGAAAGCGAGTGGCGCTCATGCTGTAAAACTGGAAGGTGGAAGAGAAATTGAAGAAAGCATTGCTCGTATTTTATCTGCGGGGATCCCTGTTATGGGACACTTGGGATTGACTCCTCAAAGTATTTATAAGTTCGGGACCTATGTGGTAAGAGCAAAGGAAGAGGAAGAGGCTCAAAGATTAAAGGAAGACGCCAAGCTTTTAGAGGAAGCCGGTTGTTTTGCAATAGTGTTGGAAAAAATCCCTGCAAAACTTGCCAAGGAGGTTGCCTCATCCGTGAATATTCCAATCATTGGAATTGGTGCCGGAGCGGGCGTAGACGGTCAAGTCCTAGTGACACACGACATGTTAGGAATAAACAATGACTTTAATCCAAGATTCCTTAGAAAATATCACAACCTTTATGAAGAAATGAAAGGAGCTGTCGGAGCTTACATAAAGGACGTTAAGTCTGAAGACTTTCCAAGCGATAAAGAACAGTACTAATGTTAACCGACGATCGAGTTCTTTATGAAGACAATCATTTGATTGCAGTATTTAAGCACCCATCTGACATAGTTCAAGGCGATAAAACGGGCGACAAGCCCTTATCCGAAATTGTTAAAGAGTACTTAAAAATAAAGTACAACAAACCGGGTGCTGTTTTTCTTGGTGTTATTCACCGAATTGATCGTCCTGTTTCGGGTGTTGTATTATTTGCAAAAACAAGTAAAGCACTGAGTCGAATGAATAAAATGTTCCAAGAAAAGAGCATTCAAAAAACATATTGGGCAGTCGTAAAGAATGCTCCCCCTTCCCCATTAGGGACACTCAAACATTATTTACGGAAGGATCAAAAAAGGAATAAATCACTAGCTTATAAAAAAGCCACGCCTGATGCTAAAGAATCAATTTTAAACTATAGATTAATAGCGTCTTCAGATAAGTATCATTTACTCGAAATAGATCCTAAAACTGGGCGCCATCATCAAATAAGAGTTCAGTTAAGTGCAATGGGTTGCCCTATAAAAGGTGATTTAAAATATGGCTTTGATCGTTCAAACCCAAATGCAAGTATTCATTTGCATGCGAGAAAGGTGGTTTTTGAACATCCTGTTAAGAAGGAAAAGATGCAAATTATATGCCCCACACCTCCAGATAATCTATGGGATGCCTTCTTGACAATAATCTGATATTTAAGTAGTTTTGTTAAGTATGCGAGCCTTGTTTTTGCTGATATTAACTTTCATCGGATTAACCGGTTTTGGTCAAGAGCATGCTATTTTAAGCAAGTTTACGGCCCAGTATACAGGTAGTGAAGTTGTTTTGGCTTGGACTATAAAAGGGGGTGAACAATGTAATGGGATTAATATTTATCGTTCTATAGATAGTGTTAATTGGGTTAAAATTGGAGAGATTCAGGGAGTATGTGGAGCTTCAGAACCTCAATTCTACGATTTTAATGATGTTGAACCGGAACTCGGAAATATCAACTACTATCGGCTAGCATTGGGTACACAAGGATTCTCTAGTATTCAGTATGTTCAAGTAATTCGGTATGAGAATTCTTATGCTGTTTTTCCCAATCCCAGTAATAACCAGATGACTTTTAGTGTAAGTCCTGAATTAGGATATGGGACGCTTAACATATACTCTTTAAGTGGTGATTTAGTTTATCAGTATGAGATGTTTGACGAAGAAACATTGATTTTATCCAAGGGTCTAATTGGGGAAGGCTATTTTATATTCAAATGGATTAATGATGAGATTGTGGTCAGTGGGAAATTAGTTTTTGAGTAAATTTTAGTTATTAAATTATAAAAACACTAATTCAATTAATTGGTTTAATCCCAATGAATCTGATGGTTTAAGTTTTTTCAGAGTGTAAACATCATTAATCTTAAGCTAAAGTGCGTTTATCATTCAGCTAATCCTGTTTAGGCCTTGAATAAAATAGTTAGTCAGGACTTCAAGTATGTTGGTATATTCTGTGCCAATAGTTTAAATCATACTCTTAACTTAGCAAAACACAAAACCGTTTCGTATGAAGAAAAAGTTACTTCTCTTACCATTGATGATATTGTCAATTGTTAGTGCATTTGGTCAAAGTTATTTTGGATTATCTCAATTTAACTATTCGGGCGTTATTCAGGGAAATTCGAACGTAGGATTTCTTGCGGATAATAGATATAAGGTTGATGTTGTGCTAGGAGGTTTCTCTCTAGCCGGATACAACAACCATATGTTTATGAATACAATGAACATGCCCTCTGGTTGGTATTCTTCTTTTAAAGATACAACTTGGACAGGTCATCCTAATTTTGGAAAAATAGTCGTTGATCAGGATTCTGTTGATTACTTCAGGGCCAATGGAGCCAACTTTTTCACCATAGATGATGATAACGTGGCGAGAAAAGTATCGCTTAACAATGATATCGATTTATTCAATACCTTGATTTCAATTAGTGAAACCAGGTCGATAGGTTTTGGAATTCGCCAAAGAAATTTTGTCAATATAGACCATATAGCTCCAGAGGTAATATCATTATCTGTTAATGAATTAGAAGTGCCATCTCTGCACAACTTGGATCTAAGTGACCAACTTTTGAATCTCTCGTTTAATTCTTGGATGGAGTTTCATGCAAGTTATGCTCAAGTTTTCTATAATCAGGGAGAACACTTTATTAAGGGAGGAGGTCGTATTAAGCTCCTTAAAGGATTAGGGTCTGCATATCTTTATACCGATAATGTAGATTACAATTTTGATAATGCGGATACTGCGGCCTACATTACGGGTGATTTTAACTATGGTTATTCAGATAATCTGGGTTCTTTAGTTGAGGCATTGGACAATGAGGTTTCATTTGAAGATTTAGAAGCACAATGGAAAGATAACCCCGTAAAAGCAATTGGTACCCTTATGCAGACAGGATCTAGGTTAGGTGTTGGAGTTGATATAGGTGGTGTATATGAGTATCGTCCAAATTTTGAAGATTACAAATACGATATGGATGGTGAAACTGACCTTTGGAAAAGAGATGAGAATAAATATCTATTTAGAGCAGCACTTTCTTTCAATGATATTGGCGGGATGAGATACGACAAAGGAGAGCTTAGTAGAGATTTCTCCATGAGAGCTAATGTATTGGATATGGCTGTCTTTGATAATATAGCGGGTCCTAGATCATTCGATTCTACAATTGTTGCACTTGCAGATAGTGGGCAGTTAACCTTTTCTCCAGACAATCCGAGTTTTTATCGAATGACCCTTCCAACGAATATGGTTATCGATTTGGATTACATGGTTTTCAAAGATTTATATGTAAATTTTAATTCGCTAATCAATCTTACAAGTAAGAGAAACGAGAATAAAGTACATTACAATAGCTATCTTTCAATATCACCTAGGTATGATAATAAATGGGTGGGTGCTGCCGTACCTATATCTTGGAGCCAGTTCATGGGATTAAGAGTAGGTACATCCCTTAGGTTTGGTCCATTTTTCGTTGGCACTGGAGACCTAAAGCCTTTCTTCGCTCCTACCAAGGATAAGAATTTAATGGGGGCAGAAATCTATGGTGGTGTTAGAATTCCAATTTTATATAAAACGCCAAAAGATCGTGATGGTGATAAGGTTTCTGACAAAGTTGAGAAGAAACACAGAAAAGAAATTCGCGAGAAAAGTGGTGATAAAAAGGCTGAAGGGTGCATTGACATTCCTGGCGTATGGGAATTTAAGGGTTGTCCAGATACTGATGGAGACCATATTCAAGATTCTGAAGATAGCTGTATTTATGATGCGGGTATTCCTGAGTTCAATGGTTGTCCGGATACAGATGGAGATAAGATCATAGACAAATTAGACGATTGTCCTGAAGAAGCAGGATTGGAAGAATTTAATGGTTGTCCGGATACGGATGGTGATGGCATTATGGACAAAGAAGATGATTGTCCTGAGGAAGCTGGTTTAGCGGAGTTCAATGGCTGTCCTGATCAAGATGGAGATGGTATCATGGATAAAGAAGATGATTGTCCAAATGATGCCGGAACTAAAGAGTTTAATGGATGTCCAGATAGAGACGGAGATAAAATCATTGATATTGACGATTTATGTCCAGATGATGCCGGGCCGCTGGAAAATCAAGGTTGTCCAGACACGGATAAGGATGGAATTTTTGACTTCCTAGATAATTGCCCAGAAAAAGCAGGTCCTAAGGAAAACGGAGGTTGTCCTTGGCCTGATACTGATGAAGATGGGATTCTCGATAAAGATGATGAATGTCCATTAAATCCTGGGCCAAAAGCTAACAAAGGTTGTCCTTATACAGATACTGATGGTGATGGTGTGAAGGATAAAGATGATGAATGTGTAAACACTCCTGGACCAGTTGACAACAATGGTTGTCCAGTGATTGAAGAGGTTGATCTAGCAATTATTAATGCTGCTTTTGAAAACCTAGAGTTCGAAACAGGAAAGTCTGTAATTAAAGAAAGCTCTCATGAATCATTAGATAGTTTAGCTTCTCTTTTAGTTAGAAAACCGGACTGGTTGCTTGAAATAGTTGGTCATACGGATAATGTAGGTGCCGCTCAAAACAACCTGATTCTTTCTAAACAAAGAGCGCAAGCAGTGGCGACTTACCTAAATCAAAGAGGTGTGCCTGAGGAGCACATGATTGTTATGTTCTTTGGTGAAGAAAAACCAATAGCGGACAACAACACGAAAGAAGGTCGTCAGAAAAACCGAAGGGTTGAAATGACCATTGTATTTAAATAGTACAAATAATATCATGCAGAAAAGCCCGGTCATTTGATCGGGCTTTTTTTATAATACGGCATCCATATGGATGTACTCTATATTCAGATTTTTGATGTCAAAATCGGAGCTAAAATTTTTATAGCCAACAATGAAAGACTCCTTAGCTTCAACCCTTTTTTCAAGAATTTTGCATGCAGGGTGCTTTGGATTAAGCTGGATGATAATCTTTTTTGAACCAATACTTTTAGCAAGCGACTTTAGTTGATTTATGACCAGCGTAGCGTTGTCATCGGTCAAATTTGAAATGGCACCAACATGAAGGGCATAATCGAATCTGATCCAAACGAAACAGTCTCCAATTTTAAGTATTCGGCAGTAAAAGCTGTTCTTATATGCTATGTATTTAGCTGAGTTAAAATGATACCAATCTTGCCCTTCTATTCTTTCACTGGGAAAATTATCCGACTCAGTGAATGACTGAAGTGAGCGCTCAATTCGTTTACTTTTAAATTTGCTCAGGAAATGGAATTTTGAATATATTCGAAATGAGCCTGATCCTTTAACGTTGATCTCAAATCGCTTAATATTATCGTTTACTTCCCAGTCCAATTTTTTGCAGCTATGGTAAGTGTTTTCACTGTGTAAAGCCCATACACCCTTGAACCCTAATGCGACTATTCTACGGTACGATTCTTCTGCCAAAACTTTATGCAAGCCTCTTCCCTGATATTTAGGATGGGTGTAGGAATCACATGTTTGACCTACGAGAATCTGCTCCTTATTTCTCTCATATACCATAGGAATGATGCCATAAAAGCCTATTGCTTTGCCATCTAAATAGGCCAGTAGAGCAATGTGCTTATGCTCACAATAAAGGTTCCCATTGTATTTATGTTCTAGAACCTTTAAAGGAACAAAACGATTCAATGACAGCTGCATAAGCGATTGCACATCCTTAATCCTTTCGCTAGTTAGGGGTTCTATTTTAATCTTGTCAATCATTCAAAATTCCCGCGGGCTATGAAGTGTTTAAAAATATCGAAATTCAAGTGCTGATGTACATTGAATCGGGGTAAGATGTTAACCTTTTTGTATTTGAATTTAGATTGGTCAACGACAAGAAAGTTATCTATTCCGTAATGCTCATGCAGGTATGAAATATTTTCTTCTTTCCAAAAAGCAAATGGGAAAGCAAAAGAATTTGTTTCTCCAAATTCTTGTATGTGGAGTTCGTATTGTGTTTTAAAGTCCATTTTCCAAAAAGAATCTGGAGTTTCTCTGTAGGAAACATGTTGTTGGCCATGAGGCACCAACTCAAATAATTCATTGGAATGAATTTCTTTTAGTTGCTCTAAACTCATCCGTTTCCAGAACTCTTCAGTTTTAGGTATATGTTTTATTTCTTTTTCAATTGGATTTAGTTGTGTTCTTAAATCTTCATGTGCGTCTTTTCCTGCTTTAAAGAATATCTTTCTAATTTTATCTATATCAGACTTTAAATTAAGCTTCTCCCCGCTGAAATCAATGATAAAATCAGATTTCACATCTATGCTTAAGTCAAGTAAATCTGGCCATAACATGCTTTCTGAATTCACATTATTGTAGCAAAAGGAAGCAGGGATATTATGCTGTTTTAAATAGGGGATTACATTTTTGAAATTGCTTAAATATCCATCATCAAAAGTCAAGACAAAGTTCTTCTCCTGCTGATTATAGTTTCCTGCGAGTGCGGATTGCAGAGAGATAATTTGACCGTTTTCTTCTAGAAAATTGATTATTCGAGTGAAGTATTCAATCTGAATGTGGCGACTGTTATATTTTAAAGGATCGTTAGATACGACTCCATGAAATACCAAAATTAGGGGGTTTCTAGCCTTCCATTTGACTTCCATTGAGAGCTTATTTCTTAGCTTGTAACGGTTGAGTAAGAGTTTATATTTTATTTTTTTCTTGAGCACCTTTTTGGTAAAAATAAAATAAGAATCCTAACCATATGGAATCATCTGGTTCTAAATGTTACTTTCAAACAAAAAAGGCCTGCCAATGCAAGCCTATAGTCGGGATGACTGGACTTGAACCAGCGACCCCACGCCCCCCAGACGTGTACTCTACCAACTGAGCTACATCCCGAATGGGCAGCAAAAGTAAGTAATTTTTTAAGATTTTTTTTGGCAAAGAATTAACATTTAATTCTTTTCTATTTCTCATGTAGAGAGTACCTTTGCACAAAATTCTTTGGAATGAAAAATCTTCTCTTCTTTGCTTTGATTATGAGCGCCTTGCCCTCTTTTTCTCAGACAAAGTATACACTATCAGGGTACGTTAAAGACGGTAAAACGGGAGAGTCGCTTATAAGTTGCCCAATTTACATCAAAGAAGCCAAAGCGGGAATAAGCACGAATGTATACGGTTTTTACAGTATTTCACTTGACTCAGGTACTTATACCATTGGAGTAAACTATCCTACTTTTGATCCATATATCGATACAATCACCTTAAATAAAGATGTCCGCCTCAATATTGAATTGAAGCCAGAAGAAAGTGAAGAGCTTGCTGAGTTTACGGTGAGAGATGAGCGTACGAATGATAATACAGAGTCTACCGATATGGGGCGTATGGATCTCGATATTGAACAAGTAAAGGTTTTGCCAGCCTTCATGGGTGAGGTTGATGTTCTTAAAACAGTTCAATTTCTGCCAGGTGTACAGTCAGGAGGAGAAGGTAACTCTGGTTTTTACGTCCGCGGTGGAGGTCCAGATCAAAACTTAATTCTTTTAGATGAGGCTCCCGTCTATAATGCAGCCCATTTATTTGGTTTTTTCTCGGTTTTTAATGCAGACGCAATTAAAAACATGGAAATAATTAAGGGAACTATGCCTGCAAATTATGGTGGTAGGCTTGCTTCCGTCTTGGATATAAACATGAAAGATGGAGATTATAGAGATTACCATGCCTCAGGTGGAATAGGTTTAATTTCATCTAGATTGACAGTGGAAGGCCCTATAAAGAAAGACACATCTTCGTTTATTCTTTCGGGACGTAGAACCTATATAGATGTTTTAACTAAGCCATTAATTAAGGAGGATTCTCCCTTTTTTGGGACTGGTTATTATTTCTATGATTTAAACGCCAAGCTTAACTATCGATTTTCAGATAAAGACCGTCTGTTCGCAAGTGGTTATTTTGGTCGTGATGTATTCAATTTTGCTAGTGCAGATGCGGGCTTTCAAATGAATGTCCCATGGGGGAATGCTACGGGTTCTTTAAGATGGAACCACCTGTTCGGGGATCGTTTGTTTATGAATGCTACGGCTATTTATTCCGATTATGATTTTGCATTTGGAGCAACCCAAGATGATTTTTCTTTGAGACTGGAATCAGGGATTAGAGATGCAAATGGAAAAGTAGATTTTACCTGGTATCCAAATGAGGATCACAATGTAAAATTTGGCGCCAATTACATTTATCACATTTTCACACCAAGTTCTGTTACAGCTGAGCAGGGTGAAACTGAATTTGATTTGGGTGGTAAAAAGAAAATTTATGCTAACGAAATATCGGCCTACGTTTTAGATGACTTTAAATTGACGGACAGAATAAAGATGAACGTTGGATACCGACAGTCTCTATTCCAACAATTAGGTCCGTTTACGAGATATGAGAAGGATGCAGTTGGAAATGTTTTAAGCGAAACTCCCTATGAACGGGGTGAAGTTGTAGCACAGTACTTTGGTTATGAACCCCGATTTGCCATGCGCTATAAAATTTCAGACTCAGCTTCAATTAAAGCAGGGGTATCTCACAACTATCAGTACGTTCATTTAGCTTCCATATCCGGCATTTCCTTGCCTACTGATATTTGGTTTCCATCAACATCTCTTGTAAAACCTCAGATTAACACCCAATATTCCATAGGCTTTTTCAAGAATTTCCAAAAAAATCTTTACGAGTTTTCAGTTGAGTTGTATTACAAAGACATGAACAATTTGATTGAGTATGCCGAAGGTGCTGAGCCTAGCGATAACATTAACAACAATGTTGATGCTGATCTGGTTTTTGGTACTGGCTATTCGTACGGAGCTGAGTTTTTCTTCAAAAAAGCTTATGGTGATTTTAATGGCTGGGTAGGCTACACATGGTCGAAAACTATGCGAATTTTTGAAGAAATTAATAATGGTGATCCATTTCCCGCAAAATATGATCGTCGCCACGATTTATCCGTTGTGGCTACCTATAAGCTAAACGAGCATTGGACCTTTGGTGCCGCATTTGTATTTGGTAATGGAAATAACATAACTATGCCGGCTGGATATTATGTGGTTGATGGTCAAACGGCCTTTGATTATGGTCCAAGAAACAGTTTCCAAATGCCAAATTATCATCGTGCAGATTTATCAGCTACGTGGTATGCAGATGAATTCAAAACAATCATTGATGAGGAAACTGGAAAAGAGAAAAAAGTAAAGAAAAAGCTGCAATCAAGTGTTACTATTTCTGTCTATAATGCCTACAATAGAGCAAATCCTTTCGTGATTTTTATTGATACGGATGGAGATGCGGCTGCTGGAACAATTACCAATACAGCTAAACAAGTAACCTTGTTCCCAATTTTGCCCGCTGTAACATGGAACTTTAAATTTTAAAAAATGAGATTAAATCAGATATATATTGCCCTATTAGCTTGTGTGACGGTTTTCTCTTGCACCAAAGAAATAGATTTAGAATTACCGGAGTACGAACCAAAGTTGGTCGTAGATGGAACAATTGAGGAAGGTTTGCCTCCCATCGTTTTATTAACCAAAAGCCAGGCGTTCTTTGGTGAGACGGATATCAACTCATTCGAAAATTCCTTTGTACATGATGCAGTTGTTATCGTTTCAGATGGAACCACAACTGATACGTTACAAGAATTTTGTTCATCTTCATTACCTCCGGGAACAGATACCTTAGTCGCCCAGTTTTTAGGGGTGCCTGTTGAGGCTCTAGCTTTTGCGAACATATGCGCTTATACAACCCTGAATCAGGCTATGTTTGGTCAATTAAACACGCATTATTCATTGAGAATAGAATCGGAAGGGAATACCTATACTTCAATGACTAAAATACCTAACAGGGTTCCACTTGATTCCGTATGGTTTGAAGGAGAGGCCTCTTCCCTACCTCATGGTTTTGTATACGCTATTTTATCTGATCCAGATACACTAGGGAATGGATACCGATGGTATGACAAACGTTTGAATCTAGCAGATGACGGCTTTCCCAAAGACTTTAATTTTGGTCTTCCTTTTGGAGCTTCATTTTTCGATGAATTTTTTAATGCTGAAACTTTTGAGTTTGGGGTTGCTCGCTCTGATTCTGATAGAGACGACGAGAACGACAGAGAAGGATTTTTTCGAATTGGAGATACCATCGTGATAAAGTTTTGCAGCGTTCCGTATGAAAGCGCAGAGTACTATCAGTTCGCAGAAACTCAAGCTATAAACAATGGGAATCCATTCTCCTCCCCTGCAAATAATCCAACCAATATTGAAGGGGGAGCTTTAGGGGTTTGGACAGGCTATGCGGTGACATATGATACAATCGTCGCACAATAGGATTTAGAAATACAATAGTTGGATTTTACTTTTGCTTTGCTAAGCAGGATAAAGTTCTAATTTTACACAATAATTAAACAATAAAATGAGTGATATAGAAAAAGTAAAATGTCTTATAATTGGTAGTGGACCTGCCGGTTATACAGCTGCAATATATGCTTCAAGAGCAAATTTAAGCCCAGTGCTTTATCAAGGAATGCAACCAGGAGGTCAGTTAACCACAACAAATGAGGTAGAAAATTTCCCTGGATATCCTGAAGGAGTTACCGGACCAGAAATGATGGTTGAGTTACAAAAACAAGCAGAAAGATTTAATACGGATGTTAGATCTGGATGGGTAACCAAGGTAGACTTCTCTGCCACTCCACATAAAGTTTGGGTAGATGAAACCAAAGAAATTCATGCAGATACCGTAATAATTTCCACTGGTGCTAGCGCTAAATATTTAGGATTAGAAAGTGAGCAAAAATTACTTCAAAAAGGTGGCGGTGTTTCCGCTTGTGCAGTTTGTGACGGATTTTTCTACAGAGATCAGGAGGTAGTAATTGTGGGAGCTGGAGACTCAGCTTGTGAAGAAGCACACTATTTATCAAACCTTTGTAAGAAGGTTACCATGTTGGTAAGAAGTGATCAATTCCGAGCTTCAAAAATCATGGAAGAGCGTGTGAAAAAAGTGGATAACATTGATATTAAAATGCATACCGAAACACTTGAGGTTCTTGGAGAGGATTTAGTAGAAGGAGTTAGAGTGATAGACAAAGCTAATAATGAGGAGTATACCATACCATGCACTGGATTCTTTGTTGCCATTGGTCACAAGCCAAATACTGATGTATTTAAACCTTACATAAATATGGATGAAACAGGATACATTAAATACGAAAAGCCTGGAACATCTCTAACCAATGTAGAAGGAGTTTTCGTAAGTGGTGATGCAGCTGATAAAACTTATCGTCAAGCTGTAACCGCAGCCGGAACAGGATGCATGGCAGCCTTGGACGCAGAAAGATATTTAGCAGCCAAAGAGCACTAAAATAAATTGACAATGTTTGAAACAGTTCCTAACTTTAGGAACTGTTTTTTTATGCACTGATTTTGCAGGACGAGATTTACATAAAACGTTGCTTAGAGGTAGCAAAAATGGGTATACCTGGGGCTTTCCCTAATCCTTTGGTCGGATGTGTTATTGTACACAATGGAAAAATTATTGGTGAAGGCTACCATCAAGAGTATGGAGGGCCACATGCGGAAGTAAATGCCATTAAAGCCGTAAAAAACAAAGAGCTACTTAATGAAGCTACTGTTTATGTTAGCCTTGAACCTTGTGCTCACCATGGAAAAACTCCCCCTTGTGCGGATTTATTAGTAAGTCATAAGGTGAAGCGTGTTGTTATTTGTAATGAGGACCCGTTTGAAATGGTCGACGGTGAAGGTGTTTCCAAATTAAAGAAGGCTGGTATTGAAGTTGAGAAAGGCATTTTGAGTTCGGAGGGTAAAGATTTAAATAGACGTTTTTTCACATGGGTTGAAAAAAAACGACCTTTCATCAGCTTAAAATGGGCACAAAGTAAGGATGGTTTTATCGCCCCTAAAAAGCAGAAGGATGGTGAAATCTTTTGGATTACGAATAGTTTCTCTCAAACGCTTGCTCATAAATTGAGAGCTGAAAATCAAGGGATTCTAATTGGGAGAAAGACGGCTGAAAAAGATGATCCATCTTTGGATACGAGAAGAGTTGAAGGTCCGTCACCTATAAGAATGGTTTTGGACAGTGATTTAAAACTCAACCATAAGTTAAAATTGATGTCTGACTCAAAGCCAACTGTTGTTTTTAATCGTATAAAAACAGAGAAACTGGGCAACAAAGAATGGGTAAAATATGACGGTAATGCCCTTTATGCAATTAATGATTATTGCCTGAAAAATAATATCCAAAACCTTATGGTAGAGGGAGGAGCTAGCCTGATCCAATCATATATAGATGAGGGAATATGGGATGAAATTCACCTATTTGAAGGGGATGTGAACATTGAAGATGGTATAAAAGGACCTTCATTTCTAAGACTAAAAGCCTTAAAAAGCTTAAACTTGCAAGCTGATACCTACACTATTTACAGAAATGATTGATATATTCTTAGCAGCCCTTTTTTTTACTTTCATGCTGCTTATTTTAAGGGGCTTTTCAACTTTTAAAATTGACAACCAACAAGCTATAATTGTTAATTATTTTGTAGCTGGAATTTTAGGGTTTATGAGCTCCGGCAGCAGTTTAGGACTTCAGGATAGTTTCACTCAGCCGTGGTTTTATCATGCGGTAGGGATTGGACTTATGTTCGTTACAGTATTTAACATGCTGGCCTTTTCAAGTCAGAAAGTAGGACTAACTGTTCCAACCGTAGCAAATAAAATGTCGGTGGTTATACCAGTGATAGTTGCTGTAGCGCTTTACGGCGACTCTATAGGTTTAATGAAAATATTAGGGATCTTATTGGCGATATTAGGGATCTTCTTTAGCTCGACAAGCAGTAAAGGAATTTCTTTCCCGCTCAAGTACCTTCCGCTCATACTTTTCATATTCGTTGGGCAAGGAATTGCGGATGCTATTCTTAACGACAGCATGCAAAAAGGCATAGTGCCAGGGCAAGATAATTCACTTTATTTCTCCATTATATTCTTTGTAGCAGCCACGCTGGGGCTGATATTTTTACTCCTTAAGACGAAGGGGAAAGCCAGTTTCAATGTAAAGTCGCTTTTGGGTGGTCTTGCGCTAGGTATACCAAATTATCTAACCCTATTGTATTTCGCACGTGCCCTTAGCAGCGGAGCAATGGAAAGCAGTAAAATTTATCCCATTATCAATCTTAGTGTGATTATTATGACCGCGATTGGAGGAATTATATTGTTCCGCGAAAAGCTCAGTCAACGTAATTGGATAGGAATATTATTAGGAATTGCGGCCATTCTCTGCCTTGGCTTATGAGTCAGATAACTTCATTTAAAACCATAGAAAAAAGTTCCTTCGCTGAGTATAAGGAAAAAGGCAGCCGCTTTATGGCACATGCTATTCCAGTAACTAATAAAGACCAAATAAAAGCTCATCTCGAGCGTTTATGGGAAGAAAACCCATCCGCTTGTCATGTCTGCTATGCTTATCGTCTGGGCGCAAGAGGTGAGGATTATCGAGCGAATGATGACGGTGAGCCTTCCGGCTCTGCAGGTAAGCCTATTCATGGGCAGTTATTGAGTTTTGATGTTACTGACTGTTTGGTGGCCGTTGTTAGAATATACGGAGGAACAAAATTGGGTGTAGGTGGCTTGATCTCAGCTTATAAAACTTCTGCTAAGGAAGCTTTGGAATTGGCTCAAATTATTGAAAAGAAAATAAGTAGGGAGCTCGAAATTAGTTTTGAATATGATCAAACCTCTCTGGTTGATGCAGCTGTCCGCCAATTTGAAATTGTTGTAACAGGGCAAGATTTTGCTGCCAAATGTAACTTTAAATTGTCCATACCGGTTGAGCATTATAAAGCAGCTAAACTATATTTTGAAGAAAACCTTAAGTAGGTCTGAAGCATATAAATAAAATTCTCTGTGCTGCTTATTAAGTCCTGTAATAACTAAATTCCTTACTTTCGTTTTTATTAAAAACCCTAGGTATGAAAAATAAATTGCCCTTACTAGCTGCTGGAATCTTAATTCTCGTTTCATGCGGTCAAAAAGAAGAAAAAGAAAGCACGGATAACAATGATAAGGATAAGCCTAAAGTAGAAGTTGAAGATACTTCAAAAACGGTGAATGAAATACCTGAACCCTTGCTAGGTGAATCAGCCTACTTTGTAATGGGATCAACCGACCACACTAAAATGGTTGAGTTTTACAAAATATTAGGATGGGAAGAGCAAATGACGGGAGAAGAGCCCTGGAAATGGACAGCTCTTTCGGATGGAAGTACCATGCTGATGATCAATGAAGATACCATGAGCTATTTTGCTCCGGGTTATTACAGCTCCAAGGGACAAGAAGTTTTTGAAAAACTTGCAGCATTGAATATCCCTGAAATGATGCGCTTCCCAAATCCGGAAGATGAGAGTACCGACTGGTTTAGGGTATACAATTCTCCTGATAGTATGAGCTTTACTGTAACAAATAGCCCAAGTGAATCCAGTGATTTAAAACATGCCGGTGCTATGTGGGCTGACCCAATCAATACGAAACTTGAATTTCCTAACCCAGTTGTGGGTATGTTCCAAGAATTGGCGCTTACTGTTGAGAGCCTTGATGAATCGATGGCTTTCTGGGAGGAACTTGGTTTTCACACACATGGTGTTGAGCAAAGTATGTATAGATATACGCATATGTACGATGGATTATTGGTGCTTGGCTTACATGAAACAAAAGGTATGTGGCATGGGTTTACCTTTACCTATAGTGGCCATGGCGTTGAAGAAAATGAAGCGGCATTAAAAGCACTTCAAGAAGCTGGATATGCTGAAGGAATTAAGGCAATGGAATTCCAAGGACAATCCTTACCAGGTAATTTCTTGATTCCGGATCCTGCAGGTAACATGTTCATGCTTACCACGGATTTGACTATGTTTAAAAAGTAAAATTTATTAATGGAACTTCTTAAAAATCTATGCTCTATCCATGCGTTAAGTGGAGACGAAAAAGGAATGAGAGATGCCCTTATTTCTTATGTAAATATGAATGCGCAAAGTTGGAAAGTGCAGCCAAAACTTATTTACGGTGATGATTTTCAGGACTGTTTAATTCTTGTTTTTGGAAAACCAAGAACAGCAATATATGCCCACATGGATTCCGTTGGATATTGTGCAGGGTATGATAATGAACTCGTCAAAGTTGGTGGTCCTAGTGCACAAGAAGGAACAATTCTTTGGGGTGAAGATAGCCAAGGCGTTGTGGAATGTGAGTTAATGGTCATGGAGGACGAAGATGGGCGCAAAACATTTAAAGCCATATTTGATAGAACCATTGACCGTGGTACTCAGTTAGCCTATAAACCAAATTGGAGAGAAACTGATGAAGCCGTTCAATGCTGTTATATGGATAACCGCTTAGGTATATGGAATGCCCTAAAAGTTGCCGAAACACTTGAGGATGGAGCAATCGTATTTTCTGCATGGGAAGAAGTTGGTGGTGGTTCCATTGGGTATTTGTGCGGTTATTTATTTGAGAAATACGGTATAAGACAAAGTCTAATATCCGATATAACATGGGTTACCGACGGCGTGCTCCATGGAAATGGTGTTGCATTGAGTCTCAGAGATTCAGGAATCCCCAGAAAACCCTATTTAAATCGCATCATTGATATCGCTGAAAAAAGTGATATTCCATTTCAATTGGAAGTAGAAAAATCGGGTGGTTCCGATGGCAACCAGATTCAGAAATCACATTATCCGGTAGACTGGATGTTTATTGGTGCTCCTGAAAGCAATGTCCACAGTCCTGATGAATTGGTTTATAAATCTGACATTAAAGCAATGGTGGATATGTATAAGCTTTTGATGAGAGAGCTTTAAGTCAAAATTATCCTTTCAACTGCCTAAACTCGATATTCAAAACTCGCTCGTAATCGCGCAAGGCTTTAATTTCATTATAGCTTACAAATGCAATTGAAATACCCCTAGCTCCTCCCCTTGCCGTTCGACCAGAGCGGTGAGTATAATAGTCACTTTGATCGGGCAATTCATAATGAGCAACAAAGGCTAAATTTTTAATGTCGATACCCCGAGCGCTTAGGTCCGTAGCTACCATAATCTGGCTGCCTCTATTTTTAAAGGCGCGCATGGCCTTGTCTCTTTCTTTCTGGTCCAAATCACCGTGAATTACCTCAGAATCTACTCCGCTTTCTTGCAGTCTTAAATGAACTTCATTCGCGCTTGCCTTAGTTCGTGTGAAAATGATTCCCTTTTGTTTCTTCATGGCTTTTAGGAATTCACGAAGGGTCAAGAATTTCTCATTTGGCTCACAAACAACAAATTGGTGTTCAATATTTTCGTTTACAACATCATCCTTCTTTACGTTGATACGAGTAGCGTTGGGATCCATGAAGCGTTCAATAATCTGATTAACCCCAGATGGGAAAGTAGCCGAAAAAAGCCATGTTCTTTGTCGGTTTTCTATACCCCTTAGGATATTAAAAACTTCTTCTTTAAAACCCATTTTTAGCATCTCATCTGCCTCATCAAGTATTACGTAACGAACCTTGCTAATATCAATGTCCTTTCTTTCCATGAGGTCTTTAAGACGACCTGGAGTAGCAACGATAATGTGCGTAGGTCTTTTTAAACGGTCAATTTGCTTGTCAATCTTTTCTCCCCCATAAACGGCTTCAGTAAATATCTTTTTGCCATATTTAGTAAAACGAAATAATTGCTTGGCAATTTGTTTGCCTAGTTCTCGAGTTGGGCAGAGAATAATGGCTTGAATGTACTTTTCATCGGGCTCAATTAAATTTAAAATCGGAAGTCCAAAGGCAGCTGTTTTACCCGTTCCAGTTTGTCCTTGACCAATAAAGTCACCGGACTCATCCAACAAGGCCGGGATAGCTTGTTCTTGAATTCTTGTAGGAGTTTTGATGTCTAAATCCTTCAGAGCTTTGATATATGAACCGGTTATTCCAAGTTCTTGAAAAGTTGCCATAGCAGAAATTTTGCGCAAAGGTACGTCTTTTAGTGCTGCTGATGAAAATCCAGTGTGAAATGAACTCCACGTTCAACTTTGTTAACGGTAAATTTACCATCTAGCTGCTCTGATAGAGTGTAAACAATCTCAAATCCAAGTGAGTTTGTCTCACTTTTGTTAAAGTCTTCGTCTAAACCAGCCCCATTATCTCTAAAACCCAAGCGACACTCATCTCCATCAGTATGCTGAAGGATAATGGTTATTTCAGGATTCTCCGTATCATCAAAGGCATGTTTCAAACTATTAGAGATGAGCTCACTAATTATAAGTCCTAGAGGCACTGCTGTATCCAAACTAATTTCATGGTTAGCCACATCTAATTTGTAGTTAATATTTCTTCCTTTTTTATCCGTTGGAAATTGTTGCGAAACCAAATCTGATAAGTACTCCCTAATATTAATAAAAGCCAAGTTTTCATTATTGTACAGCTTGGTATGTACACTAGCTATGGCTCTTACCCTTCCCATACTATCTTCAAGTGCATAGCGCGCTTCATCAGATTCAATAGAGTGCATTTGAAGGTTGAGTAAACTTGAAATCATCTGCAGATTATTCTTTACCCTGTGATGTATTTCCTTCAAAAGGATTTCCTTTTCTTTAAGGTTTTTATCGATTAATTTATTTTGGTCTTTTATCAGTTGATTCCTTCTTTTAATGCGTTGATTGGTTAAGTAGGTTATGATGAGGAGGAGTAATAAAATAGCACCTGCACTGATCAAATAGTTTCTTGTTTTGCTCTCTTTGTCCAGTCGTTGGTCCTTTTTCTTAATTAACTCTTCCTTCTTAAGGAGATCCTCCATCATTTGCTTGTTCTTTTCGGCGACTTCTTTATCCTTTTTTTCTCGAAGATATTTTGCCTCCAATTCATCCACTTTAATTTGCTGATTGAGGTCATTAATGCTGTCTTTTAGATGATGATACTTTTCCAAACAATCAAATGCAGAAACATAGCTCCCCATATTCTCATATGCTTTAGAGAGTCCTAAATAACCGTACTTAATGTCTTCAACACTTTTTGTCTCATTACCAATATCTAAAACCTTTTGATACCAGAAAAGTGCCTTTTGATCATGATTTCGCTTAAGCTCAATATCCCCTAGGTTGTAGGCAACTATAGCTTGCTTAATCATGTCATTACTTTCTAGGAATATCTCATAGGCCTTCTCATAATAGTCTTTCGCATTTCCAAGTTGGTCAAGATTTTGCTGAATATTTCCTAGGTTTACGTACAGACCTCCAAGAAGTGAAGTTTTGTTCAAACTCAACAATTTTTCTTCTGACAAGAGCATATATTTTGTGGCTTCTTCCAGGCTGTCTTCAAAATAGAATCTATTTCCTAGTCCCTGATAAATATATCCTTGAGATAGCGTGTCATCCAATTTTTGCGCAATGATAAGGGCATCTCTATAGTATTGCTCGCCTTGCACAAAATTCCTTTCTTTAATGTGCATATGGCCAAGGTTTAGTAATACTTTTTGTAGACCCTGATCGAAATCATTTTCTTCATAAATTTTGACCGCACGTAGTGCATGCTCTTTAGCCGTTTTTGTTTCTCCTTGGGCAGTGTATAACCTAGCAATTTGAAACTCAGCATGTCCACGACTTAGGGTAAGTCCTGATTTACCAGCTTGGTAACTTGCTTTTTCTGCCCAGCGTATTGCTTCTTTTGGATTTTGATACTGAAGAGCTCTTGAACTATCCATATACCTGCGGTATTCCGTGCTATCAGTACTGGTTTGTGCCTGTACTACGCAGCACGTCAAAACACTTATCAAAATCGCTATAAACTTTAAATTTAAAGGCATTCTTATTCAAATATACCCTTTTCTGGGTTAAATTCTTAGAAACGATTGGCTATCTTTGCGCCCAATGAGTAAGGCTAGCGAAATAAAGAAAAGAAGGACATTTGGAATTATTAGTCACCCGGATGCTGGTAAGACTACTTTAACTGAAAAGCTACTGCTTTTTGGTGGAGCAATCCAAACTGCAGGAGCTGTTAAAAACAACAAGATAAAAAAGGCAGCTACTTCCGATTTTATGGAGATCGAAAAACAAAGAGGGATTTCGGTAGCCACATCTGTTATGGCCTTCAATTACAATGGTGTGAAAATTAATATTTTGGATACACCAGGTCACAAAGATTTTGCAGAAGACACCTACAGGACACTCACGGCGGTTGATTCAGTTATCCTTGTTGTTGACTGTGCAAATGGTGTTGAGGCCCAAACAGAAAAGCTCATGGAAGTTTGCCGAATGAGGAAAACACCGGTTATTATCTTCATTAACAAACTTGATTTGGAAGGTCAGGATCCATTTGATTTGTTAGAAGAGCTAGAGGATAAATTGGATATACAAACTCGACCCTTGACTTGGCCTATTGGAATTGGATCTACTTTTCAAGGTGTTTACAATATGTTCGATAAGAACTTAAATCTTTTCTCAGCGAATAAGACAAAAATCGAGGATGAAGTGACAAACATTGACTCCATTGATAGTCCTAAAATCGATGAGATGATTGGAGAGCAAGCTGCTGGACAACTGAGAGAAGACGTGGAATTAATTGAGGGAGTTTACGATGAGTTTTCCGAAGAAGATTATTTATCAGGAAATGTGGCACCTGTATTTTTTGGGTCGGCTGTGAATAATTTCGGAGTTCAAGAATTATTGAACACCTTTATTCGAATTTCACCTTTTCCACAGGCGCGACCTACTGACCAAGGTGAAATTGCACCTTTGGATAAGGAATTTAGTGGTTTCGTGTTTAAAATACATGCAAACCTTGACCCTAAGCACAGGGATCGAATTGCCTTTCTAAGAATTTGTTCAGGTAAGTTTGAGAGAAATACCTTTTACAAGCATATCCGATTGGACAAAAAAATGAAGTTTTCTAACCCCACAAGTTTCATGGCACAAGATAAAAGTGTTATTGATGAGGCATGGCCAGGAGACGTTATTGGTTTGTATGACAGTGGTAATTTTAAAATTGGTGATACTCTTACGGAGGGTACGGATTTCATGTTTAAAGGTATACCTTCATTTTCTCCTGAAATGTTCCGTGAACTACAAAATAAAGACCCCATGAAGTCCAAGCAGCTTGAGAAAGGGATTCAGCAATTAACCGATGAGGGAGTTGCCCAGTTGTTTACCTTACAACCTGGAAACAGAAGAATAGTTGGTACTGTAGGAGCACTTCAGTTTGAGGTTATTCAATATCGGTTAGAGCATGAATATGGAGCTAAATGTGAATTCGTTGCGCGTAACTACCACATGGCTTGTTGGATTACTTCAGATAATGAGGCGCAGTTAGAGCAGTTTAAAAAGGTTAAAGCACAGTATATCGCAAAAGATAAGGACGACTTGGATGTATTCTTGGCGGAATCTCCCTTCTTGTTGCAGATGGCGAAAACTGATTACCCCGATATTGAGTTCCATCACACCAGTGAGTTTAAATTGAATTAATTGCAAAAAGCCATACAATATTTTTGGTGGCTGAGCTTGCTAGGAGTAGCAGTTTTGTTAATCTTTTTCCCAGACCTGCTCAGTGTAAGTAGAATTCAAGAAGCAGTCGCTGGAAATTATAAAACCGCTGCAATAATATATTTTGGTCTATGCACCCTTAGGGCACTTACCTTAATTCCTGCAACTACATTTTTTATTGCCGGAATGATTGTGTTTATAGATAGCTCTTGGTTTGTGTATTTAACCATGATTCTCACAGTAATGTTATCATCTTACGTACATTATGAGTATGCCCATATTCTGGGATTCGATTCCTTTTTTAAAAAGAGGTTCCCAAAACAAATTGATAAAATGAGGGCTGTTTTAAATAAGAAGAATGTCGGATTTTGGACGGTTTATATATGGGGAATCACCCCCTTTGTTCCTTCTGATCTCATGTATTATGTTGCAGGGGTAGTTCGGATGAAAAAGTCGATTTTTTTCTTAGGAATTTTCATGGCTGTTTGCACTCTTTTCGGGACGTATATTCTATTTTGGAATAGTCTTAAAAGCTGTTTTCTATAGTGCTTTAACATGTTTTAATCAATATCGTATAAGTTTAATGACCAAATTTGAATGACTTTTTGCTAACTTCACGGCCGCATGAGTGATCAGAGCATAGACATTTCATTGGTTATACCATTACTCAATGAGGAAGAATCCTTGCAGGAGTTACATGACTGGATTGACAGGGTTTGTAAAAAACAATCCTTAGCTTATGAAATCCTATTTATTGACGATGGAAGTACTGATAAATCATGGGAAATTATCGAAAGCTTGAGTCAATCTAATCCAAGTTGTAAGGCTATAAAATTCAGAAGAAACTACGGAAAGTCGGCTGCATTAGACGTAGGATTTGGCTTGGCGAAAGGTGATGTTGTTATTACCATGGATGCTGACTTACAGGATAGCCCTGATGAAATACCTGAGCTTCATACCATGATAATGAAGGAGGGTTACGATATTGTTTCCGGTTGGAAAAAAGAGCGCTTTGATTCATTTATTAAAAATAAGACTTCTAAAGTCTACAATTGGACTACGCGCAGAATGAGTGGTATCAAGCTTCATGATTTTAATTGCGGCTTGAAGGCATATAAAAATGAGGTAGTCAAAAACATTGAGGTTCAGGGAGAAATGCACCGCTACATACCTGTGATTGCAAAATGGAAAGGTTTTGGAAACATTGGCGAAAAAGTAGTTAAGCACCAGGCTAGAAAATATGGTGTTTCTAAGTTCGGAATGAATCGTTTTGTGAATGGTTTTCTAGACCTCTTCACGATAACCTTTATCTCCAAGTTTGGTAAAAAACCCATGCACTTTTTTGGTCTTTGGGGAACAATTTTCTTTTTCATTGGATTTGGAATTGCTTTGTATTTTGCCATTTCAAAGATCTTTATGCAGGCCTATAACATGACTGATAGACCTTTGTTTTTCCTTGGTTTGTTGTGCATGATTATAGGGTCTCAGTTATTTCTTACAGGATTTATTGCCGAGCTTATCATTAGAAATAAAGCTAGTAAGGAAGAATATCAAATAGAAAAGAAATTAAATGGGCTTTAAAAGCATAGCTTTTATTGGTCCCGCTCACCCCCTAAGAGGAGGTATTTCTGATTTTAACGAACGACTAGCTAAAGAATTGCAAAACCAAGGTTATGATATAACTTTATATTCTTATAAACTTCAATATCCAAAAATACTATTCCCCGGGAAGACCCAATTTCGAGAAGGTGAAGGCCCAAAAGATTTAAAGATTGATTCTTGTATTAATAGTATAAATCCTATTAACTGGAGAAAAGTTGGAAATAAAATAGCCAAAACGAATCCAGATTTGGTTATCGTAAAATTTTGGCTACCCTTTATGGGACCTGCATTGGGAACTATTTTGAAGAAAATCAGAAAGAAATCAGACGCCAAGATAATTGCACTGGTCGATAACATGATACCTCATGAAAATAGACCTGGGGATAAGATGTTTACACGTTACTTTGTAAAACAAGTGGACGGGTGGATTGCGATGAGCGATCAGGTTCTGAATGATATTAAAAGTTTTGATGATGTCAAGCCCAAAGCTATGTACCCTCATCCACTCTATGATAATTTCGGTGAAAGTATAAGTAAGACTTCTGCAAAAGAAAAGTTAAAACTAGAAGCTGATGTTAAATATCTTCTGTTTTTTGGCTTAGTGCGGGATTATAAGGGCTTGGATTTATTATTACAAGCCATTGGACAAGTGGACTTTAAAAAGTTCGCAAAGGAGAATAAAATAAAACTCCTAATAGCCGGTGAGTATTACGACAAAGAGGAAAAGTATTCAAAGATTATTGAAGAGCATGGAATCGATGATTTAGTAATTTCAAAAAACTGCTTTATTCCGCATGAAGAAGTAAAATATTACTTCTGTGCTGCGGATTTGGTTTGTCAGCCTTATAAAACAGCTACTCAAAGTGGAATTAGTCAAATTGCCTACCATTTCAATAAGCCAATGCTCGTTACCAATGTGGGTGGACTCCCAGAAATAGTGCCTCATGAAAAAGTAGGATTTGTTACCAATAAATCTCCGAAAGATATTTCTTGGCACATCATGAGGTTTTTTAATGAAAATAAAGAGGAGCAATTCTCCCTTGCCATGGAAGAGGAGAAAAAAAGATTTAGTTGGCAAGGATTAAAGGAGGTGATAGAAGAAATGTTCTCCAAAATAAAAGCATAATTGAACATTTTTTTGGGAATCGTGTTCCCTTAGTATGATTATTATGCTCATTTTTTTAGCTATGCTTTATTTACCCAAAGAAGAAAATCTAGTCATTGCTGATTTCGACCAAGCTGATAGAATAAAAGCCTGGCAGATTGTGAACGACGGTGTTATGGGGGGCGTTTCAAAAAGCAGCTTTGAATATTCTTCAGAAGGATATGCTAAGTTTTCAGGGGAAGTAAGTACAAAGAATAACGGTGGTTTTGCCTCAGTTCGCTTGGGAATGAAGGCTATTAATGTAAGTGATTTTAAGTGTGTTAACTTAAGAGTTAAGGGGGATGGTAAAAGATATCAATTTCGATTAAAATCTAAAAAAGGCACTTACTATTCATATATCAAACATTTTGAGACGAATAAGGAATGGCAAAATGTGATAATTGATTTCAATGAGCTTTACCCAAGTTTTCGTGGGAGGAAGCTAGACATGGACAATTTCTCTGGTGATCAGATAACGGAAATAGCCATTCTCATAGCGAATAAAAAAGATGAAAAGTTTGAGATTTATATCGAGAGTATTTCAGCTGAATAGAAAGACTAAAGGGTAATATTCAAATGTCAGAATAACCATAGCTATTTTATTGTAGTCGAGATTATTGGCATGAAATTTCCTATATTCGGACTATGAGATTATTAGCAATTACCCTTGGTTTAATTATTACATCCGTAGTTTACGGACAAGATGTTTTAAATAGTAGTTCTCTTTATTATCCGGGTAAAACAACGGTATGGGATCTTAGTTATATTGATAAGGGTGAGGCCATTATTGCAGCAGGTGCTGATGGAAGTCTAATAAAAATTAATAACACAGATTTAAAGGAAATTTGGAGAAAGAAGGTTCAAGATGGGCCCATCCATGACCTTGATATTTCTACAAATGATTCATTGATTGCAGTGGCGAATTATTCTAAAGGTTTTGGAATTTATAATGCACATAATTTGAGTGAAATAATTGTAAGTAATCAATTTGGTGGAGTTGATTTACTTAAATGGATTCCCGAATCTACTAATGAAATTATTTTATTAACTACTGGAGATACTGATTCAAAACTTGTTGTTTTTAATACTGAAAAAAAGGAAATAACTAAAACTATTTTTAAGGCCAACACATCATCAGAGCATCCGGTGGAACTAAATTTTTCTAGAAATGGAAAGTTGCTGGCAGTAGGAACGGCAAATAAGAATCATGCGGTTCATTTTTACGATACGAAAGACTGGAATGAAGTAAAAACATTAAAAACCAGTGCTGATGTAAATGCATTTGAATGGGATAATGATGATAGCAGTTTTTACATAGGGACGCTGGATGATGTGGTGGAGAAGTATAAATATTCAGATTTAAGTCAAGAATGGAAAGCCGAGTATGGTAGTTCATTTCCTAGCTCAATGGATATTAATAAGCAAGGTCAATTAGCGGTTTGTGGTTTTCAATATGGTTTTACAATTAAAATATATGATGGTGAAACAGGAAAAGAACTCCAATCAATAGGTGAAAGAAATCCAAGAGGAAATGCGGTACGATGGAACCCTGAAGGAGACCAATTAGCATTTGGAATTACCACTTATGGTGATGCCTTTACAGCTGGAATAATTCAAGTATTTAACAGCCCTGCCAGACAGGCCAACATCCCTTGGTTTGAAACGGATTCAAGATATACTGGCTTTCCAATTCAAATACCTATGAGTGTAGACCCCACGCTTAAGTCGGATAGCTACTATTCATATGCAACGTATAATATAAGTTATGGAGATGTAAGTTATCAAGTGTACGGCATAAAGCTTAAACGTTCCATATCCGAATCACAAGCGGCTGCAAGAGTTTCACGAGCTACATCAAGTTGGAAGAGCAGAAAGTCTCCAGAAGAGTTTAAGTCCAATACCATAAAAGCAAATGGTTATACGATTAGTGAGATTACGGCCAAAAAAGGCAGGTATAATTACTTTGTACGCATTATGCATAATGGTTCTTATGAACTTACCTTAACGGCGAAAACCAAGGTAGATAAAAATGCTGATATTCAGAGGTTTCTAGGAGAAAAATGATAGCTTAGAATGCCAAGTACATTACATGGTTAGGGTTATAATGTTTGTCTGAAATTTTAAAATCAAAAGCACCAACAACCTTAAAACCCATTTTATCATAAAACGAAATAGCCCTTTTATTTTCTACCCACACATTGAGCCACATTCCTTGTTGGCCCTCTTGTTTGCTAAAATCAATATTATGTTGGAGTAACTCTTGGGCGATCCCCTTCCCGTATGCTAATGGATCAACATACAAGCGTTCTAACTTAACAAGATGGCTGCCTTTTATATTTCCATTGTATTGATTGAATGATATTTTGGAATATGCATTTATCCGATTCTCATCGGATGAAATAAAGAACAAATTCTCCTTATTGTCCAGCTCCTCCTCAAAAGCACGGAGTGAAAAATTTGATTTCACGTATTGATTAATTTCACTCTCACTGGCGCTATGACCATGCGCATCTAAAAAAGACGGAATGGCTATGTCCAATATTGCTTGCGCATCCACTCTACTGGCTCTTCGGATATTAAGCATTAATCAAATCTTTAAGTTCGGAAAGAATTGCAGCCGTAGCACCCCAAACGGTGTTGTTGTTCAAATCGAAATATGGTGTTTTCAACTTCAGCCCATTACTTAGCTCAATGGTTTTGCTTTTTACCGATAGATCATTTAAAAGATCATCAAGCGATACTAGATGAATACGGTGAACTTCTCTTTCGTCGGGAATAAAGGAAGGGCGTCCATCTAGTACAAAAACATAGGGGTGTACCCAAAAGTTGCTGGGTGGGATATAAATAGGGCTTAATTTTGTGACGAAATCTTTCTTTTCTGGCCTATACGCTACCTCCTCCTCACATTCTCTTATAGCGGTATGGAATAAATCAAGATCACCATCTTCGATTCTCCCACCTGGGAATGCCATTTGGCCTGAATGCACTCCATCGTATTTTGGCCGCTCAATGAGTACAATATCCCATTGATTATTTTGTGGTAGCAATAGTATGCTTACGGCAGACAAGCGGGCATCTGATCGAATTTGGTAGTTATCCTTTACCCGATAAGGTGCTAATTTTTTGTGAGAAAGCTCCCCAGGAAGCTCTTTTGATAATAGTCTTTTGAGATTATCAGAATTCATTACACGTTAAAACGGAAGTGCATTACATCTCCATCCTTCACTACATATTCTTTTCCCTCAATTTTCATTTTTCCCTTTTCTTTTACTGCGGCTTCAGAACCCAGTTCAACAAAATCGTCGTAGGCGATCACTTCCGCACGAATAAAACCTTTTTCAAAGTCAGTGTGAATCACACCAGCAGCTTGAGGCGCTTTAAATCCTTCCTTTATAGTCCATGCTCTTACCTCTTTTTCGCCAGCAGTAAAATAGGTTTGTAAATTAAGAAGTTTGTAAGCTGAACGAATCAACTTGTTAACACCAGGCTCATCTAAACCTAGATCATCCAAGAACATTTTTCTCTCTTCGTAAGTTTCTAGTTCGTTAATATCGGATTCAATGGCTGCACCAAGAATTAAAATTTCTGCATTTTCATTTTTTACAGCTTCTTTTACCCTTTCAGTGTATTCATTTCCATTTTGAACAGATCCTTCATCCACATTACAAACGTACATAACAGGTTTAGTGGTAAGAAGTTGAAAATCTTTGACGATATGTGCATCTTCCTCTTCAACTTCTACAGTTCTGGCGCTTTGTCCTGATTCCAATGCTGCCTTTATCTTTTCAAGATAATCCCATGCTTTCACAGCATCTTTCTCTCCACTTTTAATTACCCTTTTTAAGGAGTTCATTTTGTTTTCAACGGTCTCAAGATCTTTAAGCTGAAGCTCAATATCAATAACCTCCTTATCTCTAACAGGATCAACTGAACCATCTACGTGAACAATATTTCCGTCATCAAAACAACGTAAAACATGAAGTATTGCGTCTGTTTCTCTAATGTTAGCAAGGAATTGATTTCCTAGTCCCTCTCCTTTTGACGCACCCTTAACTAGTCCGGCAATATCCACAATTTCGATGGTGGTAGGGATTACTTTCTCTGGGTTAACAAGACTTTCAAGTTTATCCAATCTTTTATCAGGAACGTTAATTGTTCCTAAGTTAGGTTCAATGGTGCAAAAAGGAAAATTTGCTGATTGCGCCTTTGCGTTTGATAAACAGTTAAAAAGAGTTGATTTACCTACATTAGGAAGCCCAACAATACCGCATTTTAATGCCATTCTAGTTAATTTTGAATGGCAAAAATACGAATTACTGTTTTCTAAAGATGTTTACGTGGCCTTTTTCTGAAATGATTTCTCCAAATCTATCATAAGTAAGAATGAAGAAATAGGTTCCATCTGAAACATCCTTTCCATTTACCGTTCCATCCCAATCGTTTTGATAGTCAGAATTCTCGTAAATAAGGTTACCCCATCGGTTAAATATCTGTAAGTGCCCATCTCTGTATTTTTCTAAGCCATCAAAGACAAGATATTCATTGAATATATCTCCGTCAGGTGTAAACACATTAGGAATGGTTACAAGACATTCGTCAACATAAACATCAGCAGTATCTGTAGCTTGACCACAAAAATTGCTAACGATAACCTGATACAAGCCCGTTGCTATAGCCGTATATTGAGGTCCTGTTGCTCCTATTATGGCTGTCCCATCAACACTCCATAAATAATTCGCCGAGCCTTGTGTGAAGGATACATCCCAATCGATTTGATCCCCTTCGCATATACTATCCCCGTCAATACTTGCAACAGGATCAGGATGAAACACAATTGATACCGGATGATCAATGCCGCACAAACTATCTGTAAAGATAAATTCATAAGGTCCATGACTCGATACAGTAATTAAAGGATTATTCGACATATTATCTGGCGAGAATAGTGCGACTCCCAGTCCTGAAGTTTGTGTCCAAGTTCCTCCTAAAGAGGCAGTAGTGTTTACCACCTGATATTCATTATCACAGGCCTGCGCTGATGGTTCTACAGAAGCACCAGAAATAGCCACCACTGTTATGGTGGTGTCATAAGTACAACCAAAATTATCAGTTACCTGAAAAGTATAATTAAAAGGTCCAGCAGTATCCGGGGCAACAACAATTGTAGTATCTCCATCACCTGTAATAATGGTAGGATCAAATAACCAAGTTTCGGAAACTATCTCTGGAGCATATGTCTCGTTATTAGGATTTAATGTTGGGTCAAAACAAATTCCCCATTCAAAAATATAACCATCATCTATACTTAAGTTATCTCGAACGGTTACTGTCCAGGTACCATTGATCGGACAACCAATAAGGTTAGCAAAAGTTTCTTCGGGAAGGTAAGTACCATTCCAGTTCATGGCATTACCTGCTGATGGATTAGTAACCGGTAAAGTATTTCCACCAGCAAATTCAGTTGCCATAGTCCCCCAAGTGGCAAAGGCATCTGAGAAACAGTACTCTTCTCCAACACCAGGGTTACCGATATTGTTATCAAAGGCATTTCCTAAGAAAGTTCCACCGCCAGTAAAACCACCGGGAAACAATTCTCCGCCACCACCTCCATTATAGGAGTTAAAAATGTTAATCGTTGTTCCATTAGGACAGGTTAAACCCATTTCAAGATCACCTAGATAAGAATGTTCAATTGTAAGACATAAGCTCTTGATGTCTGAAGCATTCTGAATGGTAAGACCTGCTGGATATCCACTTATGGAAACATCTGTGGTATAATTTTGACCAGATCCATCGGGTAGGTATGTTAATCCTGCAAAAGTACCACCGATAACTATTGAACTGGTGGTCGGATCAACTCCTGCGGTGTCCGTAGGGCTTATACCTCCAATAAGATCAGTAGTTGCTCCAACACAAATTGTATCGTCTACAGCCATGGCCTCAGCAAAGCTTGGAGTGGTAGAAACTCTTAATTTAGAGAGAATTGCGTACTCGTTAGGGAACTGATCGGTTATGGTAAGCGTCACGATATATCCCTGTTGAGCGGGTGGAGTAAACCACACATATTGTCCTGTAGCAGTTGTTCCATCTGAAAAACTCCATTCATAGGTAACATTCGATAAATTTTGCGAGTATCCGGTACCTGTACTTTCAAAAGAATAAGGGAAAATCGGAGTTGCCTTGTATAAAACTGAGTCGCCAGGACAAACATCAACATAGCCAGTGTCTGCAGGACTCATATCACTTCCGTTTAAAGAATCTCCGTTAATGTAAGCTTCCATATGCATCTCAAATGGTTGAGGCGGATTACCGCAACTGATATTTGCAGCCCAACCTAAAGCTTCATCGGCACTGTTAGATACAAAAACAAAAGTTAAACAACCAGATGGGTTGTTAGCGAAGGAAGCAGTATGAGTAAAACCATTAGGGTCCGTTGCAATGTTATGAGCTCCAAGCAAAGGAGCACTTGTGTTCGGCCCATCGTATACATACAAGGTGTCAGAAGGATGGACATTCCAAGAGAATCCTGCGTTAATTCCAAATGCAACTGTAACTTTTGATCCCGTTGATGGATCCGGGCAAATCGTTAACGTTTCGTTTTCATTAGCGCTGTAATCTGAGCCTGCATCACCAGAATCGAAGAAATTCTGAACGGAACCATCATTAAAGTTGCCACAGTCCAATGGGTTTGCTTGATCATAATCAGCGTCTGTTATCAGGATGTTTTGTCCAAACGATAAAGCAGAAATAAGTAGTGCGGCAAGGGTTAAACTATATTTTCTCATATTATTTTTTGGCTTCAAACTCTCGTTTTACAATCGATTTCGACTTTATGATTAACATTTTGTCAGTTCCAGAAATTCTGAAATACTGAAAATCATTTTCTTTCATTTCAATATTTAAGTCATAAAAGTCGTCCACCTTTTCAAGGTTAAGTTCAATTGTTGAATACCTTTGAGTGTTACCTACTTTTTCTTTAGGAAATTCAGTAATTACGAATGCATTATTCGCTGTGTATTCCAAGTAGGCAATTTCTTGATCACTTTGCGCATCTAGTTCACTCACTTCAAAGTGATCGGTTAAGGCTTTTGAGTAGCTTCTTTCTTGGCTCATTCCCGCGAGTGAAATTAAACTGTAACCCACAAATAATAACAACTTTTTCATAATTTAACAAATTAAGACTTTGGTCTTTACGAATATACGAAATATAGCCATTGACTTCCAGTTTTTGGCTATTTCAGGCTTTTCAAAAGTTGTTAACAGTCATCCAAAAAAAATGGATATAAGATTAACTTTGCATCAAACTTTCAAAATGGCTGACGTAAATAAACTCAAAGACCTTTGTACACAAGTAAGACGTGATATTCTGCGCATGGTTGCACGCGTTAATTCAGGGCACCCAGGAGGATCATTAGGTTGTGTTGAACTTTTTGTGGGCTTGTATCACGCTCACATGGAACATAATCCTGCCAATTTTTCAATGGATGGAAAGAATGAAGACTTATTTTTCCTATCCAATGGTCATATTAGTCCTGTTTGGTACAGCACACTTGCAAGAGCTGGTTATTTTGAGATAAGTGAGCTGAATACTTTTAGACACATTGATTCTCGTCTACAAGGACACCCAACTACACATGAAGGATTAGAAGGGGTTAGAATCGCATCTGGTTCTCTAGGTCAAGGGATGAGTGCAGCTATAGGAGCAGCGCAAGCAAAGAAACTTAACAATGACAACAAGTTGGTTTACTGCCTACATGGTGATGGAGAGTTGCAAGAGGGTCAGGTTTGGGAAGCGGCAATGTATGCAGCTGCCAATAAAGTTGACAATCTTATCGCGATTGTTGATTACAACGGACGTCAGATAGATGGTGATGTCGATGACGTATTAAGTTTAGGAAACCTAAAGAATAAGTTTGATGCTTTTGGTTTTGATACCATGGAAATGGATGGGAACGATATGGCAGCGGTCCTAGACGGCTTAGCTGAGGCAAAATCACGATCCGGGAAAGGTAAACCCGTTATGATACTTATGAAAACAGAAATGGGGCAAGGTGTTGATTTCATGATGGGAAGTCACAAATGGCACGGTGTTGCACCAAATGATGAACAATTGGCACAAGCCTTGGAACAACTCCCAGAAACCATTGGGGATTATTAGTTCTATGAAGTCATATTTTAAATACCTTTTATTAATTTCATTTTTATCAGGATGGGGGGCTGCTGTGTCAGCTCAAGACCAACCAGAAAAAACTCGCATACTTTTCATTTTTGACGCCTCCAATTCTATGAATGGGAAATGGCAGAAAGATGCAAAAATCAGTACGGCAAAAAGAGTTCTTATTGATGCCATCGATAGCTTAAAAGGGATACCAAATCTCGAAATTGCCTTGCGTATTTATGGTCATCAATCTGCAATTATTCCGGGAGACCCAAGTTCTCAGGACTGCAACGATACCAAGTTAGAAGTGCCCTTTAGTTCAAATAGTCATGAGGATATTAAAAACAAAATCCGTGGCGTAGTTCCAAAAGGCACAACACCGATTGCGCTCTCCCTAGAGAAGGCTGCAGATGACTTTCCAGACACAAAAACACGAAACGTTATTATTCTGATCACCGATGGAATTGAAGCTTGTGATGGAGACCCATGCCGAATAGCAACTGCACTTAAAAAGAAAGGAGTTTCAGTTACACCCTTCGTTGTTGGTTTAGGGATAGATCTGAGATATCTTGAAATGTTTCATTGTATCGGAACTTTTTTTGATGTTACTCAGGAAGCAAATTTTGAAGAGGTATTGCAATCCGTCATTGCACAGGCTATGAACAATACAACGGTTCAGATTTCTTTGAATGATGTATATGGTAAAGCCACTGAAAGTAATGTGGGATTTTACATGTTAAATCAAAAGTATAATACGGTTGCTTACCAATACCAGCACACCCTAAATTACAAAGGTAATCCTGACACATTGGTAATGGACCCCTTCCCTACCTACACCTTAAGGGTAAATACCATTCCACCTCTAATTAAAACGGACATTAAACTTGAAAAAGGAACCCATAACGTTATTGAATTAGATGCAGGACAAGGAAGTCTTAGGTTAAAAATGGGAAGTTCAAAAGGAATATCCAATGTCCCATGCATTGTTCGTCAGGCAAACAAAATGAAGACTACCCACGTTCAATATTTCGGAGAGAATCAAGATTATTTAGTAGGTAAGTATGATCTGGAAGTTTTAACCTGGCCTAGACTTTACTTTACAGATGTTGAGATATCTCAAGATAACACCACAGTAATAGAAATACCAGAATCAGGAACCTTTGCATGGGAAGCTTTTAATTTTCAATATGCAGCGATATATAAAATTGAAGGAAGTAAAATGGAATGGGTATATAATATTGATCCTAACGAGAAAGTGGGCAGTATGCTCTTGCTTCCCGGGAATTACAAAATAGTCTATCGTTGGATGGATTCAAAAAAGACCTTGCAATCGCAAGAAAAGAATTTTAGAATTTACTCAAAATCAGAAACAAAACTCAAGTTATAAAATGGAATTTTCTTACACTGAAAAAATAGACACTCGATCAGGATTTGGAGCTGGCTTATTAGAATTGGGTCGTAATAATGAAAACGTAGTTGCCTTGTGTGCAGACCTTACAGGTTCTCTAAAAATGGGTGACTTTAAAAATGAATTTCCGGATCGTTTTTTTCAGGTTGGAATTGCAGAAGCCAATATGATGGGAATTGCTGCAGGTATGACAATTGGTGGCAAGATACCGTTTACAGGTACCTTTGCAAACTTCTCAACGGGTAGAGTCTATGATCAAATTAGACAATCTATAGCCTATAGTGATAAGAATGTGAAAATCTGTGCTTCACACGCTGGTTTAACCCTGGGTGAAGATGGAGCAACGCACCAAATTCTTGAGGATATTGGTTTAATGAAAATGCTTCCTGGAATGACTGTAATCAACCCGTGTGATTATAATCAAACAAAAGCAGCAACCATCGCGATAGCTGAGCACCATGGCCCAGTATACTTGAGGTTTGGACGACCAAAAATGCCTGTATTTATGCCAGCGGATCAAAAATTTGAAATAGGCAAGGCGATTACCCTAAAAGAAGGTTCTGATGTGACTATTATCGCCACAGGACACTTGGTATGGGAGGCAATAGAGGCTGAGAAAATATTGAGAGAAAAAGGTATCTCCGTCGAAATAATAAATATTCACACTATTAAACCTTTGGATGAGGAGGCGGTCTTACAATCAGTCCGCAAGACAAAATGTGTGGTAACGTGTGAAGAACATAATATCCATGGTGGATTGGGCGAAAGTGTTGCTCAAGTACTTTCAAGAAAAAACCCGACACCACAAGAGTATGTGGCTGTGAACGATAGCTTTGGTGAAAGTGGAACTCCAGCTCAATTAATGGAAAAGTATGGTTTAAGTGCGTCTAACATTGTTGCGGCAACTGAAAAAGTTATCGCAAGAAAACAATGATAGATAAACAGGTACAAGAATACATTTCAAATCAAAACTTAGACCAGGCATTTAGCTTGGTTTTAAGTTCATTTCAAGAACAGGTTTATTGGCAATGTCGTCGAATGCTCATTTCTCATGAGAATGCAGATGACGTCTGTCAAAACACCTTCATAAAGGTCTGGAGGAATCTTGAAAAATTTCGTTTTGAATCAAAGCTTTCGTCTTGGATCTTTAGGATATGTCATAACGAGTGTATTAACTGGTTAAATAAAGAAAAACGCAACCTCTCGGAATCATTGGATGAAAGTCTTGTTCAAAAATCAGGAGATGATGGTTTTGGTTTTAGTGGAAATGAAATTGAACTAAAATTACAACGAGCAATTTTAACCTTACCGGATAAACAGCGAGCTGTTTTTAATTATCGCTACTTTGAAGAGAAACCCTTTAAAGAGATTTCTGAAATAATGGAAACCTCCGAGGGCGGTTTAAAGGCGAACTATCACCACGCGGTCAAAAAAATCGAAGAATATTTAAAAGAGGATTAAACCTTTTAAAGAACACTAAGTCTTAGGTATAATGAATCTTGGAGACAACATAAAAAAGGAGACACCATTTAAAGTTGATACCCGCTATTGGGAAGGAATGGAAAACGAGATTCTTAATGAAATAGAAATTTTAAAGGCTGAAGAGCGTTTGAAAAAACTTGTTGGGAATAATACCCCTTTTGCATGTAAAAGTGACTACTTTGAAAACTATAAACAAAGAAAAGAGACAAGGTTTCCATGGCTTAGTTTATTGGCTGCAGCCTGCGTTATTCCTTTTTTTATAGTGCTATTTAATGTTAGCAGCTTTGATGATGCTCAAAAAATGCAAGCTGAAAATACAGACCAAAAAACTGTTCTTAAAGAGAACGAACAGCTTGCCGCAATTGAAGAAATTTTAACCCAGGAGTTAAGCATTGCCGAATTAGAAAATTACCTGGTTTACGAAGAGTTTTCAATTCCTTCCAGCGAAGAAGAATTGAAATATGAGTCTGTACAGCTCGAATTACCTTCTGATATAAGTGATAGTGATATCATAGACTATGTTGAAGAAGAAATAGATGTTGAATTATTAATTGATGAATTATGAAAAAGTTAAAAATGATTTGGAGTGTAGGACTCTTATGTTTCATGTTGTTTCCAGCAATGGCACAAGATGATGTAAAAACCGATAAACGTAAAGAGAAGCGAGATAAAATTGAAGCTCACAGGGTGGCTTATTTCACGGAAAAGATGGAATTAAGCACAGAGGAGGCGGAAAAATTCTGGCCCATCTATAACGAGCATCAAGAAAAGAAAAAGGAGATACGCAAAGAACTTAAAGAAGCGATGAAGAATGCAAAATCTGAGGAAGAGCTTTCTGATGCAGAGCTTGAAAAGATCATGCAGT
The DNA here is from genome assembly GCA_964230025.1 of Flavobacteriales bacterium. Classification (GTDB taxonomy): domain Bacteria; phylum Bacteroidota; class Bacteroidia; order Flavobacteriales_D; family JAUILH01; genus CAXRFO01. The sequence goes on along the minus strand of CAXRFO010000018.1, from coordinate 287,895 downwards.
TGCGTTTTGAAACCGACCAAAAACTAGTCGACTTAGACAAGGAATATCATGCGAAATATAAAAGTGCTATAGGTATTAAAAAAACAGCAAAATTATATCGTACAGAGGTTCAGTTTAAGAAAGAATTGTTACGAATGATGAAAGAACGCAAGGAAGGACCAAATGGCCCTCCAAGAAAAGGGCCGCCCGCAAGAGGCTAATTAAATAAAACCCTGATTATTCGTCAGGGTTTTTTATTTTTGGTATATGAAAAAGCTCATCCTACTTCTTTTATTGTGTTTTCCAATAATATCTATTAGCCAATTGCCTCAGGTAAAAGGTAAAATTTACCTAGATCTGGCTCCAGGCTTTGTTTTAAACAGTGTTTATAATTCCATTCAAACGGAAGAAAGTATAGGATTGGAAAATAGATTGAACCTTAATGGACGCTATTATGTAGAAAATGGAGTTAATATTGGATTTAACGCAGGAGCATCAGAATTTGCAATTAATCAACCTTCCACAGATACGAATCAACTGTTTGTAGAGTCGGCTTCCGCTTCTTTTAGCATGGGGGTAATGTTGATCGATAATCCAAAGTTTTTTTGGGAGACTAACGTTAATATTGGTCTAAGGGGATTGACCTATTCTATATTAGATCAATTTTCTGGAGATGAAGCAAGCCTTGATTTTACGGGTATAAAATATGGTATAGAGTCAGGGATTAATTGGATGTTTTTAAAATGGGTAGGTCTTCACTTTGATTTCAACTACTCCAGATCCAACCTTATTTTGAGACAAATGGTTTATAATGAGCAGGTTTTTGAAACCTTTGGACCTGTAAGAATTGATGAAACCCTTATCGGTTTGGATGGAATCGGTTTAAATGCAGGGTTGAGATTTTGTATTCGATAAATGGAAGATTTTTTAAAGCTTTTAGCCCAAACAACCCCTCACCCCTATTATATTGATGTTGATTATGCACAAGGGGCATATATTTTCGATAAATCTGGTAAATCATATCTTGATTTCATTTCAGGAATAGGTGTCTCTCATTTTGGGCACGGACATCCTCAGATTAAAAATGCCATCAAAGAACAACTTGACAAGCACATGCATGTCATGGTTTACGGTGAATTTCGTCAAGATACCCAGATAGCACTAGCTGAAAATTTGAGCTCACTTCTACCCGACTCTCTGAATAATGTTTATCTGCTAAACTCAGGAACAGAGGCCAATGAAGCCGCCTTAAAGTTAGCGAAACGATATACGGGTCGCTCCGAGATGATAGCATTTAAAGGAGCATATCATGGCTCAACGCATGGCAGTTTGAGTGTCTCTTCTAATGAATATAAAAAGTTTGCCTTTCGACCCCTACTGCCTGGAGTTCGATTTATTGAGTTAAATAAGGAAAGTCAACTCGATAAAATAACGGATAAAACAGCTTGTGTTATTCTAGAGACAATTCAAGGTGACGCTGGTATTAGAATACCTGAGCTTTCTTATTTGCAGTCCTTGCGAGAAAAATGTAATGAAGTTGGTGCTCTCCTGATCTTAGACGAGATTCAGTGTGGTATGGGAAGAACAGGAAAGAATTTTGCTTTTGAGCATTATGATATTGTTCCTGATATTCTTACGCTTGGTAAGGCCCTAGGTGGCGGAATGCCTATAGGATGCATGGTAAGTTCCAATGAAATCATGTCCAGTTTAAGTCACAATCCAAAATTGGGTCATATTACAACGTTTGGAGGGCATCCCGTTATTGCAGCAGCTGCAAATGCTAGCCTTAATGCCCTAAAAAATGAAATAAATTTTACTGAGCTTGAAAGTAAAGGCAAGTTTTTAGAAGAAAACCTGGCTCATCCTAAAATCAAAGAGATAAGAAGAAAAGGGCTGTTTTTCGCCTTAGAAATGGAAGATCAAGATGAGGTAATTGAATTGGTTGAAGCTTGTAAAAAGGACGGTTTATTGACTTTTTTCTTTCTAAGTTGTCCGGAATCTTTTAGAATTGCTCCACCAATTAATATAAGTTGGGATGATTGTAAAAGAGCTGTAGATATAATTCAAAAGAACCTAAATAAATAGTATTCAAGGCTTAACATTTATTTTTTCTTATTTTTGAAAGCATGAGTGATAAAAGAAGTTGTGATGAATGCGGTGCAACCATATACGGTCGCCGAGATAAACGCTTCTGCAGTGATCAGTGTCGTACGACAAATCACAACAAGACTTACGCTCATTCAAACACCTATATGCGTAAAATAAATACCATTCTAAAGCGCAATAGGAAAATACTAGCCGAGCTAAACCCAAATGGAAAGGCAAAGGTAATGAGAGACGATTTGCTCCTAAACGGCTTTAATTTTTACTACTTCACGAATACTTATACTACAAAGACGGGTAAATCTTACGTTTTTTGCTACGATCAAGGCTACCTAGATTTAGGTGATGGTTGGTACGCTCTGGTAGTGAAGGAAAGCTACGTACGATAAATTTTGTGCTAAAAAGGACCGAAACAGGAGCTGTTTCGATCCCAATTAGACTTGGTGATATATGTTGAGAGGAATATATCCAACTATTGCCCCTGTCCTAGGGAAAAAGCTTTATTGCCATCAAACTGGTATAAATTTTCAGTTTTAATGACGTCTACGTTGTTTAGGTTTGCTTTGGAGAGGATTTCAAGTATATCTGATTTTTCAATGATTCCTTCTTCCTCGTTTACAAACCTACATCTCCAATGATTCGTGCAGTAGGTTTCGTCAAATCCGTTTGGCCATACCTTTACTCCACGGTTTGTAATCATTTGAAGTTTTATGTCTTTCAATTCTATTCCTTGAAGTTTTTTAGCAACTTCATTTGGGTTTTTGGAGATATCGTCAACAAAAACATCCACCCCCAAAAGTTCTTTCTTTGCTCTTGGTTTTTCTTTTACGACCGGTAGCTTAAACGGAGCTTTAGACTCGTATTGTACTGACTTAAGTTTTTGTGGAGAAGCGCCAAGATTTTTAATTACAGCATCCGCAAACTCATCGGTACTTACTTTTTTAGTGCTTGTACCGTCCTTATATATGTCAACCGTATGAATACCGTCTTCTATGGTTTTTAGCCAGGCATTATGAATTTTTTCTGCAGCTACATTTTCTCCGATATGATTTAACATTAATACGGCACCCATTAAAAGTCCTGAGGGATTCGCAATGTTTTTACCAGCAATATCGGGTGCGCTCCCATGAATGGCTTCAAACATAGCGCAACTTTCACCAACATTTGAAGAGCCCGCTAGTCCCACTGAACCTGTGATTTGAGCTGCTACATCTGATAATATATCACCGTATAGATTAGGAAGAACGACAACATCAAAAGCATCTGGGCTATCCGCAAGCTTTGCGGCACCTATATCTACTATCCAGTGTTCATTCTCGATTTGCGGATATTCTTTGGCTACTTCATCGAATACCTTGTGAAACAAACCGTCAGTTTGCTTCATAATGTTGTCTTTGGAGAAACAAGTTACTTTCTTCCGTCCGTTATGGACGGCATATTCGAACGCATATCGTATGATCTTCTCACAGCCCGGACGGCTTATTAATTTTAGGCACTGAACCACATCATCCGTCTGCTGGTGTTCTATTCCTGCATAAAGGTCTTCTTCGTTCTCTCGAACAATCACCACATCCATTTCTTGATGTTTTGTTTTCACATATGGAAAAAGGCTAGAGCAAGGACGCAAATTTGCATAAAGCCCTAAAGTTTTTCTCATGGTAACGTTGAGGCTTTTATAACCTCCGCCTTGAGGAGTCGTGATGGGAGCCTTAAAGAATATCTTGTTTCGTCTTATGCTGTCCCAGGCTTCTTTGGAAATGCCTGAAGTATTTCCAGAAAGATAAACCTTTTCACCTATTTGGATTTCTTCAAACTCGACCTTTGCACCTGATTCTTTTATGATTTTCAGGCAGGCCTCCATTATTTCAGGGCCTATTCCGTCTCCCTTTGCAACTGTAATTTTTCTCATAGTTTGTTTTGAGACAAAGTTGCAGTAAAATGGATTATAATTTTTATTTAATAAATAAATTTAAAACATAAATAAAAATTATACACTTAATTCATACTGTCTTTTTTCAGTTTGTTCGATTCTTTTTTCAACGGTGAATTTAGTTCTTACCAAGGTGCTTTTGTACTCTTCTACCCAAGTCTTTCTTTTTCTTTTTAATTGAATTACCTCTTTTTTGGGGTGTCTACTTTCTGACATGCCGTTGGGACGACTATAAGCAATTATAATAAAAGTAATTTCATTTTTACCTTGGATATAATGACCATATTGTTGAATGGTGGACTCTCCTATTTTTAGGGTCATCACAAATTCATTATTACTTAATAATTCAATCTTCCTTTCTTCGTTATCCGACTTTGAATAGAATGTTTGAGCGCAAACGCTGTTGATAAGAAGTAGCAGAAAAAGGCATAAAAGGTGCTTCATGGTATAAGAATGCGGTCCATCCGATTATTCCATAAAAGTTTTTTGAAAATTATTTATGACGGTTTTCAAGAACCTCAATAATATCTGATAACTTGAAATTTTTTGCCTGCAACAAAATCAAATAGTGAAACAATAAATCAGCAGATTCATTTAGGAACAATTCGTCATTGTCATCCTTTGCTTCAATAACCACCTCTATGGCCTCCTCTCCTACTTTCTGAGCTATTTTGTTAATGCCTTTTTCGAAAAGACTGGCAACATAGGACTTTTCTGTGGGATTATTTTTTCGATCCGTAATTACTGCCTCTAATTGAAGCAAGAAGTTTAATCCTGCTTCATTTTTTTCACCCCAGCATGTATCTTTCCCTGTGTGGCAGGTAGGCCCTTGCGGTTCTGCTTTAACGAGGAAGGAGTCTCCGTCACAATCGAGTAAAATTTCTTTGGCAATTAAATAGTTTTTTGAGCTCTCTCCCTTGGTCCATAGGCGTTCCTTGCTCCTGCTATAGAAACATACTTTCCCAGAGCTCTGGGTTTGCTCTAAAGATTCTTTAGAAAAATAGCCTTGCATAAGGACGGTTTTGCTAGTGTTGTCTTGTATAATAGCAGGTAAAAGTCCATTGCCTTTATCCCATTTTATGTCCTCGTTTGTATAATTGTTTTTCATTTTTTTTTTGTCTTAACCGTTGTTTATAGATATAGTTGCTTCAATTCTTTCCAATTAATGAAGGAATCTATATGCGAATAGGGATGTTTTTTTCGTTTAAATATTTTTTTAAGTCTGGAATTTCTATTTCGCCATAATGGAAAACAGAGGCTGCAAGAGCCGCATCAGCTTTAGCTTGCGTAAAAACATCAGCAAAGTCTTCCATTTTACCAGCTCCACCAGATGCTATAACAGGAATACTCAAAATGTCATTTAATTTTTTCAGCGCATTCAATGCAAAACCGCCTTTTACCCCGTCATTGTTCATGCTGGTAAAAAGAATTTCTCCTGCTCCTCTTTTCTGCCCTTCCAAGGCCCAATCAAATAGTTTTAGGTTCGTTTTTTCTTTTCCTCCGACCAAATAAACCCACCAATCTTTCCCATCATATTTAGCATCTATAGCCAAAACCAAACATTGTTTTCCGAAACGATCACTTATTTGGTTTAATAAATCAGGATTCTTAACCGCAGAGGAGTTTACCGATACTTTGTCCGCACCGTTTTTTAGGAGCTCTTCAACATTATCAACACTTGATATTCCCCCGCCAACAGTAAAAGGTATTTGGATGTTTTTAGCTACTTCTCTCACCCAAGTACTCATTGTTTTTCTCCTTTCTTCACTCGCTGATATGTCAAGAAAAACTAGTTCGTCTGCGCCTGTCTCGGAGTACTTGGTCGCCAGTTCAATAGGGTCGCCGGCATCTTGGATATTGACAAAATTCACACCTTTTACGGTACGCCCATTTTTAATATCCAAGCATGGTATAATTCTTTTACTTAGCATAGTTCTTCAAGTTTGATACGGCCTTCATAGATCGCTTTCCCTACAATGACGCCATTTAAGTTCATTGTCTTTAGTTCATTGATGTCCTCCATTTTTGAAACACCTCCAGACGCAATGATTTTTAGGTCTGGATATAGTTTCTGGATAGATTCGTATAATTCAATAGAAGGACCAGCAAGCATTCCATCCTTTGATATGTCAGTCGAGATTAAATATTCCAGTCCAACATCCAAGTATTGTTCAATTAAATCTACCCATTTTATTCCGCCATCTTCTAACCAACCACTTATCTTAATTTGATCATTCAAAACATCCAGACCTAAGATAATTTTACTCGCACCAAAATCTGTGAACCAGTTTTTTACTTCATCTGGATTTTTAACCGCAACACTGCCAGCGGTAATTTGTTTTACTCCTGCGTCAAGATAAAACGCTACATCCTCTGCTTTTTTTATACCACCTCCCACATCAATATTTAGCGCAGAATTTTTGGCAATATCGGCAATCAATTGATGGTTGATGGGTTTGCCAGCTTTGGCTCCATCCAAATCAACAATATGTAGATCTTTTAAGCCAGCATCTTCAAATCTCTCAGCAAGAATTCTAGGGTCTTTTTCATAAACTATTTTTTGGTTGTAGTCGCCTTTTGAAAGACGCACGGCCTCTCCATCAATAATATCTATTGCCGGTATTATTCTCATAATTCTATAAAGTTTTGAATGATTTTAAGTCCCATAGGTCCGCTTTTTTCTGGGTGAAACTGACAGCCAAAAAAGTTGTCTTTTGCCAAGGCAGCAGAAAAGCTAATCCCGTAATCACACACCGCTATTTCATATTTGTTTCTGTTGGCAAAAAATGAGTGCACAAAATACATGTAGGGTTCTTTGAGGTCCTTAAATAAAGGGGAGTCAGCAGTTTGTATTTTATTCCAGCCCATGTGTGGTACTTTGAGTTTAGGTTCAAATTCCTCAACCTTTGTATCAAAAATACCCAGGCCTTCCACATTCCCTTCAGAGGTCGACGAACACATGAGTTGCATGCCCAGACAAATGCCAAAAACATCACTTTTTAATTGCGGAATAATTTTATCCAAACCACTTTTCTTTAATTGCTCCATAGCATAGCTAGCATGACCAACTCCAGGAAAGAAAACTTTTTCCGCCGCACTAATCTCATCCGGATTATTACTTAAGGCAGCCTTAATCCCGAGTTTTTCTAGAGCAAATTGCAAGGATTGGATATTTCCTGCGCCATAATCTATGATCACTACTTTTTTCATAGCATCCCTTTCGTTGACGGTAAAATTAGCTTTTCATTATCTCGTTTAACAGCCATTTTTATAGCCTTTGCAAAGGCCTTGAAAATAGCTTCAATTTTATGGTGCTCATTCTCTCCTTCAGCCTTAATGTTGAGGTTGGCTTCAGCACCATCAGAAAACGACTTAAAGAAGTGGAAGAACATTTCTGTTGGTAAGTCACCTACCTTTTCTCTTTGGAAGTCTGCTTTCCACTCAATCCAGGCCCTTCCTCCAAAATCAAGAGCGACTTGCGCTAAACAATCATCCATAGGAAGGCAAAAACCATATCGTTCAATACCTAATTTGTTAGAAAGAGCTTGTTTAAAGCATTTTCCAAGAGCAATTGCCGTGTCTTCTATCGTATGGTGCTCATCCACTTGTAAATCGCCTTTAACGGCTATTTTAAGATCAACAAGACCATGCTTGGCTATTTGCTCCAGCATGTGATCGAAAAATTTCAACCCAGTATCAATATTTGCACGTCCAGCTCCATCTAAGTCTAGATCAATCGAAATATCAGTTTCCTTCGTAGTCCGCTTATAAGTGGATGTTCTGTTTAGGGATACCAGGAATTGATATATTTCTTGCCATGAATCTGTTTGAAGTGCATAGTTTCCTTCTTTGTCCTCCGATGAAATAAAAATTCCTTGAGCGCCCAGGTTTTTAGCTAATTCCATGTCGCTTTCGCGATCACCAATAACAAATGAATTTGCTAAATCATAATCCCCTCTCATATAGTATTTCAGCATAGCTGTTCCAGGCTTGCGTGTGGGAGCATTATCTTCGGGAAAGGATTTATCAATTAAAACATCATTGAATACTATGTTTTCGTTCTCAAGAGCCTTCATCATCTTGTTGTGTGCGGGCCAAAAAGTTTCCTCCGGAAAGGAGGTCGTTCCTAAACCATCTTGATTGGTAACCATGACTAATTCATAATCCAATTGCTCTGCAATCATGGATAAGTATCGGAATACACCGGGATAAAACTCCAATTTTTCCAAGGAGTCCAACTGGTAATCTATAGGTGGTTCAATAACCAAAGTCCCATCGCGGTCTATAAATAATGCTTTTTTCATGCTAAAAAGTGCTTAAAAGTTCAATAATATTTTTGTTTTGTTCTGGTGTTCCCATTGAAATCCTTAGACAATTATCACAGTTCAATTGTTTACTACGATTTCTAACTACAATTCCCTTTTCTAAAAATTGTTGGTAACGAAAGTCGGCATTATCACAGCGAAATAATAAGAAGTTCGCGTCACTTTCATAAACCTGCTCTACCCATGATAAGGATTGTAATGCCTTTATATATTTCTCACGTTCAATAGAGTTTTGTTCTCTAATTTGTGTAATATCAACATCTTTCAATACTCTTATGGCTGTTTTTTGAGACAAGCTATTAATGTTATAGGGTGGCTTAACTTTGTTTAATACATCTGTTATTTCTTGAGAAGTCCAGCAAAGCCCTAATCTCAAGCCTGCAAGACCAAACAATTTGGATAAGGTTTGCAATACTACCAAGTTTGGGTACTTGTCAATTTTTTCTTTAAAACTTGCCTGATCTGAAAATTGGATATATGCTTCATCAATAATTACAAGCTTGTTAGTGTTCTCCAATATCTCCACAATTTGGTTTGTCGGGAATGTCTTACCCGTCGGGTTGTTCGGTGAGCAGATAAACAGCATTTTAGCTGTTTCTTTTTTGAGTGTTTGGATTATTTTTTCTGTTTCAAGTTCAAATTTTTCGCTCAAAGGAATGTCGATTAATCCCACTTCATTTATTGCTGCAGAAACCTTGTACATACCGTAGGTGGGAGATGAAAAAATTACCTGATCCTTTGATGGTATGCAGAAACATCTGAATAATAAATCAATAATTTCATCTGACCCGTTTCCAAGGAAAAGATTATCTGTTTTACCTCCAAGTTTTGATGTAATAACTTTCTTCAATTCTCTTTGGTAAGGATCTGGATAACGGTTGTAGTCAGTTTCAAAAGGGGACTCATTAGCGTCAAGGAATATTAGATCCTCTTGATTATCCTTGATTATGAACTCATCTCTAGCACTGCTATATGGTTCTAGGTTGAGTATTGATGGACGAATTAGTTCTTTGATGCTCATAGTAAATCATTTAATCGGAGTGTAACGGCATTTTTGTGGGCGCCCAACAATTCTGCCTCCGCCATTTTTTCAATTTTGGGACCGATAGCGCGCATCCCTTTTTCATCGATTTCCTGAACGGTAATGCTTTTCAGGAAAGTTCTGAGGCTCACTCCCGAATAATTTTTAGCAAAACCATATGTTGGTAAAGTGTGATTGGTGCCGCTAGCGTAATCTCCAGCGCTTTCAGGTGTGTAATTACCTAAGAAAATGGACCCTGCATTTTCAATTTTATTCAGGTATTCTCGAGCATTATTCTTTACAATTATTAAGTGCTCAGGAGCATACTGATTCACAAAGTCAATTTGTAAGCCCTCATCTGCTAGAACAATAGCTCTCGAATTCTGCAAGGCCTTTTCTGCGAATGTAATGCGCTCAAGATTCTGAATTTGTTTGTCTAGCTCCATTTGTATTTCATTCACGAGCTCGATACTGTCGCACAACAATATAACTTGAGAATCACTCCCATGTTCGGCTTGAGAAAGAAGGTCGGATGCCACATATTTCGCTTTGCAGGTGTTATCTGCCCATACTAATAGTTCAGAAGGACCAGCCGGCATATCAATTAAAACCCCTTCGCTTTGCGCAAGGTTTTTGGCTTCTGTAACATATTGGTTACCAGGCCCTGTAATTATGTCAGCTTTAGTTATACTTTCAGTTCCTAGAGCCGCCGCCGCAATAGCTTGAGCTCCCCCTACAAGAAAAATATCTTGTATGCCAAGCAGTTGAGCTGTCTTTGAAATGACCGGGTTTAAACCGCCTGTTTTATCTGGTGGAGTTAGTATGTAAATGTTCTTAACTCCAGCTTCAAGAGCAGGTATTGCCAACATAAGTACGGTAGAAAATAAGGGTGCAGTGCCTCCCGGGATATAGATTGCTACAGTTTCTAATGGACGATAAAGCATTTGGCAACGAACTCCTGGCATGGTCTCAATATCCACATCATTAGGCCGTTGGGCTTTGTGAAATTTCCGAATATTCCTGGCGGCATCTTTAATTGCTTTTTCCAATTCAGGATCAATGCTCGTCTCAGTGGTATTGTCATATTTTAATCCTTTGAGATCTACGCCGTCAAATTGTGCTGTATAAGCTAAAAGTGCCTTGTCTCCTTCGGATGCAACTTTAGCATAAATTGATTCCACCAACTCTTGTAGGTTTGATGCTTCAAGTTGTGCTCTTTTGCACAGCGATGACCAAGAACTTTTCTCGGGGTTATTGTACGTTTTCATTAGGCTACCATTTTTTCAATTGGAACAATCAAAATGTCTTGCGCTCCTGCATTTTTTAATCTTTCAATTACCTCCCAAAAATCTTTGTCTGCGATAACTGAGTGTATAGATACCCATCCTTCTTCAGCCAATGGAAGAACTGTTGGACTTTTAAGCACCGGAAGTATGTTGCTTATTTCATCAACTTTTTCTTTTGGAGCATTCAATAGAATGTATTTTTGATTTTTAGCTTTGAGTACTGATTCCACTCTGAATAAAAGTTGCTCCAATATTTTTCTGCTTTCAGGGTCTATTTTGGGAGAAACTGCTAAAACAGCTTGTGAATCCAGTACTTTACAAAAACTCTTTAACCCGTTTTTGAATAGCGTACTTCCGCTTGAAACTATGTCCATTATCGCATCAGCGAGTCCAATATTCGGAGCTATCTCAACAGAGCCAGAAATTTTGTGTATTTCACAATCAATATTGTTTTCCTTCAAAAAAGAATTAAGCGTATTTGGATATGATGTGGCTATTTTCTTCCCTTCCAAATCTGCTATTGAGTTTAATTCCAATCCTTTTGGAATGGCGATATCTACCGTGCATTTGGAGAAACCAAGTTCCATTGGGATTTCAAAGTCACACTCCTGCTCAATAAGTACATTCGAACCAATAATTCCAAGGTCAACTGTACCAGACTCCAAATATTTAGGGATATCTGAGTTTCTTAAGAATAAGATTTCAATAGGAAAGTTGCTGGCCTTTGTTTTAAGCTGGTCTAGACCATTTCGAATACTGATACCGCATTCTTTTAATAAAGCCAGGCTCTCATCCGTTAAACGTCCTGATTTTTGTACTGCAATTTTTAGTTTCATCTTTTGTTTAAAAGCCTGAAACCGACGGATTGAAAAAACTATCAATAAAAAACCCGCCGGAATCAGGCGGGTTTATAATATTATGATTTTCTACATAGAGATATCATCCCACCTGGAGGTTTAAATGATGCCAATGATGTAGATTTAAATTTCTCATTTTAGGTGACCAAAAATAGAAAAAAATCTTTCATCGTGATTAATCTAACTTAATTTTATTTCTAATTGATAAACTCCGTCAAGCACAATTTTAGATCATTTAATTCTGAATATATACACTTCAAGGCTTTTTATATACAGGTGAATCAATCTGAAAACATAACCTAATCATAATGCGTAGTTTGATAAAGAGTTTATTGTTTCACTTAAAACCTTGTAATATGATTAGAACAACTACCCTTTTAACACTTCTCATCTTTTCTTTTTTATATGGAAGTTCTCAAAATTACACCGTAACATACGATACTTCAGATTTTAATCAGATTTCTCCATTTTATATCGTAGATAAGTCCAACCCCACATTATTTAATGGTATAAAAATGTATAAATCAATACCTATTGGATTTCAGTTTGAGATGGACGGAATTTTCTTTGATTCTCTTGAGGTGGCCGAAAATGGTTTTGTTAGGTTTAAAACAGGCCAGGTAAATCAGTCATATATTTCTGCATTTGAATGTCCTCTTCAGGATAGACCATCCGGCACAGGATCGGACCCCTCGCCTATTGTTTATAACACCTTTGGGACACCCGGTGACAGAATATTTAAATTATATTTCGTTAATGCTGGTTTTGAGTTTGATGCAGAGGATAATGATTATATTGAATTTCAATTGTGGTTATATGAGTCTTGCGGAGATTTTGAAATTCATGTAGGTTATCAGTCAATTGAGCCGAGTGAGTATGACATTTTTTACAATCAAGACCCAGCACCAGTGATGGGATTTGGTAATTATGTCACTCAGAACCATTACACCCTGGATGGAGGACATTCACTTCCGAGTATCAGTACTACCTTCTCTACTCTTGCCAGTGTTCCACCTACCTATTCACTCTATCGATTCAGTAAATGTGGTGTGAATTCGGTAGAGGAAAAAGAAGCCTTGAAACTAGAGGTCTTCCCAAATCCAACGACAAATTACCTTGTGCTTGAATCAAATATGAGTTTGTTTAATTCAACTTATAGTATAATTGACATACAGGGTAAGATTATTCTCGATGGAACCTTGTCTACTAACAAAATAGATGTTAGTTCAATCCCCCAAGGTAGTTATATTTTGAATATTATTTCTGATAATGATGTAGATCAAATAAAGTTTATAAAAGAATAATAATAAGAGGTGAGAATTTCTCACCTTTTTTCTATTTAGAAGAGTGTCCTGGTTATAATTCAAATTTGTGAAAGGGCCTCTTCCATTAATTTTAAGCTGTAGGCATTTATTTTTTGATGACCCGGCATCCATCCCATTAAAAAACGAGTAAAATCAGTCCACGCAATGGGATAAAGTGAGCGCCATTCTTGTTCCAATTCCTTAAAATTCTCTTGAAAATTTCTTTCTTCTAAAGAAGTCTTAAGCTTGCTGAAATAATAGTTTAGTAAGGTTGAGGCATGCTTTTCACATTCATCTGAACTTAGACAACTCCCCATAAAATAGACAACATCTTTAATCCCACAACCGCTTCCTACATACTGAAAGTCCACGGCTGCAACATTGCTCATATCTTGAGTAAAACAAAAATTTGCAAGCTTTGCATCTCCATGTACTAATGTTTTGAATTTCGCATTGTCTAGTTTGTTGTCCAAAGTTTTTGCATGTTTTTTTAATTCCGAAGATGGCATTTGCTCCCATTCTTCTTGTCGTGTATCCAGGTGCCAATAACTTCCTTTTTTCCATAATTCATGGGCTGGTGTACCCATAAATTGAGCATGGAAATTGGCTAGCCATTTTAAACATAGCTTTGCCTCTTCAGGTAATAGTTTTGATTTCCGTAGCTCAAGCCCACTGAAATCAAGGTCTTCTAAAATGAAAACGGACCTATGGTCATCCGATAAAGAAGTATAGAGTTTCGGTACTTTGCATGTTTCATCACAGCGTTTAGAGTAATCCTTATACCAATTCTCTTCTACCTGATAGGACTTTAGTTTTCTTTGGTGGGAAACATCTGTATTCCATCCTCTTGGATGTTCCATTTCTGAAGGAGGATATATATCCTTTATTACAACCTTTAATGTATCATCAGGAAAAATAAGGTCTGCCTTATAAATTTCACCATAGTTGCTCCAAAGTGACTGGATGCTTTGAGTTTTCTTTAAATCAACCGCACCTAGTTTGTTAAGAATTTGATCTATGATTTGAGTTCTCATTTTCGCTTTCTTGATCCTTTTATAGCTTCTACTTCCCAAGGGTTTTCAGGCCAAAAGTGCTTTTTATAGCGCATTCTTAAATCTTTACGAACCTCATGGTAACCTTCATTCCAAAAGCTTTTTAGGTCGCTTGTTATTTGTACAATTTTGAAGCCTGGTGAGAGCAGATGCATGAGGACATTTTGCTTGTCGTTATTTACTTTCGGTGTGTGGGTCATTCCGAAACATTCTTGCAAGCGAACAGCCAATACGGGATCTGAACCATTCGGCTGATAGGTCAATTTTATTTCTGATCCACTCGGAACTTTAATCTTCCTTGGAGCTAGTTTTTCCAACATTTCTTGCTTTTCTATAGAAAGACTATAGCGCAGGATTTCAAACAGATTGATTTTTTTTAAATCTTCTGGAGACCGCACTTGAGCGAGATAGGGAGTAAGCCATTCCTCATTCGATTTAAGAAGTTTTTCAGTACTTACATCAGGCCATGACTCGTTTGGGTTCCAGGCACGCAAAGAAATAATTCTGTTTTGCCATTGATCAACATTTTCATCCCAATTTAAAAGACTTTTGCCTTCCTTCTCAATAGCCTGACAGATGACTTTAGTTATTTCTTCTTGATTGGGTTCATCAATCGGAGTTGATTTAAGAATGATATTTCCAATTCGAAGATCTTCAGTAGCAAGGAGCCCCCCTTTTTTCGTATTCCAAGAAATAGTTTCTTTGGTTTTCACCATGGGAAGTAAATCTTTTGGGTTTAGTGGGGAGGCCAAGAATATTTTACCACTACCCTGTCGGTCAGCGACATTGGCTATCGCGAGCCATGGTGCATGTGCTAGATCATCTTTATGTCCTGCTGCGGCAAACTTTCCATTGGCCATTTGAAATTGCGCATTATTTCCGGGGCGCGCGCAAGCTATTCTTTCAGGATAGGCATATGCGATGAGCAGGCCCGTATCGTGTTCATCAAAAAAACCGTTATCACAATTGGCATTGAAAATTTTCCTGTATTGCTGAGCGATTTTTTCAATTTGTTTAAGTCTTAAGGGGCCACGACCATCTTTCCGGAACCTTCTCAAGGCCTCAATTCTCAGGTTAATATCGATACCCACTTCTTTAGCCAGCGGGTCCCTTTCTTCGAGTAGGGCAGCAAGATCACATGCCAAACTAATTTGATCCATTTGCTCAGCAGCCAATAACATATGCGCTATCCTGGGATGTGTGGGAAGTTTCTGAAGTTCTTTTCCATGTGCTGTTATGCGATTGTTCTCCAATGCATCTAGTTCGTGTAAGAGTTTAACTGCTTTTGATAGGTTTCCTGATGGTGGTGGAGTTATCCAAATCAATTCATTGGCGTCCTGAATTCCCCATTGAGCCAAATCAAGTGCAAGAGGTGCAAGATCTGCCTGTTCAATCTCTGGAGCTGCATGTGTTTTCATTTTAGAATGAACACCTAAGGTCCACATCCTATAGCAAGTTCCTTCGTTAAGTCTTCCGGCCCTACCAGCTCGCTGATCAGCAGAATCTTTTGAAATTCGTTGTGTTTCTAATCTAGTTAGTCCTGAATTTGGATTGAATTGGGCCTTCCTTTCAAAGCCTGAATCTATGACGATGGATATACCTTCAATCGTTAAACTGGTTTCAGCTATGTTGGTAGCTAAAACGACCTTCCTAGTCCCGTTTTTATCCGGAAAAATGGCAGCTTTTTGTTCCTTGAATGGAAGTTGGCCGTACAGAGGACGGATTAAAATCCCATTTGTACCTCTTTTAAGTAACTGCTCACACTTTTTAATTTCTCCTTGGCCCGGTAAGAAAACCAATAAATCACCTTCTGGATGTTCATCAATCACTTGTTTAATAAGCCTTGCGCACAGTTCGGGTAGAACCTTTTCATCCGCCTCACCTGCATATTTTATCTCTACTGGGTACTGTCTACCCTCGCTTTCAATCAATTTTGATTTAAGTGCGCTTGATAGTTCGGGAGTGTCTAAGGTTGCAGACATCACCAATAAACGTAGGTCAGGGCGTAATACCTGCTGTGATTCGCGGGATAGAGCCAAAGCTAGATCAGCATGAATACTTCTCTCATGGAATTCGTCGAAAATAATCATCCCTACGTTTTCAAGGCTATTATCTTGCTGAAGAATACGTGTTAGTATACCCTCTGTAAGTACCTCAATTTTTGTGTTTGGTCCAATCTTACTTTCAAAACGAATACGATATCCAACCGTTTCGCCCAAATTTTCTCCAAGCAAATCTGCTAATCTAGCGGCAATGGATTTTGCAGCAAGTCGGCGGGGTTCGAGCACTAGTATTTTCTTCCCGTTTAGCCATTTTTCATTAAGGAAGACGAGCGGAAGCAAAGTACTTTTTCCCGCGCCTGGAGGAGCTTTAACAATAAGGGTATTCGATTTGGAAAGTTCTTCCTTAATTTCAGGGATTACCTCTTTAATGGGGAGGTCAAAACTGCGATAATCAAATTCCAAGGCGATTATTTAATTTTTCTAGCCTCAACTGTGTATCCTTGCTTTCTAAGCAATTCAATAACTCCTGTTTCTCCTCCTAGATGAGCCGCTCCAACAGCCATAAACACGCTACCTTCCTTCATTTTAGGAATAACTCGGTCAACCATATTATGATTTCTTTTAATTAGAAAAGCATCATTAAATACTTGTGAGGTGCTGTCAGAAAAATCAGAATTTGCAATGGTATATTCATACAGGGCCTCTATATCTCCTTGCACATAGTATTCTACCATTACATCTGTGCTTGCTGTGGTATCAGAAGGCTCGTATTCATTTTTAATGGCTTTGTATAGCATGTCTGCCTGCTCTTCATACGGAATGGATTTAAAAGCGGATATCTGTTCATGCATTTGTTCAAGTCCAATGACTGTTGTACCATTCTTCTTTGCTTCCTTGTGGAAGTATAGGTCCAAAGCATCATTTCCATTTTGCAAATGACGTGCGGAAACCATGCTTGCAAGGTACATGGGCTGCATTTTGTTCATCATGCTTAGAGAGGTGTTCATGGAGTCAGAAAAGAACTTATCTACATAGTTATATTTTTCTTCTCCAAGTAGGCCTTTAACGGTGTAATCTCCTTCCATAATTAGTCCCATCATAACGGCCGTTTGATCGACACTATCCATGTTTAGCTCCAGAGCAACAAAGTCCGCGTTTTTAAAGCTGGTTTTAACAGGAGTACCAAACTGATATACACGCTCGTCTCCAACATGCATGGTACCGTACAAATAAGATGATTTTTTTAAGCCATTACCACTCACCTCCCAAAATAAGGATTGTTTGGGTTGGCATGACCATAGAATAGGAATTAGGCATAAACCTAGAATCCAGTTTTTAAGCTTTTTTTCTACACACATATAGCACCTCAGTTTTGGAGAGTCTGTACTTTTCAACCATATCTTCTCCAATTTCATCTTGCATTTTTACTTCCTCAACATCAAAACCTGCGGCACGTAATTTTTCTGGATAGTCTAAACCAAAAAGGCGAACGTGGTCTTTTTGCCAAAAATGCTTTTCACGCTCTTCTGGAGTAGTTATGCTCGGATCTTCATAGGTTTCCGTTCTGTTTGTATCCAATGGAACTTGAAAAATTCCCCAGCCTCCTGGTTTCATAACGCGGTATAATTCGCGCATACACTTGTCAGAATCTTCAACATGTTCCAAAACATGATTACAGAATATTACATCAAAACTGTTCTCGTCTAGCGGGATTTCATGCAAATCGAAATGAATATCTGCGATTGGAGACTCCAAGTCACCTGTTAAATAATCAAGATTTTTTTGGGCCTTAAAAATGTTCAAAAAGCATTGTTCTGGTGCTATATGAAGCATTTTTAAATTATCTGCCGTAAAGAAATTAGATTTTTCTTTTAAGTACAACCACAATAAACGGTGTCTTTCTAGTGTAAGGCAATACGGACATAAGACATTTGGACGTTCGGCTACCTTACTTCCATAGGAAAGGAATTTTCTGAATTTCTTTTCACATACGGTACACTCGACATTACTTCCTTTGTATAGAATGGGTGCAACGCGTTTAAAACCGTAGCTCATTCTAATTAATAAGGGACGTGGTAAAGTATTTCGTAACCATCTATACATAGGAAAAATTTGTACAAAAATACAGCTTTATCTCGGATTAACGTAGCTTTGCAAAATGGAATTAAAAGCCTTGTTGGATGCTAAATATTTGGAGTACCATCAAACCGATTTCATCCCGAATGATCCTATATCTATTCCTCATAAATACACTAGAAAAGAGGACGTAGAAATCATGGCATTCTTTGCCAGTACCTTAGCTTGGGGAAACAGAAAAAGCATTATTCGATCTTGTGAGAGATTAGAGGGAATTATGGGAGAGGAACCTTATGATTTTATTATCTCATACTCCAAAAATGATTTAAACCTATTGGATGGCTTTGTCCATAGAACCTTTAATGCGATTGATTTAGATTTCTTTTTTAGGAGTTTAAATAACATATACACGAATGAAGGGGGTCTTGAGGCCGTATTCCAATTAGGGAAAGATGAGCAAAGAATACACAAATTCAAAAAGGTTTTTTTCTCTATCCAACACCCTGAAAGAACTTTGAAGCACGTTTCTGATCCTCTAAAAGGCAGTTCATCAAAACGTTTAAATATGTTCTTGAGATGGATGTGTCGAAAGGGCCCTGTCGATTTTGGACTTTGGAATATTTCAAGCAGTGATTTATATCTTCCGCTTGATGTTCACACGGGCAATGTTGGAAGGAGCTTAGGACTTCTTTCAAGAAAACAAAATGATTGGAAGGCTGTTGAAGAGATTACAACTAATTTAAAAAAGTTAGATTCAGAAGATCCAATAAAATATGATTTTGCTCTTTTTGGAATGGGGGTAAATAGGGATCTAGAAGTCTAAGGCATCCTGAAAAACTTGAGTTGTAAAGGGTTTGTGTATGAAACGATCAAAAACATTTTCGAACTCATCGTGTAGGTTGATTATTTTCTCTTTGTCGGTACTGGATATGGCAATAAACCTTGCATTAGGGCATATTTCTTTAAGATTTTCGCCTATTTCAATGCCATTGAAGCCACCAATGTTGTAGTCAATAATGAACAAATCTGCAGGTTCTAATTCTAAATCATCAATTTCCATTTGATTGATGTCAACAAAGGCATCAACATCATACCCTTTGCTGCTGAGGACTAACTCAAGAATTTTTAGTGTTAGCTTATCGTCATCAATAATTATTGCCTTTTTCATATCCTAATTCCTAGTAAGACCATATCATCTGTTTGATTGTATCCTTTCTGGTAGCTGGAAATATCTTCATCAAATATATTGATTATTTCATCAACTGATTTCTCTTTGTGTTCCTCAATAATATTAATCAATCGGCGCACGGTATACTTTTTATTTTTTTGTCCTCCAAATTGGTCTGTGGGACCATCACTAAACATAAAAATGGCATCTCCAGATCCAAGCTTTAATGCAATTGATTCGTACAATGGGTTAGGATTATGAATATCCCCTATTGAGAGTCCATTAGCTTTTATTATCTCTAACTTATTATCCTTAATTAATATAACGGGGCGTTTAGCCTGCGCGATTTTTAATTCTCCGGTAACAATATTAAAAGACGCCAATGCCAAGTCTAATCCATCGCGAATTTGATCTTCCCATTTGCCGGTTTGGGTTTTATTGAAATATTCAATAACTCCAGCATTTAAATAGGATAAAATCATTCCGGGGTCGGTAATCCCTTTTTCATTTATAATATTATCTAATAAATTGGAAGATAAAATCGTCATAAAGGCTCCTGGTACACCATGCCCTGTGCAGTCACTAGCGGTAAATATAATTTCATCACCTTTTCTTGTCCAGTAGTAAAAATCACCACTTACTATTTCTTTTGGTCTGTAAAATACTGCACATTCTGAAAAATTGCTCCTAAGAATGGTCAAGTCAGGTAATTTAGCGTCTTGCAATTTCTTTGCATACGATATGCTATCTGTAAGATCCTTATTAATCTCCTTTACCTCACTTCTCTCCTTGTTCAACTGATTTATCAGATGAACTTGGTTTAGGGCCACACTAATACCGCTTGCAAAGAATGCTATCTCCTCCATCATTTGATCATCGATATCATCAGGGTTAGCAAATGACATATTTAAAGAGCCTAGTAATTCATCTTTACTAAAAAGTGGGTACATGAAGTAGGATCGTATCCCATCTTCCAGCATGCTTATGTCCGTTGCCGAAGGATGTTCTATTTCATTGATGTCGGAAACAAAGTAAATATCACCTTTTGATAAAGTTTTATAAGATGAAATTTCATTAACCGGAATAGTCGTATTTGTTAAGAATCGATTGATTTTATCATCGGTAAAATAGAAGGTAACCGTTTCGTTTTCGCTATTAAAAGTTGAAATTGTAATTCTTACCAAAGAATATTTAGAGAAATACTCCTCTAAAGGTTTAAACAATGCCCCCTCAATATCATTTCGTTCCATTATGGCTTGCGAAATCAGATTCAGCGTGCTCAGTTGTTCGGTGGTATTCTTTAGCTCTTCTTCAGCAAGTTTTTTCTCGGTAATATCATTAACAATTTCTACCTGTTGCACAATCTGACTATCCTTATCCAGTATAGGAGTATTTTGAATTTCTAACCATACCTCCTTTCCATTTTTATGAATATGTGGAATGGCTACGATAAAGCCTTTTTTTAGGTTATCCTTAGGCGGTTTTAAATTGTAGCCTTTTTTAAGTTTAAACACTTCACTTGGAACTCTTCCTTTCAGCTCGTTTAACTCATAACCCATCATGCGCTCTAAGGATTTATTGCACCATTCGACCCGTCCATTTGCGTCAGAAATTACAATGCCCGAACTACTTTTCTCAGCAACCAAGCTTAGCATTGTTTTTTCCTTTTCAAGTTCAATAGTCTTTGTGATGTTATATAAGCTCAATAAATAGTATGCATTATCGGTTGGACTTATCTTTAAACGATAATAATGCTCATCATTTTTGTTTTTGAAATGAAGGTCAAAACTAGTTTCAGGCTCGTTTGACGCAATAGAAAAAACGGTCTTACCCTTTTCGGCAAGTGTTGTAGTAATTATGTCAAATAACTCGCTTTCCGTCTTACCCAGTATCTTCTGAATGTTACTGGTAGAATAAATCAATTTACCTTTGATATTTGAAACCAAGGCAATATCACTTCCAAGGTTCAATACAGAGTTTCCTATACTCAATTTATTAAAGAAACTTCTTCTACTTGTAATAAGCAAGCCTATGATAATTAACATGGTAATAACCGAAATTAAGGCCCGTGACGGATCAAATTGTGGTGTTTTTACTCCAAAAACTATAAAGAAGTAAATAATGATTATAGCAATTGAGAAAACTAGATATTGAGCAAATTTCTCAAGGACAATGGCGCTCATGGCAATCAAAAATAGAACACCTATAACATGAGCTGAAATTATTTGATTGGTATAAGTAAGAAGTAATAAGTGACCAAGAATTATGAAATAACCTAAATAAGTTGCTTGACTAAGATATTTAGAAAGCCTCTTCGAAACAAAAGACAATATGCCATAGAGGAAAATTATTGCGCCTATTGAGATACTAATAGAAGATTGCGGGTTAACCATTTCTGGTGAGTTAATACGATCTAAATAGGACACTATAGGATAGGCTAAACCTCCAGTTATCATAATTCCGCGATAAATAGCAGGTTTAAATTTTGTAGAAGGAGTTAATTTAATCTCCGATTTTGGTATGAGGAAAATAAGAACTCCAAAAGCGACCAATAAGAAGGAACTTAGTACGATTATGAAAAAACTAAAGGACATCCAAAAAGGATGTTCAACTTCTACAGGAATTGATATAATTTTACTTTTAATGAAATTAGATGAAATGGCCTGAACTTCAACTGTATATTTTCCTGGTGGAATGATGCCTATTTGAATTTCATCATTCTTGGAATAATTGCTCCAATCCGTTTTATCCTTTATTCTGTAGCGGTATTTTAAGTCCTTTTCGTCAAAGGAAATTGCATTTAGCTTAAATCCAAAACTTCCTTTTTCATATTCTAAGTTTCTAAAATCAGGGAGTGACTTTCTTTTTAGATCTGTTTGAAAATAAAAGTTGTTAGCGTAAATTTTAATTGGTGCCCTTGGTCTTTTCAGTGCTGCATCATTAAAGCGAATCAGACCTGAGGTTGACCCTAAGAAATACTCATCCCCAATGTGCGCTATTGCGCCAGGGTTAATTTTCATAACAACTAAGTCATCGAAAACTCGGTGAATCTTCTCATTATTCTCAAAATCTACGAACATTGTTCCGTATCGAGTAGCAAGCAAGTATTCACTACTGTCTCTTACTTGAACGATGGCTTGAACAGCTCTGTTTTTTTTATCTTGTGCACTGTTAGCGTACATGTAGCTATCCGTTCCAAGGTTATACTTCCATAAGCCGTTTTGATCGGTAGCGATTAGAAGATTTTGCTTATACCCTAATACTTGATTTATTTTGGATTTATTGATATTTGGATTTCTAGTAAGCGTGTCGATGAAGTTTACTCCATTAAAAAACACCAAGCCTTGAGATGTTCCAAAAAAGAGGTCCCCTTGATGAGCTAGACTGGTGTAAATATTTCTGTTCTTCGCTTCTTTAAATGAGACTACTTTTCTTGTTTGTCCATTTTCAAAAGTAAAAAGACCTTGATTGTAGCACCAAACATATAAGCTACCCTGATAGGAACAAATATGCATTGCCTCCATTAATTCAGAAGAAGTTTCAAGCAACGCTTTATCGGTGTAAGGATCTATTCGATATAATTCTCCACTGTGACTTATTGTGTAAATACTTCCGGAATGAGAGCATATGCTCGAAAATCTTTCATTTTCAGTCCCCTGAATTTTTGAAATTTCAGTTCCATCGTATGTATAAACTCCATTAAAGGTGGTGAAATATAACTTATCATTTAACTTAGTGATGGCTGTCACATTGTGATTCTTTAGGCCATCTTTATCGGTGTAAACCTCAATATTTCCCAATTTAAGCTCGAATAATCCTAAGCTATAGGTTCCTATCCAGGTATTGCCGAACTTGTCACAATGTATATTCGTAACTACATCATCTTTAAAATCACCGGTGTTGCTATATTTTTTATATGAGATTTTATCAAATTCGAACGCGCCCCCTCCCCATGTTCCGGCCCAATACTTTTCACTTAAATGGTTGTAAGAAATTGTTGTGAAATAATATTGGTCGCTCCCTGGAAATTTAATCTTATTAAAGCCAATTCCATCGAATTCAAATATTCCATTTGAGCATGATAATAAGAGCGTATTTTCTTTACCAATACAAAGGTCTGTTATGACTGTATTATTGTTTGAAAAATGAAAATCGGATAAGGATAGGTGTTTAGTTTTTGGATCAGTTCTAAGTATTAAAAGGTCTCCGTTTTCCGTTGCTAAATAAAGTCTATTGTTGTGAAATAAGGCCGCTGAAAATCCTTTGTACTCATCAAGTTTAGGATGTGTTAATTTATTAAATGATTTCTTATTACCGTAAAATATTTCATTTTCACAAACAATGTAGGTCTCGTTCTTCGTGCTAACAATTTTATTGATTGACTTTATTTCGCCATCTTTTGTGACTTGGGTACCATCAGAAAGGAAAACATAAAGTCCTACATCAGTTCCTACATAAATATACCCTTTCGAGGAAGCTATGCTGTTTACGCGCTTATCATAACTTATAGAGTCAGGGGAATTGCATTCGAAATTCAATCCATTGCCGATAGAATAACCATAAGGAGTTCCAACGATAATGCGTCCTTCATCATCAAATGTAATATCCGTTATCTGTAAATCACAGAGTTTATCAGAGATTCCGAATCGTTGGAAATTGACTTGTTGTCCAAACGAAAAGTTTACACAGACAATTAAGCAGAAAAGATATTTTACAAATCTAAAAACCAAGTAAAACAAATGTAAGCTTTATTTCTGACCAGATAAATGTATCAAAAATGCGTACTCCATAGCTGTTTCTTTATAGCTTTCATAACGGCCGGATGCACCACCGTGTCCTGTGCTTAAATTGGTTTCGAGTAATAATATGTTATCGTCTGTTTTGTAATCACGCAATTTTGCTACCCATTTTGCAGGCTCCCAATATTGTACTTGACTATCCCAATAACCTGTTGTTACAAGCATGTTCGGATAGTTCATTTTCTTAACATTATCGTAAGGGGAGTATTGTAACATGTAGTTATAATATTCCTCATTTTTGGGATTCCCCCATTCATCAAATTCTCCAGTTGTCAGTGGAATTGATTCATCCCACATGGTGCTCATAACATCAACAAAAGGAACGGCTGCAACAATACCATGAAAAATCTCTGGCTTCATGTTAATAACAGCACCCATCAATAGACCGCCAGCACTGCCACCCATAGCGTACATTTTATTCGGTGAGGTATATCCTTTTTGGATTAGATGTTGCCCACATGATATGAAGTCTGAAAAGGTATTTATTTTCTTAAGCTTTTTTCCGTTTTCGTACCATTCTCTTCCTAAGTATTCACTTCCTCGAATATGTGCTATGGCATACACAAACCCTCTATCTAAAAGGCTCAATCGCGGTATTGAAAAACGATCGGGAATAGTTACACCATATGATCCATACCCATAAAGTAATAGAGGATTGCTACCGTCTAACTTTATACCATTTCTGTAAACAAGTGAAATCGGAATTTTTTCACCGTCGGGAGCATTTGCCCAAACTCTTTCTGTTTTAAAGGCCTTAGGATCATATCCCCCAATAATTTCTTGGGTTTTTCTTGTTACGGAACGCCCATCAATTAAATTATATTCAATAACTGAGCTTGGCACCTTTAAACTGGAGTAATGGTAACGCAACCACTCGGAGTTGAAATCTAAATTTTCTGAAATGGAGATAGTATAAGTTTCCTCTTCAAAAGGTACGTATGAATCCTTTCCTGAAACCAGATTACGAATGCGTAGTTTTTGAAGGCCATTTTCACGCTCCCTCAATACCAGATGATTATTATAAACCTCAATATCTTCAATCCTAATATCCTTTCGGTGCTCTATTATTGTTTTCCAACTATCTTGACTTGTGCTTTCCAAATCACACTCAAATACTTGAAAGTTGAGTGCATTGTAATTACTAAGAATAAACCAACGTTTGTTATGATGCTCTACTGTGTATAGGTGGTCATCACTTCTCTTGTTAAATATTTTGAAATCACTGAGCGGCTCCTGGGATGCGATATACCTAGTTTCTGATGCCATAGTACTATAGCTCTCAATTAAAATATACTCACTTGATTTGGAATCAGAAATTTCAAGATAAAATGCTTCATCTTCTTCAAAGTAAACTAGTACATCTTCCTCTTGAGTAGTTCCAAGTTTATGTCGAAAAACTTTACATTCACGTAAGGTTTGCGGGTCTTTTGTAATGTAAAAAAAATGCTCGTTATCAGCAGCCCAAACCACATCTCCAGAGGTGTTTTCAATTTTATCCTCAAGAATTTTATTGTTTTTTAAGTCTTTAACCTGAATTGTATACTGTCTTCTGGAAACATCATCATAGCTCCAAGCCATTAACTGACTGTTTGGACTTACTTCAACTGTTCCTAAATCATAGAAATCTAGGCCTTCAGCTTCTTTATTGGCATCTAATATTACTTCCTCATCATTGGCTAAGCTATCTTTCTTACGGCAAACAATCTCGTACTCCTTCCCTTTTTCTACTCGATCGTAATAGTAATAACCGTTTTCTAGATAAGGAACGCTTTCATCATCCTCTTTTATACGCCCTACAATTTCATTAAATAGTTCATCTTTCAATTCTTCTTTGTCAGAGAACCATGCTTTTGTATAGGCATTTTCTGCCTCCAAATAGGCCAAAACGTCTTGTGTTTGAGCATCAGGATTGTCAGCTTCCTTTTGCTCGTCTGATAAACGCATCCAAAAATATGGATCGATTCGCTCATTACCATGTTCCTTTATTACGCTATCTATTTTTTTTGCGATTGGAGGATCAAGGCTTATTTTTTCATCGGTTGATTTGTCCATTTGATTGGCTTCTTTTTTTGACTCGGAGCATGCTAAAATTAATATGCTACTTCCAAGTAATAGGAGTTTGTTTTTCATACCAGGTAGGATAATAAGCATTCAGTTGATTCGTATAAGTTTCCCAATCGGTTTTAATAAACTGATTGATTTCATCTAAGGCTTTTTTCATTTCGGTTTCGGCAATTTCAACGGCTCTTTTTCCATTGCCTAGTAAAGTGCCGTTGGATGCTTCAATATATGATAAACCATCCCAAATTAAACCGTTTAGTTTTTGCGTAACGTGGTCATATCCTTCAAAATCTTCAGGTATATGAAAGATTTCCTGTAAACGTGTAATTTCATTACGAATATTCTCAGAGCTGTCTATGATGGCTTTTTTCTTATCTCCTTCCATAAGATCAGCTGCGGCTTCAACCCTCTTTAACGTTTTTTTAGCATCCACTAAAAAATCATATGCTTCCGTTAACTTACTTACCTTGGACAAATAATCGTCATAAAGACTTTTCTTCTTCACATAATCGGAAGGAGCAACATTAACTCTTGGGTCGGGCATTACTTTGACTTCAATAGAGTCTTTTAATCCAGCATATTCCATGAAGACATAGTAGGTGCCTGGAGTAATATAACCGCCACCCCTCGGATTAGCATCCTTTCTCTTTCGTGATTGCGGGAATCGAATTGAATTAGCATCTAAACTCCATCGAACAAAGTGATAACCAGAATCAGCATCAAATTTGATATTTCGAACGGTGTCCATTTTAACGTCAAAAACAGTAAAGTATACATCTTTATAATTCACTTTAACAGTATCTTCCTTGTCCTTTTTATTTGCCGATGATTTCATGACAGAAGGATCAATGAAATATGGTATCGACATCATATTGTCATTAGCACCACTATATTCCGAGTCCCCTCCAAATCTGGGTCCAGAAGGACGTTTAAAACTCGCCATGTATCTTGGAGCGGTGTTGTAAACAACAAATTTTTGGTTCTCAGCTTGTTTTAATTGGCGTGCTTTCTCTCTTAAAGGGGAAATATTGTCCAGTACATATGCTGCTCTTCCAAATGTTCCAATGACTAAATCGGATTCTCGTTCTTGTATCTTCAAATCTGTAGTAGGTACCGAAGGGAAATTATTGGTCCATTTTTGCCAATCATTTCCACCATCAAGAGAGAAATATAGACCATCTTCCATTCCAAGAAACAAAAGGTTTTCTTCTTTAAAATCTTGAATAATGGAATGGGCGTGGAACTTCATGCTGTCCTCTTCATTGACAAGCTTTTCCCATTTCTTTCCGTATTTAGTTAATTTAAATACATATGGAGCCCAGTCGTTTTTACGATAGTTGTTAATTACAACAAAAGCTTCATCTTGTTTGAAGTTTGATGGGATAATTTGTGTCACCCAACCGCCTTCAGGAGCAAACTTTTTCCCTGTTTTGACTACATTTTCCCATGCCTGGCCTCCTGATTTAGTAACCTGAACATTTCCGTCGTCTGTACCTACCCAAATTACTTGAGAGCTAACCGGACTGGGTCCAACACAGGTTATAGAGGTATAATTTTCAGCTTGAGTAGCGTCAATAGTCAATCCCCCACTTAGAGCTTGTTTTTGCTTACTAGTATCATTCGTAGTTAGATCAGGGGACAAGGTTTTCCAGCTTATACCACAATCATTAGAGTAATGTAAAAATTGACTACCAAAATAAACACCGCAAGGGTTATGGGGGTCCTGAGCTAGAGCAGCGTTCCAATTATAACGTAAAGGAGTATTGTCCGAAGGAACTGGTTTAATTTTTTGTGTCTCACCTGTCAATCGATCATAAGCATGCAGTTGCCCGCCTTGATACATGGCATAACCATATCTCGAGTTACCAGCTTTTGGCATCACATCAAAACCGTCACCAAAAAGTACTTCCTGCCAATGAAAGTTCTTTATTCCTTGCCAAGACCAGGTTTCAGAAGGTCCAACCCATGATCCATTATCCTGCATTCCTCCATATATGTTATATGGAACATCATTATCTACATTGATGTGATAAAATTGAGCTAGAGGTAAGTTCTCTACAAAGCGCCAGTTCGCACCTCCATCTCTCGAGATATTTAGTCCTCCATCATTACCTTCAATGATATAGTTAGGGTTTTCAGGGTGAATGAACATGGCGTGATGATCAGGATGAATCCGGCTGTATGGCAAGAGCGTTTGAAAACTGCGGCCGCCATCCTCACTTTTACTAACAACAGAATAAAGGTTAAACAATCTGTTTTCATTTTTTGGATCAACGTATATGTCGGCGTAGTAAAAAGGTCTATTTCCAACATTTTTATCTGACACCTTTCGCCAGTTTTCTCCACCATTGTCTGAGCGATAAAGCGCGGTTTTCTTACTTTCTATAAGGGCATAAACAACATTGGGTTTAGAGTGACAAATGCTAAGTCCTGAACGACCCATCATCCCACCAGGCAAGCCATTCTTATCGTTAAGCTTTTTCCAGTCTTTTCCTCCATTGTAGGTAATGTAGAGTGCCGATCCGTCTCCACCTGAGTTGAAGGTCCAAGGTTTTCTTCCGTATTCCCACATGGCAGCAATCAATTTGTTTGGATTGCTAGGGTCAATAATTAAGTCTGAGCAACCGGTGGTGTCATCAACAAAAAGAACCTTTTCCCATGAGTCACCACCATCAGTTGTTTTGAATACTCCACGTTCTGGGTTAGGTCCCCAAGCAGATCCGGTAACACCCAGATATACCGTATTTTCGTCCGTAGGATCTATGATGACCCTATGAATCGTTTTAGATTCTCTAAGACCTTTATATTCCCATGTTTTTCCACCATCAATTGACTTATAAACTCCTGCACCAGACGATTGTGAATTTCTAGGATTCCCCTCACCTGTTCCTACCCAAATTACGTCTGGGTTTTGTTGGCATATGGCCACTGCTCCAATGCTTTGTGTCTCCTGTTGGTCAAAAATGGGATTCCAAGTTATTCCCCCACTTTTAGATTCCCAAACTCCTCCAGAAGCTGTACCAATAAAAATGTGTTCGGGGTTAGAATGAACAACATCTATACTCGTTACCCTTCCTGACATTCCTGCCGGACCAATACTTCTCATTTGAAAAGCATTTTGCTCATACTCTTTCAGAAATTGCGAAAGACCGCTATAACTTAACAGGCTTGTTAATAGAAGTAAACAGCTCTTTAGCCAGTATTTATAAGTTCGATTTGTATTTCGCATAATTACATTCTTTGAGGAACATTAATTCCAAGATTACGCATTGCTTCTTTGATGATTTTTCCTGTCATATAACTGATTGCAATACGGAAGTTTTTTTGTTTTTCATCCTCTTCTTTCAAAACCATATTATTTTGATAGAAGGAGTTGTAAGATTTTACCAATTCATAGGTATAATTGGCGAGATGACCTGGGTTGTATTCAGCGGCGGCAGTTTCGATAGTTGCTGAGTATGCCAGAAGATTTAATAATAACTCTTTTTCACTTTCATTCAAGGAGATTGACTTGTCAACCGAGCCACTAGTTCCTGCTTTTTCAATTAATGAATTCGTTCTGGTGTAGGCGTATTGTATGAAAGGCCCTGTATTTCCTTGAAGATCAATACTCTCCTCAGGATTAAACATCATTCTTTTCTTCGGGTCCACCTTGAGTAAATAATATTTCAAGGCTCCCATTCCAATGGTGTCACATATATCATGAACTTCTTGATCTGAGAGTCCTTCCAGTTTCCCTAATTCTTCAGTACTTTTTTTAGCCTCTTGAACCATGTCAGCCATAAGATCATCTGCATCAACTACAGTTCCCTCTCTTGATTTCATTTTACCGCTTGGTAAATCCACCATTCCGTAAGAAAGATGGTAACATTCCTTGGCCCACTCGTAACCAAGTTTCTTTAGAATCAAGAAAAGCACCTTGAAATGGTAATCTTGTTCATTTCCAACCGTATAAATCATCCCTTTCATATTAGGGTAATCCTTGTATCGTTCAATGGCTGTACCAATGTCCTGAGTCATATAGACAGCAGTGCCATCTGATCGCAGAACAAGTTTTTCATCAAGTCCTTCGGCAGTAAGATCACACCACACAGAACCATCCTCTTTTTTGAAGAATACGCCTTTCGAAAGTCCCTCGTCAACAACAGATTTTCCTAACAGATAGGTATCACTTTCATAATATAATTTATCAAAGGAGACATCCATTTGCTTATAGGTGTCGTCAAATCCGCCATAAACCCAACTGTTCATGGTTTTCCATAGCTCAGTTACTTCTTCGTCACCAGCTTCCCACTTTCGCAACATTTCTTGAGCGGCTAAAAGACTCGGCGCTTTTTTCTCGGCCTCATCTTTCTCCATTCCATTTTCAACAAGCGCAGCTATTTCTTTTTTATATTGCTTGTCAAACTCCACGTAGTATTTTCCAACTAATTTATCTCCTTTAATTCCTGTGCTCTCAGGTGTTTCATTTAGACCCGCTTTTTGCCAGGCCAACATGCTTTTACAGATGTGAATTCCCCGATCATTGATTATTTGCGTTCGAACCACTTCATGACCATTTGCTTCTAGTATGGAACTAACTGCGTCACCTAGAAATATATTTCTTAAATGGCCCAGGTGTAAGGGTTTGTTTGTATTCGGTGAAGAGAATTCTACCAAATAGGTTTTACCAGAAGGAGACTTGGCACCAAATTGTTCATCTTTAAATATCGTATCAAAACTTTCTAGCCAATATGAATCTGAAATTTCAATATTCAAAAAGCCCTTTACAGTATTGTAACTGGTAACAATGTCTAGATGCTCATTTAAATAATTTCCAATCTCCTCTCCTGTTTGTTCAGGCCCTTTTTTACTTATGCGTAAAAGGGGAAAAACTACCAAGGTGATATCACCATCAAACTCTTTTCTTGTTTTTTGGTATTGCCAGGTGTTAAGGGGTAAATCTTGCCCATAAACTTCTTTTGCAAAGTTGTTAAGACAGGCGCTAATTTTCTGCTCTAAATTTTGCATTAGGCTATTAGGTTAAATCGGTTTTCAAGAGATTGTACAGCTGTTTCTAAAACTTCTAAAGATACTTCAGCCATGTTATTTGTTTTATCATCCAAGCAAGGGTTTATTTCGACCATTTCAAAGCAACAAACTTTATCATCTTGCAATAAAGCATGAATTATAGTTTTGGCTTCATCGGGTCTCAATCCATTAGGTACTGGAGTTCCTGTTCCATGACCAACAATATCTGAATCCATGCTATCTACATCAAAAGAAATATAAATCATATCACAGTTTTTCAACTGCTCTAAAATTTCATTTACAATGGCATGCGCACCTTTAGAATGAACCTCCTCTGCAGTATGATTTTTAATGTTGTGTTTAGAGATCAAATAATCTTCAGGTTCTTCTGTATCTCGAACACCCACAAATATTAAGTTTTCAGGACTTAATTTATTCTTACCACCTAAGGCCTTCATTTTGTTCCAAGCCTCCAAAGCTTCACCGGTTACCTCATTAATTCGTCGGTCTTCATTGTTTATTTGAAGGGCGGTGGCCAAAGGCATGCCATGGACATTGCCTGAGGGTGTGGTGTAAGGTGAGTGCAAATCACCATGAGCATCTATCCAGACAACCCCAAGAGTTTTATCTGGATAGGCTTTTTTAATTCCAGCAATGGTACCTCCTGCAGAAGAGTGATCTCCGGATAACACTAGTGGAAATTCTTCATTTGCCAGAACCGTGGCAACTTGTTGTGATAGATTTTCAAAAATCTGGGCAATTCCACTAATATTGATTGCTTTTGGTGTCGTTGTAACTTCATCCAACAAATGATCATAGTCCTCCAAACTTGTTGAATCGTACTTAAGAAGTACATCACTATTTTTATTTCTTGCAGCAACTTTAAGGGCTCCAATACCTAAGGAAGCTCCTCTTGTTCCAGCACCTAATTCTGAGGCTTGCTCAATATAATGTATCATTATGATAAGGGGAATGTGTTTGCAGCTAGTGCAACAGTTTCATTAAATATATCTTCTTTAATGCCATGTTCTATTCCATTTTTATTGAAATAATCTAGCATAGTTTCGGTTTGCATATTTCCAGTAAGATCATCTTTTGCCATAGGGCAACCACCGTAACCTTTAATTGCACCGTCAAATCTTTTACAACCTGCCCTGTAGGCAGCATCAACTTTTTCTTCGATAGTATCAGGTGTGCTGTGGAGGTGAGCACCAATTTCCAAATTAGGAAATTCTGGTATTAGGGTTCGAAACAAATAGTCAATGTTTTCTGGGTTACTTACGCCAATGGTATCAGACAAGGCGATAATTGGAATATCAATTTCCTTATGCAATCTTTCGCTCCATTTTGCAGCTACTTCCGCATCCCATGGATCACCATAAGGGTTCCCAAAAGCCATTGAAATATATACGACCATTTCTTTGTCGTGCTTTACGCAAAGGTCTTGAATGCTTTCTACACGTTTCAAACTTTCATCAATGCTAGCATTGGTATTTCTTTTTTGGAAGGTTTCAGAAATACTAAAAGGGTAACCCAGATATTGAATTTCGTCAAAATTACAAGCGTCTATGGCTCCACGTTCGTTTGCAACAATTGCTAACAATTTGGAGCTGCTGGAGTCAAGGTTTAATTGTTTCAATACTTCAGCTGTATCCTTCATTTGAGGAATGGCCTTAGGTGAAACAAAAGAACCAAAATCTACCGTATCAAAGCCGCAAGCCAGAATCGAATTGATGTATGCGACCTTCTTTTCAGTAGGTATAAACTCATGAATGCCTTGCATGGCATCACGCGGACATTCGACCAATTTTAAATCCATATTTAGCCTCTTTTCCATTCGGTTCCACGACCTGGAGTATATCCAGCTCCTACACTGTCAAGTTTCTTCTCCAATGCTTCAACCGCGTTCATTGTAGCATGAAGATTATCAATAAAGCTAGCATACTCTTCTTTGGCAATACTCAATTGTTCTTTTGATGTACTCGTTGGTGCAGAACTAGCACTCCACATACTCCATACAACGTATTCCAAACGTGATGCAAAACCTTCTGGTGATTCAAATTGGTACTTAGAACGAATTCCATCTCCCCACATTTCAACTCCTAAATCGTAAAGCTTTGCTTCCAAACTCTCTACCTCTTGCATCCATTTTAAATCAGTGTTTGGACTACTAGCAATGGCAGCTTTGATATAGCTCAGGCGATTGTTTGTCTCACTCATTAGCTTGGCAGATCCTCTCACCTTTCTTCTCATTTCGCTTAGATCCTTGTAAAATGCAGTTAAAGCGTTTTTATCAGCAGCAGGTAAGGTTTTGTTATTCAAGTATTCTATTTCAAAACTGTGGTCCTTTTGAAGTTCTTTAACTTTTCCATTATTTACCAAGTAAACATCTAGCTTATAAGTTCCAGGAACTGCTAAAAAGCCATCATCAGCCATACCATAGCGGCCTGGTGCTTGAAAGCTTTTCTTAACAGGAGTTGTTGTCGAATATCTGTGATTCCAAACCACACGTTGAACACCTTCTCTTGCCGGAGCTTTAATTTTCTTAACAATATCACCTCCGTTTTCTTTGACAACAAATACAAGGTAGGCGTCTTCTTCTGTAGCTTCAACTCTCAAATCCTCAAAGCTTGGGAAAGGAACAGCTTCTCCATTCTTAATTTTTTCCTTTTCCTTTTCTCTACGCTCGTCAATTGCTTTTTTTGGAGCATTCTTTAAGTAAAAAGTAAAGTGCGTTCCGTATTGTGGATTTTCGGCAGTATAAAGGCTAGCTCCCTGAGATCCTACACCCCTTAGACCCAAAGGATTGCTTTCAACATACATCAGTGCCTTTTTGGTTGGGAATAAATGAGATTCTTTATCCAAGATTTCCTTACTCATTGTTCTTAGTGGAGTGTAATCGTCTAGGACATAAAAACCACGCCCAAAAGAGGCTAATACAATATCATTCTCTCTTCTTTGAATGGCTATATCTCTTATTCCGATAGTAGGAAGTCCAGCTCCCATTTTAATCCAATGTGCACCAGCATCCAGGCTAGTGTACATTCCAAATTCTGTTCCGCAGAAAAGTAAACTCTCTACTTTATGATCCTGCGCTATGGAGTAAACCGTTCCTCTTTCTGGTAAATTTCCTGTGATGCTCGTCCAAGTTCTACCTCTGTCTTTTGACATTAATATATAAGGTTTAAAGTTTCCTCTTTTGTGATCGTTAAAACAAGCATAAACCACGTTCTCATCAAATTGGGATGCGATTATTTGGTTAACGTAAGTATTAGCCGGCACTCCCGGAAAGCTTGAAATCTTTCTCCAATTAGCTCCATTATCTTCACTCACTTGAATTAGACCATCATCAGTTCCTACATACAATAAGCCTTCTTTTACTGGTGACTCATCAAGTGCAACTATGTTACCATAAATGGTGGTAGACATGTTCTTCATAACGGCATCAATACTCCAAACTTTACCCATAACTGGTAATTTGTTTCTGTCAATTTGTTGAGTCAAATCAGGACTAATGATTTGCCAAGTATCTCCTCTATCTTCTGACATAAATAGTTTGTTGGCAGCAAAATAGATGCGAGATGCTTTGTGAGGGCTCACCATTAAGGGTGCGTCCCAATTCCATCGGTATGGAGCTTCACCTTTTTTATGCTGTGGTTGTATAGCCACACGCTCACCACTTTGCTTATCGTAACGTACTAACCAACCATATTGTGCTTGAGCGTATACTATGTTTGGGTTGTCTGTGTCAATAGCTGACTCGAAACCATCACCACCGTTGGTTATAAACCAATCTGAGTTCAAGATACCGGCATTATTAATCGTTCTTGAAGGACCTCCCATTGAGTTGTTATCCTGGGTTCCTCCATAAATATTGTAAAAAGGCACATCATTATCTACAGCAACTTTGTAGAATTGTGTGATAGGTAAATTTGCTTTAAACTCCCATGTTTTAGCGGCATCCCACGTTTCATACAAACCACCGTCACATCCTACGCGCCAGTGCTTGGTATCATTAGGGTCTATCCACATACAATGGTTGTCCACGTGTTTTTTGTCTTCACCTGTTGCCTTAAAGGTTTTACCGCCATCTTCAGTGTGGTGTAACCATGTGTCCATGCTAAATACAATGTCTTTGTCCGTTGGATGGCAAACAATTTCTTGGTAGTAATTTCCACTGGTGGATCTTCCGCTCATTTTATTCCAAGTCATTCCTCCGTTGGTTGATCTGAAGAAACCACCTTTACCCTGAGCTGCCTCAACTATGGCATAAACTAAGTTCTTTTCTACCGGTGACCAGGCTAAGCCTATTCTTCCGATATCAACTGAAGGTAAGCCCGTTTTACTTTCTTTCCATGTTTTACCACCATCCGTTGTTCTTACGATAGTTGATTCAGGTCCACCACCTAAATATGTAAACACATGTCTTCTTCTTTGGTGAAAAGCAGCAATTAGAACTTCTGGGTTATTCGGATCCATCACTAAGTCACAAGCTCCAGTGTTTTCAGAAATGTTGTGTAGCAGCTTCCAGTTCTCACCACCATCCTCAGTCATGTAAATTCCTCTCTCACCTCCAGCAGACCATAGAGGACCGTTAGCTGCAACATAAACTACATCTGAGTTATTTGGGTGAACAATTATTTTATGGATGTGTTCAGAGTTTTTTAGTCCCATATTTTTCCACGAACTTCCGCCGTTGACAGACTTGTAAACTCCATCTCCATACGCTACAGATCGTTGGTTGTTATTTTCTCCTGATCCAAGCCATAAAACGTCCGAATTATTCGGGTCTATCGTTATACAACCTGTGGAGTAAGAACCATATGAATCAAATATCGGAGAAAAAGTAACACCACTGTTTGTCGTTTTGAAAACCCCTCCACTGGCTATAGCCAAATAATATTCAGATGGATTGTTAGGGTTAACCGCCATGTCCGCTATTCTTCCCGCTGTTAGTGAAGGACCAACATTACGGAATTTTAAAGCTCCCAAATGACTGCTTTTTACAGGGAAATCATCACCTGAATCCTTATTCTTTTTCTTCTGTGCAGCGCTGCTAAGTGAAATCACTCCAGCTACCACTATTATGCTTAATGTTCTTAGTGTTTTCATCGACTCGCAAATGTAAGAGTTTGTTTGCTTTTATACTAGTCTTTATTGATTGAGGGTATCTGATAATTATGACTGGGAATTATTAGTTTTCACCAGTAAGATTAAAAAGGAACATTCTACCTACCTTTATGGAAATGCGAATCGATAAATATCTCTGGTGTGTACGTTTGTATAAAACACGTTCCAAAGCAACAACGGCGTGCAATAAGGAGCAAGTGCGCTTAAATGGAGAGTTAACCAAAGCAAGTAAATCTGTTCAAGAAAAAGATCTTATCGAAATAAAGCATGGAGCATTTTGGAGAAGCTATAAGGTCTTAGATTTTCCTAAGTCACGGGTTGGTGCTAAACTGGTGCCAGATTTACTAATCGAGACAACGGACACAGAGACACTAGAACAACTTGCCGCCATTGAAAAACTTAACAGGGAGAATCAAGCCCTAGGAACAAAAGGCAGACCTACAAAAAAGGATCGGAGGGATTTGGATAAACGAAGGTTTGGTTTTTAGGATTCACACTCTTGCCAAACCTCATTAAACTCTTTTCTACCCATTTTCTCCTCCAACTTATTGCATTGGTCAAGCTCATTTTTATGCTCTTCCTTCCATTTTTTAGAATCAAAATCACCTTTTCCTCCTACTTCAGGTGAAGCATTTAAAAGTTGGGTGTCAAATTCCTTTTCCAATTCTTTGCAGTCACAAACTGTCATTTCTGACGAACAAGCCCCCAAAATAGATATACTACTTATTAAAATTAAAATATTCTTCATGTTATCGTTTTTATTGCAATTTAAGAAAATGGTTCATTTAGCATCCCATCGGAATATCTTCCTCCTCCCAGGATCCAAAACTTTTGCGGTAAATAGCGGAGCAATTATATTCACAATCTCCTTTCTTTGAAGCATCTTTGCAACAGTATTCTGTATAAATAATATCAGGTTTACCGTCATTGTCAAAATCCAAGGCTATCGTTACGTTATGCATGTATACACTGTTTGGAATATCTTCCTCTTCCAACATATGTACATCCAATCGGACAGGGGCATTATCCATAAAAGGAAGAATCAATGCGCTACCCAAATATTCTCTCCTAAGGTCCGGATTTCCAATATAGTTTAAGAATACCGAATCCGTTATAATGCCTACCTCATGCATGGGAATGTTATCTCTCGCTGGTCCATCAACAAATTCTAATTCACATATTTGTGACTTAACAATTGGTAATGTCATGTCTTCCGGTATGACGTATACACTATGTCCAACCATAATATTTTTATCCAATTCATTTACCTGAATTACCTTGGCCGAGTCCCATGTTACTTCATTATCAGAGCTGTATCGCGCAATCATGCCCTCTCCTATTTCAATGCCGGAATAGTCGGAAGAGTCCAATTCCTCTACTGGTTCTTCGATTGCCAGTTGTGGCGCGTAGTCCGGTTTGTCAGCTTTTACATAAAAGTACGTGGCGCCATTAGGGATACTCAACTTTAATCGATCACCTTCCATTGAGAACTTGTATAATTCATCTATTTCTCTAACCTTTTTATTGCTACCAGAAGCTTTACTGAATTGTGATCCTGTGATATGTAATCCATTTGGCTTTGCTTCATATTTCCCCACAATCCACTGGGTTTCATTATTTACGATCGTTCTTATTTTTAGCTTATTGTTTGACATGAAGTAAACCGAATTATCGTATTCAAAACACTCAATTCTATTTTCCAATAGCGCCATGTTGTAACTGTCGTCTTGCATATTTGAGTTTAGGTATTCCTTCTGTTCTTTGTAGCTCTCGAATAAGTCCTCTAAGCCGTCAAAATGAAGCATCTCAGGACTCATAGCATCCTTATATATTATGTCATCCACGGCCCAATATGCTTTTTCCGGAACGAACTTGGGTTTCTTTTCTTTTGTTTCGGCTGTTTCGTTATTGCAGGATAAAAGAACTGTGCTCAAAAGGAAGATCAAAAAAGTAATACGTCTCATGTTAACAAAAGTAAACATACTTGTGAAATCACTATCACACAATATCTTATCTTTGCATCAAATTAGAAAACTAAAAACATGAAGAAATTATTACTTACACTATTTGTAGTTGCTTTTACGGGAGCAATGGTGTCCTGTGGGTCTGAAGAAGCTGCTGATAAGGATGGACAAGAAACAGCCGATAAAAAAGGCGAAAAGAAAGACGATAAAGAAGGCGACAAAGAATGCAAGAAAGGCGACAAGTGTTGTAAAAAGAAAACAGCTTGTGGCGCGGATAGCAAAGTTTGTGTTTCGAGAAAAGCCTTAGAAACAGAATTAAGCGAAGAGGAAAAAGCTACGATTGCTGAAGCTAGAACAAAGTTTGAGGAAGTTTTAGGTGCAGAATTACATGCTAAAATGTTGCATATGCATGCCCACCATTGCCACAAAGGATCTTGTTGTTCAAAAGATGGAGCGACTTGCAAGAAGACTTGTTCTAAAGATAGCACAACATGCAAAAAAGAGTGCAAGCACAAAGAAGGTGAGAAATGTACCAAAGAGTGCAAGAAAGATGGGAAGGAGTGCAAAAAGGATGGGAAATGTTCTCACGGACATGGCCACGCGCACATGATGGAACTAATGAAGGAAGTAGGTCCTGAGAAGATCAAAGAGATGCACGCCGAATTGGCACCTACCATGGAAGCCTTAAAAGCAATTGCAGATGCACATGCGGATCACTTTGAGCCTATGTTAGAGGATCACAAGAAGCACATGGAGCACCATGCTGAGCACCATAAAGCTGAAGACATGCCAGAGGAAATGAAAGAAATGCACACCCCTGAGCATATGGAGCAAATGATGATTACACACTACCTATTGTTGGATACATCTAAGTGTAAAGATTCTTGCAAAAAAGAGTGCAGCAAGAAGTGTGAGAAGAAATGCGAGAAGAAAGAAGAAAAGACTGAGGAATAATCCTCTTTCCTAATAATTTCTTAAAAGCCTTGGGTTCGCCCAGGGCTTTTTTGTTTTCTAATACTTATAAAAAAAGCCCTCAGTAATAACTGAAGGCCTTTGAATCTTTCTTTTATTTGGCGGTCAACCCTAGTGACTTTCCAGTCTGCTTTTTTGAGTGGCTAAAGCTGCTTTCAACTTATCAATACACGTGCTCAAAGCTATTTCTATCGAGCCACCGTGGCTTGTAACGGCTATGGGCTGTTTGTTTCTTAGTCTTGCTTCCATCACGCACTTCTTATCATCCGGACCTGTTTTCGCTCCGTTTTCGTCTGATAGGAACACTTCCACTCTTGTTATTAAGTCTTCATAGTATTCCAACTCTCCTGCAAGTAGTTCATCAACGTATTTTTCAAGGCGTGCGCTGCCCTCTATATTCTTGTCTGTATTAACTTGTGTAATCATTTGTATTTTTTGTATGTTAATAATTAAAGTGTAGAATTATGAACTCATATCCTACTGATCCTCCCTTTCTCAAATATAGTTATAAATGCTTATTAGAGTGAAGCATTTTAACTGATATTCATCACACTTTATCGCACAGCCGCCCGTAGGACTTATTAAACCAATATTTTTGTTTCTTTGAAGAAATGTTGAAGCATTGCTTATATGGATTTTTTATACTCCTATCCTTTTCAGGTAAGTCGGAGGTGCTCAGTAATATCGACTCTGCATTAAGGGTTTTAGATAAGGCAGCCCCAGACACCAACAAGCTTCAGCTGTATACGGATTTAGGGGAGAGTTATTACTACATCAACACAGATAGTGCTTTACTATTTTGGCAAGATGGACTCAAGCTTGCAAATGAACTAATAGATAATGGTAAGCTGAAAGGAGTTCAGGTTCGAAAGGCGGGAATCCTAAATAATCTTGGGGCAGTAAGTTTAAAGATGGGGAAAATGGAGCTCTCCATAGACTACTTTATTGAAAGCCTTAAACTAAAAGAAGTGCTTGGAGACAAGCGTGGAATTGGTACAACGTCCAACAATATCGCCTATCTACTGAGTACCCAAAGCAACTACCCAGAGGCAATTAAGTACCATAAAAAGGCCATTAAAGTAAGGCAAGAAATTGAAGACAGTGCCGGTCTGGGTCAGAGCTATAATAACATGGGTTATTTGTATTACTCCATGGATGAACTGGATTCTGCTCTTTTGGCCTACGAAAAAAGTCTGGAGCTAAGAAAGGCCCTGAAAGATGAACGTGGCATAGCCACAGTAGAAAACAATATCGGTCTCGTTTATGCAGACAAAGGGAGCTTAGAAGAAGCTTATCAATATTACAAACGTGCACTGCCCTATTTCAGACAGGCAGAAGATCCGCACAGTTTAGTCACCATTTTAGGAAATATTGCGGGTATAGAATCCAAGCTCTACGATAAAAAAACGGCCTTAATTCTGGCGCAAGAAGCTTATGAACTTGCAAATAAGATAAAATCACCTGAGGCTATTATGAATGCGGCCAAAGCCTTGTCAGAAGTACAACGTTCTATTGGAAATTATAAGGAGGCTTTTGAGTTGTTCAAGGTTGAAATCAAGATGCGCGACTCTATAGAAAATGCCAGTCTTGAAAAGGAGATACTGCGCAAAGAAAAAGACTTTGAATTGCTGCAAGAAAAGGCAGCGGATAGCATTGAGCGCTCTAAGCAAAAAGAATTGAATGATCTAAAATTAGCCAAGATTAATTCTGAGAATGAGCGTCTGGATGCCGAGCACAGAAGAGATCAACTAAAAAAATACTTCCTCTATGGAGCTATTGCTCTAATTGCCGCCTTTGCCCTGTTTTGGTTTAACCGCTTCAAACTCATACAAAAGCAGAAAACCATTATAGATGAGCAGAAGAAAAATGTTGAAGAACAGAAGAACATCATAGAAAGCCAGCACCAAAGTATTTCAGAGTCTATTTCCTATGCTCACTTGATACAAAAGGCCAGCATGCCTGAATTAAGAGTGGAGTCTTTGTTTTCAGATGCCGGTTTAATGTACAAACCACGTGACGTGGTGAGCGGTGACTTTTATTGGTTGGAAAGAGATGATAATAAGGTCTACTTTGCTGTAGCGGATTGCACAGGGCATGGAATACCCGGAGCATTCATTTCGCTGATAGGCACCATACTTTTAAACGAAATCTATAACTCTAAAAACATCCGCAAGCCGGATGCTATCCTAAACGAGTTAAACCATCTGATTCAATTAACCCTAAGTAAACCGGGGATAGAGCTCAGAGATGGGATGGATATTAGCTTTTGCTCCTACGATTATGATAGTAAAAAGCTGCAGTTTGCAGGGGCTAATAATCCCATTTATATCATTCGGAAAGGGAGCGCTGAAGTGGAAAGCATTAAAGCTGATCGTCAACCTATTGGGCGATACTCCAAACAAGAAGACTTCACTTTACATGAGCTTCAGCTAGCTGAAGGAGATACAGTATACCTTATGTCCGACGGTTTTCAGGATCAATTTGGTGGTAAAGATGGCAAGAAGTTCAAGATTAGCCGCTTAAAAAAGCTGCTCTCTGAAATAGTTGAACTGCCCATGGACGAGCAAATGCAGCAACTCAACGCAGCCTTTGAAGACTGGTGCGGTGATCAAGAGCAGTTGGATGATGTTTGCCTTATAGGGGCTCGTATATAGAACTTCCCTAAATATCCGTCTAGTTAGGCTTATTGTATTTAATGCCTAATTAACTGACTTAAGCCATTTGTTTACAGCGTATTTAGTTTATATTTGGGTGTGACTAGCCATTTACCAAAGCAAAATATATTTAAGTATAGTTCGCTTGTTTGCTTGCTCCTATGGACCATTTCGGGCAAGCTAAAAGCTCAGCCTAATTTGGAGCCTTCCTATGCGGATTCCTTATGGTCATTATGGAGCGATAAGTCTTCTCCTGATACCGTTCGTTTGGGAGCCATGGATAACTATGCCTGGGATGGATATCTTTTTACCAAACCAGATTCTGCTGTGTTGCTTGGTAAAGACTTTCTCGACCTTGCCAAAAAAGCCCAGAACTATAAATACCAAGGAGCTGCAAATAACCTCATTGCTACGGCCTATTATTTTACCAACAAATATGATTCTGCTTTGCTCCACTATGAGCAAGCCTATAAGAGCTATAATAATATAAACTTTCAAGAAGGATTAGGTTCTTGTAAGGCCAACATTGCCAATGTATATAAGGAAAAAGGTAATTTTGCCTTAGCCATTGAAAATGCAATGGAAAGTCTAAAAATTAGGGAAAGGAACAAGAATGAAAGAGGCATTATAAATTCTCTAGAGATAATCGGTACCATATATTCTCGACAAGAGAATTACCCTAAGGCAAAGGACTATTTTAAACAAGCTTTAAAAAGAAGCCAGCTGCTCGGTGATAAGCAACTCTTAGCTTCCGCCTATACCAATGTTGCTGCAATATTTTACATGGAAGGTGAGTACGACAGCACCAAAATCTATACCCTCAAATCCCTGGATCTAATGCGTGAAATAGGGGATATAAAGACTACCGCCACTGTATTGTCCAACATGGCAGAACTTGATCTATTGACAGATGACTTGGATGAAGCCAGCAAACACCTGCAAGAGTCGCTAGATTTGCGAAGGGAATATGGGGACATGCAAGGCATAGCGGTCTCACTAAACACCCTGGGTGAAATTTATAAAAGACAAGGGAAGCTTAAAGCCAGTATTGCAGCCAACGAAGAGTCCCTTAAAATAGCCACTGAAATTCAAACCCAGCCGGAGGCTAAAGAAGCAGCCTATGCGCTATGGAAGGCTTATAAGGAAAACAATAATCCAAATAAAGCTCTTTGGGCATATGAACGTTATATAGGTTTAAGGGATAGCCTGCTTTCTATAGAAAATGAAAAGGCCCTTATTGAACAAGAACTGGGTTATAAATACGAGAA
Organism: Flavobacteriales bacterium; assembly: GCA_964230025.1. GTDB lineage: Bacteria > Bacteroidota > Bacteroidia > Flavobacteriales_D > JAUILH01 > CAXRFO01. The sequence goes on along the minus strand of CAXRFO010000018.1, from coordinate 244,933 downwards.
AAAGGTATTAGCCGATAGTGTTAAGAATGCTCAGCTTGTAAAGGTCAAAGATGCCGAATTAAAAACAAAGAAGGCAGAAAACAAATGGCAGCGAACCATCATCTATTTTTCGGTTGCCCTCTTGCTGGTCATTCTATTCTTCGTGTACATGGTAGTAAAGTCCCTGCGACTCTTAAGAGTTGAGAAAGCCAAAGTAGACAGGACCTATGAGGAGTTGGAAGAAAAGAATACCGAGATTCTAGACTCCATAAGTTATGCTAAGCGCATACAGTCAGCCATCTTACCGCCTGAAAAACTGGTTAAGCAACACTTGGAGAATTCCTTCGTGTTGTATAAGCCAAAAGATATTGTTGCGGGTGATTTTTATTGGATGGAACCCCAAGATGGGGAGGTGCTTTTTGCCGCGGCAGATTGCACGGGGCATGGTGTACCAGGTGCCATGGTAAGCGTTATTTGTAACAATGGCTTGAATCGATCGGTTCGGGAGTATGGATTGAAGGAGTCTGGGGAAATATTAGATAAAACCCGTGAGATCGTTATTTCTGAATTTCAAAAGTCGGAAGAGGACGTAAAGGACGGGATGGATATAGCCTTGTGCAGCCTGAGCACAGCCGAAGGCAAACACATCTTAAAATATGCCGGAGCTAATAACCCCTTATGGATCGTTCGGAAGGGAGCGGATAGCATTGAGGAGATAAAGGCCCACAAAGAACCCATCGGTAAATGTGAGAACCCTTCTCCTTTTCCAACACATGAAGTAGAGCTTAATGAGGGCGACAGCTTTTATATATTCTCGGATGGTTTTGCGGACCAGTTTGGAGGGGTAAAAGGCAAAAAGCTAAAAAGCAAAAGCTTCAAGCAGCTAATCCTTTCCATGCAAGACCAAAGCATGGAGGCTCAAAAAGCACTTTTGGATAAAGCTTTTGAGGACTGGCGTGGAGAATATGAGCAATTGGATGATGTTTGTGTTATTGGCGTGAGGGTGTAATAAGGATATCAATTTACTGTATTTATCAATAAACTCCTCGGCGACTTTTCGGCCTCTTTTCTGACCCGCCAGAAATCAAGTTTTAGTAGGCGTTAATAGAACCCATGTCTGAGCTCAGCCATCCATAAAACTGCGTTTTATGGCTAATGGCGTTTGCGAGTTTGGGTGATTAGCCTACTAAAACGCAGCATTTCCAGGGAAGAAGAGCGGCCTTGAATTTTGGTTCGTTTGTTTCAAGACAAATGAACATTAATAAAGCACCCTTGACTTTATTGCACCCTGAGCGGAGCCGCATTGAGCGTAGTCGAGATGAGTCGAAGGATTGTTTCAACACAAATAAACAGTATTAATGCTCCTTGGCCTATTTTGTACCCTGAGCGGCGCTATATTGAGCGTATCCCAAATCAGTCGAATAGCTCTTAGACTTATGCAGGATCCCTTTACCCTAGTGGTTATAAAGCGGTTCATATGGCTCAGCTTTATAAACAGAAAGCATATCCAAAAATCTTCTCTCGTACTCGTAAATATTGGTATTCCACTCTTCTTTTGGAGTATTGGTTACAGATTCAAACACTAAACTGTGATTTGGGTAGCCTTCTTTTTGCTGAAGAGGGAGAAAAAATATATGATGCATAAACACCAATCCCTTTGCTGTATCTTCAACTCCAGTTGAGATATGAATAGAAGTTTGGCGGCCATCGATTACATTCTTTTCCATTCCTAGACTATCAAAAGTTGTTTCAGGGGAAAGGTCACCAAAAGAGTGAGAGATATGATTATTATAGATCTCGGCAATTTGTTCATCCGTTTCAGTTAAACTAATCGATCTAAGAATTCCCATATAAGTAACTGATCTCCCGAAATATTCCAACTTTATTAAACTTAAATCGTCGTTAACCGCGTGTTCTTTAATAAGAAGGTTCTCAGGTGCGTTAAATATTATATTGACCGAATCAAATCCCATTTCATACATTTCATTTGCCTTATAAACATATTTTTTTTCTCCTGATCCAAGTGTTTTAACGACTAGGTCTTCATGTGTCTCAGGCTTTTGGTCTACAGGTGCATTCAGGTCCAAGTAAGAGTCCGAATCCGTGGCGTAGCAAACAAAACTAGTTCCCAGCAAATCTTCTGAAGAAATAAGTTCATATGTGTCTTTTGAAATTTTAATTTCCTCCATTCTCAAAGAACCAGAACTTGTCTGAAATTCATAATTCATTAAATAACTCATTGAACCATTTGTATCGGTTTCTTTCACACCAATAATTCTTCCAACAGTTTGCTCACCTTTTTCCTTAAGTTCGGTGATTTCAGCTTTACTTTTCCCAATGGATTCTGAGTTTTTCTCGGTTTCCGAACTACAGGATGAAAAAGTTAAACAAATAATAGCAAGGTAAATAATGTTTTTCATGCTTTAAATATAAGTAAATCAGTCGAAGGATACTACTAGCCAACTGAACTTAGAACATATTTATAAGGCATTCAAATCATCAACTTACTTCTACACTTCTCGGTTTAGCCCCAGCCTCCTTTCTACCCCGTAGAAATATCGAATAAGAAGCAATGAAAGAACCCATGTTTGAGACTCCAGCCATCCAAAAACAACCTGTTTTTGGTTAATGGCGTGAGCGAGTTTGGGTGGTCATTGCTTTGTTTCGTTAAATTTCAAGGACAGATGAGCGGCCTTGAACTTTTGGTCCTTTTGCTTCAAGGTAAAAGGACATAAACTCCATTTAGCTTTCCAACCCACCAACCCAACCCCCATCCCCAAAACCCCTCTACAAACCCAAAACTTATCAACAAAACCCCTCTCTCCTCCCTCTTTCCTTCATGTTTCCTCCATGTCTCCTTCATGTCTACTTCATGTTTACTTCATGTGAGTCCATGTAAACGTTAATTCCGGTTAAACCCACGAACCCCATCAAACTATATCTCGTATACTCCCCCTTCTCTCCTTTTTTCAAATCTTATTTTTTAGCTTTCCAAGCATAAACAAGCCTTACGGGGCATTTTTCAGCAACCTCCTCGGTGCGCACTATTTCCCTTTTTATCAAACTTCCTTAACTTAGTTCCATTCAAAAAACAACATGAAAAGAAACATTATTGCACTATGCACAGTGGCAGCCCTCGTATTGGGAGCTTGTGGAGCAGAAGAAAAAGAAGATACGGTAGAAGAAAACAAAGCAGTCCAAACAGAGGATAAAGAGAGCACCCAAGAGGATGAGGAAAATAGCTTTGTAGCGGAAGAAGAAAACACCTTTGTTGAAGAGGAAAAAGTATCGGATCCTGAGCTACTCGAAAAAATGGAAGGAATGTTAATCGAGCTTGAAACAGCCGTAGAAGACTATTGCAATTGCATGGAAACAGCCAAAACAAACCGAGATTGCCGCCATGAATTCGCTAAACTGAACTTTTCTTTGGAACAAGGGGAAGTTGACAGACTAAACCATGACGATATGATGGACATGATGAAGCGCTCCAGTAAGATTCTAGAAGCTTCCAGTGCCTGTGAAAAGGATTTTGACTAATCAAAACGCTGCCCTTCCTCCCCTATCCAAAAGATAGAGGAAGAAACGAGAGTTGTGGAGTGAAGACAGCGACTTACTTACGCAAGTTGGATTATGAAGTCTTGCTATATATACAAAGCGATATATAGGATGTAAATAAGTAGTGTGGTCATGGCAGTCTTTTTGGTACTACAAAGTTAGTTCCTTCCCAGCTCAAAAAAATCACTGAATTCCGTGATATTTCACCTTTCTGAACCCTTTGCCTTACCTTGTAAATTATTCCAATCGAGCACTTGAGCTTTAGTTTTATTGATGATCATCGTAGCGGCCCTGAGCAGGAAAGCCGGCGTGTCACTAACTAAGCAAATAATTACTTATAAGCGCTGGGCCCCGGTGGCAGTATTTTGCATATAACTGCAGCACCAACTCGGTTGCACTTTTTCCTGCTCTTGAATTTTGGTTCGTTTGTTTCAAGACAAATGAACAGAGAAAGCACACCGAATGGAAATCTAAGAAACTACCTTTTTCTTCACTCCTCGGTATAGCCCCGGCCTCTTTTCTGACCCGCTAGAAATCAAGTTTTGGTTGGCGTTAATAGAACCCATGGCTGAGCTCAGCCATCCAAAAACAACCCTGTTTTTGGTCAATGGCGTTTGCGAGTTTGGGTGATTAGCCTGCTAAGGCGCAGCATTTCCAGGGAAGAAGAGCGGCCTTGAACTTTTGGTCCTTTTGCTTCAAGGTAAAAGGACATATAGTTCCTCCTCTCGAATTTAATTTCCTTCGTCTCATAAAGGAATAACCAACAAAAGCTTTCCTTACTTTTTTCCATTAATTTCGTACTTTTCCTTAAACTTGAAAATCACCTTAAATAACATAGTGCAGCTGAGTAAGCATAGAGGATCTGCCCTCTTCTTACTTTTCTTATTTATTTGCGGTCTTACTCATGCACAAATGAGTGCAGATCGTTATAAAGAAACCATACCACTCAGTATAGACAAAGCCTTTGATATGGGGGTGGAACTGATAGAGGAAGCCGCTGCCCAAAACGACTATACTACGGCTGGTAAAATTGTAAAAGAACCCCTATACATTAAAGATTCTCTTTTTGAGGCCTTTGCCGCAAAGAAAGAAGCGGGTCAATTAACGCTCACAGAAGAAACCTTCCTCAAGGCCCAACAAATGCGCTACTACGTTTCCGTAAAAGCAGATTTTGGAAAAGCCTTTAGTTACGTTGTCGAGTTACGCCGGCTCTTGGAAAACAAAAGCAATCACGTGCTTTATCCCATTGTTATGGCAGATGTTTACCACATTGCTTCCTGGATCAAACACGTTCAACACGATTTAGCCAAAGCCAAAGAATACGGGGAACTCCTTTTGGCTCATGCCCAAAAATATGACCTGGCAGATATTGAGCTCCGCACCCGCATGAGCTTGGCTGAAATTAACCAGCATGAGGGCAACCTAGATGAAGCCTTTCAAGAGTTTCTAAAACTGGAAGAACAAATGAAAGGCGGCACAGACTCTGCATTGATTAACCGCCTCTACCTTCTTTTGTCCAATTTGGAAATGGATAGAAAAAATGAGCAAGGCGCTGTAGCCTATGCCAAAAAAGCCTTTGACATAATACCGGCCAGCAATGTTCAACTGAAGTCCTTTAGTACCATACACCTGGCTAGGGGTTACTTGTTAAACAATCAAGCCGACAGTGCCATATACTATGGCGAATGGGCCATCCGTATAGCAGATTCCTTGGGTGTTCAAAAAGAACAAAAAGACCTGCACGCCTTTTTAGCAGAAGCCTACAAGAAAGACGGAAACTTTGAGCTGGCCTTGGAAAACCTGGAACGCCACTTGGAATTGGAAAGAGATCAAGCCTCTCTAATGTCAGCTGCCAACATATCCAATATGGAAGCCGATTTAGAAGCCGAGCGCCACGACCTAGAAGTAGCCAAAAAGAATGCAGAGGTAGCAAGGAAAGAAGAATTGGTTAAACGCCGAGATGCCGAGCTAGCGCGCAAGCAAATCATGAACTATGCCCTAATCATAGGTCTTACGCTTACTGTTTGTTTGATTATTCTGGCTTACCGCAGTTATGTGGTAAAGAAAAGAGATGCTGCCGAAATTCAGCTCCAAAAAGAAATCGTAGAAGAAAAGAACCGAGAAATCACCGATTCTATTTCCTACGCCAAACGCATCCAGTCGGCCATTTTACCGCCTCCCAAATTGGTAAAATCTTATTTGAATTCATCCTTCATTCTTTACAAGCCCAAGGACATAGTAGCCGGTGATTTTTATTGGATGGAACCCAAGGGAGATACCATTTTATTTGCTGCTGCAGATTGCACAGGCCACGGGGTGCCAGGAGCCATGGTTTCCGTGGTTTGTAACAACGGTTTAAATAGAGCCGTCCGCGAGTATGGTCTTACAGATCCAGGTAAGATATTGGATAAGACACGAGAGATCGTCATTTCCGAGTTTGAAAAGTCAGAAGAACAAGTAAAAGACGGGATGGACATTGCCCTCTGCAGCCTGAGCGGAGCCGAAGGCAAACACCTTCTTAAGTACGCCGGTGCCCACAACCCTTTATGGATAATCCGAAAGGGCTCAAATGAGGTGGAAGAAATAAAGGCAGACAAACAACCTATTGGTCAATATTCCAATCCCCTTCCCTACACCACCCATGAGTTAGAGCTAAGTGAGGGCGATAGCATTTATATATTCTCTGATGGTTTTGCCGATCAGTTTGGTGGTGATAAGGGTAAGAAGTTTAAAACAGCGAACTTCAAAAGGCTCTTACTTTCCATAAAACACGAGCCTATCGAAAAACAAAAAGACCTCATCGATAAAGCCTTTGAAGATTGGATGGGTGACCTAGAACAACTGGATGATGTTTGTGTCATAGGAGTTAAAATCTAATAATAGGAAGTCTGCACTCTTCTTAAACTTCATCACTCGTCGGGAAGTTTTCGGCCTCTTTTCTGACCCGCTAGAAAGCAAGTTTTAGCAGGCGTCAATAGAACCCATGTTTGAGCTCAGCCATCCATAAAACAATGTTTTATGGTGTATGGCGTTTGCGAGTTTGGGTGATTAGCCTGCTAAAGCGCAGTATTTCAAGGGAAGAAGAGCGGCCTTGACTTTTTCGCACTTTTGTGTCAAGACAAAAGTGTAAATTATCAGTAGCAATTGATCCCCTATTGAAGGCGCATTTCAGCTCCGCTCAATGTGCCATGGAGTTCTGCTTAAAGAATTAATTCTTTTCGTACCTTCAATCTTCGGCAAGCTTTTGGCTTGTTCAGCATAAAGAACTACTAAGATGAAGATATACAAAATCCTACCCTTATTAATCCTAGCGCTATTTTGCATGAATGTAAGCCACGGACAGAAGGTACAATGGGCCAGTAAATTGAAAGGCTTCTCATCTGAGTTTGTAGATAAAAACTCTTCTCCGCGTTATCGCGCAATACAGGTTTTAGGTAAACCCAATGTTATGCCTCAAGGCGGTCAAAGCCCTTGTGCATGGTCACCAAAAAAGAAGAAGAAATGGGGTAAACAATGGATACATGTAGCCTATGATGAGCCCATGCAAATCAAACAAGTAGCCATTGCAGAAAGCTTTAACTGTGGAACGGTGGTAGGCGTTAAGCTAATTGACGAGCAAGGTAAAGGACACAAAATAAACGCCTACGAATCTGTTCAACCAGGTACCACCAGTCGTATGTTTCGTATCCAAATGCCTTTAACACCATACAAGGTAAAAGAAGTGATAGTATACTTGCGGACGACTTTAATAAAGGGCTGGAACCATATAGATGCCATAGGGATTTCAGATTCCGACACGCCCATTGAAGCAGAGATAAATGAGATAAAGACGGATGAGATACTCAAATTAGAGCGTCTCAGCGACTTGGTAAATTGCGACTATGGAGATTTAAAACCCATGATCTCTGCAGATGGACAAACCTTGTTTATTACCCGTAAAAACCATCCCAAAAACTATGGCGGTAAAGGAAAAGATGATATTTGGGTTTGTGAGCGTGTGGGAGAAACTTGGGGACCAGCTGTCCAGTTAACGGCACCCTTGAATAATTCAGGGCACAACTATGTGAATGGGGTTAGCCCAGACGGTAATGTTTTACTTCTTGGAAATATTTACGGGGGAAGTGGGAATAGTGGTAAGGGCATGTCCATGTCACACTTACGTTACGACAAGTGGCAATATCCAGAAGCCCTGAAAATAGCAGACTACTATAACCATAGCATATACATGGAAGCGCACATCACCAGTAATTTTAAGGCTATTGTTATGTCTGTATGGCGCAATGATACCTATGGTGAACGAGATTTATACGTAAGCTTTAACCAGGGAGATAAGAATTGGTCTAAACCCTTAAACCTTGGGGCCATGGTGAATACCGCAGGGGCTGAAATTGCTCCCTTCTTAGCTGCTGATGGTAAAACCTTGTACTTCTCCTCTACCGGATACAGTGGACACGGTCAGCAGGATATTTATGTAACGCACCGTTTGGATGACACTTGGCGGAATTGGAGTGAACCTGTAAACATGGGTCCTATTATTAATTCGGAAGGATGGGATGCCTATTTAAGCTTGGATGCAGAAGGAGAATATGCCTTTTTATCTCGCGCAAATAAGGGAAAAGATAGTGACGCAGATATTTATAAGATACACTTGATAGAAGAAGTACGTCCTGAAAAAATGCAGGTATTGGAAATTGCTATCAAAGGTTTGGATAAGGATACTGAAGCCATGTTAAGCTATGCAGGTATTGATGATAAGGAAAGTGCAGGTATAGCTTATTCCAAAACCACCGAGGAAGGTGACTTCTTCCACATAACAGCAAAACTATCGGGCTCTTATATACTGATGGTAAGGGCCAAAGGATATAAGGACGTTGACTTAGTGGTGGATGTTAACTCCGGTGAAGCCATAGAGGTAGTGCTAGAAAAGATTGAATAAATCGGGCTAGACCATAATGTGAACCTGCCTTAAGTTGATGCTTTTGAATTATTTAGAAATTCAAAACTTCTCTTTGTATATTGCAGTGTGAAATGCCTACTACTTGTTTTTACTTATCTACTCATTTGCTACATAGGAAGTGCAAGTGATACGGGCAGCTCAAAAGTAGACTCTCTCAAAAGTGTTGCACAAAGCACCAATGATAAGGCTACACTGGTAAATACCTACAATGAATTGGCACGTGAGTACTTTACTAAACCCGATTCTTGCATTTACTATTCAGAGAGGCTGATTGAAGCTGCTAAAGCGATGGAGCGTCACGAATTTGTTGGCCTGGGGCATCACTACAAGGGCATTATGCTATATGAACAGCACAACATGCCAGAAACTATTGAGAATTATTACAAAGCTTTAGATGCCTACAAAGTAAACAATGACTCTAACCGAATTGCACTTATATATACTAGCATTGGTAACGTCTACGAAAAGCTTGGGGACAATGAAACCGCTCTTGAAAACCACCAACTATCCGAAAAATGGTATGGAAATGATCTTCATGGGCTTTCCTATCTGTACCATAACATGGCGGCGGTTTACAAACATCTTGAAGCCTTTGATTCCGCAACGCACTATTATAACAAGTCCATTGAACTTAAAACCCAACTAAACGATCAAAGTGGAATTGCTATCACTTATAACAACCTAGGTGAGATGCAAAAGATAATGGGCAATCCAACTAAGGCCAATGCCCTTTTTAGAGAAGCTATTCGTATCAAGAGAGAACACAGCACACCACACTCTTTGGCCATTAGTTTAGGAAATTTGGGTATTCTTTTAATTGAACAAGACAGTGTAAACGATGGAATTAAATTTTGCAAAGAAGCTGAGGCCATTTACCAAGAGGAGGGTATACTTGAAGATGATAAGGATGTTTGTGAATGCTTGTTTATGGGCTATCATAAGCTGGGTAATGATCATTTAGCACTGGATTATCTCATTCGTTTAAATGCGGCTAAAGAACTACTCTTTAGCGAAGATAAAACCAGAGATCTAGCACGCCAGGAAAGCAATTATGTATACCAACAAAAAAGCTATCAAGACAGTGTTGAACAGGCAAAACTAAATGAGGTTAAGCTTACCAAGGCCAGAATAAAAAAGGAACAGGCAGAGGCTGCCAGCCTGAGAAATCAGATTATTTTGTATTTCGTTTTAGCCATTGTGGTGGTCATCCTTTTCTTTGTCTATATGGTAGTAAAATCCTTGCGTTTGGTAAGGGAGCAAAAAGCCAAAGTAGATGAGGCCTATAATGAGTTAGAGGAGAAGAACAATGAGATTTTGGATTCCATTACTTATGCGAAAAGAATACAATCCGCCATACTACCTCCGGATAAATTGGTAAAAGCCTATCTAAATAATTCCTTCATACTCTATAAACCAAAAGATATCGTGGCAGGAGACTTTTATTGGATGGAAGCTCAAGATGAAAAGGTCTTGTTTGCTGCAGCTGATTGCACAGGACACGGTGTGCCCGGAGCAATGGTAAGCGTTATTTGTAACAATGGTTTAAACAGGTCCGTTCGCGAACATGGATTGCTTGAACCCGGAGAAATTTTGGATAAGACACGCGAAATCGTCATTTCCGAATTTGAAAAGTCGGAGGATGAGGTAAAGGATGGAATGGATATAGCCCTTTGCAGCCTGAGCGGAGCCGAAGGCGAAAGTAAACAAATCTTAAAGTATGCTGGTGCCAACAATCCCCTTTGGATTATCCGAAAAGGTTCAGAAAGTATAGAAGAATTAAAAGCAGACAAGCAACCCATTGGTAAATATGCAGCCCCCCTTCCCTACACTACCCATGAAATAGCTTTGGCCGAAGGCGATAGTTTATACATCTTCTCAGATGGTTTTGCTGATCAGTTTGGTGGAGATAAAGGAAAGAAGTTTAAGGCGGCGAACTTTAAGAAGCTTTTATTATCCGTCCAGAATGAAAGTATGGTCCGCCAAAAGGAATTAATTGATGCCGCCTTTGAAGATTGGATGGGAGAATTAGAACAACTGGATGATGTTTGTGTAATAGGCGTTCGAATATGAAAAAGATGATCAGTAATAAATTATGGATATTAATTCCGGCAAGCTTGTTTTTGGCCCTAGCTGGTCGGAGTCAAAGCTATTCAGAAGATACTTCAAGAATAAGTAAAAGTTATGATGAGCTTTTGGAACTTCAGTATGAGGATATTGATAGTGCTTTGGCAATTAGCCGGAATTTATTGGAGGAATCAGTTGGGATTAATTATGAAGAAGGAGTAAGTACTGGATATATGTGGATTGCTCATCTTCAAGGAAGTTTGGGGAATAACGAAATAGCGCTTGATTTTTACAATAAAGCACTTGCCATTTATGAAAGCAACAAGCAAGAGAAGGAAAAAGCCCATGCCCTTAACTCAATTGGTTTTTGTTATCAAAACATGGGTAAATCCGAGAAAGCCATAGCGAATTTCAATAAGGCAATTGAATTGCATTTGAAATTGAAAAACACCAGTCAAATCTCCTATTGTTATAATAACATTGCCGCAGTTTATGATGAACAGGGCTTGGCAAAAGAAGCATATGAATATTATATGAAATCACTTCAGATGTCCGAGAAGTTTAATGATACTTCTCTTATTGCCACGGCATACAATAACTTGGGTGTATGGCACTACTATCAAGACAATTTAGACAGTGCTAAAATATTGCTAAAAAAGGCATTAATATGGTTTAATTATGACGACGATCCGGTTGGATTGACCTCTATTTATACAAGCCTTGGATATTTCTATGATTCAGAAGGAAAGAAAGATTCTGCTTTAATCATGTATGAGAAAAGCATTAAAACAATAGAAGGAGCTGGATTTCCACAACAACTGTCAAGCGCCTATTCTAACATATCTATTCTATATTATGAACAAGGAGATTATGACCTTGCCAAAAAATATGGTTTAATTGCCTTGAAGTATGCTCAGGAGGCTAACCAGCCCAGAGCAATTGATTATGCTGCAAATCAATTGTACTCTATAAATGTGGCTTTAAAAAACTATAAGGAAGCGTTGGATTATTACATATTGTCTAAAAAAATGAATGATAGTATAGTTAATGCAAGCACTAGGTACTCTGCTCTTCAGGATAAATTCTCATTTGAATTTAAACAGAAGAAGTTTTTAGATAGTTTAAGGCATTTGGATGAAAAGAAAATTTTGGCTTCCCAGGTAAGGGAAGCTAATTTGATTAGTGAGAAGAAAAATATTGCCATTACCATTACCTCTATAGCTTCCTTACTGCTATTAATATTAGGGTTCATTATATACAGGAGATATAAAATAAGTCAAAAACAGAAGAATATTATTGCCCTTCAAAAAGATATCATGTTTGAAAAGAATATGGAAATATTGGACTCTATTCGTTATGCCAAAAGAATTCAAGCTGCTATTCTCCCCACAAAAAAGATAGTACGTCAAAATCTCGAAAAGTCTTTTATCTACTACAAACCAAAAGATATCGTCGCAGGAGATTTTTATTGGATGGAGCCAAAAGAAGACAGAGTGCTTTTTGCTGCAGCTGATTGCACAGGACACGGTGTGCCCGGGGCAATGGTATCTGTTGTTTGTAATAATGGTTTAAACCGATCGGTTAGGGAGCATGGACTCACAGATCCTGGAGAAATCTTGGATAAGACTCGCGAAATTGTAATTGAAGAATTTGAGAAATCAGAGGAAGATGTAAAAGATGGAATGGATATAGCCCTTTGCTCGCTTGAAGATGGGAATATTCTAAAATATGCCGGAGCAAATAATCCGCTATGGTTGATAAAAAACAATACTAATGAAATTCAAGAGGTAAAAGCGAACAAACAGCATATTGGCAAGTCTCAAAAAAGTGAAAAGTTCAAAACCCATGAATTACAATTAAGTGAAGGAGATACTTTTTATATTTTTTCTGATGGATTTGCTGATCAATTCGGGGGTGACAAAGGAAAGAAGTTTAAAACGGCCAATTTAAAAAGGCTATTGCTGTCTATTCAAAATGAAAGTATGGAGCAGCAAAAAGAGTTAATCAATAAAGCCTTTGAGGATTGGATGGGAGAATTAGAACAACTGGATGATGTTTGTGTAATAGGGGTTAGAGTATGAGGCTACTTTGCGGCATATTGTTTTTATTTAGCTTGGCTTATGCACAAGTTCCCGATAGCCTTTACCGAAATGTTCAGGCCGCAACAAACAATGTAGAAAAGGCACAAGCCTATTCTGAATTGGGTGCCGCGCTCTTGCGTAACGAAAACGACTCTTCTAAACATTATTTGGATAAAGCCACTCAGCTTTTTGAAAATAAAGCCTTGGGAGAAGAAGCCCTGCGTAACAAGATTAGATTGGCCCTTTATCATATTAGGAAGGATGAAATTGTAACGGCGGAAACCCTGTTACTAAAAGCACTGGAAGAAGCCAAGGAGATTCAAAGCCCAACATTGATTGTTGAAATAACGAGCGCATTAAACGAGGAAATCTATCAAACCCACGATCAATTTGACAAGGCGTTTAAGTTGGCTTTTGCCTGCAGACAAGCGGCTGTGGATAGTAAAGACTCTACAGCCATATTTAATGCGAATCAAATCCTATATTCAGTATACTTTTTCTCTAAATCTGATTACAATAAGCAAATGCAAATTGCAGATCAGAATGTGTCAATTGCGGAGCGCTTAAAGGATGTTGATTTAATTGAGTCGGCTTATTTTAACAAGGCAATAGCCTTGGCACGTGAAGGTAAAAATGAAGAAGCCAAAATCCTTTACCAAAAGATTATGCGCTTGGAAGGTCGTAAGGATGATAAATCGTTGCTTTCCCGCCTAATGAACAACTTGGGTTCGCTCTATACCCGTACCAGAGACTTGGATAGTGCGCGTATTTGCTATGAACTGGCTTATAAATTCTCTGAGGAGATTGACCGATTGGAAGGGATGGCTGCGGCCAGGCTCAATTTAGGTAACCTAAACGGAATTGAAGGAAATTTTGAAGCCGCCAAGAACAGTTGCTTTGATGCCTTGGAGTTATTCAAAAAGGCTGGCATCACACGCCGCCAAGATGCCTGTTTAAGTTGTTTGTATGAGGCGAATAAGCTCCTAGGTAATTATGAGTCGGCATTAAAATGGTACGAACAGAGCTTTGTAATGAAGGACAGTTTTATGTCCGCTGGAACAGACCAACGTATACGTAGACTGGAGAATGAGTTTGCTCTAAAGAAAACACATATCGCTGATAGCATCCGCCTTCTAGAAGCCACCAAACTGAGCAAAGCAGAAATTAAAGCACGTGATGCCGAATTGGAACAAAAGGCTTTGGAGCAAGAGAGGGACAGCTATATCCGTTATGGCTTAATAGTGCTGGCCTTGCTTATTGGCTTTATTGGAGTTTATATGTTTAGAAAATTTAAGACCAGTCAAGCACAGAAAAAACTCATTAGCGAATCGCATGAACAGCTTGAAATAAAAAATAAGGAAATATTGGATTCTATCCAATACGCACAAAGGATCCAATCAGCTATCCTACCCCCAACCAAGTTTGTAAAAGAGCACTTAGCTCATAGCTTCATTCTCTACAAACCAAAGGATATTGTGGCTGGAGACTTTTACTGGATGGAGCTAGCAGTAGGTAACACTGGAAAGAATGAAAAACTATGCTTGTTCGCGGCTGCCGATTGCACAGGTCATGGAGTGCCAGGTGCGATGGTGAGTGTAATTTGTAATAACGGACTAAATCGTTCTGTCCGCGAGCATGGACTTACAGATCCAGGAAAAATATTGGATTATACACGAGAGATAGTTATATCCGAGTTTAAGAAGTCGGAAGAAGTTGGTGAAGTAAAAGATGGGATGGATATTGCCCTTTGCAGCCTGAGCGGAGTCGAAGGCGAAAGTAAACGAACGTTAAAATATGCCGGTGCCCATAACCCTTTGTGGATCATTAGAAAGGGGGCGAATGAAGTTGAAGAGACAAAGGCAGACAAACAACCCATTGGACGTTATACAGATCCCATACCTTATACCAGTCATACTTTTACCCTGCATTCGGGTGATAGTTTTTACATCTTCTCCGATGGTTTTGTAGATCAGTTTGGTGGAGATAAAGGAAAGAAGTTTAAAGCAGCTAATTTCAAACAGCTCTTACTTTCTATTCAGCATGAAAGCATGGAGCGCCAGCACAGTATCCTATCAGAGGCCTTTGACACGTGGAAGGGTGACTTGGAACAATTAGATGACGTTTGTGTAATTGGAGTAAAGATTTAGTTACCCTTTTTCTTCTCCAGTTTAATATCATATTGATCCAGGGTTCCTACGACATGCACATTCAAGTAACGCGTTTTACCATTGGGATCTTTTTCAATGATTTGATCATCACCGGTTTCACCGTCTTTGGTTTTCTTTTCACCGAAAATCCTGTAACGTGCACCTTGCTTGATTGTACTCCAAGGAATACGGAAGTAGTAATCAATTTCATAGGCCATACTTTGGGTTCCTGACAACTCATAATGTCCAAGCGTACTTTCTATCGTCATGTTAGGAATAGTGATTACGCCATTGGTTATATCCATATGATTCTTTAGTGTATCAAATCGAACATTGGTTAGGTCCTTGTCTCCCATGTAATCAGATAGCATTAATACTGGCTCGTAGTTTTCTAAACGTCCATTTAATACCTCAATGTCCATGTGTATTTCAGATTGGTCCAAATCCGTTACCATGTCCGGGTATATTCGTATATGCCCCGTAATGTCGGCATTAAGTTTACCGTGCAGGTTCTCAGCTACAACCTCATCTTGTCCAAAGTTTTCGAACTTAAAAAGGAGTTTGTCCAAATCTACTCCGCGCACTTTCAGTTTAGGGTCAACATAAATGTGAGTAGGATCGCTACCGTTAAAATAACCTGACATTCGGATATTACCACCTGCGGCATTCATTCTTAAGGTATCCACATAAATGTAATGGTCTTGCGTAATCCTCATACGGCTGTGAATGTTTTGAAGATCTATAGTGTGATAGATGAAATGACCAACGTCCACATCAAAGGTCATGTCGGTAAAGGGAAGCTCATAGATGTTAAATGCTTCAGCATGGGCAGCTACGTCATCCGTAGTTTGGTCTGGGTGGTCTATACCGCCGGAGCTTTTAGCTTTCTTAGGTGCCTCATTGAAGGAGAACAATTGATCAAAATCTATGTAGTTCGCATTAAGGCCAAAATGGTTATCTCTTTTACGCACAGTCGGATCATCACCTAAATAGTAGTTTAGGTCCATGTCAAAAACGGTACGTCCCATTTTACCGTGGAACTTTTCTATCATGATATGATCATCTTCATAATGAATTCGTCCCATGAAATCCTCAAAGCGCATGTGGTGCATGTACATTTTAGCATCAAAACGGTCCAAATCAATGTCAATGGAATGTAATTCAGAGTCTTTAAAATGCATGGCTGTATTTACATGAAGTTTAAGCTTGTCAAATTCTTCGTGTCGATAATCTTCAGGAACATAATTTTCTCCTTGGTAAGAAAAGATATCCTCCAAATGAAGCGCATCAGACTCAAGCGTAATATCCAAATCAACATCTCCTTCCAATGTTTCTTGCATCCAAAAACCATAGTCATGAATATCTCCGTTAAAATGGAAATCAGAAGCATCAATAAATCCTGTGAAGTCTACGATTTTTAAATCGCGTTCATCCACCAATACATCAATATGGAAATCATGAAGCTCATGAGGATAATGTTTTAGTTGAGCGTGCAGGTCATCTACAAAGAATTCGCCGTGCGGTAAATATTTGCTCTCCGTAAAAGCTCTTGCAGAAGACTCAAAGGCAAGGTCCATTTTAAAGTCTTCTATTTGTTCGTCAATTCCCGTGCTGTCTTTCGCAGAAAAGCCTGTTAGTTCTGCAAGATCAAGCATTTTTGATTTTATATGAAGCTCCGTATGAATGGGTGTTGAGCTATGGTGCACCACGGCCGGCAGATCAGATAAGTAACCTGAAATTCCTATATCCGATTTACCAATCTTTAAATCACATTGCTTTAATACCCCCTTCTTTCCTTCCATGGCCAGGTTTAAATCAAGGTCGTGAATAGGCGCTGGCAATTCTTTTGATTTCACTTTAAGGTTGGATATTTTCAGTTCGCTGGAATATGCTTGGTTAAGTTCATTTAAAGCTCGTTCGGGATGCTCTAAATCAATGATGTCATGGAATTGCATATCAAGTTTTACATTACCAGACATGTCCTGAATGTCATTTAAATTAAAGAATGCGGCAAGGAACTCTAGATTAAAATCCGCGTGTAGATCTAACTTGACATCTGGTTCAGTAAAGTCTTTAACAAAAACAGAGGCGATAAACTCCCCTTTTTCCGGCTTAGCTTTGAGATTGGTAATGGAAAACTCCATTGACTCGAGTGTTCTTTCTTTACCATTACTGAAGTGGCCTTTGAAGCCCAACTCATCAAGACGCTTCTTTTTGGAAGTATTCTCCATGTATGCCTCATCCGCACCAAAATCAGCAACAATTGCTGGCATTTCATCCTTGGTGTTCCCTTTAATACTTGCATTAAAGTATATCTTACCTGCATTATTGTATTCTTCCAAGACAGGTATAATATCCTCCGGAGCAAAGGCAATGATCATATCAAAATTGGGTTTTTTCCCCCTTATGTCTAGATCAATGTAGAGGTCATCTTTGGTGTTGTAGGACCCTTCAATTTCAAAATCCCCATGTTCCATAGTTATACCAGAAGGTTTAATGTCCAGCTGGCCGGATTTTTCATTAAACACAATGTCTGTATGGAATTCAAAATGTTTGTGCTTGATAAAAGTGGTATCGTGGTTATCGATAATGTTCAGCTCAAATTTGGTATCAATATGGGCACTGATTTTGTCCTTCCCAGATTTAAAGCCTCCTTCTGCACTATGAATGAAGGTTTCTACATCCAACATGCTCTCTTCATCAAGCTTGTGAATGTCAAGGTTTTTCAGTTTAATCTTCTTAAGATGCACATCCATTGGCTCTTCCTCCTCCGTCGCATCTTCCGGTTTGGCCAGTGCATTTTGGATGTTCAGACTTCCATCTTTATGTCGAATTATATTAAAGAAGCCATCTTCAATTAAAAGTTCTTGGATATCGTAATTCCCTCCTACTATGTCCCACATATTAAAGCCTAAGTAGATGTCCTTTACATCCATGATTTTCTCCGCGCCTTTTTTCTTAGATTCATAAATTCTAACATCATCAATTTTGATGGATATATATGGGAAATTGGCAAAGGGAGCCAAGTGACTATCCCCTACAACGATGAGGCCCTTATGCTGTTTGTTCATGGCTTCTACTTCTGCTTGAACCAAATCATCTTGATAGATGTATACATAAAGGATTAAAAGACTGAATAAGAGGATAGGTACACCTATGGTTATAAGCATAAATCGCTTCCAGAACTTCCATCGCTTTAAAAAGCCAAACTTCATGGAAGTAAAATTACATATTTCTAGCGAGAAGATATATTAGATAATTCAATCTATTCCTAACAGTTTTGGGAGGGATTAAAGCTTGCTCATCCAACAATCTCTTTTATATTAGCTAAATACTTCATTTAGTTGAAGTTTGTAGATTGAAGATTCATCAATGTTTAATAGAGTTCTCATTTTAATATTATTTGGCTGCTTTCAATTAGGTGTCAGAAGTCAGTATGTTCCTTTGAACTCAGAGCTTAGGCTAGATAGTATCATTTATGCAGATTTGTATACGGCTGAGCAGGATCTAGTAGATTCTTGCCTAAGATCCTTCGAT
Source organism: Flavobacteriales bacterium (assembly GCA_964230025.1). Taxonomy (GTDB): domain Bacteria; phylum Bacteroidota; class Bacteroidia; order Flavobacteriales_D; family JAUILH01; genus CAXRFO01. The sequence continues at coordinate 226,613 of CAXRFO010000018.1, read as the reverse complement.
GAAGAGGAATTGGATAGTTTAAAGCTTCTGAAGCTTCATTACCTTATTGAGAATTCCTTATCTGATGAGGTTTGGACCTTTTATAACCGACAGTTGAACACGTTGGTGAATAATAAGTTGAAGCAAAATCTCGGGGTTAAGGAAGAGAGATTTTATAAGATACTATTGGCGGAATGTTTGAATAATTATGGAGTTGAATATAATGCCAAAGGAGATGTTGCTTTGGCTATATCCTACCATCAAAGAAGCCTGAAAATAAGGGAGAAATTGAAATACAAACCAGGCATTGCTAATTCCTATGCGAATATTGCCAGGGTTCATTTATGGCAAGATAACTTTACAAGTGCGCAAAAGTTTTTTGACTTAAGTTTAGGTCTATACCTGGAAATAAAAGACACTTTAAACATTGCTAAATCATACAACTACCTGGGTTATCTAGCCAAGTTAAAAAGGGATGAAAAAACTGCTCTTGACTATTATTTTCAGGGTCTCAAGTTAAGAGAAAAAATAAATAACCAGAATGGGATAGCGCAATCCTTGACCTACATTGGTGAAATGTTTGAGGACAAAAATGATTTGGACTCTGCATTGTACTACTATAACAAAGGACTAAAAATTGACTACGAAATTGGTGAACAAAATGGAACTGTAATTGGCCATCAGCGAATAGGTAGAATCTACATGAAGAAATCAAATTTAGATTCTGCAGAATATCACCTTTTAAAATCTTTGCAGGTATCTGAGACAATAGGATACGCTGGTCACATTAGGGAAAACTCAAGGTTGCTTTCTGATTTATATACAAAGAAGAGAGAATGGGAAAAGGCTCTTAATCTGTTGAAACGTTATATAAAAATGGCAGACAGTCTAGAGAATAAGAACATCAAGAAAGCTTTAATTCAACAAGAGCTTGAGTTTAATTATGACCGAAAGAAACTAGCAGACAGCCTACGTTTTAAGGAAAAAGAGAGAATTAAATCCCTGCAAATTAAGAGTCAAAAGGCAACCATGAAGGTTCAACGAACTCAATTGTATTTAAGTATCATGGCTTTGGTATTATTGGTTTTTCTGGCCATCTATATTTACCGTAATTTAAGGAATCAGAAAAATGCCAATGAGATTATTGAAAGTCAGAAATTAAAGGTTGAAGAAAAACAGCTACAGATATTAGACTCCATCGCTTATGCAAAACGAATCCAGTCGGCCATATTACCACCAATGGCTCTAATAAAAGAGAATTTGCCAAACTCTTTTATTGTTTACAAACCAAAAGACATAGTTGCTGGAGACTTTTATTGGATGGAAGAAAAGGACGGAAAGGTATTATTCGCTGCAGCCGATTGCACCGGTCATGGTGTTCCCGGAGCGATGGTTTCGGTAATCTGTAATAATGGCTTGAATAGGAGTGTTCGTGAACATGGACTGTCTGATCCTGGAGAAATATTAAACAAGACAAGGGAAATCGTTATTTCAGAGTTTGAAAAATCAGAAGAAGAGGTAAAAGATGGAATGGATGTGGCACTTTGCTCTCTTGATGGGAATAGGCTATCCTATGCAGGTGCCAACAACCCACTTTGGATTATTAGAAAGGGATCTGAAGAAGTTGAAGAGATTAAAGCTGATAAACAACCCATTGGAAAAGCAGAAGAATTTAAGCCATTTACTACTCATGAAGTTCTATTGAACGAGGGAGATAGCATATACATCTTTTCAGATGGTTTTGCTGATCAATTTGGAGGAGATAAGGGCAAGAAGATGAAATCAAAGAACTTTAAAAAGTTACTACTATCTGTCCAAAATGAACCAATACCCACTCAAAAAAGGATGATAGATGAAGCTTTCAAGAAATGGAAGGGGGAACATGAGCAATTAGATGATGTTTGTGTTATTGGAGTCAGAATTTAATCTGCTAGCTTAATTATTCTGGCTTCAAATTTATTTCTCAGGTAAATCGAAAAAACGGCAATAATACAAGCACATATTATTGCCGTTATATAAATAGAACCAAAATTATTTTTTACCGCAATCGCAATGAAAGCCCAAACGCTAACCCAACCAAAGGCGGTTAATTTTCTTGTAAATAAAATAAACAAGTTAATTAAGGTTGCCACAATAAGCATTGCATTTGTAAAAAGGATTTGATTAACATCTTCAGCCCAACCTATATAGGCAAAGTAGGCGGCTATATTTGCTATTGTTGCAACACTAATCCAACCCAAATAGATAGTGATAGGCCACCAGCCAAGAACTGATACCGCCCATGTGGTTTTATAGTTCTTTAAACCGGTGACCAACTCAACCATAATCAAACTAAAAAGAATCATAATCATCACTAAAACTGATATACCTATATATTCATTTAACCAAAACCATAACCATACGCCATTAGCAATGTTAGCAAGTATAAGCCAAGGTCCTGTTAGGATATGCTTCTGTTTTGCTGAGTTTTGAGAGTAAGCTATTTTTAGCTGATAAAAAGCGTTTACAATTAAACCTAGGAAGATAATTCCCCATATTGAAAATGCATATCCTGCAGGCGTAAAGAGCGTATTTAAATTATCACTCACCTCCCCGACCGTAGTATTACTGATAATCCCGGTATTGGCATAATAGTTCCAGAATATGACCAATAGGACCACAAGAAGATTCAATATGGAATAAAACTTTTTCAATTGTTAAGTGTTATGATAACAACAAACTAGAACTCAAAAAGTTTTATTAATCTATATCAGAAAACTAAGTACCTTGTGCCTATGTCAAAAGAATTTAAACTGGAAGAAGTAACCTCCATGAAAGGAAGAATTGCAATCGTAACGGGTGCCAATACGGGATTGGGGTTCGAAACGGCCTTAGCATTTGCCAAAAAGGATATTAAAGTCATAATGGCTTGTCGTAATGAAAAGAAGGCAAAGGAGGCAATGGACCGAATTAAGAAAGAAGTACATCTAGCGGATTTAAAATTTATTCCATTAGATCTTATGGATTTAGCGTCAGTCCATTCTTTTGCAGATAAATTCTTGGAAGAATTCGATCGCTTGGATTTGCTCATAAATAATGCCGGTATCATGATTCCACCTTTTCAAAAAACGAAGGATGGATTCGAAAGCCAAATGGGTGTAAACTACTTCAGCCATTTTGTACTTACAGGTCGCTTGATCGACCTATTGAACAAGACAGAAGGTTCACGAATTGTTACATTGAGCAGTAAAGCACATGAGAACGGCAAGATAGATTTTGATGACATAAACTCGCTAAAGTCTTATTCCAAAATCAAGGCCTATTCTCAAAGTAAATTGGCTTGCTTGATGTTTAGTTTAGAAATAGACAGACGATTGAAAAAGGCGAATGGTTCTGTTTTGTCAGTAGCTGCCCACCCAGGAGTTTCTACAACGGACTTAGGAAGGCACATTCCTAAGTTTCTTTACTATTTACTAATGCCCATTTTTTATTGGTTTACACACAAACCTGCCAAAGGTGCCTTGCCCACTATAATGGCCGCACTTGATCAGGATGTTAGTGGAGGTGATTATTTCGGCCCCAAAGGATTTAGAGGGATGAAGGGGAAACCTACAAAAATCAAAGCTGAGCCACATGCATATGACGAGAAGGTGGCAAAAAGACTTTGGGAGCTATCTGAAGAGCAGACTAATTTTGACTTTAAGCTTTAGGTCTTTTGTGTCTTGATTTTAAAATACGATAAAATTAAAGTAACTTTCCGTAAATTCTAAGCTATGAAAAAGATACTCTTAAGTCTAGTTGTAACAATTGCCTTGTTTAACGTAAACGCTCAAAACAGCTATACACTAATTGGAACAGACCATTATTTTGACCCTGACACGCTATATGTTGCTCCAGGAGATACTGTTCATTTCACGAGTATCGGCTATCATTCCGCAACGGAAATAGATTCGGTAGACTGGGCAAATAACATTGATAATCCCAATGGAGGATTTGATGTGGGTTTTGGTGCTCCTACTTCAGATATGTGGTTTGTAATTAACAATGTTGGAAAGTATTACTACATCTGCGAACCACACGCGAGTATGGGGATGAAAGGGGTTATTTATGTACAGCAAGGGGTGTCAATTTCGGAGGCTAACCGTTCAGATAACTTTGAAGTTTTTCAAAGCGCTGATAATACAATTCAATTAGAATATTTGAATTCTAACCAAATTGAAGTTTATGATATCGGAGGGAAGTTATTGCTAAGTGAAAAAATGGATAGCTCAGCTAATCGTAAAGAGTTAAACTTAGATTTAAGCCCAGGAGTTTACATATTTAGATTTTCATTGGATGGAAATCCTCAGGTGAGTATGAAGAAATTCATAGAGTAAACTAGAGCTCAATTTCTACTCCCAGGACACACACGTCATCCAGTTGTTCAAAGGGGCCTTTCCAAGTTTCGAATTCTTTTTTGAGGAGCTCGGCATGGCTATTAATATCTTGATTTTGAATGGAGAGAAGGAACTTTTTAAAGCGGCTGCTCTTATATTTTTTTCCTCCGTGTTCTAATTTGCCTGCACCACCGAATTGATCAGGGAAACCATCTGAAAAAAGATAAAAGCGATCGCCCCGTTTGAGTGTGAATTCGTGGGTCTGGAAACTATGCATTAAGTGGTGTTTTCCAATAGGCATTTTATCTGCCTTAATCTGAATTATTTCACCGTCTCTAATGATCCAAATTGGATTGTGAGCACCGGCATAAAATAATTTATCTCCATGAATTCGGACCAGTGCAATGTCCATCCCGTCTTTGACTTCTTTTTCGGATTTCTCAAACTCCTTTATAACCAGTTCTCTAGTTTTATCTAGAATCTCTCCAGGTTTGGAAAGACCATATTCTCTAACCGATCTGTTCAAACCACTATTGCATACAACACTTACCATTGCACCAGGTACTCCATGACCTGTGCAATCTGCAGCAGCTAAAAATTTACCCTTTGAGTTTTCCTCAAACCAATAAAAATCTCCGGCTACAATATCCTTTGCCTGATAAAAAACAAAGGACTTTGGGAAGGCTTTTTTAAGTTCATCCAAGGGAGGCAGAATAGCAGACTGTATGCGCTTAGCATAAGTAATGGAATCTAGGATTTCCTTGTTCTTTTCTTGGACAATTTTTCTTTGAAAATCCGCTTCTTTTTTTTGTCTGCTAATCTCTTTATTCGCCTTACGGGTGGTTAGAATGTTTCTAATAGCTAAGACCAGCAAAGCTAAACTTAAGCCTATACCTCCAAAAAGAAGATATCGCTGTTGCTGATTAATTCGTAATTCTTTTTCCTTTTGTTTTATTTCATTTTTTCTAAGAATATCCTTCTTAGCGTTTTGTATGCTGTCCATTTGAATCTGATACTTGTAGCTTACCTCTAGATCATTAAGTTTCATTTGCTCCCTGAAATTGCTGTTTTGTAAGCTATCACCAAAAGTTGTAGCACGCTTGTAGTATTTAAGTGCTTTCTTGAAATCCTTTTTATTTTCGTAGGCAATGGCAAGAGTTGATAAGGGGGATAGTTTGTAAGCTTCAGCGGAAATTTCATCACTCAATTTAATAGCTTCTGAGGCGTAAGCAATGGCCTTGTCATATTGCATACCTTTCTCATAAATAGAAGCTAATAGCGAAAGCCCTGGAACTTTTAGAAAGGGGTCATTTAATTTATTAGCAATATCTATGGACTTAATTAAATGCCATTCTGCTGAGTCAAGATTATTTGTTTTGAGGTAATACCTTCCAACATACCTATGCCCATAACCTTCCATATTATAGAGTTCATTTGCCTTTGAATATCCTAGACTTTTCTTGTAATAATGGATAGCACTATCCAGGTTATTTAGATGTTCATGCGCACTGCCCAGATTGTATGGAACTACTGCGATGAGCCTTTTTTCTTTTATTTTTTTTGCACTGGAATATGATAGGCGATAATAATGAAGGGCTTTTTCGAAAAGCTTTTGTGAATCAAATAGTAAAGCCAAGTTGTTATAAATGTTTGTCTTTACCCTGTGATCATCAATATCTTTCATTAATTCAATCGCTTCATAATAAGATTCGATTGCCTTACTAATTTCACCAAGACTCTCGTAGGTGCTTCCTAGATTGGATAAGGTATTTATTACAAGTGTTGTTGTTCCTTTCTCCTTATTCAGAACCAACAATTTCTCGTACATTTTTATGGCTTTTTTTTGATCTCCTTTGTAGCCAAAATAATAGGCCTCATTACTGATGGTGCCCAGTCGTGTTTCCCAGAAAAAGGAACTGTCTGTTTCGCGCAGGTTCAATTTTACAGCTAGGCTATCAATGAGGCGACTATAGTTAATCCAAACATCATTGTCGTTCATGCTCAAATACATCTTGTTCAGAAGTTTAAGAGACTCCATATTTAGCTGCATTTCATGAAATCGTTCAAGACTTGTATCTAATAAAACTCTCTCCCAAGAAGCTAATTGGTAAAAATCGGATGTATCAACCAAATAGAATTTATCATTCTTTTGAGACCAAAGGGAAGTGGACACAAAAACAAAAAGAAAAAGAAAAATCGCTTTCATCCGAGCTAAAGATAATAAGTAGGATTTAAGTTGACCAATGATGTGCTTAGCTCTTGAATACCTTTCAATCTGTCTAACAAAAAAAGGCGAGCAATTTGCTCACCTTTTCAATAAAGGATAAAACATTAGGCTGCCTTTTTAGCGAGCTGATCTATTCTATCTTGTTTCGCTTTTGAAACTTCACCTGTCTCTGCGTATACTTTCGCATCATTAAGCACTGTATCAAGCGTTTGGCGCATTTTCTTCTCCATCATTCCGTTCATCATCATCCCCATAAGTCCTTTTGATTTGAATGTGGCATTCATTACTAATTTTGACTTACCATTACCAAGATCTACTACTGTCCAATCATTTTCTGCGAAGGTGACAAATCCTGGCATACCTTCAACTACTTGATAGGCAAGGTTCATGGAGTCTGCACTATACTTAGTTAAAATTTCACTAATCTTTGAGAATCCTTTAACGTTTAAATCACAGCCACGTTTACTGCATACTGCTCCTTCAAATTCGGATTCCCCGCTACCTTCGGCATGATCAACGTTACTCGACCACTTGTAAACTTCCACAAAACCTGGACCTACCATTTCCCATAATTTTTCCGCGCTTACGTTAATTTCAATTTCTCTGGTTAACTCAAAACCTCTTTCTTTTCCCATTACATTTAAATTTAAGATGAATAATAAACTGATTAAACCTGTTGTCTTCATTGTACATTGTGTTAATTGTTACAATGCAAAGGTGCTGAAGAAAAGTTGGGAAAGATTTCCGTAAAAGTTCTAATGTTTTCCTATTTGGTTCAATCTGTATTTACTTGGACTTTCTCCAAAGTGGGCTAGGAAATTGGCGTTGAATGTTGTCACGTCTTGAAATCCACATTCGTAAGCTATTGTATTGATATTGTCGGAATTGCATAATAGCAAATTAGCAGCTTTCTCAAGTCTAGAGTGCTTAATGTACTTTGCGGGAGTTTGTTTGTATACTTCTTTAAACTTTCTCTTAAAGCTGGATAAACTCATATTACAAATGTGCGCTAACTCTTCAATATTTAGTGGATTGTATAGATTAGATTTGATAGTGCGCTCAAAAGCTTGATGTACAGGGTTGAATAGTTCGGAAAGTAGTTTGCGAACATCATTATGATTTTCTGATTTGAGCATGATCATGATGAGTTCCTTTAATTTTAGAATGCTTAGTTCTTCATCTATACTCTCTGGTGATTCAAAATAAATACTCAGATTGTTCATGTACTGCTCAATCAATTTATTGGCAATAAATTTCTTAGGTTTTGGAATTTCGTTAGATACGATAAAGGAAGGTATTTCGTCTTTATAAATTTCTTTTAACAGCTCAGGGTATAAGTACACTGCGATTGCTTCACATCCTTCTTCTCCTGCACTCAGCTCAAATTTCTGCACATAAGTACCGCAATTTTTAGTTATAGCTTCTCTCTCTTTTATTTGATGAACTCCCCTGCTATCATAGCTTGACATTGTTCCTGTTTTTAAATAGAAAAAACAAGCAAAGTCTTTAATTTCACCCAGCATCACGTGTGATTCATTGAAACGCGCTCGCTGAAATAGTGGCATGCCTTTGAAGTTAACTAGATCTGTTTGCATGACGCAAAAATAGTTGCATACTAGCTATCAAACTTTCTGAAAAAGTTCAAAATTACATTCCTTTCAGATAATCTGAATACAAGTCATTAAAGCTAATACCTTCTGAAAAGCTATCCTTGCTGAGTTTGTTAAATTCTACGAGCGCCCACAGTATGAACTCCATGTGGAATAATTTATCTTCCTCTGGGAGTTGGTCTTGATACTCATCAACTAAGCGCACCAAGGGGCTAATTTCAGAAAGTTGCTGTGCATATAGCTCATTGCTCACACCTTCCTCAAGCTCAAATTTGCTGTTTTCAAAAAACCACTCCAATAAACTGGTATATGGTGTGCGTTCATTTTCTTTTTCGAGTTTTTCGATTTTGGGATAATAGTCTGGAAACAGGCTTTTGGTAGCGGCAGAGATAAGTTGTTCTGCGACAAACTCAGCTCCCTCCTGCTCTCCCTCGTATACCAGTTCTATCTTTCCTGTAAGTGCGGGAATCACTCCCATTAAATCGCTAAAACGAGCGGAGGTCTTGTCTTCATTTACTAATAAAGCCCTTCTTTCAGCGGAGCTAATAAGGTTTTCATATGCAGTGATGCTCATACGAGCAGATACCCCACTTTTATGATCTACATATTCACTGTTTCGTGCTTCAAAAGCAAGCTGTTCTATAATATCCTTGGCCAATTCCGGCACGTAAACATCAACTAATCTATTGTCTCTTTTTTCAACCTCTTGCTCGGTAATAGTTTTGGCAATTTCAATTGTTTCAGGGTAATGGGTCAGAATTTGACTTCCAATTCTATCTTTCAATGGAGTTACAATACTTCCTCTATTCGTATAGTCCTCTGGGTTGGCAGTGAAAACGAATTGCAAGTCTAAGGGCATTCTTACTTTGAAGCCTCTGATTTGAACGTCTCCTTCCTGCAGTATATTGAACAAACTCACCTGTATTCGAGCTTGTAAATCAGGTAATTCATTTATGACGAAAATGCTTCTATTAGCTCTAGGAATCATACCGAAATGAATGACGCGCTCATCGGCGTAACTTAATTTCATATTGGCAGCCTTAATGGGATCAATATCTCCAATAAGGTCAGAAACTGAAACATCTGGAGTTGCTAGCTTTTCAAAAAAGCGTTCATCTCTATGCAACCAGCTTATGGGAGTTTTATCCTTCTTTTCTTCTATTAGTTCCTTTGCAAAACGACTGATGGGATTAAAAGGATCGTCGTTAATATCTGAACCTTCAACAACTGGAATATATTCGTCCAAAAGGCCTACCATTAAACGGGCTAAACGGTTTTAGCTTGTCCCCTAAGTCCTAGTAGATTGATATTGTGTTTCGATAAAATGGCTCTTTCCAATTGTGGAATAACGGTAGTATCGTAACCGTGAATTCCTTCAAAACTGTTTTTACCGGATTTTAAATTGCTTATCAAGTTATCCCTGAGTTCATCCTGAATGGATTTTGAAGTATAGCCTGCCGCTTTTAACTCTCCCAGTGTTTTAATTTCCTTCATCTTATCGAATTCTTTTTTTTCGGTTGTTTTCGTAATCTTCAAATATCATTTCACCCAGACCTTTCAATCCGGTGTAAAATGCTTTACCCTGATTGGCCTCTGTAAACTCCTCCACAAACTGCTTAAGGTATGGATCCTGAGCAATCATAAAGGTGGTGATAGGAATACGCAGTTTTCTTGCTTGGGCGGCCATGGTGTAGCATTTATCTACTATGTAGTCATCCAAGCCCATAGAGTTTTTATAATACTGTCCATCTGGCAAGCGCAAACAACTCGGCTTTCCGTCCGTAATCATGAAGATTTGTTTGTTTGTGTTTCGCTTTCTGCGCAACATGTCGAGGGCTAGTTGTAAACCAGCCACTGTATTGGTGTGGTAAGGGCCAACATTTAAATAGGGCAAGTCCTTGATTTCTATGCGCCATGCGTCATTACCAAAAACTAAAATATCTAGGCTGTCTTTTGGGTATCGAGTTGTGATAAGCTCGGCAAGCGCCATGGCTACTTTTTTGGCAGGTGTAATTCGATCTTCCCCATATAAAATCATGCTATGGGATATATCAATCATAAGAACTGTGCTCATGGTGGACTTATGGTGAACATCTTCAACTTGTAAGTGATGTTCTTGCAAGGAAAAATTATCAAAACCACTTTCCTTTTGAGCATTTTTAATGCTCTCGGTCATGTTTATGTTCGATAAGTCATCTCCGTACTGATATGTCCTGAAATCGCCTGTTTTTTCATCTCCTTGGCCACTTTTATTTGACTTGTGATTTCCAAGTCCTTTTTTTCTGAGCTTCCCAAAAATTTGGTCCAGTGCGCTCTGTCGAATGGCTTGCTCTGCTTTACGAGTAAGACCAGTTCCTTTGTTTCCATCCGGTTTTATTTCTTCTCGAATGTAACCACGTTTCTTTAAATCCTCAATGAATTCTTCCATGCTGTAATCATTCTTGAAGATGTCGTACTCTTTATCCAGCATATCCAGCCAATCTATAGCCTCATCAAAGTCACCACTGGTATGGGTTATAAGCTCTTTGAAGATATCGAACACCCGATCGAAAGGGTCCAAATTTGGAGCCTCATAATTTTTAAAAACAAATCCAGATCGGTTTAACATGGTGCTAAAACAAACTTAATAAGATTATTGTTTTAAAGTTACACCGAATTACTCGAGAAGTTGAAAATTACCAAATCCTAAAATCTACAAGCTCATTCTCAATTCTAGAAGTGGGTTGTTGCAGTCCATTTGATAGTTCGTTTACTTTCGAGTAAACATATTTTTTAATTTCAGATAGCCATATTTCACCATCTGAATTATAATCTGCTTTCATACTTTTTATTCCGTCGATAAAACAATAAGTAAACAGGCCGTTATTCCAATTTTCACTTTCAATAGCGAATTCCATACCTCCTGCAGATGAAATGATTGTTGCGCCTGTTCCTTTTCTAAGATCTGAAAAGAGTGATGCGGTGATCTCAGCTGTGTTTTGCAATCCCAGTTTTGATTGGAGTTTATTCCCGACGGAACGAAATTTTATCCCTTCGCTTGCAACAAGAGATTCATCACTAAACTCAACTTCATCTTTGTCAATTTCTCCTGAATGACATGCATCAAGGAGCATGGTTTTTCGGAGGGGTTTTATTCCATCCAAAAGGGTTTCCAGTTTATCATATTCCAACCCATATTTAGAAGGGTTTTGGAAGTTCATGTTGTATGTGGCTAAATAATAATCTAGGTTTTCATCAAGAACACCATGATCCGCAACGAATATTATTACCTCATCGTTGATATCTGCTTTCTCCAAAAACTTATCTAATTGGGCAATATTTTTTTCGGTCACCTCTTCGTTAATAAGAACTTTGGTATAAACTGAGCCAAATATCTTACTTTCTTTAAAAAGCTTTGCAATGTCATTCGCATCCTTTGCTGCATAGTCAAGATTGTAAGCACTTTCTTTGAATTTACTTTCGCCGATTGAAATAACATAAAGATCGGCTTTCTCTTTTCCGACATTGCAGTTTATGTTGAATTCTTCCTTGAAGCTTTCTGCTCCGGCTTGATTTAATACAGAAAGTTGAATTTTATTCGTACCTCTTGCCAAGGGGATATTTAGTTTCTTGGATAATTCTTTGGCCTCAAAATCTCTAAGGTTAATTCCTTCCTTACCAAAAATGGCAACGTTATTAACCCAAACATTGATTCTATCCAATTTATGTTGTTCATCTATCATTTGGAGCATTAGGTCTATACCCGCAGTATCGACACTAGCAGGTAGCGCTTCAAAATTTTGTATTTTTAATTCAGGTAGTTCAAAATCGTCAGATAGCATTTCCTCTGTAAAGCCAAGTTTTGCCAATCTTTTTTCGTAAGCTCTTTTGTAGGCCTTTATCATGTTGGGAGAAGTGAAGCCCAAACGTTCAATAATAATATCAGGGCGATTGTATTTTAAATCAAACTGTTCAAAACCATATAGTTTTTGATTTCTACCGAATTTTAGTTCTTTTAGTTCTGCTGATTTCGCATAATAGTTATCCGGTGTTCGGAGCATAAACTGGCCATCACTAAGGAAGTAGCGGAACATTTCACGTTTCGAATCAGCATCATAAATAATCAAATCTCCATTTTGATGATAGGCCATAAAATATTTGTCATTGGGATTATTGTAGGAGAGTGATTTACAACGTCTCAATTCTGAATGTCGAATCACCTCTGAGTATGATTTGCTTAAGTTATCATAATACCCAAGGGCCATACCGAACAGCTCATGACTCCATAATATAGGTTGTAAGCCAGACCTGAAATTGTTGGATTCAAGTTTATTGTAATCTAAACAAAAGAGATCTCCTTGATAGATGTAGTCATAAAGGATTGCTTCTTTACCATTTCTTGTATTTACAAGATTATAAGTTCCTTCAGGTATAGAAAACTCTTTTACTTTTTTATTTGTGTTTAGGTCATAATAGGCTAGATAACTCCCAAATAACTTGTATCCGAGCAATTTTTTTTCACCTTGTTCCAAATAAGAAAAAGTAGGCAAGCTATATTTCTGATATCCTTCAATTTCTATTTTTTTCTTGCTACCGTCCGAATGATTAACAATCCATATTTCATCTTCGGTTCTGACAATGCTTGCTCCCGGAATTATCTCACAATCTAAGCCATAAATTTCTGATCGCATTGCGACCTCCCTGCTCTGAAATCCATCATAAAGAGGTTCCAGCAAAAGCACATTTTTATCTCTTATACCAACCCTAAAATTTCCTTCACGGGTAAAGCGCATCCTATCGTTGGAAAGTCTTTTTAAATCTGCTGTAAAAGATCCAGTGAAAACAGTGCTCAACATTGAGCCAAGTCGAACATTGAATATATCAGAATTGACATTCCAATCAATCTCAGCTTCTTCGTATGCTCTGTAGGTCCTCTTCTTAAAGCCCGGTGTTTTGTGTGAAACTGTTTGATTAACATCAAATTTCATTTTTAAGTTTTTTACTTTCTCTGTTTGCAGGTTGTAAGTGTTTAACTCATCATTAATTACGATAGCCAATTTGTCTCCATCTGGACTAAACTTTGCCGTGGTTATCTTACCAGAGGAAAACTCAAGATCAAGTATCTTTTCTTTTTCAGTTTGGAGATTGAATAATTTTAAATTATTGAGGGTTTCGACAAGGATGAACGTTTTGTTTGAATTACAAGCAAGGGGCCTTCCTTTATATTTTCTTGTTATTCCGTTTTCGACTAAATAGAAATAATTACTCTCGTTTATGGTAATATAGTTTCCATCATACTGCTCTGAGAAATATACCATTTTCCCTAGTTGATCATTGGAAATTATATTTACATCATGATGAGAAAAGTTTGCTTGTATTTCAGAGAAAGCAAGGTTGCTCAGGTTTAATGCATATAGTCTATTACTTTTTGTGAAAGAATAGAGAATATCTCCACTGATAATAGCATTGCGAATTTTGCTTTGGTTTGATGTCTTTTGTTTACTTACAAATACAATCTTCTTTTGCTTCAAATCAAATATTTCGAAATGCCCGTCTTTAAATCCTAAATAAGCACTGTCTAGTCCTGGACTGAAATTGAAACTATGGTGTCCCCGACCTTTGTGAAGTTCATTGTTTTTTCCGCTCTCATTTAATTCAACAAACTTTGAATTATAACTTTCACGGTAAGAATAGCCGTTCAAACCGTAGAACTTACTCCCATCGCTCTTTACCTGACTGGCTTTTTTAAAGAATTCGTATTTATCCCACAACTGTTCAACATTTTTTGGTTTAGTACCATTTTCAAGAACAAACTCCTTCTGATAATCCAATCTAAAGTCAAAAATATAGCTGAACTCCTTAAACATCAGTACGCCATCAACTATTTTAAAATCTGTACTGCTACAGCAACTTACAAATCGTTTTGAAAGATTCTTCTTCCATTTTTCCTTTCCATTGAAGTCCATAGAAGCGACCTGATAAGACCCTCTACCCTTTCTTTTATAGTACACTACTCCAATTTGATCATTCTCAGCCAATACATTATAGGCCCAAAAACTATGTATGACTTCAAGCGTTTGGGGGTTAAGAATTACATTTGCCCTTTGACTGAAATTACTTCTTCCTGAGTTTATAAGTAAGCGTTCTTTATTATTACTCCAGAAGACTTTTTCATATTCAGCATTTATTTCTACTTCCTTTATTTTCTTTAGACTGTTGACATCATACAAGGCTACTCTGGATTGGTCGTCTCCGATAGAGGTAAGCGTTAATATCCTGCCATCTTTATTGAAACAGGCATAGTCTGAAGGAAAAGATTGGATAATGCTATTTGATTTTATATTCCAAAGTTTACTTGAACCTCCGTCGCTGCTAAGCACCAAGGGGAATTCAGGATGACCGTTAATGGCATAGATAGGTGAATTATGACTTGATTGTACTACTGGTCTAATCGTCTGAATTTCCTGTGCATTGGAATACGCCAGAAATAGAAAAGCTATAACAAGAGAAGCAATTTTCATTGGATAAAATTTGCTGCTAAATTACGCTTCTGAATATGAAAAGTAAAATTGGAATTAGCCCTTCTTAAGAATTCTTCTGCTAATACCAAATTTTATGAGCACCAAGGCAATAATAAAATTAGGCACCCAGCCCAGCCAAGAAACCAGGACATATAAATCTCTCGGTGGAATATGAAAGTTGATGGCGAGAAAGGGCTTCCATAATCGAAGGGTAATTGCGGATAAGGTCAAAGCAAAGGACAAAATCATCCAATTGCCATGAGCAATGAACTTCTTTTTTATGGCTGTTCTATATGCAAAGAAAGTCGTGATGATCCAGAGCATACTAAGGCTTGTAAACGAAATTTGAGCAGGAAGTTTGCCATTTGCATAAATACTCATGATAAGTCCCGAAGGTGCTGAAAGGAGCAATAAAATGAAAACATAAAAGATACCCATTGTACGGTGTAGCTTTTTATAGCGACGAATAATAAATCCACTGAATTGAGTAAAGCCAGCAAGCAATAAAAAAATACTACTGAAGACATGCGTATAGAAAGCCATCCTCCAGATTTGTATGTCGTAAACCCATTGTTTTATGCGCAAAAACCCAATGTTGGAATCAAAGGCTAGGTATTGTAAACTTATTTCTAGTAGTAAATAAATGTTTACGGCTAAGGCGAATAATAAGAGTATGTGGAAGAGCCGTTTCAAATGCTTAGCTTTATGTGGTGAAATTAAAAAAAGGAATCCAATGAAAAAGACCATTTTATTATTTGCAGCCTCTACCCTATTAGTTGCTTGTGGTGGAGCTGATGAAAAAGAAAAAGAAGTGCAGCCCCATGAACAAGCTGTAGAAGGAACTGGAAACGTAAAAGAAGTTCTTGCTTTGAAAAACGATCCCAGAAAAATTGGTCCTGAAAAAGGTGCTGAGCAAAGTTTTATTGAAGAAGCACAAGTAAAATTAAGTTCACAACAAGAAAAAGAGATTTTTGGTTATTGGGTGGGTGCCTTTGGTAAAACCAATGTGATTAACATAACCTTATATGACGTGAGAGAGGACAGTGTTTTTGGCTATAGTGTTTGTGCCGGAAATTTCCGAGAACTAAAAGGTAAAATCATGAATTCAGATAACGGAATGATTGCCTTTAATATGAAAGAACCAGGAGATGACACCTACGATGGTGAGTTCAATTTTGATATAAACACTGAAGAGATGGTACTTAATGGTTCCTGGAAACCCTACAAAGAAGGCGTTACGGATGCGAAAGAGTATGAACTGAAAAAAAGGACCTATAGTTATGATAACACGGTTGGACCTTATCCAGAAGCAAGTCAAAGAAAGCTGACAGATGCGGAGCTTTCAAACTTAATGGGAGCAGAACTGGAAGAGATGCGAAATGCCATTTACGCTCGCCATGGATATTCCTTTAAAAACAAAAATATGCGTTTGCATTTTAATAAAATGGACTGGTACATGCCGATGGGTGTCGATATCCGAGATCAAATTTCCGACATTGAAGCTTATAACATTGAGAAAATTTACCAGTACGAAAGCTACTTTGAGGAGTATTATGATGCTTACGGCAGGTAGTTTGATTTTATCAAATAAGACTAAACTTTCTTGCTGAAAAATTAAAAGCAGTATCTTTAGGCTATGCTTAAAAACCTTACTTGCTTATTACTTTTTATCCCTTTATTTAATGTTGCTCAAATTCCACCAGGGTATTACTATTCGGCGTATTACATTTATGGGGAAAGCAAGCGTCAAGTTTTGCATGACATTATTGATGATCATACCCAGATCAACTACAGTAACTTATGGTCGCAATTTCCTACGACAGACGAGGATGACAATAATGCCAATTTAGTTTACGATATCTATTCCTATTCTAGTGGTGGCAGCTCCTACACTTATACCTTTGGAAATGACCAATGCGGGAACTATAACTCCGAAGGAGATTGTTATAACCGTGAACACACGGTACCAAAAAGCTGGTTTAATGACGCCATGCCCATGTATTCCGACTTATTTCATGTATACCCTACGGATGGTTATGTGAACGGACTTAGAAGTAATTATTCTTATGGTGAAACAACTAATCCTTCTAACTCAACAACAAATGGAAGTTTGATTGGACCTTGCTCCTACCCGGGTTGCTCAGGTACAATTTTTGAACCCTCCGATGAGTTTAAAGGAGATTTGGCTCGAACTTATTTCTATATGGCAACCCGTTATATGGATGTTTGTGCTTCTTGGACAGGAGATATGTTTTCAGGAAATAACTTATCTGCCTGGGCGGAGGATATGTTGATCGAATGGCACTTGCAAGACCCCGTGAGTGCCAAAGAAATTGAAAGGAACAATGACATTTATGGCATCCAAGGAAACAGAAATCCTTATATCGATCATCCGGAATGGGTGGAGCAAATTTGGGGTGACAATGTCTCCTTGAATGAAGAAGAAGCAAACACCAGCCTCACCTACTTCAATCAACAAATTATAATTGATTGTGAATTTGATTGCTCGGGTGAGCTCCTCATTTTTGACATGATGGGACGCCAAATTTCTCAAACTCCGGTAAGCAATTCTTCTGCAAGCATAGCGGTTGATTTAAGTGAGGGCATCTACATAGCTCGCTTTATAGGAAGCAAAACATCTGCTTCTTTGAAGTTTAAGATCTAAGCTGGACCTGATTGCTTTTGAGCATTAGCCTTTTAAAATCTTGTTTCCACATTGGCTTTATATTGAAAAGCAAAGATTAACTTTGTTTTTTGGTACGATTTTTACCTATAGTAAAGCATGAATAAAATGAGATTTCTTTTTCTAGTTGTATTGTTTGTAGGACTGTCAAGTTTTGGACAGAATTCTAAAGATGCTCAAGGACGTAAACAAGGGCCTTGGGGAGAGCGCTATGAAAACAGCGGTGTTTACAAATGGAAGGGAACTTTTAAAGATGATAAGCCCACAGGTACCTTTTACTTTTACAACGAAGATGGCAAGCTCCATGTAAAAATGACCTATGAAGGTACGGCAGGCAAAAATGCAGATGCCGTGTTTTATCACCCCAATGGAAAAACTGCAGCCGCAAAAGGTAAGTACGTAAATCAGAAGAAAGACGGTGAATGGAAATATTACGATCAAAGAGGTAGGTTATTGTCTGTTGAGACGCAAAAAGGTGGAAAAGTAGAAGGCGAAAAAATCTACTATTATACGGATGCTACCACCAATGCCAAAGGGATTACCGAGTATGTGCCTGGCCGTAAGCTTAAAATTGAAAATTATAAGAACGGTGTGCTTCACGGTGAGGTAAAAGAGTACTACTCCAACGGTAAGCTTAAAATGCAAGGCCAGTATGTGGATGGTAATAAGGACGGACGTTTTATATCCTACTACATGAATGGAAAGAAAGAAAAGATTCAAACCTATAAATACTCCGTTAAGCACGGCTTGTTTATGTACTGGGATAAAGATGGCAAAGAATTAGGAAAAGTGCATTACAAGGAAGGCCGCAGGCTGAAAGGAAAGGAATTGGAAGAATACCTGAAAGAAGGTGCAGCCAATGCCAAACAACCCTAGTTTCTATTGGTTTTACAGACAGCGACTTAGCCTTAAAATCTGGGCTTGATACAATGTTGCAATTGCTAGCCGCATTTAAAATAGTACCTTTGTAGTCCTTTCTTACGGGCTTAATCGCATCATTTGAGTTGATACCCTTGGCAGTTCTATCTGCTGTATCCCTTCCAATGTTAATCAAGAGTAAGGTGTTTTTTATGAACCCAGGTCCTATCGATTTATGTCGATGAGGGTCTACAATATGATATATTTTTTAATGTCAAGATCACAGCAAACCTTTAGTAAAAGAGAAAAAGAAAAGAAAAGAGCAAAAAAGAAAAAAGAAAAAATGGAGAAAAGAGCGGCGAGAAAAGAGGAGGCCGGTGGAGGACTAGAAATTGATTGGTCCATGGCTCCAGAAAATAATACGCTTTCCGATGAGGAAAAGAGAGAGCGCGAGAATATTAAGGAGAAGAATACTTAAGGTTTGTGGCTAAAACCAGTTTTAATTGGTTACAGGTTTTGTTGAAGTTAGTTTTACTTTTTAGATGACTCCACATAAGACGTCTGAAGCATCCCAGATATTGATACTTAAAAATTCAGAAAGTTGTGTTCCAAGTTTATTAACTAAATCTCCATCTCTCGATTCAAGAACTTTTGACCTTGATCCATCTTTTAACACCAGGTTTAATTGAAAGCGAATATATGAATCACTGTGCTCAGTAGAGGTCCCAGCATCTCTGTATTTTAGAAGTTGAATTGCGTGTATGTTTCCTATTCGTCCGACACTCGAATTGATTATTTTACGGGTAATTATTCTTCTCAAAAAGTATTTGTCATTGTTTTTGTCAAAATAATGTTCGGATCTCCTTAATTCCATAAACAGACTGATCAGAAATAAGAAAAGCCCAAAGGCAGTAATAACCCACCAGTCGTTTCCTAACTGTTCTTTGAAAATGAATGGAAGTGCTGAAATGATAAACCCAAGGATAACAAAAAAACGATAGGCGTTAATTTTAGATGAAGAATAGATAATTAAAGCTCCATTGGATATACTAACTTGATCATTTTCATTACCTGATGATATTACACCAAGTAAGATGTCCCAATCCGTTTTAAGCGCTAATTCATCATTATATATTCTTGGATTGATCTTCATATTAACTCCAACAACGGACTATATTACAATAATGTTCTATATATCCAATATACTCAGGCTAATTTAATAAAATGAGAGCGGAAATAAGCTACTGATTCGGAGTTTCCACCTTAACCGTTCCATCTTCGCTTAAAACCTTAAAGGCTGTGCGGCGTTTTCTTTGGTGGACTTCTTCCTTTTCTTGGAACTTTTTAAGGAGTTAATTTGAGTTTCCCTTAAGTACGAGATTCCTCCGTTTTCAATCTTCACAACGGTTTTTTTACCCTGAAAAATGTATAAAAGCGCATTTAATACTATGAATTAAATTAATTTTTATAATATTGTAATATTGCAATGTAACAATGGGTATAACAAAAAAAAAATTGTTCTCTTCGGAACAAAATCTTTTAAGTGAAACTTTCAAAATTCTTGGACATCCAGCCCGGGTGGCCATAATCCAATATTTACTTAAGAATAATTCCTGTTTGAATACCGAATTGGTAGGAAAAATTGGCCTTTCACAACCTACCATAAGTCAACATCTTACCCTACTCAGAAATCTTGGAATAATTACAGGAGTGGAAGAGGGAAATTCTTTTAGGTATTATATTCACCCTAAGAATTGGATGAAAATTCAAAAACAAGTTGCCATATTTTTCAATGAGTTTAACTCACTTTCAGCTGAAATGAAATAAAAAAAGGGGCCATTCACATAACCCCTACTTTAATTCCTTTATTATTCTTTACTTTTTTTTCAGAACATTATTATCAATCAATACTTGAAACGCTTCTGTTAAAGTTTCTTTTAGTGGTCTGTATTTCGCTCCTAATTCGCTGATACTTTTTGAATTATTTGCCTTCCACTCATGACCAATGTTTTTACTAACAACTTTTCGTGTCAGGGCTTTGTTAAGCATTGGACCTATCAACCAGATCAACCATTTCGGTGCAACTTTTTTGGGCAAAGGATAGTTCTTTCCATATTCTTCATTTAATATTTTACCGATTTCATAAAAATCTGTGTTGTGTGCACTTGCTATATGTCGGCCTTTTGCTTCAGGCGTATATCCAGCTGAAAAATGAATATTTGCTAAATCTCTAACATCTACAACACCAATTCCCATTTTAGGTGCACCTTGCTTAAATGTACCATCCCCCATTTGTTTCATAATGGTAAAACTCTCAGAAGTAGTAGCTCCTGGATTCAAAAATGGTCCCAAAACAAAACTTGGATTTATGGTAATCAAATCCCATTTTGATTGAGATTCAGCAATTTCCCAAGCCTTCTTTTCTGCCAAAGTTTTGGAATAAGAATAAGCTTGATGTTTCAATGATGCAGTAGTATTCCAAATTTCTTCAGTTAATTCTCCATTTGGATATTGTGCACATTCAGAAGCATCCGAATATATGGCTGCACAACTACTGGTTAAAACAACACGTTTTACTGATTCCGTATTATTTGCCTGTTCCAAAACATTTTTTGTCCCATTTACTGCAGGCTCTATCAACTCCTTTTGCGGATCTTTAACACTTGTACTAAATGGTGAAGCTGTGTGAAAAACCAACTCACATCCTTCCATTGCTTCTGCGTATGAGCCATTTTCTAATAAATCTGACTTAAAATATTTTATTTCGCCTGGAGAATTAGCCGCTATTTCATCCAAATGTTGAGTTTTATGCTTTTTTTGCGGATCTCTTACCGCAGCATGTACAGTAATTCCTTCTTCTAATAGCTTTTTTACTAACCAACCTGCTACGTAACCTGTAGCTCCGGTAACCATTACTGGCTTTGTTTTATCAATGTTCATAATTTCTTTTTTTGTCAAATTTATTTCAATACTACTGGAAGAATTAACACATTCTTCAGAATTTAAAACACAATATTCTTTTCTAACTAGTTTAACATTGTAGATCGGTATTCATTGGGACTTTCACCGGTTTTTTTCTTGAACAAACGACTAAAATAATGTGGATAATTGAAGCCCAGGTCATATGCTATTTCACTTATTGTATCATCTGAATTTACGAGTTGATTTTTGGCTAATTCTACCACATAATCGTCCACGTGCTCCTTAGTGTTTCTTCCCGTTTCCTTCCTCATCAAGTCACTCAAATAATTGGTTGAAAGGTTGACTTTCTCTGAAAAATAAGACGGAGAAGGTGTGCCATTTTCCAATTGCTTCTTTTCCTTGTAATAAGCTACAATCAAATCTTCGACCTTGCTTACAACACTTGAGTTATGATTGGTTCTTGTAATAAATTGTCGTTCGTAAAACCGTTTAGAATAGTTTAACAGTAATTGAAGATTAGTGACCAAAAGCTCTTGACTGTGTTTGTCAATATTCTCATTCAGTTCGGCTTCAATATTTGCTACAATATCTATTAAAATTTTCTCTTCCTTATCTGATAAATGCAAAGCTTCATTGACTGAGTATTCGAAAAACGAATATTCATCAATCTCTTTACCCAAAGGAAAATTTCTAATCAAATCAGGGTGAAAAAACAACATGAAGCCGTATGTGCTCGGCGTGCTAGCCGTAGAGGTAACTATTTGATTTGGAGCCAAGAACCTTAAAACACCTTCTTCAAAATCATATCTATTTCGACCGTATTGCATGGCACAGTCACCGTCTTTCAAAATAACACAATAACAATTTGCTGTAGTTTTAACGTTGAGCAAGGCTTCATTTTGCTCAAGCTTTGTAACGTCCAAAATTCCTATAAGCGGATGTTTAGGTTTCTCCAGTCCCAAAGCCTTGAAAATTTCTGATATGCTGTTAAAGCGTATAATTGGATCATTCTTCATAAGATAATGTAAAGTTAGTATGAGAATTATTGCAAGTAGAACACAATTTTCAGAATTTATAAAACTATTTTACGCTCGCATTAGAATTTATGAAATTGTGTTACTTATTACCCTTTTCATAATTAAACAATAAAACACCAAACTATGCGACACATTTACCTTTTTCTTATACTCTTTTTACTCCCTATTTTTTCAATCTCACAGGTTGAATACACTTATCAGATCATGACCAATAGAGGTCAAGCAAAGGCTAACACAGAAGTTGTGTTATTGGAAACGACCAGCAAAGACCGAAAAGTATATAAAACAAATGCTCAAGGGATGGTCACCTTTACAATTGACTCAGGAAAGGAATGGGCGGTTAGCGTTGGAGAAATGCGTAACTGCCAATATATCAAACATAAAGGTGGAAGAGGCAGTGGTAGTAGTTTTCTTGTTTACGACATGGAAACATATAATCGCAAAAATCGTCCAAAAGTAGATAGAAGCACGCTCAACCTAAAGATGGAGCAACAAAATTTCACTCGAGTTTCAAAATTAACTCCTGGGCATTCCATGATCCAGGTTAACCTAACCCGAAGGGATGGAAGTACATTAAAAAATTATGATGTTAATCTTACTTGCTACAAGTTGGGAAAAACCTTTCAAGCAAATACCGGTAAAGCGGGTTCAGCGGTATTTATAGTTCCAGTAGACAATGATTATGAGATAGATATTGATGGTGTAGAAACCTTTAGTTGGTGTGATTTAGGACCTACACCTATGACTAAAATCATCGACTTAGATTATGAACCCACAAATATTAAGGAGTATAAAAAAGGAGATTTCATTGTTCAAGAGCTACCTACTGATGCGAAACCAACAAGTGCAAGAGTTAGGGTAAAACTTACCGTTAAAGGTGGAGAAAATGGAGGAGTGAATGAAGATGTTTACTTACGAATGATCAAATCAAATAAGGTGTACAAGGCTAAAACATCCTCGGATGGAAGTGCAACTTTCCTCCTGCCCAAGCAAGCTAAATACCTTATTGATTTCAATTTTCAAAAGGACGTGGATGTTGTGGACCTGAGCAGAATGGAGGGATTCGCGTACAGTGAACAAACCATCAATTACATTCCTGATCCAAGACTACAATACCCAGAACGTTTTATTCCTACTATAAATGAGCTCGTACTAAAGGATTTCACAGAATTCATAGATAAACAATACCCAGATCCCGAAACGGACTATTTAGATTTCTACTTGAAATGGGGAAATAAATTCAATGAAAACTCCAAAGAAGCTATGTTGGAAGTTGGATTGGCAACCAAAAAGAATCCTGGATCAGCAATGGGGCCTCCTGTTAACGTTTGCTTTGTTATTGATAAAAGCGGTTCAATGAGCGGTTATGATAGAATAGAACAATTGCAAAAATCACTTGTAAATTTTGTACAAAAACTTAGGCCAACGGATATCGTATCTATTGTGGCTTTCAATTCAGATGCTCAGGTGCTTGTTCAACCCAATAGCGTTGGAGATAAAAAAGCACTAATTGATGTTATAAGCTCTATTCGATCCGGAGGAGGAACAAACATTCACGAAGGTCTTCTAAAGGGTTTCCCCTTGGTGGAGAAAAACCTTATTCCAAAAGGAACCAATAAAATAGTGTTGTTAACGGACGGATACGGGACCACTCCACCAGAAATTATTATAAACACAGCAAAGACATACTATGATAAAGGAATCGAATTATCTGCGGTAGGAGTTGGCGAAGGATATAATCAAGCGCTTTTAACCCAACTAGCCAGTTCTGGCGGCGGACTTATGCATTTTGCTGGTGACGCTAAAAAGATTGAAGAAGTATTCGCTAAGGAACTCTCAAGTGTACTTTATCCAGTAGCCAAAGAATGTACTATTGAAGTAAAATACAATGACCAAATTGTTTATCGGCAACTCTATGGATATCCCATTGAGAATGAGAAAGACGGTCAATTAAATATTAAAGTCAATAATTTATATCCAGGAATAAATAAAATGGCTATGATCAAATTCGATCTTATTAATGCCACTAAGGAAATTGAGAAAAAACCCGTTATCATCACAGCACGATACTTTGACTACTCCAAAAACAAGGAGGTGGTTAAAAGCAAAAAAGCTCATTTGGAATGGGATGAGGCAACAGGGGAGCTAGATTTGGTGCTCGATAAGGAACAAAGAAAATTATATACCATAGCGGTAATCAATCAATCCTTAAAACAAATGTCAGATAACTTCACGAATGGAAATAATGCAGAGGCTCAAAAAATCCTTGAGCGAACAATCGCACAAGTAAAAAAACAATTTCCAAACGCTGAAGACAAGGATATAAAGGAACTCATGGATAAGATGAACGGCTACATGAAAGCTTTTCACCAATTGGCTTTAAACAGTAAAAAGTAGAATTGAGGAGGAGTCTAAAAGCTCCTCCTATTTTTATTATTTTAATAAATCTGAAATGCTTTAATGATAAGCTTTGTATCAATTATTTTATTTAATGCAACAACGTTGCAATTAGGTCTCTTTTTATCTATATTTGCAATCCAGTTGCAATTAGGTGTCAAAACTTGGGGATATTATAGCCGCTCTTGTATTGTTGTTATTCGCGGTAAGCGCGATGGCAGAAAAGCCCCTTGATTGTGGTAGAACGATTAAAGGCAAAATCATTGAATCTAGCGGTGATCCTCTCCCCTATCTAAATGTTTTAATCAGTAATTCCTACAAACACTCCATATCCGATAGCCTTGGAAATTACCAAGTTTCACAACTTTGTGATGGGCCAAATTATCTTTCTATCAGACAAAATGGAGAAATTTTATATCAAGATACCATCTACCTGAGCTCCGATACAACTATAAATTTCGAGTTAAATGAAAATGGTTGGCGACTGAACCCTTTTGAAATAAAAGCAGACGCCAATTTTGAAAGTTCAAGAAGAGAAAAATTGACTAAGGAGGAGCTCGACAAAAAATATGGCTTGACACTGGGTCAAATTTTGGAAAGCAAAGCAGGAGTGAGAAGTCTTAATACAGGAAATTCAATATCCAAACCTGTCATCCATGGTATGCACAGTAATCGTGTGTTGGTGTATAACAACGGTATAAGACAGGAGGGTCAGCAATGGGGAACAGAGCATGCTCCCGAAATTGATCCAGCGGTAAGCAACAATATTCAAATCATCAAAGGAGCTGCCGCTATCAAATATGGTTTTGATGCCACAGGTGGTATTGTATTAATTGAGCCACGGACCGTGAACAAAAAACCAGGTATCTATGGCGATCTTAATCTTGCTGCCTTCTCCAATGGCAGACAATTTAACAGTTCAGCCTTTGTTGGAGGAAGAAGTGAAAAGTATAGCGCATTCTCTTGGGCACTTCAAGGATCATTTAAAAGAGGTGGAAACCTTCATACTCCTGACTATTATTTAAAAAATACAGGAATTAAAGAATATAATTTTTCCAGTCAGCTTAATTGGGACAAAAAGAATTACGGTTTTGCTTTTTATTACAGCCAGTTTAATACAGACTTGGGTATATTTTCAGGCAGCCATATTGGTAATTTAACCGACTTACAAAATGCCATTGATCGACAAATCCCCAATGATAACGCAGATTTTAGCTACAAAATCGATCGCCCCATGCAGCATATTGAGCACGAACTTTCCAAGCTTAATTTTTATTTCAATACGGGTTCTGCTGGAAGATTGAATATTAGCTACGGTAGACAGTACAATTTAAGAAGTGAATTCGACAAGCACCGCCCCTACGATGATTCAATCGCAGCATTAAATAATCCTGAACTCCAATTGGAATTAACTACTCATAGCATGGATGTGGTTTGGAATCACAATAAAGTTTTAGGTCTAGTTGGTGAAATAGGAATGAATAGCATTTATCAAAAGAACACTTTTTCGGGTCGGAAATTCATACCAAACTTTGAAAACCAGGGTGTGGGAGCCTATATTTTAGAAAGAAAGAAATGGAATAAACTAATGATTGAAGCTGGTTTCCGTTATGATGTGCGACAGCTGAATGTATACTTTTGGGAAAATGGAAGTATACAGGCACCACAGCACAATTATGATGACATTGCCTTTAATGCCGGACTTAAATACACCTTCAATAAGAAATCGATAATAAGATTGAATCTTTCTAAAACTTGGAGACCTCCCAGTGTAAATGAATTGTATAGTGATGGCTTGCACCATGGATCTGCGGCCATTGAAACGGGTGATGCTGAGCTAAATGAAGAACGAGCATTAAACGCAAACTTAGATTTTGAATACTCTGTAAGCAAATTAAGCTTTCAAATTACACCCCATTTTTCATACTTTGAAAACTTCATTTATCTGCAGCCTCAATTCCCACCTGAGTTAACTATTAGAGGAGCCTTCCCTAGTTTCGAATTTAAACAAGCTGAGGCATACATTGCTGGTCTCGACTTTGCTGGGAGCTATAAACCGGTTTCTTTTTTCCAAAACAGTGTAAAATTCTCACTCCTCAAAGGTTATAATCTTAGTGATCGGGACAATTTATTTCAGATTCCTTCAAACTCCTTTGAAAATAAATTCGAGTTCTTGTTAAAGGATCACAAAATTTTTAAGGACAACGAATTTGGACTTACATTTGAATATGTAGCCGAACAAAAAAATGTACCTGTCGCTAGGGATTATGCACCGGCACCTCCCTCCTATTATCTTTTTCACCTTGATTTTTCTACTGAAATTAAAACAGAAAAAACAAACTTCAAGGTGTTTTTTGGTGTAAATAACCTACTAAATCAAGCTTATAGAAATTACATGAATCGCTTCCGCTACTTTTCTGATGAAATAGGAAGAAATTTTAGTTTAAGAATTCACATACCAATCAATAATTATGAGAACAAGTAAAATCGCACTAGGGATATTAGCTTTGGCCCTTACAGTAGGAAGCTGTAAAAAGGATGATGATTTAGTGGATGTTCCACCACCAGATCAAAATGAATCAGAAGTAATTACAACTTTCACGATTAATTTCACTGATCCAAATGGTGTTCAACCAGATGTTACTGCAACTTTCCGTGACTTGGACGGTGAAGGAGGAAATGCTCCGTCGCAATTCGACACTATTCGTTTGGCGCCAAACACAACTTACAATGCTTCTATTTTATTGCTGAATGAGTCTGAATCTCCAGCGGATACCATTTCCAATGAAGTTTTAGAAGAAGATCATGAGCATTTATTTTGCTTCATGTCAATGGGCAATGAGGACGTTACTATAACAAGAACAGATACTGACGGAACATATGAAGTAGGCCTTCAAAGCCAGTGGGTAACTGGAATGGTGAGTTCTGGAGCCATTCACATCACACTAAAGCATCAACCCGGTGTTAAAGATGGTACTTGTACTCCGGGAGAAACAGATATCGAATTACATTTTATAACTGAAGTACAATAAAACATGAAAAAGAGTTTAATAGCAATAGCTACAGGTACAATTTTCCTTTTGGGAGCTTGTAATAAAACTAAGATTAATTCAAAACGTTTTATGAAAGCTGGGGAATGGGAAGTGACTGAATTGTCCGTTGAAGGTGTAAATGAAGCCGAGCTTCCTCACTGGAAAGTCGATGATTGTAATATTTACGAGCAATCTTGCATGGCTGATTGGGAAAATGAAGAAGGTGGACATGCTGAATTCGTTTGGCAATTCAGAGATAAAGGAGAAACCTTTGAAATTTCATACCAAGCAGTTGAAGAAGGACATAGTCATGAACACGACCATGCAGCAGAAGAGGCTGCTGCCCAAGCTGCAAGCTTCAGTGGTATTTATAGCGTTATTAAACGGGATAAGGATGAGATGGAGTTTAGCTCTACCATCACTCAAGGTTTTGAAGGGCAAAATGTTGTGATAAAAATTAAAAAGAAATAATTTTTTTTTGAATATTCCAACCCTTAGCAAAGTGTATTCATCTTAACAGTAGAACAAAAAAATTTATATTATGAAAAACTCAATTAAAATAGGAATTTTAGCTACTGTATTGCTCGGAACAACAACATTTACTTCTTGTAAAAAATATAGAAAGTATGATGATGGTGAAGTTGTTGAAAACACTTTTACTGGAAATGTAGCTGTGACCTCTACAGGATCTGACCCTGCAGGTGATTTTACAGGCAATGGAGACTCTGGAACCTATTCATTTGCATGGGAAAACTCAAGTAATAAAGCCTCAGTTAATTTTGATATCACAACGAATTCAGGGTCCGTACAAATGATTTTGAATGATGCAAAAGGAAATGAGGTGCTTAATGAAACAAGAAGTGCTGGCAGTAATGATTCATTTTCAGGCGTTTCGGAAGAGGGAAAAAAAGGTAAATGGCTAGTAACAATTGTGCTTACTGATTTTAATGGCGACGGAAGTTATTCTATACACCCTGGAAACTAAGAACTACAACTATTTGTTTGAAAAGCCGGAGTGATCCGGCTTTTTCTGTTAATTTGAATGATATGAATAAATTAACCTTAATGTGTGTTTTGATTTTTGCACACACTTTTACTTTTAGCCAAATTAAAACTTGGACCGGGTTTTCCTTAGGCAAGGATTTATCTAAAAAATACACTATCGATTTCAAATCACAAATTCGTGATAACGACGGGTATCGCTATTCAAATGGCTTTAGTCATATTCATCAACTTGGAATAGAAAGGAAACTAAATAAACGTTTTGATGCTGGCTTAGGCTTTCGAACTCGTTTCAATGATCAGGGATATCATTCTTATCGAATACAAAGTGACTTTACTTATAGTTCCAAAAAAAAGAAAAGAACTTTTAGGTACTCGGCAAGATTGAGGTTTCAACACAGAAAAAAATCAGATGAAACATTTCAAAAGGGAAACACCCACATAAGGTTAAAACCAGTAGTTAATATCAACGCCAGTAAATTAGTCGACCCTCTTTTTGGAATTGAAAGCTTTTTTAGACTAAACGGAAAGTATAATTTTGACGAATTTCGTTGGTACTTGGGAGCTAATTGGAGAATTAAAAAAAATATCAAGCTAAAAAGTTGCCTGATAAGTCAAAGAGAGCTTGGTAATAACACGTCACCAAAAGAATACGTTTTTTTGCTAGGTTTAAAAATCGGACTATAAATTTACCTAAATACAAACAAAAGGCCTTGACTTTCGCCAAGGCCTTTTTATTATAAGTAAGTAGTAGGTAAAAACCTAAACTTTGGAGGAGGATAGACTTTTATTGAAAGGAATAATCTCCAGTCCCAGAGAAATCGGTCAATGTAACCGTAGCAGTCCAGGTACCCGTAGTCCCTGCAGCGCTGGTTCCATCAGCAGATTGAGGCCCCGAGCCCGCAGTCAATGTTTGATTGATTACTTCAGTCCCATCAGCATCTGTGACTCTTAAGTTAAAAGATCCTGCTGAAGCGTTGATCGACATGTCCCAACCTAAAGTTGAACTGCTTTGAGTAAAGGTTTTAGAGCTACTTGCAGATCCTCCAGATCCTGAAATATCTCCAGAGTTATTGTTCCCCATATTTATAACAGGATAGGTACAAGTTCCATCGTCTTTTTTGGCGTCTTCATTGTAGTTATTTGCATCCACATCCGTGCACCCTTTCTTCTTACAACTTGTAAAACCAAAAGAGAGAACAGCGATTCCGATAAAAATTAAATGTGCTTTTTTCATAATATTATAATTTTAAAATTGAGTTTATTTTGAGGATCTCATTTCATAACGGTAGTTGTCCGAACCAATGGAGTGCTCCCAGATTAGTTCACCGTCAGAACCTTTGGTAAGCTTCATAATGGTATAGCTCTGGGTACTCGCTTTGGAGCTTGGAGAAGTAATCTCAACTGTTAACACTTCTGAGTTGCTGCTTAATGCCCAAGTTCCGGTTAGTGTGCTGCTTCCATCCTCAGTAGTACAAGTCCCATCTTCTCTAAAAATCCAATTCTCTGTCACCTCTCCGATTTGAGGATTTGCATTTACAACTTCAACACTGTTTCCGTTTTTATAGGCTCGTTCCATCGCCCACTCTTTCACCAAATTTTCCTCAGCTTTATTAATCTTACCACCCTCTTCGAACTTTTTACAAGAAGGGAATACTAATACACTTCCTAGAAATAATAATCCAATAATCTTTTTCATAATGTTTTACTTTTAATGGTAAGTCGATTGAATACAGTAAAAGGTTGGAATTATTTTTAAAAATTATATCCCAAACGCAGATTCAAGCCAATAGTGAAGTTTCTGGTTTGATTTAAATAGGCTGGTTTGTTCCATCCGTCAAAGATGTTATTAATTCCTACAGAAGAGTTTAGACCGTAAGCAAGATAAAAGGCATTGATATCGTGCACCCTATTAAGATTGAATTGTAGACCGTAATCCAAAGTATTGAAACTTGAATTATACTCCGTGATTACCCCATCAAAGCTTACACCGCTATGCCTTAGGTAAGAAAGATAAGGTCCTGCATTAACTACAAAGTTCTTTTTCAATTTTTTTCCTAAACTCAAACTTGTTTTGAAATAGGAAAGCTCCGTTTCTTTTGAAACCAGTTTCCCTGATTTATAAAGGTTGTTTTCCGTTTTCAGATTAGAGCTGAAGTAAATGTCTGAGCCAATAACATAATCTTCATTTAAATTGTAATTAACAAAAACACCGTAAGATGGGGCGAAAGAAATATCGTTATAAACCAATGAATTTTCCATAAACCCGGAGCGAGTTTCGGCATCCATGATCCATGTATCATTAATTTCAGTTAGAAAACCGATGGTCCATTTCGATTTTTCTTCATCAGGACTTATAATTTCCTCCGGCTGGGACATTACAGTCAGAATATTAGCAGAAGAAGTAGTTAAACTGGAATAACGTGGTGCTATTTTATCCAATTCTAACTTCAAACTTTGATATTTATCGCCTGATGTTAGATCCTCATTTTGTGCTAAAACTTCCTTATTTAGGCTAGGACTTTTGTTTGTAGAAGAATTAGAGGCTCTATATACCTCTTCATTGGTCAAGTTGTTATCAAGATCCTCCTGGGTGTTTTTCACTGTTACCTCTTGAACATTAACGTGATTGCTTTCATCTGAGGTAATATTAGTCTCGGAATCATCTTGCCCAGCGACATTTTTTGAAGAATAATTCAATTTGAAACTATCGTTCCCTAAGGGCAAGGAAATCAAAATAAAAAGCAGAAATAAGCCCGCAATTTTATACCAGCCATAATTTAGACTGCTAATCCATTTTCGTTGTATTCTTTCCCAAACAGTCTGAACATCCAAAGCATCTTGTATTCCCTCCCAAACGGATTCGTCGGGAATAGCTTCAATCGGAATATGAGAATCAAAAACCAATTTATCTATACCCTTTCCTCCTTGCTCTAATCGGCTGCTAAGATCATCCCAAGATCCTGGATCAAAATCATCAAAATCATCCGAATAACTCTCGTTGATCAAGTCATCGATATTTCTATTATCGTCAGCCATTCGTATTGAGCAATGCCTCTTTTAATAATTTACGTGCTCGGTTTAATTGTGATTTTGATGTTCCAATCGAAACACCCGTTATTTCTGAAATTTCTGCATGTGTATAGCCTTCTAAAACGTATAGTTTTAAAACCAAGGCCGCCTTTTCAGGTAAAGTCTTAACCAATTCTCTTACCTTTTCAGCACCAACTTTTACATTAGGTATCTCATATTCCTCAGCTTCTGTATGAATGGGATGATTAGCGTCATTAATTACTTCTAGGTAACGCTTCTTCTTTCTGATAGATTCTATGGCTCGTCTAACTATTATACGCCTTATCCAACCCTCAAGAGAACCTTCAAACCTATACCTATGCAAGTTGGCAAATACAGAGATAAAACCTTCCTGCAAAAAGTCCATTGCTTCATCTCTGGATTCAGCGTAATTCTTACACACCCCATACATTTTCGGGGCAAAACGTTTATAAAGAAGTTCTTGAAATTTTCGATCGTCTTTTAAACAACCCTCTACGAGTTCATTTTCGGAATATTGATCGATATTTTTAAGCTTACTCGACATAAAAACTACCAGATCGATTTGGAATTTTCTCCCATTCTATCCACCACTATATCGTAGATGTCTTCATTAGTATTTGAATTCACCAATATGGTAGGAACACCATCTACATTCACTAAACTGGCAGAGTCGAATAAATTATTTGATACCGTTGCAAACCAGAATACCGGATCAAGTAACATTAAGGAGCTCGTTGGAACTTTACTATCAAGTATAATTGAGCTTGCTCCTCCTTCGGCTTCAGCTTCAAGAGCGATATTATCGTCATCTTTGAATTGATAAATCAAAGGGTAACTCGTTCCCATTGTATTGGTATAGGTGCCTTTTACTTCAACATTTGGATTTCCATTGTTATACCTAGTGGTCAACTCGATTTCAATTTCGGTATAATCACCTTGGGGTATATCAAAATCTAAGGCTTCAACAGTATTGTTCGAATTAAAGTTAATGTTCAAACCGTTTGTAAAAGACCTGCTAAAAGAAATGGGGTCACCTTCTTTACGGGTGCCCTCTATACTGAAGTCATTAATTATTATAAAGCCAGAATTGAAAATCAAATGCCCTTGTTGACTTTGCGCACGGTTAATATCCATTCGGAAGCTAACATCTGTCGGTTTCTTTAACTGGTTGCGTCTACAAGCACTTAAGGTTGTTAGAGCAATTACTAAAAGGAATAATAGTTTTTTCATTTTTCCGTCTGTTCAATTAATAGTCGATTCAAAAATAAAAAGGGTTGGAATTTTTTTACATTTTTTCTTGACTCCAATTTACTAAAATTCAAGCGCTTAATTCCCTACCCCTTACAGAAATGAATTTTGGGATTATTTTATGGTCCCAACTTCTTCGGAAATAAATTTTCGACGGTTTGGGAAATAAAAAAGCCCTTGACTATCGTCAAAGGCTTTACCGGTGGGTGGAAGATGGGATTCGAACCCACGACCTCCTGAACCACAATCAGGCGTTCTAACCAACTGAACTACAACCACCATTTCGGCCACATCTTTCTGCAGCGGGTGCAAATATAAACTTTACTGAGATATTTCAAATCATTTTTAGTCAATTTTTGTTTGTTTATTTGTGCTACAGTGCGCATAGCTACTTTTATATCATCAGGAAACGGAAATGCCATCCAACATATACCCAGCCTTAGGGTCCTAAAACAGGATGGGACAGAAATCACGGGTATTTTTGATTCCATTTACTTTTGCGAAGAATTGTTCCAAGCGTCAGATATTTTCGACCACATCATTCTTTTAAAATCTAATTCCGACCTCCGAAAGTTTATCGGTAAAAGAAAGTACTATGATAAAGTATACTTGGCCTCCTTCGCATTGAGAAGAA
Source organism: Flavobacteriales bacterium (assembly GCA_964230025.1). GTDB lineage: Bacteria > Bacteroidota > Bacteroidia > Flavobacteriales_D > JAUILH01 > CAXRFO01. Next base: position 193,075 of record CAXRFO010000018.1, on the reverse strand, counting down.
GAAACTATAAACTGGCCAATTACATTGGAAAAGTGGTGATAACGCAACACCACAATCCAATTTTTATTGAAAAATTTAAGGCTATTCCTATAAAAAAGTCTCAAGCTCAATTCCAGGTATTATCTGAACTATACGGTATAAAAAAGCCCGAGCCGGATTTTAGCTTTGAAACGTCAAAAAAGGCCGAAAACTATGTTGTTTTCCATCCCAGCAGTGGCCATTTTAAAACCCCATGGAAAATTTATCCCATTGAAAAATGGCTAAACATTATGGAAGGCATACAACTGCCGATTAAAATAATAGGTGATAAACATGAGAAGCATTTAATCCCATATTGCTCTAAAATCCCTAATGCAGAAATCCTTATTGGAAAAACTTCTGTAGCTGAAATGAAGGATATTGTTGGTAAGGCTAAGTTTTTTATTGGACATGATTCAGGGCCCATGCACATTGCGCATTCCTTTGGTATACCATCCTTTATCCTTTGGGGTGGATCCAATTCAGAGATATACAGTTATAACTTTATAAAGTCAAATAACTACAAAACAATAGAGCTAAAGCCCGATTGTTGGCCCTGCGCCTCATACATTAACCCAAATGTAAGTCGTGTAAGCGACCCCAATTCCTGCCCAGATTTTAAATGCATACAACAAATCGATCCTGTTCAAGTTAAAAAGGAGTTAACTATCTTTAGCGAAAACTTAGGTATTCAGTTGTATGCGTAATAAGCTTTTGGGCACATTCGGGGTAAGTCTTTTATCGGCCATTGCGCAATTCATCGTTCTCATCATTATCAGTCAGATCCTTAATGCGGAAGGAAGTGGGATCATTGGTTTATTTATGGTGCACCTTACTATTTTGGGTCAACTGAGCGGCTTTTATGGTGGACCGGTGTTGGTTTATTATTCCAATAAACTCCCCTACTCTACCCTATTTTTTAGTGGGTTATTATGGACTGTTACTCTATGTCTTATATATGCCCTTACTTATGCCGCTACTGGGGGGGATTTATATATTGCATTTCATATTGGAATACTTGGGCTTTTGCAAGTTAGTGCAAACTTTATTCAAACAAGTCTCCTAGGATTTAATCGTATTCGAGCATTTAATACCATACACTTATTGAATGCTACGCTCACTTGTATGTTGGTCTTAATCTTTATGATAGGACTCAACATTAGAAATTTAGATGGCTACTTTATCCCATTGTATATTAGTTATTCAAGCATGCTTATTTTTGCCCTTTGGTCTGTTAGAAAAGAGATCAACAGAAAGGCAAAGTGGGATAAATCATCAATCTATACCCTGTTTAAGAGTTCTTTTGTGAACCAACTGGGCAGCCTTGCTCACACCATGAATCAGCGTGTAGTTTTCTTCTTTTTAGAAAGCCTTTACTCTAACAGCGCCGTAGGTGTTTTTAGAAATGGAGCGAGTTTAGCTGAAAAAAGTCTCATGCCAGCCAAAAGTTTTTCGTCCATTCAGTTTGCGCATATTTCTAATTCCGACGACATTCAGGCATCCAGAAAATATAGTGTGTCCCTAATAAAGCTATCATTTTTACTTTGCGCCATAGGACTTGGAATCTTATGTTTATTACCGAATACGGTTTACACCTATGTTTTTGGACCTGAATTTTATCACATTAAAACGGCGGTACTGTACCTCACCCCTGGCCTCTTATTGCTAAGCATTAGTACCATAACCGCCCATTACTTCTCCGGCACACGCCGTTTTTGGCATTCCGCAATAGCCAGTATGGTCGGCTTGATTGGCTCTCTTGGATTTGGTTATTACTTTGTGAGCGAAATGGGACTAAAAGGAGCAGGAATAGCTACCAGTATATCTTATGGTCTAGTAACAGCCGTCCAGCTTTACCTCTTCCAAAAAGAACCTGGCTTTCGTTGGAAAGAATTCATACCGACTAAAGGAGATTGGAAAGTATTACTTAAAAGCTAATTTATTGTCCTTTGGTCTCAGTGTAAATTGAAGCAACAAAAAACCCCTACAATTTCTTGCAGAGGTTTTATAAGTTTATAAAGTTATATCTCTATAGATTACAACTTTCTAAATGCTGAATCGCCATCAATGGTATAGCCCAGGTTTTCCGCGAGTTCTTCAACTCCCCTACCCGTTGCATCTGCCATTTCTTTCAGCGTACCTAAAGGAATTCGGTGTGTTTTTTCTTTCTTTTGTTCCGTAAATACCTTGGCTCTTTCTTCTTGAATAGTGGCCGTCTTTTTACTTTCTTTCGTACTTGTTCTGCTTTGCTTGAACTTCTTTTCAAACTGATCCCTCGTCATTATTCTAACTTGTGGATTTGCCGCAATTAAGTCCGTGATAAACAAAGCCCAAGCCCTAGAAAGCTCGTTTCTTTCGTTCAAATCCTTCGCCAAGGATTTGTACTTAGGATCATCGCTATTCTTAGCAAGGAAGAAATCAATTTCATCTTCTAAATCGACCTTAGAAATTAGAAGCTCTATTTGTGTATTGTAATAACGAGCGTACATTTTATCAATTTTCTCTCGTTCGCTTTCGGCAAGCTTCTTACCTTCTTTCTTGCGCTTTGCTTCTTCCTTCTTAGCTTCTTCTGCTTTGGTATCATTAATCTTATTCTCCAACCAGTTCTGCTCTATAGCCTTGATAACGTAGCCCACGAAATTAGATTTCTTGTTCATGTCCTCTTTCTCCAGAACATCAATGCATTGATTGATATAATCTTCACCAAAACGATTTACCAAATACAAAGCAGTTTCATCGGCCATGGTCTCATCCGTGTCCTTTTTTAGTGCTTTTAATCGAAGAATTGTATTTCCCGCATTCTTAGAAGGAACATCCGCAGTAGCTTTATTTGCTTCTGGCTTAACTACAGAAGGATTTGGAAGAATATAAAATTTAACGGCATGGACCTTTCGTTTCTTTTTGATTTCCTCAAAATCGAAAATGATATCCGTCTTCTTCTTTAACTCCTTTTGAGCACGTTTGATTACATTACGCTTGAAATCCGCATATAAAGGATACTTGTCCTCAATTTCTAATACTATTTTCAATTCCTCAACAGTAAGAGTACGGCTACCAATTTTCTCATATTGCTTTAAAAGCTCGTACATCCTAAGGGCATGATTAGATGATAGAATAAGATGGTACTTTAATTGATATGAAGTATATGCCCAGCTTTCCTTCTCTTTTTTTAGTTCATCTATCCTATCTTTTCTCTCTAGTTCAGCTTTCTTCTTGTGACTTATAGATTTTGGAGACTTTAATAAGTAACCCAAAAGATTGTCATTCAACTGAACATATAAAGCACCTTCATCCGCATCATACTTTACCTTATTCGTAATAGTAAGAAACTCAAAAGAGCCATCTTCCTGCCGTAAATGAATGTTTTTACTCGTTAAGCCATTGGCTACATTTTCTAGTTCTGAATAAATGTTTGGATTTTTTACCACATTCACATAAGAACTAACGTCTACGCGATATTCATTTTCAAATTGTACATCTTCAAAAGAGTTAATTTGACTGAACACCATTTCTAATAAACGAGATTCATTACGGGTAAGATTTAGCTTTGAAGCTATCAGCAAGTTGCTCTTCCGAACAATGTCTGGCTTTTTAAATCTTTCCTCTTTCATGGCTTCAAAACTATAAGATGCTTTTAAATGTGGAAAATATAAAAACTAACATTCCATGTTTAATAGCAAAAACGACTATAACGTTAAAAATGGCTTTACTAAGCCCTTTGTAACCATGGACTTCCCGTAGTTATTAGGCTCATGACAAAGTAACGCATATTTGACTAGAAATCACTCATACTTCCTAGTTTTTAGTCATATTTCTATAGTAAATAGACATACTTAACTAGGAATTACACATAAATAGATAGTAAACACTCATATTTAACTAGAAAAAGCTCATATTTCATAATAACACCTACAAATCACTACTAACAGATTAATGTGTAAATCTAATATTATCAGGGCCTTCCGTAAAAAAAGTGAGTAAAATCAAGGCATACTCATATATAACTAGGAAAAACTCATAGTAGCTAGTATTGACTCATATAAGACTAGATTTTGCTCATATTAGGCTAGAATTACATCATAATTAGATAGGAAATGCTCATATTAAACTAGAATATACTCATAGTTAAACAGCTTTAACTAGTAAACACTCATGCCAAATAGCTAATAATCATAGTTATATAGGAAAGCCTCATGCTAAAACACTAGAAAATACACCACATATAAACTAGGAATCTGACATAGTTAGCTAGCAATTACTCATAGATAACTAGTAATTACTCATGCAAACACCCCTGAACCCCTTTATTCATAGCCCTTTCAGATTCCCTAAACATAATTAAATATGTAAATAAATAAAAAGAACTGTAAGAAATATAAACAAACAAAGCTGCCTTCTTTTTTATTCTTTTCTTTTTTTAGTCTAGTAAGTAAAAAGAACAATAATCAGGACAAAAAAGATTTACCTTTACGTAGTAAAGGCAACAATTCATGAGAACAGAAGGGATTGAATAAACCTGTTCCAAAAAAGTTCCGCGAAAAAAGGTAGAACTATGAGTGTTTACTAGTCAACTGTGGTATTATTTTTTGAGTTTCCCATGAATCATCTCATGAATCTCAATAATGCCATCATCCTCAAGTCGTTGAAGAATAGCTTCATTAACGTAACTAATAACATCTGTTTCTAACTTAGAGCCAGCGAGCTTAATCATTTGATGCAAGGTGGGATAGATATGCACTGATTTTCTTCGGTTGGTTTCTCTGAGCTCTTCCTCGGTTAGAAATTTTAATAGATAATCGGAATGCTCTTTTACTTTGCGCGGAAGCACTTGCGGAGCGTCTTCTTTTTTGTTGACTTTCTTAGAAGTTTTCTTCTCCTCTACTTCTTTCCCCTTTTTTTTATCGGATTTAGATTCAATTTTTTCTTTGCTCTCCTGCATTCTTTGTAAAAAGCTCATGATGTCCTCCTTTTATTTTAGTTTGCGAATAATTTCGGTTGCTAGGTTTTGATAATCTTTGGCAGCGTTAGAATTTTTATCCATATCATAAACTGACATTCGTTCAGTAACGGAAGATCTCACCAACTGAGTTTGACGAATGACGGTTTTAAACAGTTTTTTAGAGAAATTTTTATCATTCTTATAAAATTCTAAGGCCTCTCGGTGCATTTTAATGCCTTTATGGAAATTTGTGATGAGAATCCCTCCTAATTCTAAATCGGACGCGTAGACGTCCTTTATTTCGTCTATTAGACTAATTACCTTGGTTATACCCTTAATTGCAAATTCATCGCATGTAAGCGGTGTAATGACGTAATCTGCGGCAATTAAAGCATTTCCAACAAGGAAAGAAATGGCAGGTTGAGTATCATAAATGATATAATCATAATCTGCATCTACCCTTTTCACCAGTTTCTTAAGTCGAACTTCTTTTCCGGTTATGTTTGAACTTTCAAACCCTTCAAGGTCTGTATTTGAAGGAACAATATCCAAGTTTTTCGACACCTTTAAAATAGGTAGATCAGCATTTTTTTCGGTCAGTGCGTGAAAAAGTGACTCCTCCCCTGCTCTATCGACACCTGACCATGTGGTACAATCTCCTTGTGGATCCAGGTCAAAAAGCAGCACTTTTTTCTTTTTCCTAGCTAAAGAATTTGCCAATTCAAACGCTGTTGTTGTTTTGCTTACCCCGCCTTTTGTCGCTGCAATAGCTATTTTTACCGCCATTTATAATAATATAAAGTTATAAAAGTATAATTATAAGGCTTTATAAAAGCCTATATAATGTAAAATTATAAAAACAGAATTAAGTAATTATATAATGTGGTGATAAGATATAAACATAATCATATAGATATCCATATTTATGAAAGTATACATATGTATAATTATAAAAATATAAAGTTATATAATTGTAACTATAGAATATTACAAACATAACTGTTTAGCTGAGAGGCTTTAAAAGAAGAAATTCACATTTCGACGAAAATATGAGCATTATAAGGGGGTTCTTCTGTAAGGGCCGGAATAACTTCATATATTTGTTTAATCATTCAACAAGTGAAAATAGAAGAGGAAGAGTTGGTTGCAGGCCTTAAGAGTGGGGCTGATTGGGCTATTTCTTACTTGTATGAACATTACTCAGATGCCTTGTATGGAGTTGCATACCGTATTTGTCCACCTGAAGAAAATGCTCAAGACATTTTACAAGATGCTTTTGTTAAGATTTGGAAGAATATTCGAAAGTATGACCCAAAGAAAGGAAGGCTTTACACTTGGATGGTGAATATTTTAAGGAATACGGCCATTGATCGTCTTCGCAAAGAAAAAAAATCGATTAACGTAGAAATCCAGAATGATGGAGCGGACGTTTATTCTTTAAATAACCTTTATGATAAGCAGAAACCGGAACATATTGGTGTTCTAGAGATGTTAGATAAGCTTGATGAAGGGGTGAAGGAGACGGCGGTGTACATCTATATTAAAGGGTTTACACAGCAGGAGGTTTCTGAAGAATTGGCCTTGCCTTTGGGTACGGTTAAAACTAGGGCACGAATTGCATTGAGAGAACTAAGAAAATATTTTGACTTGAAGTGAACGTAGAAGAATACATATCATCCGGAATACTAGAGGCCTACGTGCTTTCAGATCTGAGTGATCAGGAAATGCGTGAAGTTCAATGCATGTCGCATATATACCCTGAAATTCAAGAAGAGTTGACTCGGATTGAAGAGAGCCTTGAGTTTTTTGCCATGCAAGGCAAAATGCAGACTCCCGACTTTATGAAAGAGCGAATCATGACTGCAATTGCTGAAACCGAGCAAGAAGGTGAAGCTCCAAAGCCTGAAGAGAAAACAGCCAAGTTAAGATCCTTGGATGAGCAAGAACCGAGTAGGGGAGGGCGTTCCATGTTGTTGGTGGCGGCCGGTATAGCACTTCTATTGATTTCTTCTTACACGGCGTTCCAATGGGTGCAAGGAGCCAGCGAGAACGAGCGTTTACAGGCAAAAATCGAATCTCAAAAGGGCAAATTAAAGAGTCAAGGAGCGGACTTAATAACTTCTTCTAAAAGCTTGAAAGAACTTAGAAGCGAACTTGAAGATAAAAAAGAACGCCTGGCCTTTGTTTCTAAAGAAGGAACAAGTAAGATAGCACTGAATGGTGTTCCAGGGCATGAAGGTTCTAGAGTGACCATGTACTACGATAAGCTAACAGCCGAAAGCTATTGCGAAATTAATCAGCTTGAAGAGTTAAGTGATGATCAGCAATATCAATTGTGGGCTATAGTCGATGGAAAGCCTATCAGTATGTCTGTATTTTCAATAGATGAAAATAAGCAGGACTGGATGAAAATGGAGGATATTGCAAATGTCCAAACCTTTGCAATTACCATAGAGCCTTACGGCGGAGTTGAGTCGCCAACATTAGAAAACATGGTAGTGGCAGGTAATGTATAAGTTTATATAAATTATAATATTATAACTTTATAAAGTTATATAAACGCTTGTAATCAGGGTTTTAACCTCTTCTTCTTTCCAGTAAACTTAACATCATAAGGCCCAGAAGCAATCTTTCATCTTCACCCTCTTCCAATTCTGAAAGTTTATCGATAGTAAATTTTCTTCCCCAAAAAGAAGGGTCCTTTTTTAAGCGAACTACATCTGTTCCGTCAGGTCGTTTAATGATGTATTTTGGGTTTGCTAGATATCCAGTAAAAAAGTTTATTACAGGAATCTCACCCAATACAGCATCCATTACTTTCGCCCATGGATTTTCTTCTTTTACATGAAATTCCTCTTTTCCATCATGGTCGAAAACTGTATAGCTTGCTTTCCAGAGCGATTTCATTCCTTTCCGACCTATCTTGCCAAATTCTTCTAAATCTTCATTAGAGAAGGCGTAACAAGCGTTAAAATCAATGACACGATCTGCTTTTATTCTATAACGCAAGTCTTTTTTACTGTCATCGCTATAAACGTCAACTTTTTCCTTAAATCTGAAGAGTTTCTGTCGCACATATGCGAGCGTTTGTCCTTGTGCATCTTTTGCCGTAAAATCATTGGAAAGTGTTCCAATTTTAAACTCTAATTTCAGGGGGAAATCAAATTCCCTGTATTTCATGACTTTCTTCGCAATTGGACCGTCGTCTAGAATCTCTTCACTCATTTTATTCGGATTGAACATCCAAATTACGAATTATTCCGTAGCTGTATTAGCAAGATCATGATGATTTTGTTTGATTAAGATGAAGAGGGGGGGAGGATTTATTTCTTCCCCTTATTCTTCCTATCTCGCTGATTCCAACGAAAAAGGTAAATCCCAAAAGAAATTCCTGCGATAAAAATTACACTAACAAAAACGAATACAAATATTTCAGCACCTGACATTACTCTATAATTTTATATTTTGATTGGGCCTCAGCTCTATAACAGCTGTTAAAATGCCACCATTCCGATTGAATATTAAAGAAACCACCTGCGCGCATAGCTTTTCTCAAAAGAATTCGGTTGTCTATTTGCTTTTGATTCAACTCTCCGCTTTCCAGAAACTTTTGCTCGTGAACAGGCCAAGCAATAAGTCTTGTGTCATCAAAGCCTGCACCCATATCTAAAGGACTTCCTGTGCTATCGCAAAGCGTGATATCAACGGCCGCACCGTAATTATGTAGGCTTCCATTTATTGGGTTAGATACGAACTTAACTTTTTTCGCAATGGGCATATCCAAAGTATCCCACATGAGTTGTTGCACTGACCTGGGGCGCACCGCATCATAAATTAGAAAACTTAAAGAAGAATCCTGATTTTTTAGATACAAAAAGGCTTTCTTAAGCTTAATGCACACATCTGGTTGAAGGTAGGCACTGTTTAAATTCCCGTATACATCCAAGCCGATAAAATTATCGGTACTCGAATACTTTAAATCGACATATATTTGGGGTATACTATCCTGAACATTCACCAGTCCGGCAGCCATAAGTTTTAATTCCAATTTTCCTTTAGGAGGGATGGTGTCCTTTACCTCAATGGGAATAGGGGAGAGGCTATCCTCCTTTTTGGTTAAAGTATTCTTTTCAATACTCGTGTTATCCTGTTTGTGCTGTTTTGTTTCACAACCTAAAATCGAAATGAGGAGCGATATTAGGAATATAAAACGCACTAGGAATTTAGCTTTCTCTTTAGAAAACGATTGGCAAAGGCTAGTATTAAACTATAGATAAACCCTATAGAAATTCCCGCTACCAAGTGGGCAATGAATAAAGCACCGGGCGAAATAACGGTCTTAAAATTCTCTCTTGTTTGATCAAGGAAGTCTTCCTTGGTCATTTCCTTTAGGTTTTTATTGCCGCTATTTTTTTCTAAATAGGCTTCCCAGCCGCCTTCATCTTCAATACCTTTTTCAACAAGTTCTATGCGAGAGTCACGCAGATCATCAAGGTAATGCTTGTCAATTGCTCGGTAATTTAAATAAGTAAATGCGGAAATAACTAGAACATATACTGCTACTTGTCGCATTCCGGCTTTTACATCCGATAGGTAAAGGTTTTGTTCTTCTCTACGGTGGTTATAAATCCCAATAAATATGGCTATTAAGAGCAAAAGTAAATGCAAAGGGATGGAATACACTAAGCGGTGTTCCATCCCTGCAGAATACATTATGGAGATTACTACAATGGCAACCAGTGCCAAGCTAAGTCCAATTCGGTTTAGCATTTTATCCGTTCATTGAGTTTAAAAACTCCTCGTTATTTGGCGTTTGACGCATTCGATCTTTTAAGAATTCCATTGCCTCAAGCGGATTCATATCACCTAGGTATTTTCTCATAATCCATAGGCGTTGTAGCGTCTCTTTATCCAATAATAAATCGTCTCTACGTGTTCCAGAGGCCAAGATGTCAATCGCTGGGAATATTCTTCTGTTAGCGATTTTTCTATCCAATTGTAGCTCCATATTACCTGTTCCTTTGAATTCTTCAAAGATTACTTCATCCATTTTAGATCCAGTTTCGGTAAGTGCAGTTGCTATAATTGTTAAAGACCCTCCATTTTCTATATTTCTTGCTGCACCAAAGAATCGTTTTGGCTTGTGCAAGGCATTTGCATCCACACCACCAGAAAGTACCTTTCCAGAGGCTGGAGAAACTGTATTGTAAGCTCTTGCTAAACGGGTAATAGAATCTAAAAGAATACAAACGTCATGACCACATTCCGTCAAGCGCTTTGCTTTTTCTAATACTATATTAGAAACCTTTACGTGTCTGTCAGCAGGCTCATCAAAAGTTGAGGCCACCACTTCAGCATTTACGCTTCTTGCCATATCCGTAACTTCCTCAGGACGTTCGTCAATTAGCAACACGATTAAGTAGGTTTCAGGATGATTGGCTGCAATGGCGTTAGCAACATCTTTAAGTAGCATTGTTTTACCTGTTTTAGGCTGTGCTACTATCATACCTCTTTGACCTTTTCCAATAGGAGCGAACATGTCCATTACACGTGTACTCATTGTTTCTTGGTCGTGCCCCGTCAATTTAAATTTATCCTTTGCAAATAGGGGAGTAAGATATTCAAATGGAACCCTATCCTTGATATACTCGGGTCTTCTTCCATTTACAGACTCTATGCTGCTCAAAGGGAAGTATTTTTCACCCTCTCTAGGTGGTCTGATAGTTCCTTTTACCGTATCTCCTGTTTTAAGTCCGTGACTTTTAACTTGGTGAGAATTTACATAAATATCATCAGGAGAAGGCAAATAATTATAATCAGAAGACCTTAAAAATCCGTAGCCATCAGGCATTACTTCTAATACACCTTCCGAGCTTACTATCCCTTCAAAGTCGTAATTGTAGTGAGGCTTACGTTCTTTTTTCTGAGGAGGCTTATTCTCGTTGTTCGAACGATCGTTTGCCTTTCCTTCCTTTTTGTTATCGTTCCTTCTGTCGTTTCGGCGATCGTTTGACTTATCGTTTCGATTATCTTTCTTGTCGTCGTTGTTCTTTTGATTTCTTTGAGGACGATTTTCTTTATCGTTTTCTTTTGCCTCATTAGAATCTGCTTTTGCATCAGTTTTGGTATCGCCTTCTGCCTTAGGGGCAGTTTTTCGCTGACGGCGTTGACGCTGCTGAGGTTTTGGTTTTTCCTCTGATTTTTGAGCGTCTTCTTCTAATTTAGTTCCTTTGACAGCTGCAGGATTTGCAGCTTGTTCGTCTAAAATTTTATAAACTAAATCTTGCTTTTTTAATGAGTCTGTTCTTCTAAGGCCCATCTCTTTGGCAATTTCTTTCAGCTCAGGTAATTTTTTACCTTCTAACGCATTAATGTCGTACATGTATAATTGAGATTTGTTTTTCTAAGATATAATTAAGATTTGTGAACGAGGGTCGAATGCCTCAATCTTGAATGCAATAATACACATTATTTTTTATTCGGAGAAATGACAGATTTCCACGTAGTTTTATAATAAAAAAGGGGACTCAATTGAGTCCCCTTTTGGTTTTTGATATAATCAAGGTCTATTCAACGATCAAACGTTGAATTGAAGAACCTTCATTATTTGTTATTTTAATCATGTACATTCCTTTTTCAAGGTTGGATACATTGATTGTTTTGCTTGTTCCTTGAATGTTATCCGTAAGAACTAATTTACCAGCAACATTGAATACTTCAATGCTAGCATCTAATACTTGATCAGCATTTAAGGTCAATACATCATTAGCTGGGTTAGGGAACATTTCAATGTTCGCAGATAACTCATCTAAGCTATTGATAACTAATTCTACAACGAAAGTGCTTACATCTGTTCCACAAGGACCAGTAGCAGTCAATGTTACTGTGTATACTCCACCTGTAGCGTAGATATGGAATGGGTTAACATCAGTTGATGTATTTCCATCACCAAAATCCCACAAATAAGAAGTCGCATCCGTAGACATGTTGTTGAATACAACTGTTGTATAAGAAGTTTGTGTAGTATCAAATGCTGCTACTGGGTCTGGAGACTGTGTAATAACAATTGTATCTACCGCAGTACCACAGTTACTTGCTCTAGTTGCAATGTAAGTTCCCGCTTGAGTACCCATAACATCAATTGTATTGGTAGTATCACCATTGTTCCAAGTCCAGTTTGAAAGTGAATTAGCATCACCAATTGTTATCATATCAGTACCACAAATTGAAGTATCAGATCCAACTGAGAAGTTCAAAGTTCCTTCGAACTCATATGCACCGATATCAGGCATTGCACTTCTTGGTTGTCCAGTAAGGTCAACAACTACATTTGTATCTGCCATACCAGCAGCGTCAAGCGTGTCGTTACAAGTAGTTAAATCGTTAAACGCTGGGAACATTGGATCAACAGAGTAAGAATTCATATCTAATCCTGTTGCTGATTGCCAGTCTAACAATGTAGCGTGCGCAGTTCCAAAGTATCCGTAGTTTCCGTTTGGAGCATAAATGTTGTTGTAATCAACTTCATCAAATCCTCCTAATAAATACATACCGTAACCAGGCCCATCGTTCATCATGTTGTTGTTCATGATGTTGTTACCAACACCTCCAGTCATATATAAACAACGGCTTGTTGTTCCATTTGAGGAAACGTTAACACTGTTAAAATTGAAATTAGTATTACTTACAGTAGTAGCATATATACCATATGATGTTGAAGTCGCCGCAGGGTTGCCAATTGCAAATGAATTGTTAAATACATGCGCACCATTAACACCATCACCTGTACAGTTGCTTAGGTATATACCGTAACCATAAGCTGGCAATTTATGTTGTACATCATTTCCACTGATTTCATAAGTTCCATTGTTGTAGTATAAGTACATCATGTATACAGAACCAGTATAGTTTGCATTGTTGCTTAAGAAGTTGTTTCTGAAGCTTATGTTCTCGTTGTAATAAGAATGAATTCCTCTGTAATAGAAGTTCTGTAAATCACAGTTCTCAATAGTAAATCCATTTGAGAATGAAGAAGTACTTGATCCGTAAAAGTATACAGAGTAAGATCCATTTGCTAATGTACTGTTGGTAATATGGAAGTTATCTCTGTTAGTTCCAGTTCCAGCGTATACCAAAGCCATGTTTGTTGATGTCGTAGAAACACTCTGGTCTCCCTGGATCACACAACTGTCGATAGTCACATCATCAGAGTCTTCCAAGAAATTTACCGCCGTACCATAAGTAGTTCCACCACTTAGGACAGTCATGTGTTTGAAAGTCACGAAATCAGCACCGTTTAAACCAATAACATAGTTGTCAGCAGCTCCAATTGCTGAGTATGCTAAAGTAACTAGAGAAGCATCTCCATTAACCCCTTGGAAAGTAACAGTTCCTGTTGCTCCACCGCCAGGGTACTCATCTAATAAAATTTGCTCGTTGTATATACCATCTTCAACATTGAAAATAACATTTCCACATGCTCCAAAAGTCATTAAATCTGCCACTGCAGAAGTAAAATCAATATAATCTCCAGCACCTGAAGGATCGATAGAATAAGTTCCACTAAGTCCTAAATTTGTAAAGATCGTAGAAGTATCATTACCAGCACCTGAAGTTTGCTCAGTTACAAAGTTTGGAAACTCCGTCCAAGCCTTCACTTCATCACCATCAGCGTAAGTAAGGTTTCCTAAGAACACAGAATCTTTTTGACCTTGCATAAGGTTACCAGTCCACGAAACGCCTGTTTGAGCAACAGAGTTGTGCTCCCATTCAACATTAACACTAGTTAAGTCGTTACTACCGTAGTTGGTAATTTCAACCCAAACATCAGCGTTAGTTCCACATGCAGGAGAGGTAGGGCTATAAAACATAGAAACCCCAGCATCAACAGGTAATGGTACGTAGAAAGTAAAATCATCTACAGCCATATCTGAAGTAAAACTAGAAGTAGAAGTACCAGCGATTCTAACAATCACATTTGCGAAACCTACAAAAGGAGTTAGGTTCACTGTATCTTGGCTCCATACGTCACCTTGATCTCCAGACTTGGTCCATACACCAGTAGTCCAAGTAGAACCACCATCAGTTGACACATCAACTGACATTGTACCCATACTGCTTCCGTACATGTGATTAGCGAAAACCATATTCATACCAGTTACAGCTGATAAATCTAAAGTAGGAGAATACATAATCGCTGTTACATTTGAATAACAAGGAGAGCTTGTCTCATAATAGATGTATTTTCCACCAGACGTTCCTGGGTTAAAATCCACAGATGGACCAGTTGAGCTAGATGAAGTTCCACCCACATCTGTAATCCATTCACCGGCGTCACCACCAGCTTGTTCATTCGACCAGCCATTACCTAAAGTACAGGGGCTGTTACAGCTTCCCGTACAAGTAGTAAAGGACTCAAAGTCCTCAGTGTGAGGGAAACTACTAATTTGAGCATTTGAAATTCCCACTGCAGCGAATGAGAATAATGCTAAGTAAAGTTTTTTCATTTCAGAATAGTTTTAAAGTTCTAAGAACAAAAATAGTCTTAAATGACCTTAATGCCTAGCTGAATTGAAAGAAGTATTCCACGAAAAAATGAATTTATCGCCATTTTTTGTTGTTTCGTCTTGATTTAAGCCTTTTGCCACGATTTGTTTAAAAATTAACATCTGATATTCAACGTAGACAAATTTCATAGCAGTAAATAAAAATTTTAAGGCATTTATTCGTTTCCGCTGCTTTCCCTACTTTTGCACAAAATTTCGAGATTTGATACAAACAAACAATGTGTCCCTGCAATATGGGAAAAGGGTTCTTTTTGATGAAGTAAACATTAAGTTTACTCAAGGCAATTGCTATGGGGTAATTGGAGCGAACGGAGCTGGAAAATCAACTTTTTTAAAAATTTTAGCCGGAGATATCGATCCAAACAGTGGTTCGGTAAATTTAGAGCCAGGTAAGCGAATGGCAGTTCTTCGTCAGAACCACTTTGAGTTTGATGCCTACACGGTGATGGACACTGTTCTTCAGGGTCACAAAGAGTTGTACCAAATCATGAAAGAAAAGGATGCCATTTATGCCAAAGAAGACTTTACGGAGGAAGATGGAATCAAAGCTTCAGAATTAGAAGAGAAGTTTGCCGAAATGGATGGTTGGAACGCAGAATCTGATGCTGCTGCAATGCTCAGCGGACTTGGAATCGAAGAAGACAAGCATTTTAGCTTGATGGAGGAATTGAGTGGTAAGGAAAAAGTTAGGGTTTTATTGACTCAAGCTCTTTTTGGAAATCCTGATGTCCTTATTTTGGATGAGCCAACCAATGACCTGGACCTTCAAACGATAACCTGGTTGGAAGATTTCTTACTCGATTTTAAGAACACTGTTATTGTCGTGTCGCATGATAGACACTTTTTAGATACTGTTTGTACCCATATTGCCGATATTGATTTTAAGAAAATTAAAATTTACACGGGGAATTATAGCTTCTGGTATCAATCGAGTCAATTGGCATTGCGACAAAAACAAGCTGCCAATAAAAAAGCCGAAGACAGAAAGAAAGAACTTGAGGCCTTTGTAGCGCGCTTCTCGGCCAATGCGTCTAAATCACGACAAGCTACAAGCCGTAAGAAACTATTGGACCAAATTAATGTTGAAGATATTCAAGCTTCATCCCGTCGATATCCCGGAATTATTTTCGACCAAGAGCGAGATGCTGGGAATCAGATTTTGAACGTTGAAGATCTTACCATTAGTCATGAAGGAAAAACTTTGGTTAAAAACTTAAGTTTTAATGTAAACAAAGGAGATAAGATTGCAGTTTTATGTAAGGACAGTTTAGCAATTACCAGTCTTTTTGAGGTTTTGATGGGCGAGAAGGAGGCTGATAGCGGCACAATAGAGTGGGGGCAAACGATTACAAAGGCTTTCTTACCTAATCACAACGATGAATTTTTCAATACGGATGATAATTTGATTGATTGGCTGCGCCAATATTCCGAGAACAAAGAAGAACCTTACGTAAGGGGCTTCTTAGGAAAAATGTTGTTTTCTGGGGAAGAAACTTTCAAATCAGCAAGCGTTTTATCCGGAGGAGAGAAAGTTCGTTGCATGCTTTCAAAAGTAATGCTAGCTCAAGCCAACTTCCTAATTTTGGATGAACCCACGAACCACTTGGATTTGGAGTCGATTACAGCCTTAAACAATGGGCTAATAGCTTTTAAAGGAACAGCAATGTTCACCTCCTATGACCACGAATTTGTGCAAACCGTAGCTAATCGAATTATCGAGATAAAGGACGAAAGTTTTGTTGACAAGGTTTGTACTTATGATGAGTACATAGACCGATTCAGTATGGCTTAGTTACATCTGTACATTGTTTATATTCTCAAATTGTTCTGGAATGTTTTCTGGATCTTCATCTATTAATTGAAGAAGGTCTCTGGTAATTCCCCTTGATATATTGGATATCGGCACATCATTTGGAGATCCTTCAAAGGGATTTTCACCTGCCAAGCCTATCCGCAGCATGGTATTAAACACCCAAATCACGATTACTGTAAAAGGAATATTTAGCCAAACGAAATATTCTCCGATGAATGGGTTGGTTTTAGCAACTTCAATTCCCATTAAGGCAAAGGCCGGTATAATAGCGAGGGGCAGCAACCACATGAAAATATGAACAAAGTGATAGCCTATACTTCCATATTGTTTTGGATATGGGAAGTTCTTTATTCTTTCGGATTTACCCTGCAGCGCAGTTAAATCAGCCAAAATTTGTTGTAGATTTAAAAGGCTAAAGTCCCATAATTTTTTTTCGTCGGTCAATTTTCTCAAATGAGCGGATTGCAATGCAATTAGAGCATTTGGTTTGTTGTCCATGCTCATGACTTTTTGAAATTCATCATTTGATAGAAGAGGTTTCAACTCATCCTCTAGTGCGGTATTATGTTCTGGTATATTAATAGAAAATTGGGTTTTTTTAGCCTTCTTTTTTTGGTAGTCCGCTTCCCATGGCTTTTTAGAACGCATGGCATAGCGCAATGCAGTTAGCCATGCAATGTGTCTATTGGTTATAACTTTTAATTCTTCTTTTTCTGAATTCGAAATTTCACTTCTATGTAAATAAAAACTGTCTTTGATTGTAATTATCAGAGACCTTGATGAGTTTACTATGCCTCCCCAAATTTTTCTCGCCTCCCAAATTCTATCGTAAGCGGAATTGTTCTGAAAACCAACCATGAAAGCAACTGCGGTACCGATTAAGGCCACTGGCGCTAGGGGTACTTGTAACCATCGAATATCCAATAAATCATACGCTACCGTCACAATTGCAGCATATAAGGTGAAAAAATAAATTTCCCTTTGCGTCCAAATTAAAACGCTTTTGAAGGGGTATCTTCTTTGAGTATACATATTTTAAATTCTACTTTGATAAGTATATAGTTCATGATATCTGCCCTCACTTTGCAGCAATTCTTCATGAGTACCGTGTTCTTTTATTCTACCATCTTCAATCACCAAAATCTGATTAGCTTGACGAATGGTACTTAGCCTATGAGCAATCACAAATGTAGTTCGATTTTTCATTAATACATTCAAGCTTTTTTGAATGAAGGTTTCACTTTCCGTGTCAAGATTAGAGGTGGCTTCATCCAAAATTATAATTTTCGGATCGGCCAAAAGCGCCCGGGCGATTGATATACGTTGTTTTTGTCCGCCTGATAATTTTACTCCCCTTTCACCAATTAATGTGTCTAGGCCATCTTCAAATTTATCGGTGAACTCATTGACATAAGCCCCCTTTACTGCGTCATTAAGTTCCTTTTCTGAGGCATTAGGCCTTGGAAATAAAATATTTTCTCTAATTGTTCCCTCAAATAAAAAATCATCTTGAAGCACAACTCCTAGGTGTTCCCTATAGCTTGCTAAATTAACTTTTGCTAAATCTTGTCCATCTATTAGAACTTGGCCTTTATCAGGAGTTAAAAAAGTAGCAACAAGTCCAGCTATTGTTGATTTGCCAGACCCCGAAGAACCTACCAAGGCAGTGACACTTCCAGCTTCAGCTATAAAACTTATATCATGTATGACCTCTTTATCCTCTTCATAACTGAATGAAACGTTTTCAAAATTTATGTTCCCCTTAATTTCTTTCAGAAAATTCGTCCTTTCTATAGGATTATCTTCCTCATCCATATTCATAAGCTCTTGCGTTCGGTCCAAACCTGCAAGTGCCTCTGTTAATTGGCTACCAATATTTCCCATCTGAATGATTGGTAGAATCATAAATCCAAGAACACCAATAAAGGCTAAAAAATCTCCAGGAGTCAACTTCCCTTGGGCCATAAAATAACCACCTATACCCATTATACCGGCAGAGGCTAGTCCTAAAAGCAAGGTGGCAGAGCTTTGTATTAATGCATTTGCAGTTAAGCTCTTTTTTACATTTTTAAAAAGCCTGTCGACACCAGATTCAAATGTTTTGCTTTCCTGGTCTTCAGCGCCAAACGCTTTTATTACTCGCACGCCGTTTAATGTCTCTGTTAATCTTCCAGTAACTTCAGAATTAATTTTGCCACGGACACGAAATATAGGACGTATGTATCCAAAGGCTTTTAGAGCCACGAAGGCAAAAATCGAAATGGGAACTAGGACAAAAAGTGTCATTAAGGGATTGATATTTATTAGGATGATTAGTGCACCTACGGCTGTAATAGACCCTCCGATTAACTGAACAAAGCCGGTTCCTACAAGATTTCTAACTCCCTCAACATCATTCATTACTCTAGATACGAGTCCCCCAGATTTATTATTGTCAAAAAACCTTATTGGAAGCTTGAGCAGTTTTTTCGCAACTTTAACTCTAAGCAGAGCTATCATGTGTTGAGCCTCCACGCTTAATAATCTTGTTAACAGAAAGGAGGTAACTGCTTGAATAAGCAACGCTGAGCACACTAGGAACAATAAATTACGGAGTAGTGCCATGTCATTGTTGGGGACAACATCATCAATCAGAATTTTACTCGCATAAGGTGTTACTAGTCCGGCGATACTGCGTATGATGATTAATATCAAACCAATGAAGAGGAATTTTCTTCTAGGCCAAACAAATTCTTTTAGTGCCCAAGAAAAGGATACTTTTTTTTTATTTTCCATTCAGTTCATTTTTAATATGAGAAGGATTTGAACGATTAACCCTATTTGCCGATACAAAAGCGGCTAAAAATATTCCCAAGCAGCTCATCCGTTGATATATCTCCTGTAATTTCTGATAAATTCCTGATGACAGCTCTAATATCCATGGCCACTAAGTCACTAGGGACATCATGGTCTAGGCCCATTTTGACCTTGTTAAGTTCGTCTAAAGCCAAAGATAAAAGCTGTGCGTGTCTTGCATTTGTTATAATGGTTTGATTCAAATCAAGATGAGAGCTGGCCATTTCATGCAATTTTTTTTCCAGCATGGAAATTCCCGTTTTGTTTTTCGCGGAAATATTCAGATGCTCTGAATCAACAGAGCTAATGTCAGTTTTGTTAGCTACAGCAATGATTTCTTCATTTTTGGCTTCAATCATTTCTAAGTCAGATCTTAGTTCATCTTCCGTAATTTGAGTTATATCGTAGATATAAATTACAATTTGCGCCTCTGTAATTTTATTCAAGGATCGCTCTATTCCTGCCTTTTCAATTTCATCTTCTGTTTCTCTGATACCCGCAGTATCCATTAAACGGAATTCAATTCCTTCAATGAAGAAGCGTTCCTCCACTGTATCTCGGGTTGTACCGGGAATGTTGCTCACAATGGCTCTATCCTCATTTAAAAGCGTGTTTAATAAGGTGCTTTTGCCTGCGTTGGGACGACCAACAATAGCTACTGGAATTCCGTTTTTTAGCGCATTTCCAGTTTTAAAACTGCTGTAAAGTTTGGTAAGATATTGATGAATTTCATTTAGCAACTCTTTGAGTTGTGTCCTATCGGCAAATTCAACGTCTTCTTCCGAAAAATCAAGCTCCAACTCTATCATAGATGCAAAATGTAAGAGTTTATCCCTTAGGCTATGAATTTCACTGGAAAGACCTCCTTTCATCTGCTTCATAGCGACTTGATGTGCCATTTGTGAGCGACTTGAAATTAAATCCATTACACCTTCTGCCTGGCTCAGGTCCATTTTTTTGTTGAGGTAAGCCCTCATCGTAAACTCACCGGGTTGAGCTATTTGGATTCCGCTACCTGCTAAATCATTAAGAATTTGTTCCTGAATAAAAACAGAGCCATGGCAGGCTATCTCCACCACATCTTCTCCGGTAAAACTGGCAGGCCCTTTGAAATAGGTGCAAAGTACTTCATCCAAATTCCCCTTGTTGTTTTTCCAAATTCCAAAATAGGCATGTCGTGGTTTATCAAGTGAAATGCGCAAAAACTTTTCGACCGCTAGTTTTGCCATGTTGCCACTAACACGTATGAGAGCAACACCACCCATTCCTGGGGGGCTAGATATGGCGCAAATGCTTGAGTTTTCCACGCTGCGAAATTAGTAGAAATTATGCTTGCTTGTTAAGCATGCAAATTATAAACATTTAGACACTGATTTTAAAAAAGATGAATCAGTACGAATCAAAAAGTTATATTTGGTCTATTACTAATTAAAAAACTTATTTACTTATGGAAACTTTAGATGAAGTAAACTCAGGATTATCTGCAAAAGCAAAAGAACATTTAAAAGGAGCAGCGCCTTGGATGAAATTTGTGGGTGTATTTTTTATTGTGATTGGTGCTTTAGATATGTTAGCAGTGCTTGGAATGTTTGCGATGGGTATGCCATTTCACGTTTCAATGTTAATCGGAATCACACTTATTGGATTAATTATCTACTGTGGCCTTTTAGTCTTGCGAACTGGAAATGCCTATGGAAATTACATTCACTCAAATAGTTCTGATCATTTGGAGAAGGCATTTTTTGCTCAAAAACAATATTGGATGATTTTAGGAATTTTGATTATTCTTTTCTTACTCCTTTTAATTGTAAGTTACGGATATGTGAGCTCACTTGCTGACTCAGGAGCGTTCAACTAAAATCTTTATTAATTATTCAAAAAGGGGGAAGTTTTAACTTCCCCCTTTTTTTATCTCGTAAACATCCAAACATCTTCAGTGCTTTCCGGAGCATTAAAGCAATAATTATCCCAATCAAAAAGTTTTAATTTTTCAGGATCGTTTATTTCATTTTGAACAATATAATCTGCCATTCTGCCTCTTGCATTTTTGGCAAAGGTCATAATAGCTTTATAACTACCATTTCTAAATTCTTTGAACTCAATTGTTATCATCCTAGAATTTAAGGCCTTTTTGTCAATAGCTTTTGAGTATTCATTTGAAGCCAGATTAATTATTACACCGTCTGCTTCTTCTTCTAGCTTGTTGGCTATTTTGTTTCCCCAATATTTATACAAATTCGATTTACTTTTGGTGATCTCCCACTTTGTGCCCATTTCCAAACGGTAAGGTTTAAAACGGTCCATTGGTCTGAGCAAGCCATAAAGTCCGCTCAAAATCCGAATATGCTTTTGGGCAAAGTTTTGTTGCTTAGAATTCCATTGATCAGCGCTAAGTCCTCTATATACTTCACCAGTAAAGGCTGGAGCGGCATGGGTTTCATCCAATTTATCCCATTGATCATAACGATTCACATTTAGCTCAGCCAAGGCATCACTTATTCCCATCATTTTTTTTAATTGACGGGCACTTTTTTTTGAAATTTTTTCTCTTAAATATTCAATGTCCTTTTGAAAAAATGGTTCGCTAAAATCTTTAGATTCAAACTTTCTTTCGGTGTCAATTGACTTTGCAGGAGATAAAACTGTAATCATGTAAACGAAATTAGTAATTTCGATGGCACAATGGGGATTTTTAGTCCGAAAATAACAAGTTATAAAACAAGAAAATCCCTTCTTAAGTGGAGAAAAAGAAGAAATTTCCTTCAGAAAATTGACAACCGATTAAAGTGGTTGTTTGCGGGAATTTTATGCACTGTACTATGGGTTTTTAGCATGTTTTTTCCAAATACAGTTGAGCATGTATACTCTCAGGGAATTTATCTTTTGGTAAGATTGCTTTATGACTACACTTTAGGGCTTATTCCATATTCAGTGTCATTCACAGGGTTCGTTCTTTTTGGGATTTACCTGGTTTATAAGTTTTTTCGATTTGTAAAGTTTCAAATTTTTAATCGAGACGTTAGCTTGGTCAACAGGATTCAATATGCCGGTTTGAGCTTAGGAAGCTTGCTAGCCAAAGTCGCTATTTTCTACTTTTTAGGCTGGGGATTTAATATGATGCGCATGCCTGTAGAT
Organism: Flavobacteriales bacterium; assembly: GCA_964230025.1. Taxonomy (GTDB): domain Bacteria; phylum Bacteroidota; class Bacteroidia; order Flavobacteriales_D; family JAUILH01; genus CAXRFO01. Next base: position 170,769 of record CAXRFO010000018.1, on the reverse strand, counting down.
GACTATATAGGATTTGAGCAAGAGCCATTGAATGAAGTTGAACTAATTCGGGAGTATCACAGCTGTCGTAAAAATCTGATTGCTGCGCATAACAAATTGGGGGTGTTGCCTTCAGAATACAAATCTTTACTACCAGAAAACATGGAAGATGTTATTCGTAATCATCTACACCATATTTTAGAAGAAAATAATTACAGAATCGCAGGCAAGGTTCGTTGTAAAACAGTAAAAGAAATAGATTGGTTAAAGTGGGCAGGATATCCTGCCGTATATGTCTCATTCTTTGGAGAGGCCCTTCTTTCGGAACGTGTTAACGACCTGTATAAACCATTTTACATAGCACATGAAATGGCACATGGTTACGGCTTTTTTGATGAGGCAACTGCAAACTTTTTTGCTTATTTGGCCTGTTTAGAATCAAAAAACCCTCTCGTGCGCTATAGTGCCTACTTGGTCTATTATATTTACCTAAATCATGAGCTAAAAGATATTCAAGTAATTAATCGTGAGTTACCGGATGGAGTGATGGTCGATTTAGCTTATTACGGTTCACTCGGCCATCAAGAAAATTATGCCCGGATGATTACCCTCGTAAAAGGTTATAACGATTTTAAATTGGGTAAAAGAAAAATTAATAATCAACTTGACGATTATTAACAAAATTTCGTCTTAGCTTTGAAAAAAGCTTCAAAATGAAAAAGTATTACTTTATTGCTCTGCTTCTTGTCTGCATCTCGTGCGCCGAAAAAGAAAACAATTCAAATCATGAGGTTTCGAATGATGCCGAAATCGTGCAAAGTGATACTGCAGAAGTATTACAAGACACAATGGCGTTGGAGCAAGAAGAGGTGACCTTTCCAGTCCATTCCAAATTGGAAGGTGACTTTAAGCCAATTTCACTGCCCTATAAATTGGACTCTTCAGATCTCGAGGATATGGAGGTGGAAACCAGACTATCGCATGAGCAAGTTGAATTATTGACAACAAATCTCGACAGTAATTTTGCCTGGGAAATGGAGTTCGAATTGAACACCTACTATAAAATTGATAGTTTGAAAAGGGCAGGAGCCTATGAAGATTATGTCGCCTCTTTAGACATAGGGCAAATGAAAAACTCTGAAGCTTACCCTGTTGGGTATATTGAATTAGCTCCTAACAAAAAACTCTTTTTATGGGGACTAGAATATGGCACCTATGAGGCTTGTCCATTTATGGCAGGCACAACAATCTACGGCAGTATATTCGAAAATGGAGTGCAAACATCCACGCGTGTATTTGCTGAAGCTATGTCAGGTGGCGATCCTCCCAGTATGATGAGTAAAATCATTGAGCTTAAAATCTCCGAAGAGGGTGAAGCACTTATCCACGAGTTAGAAATTCATACTGAATTAGCTGATGAGGGAGAAGATGTTGTTGATATGTCGGAAGAAAGTACAGTTATTCATTTGAAGAAATAAAGAGGATGCCAAAAATCCTTTTAATAGCCTTTATTGGTCTATTATTTTTTCAGTTTATATGGGTAGACAAGCAAGGTCAATTACCCGCACCTAATCGAGGAAGCAGATCCCAGGACACTCTGCATTATGCCTTTTTTGGGCATACTTCCCAGTGGTATACATCAAATCAGCAAATTGACATTCGTGTTGAAAGTTTGGACATGAGTCCTTACCATCGAATCTGGTTGGGTGGAGATATCACATCAGAATCAAGTTTAGATAAAAATACTTTCCTTTATATTGATTCTGTTTTCGGTATTCGTAAGGCTACTACTCAATATGCATTGGGTAACCATGACATCCGAAACGGAAATAAACAATGGTATGAAAAGGTATGTAACAGAAAATCCTATAACTACTATGAGGCTGATGGTGCAATAAGTATTTGTATAGACATGACCCTGAATTCAAGTGATTGTGAAAATTTGAATAAACAATTCAAACTCGTAAAGGACATCTGTGATACAATTCAAGTGAATAAGCATTTATTCATTTTAGGGCATCAAAATCCATGGAAAAATGTGCCTGATCTTCCAGACCCATATACCTACGGGCATACGAATTTTCAATATTGGTTATGTCACTGTGATGACTCAACATCATATTTTCAAAATGCAATTTATCCACTCTTAAAACAGGTCAGAAATAGAGGGATAAAAGTGTACAATATTATTGGAGATACAGGGGGGTATGTTAGAGAGTTCTATAGAGAAAATTCAGATTCCATTTATTTTTTTGCCAGTGGGATCAACAACAGTAAGTACTTTGGCGATTCGGTATTGTACAATCAGCAACCAAAAGACAAAATTCTCGTTTTTGATCATATCCAAAGTACAAATGAGATAAGATGGTCATTCCAAGACTTAGACTCTTTGCTTAACGAACAATAATAAGTTTAGCTCGTTTAGATTCTATACAATTGCCTCTAATCGAGTAGATATAAAGGCCTGAAGGGTAGGGGCTTAAATCTATTGCATAACGATTCAAAAACTGTATGCTCTCTTGAAATATTAATTTACCGCTGCCATGATAAAAACTGAAGTGTATAGAATCACAATTTGTACCGTCAGGAATGATGATATTTACAAAGTCGCTAGCTGGGTTGGGGTAGACGGAGGCCTCAAGCATCTTTGAATTTTTCCCCTCATTTAATATATTGCCAAGGCTATCGGTTATTAATAAGTATGCTTCAAAATTTCCACCTCCATAACTATTTGATTTTCCGTAGGCATAAAATCTATCATTGTAATACGCTAATCCGTTAAAATATTCACTTCCCGATCCGCCATAAGTTTTAGACCACAGGATATTCCCGGAATTGTCAAACTTACAAAGTTGACCTTCAGTGCTATAATTTAACGTGTCATCACAAGTAGTGCTTGAAACATAGATATTGCTCCCAACGATTTCAAGACCTCCTATTTTATCAAAGGATATATTGCCAAAATTTGTCTCCCACAAAATTTGACCAGTTGAACTTATTTGGGCTAAATAACAATTAAAATTGTTACTAAAGGCCTGATAATCTCCTCCTACAATTAAATTATTTGTGGGGTCAATATTTATTTTTTTTAGTTCATTGTTTCCAGGGTACGAGTATGCCGTGTCCCATAAAATTTGACCTTGGCCATTTAGCTTACATAAATATGGCTTGCTATTGCCAACGTTAAATTCAAAACTACTGTATCCATTTCTTGCTCGGTATGCTCCAACAGCATAAATGTCGTCATTATTATCTATCACCAAATCGTACAGGATATCTCTACTGGAACTTTCACCCCATTTTTTTTCCCATAGCAACTGACCGTTCGAACTAATTCTATATAAAGTAAAAAGCCCTTGATTAGAATTGGAAATACTATTCTTGCTTACCCCGGCCAACAGTATATCACCATTACTAAACTCATCCATGGAAATTCCTTCATCACGATGATCGGTTCCATAAAACTTAGTCCAAAGTTTAATCATATTCTTATCAAACCTTGTAACTGATAAATCCTGTCTTCCGAAAACTCCATCATGAGAGCTGCCAATAGAGACAAAGTCGCCGTTTCTACAGGCAATCATTTCTCCAGAATGATCTTGATGTACGTCACCATAACTTTGAAACCAATTGAGCTCACCATCTTCAAGTATATTCCAAATTCTAAGGTCCTCAGATTCGTTATTGTTCATTCTACTTTGTCCGAATAAAATAAATGTACTGTTTGAGGTTGGCACCATAGAACTCAACTCTTCATCTTCAGTGCTTGGATATATTATTCCTTGAACTTGCTGTCCGTAGCAGAATTGAAAGAGAATGCTACTATTTAAAAGGAGCGTACAAAGAGTCGATATTAAGATAAGATTTGCCTTCAAAATGGCTGTTATTATAATAAATTTTTGATTCCTTTTCTATCAAAAATACAGATTTGTTAATACCTGAAGTGTCAGTTTTTTCAACCTTCATTGTTCCGCCACCATACTCTGGCTTTTTTCTGTAACAGGCAAATCCAACCAATGTATTGTCTATTGTGCAGTTGTTTACAAACACATAACTTAAGTCCTTTGAAGCAAAGGCAATGTTTGCCATTGTTACCTTAGTTTGTTCGATATGTAGGGTAGAATTTTCTCCTCCCGAAATACCCTTGTCACCAATATCGCTCAGTTTACAATCGTAAACATTGATTTCGCTGGTAGAAAAGTCCAGACCATCATTGCCGGTGTGATGTACATAAGTGGAGCGAACTTCACCTGTGCAGAAGTCGGCATCAAACCCATCCGAAAGCGTATAAGCAATTTCCGAATTGTCCATTTCAAAAGTACAGCGCACAAGATTTAATGCATCTTCACAATGATTGTTTAAAAAGGAGGAGTTCGAAATTTTAACTTCTCCTTCATATACGGTAACAGCACCTGTCAAACTCCAAAGATTTTTGTTCATAGTACCAAGGTTGGAAAATTTTGTATGAACTATTTCGGTATTTCCTTTTCCAAGAATGATTACCCCACTGGCCGAGCTGTCAGTTGAAGTCACTTCAATTGGATTTGATTTTGTGCCTCTAAACTTTAGTGGAGAATATGAAATAATAGCTGCTCCGTTAAGTAAATTGATCTTTGTCCCCGCTGGTAGGATTACATCACCTTCTATTTCAGGAATAAGTAAATTTTGCCTGAAGGTTCCACCTTTCAAAATCCAATCACCATTGTTGTTCTTTGTAAGTTGGGCTTTAACATATTTCCCTAAGTGACTTCTTTCTATGGGTGCCGGCCATTTTGCAACCGAAACATCAACAACGCAAGCAGAGCAATTAGGGCTCGTAAAAAACAGCTTCTTCACTTGTGATGGAATACTGATCGTTTGTTCTTGCACACCTGATACATTATCAAATGCAGGTAATGTTATTGGGTCGATTGCAATTTGTTTTTTCTTATCGTCAGGGTGACTATACGCTATGACAGTAATAGGGTGAGAATGATAATTTTTTAGCAATAGCTCGCTACTATTTTCTGTTGATTTTTGAGTGAATGCTTTTAATGAAATCGACTCTAGTATGATGTCTTTTGGGAAAGCGGTATAATTTTTTTCTTCTCTCCAAACAATATTTCCACTGCTGTAGTTTTTTTCGAAATTTGCTATCAGTCCTTTGGTATTTAAAAGGTTCATTTTAATGTATTCCTTATCAAAAGAATAACCGTAATATTCATAATTCAATAGGCGTTCAATTTCCTTTATTTCTTCTGATTTTGCAGTAATGAACTCATTGAGGAAACTCGTATCCGAATATGCTTTTAAATATTTCAAGTAAGTTTTCGCAAAACTGGAATCTTTAAATAGGCTTTGAACGTTTTCATTTACAAACAAAAGCTCTCCTTTATTGGTAAATACAAAGTTTCTTTTGGCTTTTTCATTGGCAAAATCATGGAAGCAATCAAAAGTTATGGGTTCTAATTTTGTTGTAATTGGATTGTAGTATAGACGCAGGTTATGCCATATTGTGTTATGGCTTACCGCAAGTACATCACTCAAGGCAATATACTTAGCATATTTATCTTCATCCAGAAAGTCCGAAACGGGAACTATACCTTCTTTCATGTTGTTCATTCTGCTTTGCGCCAGTAAGAAGTTATTATGTAGGGTGGAATCTTTCCATGTTTTATTCTTTTTATAAGGTAAAATTTCACTTGACTGATAGGTAGGAGCTTTTAACCAAGTCCCCAATTTTGTTCCTAAATAATTTAACTCCCACATACCTTCCTCGTCAAATTTGACGATAGGGCCTTCTCTTCTTTTTTGACTTTCAATTAAGTGCTTTTCAAAGTGCTCTTCGATGGCATAAACACCCATTCTTTTGCCATTAATTTCAACGGGTATAAAACGATAACGAGTGGCCAATAGGCCTTCGCTCATCATTAGGTCATGTGCGAACCATTCAAGCATAAAGGATCTTGTTCCGGGTGCCTGAATCGAGAATTTTTTCATTCCCATAAAGGCACCATCTCCTTCTATTTTAACACGTAATGACCATTTGTTAGTTTTTAAGTGGTCGGTCCAATCACCCTTCAGTCGAATTTTAACATCTACCGGCTTACCACCTATTTTGATTTTACCATCTACGTATTTCTTATATTTGGATGAAATAACACCATCTGCCAATGCTTTATTTCTGAATTTTTCAAGCTTTTTAAACTCCTTTTTCGGGATGTTAATTTGAAGAGAATTATTGCTCTTAGGCGGTAGGGTATTTTTGGTTCTTGTGTGGATTTCTATATCGTCGAAAAACACTGGAGTATCAAAATTATTCAATCCATAAACTGACACGCTTTCGTAATCCCTTGCTGCAATGAAATAATTCTCCAATTGCACCCAGCCGTCCTTTTCTTGCTTTATTTTTCCACTTGCTAAAAATTGCTTGCCCTCATTGTCACTTATTACAAGCTTACCAATGTCATATTTTGATTTCTTCCAAATTCTTGCAACAATTACATTGCCCTTTTTTATGTTGTTAAAAGTTGCTGATAGCGCATATTTATTTCTTTTTACAGCTCGTACAGAATATTTACCTGTAAAAGAAATACTATCTGATTGGGGAGCGCTCCCCGAAAATTTCAGGTTTTTTCCTATGAAATATTTTCCATCTTTTTTTTCAGCACTGCATGAATAGCTTTTATCAGTAATATCTGTTGCATTCTCTTTTTTAGAGGAACAGGCGCTCAAAAAAAAGACAACAAGAAAACCTAAAAATAAGTGCCTAGCATTCATCCCGGCAAAGATAAGAATGTGCAGGAATTAACAATTATTTAATCCAGGATAAAACTCTTCTTAGCGCATTGTCTTGCAGAACCAAAAAAGCTCCGTAATTTTGCACCATGAGATTAGGACAGATGGCACGACAGATCAATCAAAAAATTGATGTTGTTCAAAATGCACTAGAGGAAGAGTTTAATTTGAGTTTGGATAAAGGTCCAAATACCAAGTTGGAAGATGAGCACATTTCTTTTTTAAATGAAAAGTATAGCACAGCTCCTGAAGAAATAGAATCTATTGATGCAGCTCCTTCTGTTGAACAAGAAGTCGAAAAACTGAACAAAGAGTTGGATGAGCTTACCGCAGAGTTGGATGAGCAAATAGCTCAGGTTGAAGCTAAGGCTGAAAAAACTATTGAACCAGTTGAGGAGGTTGAGGTTAAGACTGAAGAATCTGCTGAAAGCAAGGATAATTCAGATGAGAATACCAACGAAGAATTACCGAGTGAAGAAAGTACCGATGAAGAGGCTCCTGAATTGATTATTGAGAAGAAAAAGACAACAGTTATTACTTTAGAGGGTGATGTTTTAGTTTCCGATGAAGAGTTAGATACCATAAAGGCTCCAAAGGTTGAGCTGGAGGGAATAAAAGTAGTTGACAAAATAGACCTTCCAGAACCACCAGTTAAAAAAGAGAAAGAATCCGATAACAAGGATGAAGATTCAAAAAGCGATAAGCCGAAACGCCCTAAACGAAAGAAAAAAAGCGTCTCAGCCCAAGAGCGCAAACCTAAGTCCAAGAAAAAAACTAAAAAGACTCCTTCGGTAAGTGAACTGAAGAGGCAAGAGAGAAATAAAAACTACAAACCCAAGCCAAAAGCTGAAAAGCGTAAAAAGGCCACTGTGGTAGCTAAACCAAAAGTTGAAAAAATTGTGGTTGGTAAAGCGGTAAAACCGCCTAAACCTGAGAATCCCAAAAAATCATTTTTTGGTAGACTTTGGTGGTGGCTAACAAATGGTTAAAATTCCTCTATCAAACCATATAGGTGCGGGTTGCCTTTTCTGGAACTAAAATGAAAGTCTTTTAGAGTAAGCTTTTGTTTTCCTTTATTCCAAAGGAAGATTTTAATTTTCGCATCAGGGTATTCGTCAACTAAATTCTGGTTTAATCGAACAGAGTGGTAGTAGATACCCTTTCTGTTTTCCCATTCTTTACAATTTGTTGCTCGCCAAAATATTTCCTTGTTTCCCTTTGAATATATGTGAGTGACAATCAATAAATCTTTCAATTGTTCAGGTGATTTGATGGACAAGGCAATATCTAAAATACTGCGCTTACCCTTAATAATATCGCTGTATTTTAGTTCAATGCTCGGTCCCCAGACTTTATCTTCTGAAAGTTGATACACTCCAGCTTCCTTGTTCATCGGAATATTGCTAGCCTTGACTTTTTCTGACTTTTGCTTGTTTAGGATATAGTAATTACCCAAGAATAAGTCCTTTTTAAACTTCACATTGGGAAAGTAATTTTTTGCGTAGGACAAGTAATTTGGAGAGATATAATCTTGAATAGCGATGGCTATTTGATTATTTTTTTGGGAAAGAGAGTCCAGTACCTGAATATACTTTTTAGGCTTGTTAACCTCTGAAAGATAAATGAAGGGATTGTTTTTTCTTTTGGATTTTTTTGTGCTTTCTCTATAAATGTTTTCATCTCCTAAAAGCAGAACTGGCGCATCCACTTTTAATCTGGCGTTTTCTTGAACGGGCATGTAATAAATGGACTCGTAAAAAAGCTGGTAGTGATTGCGAGAATTAATCAGACTGAATGAGCTAAGGAATATTATAAACGCCACAATCAGTCCGTTATATTTAACATCAATTTCCTTTAGGCCAGTAAATAAGGCGAAAATGAAAAACGGATAGGCAAAAATCAGAACAGAAAACTGAAGCACTGCTTCAGCTTTTAACGAGTAGTAATACCCAATAAAAAAGGGGATAAAAAACAGGCTAAAAAGCACAATAACTTTTCTCCATTCTTTCATGAATCCCGCGTAAACTGAAAAGATAAATACCCCAGAAATTAGCAATAAAAGCGACCAAGAATAGTTGAAAATGTATCGTAGATAGTTCCATAGAAAGTCTGTTTCTGGTTTATTCAACCATTCTGATACTCCTCCTTTGCCCAATTGATAAAAAAATATGGGCAAGTGTGGGATGTACAAAACAAAGATTATGAGAGCCGAAAGGGAATACTTTAGCCAATACTTCTTATTTAAAAAGTAAAACCCAAATAACCCTATTAACCCGGCTTGAAGTAGTGAAAAGTGGTGATTATATGCACATAGAGCACCAAATATTGAAAACAGAATAAGGTTTCTCAAGAACTTTGCATCTCCATCTTGAGCTAATTTTAAAAGGTAAAGAAACATACATAGGGTAAGAAACATTCCGCTGATGTAGGGCCTTGCTATTTGGCTATACATAACGGTATATTGTAAACCACTCAATACGGCAGCAGAGATTAAACCAACACTCTCATTTTTAAGACGCTTTCCAATGAGATAAACCAGATAAATGGATCCTGTCCCCATCATCATAAAAGGAAGCTTGATAGCAAACTCACTGGTTCCAAATATGCTAGACCAGAAGTATAAAAATAACTGTACGCCTGCGGGATGTCCGTCTTCCTTAATCCCATGCCGAATAAGATCACCTAAATTTTCATATTCAAGTCTAAAGAGAGCACTAAATTCGTCGTGCGTGAATGGCAGGCTCCAAAAATTCCAGAACCTCAAGAGTATAGCAGTTGCTAATATAGTCCAGAGGATATGTTTGTTGGTCAGTTTCAAACGTAACAAATGTCAAAAAAAATCCCGATTTCACAGATGTAAAATCGGGATTTAATGTTGTTTCTATTTGTGTTTAGTCTCTCAAGATAGATCTTGAAATAACTATTTTTTGAACCTCTGACGTTCCCTCATAAATCTGAGTAATCTTAGCATCACGCATTAATCGCTCAACATGATATTCTTTAACATATCCATATCCACCATGGATTTGAACAGCTTCAGAAGTTACTGTTTGTGCTATTTTAGAAGCATATAACTTAGCCATAGATCCAGTTAGGTCGTAGTTCAAACCATTGTCTTTCTCATATGCCGATTTTAGGCACAAAAGCCTAGCCGCTTCAACTTCAGTAGCCATGTCGGCTAACTTAAATTGTATGGCTTGATGCTTCATTATTTCTTTACCAAAGGCTTTTCTTTCTTTTGAATAAGCGGTAGCTAATTCCAGAGCTCCTGATGCAATTCCTAGAGCCTGAGAAGCAATACCGATTCTTCCACCACTTAATGTTTTCATGGCAAATTTGAATCCGAATCCATCTTCACCAATTCTATTTTCCTTAGGAACTTTAACGTCATTGAAGATTAAGGTATGGGTGTCTGATGCTCTAATTCCCATTTTATCTTCTTTAGCACCGACGATAAATCCGTCCATGCCTTTCTCTACAATAAGGGCATTAATTCCTTTGTGACCTTTCTCTGGGTCTGTTTGGGCAATAACCAAATAAACAGAAGCTGAACCTCCGTTAGTGATCCAGTTTTTAGTTCCGTTTAGTAGGTAGTGATCACCTTTATCTTCAGCTGTTGTTCTTTGAGAAGTCGCATCCGATCCTGCTTCTGGCTCTGATAAACAGAAAGCACCGATGATTTCTCCACTAGCTAAAGGCTTTAAATATTTTTCTTTTTGTTCTTCTGTGCCAAAGGTTTCAAGCCCCCAGCATACTAAAGAGTTATTCACGGACATTACTACGGAACAGCTGGCATCTACCTTGGATATTTCTTCCATGGCTAAAACGTACGAGATTGTATCCATGCCGCCACCTCCATACTTTGGGTCGACCATCATGCCTAAAAATCCTAGCTCTCCTAATTGTTTGATTTCCTCCGTTGGGAATCTTTGTTCGTTATCTCTTTCAATCACACCAGGCTTCAATACATTTTGTGCAAAATCTCTTGCTGCTGCTTGAACTGCCTTGTGTTCTTCCGTCAACTCTATATTCATCTTAAAATATTTGTAATTTCAGCGTTCACAAAAGTAACATTCCTAAGCGAAAAATGTTGGAAAAAAATGACAAAATGCTAGGTATTGGTCTCATGTCAGGAACTTCATTGGATGGCCTTGACATATGTGCCGTCGAGTTTTCTGGAACTTCTTACGATATAATTGCAACGAAGGGTGTCTGTTATGACTCATATTGGCTCTTGCAGCTATCGAATTCAGCCAATTTAAGCGCAAGTGATTTGTTTAAACTGGATGCGGACTTTGGTAAGTTCATGGGAATTGAAACGCAGAACTTTATCAATGAATTCAAATTACTGCCTGATTATATAGCTTCTCACGGGCATACCGTTCATCACCAGCCAAACAATGGATTTACTGTCCAAATAGGTTCGGCATTTCATTTTCAGAATGAGTGTAATTATACTTTCATCAACGATTTTAGAAGTCGGGATGTTGCACTTGGAGGTCAAGGAGCACCGCTTGTTCCAATAGGGGATAAGTTACTTTTTTCGGAGTTTGAGGCTTGCTTAAATTTAGGAGGATTCTCAAATATTTCACTTAAGAATGGCATAGACATTCAGGCATTTGATATTTGTCCTGTCAATATTGTATTTAACGAGATCTGCAGGAACTATTTTAATTGTGAATTTGATGAGGATGGCTGTATTGCACGTTCTGGAGAAATAATTCCTGAATTATATGCTGCTCTTAATTCTATCGATTATTACGATAAATCTGGACCAAGATCGCTTGGAATAGAATTTTTAAATGCTTCCATTTATCCCATTCTCGAAAAATATTCCTCCAAAAACAAGGAAGATATCCTGAACACCCTTGTTAATCATGCCGCCTACCAGATTTCACGAGTTGCAAGTTCCTGTTCAAAAGTATTGGCGACGGGCGGTGGAACCAAAAACACATTTTTAATAGAACTCTTAATGAAAGAATATTCAGTGAACATAGTTAAGCCAGATGCCCAATTGGTTGATTTTAAGGAAGCATTAATCTTTGGCTACATGGGCTATTTAAGTTTGCAGAATAAAACAAATGTCCTTTCACAAGTAACAGGTGCATCATCAGATTCTTGTAGTGGAACGGTTTATCCTAAACAATGATATAAGCTATGCTAGTAAAAAACCCCATCCGTTTGAAGCAAAAGCCTTTAGATTTTTTACATTTGTCGCTTTCGTAATAGAAATTAATGAAAGATCTTTTAGATAAATTTGAGAATAAACGTCCTGAAATCGTTTTCGAATGGAAGGATTCAGAGACAGAGGCTGAAGGTTGGGTTGTGATAAACTCTCTCAGAGGTGGAGCTGCTGGAGGTGGTACGAGAATGAGAAAAGGCCTTGATAAAAGAGAGGTTGAGTCTTTGGCTAAAACGATGGAGGTAAAGTTTTCTGTTTCAGGTCCTCCCATAGGAGGGGCCAAATCAGGAATTAACTTTGACCCGAATGACCCCAGAAAGGAGGGAGTATTAAGACGCTGGTACGCTGCGGTTACCCCCTTATTAAAATATTACTACGGTACAGGAGGAGACATGAATGTTGATGAAATACATGAAGTTATCCCAATTACGGAAGATTGCGGTGTATGGCATCCACAGGAAGGTGTTTTTAACGGACATTTCCAACCAAGAGAGGCTCAAAAAATTGGAAGAATTGGTCAATTGCGCCAAGGTGTTTCCAAGGTCATAGAAGATGCTACATATTCTCCTGATCTATCAAGAAAGTATGTTGTGGCTGATATGATTACAGGCTACGGTGTTGCTGAATCAGTTAGGCACTACTATGATATTTATGGTGGTGATTTAAAAGGTAAAAGAGTCATTGTTCAAGGATGGGGAAATGTTGGTTCTGCAGCTGCGTTTTATTTAGCACAAAGTGGAGCAAATATTGTCGGAATTATTGATCGCGTTGGAGGTTTAATAAATGAAAACGGTTTTAGTTTTGACGAAATAACTAAACTCTTTTTGGATAAGGATGGAAACAAACTGAAAGCAGATAATATGCTTTCTTTCGATGAAGTAAATGAAAAAGTTTGGGACTTAAAAGCTGAGGTTTTTGTGCCTTGCGCAGCTTCTCGATTGATTACTCAGGATCAATTAGATCGTATGGTCAATGCAGGTATGGAAGTTATTTCGGCAGGGGCAAATGTGCCCTTTGCGGACAAAGAAATCTTCTTTGGACCTATCTCGGAAAATGCAGATTCTAGAATAGCCATAATTCCTGATTTCATATCCAATTGCGGTATGGCAAGAGTATTTGGTTATCTAATGTCGGAGGATGATGTTGACATGACGGATGAAGGAATTTTTTCTGATACAAGTAGAGTAATAAATGAAGCGATGAGAAAAGTTTACGAGAAAAGCTCATCAAAAACAAACATAGCCAAAACGGCATTTGAAATAGCACTTAATCAATTAATATAAAATGGAAATTTTAGTACTTATAATTTTTGTTCTTGGATATTTAGCAATAACCATCGAGCATACCCTCAAGATAGATAAATTGATTCCAGCCCTTCTTATGATGGCCTTAGCATGGGCGGTTGTAGCCTTCGGAATCGATGGATTTGATACCTGGTTTGATCCACACCATGGTGGCTTAATTAAAGGCTTTGGTAATGCGGATCATGAGAGTAAAATGCACCTGATGGAAGGAACACTTCTTCATCATTTTGGTAAAACCTGTGAGATATTAATCTTCTTGGTTGGTGCCATGACAATTGTAGAAATCATTGACCATTTTAATGGTTTTGCAACAATAAAAGGCTTTATCAGGACGAATAAAAAAGCAGTCTTATTGTGGATTGTTGCGGTTTTAGCATTCATACTATCGGCGATTATCGACAATTTAACAGCAACTATTGTATTGATTACCATTCTTAGAAAGCTACTGACAGACAAAACGGATCGTCTTTGGTTTGCAGGGCTTATAATTATTGCAGCAAATGCTGGAGGAGCTTGGTCACCTATTGGGGACGTAACAACAACAATGCTATGGATGGCTGAGAATGTTACCACTGTTGAGCTTATTAAACACTTAATTCTGCCTTCACTGATATGTATGGCTGTTCCTGTGCTTATCGCTAGCCGCATGAAAGCCTTTCAAGGAAATTTTGATAGTCCTAGCACAGATGAAGAGCCAAGTAAAACGGGTGCAACCATGCTTTATTTAGGATTGTCAATGATCATATTTGTGCCAGTATTTAAAACAGTGACTCATTTACCTCCTTACGTTGGAATGATGCTTTCCCTAGGGATTGTTTCTCTTGTGGCTGAGTTAATATCAAATCGCGAATTCTCATTAACTTCTGTTGAAGCTGCTGAAGAAGATACAGGACACGGACATGCAACAAGCCCAACATTTGGGGCATTGAGTAAAATTGAGATGCCTAGTATTCTGTTTTTCTTAGGAATCTTAATGACCGTTGCTGCACTTGAATCATTAGGAATGATATTCGAATTCGGTCAGACTGTAAATGCAAGTATGGATACTGGCTTGTTTGTTACCTTGCTTGGAGCTGGTTCGGCGGTAGTGGATAATGTTCCATTGGTAGCAGCCTCTATGGGAATGTTTGAATGGGGTACGGACAATGAAATGTGGCATTATATAGCTTATACAGCTGGTACTGGAGGATCTATGTTAATCATCGGATCAGCTGCTGGGGTAGTAGCCATGGGAATGGAAAAAATATCTTTCGGCTGGTATCTTAAGAACATTAGTTTGTTAGCATTAATTGGATATTTAGCTGGATGTGCGGCATTCTATTTAACCTATTTAATGTAAGTTTGAAACCTATTCGGATTACTAAGTAAGAAATCGAAACTATGAGTAATAGATTATTAGCACAAGCAGGAGATACATTATCAAACGGTGGTGCCACCACTCCTGGAGAAACTGGGGTAGAAGAAAAAGCGAGCCAAACCCTTTTTGATTTAGTTTTTGGAGGTGGGCTTACACAAACCATCGTAATGGTTTTATTGCTTTTACTATCAGTAGTAGCGGTTTATATTTTTATCGAGCGCTTTTTAGCAATTAATAAAGCCGCTAAGCAGGAGAGTAGTTTCATGATGCAAATAAAATCTTTCATTCAAAATGGAGATATTAACTCAGCAAAAAACCTGACCCAATCTACGGATCATCCAACAGCAAGAATGCTTGGGAAAGGTATTCAGAAAATTGGTAAACCAATTTCTGATATTAAAGAATCTGTTGAAACGACGGCCCGTTTAGAAATTGGGAACCTGAATAGAAGAATGACTGTATTGGCAACAATTTCAGGAGCTGCCCCAATGATTGGTTTCCTCGGTACCGTTTTAGGTATGATGAAGACTTTTCAAGATATGACGGAGGCATCTAATATAGATATTCAAACTTTGGCGCCAGGTATGACAGAGGCGATGATAACTACCGTTGGAGGACTTATCGTAGGTATTATAGCTTATGTCGCTTATAACTACTTAGTTTCAAAAGTTGAAACAGTGGTTAGAAATATGCAAGATCACTCTATAGAATTCTTGGATTTACTTGACGCACCTGGAAAATAAGAACCATGATTGAGAATCCAAATAAAATAAAGGCGGAAGGCGGAATGGCCTCCATGACCGATTTGGTTTTCTTGCTGTTGATATTCTTCATTATTATGTCAACGCGTACAACCAATACGCACGATATTAATCTTCCTAGCGGTAAGGCAAATGATCAGGCAAAAAAGATGAATCCAATTGATATTATTCTTGACGAGAATAATAAATATCACTTCATGTCTTTAAACGCTGATGGAACGACTAATTTGGCTCTTATTGAGAAGGAAATCAAAAAGGAAATGGCCAAAGCACCTGATAAAGAACACCCAATAAAAGTTCATGCTGACAAATTCTCAGAAACAGGGATGTTTACGGACCTTTTTGTAATGGCCGAGAGAAATAAATGGCAAATTTCTTTCGTTACTAAAGGCAGTTAGTAACCCTATTGCCTTTTATACGTTAAAAGGTACATTATGAATACAGTGGCTATAGATTTAGAGCAAATAGAAAATGACAGAAGGCGTAAAGCCCTGATGGGAGCAATCCTTTTTTTAATGCTCCTTGTAATTGCCCTTTTCGCCATAAAACGAATTTATCCGGATCCCCCAATTCCAGATGAACAAGAAATTTTGATAACCATGGAGGCTTCTGGTAACGCGGGAGGTTCTTCTACGAGTCAAACAACCCCAACAGAAAGTACTTCTTCTGCTGGTCAAGATGTAGTGACATCTGATGACCCAAGTCCAATCGTAATTCCTCCTTCTAAAGGAGATAATACCCCCAAGCCTTCCAATACGAACACGAATACAGGAAGTAACAGTAGCTCAGAAACAACGAACCCTGATCCACAACCGTCATGGGATGTCGCATTCGGTGGAGGTGGTAATGGTTCCGGTACAGGGAATAGTAATGGAGACGGAGACGACAGTTTTGGAGATGGTGCGCCTGGCCCTGGAGGTAACGGTATTGAGGGATATGGCTCTGGAAGAAAACTATTGAGAGATGCCGATAAGCCAAATGTGAATAATGTTAGCGGTACAGTGGTTTTAGATGTCATTGTGCGACCCAATGGTACCATCAAACGAATTACCTTAAACAGATCGAAATCAACAATTACAGATCCTACAGTCGTTCAAAAGTGTATAACAGAAGCTTATAAGATGAAATTCGAAGACTATAGGCATAAGACCAGTTCGGATCAAATCTATTACAAACCATTCCGTTTCATCGAAAGTTAATGGAATATCAAGAGGCCATTGATTGGCTGTTTGCTCAAGTACCATTTTATCAGAAACAAGGAAAGTCTGCTTACAAGGCGGATTTATCAAATATTACTAACTTGTGTGAGGCCCTGGGGAACCCACATTTAGATTTGAATTTCATTCATGTCGCTGGCACGAACGGAAAGGGCAGTGTGTGTCACATGACGGCTTCTGTTTTGCAAGAAGCGGGCTTGAAGGTTGGTTTGTATACATCTCCACATCTTTTAGATTTCAGAGAACGTATCCGCTTGAATGGCCAAATGATACCAAAGAGTTTTGTGCTCAATTTTATTCAAGAAAATAAAGCACTAATAAAGTCTACGAAATGCTCTTTCTTTGAAATAACCACGGCCATGATGTTCTTATATTTTGCGGAGATTAAACCGGATATAATCCTTTTAGAAACTGGACTGGGAGGTAGGTTAGATAGCACTAATATTATTAAAACACCTCTTGTTTCTGCAATTACAAACATAGGCTTAGATCATACAAATATTCTTGGAAATACAATAGAAAAAATTGCAACGGAGAAGGCAGGTATAATTAAAGAGAACGGAGTTGTTGCCATAGGAATAATGCCTCCTGAAGTAGAAAGGATTTTTATGGATACGGCAAAATCTAGGCGCAATAAAATAATTAAGGCTTCAGGTTTTAGCTCAATTTCATCAGAATTAAAAGGTGCTTGTCAAGGGGATAATTCACGACTGGTTCAAGCGATAATACAAGCATTAAACATCAAACCTTCATTTGAAATTAGTGAGGTCCACATAAAAAAAGGACTCGAAAATGTTGTCAAAAATACAGGGCTTAGAGGTAGATGGGAAAGGCTTGAAAACTCTCCTGCCGTAATACTAGATACAGGGCATAATGCGAATGGTATTGATACCATTGTAGAAACTTTAAAAAAGAGTTCTTATGATCAATTGCATTGGGTTTTTGGAGCAATGGCAGATAAGGATATTGAAGCCGTGGTTAAGTTGTTGCCAGTAGATGGAAAATACTATTTGTGCGGTATAAATAATCCGAGAAGTCTTACATTGGAAACATTGAAGAAGGTATTTTCCGAATGTGGCTTGGAGTTTACAAGTGAAAGTTCACCTTTTACTGCCTATACTTTGGCCAAAAAAAATGCCAGTAAGAATGATTTAATCTTACTGGCTGGTAGTACCTTTTTAATTGCTGAATTTCTTGAAGAATATAATTAATAGCTATAAATTGATTCTTGTTTTAATATATAGATCCGGTTTCATCGGAAACAAATCAGAAGAATTAAGAAAAATCTCACAAAAAAAATTGTCTTTTGTTTTGAGAATAAAAAATACTTGTATATTTGCCGTCCCGTTGGACAGCGGTTCAGCGTTTAAAGTTTCGGGAAATTAGCTCAGCTGGTTCAGAGCACCTCGTTTACACCGAGGGGGTCGGGGGTTCGAATCCCTCATTTCCCACAAGCAAAGTCCAACATCTAGGTGTTGGACTTTTTTGTTTTATGCCGGTATGAACTTCTCTTTTTAAAAAGGTAAAAACTGATTCACAATCTGTACAATCTTCCTAAGTTCCACTATTAGGGGCTTATCACTACATGCCAACTTTACTCCTTGAACCCTTATAAATGAGATAAAATTCTTTTAGATCAAAATTTTAAGATTTTTAAAGAAAGGTTCAGTGATTTATTTGAGCTGTTTAGGCGACGAGTTAATCTTATTCCAGATAGGGAAATAAAAAAGGCCTGACATTGTCAGGCCTTATCCGGCGGAGAGAGAGGGATTCGAACCCCCGGTCCCAGGAGGACAATGGTTTTCAAGACCACCGCATTCGACCACTCTGCCATCTCTCCGGGGCGGCAAAAGTAACACTAATTTTCTTTTCGGGAAAAAAAATCCGAATTTATTTAGTCAATATATCCTACCAATCCCTCAGTTCCATTAAACTAAGTCTCGATTTTCAGTATATTTACCCTATGAATATTCGCCTTCATAAAACCTTTATCCTCGCTCTATTAGCACTTTGCTTGAATGTTCAGGCTCAGTTAGATGCACGTTTGGATATGCAAGTATTTAAAACACCGGATGGCCAACATTTTTTGGAATCCTACCTACATATATACGGGCATACATTAAATTATAGCCTTAATGAGAATGAAAAGCCACAAGCAAAAATTCAAATTACACAAGTAATTTCTAAAGGAGAGGAAGTCGTAGATTTTAAAAAATATGACTTATTAAGTCCAGAGATAAAGGATAGCCTAATTACGGATTTGAAGGACATTCAAAGGTTTACAATAAATCCAGGTGAATATACTATGGAGTTGAAGATCATGGATTTGTACGACACAATTTCTGGATATTTAAGCTTTAAGGAAACCATAGAAGTAAACAATCTGGATAAAGGGATTCAGCAGTCAGGTCTCATTTTCCTAGAATCCATAGCTAAATCAACTGAACAAACAATGTACACTCGATCTGGTGTTGAGGCAATACCTTTAGCAGATAACTTCTTTTCTCAAGAGTTTGATTTGTTAGCATTTTATACGGAAGTCTATAATAGTCCAAAGGTGCTCGGATCTGATGGTCAATTCGTAGTGCGATGGAACATATACAATGCTGATTACAACACCAAAGTCTCTGGGTACTCTAAAACCGAAAAGTATAATGTTTCGGATGTAGTTCCTTTGATGGCTATGTTTGATATAAAGGAACTTCCGAACGGGAACTATTACCTACAGAATGCGGTTATTAGTCGTGCAGGTGATACGGTAAGCCAAGCCAAGCACATGTTCCATCGTTTAAACCCTCTTGCAAGTGTTGACTTACATAACATCATGGCCCTGGACATTCAAACTGCCTTTGTAATGAACATAGAGAATGAAGATAGTATGAATTACTACATCCAATGTCTCCGACCATTATGCAGTTATGTTGAGCGAGATATTTTGGATGGAGGTATAGAAAATGAAAGCATGGAGTTTCGTAGGAAATTCTTCTTTGCTTTTTGGAAAGAAAGAAATCCAATGAACCCCGAAGAGGAGTGGGAACGCTATAAGATGGAAGTTTGGAAAGTGGAGAATCTTTACAGTTCATCACACAAGCACGGATTTGAAACCGACAGGGGTAGGGTTTACCTGAAATATGGTCCTCCTAGTTACGTTGAAGCCATGCCAAATGAGCCAAGTTCTTACCCCTATGAAATTTGGCAGTATTACCATATTGGACGATTTAACAACAAACGATTTATTTTCTACCTACCGGATTTGGTCACAAACGATTATGTGTTGCTCCATTCTGACTTACAAGGAGAGCCTCAGAATCACAGATGGCGAACCATATTGGTTAACCGTAACACACCCTTTCAAAGCGTTGATGCAGAGAATGGTGTAGATCATTTTGGAGGAGACGTTAATAATGCCTTCAATCGTTCAAAATAAAATTTACATCTTTATGCCGTGAAAGTCACGGTAGCGATTTTAAACTACAACGGAAAAGATCATCTTGATCAGTATTTACCCAGTGTTTTAGCTCATTTAGAGGGGCATGATCTGTTGGTCATTGATAATGCATCTACTGATGACAGTGTAGCATTTTTAAAAGAGAAATATCCAAATATTCGTTTGAAAATTAATTCGAGCAATGGCGGATTTGCTGAGGGTTATAATCAAGGACTTGAGGGAGAGAATGCCGATATTTTTATCTTATTAAATTCGGATGTTGAAGTAACAGAATCTTGGATTTCAGGAGTACTCCAAGATATGGAAGAATGCAAATGGCATGCAGCTCAACCAAAGGTTCTGGCAGATAAAAAACGAACGCATTTTGAGCATGCAGGTGCTGCAGGAGGTTTTATTGATTATTTGGGTTATCCCTTCTGTAGAGGCAGGATGTTTGATAAAACGGAAGAGGATAGAGGACAGTATAATGAAAGGTCTGAAATATTTTGGGCTACCGGAGCATGCATGTTTATAAGGTCTGAAGTATTTTTTGAGATGGGTGGATTTGACTCTGATTATTTCGCCCACATGGAAGAGATTGACCTTTGCTGGAGGATGAAAAACAAAGGCTACAAAGTTGGATATTCACCAAACTCTCATGTATATCACCTGGGTGGAGGAACATTGAACTATAGCTCACCAAGGAAAACTTATTTAAATTTCAGAAACAGCTTAATTACCCTGCTTAAAAATGAAAAAAAGTTTGTTTTCTGGAAGGTACTTTGGCGTTTGGTATTAGATGGAGTTGCTGGCCTTAAATTTTTATTTGCAGGTCAGTTCAAACATTTTTGGGCAATTATGAGAGCTCACTTTTCCTTCTATTCAAAACTCCCCAAAACACTCGCAAAAAGAAGAAAGATTTCTAAAATGAAAACGGTATCCAAGATTTACCAAAAATCAATCGTCTTCCAATATTATTTGAAAGGGAAGAAAAAATATTCTGAGTTGCAGACTTAATTAGCCCTTAACGCTTATAAAGTATTTTAAGGCCAGGTTATAAGAGTATAGTCCAAAGCCTGTAATAATTCCTTCGCAGTGTCGCGATATTTTTGAGATGTGTCGATCATTTTCACGATTCATCACATTGGAAATATGGACTTCAATAACTGGAGTAGAAATTGCTGCAACAGCGTCACCAATAGCAATAGACGTATGGGTATATGCTCCGGCATTTAATATTACTCCTTTATGATTTTTTGCAGCATGAAGTTTATCGATGATCTCACCCTCTATATTGCTCTGAAAATACTCCAACTCAATTTCTGAAAAAGTGTTCTTGAGTTTTGTTAGGTGCTCTTCAAAAGTTGTATTTCCGTAAACACTTGGTTCCCTGCTACCCAGGAGGTTTAAATTAGGACCGTTGATAATGAGTATCTTTGTTTTCACTTATCAAAGATATAAATTGTCTGCTTGGAATTCATATATCACAGGATTTAAGTCCTATTTGAAGCTGGAAAGATCCCTTTCCCAAAACACCATAGATAATTATATTAGGGATGTCGAAAAGTTGGAAGCGTTCTCAGACTCCTCGCCCTTGAACCTTACAACAGATCAAATTTCAAGTTTCGTGCAAAGTTTAGCTGAAATAGAGATGAGTGCTCATTCGCAAGCACGCATTTTGTCGGGTATTAAAGCCTTCTATAAGTTTTTAATTATGGAAGATTATATTACTCATAATCCAGCAGAGCTTGTTGAAGGCCCTAAACTTGGCAGAAAGTTACCTGATACTTTGAGCATAGAGGAAATAGACCATTTAGTTGCGGCAATCGACTTAAGCAGTCCGGAGGGTCACAGGAATAAAGCCATCATAGAAACTTTGTACTCATGCGGTTTAAGAGTTTCAGAGCTTATCAATATGCAACTATCAGAATGCTATTTTGATGAGGGCTTTGTCAGAATAAGAGGGAAGGGGGATAAGCAACGTTTGGTGCCCTTAAGCTCAAGTACTTCCAAGTATATACTCCAATACGTAACCGGAGTAAGAAATACCTTAACCATTCAAAAGGGACATGAGGATTACGTTTTTTTGAATAGAAGAGGAAAGCAACTAACCAGGGTAATGATATTTACCATTGTTAAGCGCTTGGCTGAAAGTATTTCATTGGGTAAAACCATCAGTCCACATACCTTCCGACATTCGTTTGCGACACACCTTGTTGAGGGCGGTGCAGACCTTAGAGCTGTACAGGAAATGTTAGGACATGCAAGCATTACCACCACCGAAATTTATACGCACCTAGATCGTTCTTATTTGGCGGAAGCCATCATGAGTTTTCATCCGAGATCAAAGAAACAAGACAAATAAAGTTTATAACTTTATAAAGTTAAAACCCTATAGATACGGGAATATTGAAAACCTTCTCGTTTCGTCCATTCCATATTACCAAAAGATGCATCCCTGGTGAAAGTTGCCCTAGGTTTATTTTGGCCTGAGAATTTGGCTTTCCTTCGAATTCAAGGGGATTAATATTGCAACAAATCGTGTCGTTTATGCTATAGCCATAGGCTCCACAATCGCTACCTTTTAAATCCAGTACAGCAGTTTTTAAAGCCTCTTTTTTAAAGTATAAGCGTTCCTTCGTAGAAAGCTCACAGTCGTATTCTTGGTAAGTTATGATTGGCGCTTCATAGGGTTTGGTGGTGCTATCATTACTCTCCGATTTCTGAACTTGACAAGAAGCTAAAACCGAAAACAGACTGAGTATAAACAAAGATTTCATCCTGAAATATAAGAATTTATCAAGTGTGCATAAACAAAAAAGTCCAGCTATAAACTGGACTTCCTTTTTGTTTCTTGAGTCTATCATGTTTGTAGTACACCTACATTGTATCTCTTGGTCAATGGCGCATGATTTGCCATTTCAATTCCCATCGAAATCCATTTTCGAGTTTCGATAGGGTTGATGATAGCGTCCATCCATATTCTACTAGCAGCGTAATATGGTGAAGTTTGCTCATCATAACGCGATTTTATCTTGTTGTAAAGCTCTTCTTTTTTCTCTTCCGTAATTTCCTCTCCTTTCGATTTTAGGCTGGCCATTTCTATTTGTAGCAGCGTCTTTGCGGCAGATGCTCCACTCATTACGGCAATATTAGCTGTAGGCCACCCAATCATTAATCTAGGATCGTAGGCTTTACCGCACATGGCATAATTTCCGGCTCCATAAGAGTTACCCATCACAACAGTAAATTTGGGCACAACCGAATTACTCATGGCGTTAACCAATTTTGCTCCGTCTTTAATGATTCCTCCGTGTTCGGATCTGCTTCCAACCATAAAACCGGTTACATCCTGTAAGAAAACCAAGGGTATTTTCTTCTGGTTGCAATTCATGATAAAACGCGCGGCCTTATCTGCAGAGTCAGAATAAATTACCCCTCCGAATTGCACACCTTTTTTCCCTTTGATAATCTCTCGCTGGTTTGCTACAATGCCAACACTCCAACCATCAATCCTAGCAGTTGCGCAAACGATGGTTTTTCCATAATCGGCTTTATATTCACTGAATTCAGATTTATCTACCATACGCTTGATGATTTCTTTCACATCATATGGCTTTGATCGATCGCTGGGCATAATTCCCAAAATCTCTTTCGGATCTTCCTTTGGTGCGGCAGCTTTTTTACGGTTAAATCCTGCTTTGTCAAAATCACCCAACTTGTCCATCATATCACGGATTTCCGTCAAGCAAGCTTTGTCATCTTCACATTTGTAATCTGTCACACCTGAAATTTCACAGTGGGTCGTTGCCCCGCCCAGAGTTTCATTGTCGATATCTTCACCAATGGCTGCTTTTACCAAGTAAGATCCTGCTAAAAAGATGGTTCCTGTTTTATTTACAATCAATGCCTCATCTGACATAATCGGCAAATAAGCACCACCGGCAACACAAGACCCCATTACAGCAGCGATTTGAATGATACCCTCAGAACTCATTACAGCATTGTTCCTGAAAATTCGTCCAAAGTGCTCTTTGTCTGGGAATATTTCATCTTGCATGGGAAGAAAAACACCTGCGCTATCAACCAAATAGATTATTGGTAGGCGATTTTCCATTGCAATCTCTTGGGCTCTTAAGTTCTTCTTACCTGTAATTGGAAACCAAGCCCCAGCTTTCACCGTGGCATCATTTGCAACAATAATGCACTGTTTTCCGCTGACATAGCCGATTTTAATAACAACTCCACCTGAAGGACAACCGCCATACTCCTTGTACATTCCATCTCCAGCAAAGGCACCAATTTCAATTGTTTCAGTTCCTTCATCAACCAGAAAATCAATGCGCTCCCTTGCGGTCATTTTTCCCTTGGAGTGATGCTTTTCAATTTTTTTCTCGCCTCCACCTTTATGAATTTCACTTAAACGGTACTCTAGGTCCGAAATAAGCAACTTCATTTTGTCTTCGTTCTTATTGAATTCTAAATCTTGTTTCATTACTTTATGTATCGAAAATCTTGGTTATTCTTAATCTTTTTAACTGCTGCTAAGATCAAACGTATTGTATTTTCAACGTCATCTTTGTGGCAGCTCTCCACTGTCGTATGCATGTAGCGCAATGGCAAACTAATCAGAGCACTTGGTACACCTGCATTGCTGTACGCAAAGGCATCTGTATCCGTACCTGTTGCTCTGCTCACTGCAGCACGTTGAAATGGAATTTTCCCTTTCTCAGCTTCTTCAACAATCAAGTTTAACAAATTGTTGTGCACTGCGGGTCCATATGTCAAAACAGGACCATTACCACCTTTTAAATCTCCTTGAACAATTTTATTTATCATAGGTGTATTCGTGTCGTGGCAAACATCTGTAACGATAGCTACATTTGGTTTTATGTTATGAGCGATCATCTGAGCCCCTCTCAAGCCAACCTCTTCTTGAACCGCATTTACTACGTATAGTCCGAATGGAAGTTTTGCTTTTTCTTCTTTCAGAAGTCTTGCTACCTCTGCTATCATAACTCCACCCATGCGGTTATCAATTGCTCTTCCAACCAATCGCGTTTTGTTTAATACCATAAATTGGTCTTTGTAAGTGACAACACAGCCAACATGAACGCCGAGTTTTTCAACTTCTTCTTTACTAGAGCATCCGCAATCTAAGAAGATGTTGTCCTGTTTAGGCGTTTCCTCCTTACCGCCCTTACGTGTGTGAATTGCGGGCCAACCAAAAATAGCATCTACCAATCCTTTTTTGGTGTGAATTACCACTCTTTTAGAAGGAGCAATTTGATGGTCAGAACCTCCGTTTCTTCTCAGGTAAATGAAACCGTCATCTGTTATGTAATGCACGAACCAGGAAATTTCATCCGCATGCGCTTCAATGACAACCTTGTATTTTGCTTCAGGATTAATAATTCCTACTGCTGTACCGTAGTTGTCAACCATGGTGTTGTCAACGAAAGGTTTGATGTAATCAAGCCATATTTCTTGACCAGGTGATTCAAATCCGGTAGGTGAATAATTGTTTAGGTATTTCTCCATGAAGGTCATGGATTTTTTGGTAAGTACAGTTTTTGGCATAGTATTTTAATGAAAGGCGTAAGATACAAACAAAATGCTGTTTTGTAAATCAGAATACTTAAATTTGAATGCTAAACAAACCTATACTATGAGGAAATATTTACTTATCTTTTTTCTGGGAGCTTTAAGCTCAACAGTAAGTGCGCAGTTGGAAGTAGATTCAACGAGTATCGATAGCACTGCTATACCAACAGAAGCTCAGGAATTATATAATGACGGAGTTGGGAGTATGGAATTAAAACAATGGGGTGCAGCTGTTGAAAAATTTACAGCCGCACTGGAAATACATCCTGAATTCGAAAAAGCAGTTTTTAACAGGGGAGTTTCTTATTCGAATGACAAGAAATGGGATAAAGCCATTGCAGATTTGAGTAAGGTTACAGAAATGAGTGATACTGCGCATCTTGCTTACTATCTTATGGGTAATATTTATCGTGATCAAGGTGATATAGAAAAAGCAAAAAGCAATTATACAGAAGCAATTAACTTGGATAAACGTCATGCCAATTATTTTTATAACCGTGGTGTTCTATTATTCCTAGAGGAAAAATATGAAGAAGCTATCAAAGATTTTTCAGGCGCCATTTTACTCGATAAAGAATATGCTTACGCCTACAATGATCGTGGTTCATGTTATAGAAAGATGGAGGAATTTGAAAAGGCTGTGAAAGATTACGATAAAGCCTTAGAGATTGACCCGAAAATGGAATTCACCTACAACAACTTAGGTTCGGTATTGCGTTTAATGGGGAAAAATGATGATGCCATTCGTGAATTCAGTAATGCCATTCGAGTGAACAAAAATTCAGCTGTTGCCTATAATAATCGAGCAAAGGCTTACTATGATAAGGGAGAATATCAAAAAGCAATTGAGGATTGCGCCAAAGCAATATCTATAGATAGCAAGTATGCTTATGCTTATAACAATCGAGCCGCTGCATATATAAAGCTAGAAAAATGGGATAAAGCCATAGCAGATTTAAATAAAGCGATTAATATAAAATCAGATTATGCCTATGCATATTTGAATAGAGGAATTGCAAAAGAAATGAAACGTGATTTGGAAGGTGCCTGCGCTGACTGGTCCAAAGCAAAAGAATTAGGTGTTCAAAACGCCGTATCATATTTAAGTGGAGGTTTTTGTAAATAAAACGGAGGAAGAAAAATGAAAGCATTAAAACTATTAGTACTGGGTCTTTTATGTTCAACATTCGTTTTTGGACAAGGAGACGTACCCTTTGAAAAGCAATATTTCAAAGACAATAAATCAGAATTTAAAGAAGCCTTAAAGCATTATGAAGATGGCCTTGGATATTACACAGGCGAAGGCACAAGAACGGGTTATCCAAATACAGATGAAGCTTTGGATGAATTTAAAATCGCGTACAAATTCAATCCTAATTCTGCCGATTTAAATCTTAAAATGGGTATTTGCTACTTGTATTCTAACCACAAGTACAATTCACTTGAATATTTAGAAAAAGCGAAAAAATTAAACCCAAGTGTAGATCCTGAAATTGGCTTTTTGATTGGGCAAGCCCTACAAATTCAATATAAGTTTGACAGGGCAATTGTGGAATATGAGTCATTCAGAAAATCTCTAAATCAATCGCAAGACGCAGACAAAATATTCCAGGTCAATAAAAAGGTTGAGGAATGTAAAAACGGTAAGAAGTTAATGGAAGAACCTATCAGGGTTTGGATTGATAACCTTGGTGGATCCATCAATAATGAGCATGCAGAATATGCTCCATTAATTGCCACAGATGAATCTTCTATTTTCTTTACAGGTAGACGTCCCGATACCGAAGGCGGAGGCAAGGATCCATCTGACAACGAATATTTTGAAGATATATATCGTGCTGAATTTATTAATGGTGAGTGGACCATGGCAAAAAACATAGGTAAAGATGTAAATGGACCTAGTCATGATGCCACAGCTGGACTTTCACCCGATGGGAATACGCTTTTCATTTATGATGGAGCTGTGGGATATGGAGATATCTTCATTACACATTACAAAGATGGAAAATGGACCAAAAGAGAAGATTTAGGAAAAACTGTGAACGACAAAAAAGCACATGAATCTAGCGCAAGTATATCTTTCGACGGCAAGACACTATATTTTGTGTCTGATAGAGAAGGTGGTATTGGCGAGCATGATATTTATTACTGTGTATGGGATGAAGTGAAAGAGAAATGGGGAGAAGCTCAGAATATAGGTCCGGTAATTAATACCAAGTATGATGAGACAGGTGTTTTTATCCACCCTGATGGTAAAACCATGTATTTCTCTTCAAAAGGGCATTCATCCATGGGTGGATATGATATCTTTTATTCAACCTTTGAAAATGGAGTATGGACTACTCCAGTAAATATCGGATACCCTGTGAATTCACCTGATGATGACGTACACTTTGTAGTATCAGCCTCTGGTAGAACAGGCTACTTTGCCTCATTCCATGAAGACGGTTATGGTGAAAAAGATATCTTCAAAGTTACTTTTTTAGGACCTGAAAAACAGCCTCTTTTAAACACAGAGGATAATCTTATCGCAAGTATTGCAAAACCAGTTCAAGAAAAAGTAATTGAGCCAAAAGTTGAGGTAAGCAGAAATGATTTGGCCATCTTGAAGGGGGTAATAAGTGATGAAAAGACGAAAAAATCGCTTGTTGCTACCGTTGAAATAGTGGATAACGAAACGGGAGACATTATATCTACGATCCAAACTGATAATACTGGAAAATACCTGGTTTCTCTTCCTGCAGGGAAGAACTACGGTATTGCAGTAAAAGCAGAATCATATCTATTCCACTCTGAGAACATTAACATTCCTTTGGCATCTGGTTACCGCGAGTACATTAAAAACATTGAACTCAAGAAGGTAGAAGTTGGAAAAGTTATTGTTTTAAGGAACATTTTCTATGATCTAAACAAGGCCACACTAAGACCTGAATCTAAAACAGAGCTAGAGCGTTTGATCAAGTTGATGAACCAAAACCCAACCTTGAAAATTGAATTAGGTGGTCATACAGATTCACGTGGTAGTGCAAGTTATAACCAGCAACTTTCTGAACAAAGAGCATTGTCGGTTGTAAATTACTTAGTAGATCATGGTATTTCTAAAGACCGACTTAAGTACTCAGGTTACGGTGAAACACAATTGATTCATTCAGATGCTGAAATCAATAAACTTACCGGAGATGCTCGTGAGGAACTCCACCAAGAAAACCGTAGAACGGAGTTTAAAATCCTTGAGATTTAAAATGAAATAAATTGTATTTTAAAGGTCGCTCAAAAGGCGGCTTTTTTTACGTTGTTATTTGAAAAAATAGTACATGAAAAAATATTTTTATCACCTAATATATCTATCGATTATTACGGTTCTTTTTTTAATTATCATTGGATCTTCAAGTTACAATATTTCGAAGAACACGTTTTTAGGAAGCTTTTCATCTGTTTTCATTAACACTAACAGACATTATCTACATACAGTTGGAATGAATAAAACTAAGTGTGATGTAATTTGCAAATTTGGTGATAGCGAAAAGCTTGATATATTTAAAAATGGCAAATTAATTAATAGTGTACCGCAGAATATTGAATATGCTTATTTCGTAGTAAAATATGATGGAAAGACGCTACTAGAAGAATCTTATGACAAAGTCGCATCAAATATGGATATAACCTTTTATTTTAATATCGAAAAAATAGATGAGAAAATTGAATGCAAGATATTCATTATAAACGAGCGAGACTTTCGTATTTTGAGAAACGATTAATGCACTTACACTAATTTAAAAATCCAACTTGTGTAAAATCCAATAATCAACGATTGATCAATAACTAAGCGTTCTGCTGTAAAACAACCGTCATACTCAAGACCAAAAAACCTAAAAAGCGAATAACACTTGAGATAGTAATACTTCTTATAAAGTCTTGAGGAAATCCATTCCTAATAAGCTTTAATTGTGTTCTACGAGTCGTTAAAAAGAGGTAGACAACAATGAGTCCCAGGAACAAATAAATGGATACGTTCTCAGGAAACACCTTGAAATATATTAGGCAGAAAAAAGTAAATACCAAGCCAGCAATCGCCGCCACATTAACCATCCGGTCCGATCGAAATAAATCTATCATCAACACCTTCTTGTCTTGATCTAATTTGGCCATGGCCTTTTCTATAATGTTTCGAGCAAAAAGACTGCTCATAAACATAAAAAGCAAAGCGGAAATAATTACTGCGTTCATTGCTCCAAAGGTAGCACTTAGAATTTAAGGCAAGAATGTTGTACTTTTAGCTCTATGAACAAATCACTGCTATTGTTTGCCCTAATTTTTTCATTTGTAGGGCGTTGTCAGCAACCTGAGGTAGTTATTACTATGGGCCATACGGATTGGATTTCCAGCCTTGATGTAAGTGAAGATGGTGAATGGCTTGCAACAGGCTCCATGGATAAAACCGCCAAGCTTATTCATATCCCTACCAACCAAGAGCTCCGAACTTTTCCAAATTTTGACGGCCGTGTTTCTTACGTGAAAATTTCTCCAGATGTGAAGCACATGGCTGTAATGACCAACGCGGGTGAATTAGCTGTATTTGAGGTGAAGACGGGTAAGCCCGTTGGAAAGAAAATTAAATCCGGGACACAAGGTTTTCAATTCGACTTCTTTTCAAACGAAGAAATTTATTGCCTGAACCAAGATGGTATGATGAGCCGCCTAAAATTTAAAACGGGCGAAATTACTCCATTTTCGCAAGAATACGGTGTCAGCAGAACTTGTCTTTCTGCCGATAAAAAGTTCGCTTATGGATGGACCTATCAGGGAAGACTATTAAAGGTGGATGCCAACTCTGGTGAGTTAAAGTCAGAAACCACACTTTTTAAAGAGCTTAAATTCCCAGTGTGTGAAATGGAAGTTTCCGATGATGGGAAATATTTATTTGTGGCTTTTGATGACAATCTGATTTATGTCCTAAGCACTGCAGATTTGAGTCTTAAAACCAAGCTTAAAGGTCATACGAACCGCATCAAATATCTTAAATCTAACGAGACTAAAAATGAGTTAATGGCCTGTGATTACTCCAATGATGTCATTTTTTGGGATTTAAAGAGCTTTAAAGAAAAAAAACGCTTTAAGCCTGGGATTTTTGGCGCCAACTGTTTGGAGTCTCACCCGAAGGAGGACATCTATTTAATTGCTGAGAGCCGAATGGTGCACATCTACGATAGAAAAACGCACAAGGAAATAAAAACCTATGAACCAAAGGCAAATAAAATTGTAAACATGGCCTACGACCAAAATGGGAAGTATTTGGTTTCATCTACAGTAGATGTCAAACTCAAATTATGGGATTTAGAAAAAAATAAAATCCTGAATGAGATCTATGCCTTTTGGCCTGTTCAAATGCATCCAAATGGCAGGCAGTTATTCGCGAATACGGTGCAGCAAAAGATAGGGCTGCATGACTTAAAAACCATGAAGGCACTAAAATATTACGATTCTCAAGGAGACTTGATTCAGAATATTACAGTAAGTCCGAATCAAAAATACTTAGCAGGAATTGGTCTTCAAGGAAAAGTATGGATTTGGGATATTGAAAGCACGGACCTAGTCAAAAAAATCGACTGGGTACCAGGTATGACCTATGGTTTACAGTTTAGTCCGGATGGAAAATATGTTCTGGCCAGCGGACTAGAGAACAATATCTATGTCTGGGAAACTGCAACAGGTGCGCTTCAAACCAAAATTGGCAATGAAATGCTGATGTTTTCTGATTTTCGCTTTAGTCCTGATGGGTCAAAACTCATTACCGTAAACTGGGACAAAAAAGTAAGAATTTACAACACTTCAAATTGGGAGTTAAGTAAGGAGTTTGAAGCTCACGTTAATACCATTTTATGCATGGATATTTCCAAAGATGGGAAGTACTTTGCCACTGGATCTGGAAATAATTCGGTGTCGGAGGCCGATAATTCCGTAAAAGTTTGGGAGACGGAAACAGGAAATTTAGTTTGCCACTTTACAGCACATACGGGCAACATTAACCGCATCCAATTTGATAACGACGGCGAACACATCTTTTCCTGTGGTAACGACGGTACCATAAAATACTGGGATTTTAGAATCTGTGAGGAGGTTGCGAGCTACGTTTCAGTGGGCAAGGATGACTTTCTAATTACCACGCCGGATAACTATTATTTTGCCAGTCGTGGTGCCCTGGATGCCGTTGCCTTCAGGGTAGATGGTGCACTATATCCTTTTGAGCAGTTTGATTTGAAACTAAACCGACCCGATATTGTTTCAGAGCGCATTGGTAAGACCTCTCCTGAATTGGTTCGAGCCTATGCCTACGTTTACAAAAAACGTTTGCGTAAAATGAATTTTAGTGAAGATCAATTAGCCAGTGATTTTGAACTACCTAAGTTGGTCTGGGACAGAACCCAAGTACCTTTTAAAACCAGTGAAAAGGTGCTAAAAACCAAGGTTCATTTGAGTGATGACAAACACAAACTTAATCGACTCAATGTATATGTAAATGGTGTTCCGGTTTACGGTTATCAAGGGATTAGTCTAGAAGGAAATGAGTTGGATAAGGATTTGGAAATCCCACTCATTCCGGGCAAGAACAGCATAGAAATATCGGTACTCAATGATGCAGGAGCAGAAAGCTTGCGCGAGTCTGCAGAGATTTTAAATGAGCAATCCGCTTCTAAGTCAAATTTATACCTCATTAGTTTGGGTGTTTCAGAATATGAAGACGAACGCTTTAACCTGAAGTATGCAGCCAAAGATGCGAAAGATGTAGCCACCAGTTTTGAGAGTAAAAGCGATGATTTCAATGAAATATATGAGATTTCATACACAGATGCTGAAGTACTAAAAGGCAAATGGGATGAACTCTTAAACCTGGTCAAAAAGGCCAATCCTGAGGATGTGGTAGTTGTCTTTGTGGCTGGACACGGAGTGCTAAACCAAGATTTTGATTACTATTTTGCGGCCCACAATACTGATTTTAATGCCCCAGAAGAAAACGGCATTCCTTATGAAATGTTGGATGAGCTTTTGGCCAACTCCGGCGCTTTAAAAAAGTTGCTGATTATGGATACCTGCCACAGTGGGGAGGTGGATAAAGAAGAACTGGAAGCCGATAATTCTGATGTGGTAGTAGCCGAAAATGTAAGCTTTAGAAATGCTGGAGCGGGCGTAAGAAAAAAGGAAGCCTTTGGTATGGAAAATTCCGTGGAGTTTATGCAATCGGTGTTTAGTGATGTACGAAGGGGGAGTGGAGCCACCGTTATTTCCTCTGCAGGAGCAGCTGAGTTTGCCATGGAAAGCTCGGAGTGGAGCAACGGTCTTTTTACCTTTTGTTTACTAGAGGGTCTTCAAAAAGGCAGGGCAGATGCCAACCGAGATGGAGACATTACCGTGAGTGAACTCCGCCATTACGTGTATGAGCGCGTAAGCGAACTTAGCCAAGGCAAGCAAAAACCCACCACCCGTGAGGAAAATATCCAAATGAATTTTGTTGTTTGGTAATACCCATAATTTAATGAAGTCGACATCTATAATATTAGTTCTATTTATTTTATTCGCATGTGCTGCTGAAGAAATAAAGCCTGAAGGTGAACAAACACATAAGAAACAGGTGAATCACAAGCCACCCTTGGTTGAAAAATTCAATGCTTTATTCTCTTTAGGGAATGATGAAAATTATGTTTGGGAGGATTTTAAAAAAGTGATTGAGTATCAACCAAATTTTAAACCAGACTTCTATTCTCAACATGTCAATGATGATTACTATTTTTTCAAATTAGGCGAAGGAGACAGTCAAAAACGAATCGCAATTAAAAGGCAAGGGTTTACATATGGACATGAAATTTATTTCATGAGTAGCGCTAATAATTTTGAATATATTGAGGAGGCTTATAACATTTATGGAGATTGTACTTTCTTAAATGAATATGGCTATGAAATCTATACTGACAGTGTTGTAAAAAATTCTTTTTCATTTACCACTAATATAATGGATCAAAAAATGTTTGGTTGTTGGGAAACGAAACGAGATTCCAATAATTTAAAATTAAAATGTTCAAAGGACAGTTTATGGATTATGGATGAACTGTTTTTATATTCAAAAGAAGGGAATGAATTAAAAGATAAATCGGATAGCTTATTGTTCAACGTGATAGCTTTTGGCGAGAATAAACTACTCATATATAGAGATCAATATATTATCGAATTAAAAGAATGTCATTAGTTTCCATAAGCCTTCTGTAAGTGGTAAATTCATCTATTTTGCTAACTTAGAGTCCTGCACCGTGCAATCTGTGAGCGGGTTGAGTTGAATGGAAACAATAAGCATGTCAAATAAATTATTACCATATATTTTCATCTTTTTACTATTTAGCTGCTCATCTAAGCCATATCAAAAAATTAAGTTGAGTAATTCGAAATTTGTTGGAGGATACACTGACTTACCCAATTCGATTCAACTAGAGATGAAAAATTTCTATGAAATGTACCCATCCCGATTAAAACCCGATACGGTTATTAATGTATCAACTGAAAAAATCAAAGTATATCTGCACACGACCGAAAACTCATTAGAGGTATACCGAAATAAAGGCGAGTTTTTTGAAATAGTTGTTAAGAATAAGTGCTTTCGAATAACAAGAACTTCCTATTCACCCATTATTTTTGACAAAAAGTGGATATATTTTATTGACTTTAAGCAGGGTATGAATAACGTTCAAATCGACACGAATTATCGGGATTTCAAATATTATCGTTATGAATGGTAGTCCCCACCTGGCGCGCACTTGTAGTGCGTGCTGAATCTATTACTATCTATAATTAGCAAACAATCGCATTTACCCCTCAAATAATAAACGCCCTTCCTTACCCTTCAAATTTTAGCTATCTTCGGGTATGCGCATTTTGCTTATCAGTTATCTTGTTTTTTTAGGCTTTTCAAAGTCGGTATTTGCGGAGTACAACGGCTATCATTTAAAGGTCGAGTTTGAAATGATGTGGGGCGAAAAACGGACCGGATACACCTACATTACCGCTTGGAATTTTGATGAGGATAGCACAGATAATCAAGCGCACTTAAAAAGGGCCTTTCAATACCAAGCCAATGAGCAGGGCAAAATTGCTTACGGTAAAAATGAAATAGTTTACCATTATACCCCCATTTGGGCCTTGAGTGAAAGAAGCCAGCACTACTGCATTGTCGATATGGATTCCATCAATGTATTTGTGGTGAGTCACTTTAAAATTATTGAGGTGCATGAGCAAAGCTATGCCCAAGGGATGAGAAATGAACTGAGTCTGGCTGACACGGCATGGATTAATACACCACCCAGCAGAAGCATGGAGGCCGACGGTTTTTTCTGTTCGCACCAAATCATGGTCCACATAGAAAACGAAGAAAACAGCAGTGTTTTAAAGGAAATTGAAGCCCTTAATGCCAAATTTGAAGCCATGCCCGATGAGGAAATCGATGAGAAATTTGAAGATATTGACCAGCTCTACGAAGAGCTGCTTGCCAAATTAAACCTAGACTATCTCGTGGTCTTATCGGTTTGTACCTGTTGAGGGAGATTTCGTAAACTTGCAGCATGAATTTCCTAGCTAAAAACCGAGCACTGTTTTCGGCCTCCATGGGCTTGATTTTTACCGTGGGCGGCTTGTACCTTTTTGGCTGGAGTCTTTTGGTGGTGCAGGTATTCTTACTGGTTGATTTTCTAGGCATGCTACTCCTCGATCTTCTAAAAAGCAATAAATTCAGACAATTTGCTGCTGAACAAAGGCAAGAATACAAGTTACTTCCACCGGTTTTTCTGAGCCTATTTGCGCTAGCCGCTATGGTTCTTTATACTTGGCAACATGTAGCACATCCCTTTAATGGTTTTTCTGAACTATGGGAGCAACTGAACAAGGATATGGGAAATGAAATGCTACTGTTTCCAATCTTTCTATTTCTTCCATACATGGAGTATAAAATGGATTTTTTGATGTTTTCACGTCATCGAAAAATGGATGGAAATACCTGGAATCAAAAGCGCCTATTGTTTGCGGGTAGTTCCTATTTAAGTTTGTTGCTGTTCAGTTTTTTATCTCCAAATTCAGCTGCAGAAATAGCCCTTATTCTTATTGCGTTGATAAAGTTCGCCATGGATGTCTTTTGTATCCAATGGGAAGAAAAGCAACGGGCCTAGTTTTCAACATATGTTGGTAACTCGCTTGGCAGAATTAGGCTAAAACGCCGTATATTGGGGCTTCTCAAATCAACCCTATGTATAAAATATCCCTTTTATTAGCACTGGTTTTTATGGGTCTAGGAAGCTGGGCTCAACCAGAATTAACGGACAAAGAAAAGGCCTATCGTGACTCGATTGCAGCCTTGAATGAATCAAACGAACAAATGGCCCAGGCACAGGAGGCATTTAACGAAGGAATTTCAAAATTCCAAGCCAAAAATTATGCTGGAGCTATTTCGTCCTACATCAAAGCCATAGAATTGGCGCCTGATTTTATAGATGCTTATTACAACAAGGCCGTTGCCGAAAACGAATACCAAAAGTATGAGAATGCTGCAGCAACCTTGGATAAGCTTATAAAAATGGAAGCCAGTGGCAAGGCGCACTTCCAGCGTGCATTGGCTTATCAGGGTATGAAAGATTATGCCAAGAGCGAAGAGGATTATATTGCCGCTACTAAAATGGATGCGAACAACGAGAAGGTTTGGTATAACTACGGAACCTTGATGTTTACCCAAAAGGACTATAAATCAGCCAAAGAAAAGTTCAAAAAGGCTATTTCCATTAAAAATGATTTTGCCTTTGCCTACAATGATTTAGGATCTTGCTATCGAATGATGAAGCTTTACCCTGAGGCAATTGCTGAATATGAAAAGGCCGCAAAGTACAATCCTAATTTACCCTTTGTACTTAACAATATAGGTTCGGTTTACTTAAAAATGAAGAAATATCCTGAAGCCATTATGTCTTATAACCGTGCAATTAGCATTGATGCAAATTTCCATTTGGCTTACAACAACAGAGGTGTTGTTTTGATGGAGCAAGGTAAATACCAAGAGGCTTTAAACGATTTTGAGAAATGTATCTCTATTAAAGATGATTATGCTCCAGCCTACAATAACAGAGGAACGGCGCATCACAAATTAGAAGATTATAAGAATGCCGTAAAAAGCTTTACAAAAGCGATTAGCCTTGATCCTAATTACGCTTCTGCCTATTGTAACCGGGGTATTTCTAAAGAAATGCTTAGAAACGATTCAGGTGCTTGTGCAGATTGGGCTAAAGCCCGTGAGTTGGGTTCTGATGCGGCAGCTGCTTACCAATCTAATTGTCAATAATAATTCCACTAAAAATGAAAAAGATACTTTTAACAACATTATGCTTATTGTCTGTTTCGCTTTTCGCACAAAACGTGGAATTCAAGGCAGCAAACTTTAAAAACGATAAAGAGGGGCTTAAAAAAGCCCAAGACGCCATCAAAACTGGTGACGACTTTTGGGAAGCTGGAAACGAAAAGGTTTTCGCTACTGAAGATCCAGGAGACAACTATAAAAAGGCGCTCCAATCTTATCTAATTGCTCAGGAGTTTAACCCCAACAATGCCGAATTAAATTTTAAAGTTGGAAGCTCATACTTCTATACAAATCAAAAATACAAGGCACCTGGTCATATTAAAAAAGCTGTTGAATTAGGTGGTTGTGATGATCCTTTCATGGATTATTACATTGGTTTTGCGCATCAGTTGAACAATGAGTTTGATAAGGCCATTAAGTCATATGGAACCTTCCAAGCTTCTTATAGAAAGGCGGATAAATTCTCAAAGTTTGTTGATAAGCGTAAGAAGGAATGTAAAATGGCCAAAGAAAAAATGGCTAATCCTGAGCGCGTTTGGGTTGACAATGTAAAAGAATTGAATACCCCGCAAGATGAATTCTCACCAACAGTAACAACGGATGGTAGTACCATGATTTTCACATCAAACAGAAAAAACGGTCGTTCTTCAAACGCCTTAGGTGAGTTTGACCATGACATTTACTCTTCTGAATATGTTGATGGAAAATGGCAGAAAGCAAAACCTCTTGGAGGACAAATAAATACGGCAGAGGACGACTTTGGATCGAACCTTTCTTATGACGGAAACAAAATGTTGATGTTCCGTAAAGATGGGGAGGATTATGATATCTATGAGAGCTTTTTGAATGGCTTGGACTGGTCTGAACCTGTTGGAATGTCTAACAACATTAACAAGGCGTATAATGAAACTTATGCATCCTATAACTTTGATGATGTGAAGATTTACTACCTATCGGATTATCAAGTGGGAATGCCTGCTGGTATGAACATCTACTTCTCAGGGGTAATGAATAGAAAAAATAGAACCTACGGATCAGCGGTAACTGCCGGTTCTGAAATTAATTCAAAGTTTGATGAAGGTTCTATCTATTTGCATCCAGATGGAAAAACCATGTATTTTTCTTCAGCTGGTCACGATGGCTTGGGTGGTTTAGATATTTATATGAGTATCAAACGCCAAGGTAAATGGAGTGAGCCAATTAACTTGGGTTACCCTATCAACACACCTTACGATGATGTTTTCTTTGCTGGAACGGCTGGAAATAAATACGCTTATATCGCGTCTAATCGTCCGGGTGGATCAGGTGGAATGGATATTTACAAGGTAACTTATTGGGGACCAGACAAGCCTATGAATACAGATGTTGAGGATTATTTATTGGCATCTGCTTTGTCGCCTATCAAAGACAACGAGATAAAAGCTGCTGTTGAGGTAAACCGTCAGAGCTTAACCGTTTTTAAAGGGCGTACCATTGATGCCTTGACCAAAAAGCCTGTTGAGGCAAACATTGACATCATTGACAATGCGAACGGGAAGGTTATTAAAACAATCACAACGAACTCAGCGACCGGTAAATTCCTTATTTCATTGAACTCCGGAAAGAATTACGGTATTGCTGTGAAGGCAGATGGTTATCTCTTTCATTCCGAGAATTTTGATATTCCGCAAGAAAGTGCCTACCAATTGATTAATAAGGAAATTGAGCTTAAGAATATCAAAATTGGTAGTAAGATCGCCCTACGAAACATCTTCTTTGAAACGGCAAAATCCACACTAAAATCAGAGTCAGATGCGGAGCTCGCTCGTTTGGTAAAGCTCATGAAAGATGTTCCTGGATTGAAAGTTGAAATATCAGGTCACACGGATAACACCGGATCTGCCAAGTTGAACGACCAATTATCGAAAGACAGAGCCCAAGCCGTAGTAACTTACCTTATCGGAAAGGGAATTGATAAATCAAGATTAACCGCAGCAGGCTACGGAAGTTCCGATCCTATTGCAAGTAACAATTCCGCAGAAGGTAGACAACAAAACCGGAGGGTAGAGTTTAAGATTACGGGGAATTAAGCTTTACACGATTAAAAATTTAAAGGGGTCGCCAAATGGTGCCCCTTTTTTTATGGGAATTATAATTCAAACAAAGCTAAAGCTTATATTTACCCTTGATTACCGTATTGAGACCCATCATTTTTTTAATATCGATTTTAGGCTTTTGCAGAGTTTGGGCTCAGCCCTCAATTCCCGAGCCATTGGCAGATTCACTTTGGGCTGTCTGGTCCAATTCCGAAGAGGGTACTGAAGAACGATTAAAAGCGCTTTACAACTACGCTTGGGATGGCTACCTTCATTCAAATCCTGATTCTGCGATATACTTCTCGAGTTTACAATTGCAATTAGCGGATCATTCTGAAAATAAAGAGTACAAGGCTAAAGCTTATAATTTACAAGGAACGGCCTATAAGATAAAAGGTGACTATGTAAATGCAGAGCAAGTATATGGGCTTTCAATTAAAATTTTAGAGGAAACAGGCGACACAAAAAATTTACGGAAGGCTTATAATAACCTTGGTAACCTACTTTATTACCAGGGTAATTATCCAAAAGCAATTGATTATTTCAGTCAATGTTTAAAATATGCCAGAGAAAGCAATGACATTAAATCGGAGGCTTTGACAATAAACAACCTTAGCTCTGTTTATTACACGATGAAAGAGTACGATAAAGCTCTTTCTTACTATGAGAATAGTCTTGACCTTTCTCTTCAGGCAAAGGACAGTGCTGGAATAGCCAACGTTTATAACAATATGGCCTTGGTCTTTATGAAAAAGAATGAGCTTCTAAAATCACGTCATTTATTTGAAAAGAGTATTGGTATTAGAAAAAGAAACAATCTGATTTCAGGACTAGCTGCGAGTTATAACAACATGGCTAATCTTCTTAAAAAGACAGATAGGATAGAGGCTATTCAGAACTATACAAAAAGCCTGGAAATCTACAAGGAGATTAATGATCAGCAAGGTATTGCCTCAGCCTATGAAAACATAGGACTAGTTTATTTTGAAGATGGAAATTATGGAAGGTCCATTGAGTATTCTAAGAAGGCCTTGGAATTAGGAGAAGAATCGGGGATTATTCACCTGATTTCATCGTCAGCTAAAACCCTGTATCAAGCATATAAAGCAAGTGGACAAAAGGACAAGGCGCTAAAAATGCATGAACTTCATATCGCCATGCGAGATAGTTTAGAAAAAATTGAAAACACAAAAGCCTTAGTAATAAGAGAATTAAATGAGGAATATGAAAAGAAAAAAATAGCGGATTCTATACGTGCTTTGGAAGTAGCCGAAATTCAGAAGGCAAAATATATGGCTCAAAAAGCCAAAGCAAGGCAACAAGAGCTGGAGAACGAGCAATTAGAGATAAAAAGTGATTTTGATCAGACCATAAACATTATTCTGATCGTTGGTTTATCACTTCTCCTTTTAGTGTCCATTCTGTTATTTAATCGATTTAGAACGGCAAACAAGCAGAAGGTAATTATTGAAGAACAAAAAAAGGTAACAGACTACGCATATAAAAGGTTGGAAGAAAAGAATGCAGAAATTGTAGATTCTATTTCTTATGCGAAAAGAATTCAGAATGCTATTCTTCCTAGCCATAGTGAATTAAAAAGTCTGCTTCCCAATGCCTTTGTACTTTACCTACCGAAAGATATTGTTGCGGGTGATTTTTACTGGATTAAGGAACTTAAAAAAAGTAATAAAATATTGTTTGCTGTAGCCGATTGCACTGGACATGGGGTGCCTGGGGCAATGGTATCTGTAATTTGTAATAATGCTTTGAATAGAGCTGTGAATGAGTATGAACTAAAACAACCTGCAGATATTTTGAATAAATCAAGAGATTTGGTTGTTATGGAGTTCGAAAAATCCAAAGAGGAAATGAAGGATGGGATGGATATTGCCCTATGTTCAATAGCCTATAATGATGGAGGTGCTGAGTTAATTTATTCAGGAGCAAATAATCCCGTTTGGATACTAAGGAAGGGAGCGGACACATTCGAAGAATTCAAAGCGAATAAGGCACCAATAGGGAAATATGTCAGTAAAGGAGAATTCAGTGAGCATACCATCGAACTATCTAAAGGTGATCATGTTTTTATTTTTTCAGATGGCTACCCTGATCAGTTTGGAGGTCAAAAAAAGAAGGGTGAGAAATTTAAATCTAAAAGATTGAGAAATACCCTAATCGAAACCACTAAAATGGATAAATCAGAAAGACGCAATTATTTGAAATCAACTTTCGAAAGCTGGAAGGGATCCCATGAACAGGTTGATGACGTTTGCCTTATAGGTTTAGAGATTTAATTATCTGAAAATTATAATTAATAATAAAGTTACCCAAGCCACAACGCACAATTGAATTATTCTATCGCTATACAATACCTGAGTGGGATTAGCGGCTTTATTTTTCTTAAATATTAAAATGAAATAACGTATTAATCCAAGCAGAACAAAAATTGCACTAAAGATTAATTCCCAGCCAAAGCGGCGAGTTGCCCATGGACTTAAACAATAGGCAGCATAACTAACAAAGGTGATGCACGCACTTAAATAGATTCCTAAATTGATGATACCAGAACTATAGGAACTGATAACCTTACGCGCCTTCTTCCCTTCTTCTTGGAAGAGGATAAAATCGGCACGTCTTTTAGCAAAGGCTAAGAACAAAGACAGGCTAAAACCAACCAATAAAATCCAGTTAGAAAGGGGTACATTCACCAAGTAACCTCCATAAATTAATCGAAGGACAAAGCCAACTGAGATAATAATGACGTCCAAAACGGCGATATGTTTTAGTCCCACGCTATAAGCCACATTTAATAAGAAGTAAAAAGTTACGATGGCGGCCAACGCTGAGTTTAAATAAAAAGAAAGGCCTTGAGAAAGGGCCAAAAGAATAAGGCAAAGTCCAAAGGCTTGTACAACTGAAACCCGACCGCTAGCTAGTGGGCGATTCCTTTTTTTTGGATGCTTTTTATCGAATTCTCGGTCAAAATAATCGTTGAGAACATAAACGGCAGAAGCCATAAAGGAAAAGCTAAGAAACCCTATAAGCAATTGTACAATAAGATTTGCTTCAAAAGTTAACCCAGCAAAGAAGGCCGGAAAGAAGATAAAACTGTTTTTAATCCATTGCTGTAGTCGTATGAGTTGAAAGAGGTCCTTCACTAATTTATTTCGATTCGGTAAAAGTAGGAATTTCGCAGGTAGAAATAGCGCTCTAGACTTAGCCCAAAACATAAAAGGTAATTCCCTTTTTCTTTAGGAGTTTTAAGAGAAATGACTTTTGTTTTCTCCGGATTATCTGCATCTATAAAACTTCCACTTGGCAGAATTCCCATTTTTTCTGGGTCCTTTACCCAATAGATGAAAATTTCATTTTTTGCACTATCCTTAAAAAGTTTGGCCTTTTGAGGGTATCCAGTCTCTTTTATTTGTAATTGAATTGCTAGTTCCTCTCCAATGCGCATTTCATTTGGAATTTCACTGCTAATTTCAATACTTTGAAGCGATCTAAAGTCGGATATGGGATCAAGAAAGTATTCTTCGTTCGGGTAATTTTTAAGTGCTCCTTTGATTTTGCCAAAGTCATTATAAATTAGAACGCTGTCTTTATCCCATTCATAGGAAGTTTTATAAAAGTCAAATTGATTTCCAGGGTAATTGCACAGTGTCAGGCAGTGTGACTTTTCACCCGCATAAAACATATACAAAGAGGTTTTTTGATATGAGTTAACAAAGATTACGGGCTTTCCTTTAGCTCTTTTTTGAATTCGACTTGCCCAAGCTTCATGATATTGGTATTTGAAATTGAGATCAAGTTTATCCTGAACAAAAGCAAACATTAACTCTAATCGAGCAAAAGAAAATATCAGTAGGGGAAGGGCTCCAATAAACAATAGTTTTTTTACTGATAGCTTTTGCTCAATGAAGGAGTAAGTTCCTATTAATAGCGGGGGGTAGGCCAGTGCAATCCAATTTGCTTCTATTCTATTTCTTAAACTGAGCAAAAGAAAAAAAGCAAAAATAAAGAAGGACAGACGCAACATCTGATTTTTGAATTCGCTCACAGAATTTTCTTCACGTATTGATTTTAAACGAGTAAAAGCCCACCAGAAAATAGGTCCGATTAAGATTATTTGGACTAAAATATATTCAATGATCCAAACGGGGTCATATGTCACCAATTCACGGTTAAAAAGGTGAAAACGAAAACTGATCCAATCGTGCTCTATTTGCCATTGGATATGAGGTATATAAAGTAAAGTAGCTATTGCAGGGATGATATAGAATTGCCAGGATTTTAAATGTTCAGAACGACTTAAGAGCAACAAGATTAAAAATACCCCTCCATGGTATTTTGAGTAAAGAAGAGCTGTAGCGATTAGTCCTAAAATTAAGGCATTCTTGATAGTAAATTTCTTGTAATGCTTGTGATAGAACCATAAAAACAGGCAGGAGAAGAAGAGTAAGGGGGCATCTGGAACAGCTAGGAGGGAACCTGCATGTACCAGAAATAAGCTCAAAATCAAGATGAAGAATTTTAAAGGATTCTTCCCTTTACTAAGATCATAGATTAAATACAGGCTGATTACGTGACTAATTATGCTTAGCAATCGCACACCTAGCTCGTTGTTAAAAATACTATAGCCCAGTTTTATAAACAGAGCTACCATTGGAGGTTGATGAAAGTGCCCCCAATCTATATTTTGACTGTAAACCCAATAGTAAGCTTCATCGGGATGTAGCTCTGTAAAGTATGCTTGGATAAGCAGAATCAAAAGGTATAAACCGCCCCATACCCAAAAGTGATTATATTTCCTTAGGAATTCTACCATTTAGGGTTTCGAATGGCCTTCAAGTATTTTTCGTAAAAAATTGAATTTTCAGAGTTAAGGTTGCGATAGGCATTACGAATTATATCTGCCTGTTGTTCGCGATTGAAGTCTTCCAGCTCCCATTTTTTCTTTAAAGTCTCGGTGCCACCATATCCATATCCTGAGGTCTTTTGAGCATGCAATGCTTCTGGAATGTAATCTGTTCCAATGTGCTCTGCTTGCCATACATGCACAAGTTCGTGAATGAGCCATGCCATGTC
Source organism: Flavobacteriales bacterium (assembly GCA_964230025.1). Taxonomy (GTDB): domain Bacteria; phylum Bacteroidota; class Bacteroidia; order Flavobacteriales_D; family JAUILH01; genus CAXRFO01. The sequence goes on along the minus strand of CAXRFO010000018.1, from coordinate 126,621 downwards.
GTTATTAGCTGGTCTACTGTCTAACTTTCGTGTGAAATTGACCGTTCGAAACAATACAAAACCCAGGTGTTTGTTTTTGTTAACCCTCGCTCCTAGAACCGCCATAAGGCTTTTCTCATCAATTCTAATCATCTTATAAGGTAAAGAGCTACCAAAAACCTTTTTCGCCTCAGAAATTTCGATATTTGTCATCGATCTGCTATTGGGTTTTAAGAGTAGCATTAGCAAATCAAAAAGCTCTGGGAGTAAACTTAAGTCAAATACTTTTAGCGCTATTTGAGCTGGCCATAAGGCGGCTCGCACAAGCATTTGTCTAAAAAAGTGCCCGGTTCCAATATTAAAAGAGTTATAGGGTCGGATTAAATAGGGTAGAACAAGTAAATCCTTTAAAAGCCTATAAATTCTTCTTGGTAAAAGGCGTAAATATGCAAATGGGATATTTAAGAGGCTTAATAAAAAACGCACACCTAAAATCTTTCAGACTCCAATTCAGGCCATTTTGGGTTTAAATCCTTCAAACTCTTTAAAACCTCTTTGGCAATGTAGTTTGTTTTGACCCAATTTTTATTTGAAGGGATAATGTGCCATGGAATCTCCGAACATTCATCAAAAATTCGCTCATACATTTCAAGGTATTGTTTCCTTTTTTCACGCACCGCCCAATCACCGTCAGAATGTTTCCAAAATTTTCTTTCTAACTCTGTTCTTTCGGTTAAACGCTTGAATTGATTCTCGGAGTCAGTGTGCAGGTAAAACTTTAGTATTGTGGTTCCAGTATCCGTCAGTAAATCTTCAAAATTATTGATGTGTTTGAAACGCTTATCTAGATCTTTACCTTTCACATAGCCTTCCACACCAGGTACAAGGATATCTTCATAGTGTGAGCGGTTAAATATCTTTATTTGCCCCTTTCTTGGGGTTTGTTTATGTATTCTCCATAAAAAGTCATGGGCAAATTCCTCTTCTGTTGGTTTTTTCCAAGCGCTAAGCGATAAAACGAAAGGATTTACCCTTCCAAAAACAGTGCGGATGGCTCCATCTTTCCCTGTAGCATCAAGCCCTTGTAATACCACCAGTAAGCTGTGCTTTTCTTCGGCGTACATTTTTATAGCCAATGCAGCTATTTCTTCACACAACTCCTCATTTTCTTTTTTAATCTTGTCTTTGTCCCAATTTTCAGGACCATTTGGATCTATCTTATCTAACTTTCCCATTAAAAACTATATGATATGCCCCCTAAGATATTAATTCCTTGGGTTGGATAGTTATACCAGCGCTGATATTTTTGGGATAATATGTTATTGAAATTAACGAATCCAGACAATCGATTAGTGTAACGGTATTCAACACCCAAATTTACATCAGTGAAAGTACCGGTATATACCGCACTGTATCCTTCAAGAGGTCTTATATCAACTGTCTCACCAGGATTATAAAAATGTCCAGGAGCTATTCTACCTCCTTCAACAAAAACATCCAGGTTTACCATGATTTTGTCTTCCAAATTATACATAGTAGACAACATAAACTTATAGTCAGGTAGATTCCAATGGTAACCGTAAGAGTTATCTCCGTACAAGAAATAGTCCCCACTTAAATTAACTCTCAACTTTTTGTCATCATAGGTAAGTTGTGCTCCTAATTTGGAAATTGAAAGGGTGTCATACACCACATCAAAGCGGTTATTATAGGAGAAAGTTGTGTCCTGAACAAACAAAGCATAATTCTCAATTTTGCTAAATTGCCCATAAACATTAAACGCCATTTTAGATGAAAATCTACCTCTTAGCCCTCCGTAAACGTTAATGTTTTCTCTCCTATTTAAAAGTTTTACAGAACTTAAGATAAAAGGGTTTTCGCGTGTCAACTTTCTAAAAGAGTTCCTTTTAATTCCACCATTTGCTCCAGCGTATATATTAATTGACTTGTCAAACATTCCTATGCTTCCTTCTACATCAGGGTAAAATACAAACTGGCCATTCCCAGTTTCCATATTCGGAATATTGATATCTACACCACCTCCAAACCTGAGACTAAAAGGGCCTTTAAATGTGAGTAAGTACGGATTTATCTTCAATACTGCGTTGTTGTATACATCCGTTTTGCGCTCCTCATCACACTCAGCGCAACCATAGCGGTTAAAAGCGTTGTAATGATTAAAATCTAAACTTGTTTCGAGAAAAATCAAGTTATGTTCGAAATACTTATGCATATCACTTGAGATTTTAATGTTGTGCTCTATGCCCTGATCAAATTTTAAAGTATCAGGATCATTAAGATCTCGATAATGATAATAGTCTAGGTTTAACGCATAGTTAAGCCTGTTCGTATCCAAATGATTTGAATTCCAATTAACTCCAAAACCAAGGTTTGTGAAACGCTGTTGAATTTGCTCTTTGCTTAAGTTTAAACTGTCAGACCCATAAAAGTGGCGATAATCCAGATCCGTATCAATATAGCCACCTAGTATGTGATAATTTATAAACCTTTTTCCCCATAAGTCTAAACTGTTTTCCGCAAAACCGGAAAATGGAAGGTCTTTGTGAGCGTCTCTTGATGAAAAATGTTTGTAATTCACACCCCACTGTCCTGCACGTGAACGCGTTTCTGTATAGTAGCCATCAAAATATGGAGAGGCGTACATGCCTATACCACCTTTAACATAACCATGATAAAGTTTAGGAATTGGTTCCACAATTCTTAGACGTGCGGCTTCAATTTCCTCCAAAGAAATGATTACATCCGTTGTTTTAATCAATTGTGGGTAATCAATCTGGCTAACGGGAACAACTGTATCTACAACCTCTGGGCTAAAGCCCATTTTACTAGAGCTTTTAATATGACGTTCCCCTTCAGTTATTACAACCGTTGTATCAGGTTCAGTTTGTTGGGCATTAGCTATGCATGCCGCAAAAAGCCCTAGTATGATTAATCGCTTAGTCATTTTGACCCTCCTTTTTGTCTTTAATTTTATCCAGTTCACCTTCATCCTGAAGATTTAACTGCATACTCCGATTCTCTTTACCTTCCTCGGAATCCATTTCCGAATCTATGATTGCTTGTAATTTTTCCTCAGCCGTATCAATAATTCCATCAGAAGTATTTGTGTAGTTATTGATGATCGATTCAAGTGTAAGTTTTGCCTGAATCGTATTTCCTTGAGCTAGGAAGTTATCAGATAGTAGGATGTATCCTCTACCTAACCAATAATCGTAAGAAGGTTTAAGCTGTGTTAGCTTTTTAATTTCATCCTCACATTTTGTGTACTCTCCTTTATTGAATTGTGCTTGTGCAACAAAAAATTGAGCTTCAGCTCCCATTTCACCATTGGTTATTGGAAGTACTTTTCTAAGCTCTACAATTGCCTTGTTATAATCCTCAAGCTCAAAGTATGATCTACCCAAATAAAGCTGGGCTTGTGTTTTAGTAAAATCATTTAATGTTGGGATTTTAAGGACCTCAAAGCTGTAATCTCGTGCAGATTGATAATTTTCAAGCTTATAAAAACAACGCATTTGACCAATCTGAGCGATTTCTTTATTTGCAGGTTCACTTGCTACTTTTTCTAAACTAGAGAAGTTGTTTAACGCATCTTGAAAACGATCTTCTTTATAATACCATTTAGAGGTTTGTAACAGAGATATTTCTGTAAACTCGTTGTTTGGGAAGTTCAATATTTGCTCATAATAAACGATAGATTCATCTATTTTTTCTTTGCTTTCTAGGCAATGAGCTTTATAATAAAGCACTTCAATTATATGTGATCCTTTCGGATATTTCTTGATGTAAGAATCTGCGTTTTGAATGATTTTATCACAGTTTTGTTCCTTCCAATATTTGAAGATACTCGCCTCAAACATGGTGGTTTCCAATTCGTCTTGATCGATATCCACACAATCATACTCCTTAGCCAAAACTTCCCATTCATCTAATTTGTTTTGAGCTGCATATACTTCCTTTAATCCCAATATTGCATGACTACAATCATCTGGGTTGCTGTATTTACTTAGGATACTTAAATAGGTGTTTTCAGCAAGGTTCAACTGATTGTTCTTGTAATACAGCTGAGCCATTGCGAAAAGGGATTTTCTTACCAATAGGTTTGTTGGGAACTGTTCAACAACTATTTGATACTGTGCTAAGGCATTTTCCCTCTGATCCAATACGCGATAGCTTTCAGCAAGTTCAAAACGAGCTCTTGGTTCATAAGGGCTATTGGTATGGAACTCAAGTAATTTATTCAATTCACTCACTTTAGAATTCAGCTTGTTCATATAACCTAGTGACATTGCCTTCTGTAAACGCGCATAATCCTGGTAGTCAGAATTCATAGCAATACTCTTGTCATAATACTTTATGGCCTCTTGATCTTCCTTCAACTTAAAGGCAGCATCCGCAGCTCTTAAATAAGCATCATTTAATCTTGGGTCATCTTGATCGGCCTTAGAGGCAAAAAGCTTAAAATAGGCTTTGGCATCTGAATATTTAGAAGGATTCTCATCAGCCAATGAAAAATAAGAATAACCTAAATTATAGTTAGCTAGGTTATGTAATGGACTGCTGAAAGCACCTGGTTCAGCCTGAAAAAGCTTGTAATTTGGTACCGCATTGAGATAACGCCCTTGCAGATAAAAGGATTCTGCAATCCAGTATTTGCTTTTCATGTTAAGCTCTCTTGAAATAGGATAAGTCTTAACTTTTTTGAAATGTTCGCGTGCCGCTTCATATTTCTGGTTAGCATATAATTCAACTGCTCTGTTGTATACAACCATCTGATAGGCACTTTGCAAGCGTATATCTGACTTATCTACTTTTGCTAATGATTCTAATGCCGCCTCAAAATTCTTTGTAGTCATATATACATTGATCAAGTAGTTGTATGCGTCTTGTTTTCTATCGCTATTTGGATATTCATTGATGTAACGCTCGAAAGCAGTTATTGCCTCATCATAAGGATTATAGGAAAGTTCATAAGCCAATACCGCAAATTTGAAAAGGGCATCCTCGGTAATATCTTCATCAAAACGTAACTCGCTAGCTTTTCGGTATGATGAACGGGCGTATTCTTTTTCATCCATTTTTTCATAGCAATCCGCCATATGATAATATGAAAGTTGAGCGAGAGCATCATCACTTCTTGCAGCTTTAGCAAAATGGCTTATTGCCTGCTCATGATCACCTGTCTTATAGTATGCGTAAGCCAATTGGTAGCTTTCTTCATGTGTGGGTTTCGACTCTTGATGATAAAGTAATAAATAGGGTATAGCCTCATCATATTTACCCAGCTGAAAATATGAATCACCGAGCATATGCGCAATCTCGGGAGCTTTTTGTGCCTTGGAGTTTTCTAATGCAAGAGGAGCATATTGGATTACCTCATCGTACTTTTTCTGCTTGTATAATATTTGTGTGATGTAATAGGGAACAATGGTATTGAATCCTTCTTCATCCTTAATTCTTTCGAATCCTTCAAGTGCTTTTTGGTAATTCCCTTTTGAGTAAAGAATATGCGAATGGTAATATGTGGCAGGGTTCTTATACTGAGATTCAAAAGCTAAAACCTCCATAAAGTCCAGTTCTGCATCATCATATTTATCCAACATGAAAGCGGCGTATCCCCTTTTGAAATAGAACTCGGCTCGCTCATCTTCTAATAGTTTAAGCGTATTTACTTTCGAATACCATTCTATGGCTTTTTTCCAATGGCGATTCCGATAAAAAAGATTCCCCAATTTTAAGGTTACGCTTTCAGCCTTTGGGTGATGCGGATATCGCTTAGCAAAATGAAGCAGTAACACATCTGCATCTTCATTATGAAGTTCATAAGCACAAACCGCTACATAGTAAACGGATTCAACAAACCAACTATCACCTTCATTATTTACCTTCTCTATGTACTTCTCGAATTTTCTTTGCGCAGGAGCATATTGTTCCTTAAGAAAAAGATTTTCAGCATCACGGTAAAGCTCAGAGTAATCACTGTACATACTTGTTTCCTGTGCTAATCCAGTAAAAGCTAAAAGTGCAATGAGCAATAAAAAATATCCTTTCATACCTAAGTATTTATAAGTTCATAAAATTATTGAGATATAGCTGAGTACAGGTTCTGAATCTTGAAAGTTTTAAACTCAAATCTGTTGAGATAATTGTTTGTTTTCAAAAAAAGAATCCCTTTCGAGAAGCTACCTTTATCCTTATGAATCCACTTGAGATACAACAAGCAAAAATTTACCAAGGTAAAAACGTCATTTTGGAAGAAGTTGACTTTACCATAAAGACGGGTGAACTTGTGTATTTGGTGGGTAAAACCGGAAGTGGAAAGTCCAGTTTGTTAAAAACTCTATACGGTGAGTTACCTTTCAAAGAGGGTAGAGCATCTGTAGTCGGAATGGATCTATCAACACTTAAGAAACGTCAAATTCCACGTTTGAGAAGAAGTTTAGGTATAGTTTTTCAAGATTTCCAGTTGTTAATGGATCGCTCCGTTTACAAAAACCTGTTTTTTGTCATGAGAGCAACTGGCTGGAAAGGAAGAAAGAAGATGCAGCAAAAGGCAGATGAGTTATTGGAGATGGTTGGAATGCCAACGAAAGGCCCTAAAATGCCATTTCAATTATCCGGTGGTGAGCAACAGCGAGTTGCAATAGCACGCGCACTAATAAACGATCCTGAACTAATTCTAGCTGATGAGCCAACGGGTAATTTAGATCCGCAAACTTCTGAAGAAGTGATGAAAATATTCTTTGAGATTCTTGATAAAAACACTTCAGTTTTGTTTGCGACCCATGATTATCATATCATGGAGAACTTTCCATCTAGAACTATTCGTTGTGAGAATCGAAAAATATTGGATTTGAGACCAAAAGGAGATTTTAATCCAATGGCTACTTTCTAGAAAAAAGTATTATTTTTCGCCAGTGCTATCCGTTTTAATTCCGGTATATAATTATAATGTTACTGATCTGGTCACTGAGTTAAATAAACAATGTGAAGAAGCGGAAATAGATTTTGAAATAATCATAGCTGATGATGCGTCCAGTGTTGAATTCCACGAACAGTATGATCAATTCCTAGAGTTTCAAAATGTTAGGTTCTTTAAGCAGTCAGAGAATCTGGGGAGGAGTAAAATTCGGAATTATTTAGCACAGGAAGCAAATGGAAAATACTTGCTCTTTCTCGATTGTGATGCTAAAGTGATCCAATCAAATTTCATAAGGACTTACTTGGATAAGAAAGGAGAGCATTCCATAGTTTGCGGAGGAACCGTTTACCAAGAAGAGCAAGTGGAATCAGATTATATCTTGCATTGGGTGTATGGTAAAAACCGTGAACAAAAAGACGCGGCCCATCGCCAATCTAAAGCGTATGCCTCTTTTAAAACATTTAACTTTCTTATTCCAAAGGCTCTGTTTGAAGATATTCGCCTAAATGAATCAATCAAGGGCTATGGGCATGAAGATACCTTATTTGGTCTTAAGTTGAAGGAGAAAAACATTCCAGTGGTGCATATTGATAATCCGCTCATGCATATGGGAATTGAAAAAACGGAAGTGTTCCTAAGCAAAACAAAAACCGCTTTATATAACCTTGCAATTCTTCATTCCAGAGGTGAAGTAGGGAAGGAGGTGAAGCTCGTTCGTTATTATTTGTATGCAAAAAAAAGCCGTATTATTCCTCTTGTATTAAAGCGCTTTAACAGGCAAAAGGAGAGCATTCTAACTCAATTAAGAGGCAATTATCCAAGTCTCCGAAAATTTGATTTTTACCGACTTGGAAAATTCATTCAATATATGAATGAAATAGAAGCATAATTACCCAGTCAAAATTACCGTTCACGTATTCCCGATTGTAACCCTTTAAGCTTTTGTTATATTCGCAAATCAAAATGGGAAGAGGAGCACTTATTTTATTGGTTTTGTCACTGGCTTTTGGAGTAAAAACTCAGGCACAAGACAGCACTTATGTCAAACAGGAATTTGACGTTTATGCGGAGAATTTTTACCACTGCCTTAATGATACAACGCTTAACTATGAGGCGTTTTATCAAGGTTTAAAGGGGTATTACCATTTAAAGCATCAGGGGGAATTAGAAGACACAACAGTTTTTTCTGTGGTTGATTTTTCACAATCAGGCAACGATAAACGATTTTATATTCTATCAATTTTAGAAGAAAGAATTCTGCACAAGAGTGTTGTTGCTCATGGTCAAAAAACGGGCGGACTTTATGCTAAACAATTTTCAAACGTAAATAATTCGCACCAAAGTTCTTATGGCTTTTATGTTACTGCGACTAAATGGGATGATTACCGCTTAGGTACATGTCTACAATTGAGAGGTAAGGAATATTGCAACTGGAAGGCCTTAACAAGAGGGATTGTAATTCACGCCGCTGACTATGCAACGGAAGATTGGATCAAGAAATACGGTACTTTGGGTAGAAGTTATGGTTGTCCTGCCTTGCCATTCAAAGATTACGATAAGGTAATGCAGCTCATTGATAACCGAACGGCCTATTTCATTTATTTCCCTTCAAGAAACTACCAGCGTTATAGTAAAATTCTCAATTCTGAACTTTATTTGGAAGAATTCTCTGAGGATTTTGGCTTCTCTTCTTTAGATGCCTAGTTGAGTTTTATTTAACTCATACCAGTTGCATTGATCGCCACCATATTCCAGGTTATCGGTAATCTCCATTCCAATCTTCTGTAGGATTTTATTGGAGCCAACATTGTCAACGTGAGCTGTGGCATTTAATTTTTCAATGTTCATTTCCGAAAAGGCATAATCTCTCCAAAAAAGAGCCGCTTCAAAACCGTAGCCTTTCCTCCAGAATTTTGGAATGTAACGGTAACCGATATCATAGTAGGGAAAATCTCTAAACATTGTTTCGTACTTTATCCCAGTCCAACCAATGACTTGATTACTTTCCTTTTCAATGGCCCACCAGCGTCCAATTCCGTTTTTTTCGTACTGATTTAAAACACCTTCAACTATTTTCTCAGCTTCATTTAGATCATTCAAAGGTTCCTGATGCAGATATTTTAAAACCTCTATATTACTGTCAAGAGCTATTATGTGAGCACCATCTCCTTTTTCAAAAAGCCTATATCTTAATCTTTCACTTTCCATTTAAATACTATCTTCTTCAAGTAGTTTTCTGATGGCTTTTTTGTCTTCAACCTCTCTACCATAAATATCTAAATAGAATTTAATACCATCTTCTTTGCCTTCCGCAGTATGGTATTGGATATGAACGTCAAAAGGATTTTTTAAATATATACGGGTCTCAACACGGTGTCGAATTAATGTATCGAGTGAATCTCTTCCAATTTCATCTGGTTGATCCATTTCTAAGATATAGGTTGCTAAATCCAAAGGATCTTGAAGTCTAACACAGCCATGACTGTATGCTCTCATGTCGTTTTTAAAGAAAATTTTAGAAGGCGTGTCATGGATGAATACAGAGTGTTCATTTGGGAACATGAAGGCCACAAGTCCTAAGCTGTTATAACTCCCTCCATTTTGTCTGATGCGGTAGGGAAAATTACCCTGAGACACAGAGCTCCAATCTACTGCATTGGCGTCAACTGATTGGCGGTCTTTGCTGAATAGCTGGTAGCCGTGTTGAGCTAAATATGAGGGGTCCTCTTTAAGTTTTGGCAGTATTTCTTTGGATGATATACTGTAAGGCACATGCCAATAAGGGAACAAGGTTAAATATTTTAGCTTGGCAGAAAAACTTGGGGTAGGCGTGTAGGGGGCGCCGGCAACAACACGGTGCACGCGAGTAATACTATCCTTTTTGATAAAATTCAGCTCATAAGCAGGTACATTGACATAAACATGAGGATAGGTAAAATCTCTTTTTGTTCGCCATTTCTCAAGACTTATAACCGCTTGTAAATACCTTTCTTCATTACTCATGTTTAGAGCTCTTGCTGTATTCAAACCTATTTTTCCATCACGGTTTAAACCGTACATTCCTTGGAAGTCTTGAAGGGCCAATAAGAAAAGAGAGTCCGTGGCTGAGCTATCTAACCATCCTTGTTTTATCATTAATTCCTTTGCCAGGGTATAGCTCTTAACAGAATCAAGCTTGTACACAAATACACGCCCCGTGTCTTTGCTCAATTTAAAATTAGATGTAAAGTTGATCAAATTCTCAACCAAGTATTCGTATTTAATGTGATGCGGTTGTTCCGCTTGAAATGAACTTTGAACGCCTTCGGATTGCACTTGTTTTAAAACTAAAACTGGGTCTCTTTGTAGGCTATCCTTTTTGAAGCTAAGTTGTTTATTTGGCCCAAATATGCCATAAGACGCATCTGTTGTAAAACTTAAAAAGCTTTCACTCAAACCAATTTCTATCAAGGAAATTAACTTAGCTCTTACCGGATTGTTAAGTTCCAAGCTGTTCAGACTGTCCAAAAGGTAATTCAGTCTTTTATGACCATAAGAGTATGGTACGCCATAACCTTTGTGCTTAGCCAGAAGGTCAAGTGCCTCAAGTCCCATACTGTTAATGGTGTCTGAGGAAAACCAAACAAAAGTTAAACTATCATCTGTATAGTAATTTTGTAACCAGTCATGAACAGGTGATCCTGAAAATTCAGTAAGCGATTCAGGTATTAATGATAGGGCAGCACGAACATTCACCTGTCTAATTTCTTCTTGGCTTAAGCCTTTTTCATCTGATTTGTTTGCAATTTCCGATTGGCAGGATGCCAAGAAAATTAATGATAATGTGAGAGCAAGTAGATTTTTCATAAACTAAAAGTAGTGTACTGGCTGCAAAAAATGTACCTCTATTAATTCTTCGCTAACTTCTCTCTATTATTCGCTTGAGCCAATAAAAAATGGGCAAGCTACTCATATCGCACCGCTACAACCGTCTACCCTTGCTACGTTCCCGTCCTGGGGGAGTTCAACAGGAGCTGGTCGTATAAGACTTGCCCGGCGCAAATTTAGGAATATGTTAATAGTTAGCATAACTTTTTTGGATTTTTTTATTCGATAAACAGACTTCTGTGTAAAGCTTTGACTTATTACCGTACAGATATTACCGAAAGCAATTACTTTAGTTTTATGAAGGTACATTTGATTGCAGTTGGCGGAGCGGTGATGCACAATATGGCCATTGCCTTAAAATTGAAAGGTTTTGAAGTTACGGGAAGTGATGATAAAATCTTCGATCCAAGTAAATCACGTTTGGAAAAATATGGAATTCTTCCAGTTAAATTGGGCTGGGATGAGAACCGAATTACGAAAGACCTAGATGCCATAATATTGGGGATGCATGCTAGAGAGGATAATCCCGAACTGCGCAGAGCTCAAGAATTAGGTCTCAAAATTTACTCGTTTCCAGAGTATATGTTTGAGATGAGTAAGGACAAGCAGCGCGTTGTAATTGGAGGTAGCCATGGAAAAACATCCATTACAAGTATGATTTTGCATGTCTTAAATGAATTAGAAATAGAAAATGATTATTTGGTTGGAGCTCAACTTGAGGGTTTTGAATGCATGGTTAAAACCTCTGATGCCCCAATTGCCGTTTTTGAAGGCGATGAGTACTTAAGCTCACCTATTGATAGAAGACCAAAATTCCACTTATATAAACCACATCTTGCCGTTTTAAGTGGTATAGCTTGGGATCATATTAATGTGTTTCCAAGCTTTGATATGTACGTAAATCAGTTTAGAATATTTATTTCCCAGGTAGAGAAGGGAGGAAAACTTTTCTATTGCAACGAAGATGATGAAATAAATAAATTGGCAAAAGAGAATTTTGAAACAGAACTTATACCGTACACCACACACCCTCATAGAATTGAAAATGGGATTACTTATTTGATTCATGAAAATAAGGAATATGAAATTCAAATTTTTGGAAAGCACAACTTGCAAAATTTAAGCGCGGCAATGCATATATGTTCTGAGCTCGGGGTTGAAAGAGGACAATTCTATAAAGCTATCCAAGGATTTAAGGGTGCTGCAAAGCGATTGGAGCTGGTTGATAGAAACAATGATAGGGCTGTTTACAGGGATTTTGCTCATTCACCATCTAAGTTGAAAGCAACTACAGCTGCTGTAAAGGAGCAATTTTCTGATCGTCCGACGATTGCATGCATGGAGCTACATACCTTTAGTTCCTTAAATCAAGATTTTTTAGGTGAGTACGAGGGCAGCATGAAGAGCGCAGACAAAGCCTTAGTATATTTCAATCCAGAAGTTGTTAAACATAAAAAACTTGAAGGTTTTACCGAGGAAAGCGTAGTAAAAGCCTTTGGCGAAGGGGTTGAGGTTTTTACGGATAAGAACGAACTGCTCTCAAAGGTTCTTGCTCATGAAGGTAAGGGTGTATTGTTAATGATGAGTAGTGGCACCTTTAATGGAATTGATTTTACTGAACTCGCAGAAGAGTGGATTAACTGTTAAAAACTCAGTTAAATTCTTGACATCTAAGTGGGGCTTGATTGTACTAGGCTTGTATCTTTGCAAGCATGTCAGAATTCGTAGTATCCGCTCGTAAATATCGCCCTTCTCAGTGGGAGGCAGTGGTAGGTCAGGAGGGTATTACCGAAACATTAAAAAGATCTATTGAGTCGGATCAACTGGCACAGGCCTATCTATTTTGCGGACCACGTGGTGTAGGTAAAACTTCATGTGCTAGACTTTTTGCAAAGGCCATTAATATCCATAACGGTAGTTCGGTAGATGATGACTTTAGTTTCAATATTTTTGAATTAGATGCCGCTTCCAATAACTCTGTTGATGACATCAGAAGTATTACGGATCAGGTAAGAATACCACCTCAAACAGGAACGCATAAGGTTTATATTATCGATGAGGTTCATATGTTATCCAGTCAAGCCTTTAATGCTTTTCTTAAGACCCTAGAAGAACCGCCTGCACATGCCGTTTTTATTCTGGCTACTACGGAGAAACATAAAATAATTCCTACGATATTAAGCCGTTGTCAGGTTTATGATTTTAATCGTATTCAGGTTGCGGATATGATAGCCCACCTCAATACAATTGCAGAAAAGGAAGGAATTAAAGTTGAAGAAGAAGCCTTGCGCGTAATTGCCATCAAAGCGGATGGTGCAATGAGGGATGCGCTTTCAATTTTTGATCAGATGGTTTCCTTCTGTAACAAGGATGTTACCTATTCAGCGGTGCTAGAGAATCTAAATGTTTTAGATTTTCAGTACTACTTTAAACTTGTAGACTTGTTTAAAGCTGAGGACATATCAAATGCACTTCTTACTTTCCACGAGATACAATCCAAAGGCTTTGATGGACACCATTTCCTTGTAGGATTGATGGATCACTTTAGAGACCTCATGGTAGCCAAGGATCCTCAAACAATAGAATTGATTGAGGCCAGTCAAGATGTAAAGGATTCTTTAAAGGAACAAGCTAAAAAATGGGATATTCCTAGCCTTATGTCTGCTCTTGAAATTCTCAATACCGCGGATGTGCAATACAAGCAAAGTAAGAACCAGAGGTTACTGGTGGAATTAAGCTTGATGCAGTTAAGTTCGCTAGAAGCGGGCAAAAAAAAAAGCGTAAACTAAAGGAAATCATACCTCCTAAATTCCGTAAAAAGGAATTGAAACTTTCTGCCCCTATTTCAAAGGCTAATACACCTTCGACTTCTTCAGGACAGAATGTCTCTCCACCCATGGAAAAAGATACACCGGCTCCGAGAAAAGTGGTTAAAAAAATTCCAATTAAAGGTTTAAAAACAAAGGGATTTAGTGTCAAATCTGCCTTGCAACCGGAGAAAAAGACGGATGAAAGTATAGAAGAAGAAAATCAAATAATTGGGAATCGCCCTGAAAAGGAGTTTACAGAAGCTGATTTACATGGTGTTTGGAATGCATATTCGGAGCAACAACGTGAACTAGGTAACATCTCTTTTTATGAAACGCTAAAAGGAAGAAAGCCCAAAAGAAGCGGTAAGGTAATCACCTTTGAGATTGATAATAAAGTTCAACAGAATTATTTCCAAGAAAATAAATCAGATCTGATGGACTTTTTGAGGGCTCGTCTTCAAAATTATAGTCTTAGCTTTTCGGTTGTAATGTCGAAGGGGAGTGAAACTCAAACAGCCTATAGCCCAACAGAGAAGTTTCAGAAACTTGCTGAAAAAAACCCAGATTTAATTAAACTTAAGCAACGCTTTAATTTAGATCTGGATTTTTAATATTTTACTTGAATAATCGCTTACCTATTTTTACCTTTACGAGCCTTAAAATTCTGATCAGAAATAAATCTTATGTCAAAAATCATATATACCCAAACTGATGAGGCGCCGGCATTGGCGACCCAATCATTTTTACCAATTGTTAAAGCCTTTACCGCTCCTGCAGGAGTTGAGGTTGAAACGCGTGATATTTCCCTTGCTGGAAGGATCATTGCAAACTTCCCTGACTTTTTAAAAGAAGATCAGAAAATTGGTGATGCCTTAGCGGAATTGGGTGAATTGGCTAAGAAACCTGAAGCAAATATTATTAAGCTTCCCAATATTTCTGCATCAATCCCTCAGTTAACAGCTGCAATTAAAGAATTACAAAATCATGGATATGCTTTACCCGATTATCCATTTGAGCCAGCGAATGATGAAGAGAAAGAGATTAAATCAAGATACGATAAAATTAAGGGAAGTGCTGTAAACCCGGTTTTAAGAGAAGGGAATTCAGATCGAAGAGCACCGAGAGCGGTAAAAGAGTACGCTAGAAAAAACCCACATTCAATGGGAGAGTGGTCAGCCGCTTCTAAGTCTCATGTTGATAGTATGAATGCGGGAGATTTTAGATCGAATGAATTGTCTTTAACCACCAAAGAAGCTACAGATGTAAGAATTGAGTTGCATGATAATGACGGTGGAGTAAAAGTACTGAAGGAAAAAGTGTCTCTTCAAGCGAATGAGATTATTGATGCGACAGTAATGAGCAAAAAAGCCTTACTTGATTTTCTTGATTCAGCAATTAAAGATGCTAAAAACAACAATATTTTGTTTTCGCTGCACATGAAGGCTACCATGATGAAGGTTTCTGACCCCATCATTTTTGGACATGCTGTAAAAACCTATTTCCAACCTGTATTTGAGAAATACGGTGATTTATTAGAAGAAATTGGAGTAAATGTAAACAACGGGCTTGGAGATTTACTTTCTAAGGTTGCAGAGCTTGAAGGAAATAAGAAAAATGAGATTGAAGCATTGATCAATCAATGTTTGAATGATGGACCTGATATCGCAATGGTAAATTCGGATAAAGGAATTACTAACTTACATGTTCCTTCGGATGTTATCATTGATGCCTCTATGCCAGCTATGATCAGAACATCTGGTCAAATGTGGAATAAAGATGGACAACAGCAAGATACAAAGGCAGTAATTCCAGATTCATCCTATGCTGCGATTTATCAAGCTACAATTGATTTCTGCAAAGAAAATGGAGCTTTTGATCCGAGAACAATGGGTACTGTTCCAAACGTTGGACTTATGGCACAAAAAGCTGAAGAGTACGGATCTCATGACAAAACTTTTGAAATACCTCATGAAGGTGATGTTAGGGTCATTGATGCAAATGGCACTGTCTTAATGGAACATCACGTTGAAGAAGGTGACATTTGGAGAATGTGTCAGGTAAAAGATGCACCAATTCAGGACTGGGTGAAGCTTGCTGTTAGCAGAGCGAGAGCAACAAATACACCAGCCGTATTTTGGTTGGATGAGGACAGAGCACATGATGCTGAATTAATAAAAAAGGTAAATGTATACCTAAAGAATCATGACACTTCTGGCTTGGAGATTCACATTCTTTCTCCAGAAAAGGCAACGCACTTTACCTTAGCAAGAATTAAAGAAGGAAAGGATACCATTTCGGTTACTGGAAATGTGCTAAGAGATTACTTAACAGATTTGTTCCCAATCTTAGAACTAGGTACATCTGCGAAAATGCTTTCCATTGTTCCATTGATGAATGGAGGAGGTTTATTTGAGACAGGTGCAGGAGGATCAGCACCTAAACACGTTCAACAATTTGAAAAGGAAAATCACCTGCGTTGGGATTCATTAGGGGAGTTTTTGGCCTTGGCTGTTTCCCTGGAGCATCTCTCAGAAAGGAATAATAACCCTAAAGCTCAAGTATTAGCGGATTGCTTAGACTCTGCTACTGGGAAATTATTAGAAAACAACAAAGGACCAAAGCGTAAAGTAAACGAATTGGATAACAGAGGGTCTCATTTTTATCTTGCTATGTACTGGGCACAGGCCTTGGCTTCTCAGGGTCAAGATGGGGAATTAAAATCAATTTTCACGCCAATTGCTGAGCAATTGGCAAGCATGAAAGATCAGATTTTAAACGAACTAAATGAGGTCCAAGGTAGAGCTATGGATATAGGCGGTTATTATCATCCAAATCAAGATTTAGCTTCTGCTGCAATGCGTCCAAGTGCCACTCTGAATTCAATTCTAGCGGGAGTAACAGCAACAGCCTAAACCATGCTCGGTCTTAAGTTAGCCACTGATCCCAGATGGGTAAATATTGTTGAGAAGAATATCGAAGAAATTCTTGTCGATCATGCTTGGTGTGAACAAAAGGCTGCCAGTAACGCGATTTCACTTTGTGTCAGATTTCCGGAATATCCAGACTTGGTGGATGAGATGGTTAAAATTTGCCAGGAAGAAATGGAACATTTTGGAATGGTGCATGAAAAACTGAAAGAACGCGGATATAAACTTGGTTTTGAACGCAAAGACCCCTATGTCAGTGATTTAATGAAATTTAGACAAGGAGGGAATCGTGAAAAACAATTGGTAGAGGCCTTACTATTTGCAGCTATGATTGAAGCAAGGTCTTGTGAGCGCTTTAGAATTTTAAGTCAAGAAATTAACGACGAAGATTTACGTGAATTTTACCATGAATTGATGATTTCGGAGGCGGGACATTATACTACCTTTTTGAATTTTGCGAGGGAATATGGTAAAAATATGGATGTAGATAGATACTGGCAGGAGTTCCTTGAATATGAAGCCGAAATCATGAAGAATTATGGAAAGACTGAAACAATTCACGGCTAGTATTATACTCGTTCTGCTAGTGGGTGCATGTGCATCCGAAGAATCAGACAAAAAATTACCTGAAGAAAATTCGCAAGAAGAAGAAGACTTAACATTGCCAGAGCCAAAGTATATTGATGATCAAATATCTGGATTGTGGAAGGTTCAATTAAGTCCAGATAAAAAAGAAAGAATAGATTTCATTAAACATCAATTTGACACTTCTGGCGTGTGGTTTATGAGTTTTAAATTTGTGGGAGATACAACAGAGGCTACAGGCGGGGGAGTTTGGAGTTATGATAAAATTTCTGAACAATTGGTCACCTTGACCCTTCCAGACTCAGTTGCTGAAATCTATCAAGTCCTTGATTTAAATGATAAAAAAATGTTGTTGGAAACAAATGAGGGGGTTGAAATTACCTACAGGAGGTAATTTAATTATTCCGTTATATATAAAACAACTCAATTTTTTCAATCCTTAATCAATAGGTCATTTTATTTTTAAAGGCTACATTTGATTAATGCGTAGCCTAATTCTGGTATTGTGTTTAATCCTAGTTTCCCATTTGTCTTGGGGACAATTTAAATATCCAAGAAGTTCAGATTCCTTACGTGCATTAATCGAGAACACCGACTCCGACACAACCAAAATTAGAGCTTTAACATATCTAGGGCTCAATTTTAATAATTCAAAGGAAGAGTCTTTACCATTGTATTTTAAAGCGTCTAAGATTGCAAACGCGATAAGTGATTCTGGTTTTATGGCCTACAGCTATGGTAATTTAGCTACTGTATATTATTACTCAACGCAATATGATAGCGCTCTCTACTTCATGGAGAAAGTATTAGAAATTAGGAGAGAAATGTCGAATGAGGAAGCATACATAAGTGCTTTGAATAATGTAGGGATTCTTTATCGAAAAAGTAATAATTTGCCCGGTGCACTTGAGTGCTTTCAGGAGCGACTTTCTTTCGAAAAAAGGATGGGCAATGAAAATGGAATTTCAGAAGTTTACAATAACATGGCCAATTTGTACGATCAATATGGAGATCGAGATAAAGCCCTATCGCTTGGCCGAAAATGTTTGGCAATAAGAATAAAGTTGAAGGATAGTGCAGGCATTGCCTCCTCCTACAATAATTTGGCAACAACTTTTAGTAATATGAAAGAGCATGATTCGGCTGTATATTACTATAAAAAATCACTGTCCATAGCTCATCACGTTGAGTCAAAGTCCTTTTACGGGAACATCACAAATAATTTGGGACATGGGTACCTGAAAGTGGGGAAGGATTCCCTGGCTGAGTACTACTTGAAAATTGCCCTGGAAAGCAGAAAGGCAATTAATTACTATTTCGGAATAGGGCAGACCCAAAATAATTTGGCTGGAATGTATTATGAGCAAGGGAAGTATCAACAGGCATTAAGTCTTCTTAAGAATAGTTATGAAATAAGTTTGAAATATGGACACTCCATAATTGAAAAAGACGCCAGTCTGTATCTATCTAAAGTCTATTTTAAATTAGGGCAATTTGAAAAGGCCTATTTAAACCTGCGCAGAACGAAGGATCTGAGTGATAGTCTACGTGAATCAAGCCAAACGCGTGAATATGCTCAGAAGGAGTATGAGTATCAATACACACAGAAAGCTATAGCTGACTCTCTTGAAAACGAAAAAAGAGCCGCTATAGAAGCTAAACAAAAGGAGTTAAGGGAATATAAGATTGCTCAGGATAAAAAACGCCAGACCTTTCGTTATTGGATTGCTATTGCGGTGGGATTATCACTTGCTGTAATTTCTTTGATATTGCTGCGAGGAAATCGTCAGAAGGCACGTTCTAATAAGCTAATACAGAAGCAAAAAAACGAGATTGAAGTCCAAAAAGATGTTTTGCAAGAACGAAACAAGGAAATTACAGATTCTATTAATTATGCTAAACGAATTCAGTCGGCTATTCTTCCTCCCATTGAAGCCATAAAGGAAAAACTTCCTAATTCCTTTGTTTTATACCGACCAAAGGACATAGTTGCTGGTGATTTCTATTGGATGGAAGTAGACGGAAACACGGTATATATTGCGGCCGCAGATTGCACGGGGCATGGTGTGCCTGGCGCCATGGTTAGTGTTATTTGTAATAATGGTTTGAATAGGAGCGTCCGTGAGTATGGAGCTAAATTACCGGGTGAAATTTTAGATAAAACAAGAGAGCTAGTTATAAAGGAATTTGACCAGGGTGGAGGACATGTCAAAGATGGTATGGACATAGCCTTGTGTAGCCTTAACGGAAAGACATTGCAGTACGCTGGAGCTAATAACCCCTTGTGGATCGTTCGTAAAGGGACTAAAGAAATTGAAGAGTACAAAGGAAGTAAACAGCCAATAGGAAGTTTTGATAGCATGGAGCCTTTTAAAACACACATGCTAGAATTGCAGGAAGGTGATACTGTTTATTTGTTTTCCGATGGCTTTGCAGATCAGTTTGGAGGTGATAAGGGAAAAAAGATGAAGAACGCCAATTTCAAGAAACTCCTCCTTTCGGTCCAAGATAAATCGATGGATGATCAATCTGCTGAATTGAACCGCTTCTTTGAGGAATGGATGTCAGATTATGAGCAGTTGGATGATGTTTGTGTGATAGGTTTCCGTATATAGCCTTTCATCTTTTTACCTTAAGAGGTTTTGATTTGTTCTTCACATAAATCAATTTGTAACGGCTCTTTGCCGTTTCGCGTTGCTCGATTTCAAACATTTGAGTTGATTTAATCAATGGTGTAAGTTTTTCAAACCCATAGTTTCTTGCATCAAAATTGGGCCTTTTTTTCTGAATCAAACTACCAACATCTCCAAGGAAAGCCCATCCATCTTCATCAGATAGATCATTAATGGTGCTACGAATTAAGTTAATTTCCTTTTCCCCAATTTTGTCTACAATTACTTCAACTGATCTTTTACCTTCGGGTTTTTCCTCTGTTTGTGTCTTTAAGATTTCAATATAAATGAATTTATCGCAAGCAACTATAAAGGGGTTTGGAGTCTTTTTTTCTCCAATTCCTATTACTTGCATTCCGGCCTCTCTCAGCCTAGTTGCCAATCTAGTAAAGTCGCTATCACTGCTTACAAGGCAAAATCCATCTACCTTATTACTGTATAATATATCCATAGCATCAATAATCATGGCTGAATCGGTGGCATTTTTCCCTGATGTATACCCATACTGTTGTATAGGCGTAATAGCATTTTCAAGGAGTAAATTTTTCCATTTTGTAAGACCTGGTCTTGTCCAGTCCCCGTATATTCTTTTAATGGTTGGATTTCCATACTTTGCTATTTCTTCCATCATTTCCTTCACATTGGCTGAAGGGATATTGTCGCCGTCTATTAAGACGGCCATATTTATATTTTTACTCATTGGATCTTATTGGGTAGAAGCATTTAGCAGATGTGCTAAATCATTTAAAAGGAAAAATGCATTCTAATAATTATACTAAGATACGTGAACTTAAGACACACTTTGTATTATTCTACCTATATATTCAATAATACCTATTTACATGGAAACTTAAAATGGTTTGCGGAGCGATCTATAATTCCCTTCTTCACTCAAAAGTAAAGTAAAAAAAAGCCCCATCTTCAGATGGGGCTTAATGTTTAGTGTTTTGTAATCTTTGTTCGACTGTGCTTGTCTTCATATTTTACATGAAGCACATAGATGCCATCGGCAAAATTACTTATGTCAATTTGATTTTGATTGTTATTGCTGCTCGTACTGTAGATAAGTTTACCTTGATTATCGAACATTTCAATCAAAACATCTGAGCTTAAGTTAAAGTCTAAGTTCAGATTAACAATACCTGTACTGGGATTTGGGAAGATGTTAACGCCTTCAAGGCTTTCTTCGCCCAATGAAGTACAATCAATAACGTGAATCGTAGCTGTATCGCTATCTGAACAGTTAAAGCCATTCGTTACCGTATATACGACACTCACATCTCCTGTGGTTGCCATGGAAGGGTCAAAATTACTACCTGAAACTCCAGCACCACTATATACTCCCCCAGAAGGAGATCCACTAGGTAAGGCAATTGGACTAGACTGTAAGCAAATCGTATCCTGCGAAAATGGATCAACAGAGGCAACAGGATTGCTTGCAAGAAATACCGTGGTAGTTATAATACTATCACATCCTATCGAAACTGTTTGCAGGGTATCATAGAAAATTCCACCCGCATTTTGCCATGCCCCTTGTAAATAAACTGAGTCGCCATCGCATAAATCAATATGATTTGAATAATCATATGATGGATTAAAAAATATGTCATGGTGCACGATAGAATCACATCCTATTACGTTACTTAATGTATCGTGATACATACCTGAAGTTGTTTGGTTTGTTCCTTCGGCAAAGTAAGTCTCACCATCACAAAGGTTATAGTTAGTCACTGTTTCTTCAGTCGATTTTGGAACATATACATCAACTGCCTCCGTCGTATTGCCACCGGTACCTGGGTCTAAAACCGTAGAATAAAATAACTCTACCCTTGACAAAGAACCACCACTTTCCTGAAATAAATCTTGAGGGCTCGTGGTATTTAAATCATATTGCATACCTAATCGAGTTAATGTAACTGGATTTCCTGCAATGCTACTTGTGTATGGAGCACCAGCATAACTGTTAGAATTTCCTCTCCATCCCAATACACCAATGTAGTCCCCTGCATTTATTGAGTGACAAGTAAACAGGGTATCTGCAGTTTCATTAACCCAATAGTCTAGTAACTGAAAATCATTTGTAGTTGTTGACCATAGAGGTGGAGCCCCGTTATTAAATTTAACAATCGCAATTGATTGTGCTCCTGTAGCCGCATCCGTTGGTACGCGAGCACCAGTGATATAAAAGTCTACAGGCGCTTGAAACCAATATCCGCGTACATTTCCAGAGAACACAGAAGAATGGTTAGGAAGACCAATTATAGTATCGTAGTTACTAGGACCTGCATTTGCATAACTAACATAAAAGGTAGTATCATCGTAAAGCATTCCTGTGGTAAGATCGGAAGTTCCCAATGAATTGTTTCCTAAAGAGTCAGAAAACCATTCATACGTGGCGCAACCGGAATTAAAACTAAGGGTGGTTGATCCAGAGTCACATGTAGTTACTGTTGTACCTGAAATACTGTGAGACGACTTTACCTGTGACAAGCTATTATTATATGGCTTGTTCAAAGTTTCAATAAAGCTTGGATCATCCGAATTTTGTGCATTGGTATTCACACCTAATAGAGCAAATGGTAATGCTAAGAGTAGAGATTTTTTCATGAAAATAAATTAATTGTGAACTACAAATATAAAAAAAGGAGGCCTGTTTGACCTCCTTGTTTATAATTTAATCCTCTTTAACAAGCTTTTTATAGCGGAATTTCTCTGGTTCATCGCCCAAACGTTTGCGCTTGTTCTCCTCATATTCTGAGTAGGTTCCTTCGAACCAATAGACACTTGAGTTACCCTCAAAGGCAAGTATGTGTGTACAAATTCTGTCTAAGAACCATCTGTCGTGGGATATTACAACAGCGCATCCCGCGAAATTCGTAATCCCTTCTTCTAACGATCTCAAGGTATTTACATCAATATCGTTGGTTGGCTCATCTAGTAAAAGTACATTGGCCTCTGTTTTCAGCGTCATTGCCAGGTGTAATCTGTTACGTTCACCCCCTGAAAGCACGCCACATTTCTTTTGCTGATCCGAACCACTGAAGTTAAAACGACTAACATAGGCACGA
Source organism: Flavobacteriales bacterium (assembly GCA_964230025.1). GTDB lineage: Bacteria > Bacteroidota > Bacteroidia > Flavobacteriales_D > JAUILH01 > CAXRFO01. The sequence continues at coordinate 103,770 of CAXRFO010000018.1, read as the reverse complement.
GATACAATTCTTTGATCACCCACATCTATATATTCTGTTCCTCCAGAAATAACCTCATAAACTGTTTTTTCAGGATCAATGTCTTTATGGTTCTGGTCAACATAGGCTATTTTAACTGTTTTACCTACCTCAAAAGTTCCAGCATCAGGTGTTTCTTCACCCATTATCATTTTGAAAATAGTGGTTTTACCAGCTCCATTGGGTCCAATTATACCCACGATACCGTTTGGAGGTAACTTAAAGTTCAAATCATCATAGAGCAATTTATCACCGTAGCCTTTAGCAACGTTAACAGCTGTGATTACTTCATTCCCTAATCTTGGACCATTTGGAATTGGAATTTCCAGTGTAGCTTCCTTTTCCTTTGACTGTTGACTCATTAATTGGTCGTAATTTTTAAGACGCGCCTTTGCTTTAGCTTGACGACCTTTTGCGCCTTGACGTACCCAGTCTAACTCTCGTTCAAGTGCTTTTTGTCTCTTCGATTCTTGTTTTTCTTCCTCTTTTAATCGCTTGGATTTCTGGTCCAACCAAGAAGAATAATTTCCTTTCCATGGAATACCTTGACCTCTGTCAAGTTCAAGTATCCAGCCAGCAACATTATCCAGGAAGTAACGGTCGTGGGTAACAGCAATAACAGTTCCTTTGTAATCCGCTAAGAAATGCTCTAACCAGGCAATAGAATGAGCATCCAAGTGGTTAGTGGGCTCATCTAAAAGTAAAACATCTGGTTGTTTTAAAAGAAGACGACAAAGCGCTACCCTTCTTTTCTCACCACCAGAAAGGTTTTCAATGGTACGATCTCCGTCAGGACATTGCAAGGCGTCCATGGCACGTTCTAATTTGGAATCTAATTCCCATGCATCAGTCGCATCAATTTTTTCTTGAACTACACCTTGTCTTTCAATGAGATCATTCATTTTGTCTGGATCATTCATGATGGCCTCATCCATAAAGGAGTTGTTAATCTCTTCGTATTCAGCCAAAAGATCAACAATCTCCTGAACACCTTCCATAACAATCTCTTTTACCGTCTTGGAACGATCAAAATCTGGTTCCTGTGGCAAATAGCCAACTGAGTAACCGTCATTTGACCAAACAACTTCTCCTTGAAACTCCTTGTCAATTCCGGCAATGATTTTCATTACGGTAGACTTACCCGCACCATTTAAACCAATGATACCGATTTTTGCACCGTAGAAAAAGGACAGGTAAATGTCCTTTAATATATGTTTCCCTTGAGGTGTGGTCTTGTTGACCTTCACCATGCTAAATATTACTTTCTTATCGTCTGACATAGACGGCAAAAGTAAGGATTTTAGCTAAATTCTACCCGAATGAAAAGGGATAAAAGATGGGTGTTCTTAAGACTTTGGTGAAAAAACGATTGAAATTTTATGAAAATCAGCTGCTTCATTAATGACTTTTCTAAATTCTTGGTAAAAGTCAAGGGGATAGCTTGTTTCATTGTACCATTCCTTAATAGTAATTGTCACTTTATTCCCATCTACTTTGTAAGTACTTGAAAAGCCAATAACGTTAGATCCATCCAATTCAAAGTGAGTGTCGATATTAAGTTTATCTAAACCTTTGGCTTCATAACCTTCGGGTACTTCAAAGCTTATAGTTCTTTCAATAGCATGAGGGAAGCGAACATCTATGGCGTGTGTTCTCTGCTTTTCTTTGTATAAATCGGATTGTACTCCAATTAGTTTGCCGACATTAAATATGTAATCCTGTCCTGCATTTTCAATAAGATCACGGTAGGATGCTTTGCCATTTATCTCGAACCAAGTTTCAAATGGTGAAGATTCGTGGTCAAATTCGTCGGCTGAACTCTCTTCAATTTCAATGTCCTCTGAAATGAGTTTTAAAATTGATTCTTCTATTTCGGTTCTGTTTTCTTCGGAAGCATCATTGTAATAAGGATATGCCCAAATGCCAGAATACCCCAAATAAGAGCGTTTAATATCTAAATTGGCATTACTAAAATTATCTTCAAAAGACACATCTACCTTGAGCTTGTCTTTACTCAATTTATCCGGGAAATCTAAATAATGAAACTCAGCAATTCCAGAAGACATTTCTCCTACTTCAATCAGCTTTAATTTAAGTCCTTTATTGTTGTAGTATTCATAGGGTATAGTTCCATACCGAAGACCGCTGTTGTTCGGAGCCAAGTATTCCTTTTGGTTTGGAAAGTAAATAACTATTTCATCAAGTGGTGTGTATGTTTCGAATTCTTCATCCAGTGGAGCAGAAAAACGGTCTCCCGCGTAAACGATAAAATGCTTGATATCGTTCACCTTGAAAAGGTTTACCATTAAACGAGCTATCCCTTCCTCGCTTGCGAAACCAGGGCTTTTTATCATGTCTTTCAGGTAGTTTGAGGAACCAATACTTATGTTATAACCTGCACCTAAAGCAGCCATGAATGCAGCTAGATCTAGCGTTTGATAGTTGTTCTTGACGTAATTTTCAATTTTAATTATTTTTTCTTCATCACTTAAACCTTCTAAGCCCATTTTTGAACTTAGTTTGGCAACCGCTTTACGCTCTTTTTTATCAATGTCATAATAGTCTTCAAACATTCCTTTCGCAAGTCTTGCCCAAGTGAAAAAATCCGCATTGCTACCATTCGAGTTGTAACTAAACTTGTATTCAACACGCATTTTATTTGCATCACCTAAGGAGTAACTCTCATCTTTGAAAGCCTCAATATCAGACATTAAAAGTGTTTTATGATTCTTTAAACCGTAGGAAGTGTCACTTAATTCCGGACTTCCATTGTAACCTTTAAATTTGAAAACAAATTCTTCTGGAGTGATTAGTTTAAACTGGTATTCCTCTTGAGGCACATCCTGCGAAATGATAAATCGAGACATGAAGTTTGCCTGTCTGTGCACTGTATAAAAATATTCCACATCACAGTCTTTTTCCACACCTTCTATGGCAAAGACCTTAAAATTTCCATAGCCTTCTAAATTCTCAAGCTCTTTTATCTTGGAGGAATCAAGTTCAATGATGTTACCATCTTGTTGGATTACCCTGGCTTTAATGTTATAAATATCAATAAAACGAGCTTTTGGAAGATAAATTCGGTTGTTTTCTTCTACAGCCTCATCAGAGTTGATTCGCATTTTCATATGACGTGTTTCATAAACGCTAACTTGATCGTTCAACAAATCATATTCTATAAATTTCCTATTGAAGTGGTAGTAGTAATCAAAATCTTTATGAGCTGCATTGCTCTCTTCCCATTTAGGAGCTTCTTCCCAGTCATAATCGGCATATTCGAATGCCATAGAACTTAACTGACCTAAAATCAGGATTAGAATAAGGGGTAGTTTTTTCATGTTATTTATTTAAAACAATTGATTTTCTGAAGGCTGAGTCCATTTCGGCAATCATTTTATTCCATTCAGAATGTTGTTCTGGTTCAAGTAATAAGGTGTCAATGCTCATAACAAGCTCACAGATTAGCTTGTCACCCTTTTGTTTATACTCCAAAGTAAATCCAAAACCTTCACTTTCAAATTGAGTATTTTCAGGTAGGAACTTAATGCTGTAGCCATCTGGAATTTCAAGAACGTTAACAATATGTTCCATGTGTTTGTAATCTATTTCAATCGCTTGCGTTCTTTCAACGGTATCTATTTTTTCAGGCAAACTTTTTCTTAGGTTCATATTAAGATAAATACTGTTATCAATCGTTCTAGAGTATTCTGGAATAATAAAATCAATATTCAATTGAATTTCATTTGAAATTTGGTTGACACCGGAGTATCCGTAATCGGTTACTTCAAAACGGTCAGACCCTTTTTCGCAGGCCATTTGAATGAATTCCTTTCTGTTTTTTTCGGTTTTTCTTTTTAGAAAGTAGCCCATTTCATTTGCCATGTATCCTCTGTGATATTCTCTGCAGCTACCGTATATACTGTCATGGCCTACCTTGAAAAAAGTTGAGTCAATAAGAATATTTTCTTCCTTGGGGATAACAGGGATTTCATAAATTTCATAATTCTCTTCATCAATTTCGATTAAGGCCTGTTTACCTTGAATCATGGAAGTTGGAAGTCCTAAAGGTTGAAACTGCCCTGTTGCATCTAGGATAATTCGTTCCCCATCAATCAAAACGGAAGCAATCATGTGATTGTCAGCACTGGGCGTTGGTAGTTCAGTATATTTATAAGGGATATGTCGCGTACCTATCCAAGTTAAACTTGCTTCTAAACCTGCCATTTGCATCATTTGTTTTAGAATGGATGACATGTCTTTACAGTCACCGTATTTTTTTGTGCAAACCGCATTGGCCTCTCTAGGCACAAAGCCATTCATGCCGTCTTCAAACGCTACATACTTGATATTATCCTGAACCCAATAGTAGATTTTTTCAGCTTTTTCTCTGTCCGATTTAGCTCCATGAATTAAACTATCAACAACGGCGGCTAGTTCTTTTGAAGGCTCGTCCTTGTTAACCTGTTTGATCAGGCTTTTGTACCAAGAATAAAGTGTACTTACATCCGACAGAATGGGTTCTTTTCCTTTTGAACTCTCAAATTCTTCAATAAGAACAGCTACGTGCGGAGCACTGTAGGATATGGATGGAGCTCCTTCCTCATGGGTGAATTTTTGAATGGTATCTGCTGTCCAAATAAAGGTAGTTGTACCATCGGAATTTGATTTTTCCTCGAAATTCAAATTAATCTTATCCGTATTAAAGGTTTTGAATTTAATCTTAACCTCTTTGGGAAAAGTTATAGCATATTCTGATTTTATAATAGGGGAATAATCAGCAAAGTAGTATACCCCAAGGAAATGAGGATCGGTAATCTCTTCATCAAAACTGACAACAGTTCTGTCCCCAGGGGATGTACCATAAAAACCAACAATCGTTAGCTTGTTATCGTCGTAAAAAATACCTGGTCCTGTTCTACTTTGTTCTGAAACTTCAAAATAATTGGATGATTTGTACTTCTTGTTTTTTACAGGATAGAGTTTCTTACCCTGAATATTAGAGATTTTATTGAAGGTTTGATTATGAAAGATGTATTCGTTCATACCGCCCGTTTGATCATGTTGAAGACATAATCTATCAGTATGGTGCTTGGAATAAATTCTCAAACTGTCATCCTCTATTTTTAATTGAACACTTTCCTTTTGTTCAAGAATTATAACATTTTCATCTTCGTATTTATCTTTCAAATAATCGAATGAAGCAATAATAGGATCTTGTGCTCTAAGCCCTGTACCAATAAAGACTAAACCAAAACCAAAACTTAATAATTTAAAATATGTCATTTATTTTATAATATCAATTACCTCTCCGTCGTAGTACACGACTTTGGAGCTTAACTTCCCATTTGTGTATGTTTCCCAAGTTCCTTCTTTGGATCCGTTATAGTAGTTTTTCAAGCTAATCAGCTTTCCATTTTTGTCATAAGTTTTATAACTACCATGTAGAACACCGTCCGCGTAGTTTTTAACCTCATGTACTTTACCATTTTCATGGTAAGATTTAAACTCACCCACTAGATCTCCATACTTACCGTAATCTGACTCTTCTTTTATTTGTCCGTTAGACCAGTACTCCTTGTAAGGACCATGTAAAATGTAGTTTTTATATTCTCCTTCACGCGAAGGCTTTCCGTTTTTATATTTTGTATTCATTTTTCCGAACCCATAAAGCAGCGGCTGCATTTCGGTAAATGATCCGTCGCTTTTTTGATATGAAAAGCCACTTAAGTTACCAAAGCTAAAATGTCTTCTCCACATGACTTCACCCTTATTGTTGTAAACGGTGTGAGTACCATGTCGATCACCAAGCAGGTATTCTATCTCCGCTGACTTTTTCCCATTCTCATGATATTCAGTATACAATCCATCTAACATTCCTTGAATGTAGGTGCCTTCTTCTTGAATTTTCCCATTTTCATAGTACCAAGTGTTTTTCCCGTCACGATCATCATAATCATAGTTCAGCTCCGACTTGATTTTTCCATTCACATAGTACCATTTAAACTTACCATGCATTTTTCCATTTTTGTAACTTCCTTCACCTCTTAGGGTTCCATCTGGGTAGTACCATTTTGCCGGTCCTTCATAAAAGCCGTTAACTCTTTTTCCAGCAAACTTAACTTGGCCGTTTGTGAATTTAATCACCTCTTCATCATTCCCTTTTTTATCTGCTTTAGTCCGATGGTAAATATGTCCTGTTGTATCATAATACTCACCGGCTATATCCATCATATCATTAAAATGAATTTCCCTATCGCGTTTTCCTGTTTCGCTATAATAAATGGCTGATTTAACTATTTTTCCGTCAATATAATATTTGTAGGAAACGGTATCTCCAAACTGATTGAAATACACCCAAGGTCCAGCCTTAGCGTCATTCTTGTAATAGCCTTTAAAGTTAAGTTCTCCATTTTCGTGATAACCCTTTAAAAAACCATGAGCTCCTTCCATATTATAATTCGTCTTTTCTTTTATCTCACCAGAACGGTGATACCATGTAGAAATTCCAGAGCGATTTCCTTTTTCATACACTATTTCTGATGACTTCTCACCTGTTGGATAATAGTAGGTCCAGGTTCCTTCAGCAGAACCTTTGGTATATTTTTTTTCAGATGCTTTTTTTCCATTCTTATGGTATTGGGTAAATGCTAAGCCTGATTTCACTTCCTCTTTGCTGACTAGTTCTCCATTGCTGTAGTATTCAAATCCTGTCAACTCACTATTTTTCCAATATTCTACTTCATATTTTTTTCCATACTCATCGTAGTTAATTGAAACGCCATCCTTATTACCCTTTTTATTTGCTGTTACTTTTTGAGTTATGGTTTTTCCGTCAGCTTGGAAATAGGTAATCGTATCTTTTAATATTCCTTTATCATCATAGGAATACTTAGCATAAAGGTTTCCGTTGATATAATTTTCAACCCAATCACCAACAGCTATTCCATTATCGTATTCCCCTTTTTCTTTAAGTTGCCCGTTCCAATAATACTTTTCATAAGCACCATCTAATTTATCTGCTGAATAGTTTGCTTTGCTTTCAATTTTCCCATTTGCTAAGTAACTTGTTCTGCCGCCTTCTAATCTTCCCTCTTTATAGTTGGTCTCAGACACCTTGTTACCGTACTTGTCATAATAGGTATAAAGCCCATCAAGAGAGTTGTTGACAACATTGTATGTCTCCTTTTTTACACCGTTCATGTAGTAGGAAGTACTTGGTCCTTTTCGTTCACCGTTTGAATATTCCCTTTCTTCTGAAATGACACCATTTTCATAGAACAAGGTCAATTTTCCATCTAGCTCACCATTCTTGTAGGTAATGAACTGGGTGGGGGTACCATCATCCGAAAAATATTTCCAAAGCCCTTCCTTTTTGCTGAATTGTGAATACTCTCCTTCGGCACTTACTTTTCCATTCTTATGGAAGAACTCCCATTTACCTGTTGGTTGAAAATTGGAAATGCCATATTTCATTTCTCCCATTCCAATTAATTCCCCTTTTGGGTCGTACACCCTGTTCCCTTTTAATTCTTTCCCATCGTTATCATACATTGGGAATTTAGAAGCAATTTTTGTTGCTTCTTCCGTATACCAATAGATAAAAGGTTCGCTTCCTTTCTTTGCCTTTTTAAGGAATTTAGCATCTTGCTTATACCAATTCAAGTAGGAGTAATTCATGTACTGAGTTGAGTTACTCGCTAACTTTTTAATGAACGGGAAATAGTTTTCTGTATAAAAATTATCTCCACCGTCGTAATCATCAATTTGTCTCCAAACCAGGTCCGTTTGGTACCAAAACACGTGTTTGATTTTAAAACGTGAAGTTTTTGCATAAGCTTTATCATAGGCCACTTTGGAGGTGATGATTTTATCTATGCTAGGGAAAAGATCTTCAGTACCATGGTCTTCATATTTGTTCTCAGTTCCGTCATCATAGGCTTGGAAAAGTTGATTCACACCAACACTTGAGTCATCTGTACCTGCTTTGAAAATTAAGAATGTCTGAAATGACAGGGCTGCCTCAGTCGTGTGATCTAGTCTTGCCATCATTCTTCCCAGATAATAGTGAGTGTTCGCATGAAACCAATTTCTTTTTAAACTTTCCTTGTAATACTTATAGGCATCATCATAATTTCCAATCCTCTCTGATATACGAGCAGCTTTAAACCAGAATCGGTAGTAATTTGGGAAAAGTTTGGCAGACTCAAGAAAGCTTTCAATGGCTTTTAATGAATCACCTGATTCGTCGATCGCATTGCCTAATAGCAGATGAAAGTTGGATAAATAAGTATGACCTATTTCCGTTCCTTTCTTTGCCACAGCAATAGCTTTGTCATAATCTTCCATCATGAAGTAAACATCAGAAAGGTGCACCAAGGCCTCTTCATAGGCGGTATCATTCGGATGGATTTTGATGATTTCGTTTTTAGCGGAAACATAGTTTTCGTTTTCATATTTCTTGAAATATTCCCTGAAATGCTCTAAAGAGGTTTCGAATTCCTTTCCTACTTTTACCTGACCGTAAACTGATGTTGATAAGATAAGAGCAAATGCTCCCAACAAGATTTTTTTCATGCGTGATTTATTAGTTTTCCAATTTACTAATTTTCCCTTGATTATGAAATAAGAGATCTGATAGTAAGAAGCATTTCTTTATTGTTCTTACCTAACTTTGGATTAAGTTTTGAAAGCTCTGTCTCTAGTTTGGACCAACCCATAGACTCTGCATAATAATGCCCGAACTTCATATTTCGGAAGGCTGAAAACCAAGAATAAAATTGCTTTTTAAAATGCGCAAAGCTTGGGCTGTTGGATTTGATTTTCTGCATGCTAGGGAAGAAACCCTCCTTTTCTAAAAAGGATTGAAGTGTTTCCGAAATGACCAGCTCTTTGCTCAAATAAATTTCTTCCAGTTGTTCAAGGAAGCCTTTTAATTCGATAAAAGCCTCAAAAGGTTCTACTTTTAAATCGTTCCCAGACTCAAGTTGTAGCATAGCTCTTCCAGTACCAAAGGGGACTCTGTCAGATTCTCTATCCGACGGATAAACGCAACATGCATTAAGCTCAGTGAAGTTACCTTGCGCAATTACTTTATGCAAAAAATAGAAGTCTTCTCCCGCTTTTCTTTTGTTCATTCCTCCCACTTTTTGATATATCGAATTCCTACAAGCCATGCTGGATCCTACGGTGTGAAATGCATATGGCAAACCAGCAAATCTTTGCGCCATTATTTGATAGTGTAAGTAAAGTTCGTAGGCTAATATTTTTTCGGAATTTGCTCCTTCAAGCGGGTGCTCAAAACGGATGGATGCTCCTGATGATTTTGGGTGCGAGATGAAGAAATGCTTGTTCAAGGCCACCAAATAATTATCGCTGACCAAAGAGTCTGCATCAAAACAAACAATCATCCCATCTTTTTCAAGTCTCCGACTGGCCTCATCCATTCCAATTTTTCTTGCCAATCCAACTCCAGCATTTTTAGGATCTAACTCCAGCTCTTCTATCAAATGAATATGGGGGTAATCATTTTTTAGTCCTTTCAGGTATTTGATTGCAGCTAAATTGTTCTCATAAACTCTCCCTTTTTGTTGATTTACAACCACTATGATTTCATAATCACAGATGGGTTGTTTTGCTTTTATGAGGCTTTCAATGGAAGCCGGAAGATTAGCTTCATTAAAGCAAGGAATAACAACAATGAATTTCAGCTTTTCGCTGGGTTGTTCTAATATTAATAGTCCTCTAATAGCAAACTTGTCAAAATAATTTTTAGCCATTCAACAAGGCTTTGAATTCATCATATTTTTTTGGGTAAGAAAAGCTCTTTAACATTCCTGTTTTTTGTGATACTTCTGCCCAGCTATTGAGGTCGAATTCTATTTCAGCTATAGCGCAAGTAACCATATCCGCAAATTCACCACATAAATAATCTAAAAAAACCGTTATTCCTGGATTATGCCCAACGATAAATATACATTCATGCTCATCGGAAACGTCATTAATAACGGATAGATAGTCTTTCACGTCTCCTAAATACAATTCGGAGTAATAATGAATATCAATGTTTGGATATGAAACTTTTTGAGCAATTCGTTCGGAGGTTCTTTGCGTTCTTTTGGCAGGAGATGAAATAATACTATCGGGTTTAATTCCACTTTTAGCCAATTTTTTACCCATAAAGTCTGCTGAAATTTTCCCACGATTGTTGAGAGGTCGCTCAAAATCCTCCAAATTATTATTTACCCATGAACTTTTGGCATGTCGTATTAAATAAAGCTTCTTCACAATTTTTTATTTACCTCTTCTAAGATACTAAAAACGGGCGGACATATTTTTGCATTCCTAAACGTTAGGTTTAAAATTTGACCTTGATTAATTCGATCCGTATGCGGATATTCCCTACATGCCTTTGGAGCTATGTCGTAAATTTGACAGGTGTTGTCTTCGTTTAAAAAGACACATGGCAGCTTCTGGAAAACCCAGTCTCCATCCTCATCAAAATGTAAATATTTACTTTGAAATTCGAGTATTGAAAGTCCTAAATACTTGCTAATTCTTTGTTTATCTCGATCCGTTAGCAGTGGTCCGGTGGTTTTACAGCAGTTAGCGCATTCTAGACAATTATAGGGTTCAAATATCTGCTGATGAGCCTCATGAACGAGTCTATCTAGCTTCCCTTTTTTTAATTTTGAGAGCCTGTTTTTTAGTTTTTTAAACTCCTTCTTTTTGGCATCATTCCGTTCTTTTATGTTGTCCAAATTAGGAAGCATAAACAAATTCGCAAAAGGTTTTTAACTCTTTGTAGCTCGCTTTAAACTCCTCAATAGATAATTGTTGCTTGGCATCTGAAAGTGCTTCCGCAGGATTTGGATGCACTTCAATAAGAACTCCATCTACCTGCATTGCCAGAGCTGCCTTGGCTAGTTTTTCAATTCCATAACGAGATCCAAGCGCGTGACTTGGGTCAACAATTACGGGAAGGTTACAATATTCCTGAAGCCAGGCTACTGCAGTTAGATCCAAAGTAAAGCGTGTTTTGTTCTCAAATGTTCTTATTCCTCTTTCGCAAAGCCAAACATTTTCATTGCCACCGCTCAGAACAAATTCAGCCATTTGTACAAATTCTTGCAGGGTAGAGGAGAAGCCTCTTTTTAAAAGAACCGTTTTTTTTGATTGCCCGAGGGCTTTCAATATTCCTTGGTCGTAAATTGCTTTTGTACCCACCTGTACTACATCCGCATAGTCTATCAAATGCTCAACATTTGTTGCGTCTTTTGTTTCCGAATAAAGTTTTAAATTAAATTCGTCGCATACGGCTCTTAAAATTTTTAAGCCTTCTAAACCAAGGCCTTGAAAACTATAAGGACTAGTTCTTGGCTTAAATGCACCAGCACGCAAATGTTTTAAGCCAAGTTGAACGTGCATTTGGGCTATTTCCCTAATCTGCTTTTCAGATTCAACACTACAAGGGCCGGCTATAATAAGTGGTGCCTGAAATACCTCACCATTAATTTTTAGGTCAGCCTTTTTAGGTTCGAACTTGTTTGATGCCAGTTGGATGTCGTTGTCAAAAGACCAAATCTCCTCAACATACTCTTTCCAGACAACAGGAGCTTCTTTTACGGAGCTTGAACAAACGAAATAGTCTTGCCCTGCTTTTTTTATATAAAAGCCTTCAATTTCATTTTGGGTAGGGAAGTTTGGGGCTAACTTTAAGATCATTGAACGGCATTTCTGACTTTAAGACATTTTTCAAGAATACCCTCTAACTTATCCAATTGAAGCATAGTGTGAGGATCACTTTTTGCCTGTGCTGGGTTTGGATGTACTTCCATGAATAAACCATCAGCCCCAGTTGCAACAGCAGATAAGGCTATGCTTTCAATAAGGCTTGGGTCACCACCAGTAACACCTGTAGTTTGATTAGGTCTTTGTACAGCGTGTGTACAGTCCATCACTACGGGTGCTCCAATACTTTTCATACGATGAATGGCTGTGGCATCAACAATTAGATCCGAATAGCCAAAAGTGGTCCCTCTTTCACAGAGCCAAATCTTATCATTTCCGGTGCTTTTAACCTTATCGTAGGCAAATACCATGGCTTCAGGACTAAGAAATTGCCCTTTCTTGATATTCACCGTACAGCCTGATTTCCCAGCAGCCAATAAAAGGTCAGTTTGGCGGCATAGAAAAGCAGGAATTTGAAGGTGACTCACATATGCTGCTACTTTTTCTGGCTCGTAACTTTCGTGAACATCTGTAATAGTTTCAATACCAAGGTCATCACCAACTTTTTTAAGAATAGTTAGCGCTTTTTCATCACCGATTCCCCTAAATGAATCCAGCTTTGAACGGTTCGCTTTTCGATAGCTCCCTTTAAAAATATATTGAATGCCCATCCCATCGCAAAGGGCTTTAACTTTTTCAGCGATTAAAAAGGCTGTTTCTTCTTCTTCTATGGCACATGGCCCCGCGATTAAAAATAAACTCATTGTCTTGCTTTTTGTCCTAAATAACCACTGTGATGCCTTTTTGCATACTCCTCTTTGGTAAAACCGATGGTTTTCATAAGTCCAACGACTAAAATGTCTCCAACAACGGTCATACAGGTTGTGCTGGTAGTTGGGGTTAAACCTAATGGGCATACCTCTGCTGGGTTTCCAGTTGTTAAAACCACATCTGAAAGTTTAGCCAATTCCGATTCTGAATTCCCCGTAAGACTAATGATTTTTATTCCAGGAACTAAATTATTGGTTAGATGATGCAGTTCTAAAATTTCTCTTGTCTTACCTGAGTTAGAAATTAAAAATAGAACGTCATTGGCCGTTATCATTCCTAAGTCTCCATGCTGAGCTTCACTGGGGTGTAAGAATGTGGCTATGGTACCGGTTGAGCAAAGTGTCATAGCAATGTTATGTCCAATTTGCCCTGCTTTACCCATACCTGAAACAACCACTTTACCACCTTTCTTATGAACTTGTTCAATTACAAGGTCAATTGCATCTTGAATTACACCATCAACAGGAATGTTCCTCAAGGCTGCAATTTCTTTTTCAATTATTTCTGTGACCAGTTCTTGCATGGGGCAAAGGTAAAATTAAATTCCCACCACTGGCTTGAATCGGCGGTCGGTGAAAAATATTTCAAAGCGATATTTGTCTTTGAGTAGAGAGGTTAATTCGTTTTTAAGATCAATCATATCGAATTTTAATTGTTCATTTACCTCCATTTCCTTAATTTTTTTTGGTGCGATTATATGCAGTCTGATTCTTTCCTTATCAACGATAATTTGCCATGAGATTTCTTTTGTGGCATTTTTGAAATAAGCATTTTCTTTGAGAGTGTTCAGTATCAATTTAGCCTCTTTTTCGGGTAAATCACCTTTTACATACAGGTTAAAATTCTCAGAACTATACTTCTCGCCATGATCAATACATGAAACTAGGAAGAAAAGTGCTAATAAAATGGATATTGTAGTTCGCAAGCCTTAATTTTATAACAAAAATAGCAAAATATGGTGCAGGAAAAATTTGCTTTTAAAGGAGCTGCTAATCGTTTAACAGCTGGGGATATAAGTTATAACCCTGCGATAGAAAAACCAGAATTAATTGTTTTCTTGCACGGCTATAAAGGCTTTAAAGATTGGGGCTGCTGGAATTTGATGGCAGAATATTTCGCAGCAAAAGGATATGCCTTCTTAAAGTTTAATTTTTCTCATAATGGAGGTACAGTTGGAGATTATTTTGATTTTCCAGATTTAGAAGCTTTCTCTAAAAACCGCTATTCATATGAGTTGGAAGACGTAAAGCAGCTTTTAAATCATATTAAATCTAATTCTCAATTCAAAAGGTTCGATCTTGATAATATTCATTTAGTTGGACATAGTAGAGGAGGCGGTATAGCCATATTAGCAGCCGGTCATTGGAATGATTTTAAATCGATTTCTACACTTGCGGCTGTGTCCGATTACAAAAAAAGATTCCCTGCAAATATTGAAAGCTGGGAAAAAGAGGGAAAAATCTTCGTTAAAAATGGCAGAACGGGTCAAGATATGCCCCATGATTTCGAGTTTTACAAAGACTTCATCCAGAATAACGAAGATTTAGAAATAAAAAAATGGGCTAAAAAGGTAACTGTGCCAGGACTGGTTTTTCATGCAAAAGACGATCAAGCAGTGGCGTTTAATGAATCTAAAAATATTAATGATTGGATATCGAAAGTGGAGTTAGTAGAAGCAAAAGGAGGACATACCTTTAACTCAAAACATCCATGGAAGGAAAATAAAATGCCCGATGAATTATGGCAAATTTGCCGTGAATTAAAGCGATTTTATAGAAAAATGTAATTTTTTTTTTTGCGGACTTGTAACTTTATTGAAAGTTTAATGTCCTAGTATCAAATGACGCTGCAAGAGTATAATGTTTGTGTAGATGAATTCGCTGATGGAATTTATCGCTTTGTTCTGAAAAACTCCAGAAATTCGGAGCTTGCCCGAGATGTTGTGCAGGAAACTTTCACAAAGTTTTGGGAAAAGAAGGACAGAGTAGACCCTAAAAAAAGTAAGAGCTATCTTTTTACAACAGCTTACCATACCATGCTTGACTATCTAAAAAAAGATAAAAGACACGGTGAGATGGGTGAGAGTGTAGAAGCTACACTCAAAGTTGTGAGAGAGGATCACACCGATTTAAACGAAATACTTCATGAAGCATTAAACACTTTACCTGAAATACAGAGAACGGTAATACTATTAAGGGATTACGAAGGATATGCTTACGATGAGATAGGTGAAATCTGTAAACTGAGTGAATCTCAGGTTAAGGTGTACATTTTTAGAGCGAGAAAGGCGCTCAAAAAGTATTTGGTATCCATAGACATGGTGATATGATAACGAGGGATAATTACGAAATATGGTTTTTAGATTATATGGAGGGAAATCTCTCGGAGGAAGATCGTGCTTTGGTAGAAGCTTTTTGTCTTCAAAATCCTGATTTAGCAGAAGACCTTGAAGGCTCCCTTCCTGTATTGGATGGGCAAAACAAGGAGGAAATGCCCTATAAATCCCAACTTAAAAAGCACGATGAAATTCCCAAAGTTAATTTAGAGAACTATGAATATCATTTTGCTCTGCAAGATGAAAACAAGGATGTTCAGCGATTTATAGCGCAGTATCCGGAATATAGAAATGAGCTTAGTGCTTATTTACGAATAAAACTCCAAGCAGATACCTCTGTCCAAGCGGACAAGGATTTTTTAAAAGATTTCATGGCCATTCATGCGGGAGCTTTTGAGCATCAAGAATGGATTGAGAAAGTTGAAGCAAACCCGAGTCATAAAGCGAAATTAATTTCACCTCAAATTCAGTTAGATAAGGGCTTTCTATATGACATTGCCAAGGATGATAAAACTGTTTTCCCTTGGAGAAGGCTGGCAGCGGTATTCTTACTTGCTGGCCTGACCACATTAGCATATACCATTCTAAATGGAAATTTTGAGGAAAAGATAAATGCTAAGTACACCCCAAAAACTGTTGAGGATCAAATTATAGCGCCTCAGTCTATCGAAAGTTTAGCTTTTGATTTCTATCGGATAGAAGGAGATAGTTCGGAGGAAGAAAATGAATATATCTCTTGGGAAGAAAAACAAAATGATTTTGCGGCTAATTTTCCAAGTCGAGATTCATTGAATGATAAGTCCGACAGTTTGAATAAAATTGATGTAAATATTCCAATTCTTCCAAAAAAAGATATTGAGGATATTCAAATTGCAGTTCAAAAAGATAGCCTTGTTGAAGAAAAGAATAACACCATCGCTTACAGCGAACCTTACGTTTCAAAAACAAAGGAGCTAGGGTGGAAGGATGTATTAGTAAAAGGCGCTGAGAAAATCACAGGAAAAGAGATCGCCTTTGTTGAAGACAAGCCGGACGACGACGAAAAAAGATGGAGTCTAAGTGTTGGTCGTTTTGGAATAGAAAGGGTTAAAGATTAAATCTAGGAAGCACCCAAACTAGATAAGTTAATTCCTTATAGGAAAAGCTTAAGCAGCTCTTCTAAATCTTTCACCTTCTGATGTTCACCGTTTTTATCGTAGGAAAACATCAAATTATACACCATTCTTTGTACAATTTGGCTGTACGTACAAGGCTTAAAATGCTCACGTGAAGGTTCCAAATTTAACTGGCTTAAAAAGTCTTGAATTTCTTCTTTATTAAAAATGGTTCCGCGATTGAAGGCGTTGATGTAAAAAAGAACAGGCTCATCGTCATCTTCTTCACCCATAATTGAAAGTAGACGATTCTCATCCAAGTAACACAACACAAAATGATTGGGCAGGTTAACCCCATGAATCGGAATACTGAGTCGTTGTGCAACAACCAAATAAATCAATGACAAGGATAAGGGATTCCCTTTGTGGGTCTCGATTACGTAATTGATATAGGAGTTATTCTCGGAGTGAAAATTCTTTTTATCCCCTCTAAATCCATGCACATCATAAAATATGTGATTTAGAATTTTGACCTTTTCAAAGGCTGTGAGGTTATCGTGAAGCTCTATCCAAACATCCTTCTCGATTTGGGCAATCTTCTTTTTTATCTTGATTTCATCCAATTCTGGATATTGAAACCTGGCCAAAGTAATGGCACCATCCAAAAGATCTTTCTCATCATTTTCAACCCAACGCTTAAAATCAAAATATACTGCATCAAAATGGATTTGATGGATAATGTTCTCGATTCTTCTTTGATAAACGTCAGCATCTGTGCTAACCGACCAAAAGGCTTCAAGGTCAGGAATGATATCCGCTCCTAAGGAAATAAGTTTCTCACGAACTTGCATAAAAACGCTTTCGTCTGGATCATCCAGTAGACTGATTATCGCTTTTATCTCATTTTTGGAAACCATACTTAGTACATACGAACTTCTCATTAAGAAGTTACTTCAATACAAAAGTAATTCAGCTTCAGGGAGCTTTTAAAAATGAAATGATTAGTTATTCAAGGTGGAATGTTAGATTTCCAAAAAGCGCTTTAAGAACAAAGGCAATCAAGCGTGTACTGAATAAGTTCATCTACGGTCTTTTTGTAATCCTTACTATACTCTTGTCGGTAACGATTTGCAATGATAGCACAAATGGTAGCACACTCATGTCCCAATAAGCTTCCCAAACCATAAAGTGCGGAAGTTTCCATTTCATAATTGGTAATGCGTTGGCCATCTAATTCAAAAGATTGCAGTCTCTGGTTAAAATCCGATATGGCTGGACTCAAGGCAAGCTGTCTTCCCTGAGGTCCATAAAAACCATTGGCTGTTGCCGTTATTCCAATGAAAGCCTCTTTTCGGAGTAGTTCAATTAATTCGTTAGAACCTTCAGCCAAATAGGGTTGATTGATGCTTGAAGGCCAATCCATTTGCTCTTTAAGGGCATTCAAGTAACGCTTTTCATTCGCTGTATTTTGATAAGCGTAGAATGAAAGTACGCCATCTAATCCCAGACCGAAGGAGCTCAAACAATAGCTGTCAACCGGAATGTCTTCTTGTAAACTACCACTTGTCCCCAGACGTACAAGCTTTAACTTTTTAAACTTTTCTTTTGGCAGACGTGTTTCTAAATCAATATTAACAGCGGCATCCAATTCATTTACAACAATGTCAATGTTATCGGCGCCAATTCCACTGGACATCACGGTAATTCTTTTGCCTTTATAGCTTCCGGTATGCGTAACGAACTCCCTATTGGCAATTTTAAATTCAATGTTGTCAAAGTGCTGACTAATTCGGTCTACACGGTATTGGTCTCCGACCAAAATTATGGTGTCAGCCAAATGTTCAGCACGCACCTTTAAATGGTATACACTGCCATCTGGATTTACAACAAGTTCTGAAGCTCCAATAGGATTTTGAGCTTTGATTCGAGCATTTAGCATACTTCAAAACTAAAAGAAAAATAAATATGTTGGCTTACTTAGTTTAAATTAGCGCTATTGCTCATTCCTTGGACAACGTTTTGAATATCACGAATAAGCTCAGCTTGAGGCCCATCGGGTTGTTCTGCTAGATATTCATTTAAAAGCAATAAGGAGTCATTGACTTCTGTTTCCATGAATGGTGGCTCCATTTCTCCAATTACCGAGTAACATTCAATAGTGGTTTCTAAGTCCTCATTAATGGCATGGTATACGAACCGTGAAAGGTATTCCACAGGATTTAGAGGATTTTGCCAAAAGGATGAAATAAAGTCCTTGCGATACGCCGAGAATTTGTCATCATCAATTGCGGTCATTAAAGGCGCAAGAGCATCTGAACTTTTTAAGTCAAAAACAAATTGTAATAATTCTGCTTTGAATTGCTCATGTTCTGTTTCCACAACAAGGTTCAAAATCACATTGAAGATGGCTTCATTCCCATGGCTTTTAGCGTTTTTCAATGCGCGTAGTGCAATTTTCTCATCTTGAGAGTTTAAGCTCGCAATAATCTCTTTTGTCTTTTTGTCCTCTTTCATTTCGGCGGCAAAGGTATAAAGTTTCTAGTCTCAAGTAATAATAAGCAGCGAGTAATTGAAAATTGGTTAATTTTGATAAGATGAGAGTTTTTTTGCTCCTAGTGACATATATGCTATGCAATCTCGGTGCGAGTTCCCAATTTGAGGATAGTACTCGAATCGAGCTTGATTC
The DNA here is from genome assembly GCA_964230025.1 of Flavobacteriales bacterium. Classification (GTDB taxonomy): domain Bacteria; phylum Bacteroidota; class Bacteroidia; order Flavobacteriales_D; family JAUILH01; genus CAXRFO01. The sequence goes on along the minus strand of CAXRFO010000018.1, from coordinate 85,079 downwards.
AGCGCTAAGCTCCCCTCAACTCTATGAGCTGCATCAACCTTTAATCTATAACCAACCCGGTTATAAGGAGCGTGTGAAAGAGTATTATGCCCAGAAAAACGGACTCTATTATAAATCTGCTGCGCTTGTATTGGAGAAGGTAGACAAAAACACCGATCCAAAGTCCAATTTTCGATATCAAGAAGGAGAAAAGAATGCTTTTGTTTTCTATGAAAAAATGGAAACAGCACCGGCAATATTCAGGCGTTTTTATGTATCGTTTATGTTGGATAGCCTTCCCGATCAATTTGAATACAAGGATGAAGAGCTAATTCACTTAGACTTTTTCGCAACGGTTATTGAAGGAATGCCCATGTCGGATATAGCTAGGGCTGAACCAGGAGGCTATATAAAAGGAGAAAAAACGGTAAACGGATATGAAATTGAAATGAATGTTGTGGCAGAAAACGGTATAGCGTGCAAGATGCTTAAAAGTTTCATGTATCTAGAAAACAAGAGTAATAAGATGATTATTCCATATTTAGAAAGCTCGATAAGTGAAATAGATATCCATTTTTGGCGGTCGATAATTGATGTAAAAGTCAAAAATGCAGCATTTGAGCAATATTATGAAAATGGTAATAAATCCTTTCAACTAGAGTATACGCCTTCTGATTGGAGCGCTAGTTCATATCGTTTAAAAAGGTGGTACAGTAATGGGGTCTTGTTCACCGATCTTTCAGTTTTCAATCACAGAAATGGGGAGAAAATGTTTGCGATATATGAAAGGCCACTTATAATTAGAGATGAAAATGGAAGAATAAGAGAAAAAGGCAAGATGAACTATGATAGTTCCCAAAAGATTGGCAAATGGAAATTCTACGATAAAAACGGCGACCAAATAGCCTGGTATAAATTCAAAAATGGAGTTGAGGTAAAAAGCTCATCCACCATCCCATTTGACCAGTTTACCCACCCAGATTACCACAACTACTTTTCCTACTTCCAAGACCCGTATCAAATCATCCGAGATTGATTATATTTGTTATATGCGTTATTTAGCGTTATTCCTATTGTTTGCAACGTCTTTTTGGGCTTATACTCAAGAGGAAAACCCTATTGATTATGTTAACAAAGCCAATAAATTAATCAACACGGATATTTCCAAGGCAACCAAGACCATTGAAGAAGGATTGAAGCTAAGTGTAATCCAGAAGGACCTTAGAGCAGAAGCATATTGTTACAATACCTTAGGAGCCATAAACTACGAGCTGAATCAATACAATCAAAGTCTCGATTTTTATCTTAGGTCTAAAGCAATTTTCGGTAAAATAGGTGAGCAGCAGGGACTTTACAACACCCAAAAAATGTTAGGTCCCGTTTATGAGGTTAGTGGGAAATACAGTAGCGCTACAAATGCTTACAAGGAGTTTATAACCGTTGCTGATTTGGCCAAGCGTTACTCGGATGTTACACGTTCATACAAAGCTTTGGGTAGGATTGCGTACAACCAAAAAGATTACAAGGAATCATTAGAGTACTACAAAACAGCACTTTCTTATGCAAAAGACAAGTTAAAGTCGAGCTCAAGACAAGCTGATATATTGATCTACATGGCAAAGGTTGAACATGCCAAAGGAGATAAGGAAAAAGCACTAGAGTACTATCAAGAAGCGGAAAACTTGGCGGCTAAATCCAAGGATTATGATACTTACGAGAAAAGTTCGAAATCCATATCAGACATTTATGAAAATGAAGGTGATGTGGGATCAGCCATCGAGAAAAAACAAGAAGCCATTGAGTTTTATAAGGAGGGTGATAACCCGGACGGTATTAGTAAATCAAGCTTGGAATTGGCGGAGTTGGCTCTGCAAAATAATCAACCAGAAGAAGCCTTCCCCTACATTAAAAGTTCCTTAAATCTTTCAACTGAACTGGGTAATATAGAAGAGGTCCAAAAGGCAAACCTATTGCTATCTCAGGCTTATGAAAGGGTAGGGCTCTATGATTCTGCGCTCATAGAATACAAGAAGTTTGTGCGCATGGAGGACAGTTTGACTAAGCTGAAAACCAAAAAAGAAAAAGAGGCAAGCTACCTTTCTAATTCTCTAAACTCTCGTCTATCTGAAATAGATTTGTTACGCAAAGAATCAGAGTTGGATGATGCAAGACTTGCTGAAATTGAGAAAAGAAAGCGCTTAGATGATGAAAAGGACAAAGCTGAACGACAAAGAGACTTTACCATTATACTTTCTTTATCGTTTTTAACACTTGTGTTGCTCGTGGCAGTCTTTTTAATTGCCAAAAGTAACCGTGAGCGTAAAAGAGCAAATCAGCGTTTGGCACTTCAAACACTTAGGAGTCAAATGAACCCTCATTTTATTTTCAATAGCCTAAACTCAGTTAATAATTTCATTACCAAAAGTGATGAGCTCAAGGCAAATAAGTACCTAAGTCAGTTTAGTCGCTTGATGCGCGCCGTTATGGAGAATTCTAAATACGAGTTTGTGCCTCTTTCCTCCGAATTGGAAGTTTTAGAGCTTTATTTAAAATTAGAACACGCTCGCTTTGACGATAAATTTGATTTTTCCTTCACGGTAGATGATGAAATTAATATCGATAGTACAGAAGTGCCTCCTATGTTAATTCAACCTTATATTGAAAATGCGGTTTGGCATGGCTTGAGGTACAAAGAAGAAAAAGGCTTTTTAAAAGTTCATTTTCAAATGGAAGGTAATAATCTACTTGCCATTATTGAAGATGACGGAATAGGCAGGAAAAAATCCAAGGAATTTAAGACCAGCAATCAAATGAAATCAAAGTCAACGGCCATGAAAAACATTGAAGGACGTCTTGAAATCTTAAATGATTTACACCGCACAAATCTTGATGTACAAGTTGAAGATTTCGCTCCGGATGAATCGGACACTGGTACCCGAGTCAAAATAAAAATACCTTGCAACATTAATAAAACAGCGGCATGAAACTTAGAACAATCATTGTAGAGGACGAGCAGTTAAGTAGAGAAACCTTGAGTACCTACCTTAAAAAATATTGTCCTGAAGTCGATTTAATTGGCATGGCTAAGGATGTTCGTGAGGGTAAGGCCTTAATTGAGACCGCCAAGCCTGATTTGGTTTTGCTAGACGTTGAAATGCCTTATGGAAATGCCTTTGACCTTCTTGAGTCGCTGAATGAGATTAGTTTTGAGACTATTTTTATTACAGCCTATAGTCATTATGCCATGCGCGCGCTGAATTTTTCAGCTTCATATTATATTCTAAAACCAATTGATATTGAGGAGCTAATTAATGCTGTGAAAAAGGTTTACGAGAGTAAGAAAAACAACGAAACTAACGTACACACAAAAACCTTAGTTGAGAATATAAAGACCGTAAGCGATCAAAGTAAAAAAGTAGTTTTACCTACAATGGAAGGCTTTGATGTGGTTGAGGTTCAAGATATAGTTCGTTGCCAAGGGAACGATAATTTTACCGACTTTTATTTGAAGGACGGAACAAAAAAAATGATTTGTAGAACCTTAAAGTTCTATGATGAAATTTTAAAAGATTTCGGATTCATGAGGGTCCACCGCTCTCACATGGTAAATCTAAATTACATCACATCATACAAGCGTGGTAAAGGCGGGACATTGACGATGATTGATGGAAGTGAAGTTGATGTATCTCCCGGTAAGAAGCAAGAATTGTTAACTTTATACCAAGTTTGATAAGAAAACTGACATATCTGTTTTTTCTTTTAGGTATTATTTCATGCCGCAAGGATGAACCTAATTTGGATATGGGGTATAACTATTACCCTACTGAAATCGGTACTTATCGGGTTTATAATGTGACAGAAATTTCACATTTTGATGGCACTGCTCAAAATGCCGTTCACGATACAAGTCATTACCAAATTAAGGAATATTTAGAGTCAGAGTTCATTGATGGCGAAGGCAGAACTTCTATACGGATTGAACGATATAGAAGAGATTCGGCAACTGAGCCTTGGGTGATTTCGGATGTGTGGTGGGCACATAGAGGAGTTAGCCGTTTAGAACAAAATGAGGAGAATGAAAAATTTATAAAGCTTGTTTTTCAAGTGGATAAAGGAGACGTTTGGGATGGAAATGCAGAGAATAGCCGAACACGACAAGATTATGAGACATTGGACAAGGATGTCCCATACGTAATCAACGGATTTAGTTTCGATTCAACTGTGACAATACTTCAAAATGATTTTAGAGATGGTGTTTTGTTTCATGAATTTGAATATGAAATTTATGCCCGAAATGTTGGGATGATTAAGAAGTACTACAAGAATTTTAACCTAGAAACGCCTGACACTTTAAATCCTGATACGGGTAACGAACTCTTTATGGATTTGATTGACTTTGGAGTAGAATAGATTTTAACTGCTCTTCAACAACTGCCCAATCACTTTTAGACATATATTTAGGACCGGCTGTTAAGTGACCGTAATCGTTCCATTTCCTTCTTTTCTCTTTGACGTAAACTTGCCGCACATTTTTCCCAAATTTGCTGCATTTCTTCTCTACATTTTTCCAGTTCAAAACCTCATCCCTTTTAGAAGCAATTATCAACAAATTTTCAGTAATGGAGGCCGGTTTAAGCTCTTTAATTAATAACTGGATAGATCTGATGTAAGAGGAGGGCAGAACCCAATACTTCATTATTCTGTAAGGTGTGAAACTTGGAATTGGGAAGGCCTGTAAATAAAAGAATGGAGTAAAAATATTGACTCTTGAACGCAAGGCTAAGGCAGGTGAAAAGAAAATAATTTTATCCCATTTTAATTTGAAATGCTGACTGGCATTTACACAACTTAAAGCCCCTAAAGAGAAACCAATAAATATCAATTCTTGCGGGTTCTTGTTCTTTGCCGAATCGTATGCCTCTTTTATGTTATCTCGCCAATGCCTATGTTGAAGCTTAATGCTGGGCAATGGCCTCTTATGTCCAGATAGGATCAAATTGTGGCACTCATAACCCAGTTCTTCAAAATACTTTTGAGCTGAAGCCATAACATTAGGAGTGTTGTTCACTCCGTGAGCTAGAATGGCAATTTTATTAGACATTTTTCGTGATCAAATTAGCACTATCCAATTGCACAATGCCCTGGTCAATTAATTTCCTAAGTTCTTCTTGAAAATCACTTTCTTCCCCATTGAATTGGTCACTCAAATCGCTTAAAAGAACACCTTGAAAAGGAATACGACTTAAAATTACTTCTTTATCAATTCGAACTTTAATTTCGTTCCTGCAGTTATCGCAACGTCCACATCTTTCTGATTTTTCGTCAAAATAGGCGGTCAAGTATTGCTGTCGACAACCTTTATGACTCAGGTAGGAAATCATTGCATCCAACTTTTCTTTTTTAAGCTCTAAGCGCTTTGTCCTTTCTTTTGGTTGTAGCCGGAGATGATCCTCATGCATTCTATCTTGAACCAATACCAACTTAGGAAGATTACTTCTTGGGTCGTAACTCAAAACATCTTGGTCATTCAAGGCTTTCAATTGCTTAATGAGGTCTGGAACAGGTAGTTTTAAAATATGGGATAAATCCTCTTCTCTCATGCGAACAGGATAATCAAATACTCCAGGGTAAGACCTTATCAAAAGTTTTATGAGTCGTTCAAATTGAACTTGCCGAATCTGGTAATCGTACAAGTCATTTTTTTTCATTTTTATTTGAACTGTGCTAGGACTATGAAATGCATCTGAAAGATGAAAATAGCCGCATAATTCTAGATGTTTGAATGCATGTAGGATGGAAAAAGTATTCATGTTATACTTTTGAGCAAGCTCAGCAATATTTAATTTAAAAACACTATCCTTTCCAGTTCCTATGGCTTGTTGTTGTGAATTGAAGAAGGCTTGGTATACCCTTTTAATCAGTTCCAGATCAGGGAATTGTGCTTCTAACTTTTCTTTGGCCTTATAAATATCAGCCGGATTAGACAGGAGTAGGGCAAAGGCCTTGTTTCCGTCCCTTCCAGCTCGTCCTGCCTCTTGAATATAACTTTCTATATCCGCGGGGATTCCAACATGAATAATTAAACGTACATCTGCCTTATCTATTCCCATACCAAAGGCATTTGTACAAACCATAACACGGCATTCATTTTTCTGCCATGTTTCTTGTCTAGAATTTCTTTCCTTAGCACTCAGACCTGCATGATAGAAACTACTTTCAACACCTTCGGAATTAAGGAACTCTGATATTTCCTGGCAATCTTTCCTGTAACGTGCATATATCAGCGTACTACCCTTTGTTTTATTCAAGACTTCTAGCAGTTTTCTTCTGATATTCTCGCAATGCTGAGCTCCAAAAATCAGATTGTTTCGTTGCAATTTAGCTTGAAAATGCTCCGGGTTTACGAGTGCCAATTGCTCTATAATGTCCCTTTGAACTTGGGGCGTGGCGGTGGCTGTAACGGCTAAAACAGGAGCATTAAACAGGTCTTTAATTTCACTCAATGAAAGATATGACGGCCGAAATTCATGCCCCCATTGTGAAATACAATGGGCTTCATCAATGGCAATTAAATTTACAGGTAAACTTGAAATTTGTTTTCGGAAATGTTCATTTTCAAGTCGTTCGGGACTAACATAAAGGAAACGGTATTCTCCGAATTTAAAATTGTCAATAATCCTTGTAATTGTATCCGCATTCATTCCAGTGTGCAGGCAAGCTGCTTTAATACCTTTTCCTTTTAAGGTGGCGACTTGATCCTGCATTAATGCAATCAAAGGAGAAATTACGATGGTTGTACCCCCAAGCACCAAGCCCGGAATTTGATAACATAAGGATTTTCCGCCCCCTGTTGGAAGAATTGCTAATCCGTCATTACCAGAAATAGAATTAAGAATGATTTCATGTTGCAGTGGCCTGAATTTATCGTAACCCCAATATTGCTTTAAAACTTTATGTGCATCATCCAACACACAACAAATATAGCTTGATAATAGCTATTAAAATCACTATCTTCGCGCAAAATTTGACCTATGCACGAAACTGTAGATATTGAGATCATTAAAAATGAAAATTCCAAGTTAAGTTCAATTGATTTTGATAATCTTCCGTTTGGGAGAGTTTTCACTGATCACATGTTCTATGTAGAATATTCAAATGGTTCATGGGGTAAACCTGTTGTAAAACCGTTTGAAAATTTAAGTTTGCATCCAGCTACTTCTGCCATTCATTATGGACAAAGCATCTTTGAAGGTATGAAGGCATATAAGAATGATGCTGGTGAGGTTTTGTTATTTCGTCCAGATCAAAATGCTCAGCGTTTAAATCAGTCGGCAAAAAGAATGTGCATGCCTGAAGTTCCTGAGGAACTATTTATGGCAGGCTTAAAGAAGCTTGTAAATTTGGACTCAGACTGGATACCAACAAAAGAGGGTAGTTCGCTCTACATACGTCCTTTTGTTTTTGCAACAGATGATTACATTGGGATAAAACCTTCAGATAACTACATTTTTGCAATTTTTTGTTGCCCGGTAGGAGCCTATTATACGGAACCATTAAAGGTTAAAATAGAAAACTTCTATACCAGAGCGGCTGAAGGTGGAGTAGGTGAAGCCAAAGCGGCTGGTAACTATGCAGCCTCTCTTTATCCAGCAAAGATGGCCAAAGAAAAAGGTTATCATCAGTTGATATGGACAGATGCCAAGGAGCATAAGTTTATTGAAGAGTCGGGTACAATGAATATCGTTTTTGAGATTGAGGATAAATTGGTCTCTCCAATGCCGAGTGGAACTATTCTCCCTGGAATTACAAGAAAATCTGTGTTGGAAGTTGCTAGAGCATGGGGTAAAGTAGTTGAGGAAAGAAAAGTTTCGGTCGAAGAAGTTAGAATGGCTGCGGAGTACGGAAGGTTAACGGATGCCTTTGGAGCGGGAACGGCTGCAACTATTGCTCAGATTCAAACGATAGGATTCAATGACTTTGATTTTGAGCTGCCTCCAGTTGAGAAAAGAGGTTTTAGTAATGAGGTATACAAATACCTTAACGATCTAAAAACAGGAAAAGTAGAAGACCCATTTAATTGGGTAGTGAAACTTTAATTCGCTATATCCATCATAAAGCCGAAAGTAAATCTCGGCAATTCAGGAAAATCGTTATCTGCCTTGTAGTAGGAGCTTAGGCGATAGTTTCCAAATATTTGAAAAACATTTGTTCCAAGTCGTGCACTTACACCATAATTCCATGGATTTATAAAGTCGGGACCTCTGTAACTGGTTTTCACAATCCTGCTGAAGTCATTTGTTTCAGGAATCCATTGGTTTAATCGTGACATGAAAATAGCTTCACCATAAGGAGCTAGATCCAGGTATTTACCGTGAGAATCCCCTCGTTTGGTAAAATGAAATCTAAAGAAGGGTGAAAGTTGATAAGAGAACAAGTTAAGACGTTCCTTTTCTATAGTTATCGAATCATTCGTGAACAATCCTTTATTTACGATGAAAAAGGAGTGGAAAGCAAACTTTTGGTCCAAACCAATTTCAAAAAACCTTGAAACTCCAAGTTTTGATCTTGTTCCTGTTTCTAAATAATAAGATTTTCCAAGTTGAATTTCGGCCTCATTACTTTCGATGGGGATATGAAAACCAAATCCCATTAATTGGGCATTATAATTTCTTTTTCCAGGTCCATCTACCGTATTCGAATCTTGTTCAACGTTATGCATAAGCAAAATACGCTGTCCGAAAGAATTAAATGAAATTACAAGTGACAGTAATACAAGATATCTCATAATTCTAGTTTTAAAGTATAACCACGGTAATGCATACGGACAGTTTTACCTTTGAATTCATCTAAAAATTTCCAATCAATAATTTTTTGATCTTCTACAGTTAGTGTAAAGTACTTTTCCAAAATACCTTCCTCTTCTACATGAATGAAAAAATAAGGAAAAAATCCACTGTTAACCTTACTTGAAGGCGTGTTGAAATTTCTATCATTTAAATGAAAGAAAGGTTTCTTTTTTCCTTCATCACTCCAAGCATTGATGATATAATCATCCATGTTGGTGTTTTTAGTGTAATAATTGTCAATGATTATTTGTGTAGGCGCAAAGAAATCATCTCTTATATGAACCTCCAATCCAAATTCAGTTCTAAGGGTATCAAATGTAGTGTCAATTTTAATGGTGTTTTCCAAAGCAAAATAGGCGTTAGGAACACCGTAGCCATGAGCGTAGTCAAAGTAGGGGTACAAATCCGTGCTATTTTCTATTTTATCAAAAAGTTCCATATTCGTCCAATTAGGATTTGATTGCCAAAGACATGCTGCAAAACCTGCCACAAGAGGAGAGGCAAATGAAGTACCCATATTGACACTTTTTTCTCTTTTTCCTTCTACCATAGCGGCGCCGTAAGCACTTACATTTGGTTTTAATCTTCCATCTGCGCTTGGTCCGTAAGATGAAAATGAATAATGGAGATTGGTCCAAGGGTTTATAGCTCCAACTGCTAGAGCGGAGTCAGCATCTGCTGGTGCTGTAACTCTTCTCCAGTTTGGATCTGTTCCTTCATTTCCATTCGCAATTACCACGAGTATACCTTTCCGCGCAGCCATATTCGCAGCTCTGGAAATTAAGGCCGTTTTCCCATCCATATCATCTCGGAAGTAAAGAGATTTGGTGTAGCCTAAGGAAGAGTTTATAATATCTGCACCTTTCTTATCCGCCCATTCAACTGCTGCCACCCACAGTTCTTCTTCGGAAATACCCTCTTTAAAAATCTTCTCTGTTCGAGCCAGTAAAACTTCCGCTTGAATCGCCATGCCGAACTGGACACTATCTTCAGTAAGCCCCACAATATTACTCAATACCTGTGTGCCATGTTCCAAGCCCCCATAACAGTTTTTTGATCGTTTTGTAAAATCGTAGGTGCCTTTTATTCTGTCTTCTTTTCTAAGGTAATGGAACATATCTGCCGTTTCAACACCAGGGAAGCCGGCATCAATAACACAAACTCTAACGCCTTTACCAAAAAGTGAGTCTTTCCTAAAAGCTTCAACACCCATTCGGTCCAACTGTGCTTTTGCAAGGTTAATTTCACCCTGATGAATATCAGATTCATCTTCATCATCTTCAAGAAGTATCATCTCTCCTTCCATTTTTTCAACACTTGTAACAAATGGGAACTTGCTAATAAGGTCCACCTGACTTGGAAAGGCATACACAGCAACGGCATTGAACCATCTAGATGGATAAGTTACAGAGTCAACTGCAGCAGCAATTTTTGTAAGGTAATCGCTGCGCACTGGTCTGTCTGAATAATGATTAAGGGAAAGACCTAGTTTTTCTCTTCTATCGATTGCTTTAGCGTCAAAATACTCATAGGGATTGAACTCAACGCCATTTTTATCACTAAAATAAACCCAGTATTTTTCTTGAGCATTTGCCCAAAATAATGGAAGAGAAAGAATGAAACATAAAAGTAAACGCAATTCTTGTAATTTTGACAAAAATACGAAATAAGTATGATAGATCTTAGAAGTGATACGGTTACTCGTCCATGCAAGGGGATGATGGATGCGATGATGTCAGCACCTGTTGGAGATGACGTTTTTGTTGAGGATCCGAGTATCATAGAATTGGAAGATTACACCGCGAAATTGTTTGGAAAAGAGGCAGGCTTATTTTGTCCTTCTGGAACTATGACAAATCAGATTGCGATTCGACTCCATACAACGATGGGTGGAGAAGTTATTTGTCATGAGGAAGCTCATATATATCAATATGAAGCAGGCGGTATAATGGTTAATAGTTTGGCCAGCGTAAAATTAATTCAAGGAAATCGAGGAATGATTAGCTTGGATTCACTGGAGGGAAAGATTAATGCGGAAGATGTTCATAAACCCCGAACTCAATTGTTGTGCGTTGAAGATACCATGAACAGAGGAGGAGGAGCAATTTATGATACTCAAGAGCTAAAAAAACTTTCTAATTGGGCAAATGAGAATGGCTTGAAATTCCACAATGACGGAGCGAGAGTTTTTAACGCCTTGGTGGAGAATGGAATGAGCTCAAAGGAATATGGGGCAATGTTTGATACAATTAGCATTTGTCTCAGCAAAGGCTTAGGTGCCCCCGTAGGATCTGTGTTGGTTGGTAGCAAAGAAGCTATGTATGAAGCCAGAAGAATTAGAAAGATTTTAGGTGGTGGAATGAGACAAGCTGGAATTATTGCAGCTGGTGGTTTATATGCATTAAAAAATAATATTGATAGGCTAAAGATTGATCATGAAAGGGCGAAAACTTTAGAAGAAAAGCTTGCTAAATCTCCTGATATAGATATGATTTATCCGGTTGAAACGAATTTGGTAATAGTGGAATTAGCTAAAGAAGTAAATCCAAATGCTTATTTAGAAAGATTAAAAAATTCAGGAGCCCTAGCTATTGGTATGGGAGGACAGCGAGTGAGATTTACCTTACATTTAGATGTTAGTGAAAGTGATTTTGAGAAACTATTGGATATTGTATAGTCTTTTGATGCTTTTTATGGCATCATGCGGCTCAAAGGAAGATATTCCAGTTGAGGAGGATGTCGTGGAACCTGTCAAACCTGAAGTTGTTGTAGAAAAGAATTTAGCAACCCCTTCAAGGAACGCAGAAGCATTTGAATTGGTGATTGTTGACTCGACCAAACAAGCTAAAATTGCAAGCTTTGTTGAATCTTATAAAGCCTTATTTCGAGTTAAAGATTTGAGTGCTAAGTCGGAACTTAACCGTTATGCCAACGAATTGGGAGTTTTGTATGAGTTCGAACCCTACGAAGATAGCTTAGCAAAAGCTTTTCGGCTAGGATTTTTTGTGTTTAAAGACAGCATGCAAGTAAAAAATTTGAAGCGAAATTGGTTCAATAGTTTTGGAGATAATCGAACTGAAATTTTGGAGGGAGTAGATCGCGTTGAAATTGCTCACGAACCTTTTCAAGCAGGATTTTCTGAAACTGAATTATACCTATATTACAGAGATTGCAGTCAACCTTTGAATGAGGAGCAAGAGCAATTAATAAAGGACTTTAAAAAGTATTTCATGTCAGGAGCAGACAGAAAATTAATCGTAGATTGCGCTCAAAATTTAAACTGGGAATAAGATGGATATTTTAGACGACAATATTGAGAACGTTAATGAAGAAAATGAAGAGATTTATCCCCTGCATACTACAAAGCTCGTATTTTTTGCAGCTGTTATCTGTTATGCTGTGTACGCAGTTATTACGGTATTCCAAATTATAAACCAGTTGGAGCTTATCGATACACTCACTGGAATGGTGAATAGTACCGATTTTAATCCCCAAGAATTTCAGCAAGAAGCTGAGAAATCCAATGCCACGGGCTTGGGAACTCTCATTTGGATTGCTGGAATCGTATGTTATAGTGTTTGGTTCTATAGAGCACTTTCTAATGTTAAAGCAGCTGGTGCAGATTTGAAGTTTTCTCCAAGTTGGAGTGTAGGAGCCATTTTTGTTCCTTTCGTAAACTTATATGTCCCTTTTGTGGCTTTAAAAGAACTGCTGCAAAGCTCTTATATCTATGAAGAGCAGAACAAATTTTTAACCTGGAAAGAAAAAGCTGTTACACCAGCTTTCTATATCTATTGGATTATCGGTGTTGCTCAAACAGCAATTTCTTTAGTTTTAATGTACCTTGTTGCTAAAGCCCTCATGTCGGTTGCAATTGCGGCGGAGCAGGATAATGTAGAATTAGCTGTGAGTTCAATGAAATCCTATTTAACACATTTGAAGAGCATGATATATGTGGGTATTGGATTTATTGTTACAGTACCATTGTTCAGTTACTGCATGTATTTGGTTACCAAAAGACAAGGCGAAATATAATTGAACAGCTCTTATTTTATAGCGAAAAGGTTTATTTCCAAAGAGGGGAAGGACAATAGAAGAATTGCTCGTCCTATCACCAGAATTTCCTTACTATCTATAATTCTTGGAATGGCGGTAATGATAATTGCCGTTTCGGTTGTGGTGGCTTTTCAAAATGAAATTAGAGATAAAGTAGTAGGCTTTGGCTCACATATCCAATTAACAGCCAATGATGAAAGTAATCCTATTTCTCTTCAAAGCTCTTTCTTAGAGGATATTTCAGAGGTAAAGGGTATAAAATCAGCACATCCATTTGCCTTATTACCTGTAATTCTTCAAAGTCGAGCCAATTCTGACTCTGCTGATGTACACGGCGTAATCTGTAAAGGCGTCAATGAAAATTATGACTGGACGTTCATTAAAGGTAATTTGAAAGAAGGTAAACTCCTAAGTTTTGAAAATGATAGGGAAATACTGATCTCAAAATACATTGCTGACAAACTTCATTTGAAGTTAAATGATGAAGTGGATGTATACTATTTAAAGGAAGACAAAGGGAGTAAACGAAAATCGACGGTAGTTGGTATATATGAATCGGGTTTGGAGGATTATGATAAGGAGTTCGCTTTTATTCCTTTAGTTCAAGTGCAAAACTTGCGTCAGTGGGGGATAGGAGGACGTTTAGATATTGAGGATAGTCTTGCCCACGGAAGGATGAGCCTGAGAATATACCCAAAGGGAGGAAACCGGAATTATCGTCACGATTGGGGGCAAGGATGGGATATTAGAGATTACATGACCGTTCTTCCTTTTAAGGACACAACTTATAGGGTTATTACAACTGATTTTAGCATTCTGCCTCCAGGAACAGGAAAGCAATCAGTGCCCCTCAGTGTCCCAGACACTGCTTGGTTAGAAATGCAAGTTACCACAGACACTTTGAGTTTGACTGATGCGTATGAGGTGGAATACCTCACAGATTCAACCAGAAGGGTTAGATGGGATGGTCTTCTTGTGAATATCAAAATAAAGAGTAGTGGAGGTTCATCTAAGTATTATGCAAGCGGTTATGAAATCAATGTGAGAAACTGGCAAGATTTGGATGTAATAACTCAAAAAGTGAAGGAGAGTACTGGTTCAATCGGAGATAGTGGTTATAAGGTAATGAGCATTAGGGAACTTAGGGATGATATTTTTAGTTGGCTGGAAATGTTGGACATGAACGTTGTAATTATCATTGTTTTAACCGTTTTAGTAGCTATCATCAATATGTCCGCAGCTCTGTTGGTTATGATATTAGAAAGGACAAATGCCATTGGGATATTCAAGGCAATGGGCTATAGTAATTGGGCTATTCAAAAAATATTTCTTTATCAAGCGTTTTATCTAATTCTGAGAGGTTTGTTATGGGGGAATGTCATAGGGATTTCATTCTGCTTATTACAAGATCAATTTGGATTAATTCCCTTAAACCAAAGCACGTACTATCTTTCACAAGTTCCCGTAGAATTAAATCTATGGTATATACTACTGTTGAATTTAGGAACTGGAGTTATTTGCCTGTTGGCACTTCTATTGCCATCTATTCTGATTAGTCGCATCCAGGCTGTGAAGGCGATAAAATTTGATTAATTAAAGTATGCGCGTTTTTGGATTGTTCTCCAAGCTTAGTTTTACCTCTTTTTCAGTTGGAATTTCGTCAGACTCATAATGATAAAGCTTGATTTCTTTTGCTAAATCTTTTGACTTCTTAATCGCTTCATGGTGTTTGCCCGAACGAGAAAACTTCATCATGCTTTCTGTGTCTTCCCATACGGTAAGAACATAAAAGCTGCTCAAATTCCCGCCCATAAGTTTAACCTTAATAATGCCATCTGCGGCTAGGGCTTCTTTTTCGATTTGCTTTGATAACTTTAGAAAGGTGTAAAGCTTAGTCAGTTTACCCAACTTAAATTTACCAAGCGAAATAACCATGATTTTTCAGTACTATTTTGGAGTACTTTCCAAGATTGATTCGTTGTCTTCCGACAGAACTTTAAAGGCCGTACGACGATTACGTTGATGTGCAACTTCTTGCTCATCCTTGTCGGTTAGAGCCATAATATAATCATACGTTAAGTAAACATATTCACCTTCTGAATTACGAATTGGTTTCTTGTTTTCGTCCAGTGCATACGCAGGCTCCGTTTCACCGTAACCTTTTGGTATCATTCGCTCTCTTGCTATCCCCTTGTCTACTAAATAATCAACTACAGACTGAGCTCTTCTTTTACTCAAATCAAGGTTGTAGTTATCATCTCCTCTAAAATCTGTATGAGATTGAATTTCAATAACCAAGTTATCATTTAGAGTTAAGAAACTAGCCAATTCATCTAATATTTCCTTTGATTTAGGACGTAGTGTTGCTTTGTCAAAGTCGTACTCGATACCTTCAATAGCTATTGCTTCCTCAGGAATCTTATTCAAGTAAAAATCTTGAGTTAACTCAGTAGATTCAGTCAAGTCTTTGGTTGAAACCGTAGCTGCGTCACCAAAATAACCTGTTTTTTGTGCTTTCAAGAATATCTCCATATTAGCCTCTAACTCCTTTTCATAAAATCCATCCCCATCCGTCATAATAAAGAAAGGATCAAAATTTCCTCGGATGTCTTTAAAGGTAATAAGTGCATTAGGAATAGGTTCTCCGGAATCATTATCGAATACTATACCGCTAAGCATGAAGCGCAATTCAGGTTTTTCAAAGCTGTATATTTTGTTACAGTAACCTGAGATTCCATCTGTCTTAGAAGAATCACAGCTTACGCAATGTTCTCTATCGCTGGTTAGATATCCATATTTTTGGAATTTATCCAAAACATAATAGGTTTCGTCTTTTGATGAATTAAATGGAGCTCCAAGGTTTCTTGGGTTCGTCCATGCTTCTGCTGATTCATCGTATTTTGCTTTAAAAATGTCATACCCACCATAGCCAACATGCCCCATTGAGCTAAAAAATAGGGTGTTCGATTGGTAATGATGAAAAGGAGTGTTTTCATCTTCAGCGGTGTTAATTGAAGGCCCACAATTCTCAGCTGGCCCTAAATCTCCGTTGCTCATGATAGGGCAAAACCAGATATCTAAACCACCATAACCTCCTGGACGATCAGACGCGAAATATAAACGACTTTCATCTTCGGTGTAAGTGGGGTTCATACTGCGATATCCATCAACATTAAGAATACCCAAATCAAAAGGCTGCATCCACATACCGTTCATTTTGTTGACCAGCATAATTTTGCACTTACTTCTATCGTTCGGATCCCATTGTGTATAGTAAAGCGTTGTTCTGTCAACAGACATTGCCGCTGCCCCTTCATTCATTGGAGTATTGATTGGTCCTTCAAGTCGCATTGGAGCTTCCCAGTTATTACCAATTTTGCTAGTAATGAATAAGTCAGAATTATATTCACCACTTTCCTTATCAGGATCAACAACAATATTCCCTTTTCGACCTGCGGCGTAGATCAGTGACAATTCACCTTCATAATAATTTACCCCAAAGCTAGAAATGCCTCTGTTGAACACACTGTCCATTTGTTCAACCACAATTCCATCAGTAGTGTTACTTGAGTTTTGAGCAAAAGCGCAACCAGCCTGCATGTTTATCGCAGGATTAAGATAAGGGTTACTTTCATCAGTCTTTTCAATAAACTCTTCTAATTGAGTCTTAGCTTCATCATACATCCCCAAATTCATTAAGGAGACAGCGTAGCGATATTGCGTATTTGGAAATGAATCATGAGGTGCAAGTAAAGCTTTCTCATACCATTCTTTCGCATTATCATAGTCGCGTAAGCCTTGATATGAGTTTGCAATCATGTTTATCACGTAGCGCTGTCTTAACTCCCGCGGTGAAAGCGCCTTTGTAGAGTCACTAGATTTAACTGGACTTACATATGAATTGATCTCATAGGGATATGTCACGTCATAACGGGTGCCTGACTTTCCTCCCTCAATTATCTTCTTATAAAAGTATACTGCAGATGCATAGTTATAACTTTCGTAGGCCTGATCGCCCAGACGAATAAGTTCTTTTTGACTTTGAGCAAACCCTCCAATACTAAACATGAAGGCCGCTATGAATAATAATGCGTTTTTCATATTTATAATCTTGGACATGTTTTTATTGGATTAGGGTCGTATTTACTTAAAATATAAGTTAGGCTCATTTCCATACCACCTCTTCCGTTAGAGACAGTATTTAATTGAGATGTGTTGACGTCATAACTTAACCTAAAAATCCAGCTTGACCATTTTACACCGGCCTCTGCAATTGCTGCATCTTTATTTCTCATGGTTACACCTCCAATTAGGAATGCATCATTCTGAGGTAAGTAATAATGTACATGACCAGAATAAGTTAACTCTCTAGCATTTTCCTGGCCCATGTAGAACACTTTAGGTAGGACCTGAAGTCTAGAAGTTAAATTTACCTTTGTTCCTGCAGCAAGTACCCAACGCATTGGTATCGGGTTATCAGCATTAAAAAAGGTTTCAGTTGGTTGTGTAATGTGAAATACAGATCCTCCTAAAAAAGGATTTATCTTGGAATTTTCCTTTCCGTAATAATACATAAAACCAGCATTAACATCATGCTGAAGGATACTATTATCTTGATAATTTTCCCCTGATGGTATTGCTGTGTTAAAATAACCTCCGTTTTGGGTTGAATATTGATTTCCGAAAGTTAACTGATCAAATTGAACACTTTTTTGAAAAGCACCCGCCTGTACTCCTAAAGAAATATGATGATAGTTATCAGCATCCAGGCCTATATCATAGGATACAGATCCAAGTAGGCTTAAAACATTGTAGTCTCCAACACCGGCTCTTAAGTTGGCTATTTGTAAACCAAAGCCCCAATCGTTTTTCGCCATATCCGCCGATAATAAGCCAGTTCTAAAAGGTTTATTTGCCACTTGTGACCATTGATCACGGATGTGACCATGTAATCTTAGGTCGCCTTTAAAAGCCCCCGTCAAAGCGGGGTTAAAGTTTAAGGCAGCGGCATCATATTGGGATAAATGGAAATCTTGTGCGTTTGCCAGACTAAAGCAAAAACAAGAAGAAAGCATCCATCCAAGATATTTTAATTTCATCTTCATTAGCGCAGTAGGGTTACATCTCCGTGGAGTTCATGAATAACATCATCTTGAGTCACGGCTCGAACTTTATATACATAAACCGACATAGGTTGGTCTACATTTTTGTAAGTTCCATCCCAACCGAGGGTTTCATCTGTTGATACAAATATCAATTGTCCCCAGTTGTTATAAATTTCAAATTGCAGTTCTTTGTAAGGTCCTCCATAAACATATAAAATATCATTTTCACCATCACCATTAGGACTGAAACCAGAAGGTACAATCGGTGGCATGAAAACGATTACATCTTTGTAGAGGCTATCGGCACATCCATTTGTATCAGTCACAACGAGAAGAACCGAAAAGGTTCCCGCAGTATCTGAATAAGCGTAGCTAGGATTTTGAATAGTGCTTGTTCCAGAATTATCACCAAAATCCCAGAACCACGAATTTATTGAAGCTTGTGGAATAGATAAATCTGTGAAGAAGATATCTTCAAACATATTTACTGCCTCTGGGGTAGCTGAGAAGTCAGCCGTAGGACCAGGAAGTACTGTGGTTGATTGTGTAGCTGAATCGACACATCCAAATGCAGATGTGGCTATTAAAGTAACATTATAGGTTCCTGCAGCTCCATAAACATTTAATGGATTTTGAACCGTGTCAGAATTACCATCACCAAAATTCCAATTCCAGCCTACAATGCTTGAGTTTGTTACGCTTGAAGTATCGTTGAATAAAGATCCTCCGTTTAAACAAGGTGTTGTATTAATGAAACCTACTTCAGGTAAATAATGTACTTCAACATTTTGATTCAAAGTATCAGAACAACCATTTTGGGTATAAACAATTAAACTAACGTCATGCGTCCCTGGCGTTCCAAAGGTGAAAGTTGTATTTTGATTTAAATCGGAATTCCCTCCATCAAATAGCCATTCATATCCAGTAATTGGATCAATGCTGGTTGAATTATCTGTAAAGGTGCTTGGGTCATTCAAACATACTTCAGTGAAGCTAAAGTCCGGAGTAGGAGAAGGTAAAATATCTACAACCAAACTGTCAATTAATTGCTGACAACCTCCGTTGTTAAGCGTTTGAAAAACAAATGTTACTTGTCCGTTAGCGTCATCCGCAGCAGAAGGCTCATAAGAAGTTTGAACCGTGGAGTCACCAACCGTGAAAGTTCCAGACCCATCGGTTAACCAAAATCCAGCACCTGTTGTAGTGTTACCATCCAATACAATAAAGTCCCCTTGGCATGCTGTGTCTTCTGCTAGGATACTCATAGTAGGAGGGTCAAAGAATGTTATCTCCATAGAATCAGTAGCTGCAATACAATTTGCATTTTGAGTCGTTGTTAAATATATCATCACACTTCCTGCCGCGGTGTCAGCAGATGTTGGTATATAGCTGGCATTTAAATCGTCATCAGTAGGAGAGAAGGTACCTGTTCCTGAAGTGGTCCATTGTCCTCCACCAGCTACTACAACAGTTCCGCTTAAAGGAACTTGGCTTGTGTCACTACAAACTTGTAAATCTGGTCCTGCATCAACGGATGGACCTGTAACGAATGTTATTATTAAAGAGTCTCCATCAGCTGGACAGTATCCATTACCTGTAGTACTTAAGGTAAGGATCGTAAAACCGCTGTCAAGTTCAGCTTGAGAAGGGGTATAGGATGCATTTAAGTCAGTAGGTCCTGGATTAAATGTACCTCCTTGTCCCAACCAAAGCCCTCCGGTGGCTGTTCCAGAAGATCCGTTTAGGTTTATTAGTGGATTATTTTCGCAAGCTGTTGTGTCAGGGCCCGCATCTGCAATGGGAAATGCCTGAACGTGTAAATCAACGGTTGTCGTGTCTTTACATCCAGCAGTTGATGTAGCAACTAATTGCACCGTAAAATCCCCTCCTGAAGTGTAAGTATGACTTGGGTTTGGCAGGTTAGACTGGGTTGCATCACCAAAATTCCAGTTCCACTGATTGACAGTAGAAGTACCGGTACTACTTGAGTTATCTGTAAAGTTCACAGGGTCTTGAACACAAACCGTATCAACAGTTGAGAAATCAGCAGTAACTCCAGAAATATTGATGTCTAGGGTGGCTGTATCCGCACATGGGGTACCCGCCTGTGCGTAGAGTGTAATGGTGTAAGGCCCTTGACTCGGGTAAGTATGGGTAGGCTCAAACTGGTTACTATTGGGAGATCCATCACCAAAATCCCATTCAAATCCGTTAGCTGAGCTTGTTGAGTTATTAATCATTTGGATGCTGGTTCCGTTACATGCATCCACGGGCCCAATTCCAGCAAGGGCTGGAGGAGGACAGTTGAGTACATTAAACTGAAAATCTCGATAAATACGAGAAAGCAAAACACCATTTCTCCATTCTTCAACCATTATACCCACTACGTGTTGGCCAACGATAGGATTAGCTCCAGTAGCATAATTCATAACACCCGTATTAACATCTATTTCCAAGGTGTTAGCAGGAGCACTTGGTTCTAAGGGAGATTCAAAATCATAACCAGCATTATAAGGTACTAGATTAAAATTTGGCTCGTTCGGAGCGGAAGTGGCACTCGGTACCCAGGTAAAGGCACCATCATCAAAGGGGTGATATAATTTATAAGCTAAGGAGTCTCCATCTGGATCTGTTGCTCCATGGTCAAATTCTAGTGGGTTGTTGGCACAGACAAAAACAGGCGGGAAGTTTTCCCACAAAGGTGAACTGTTTGTCAAATAAATGGAATTGTCTGGGACGTAGGCGTGATATGAAGTAGCGATTCCTCCACCAGCATTTGGTAAGTTGTCAATTGATTGGTTTCTACAGCAATATTGATAAACTAAATGATATCCTCCCGTTCCTGGGTAAAGATTATTTACAACCTTCGTATAGATGGCTTGTGATACACAAACGCCAGGGTCAAAAGCACAAGTGTCAATCGAAGGATTTAGTGTATCCTGACCAGGATAAGGTAAATTTACTGTTTGAATGAAATTCCCACTTCCATCATAAACAGCTAAAGCTACATTATTAGGAAACTGCGCTGGATTTGGATTGACTGCGGATCCACAGTCCTTATACATTTTAAACGTAAGTCTATAGGTTGCTCCACCCAAATGTTCATAGGTAATTGCCCCACCAACCACGTGTGTAGCACTGGATTCAATTCCAAAACCTAAAAAAATGAGTGTTAGAAAAATGTAGAGTTTTCTCATTCGCAGTTGTTTTCGTAGCGTAAAAATAAAAAAAAAGATAAAGGTCTAATAAATTTATAGACAAAACATATATTTTTATATTTGTATTTTAACTATTGGTCGAACTTATATGAAGAATCACTACTTAAGCCTACTTTGCATTTTTATTATAAGTCTTTCCATGCATGCCCAAGTGAATGTGCAATGGGAAAGCAGATATACCAGTGCTGGAAGCGCTACGGATGTTGCCACTGATATGGTGATTGATGCCGCCGGAAACGTTTATGTTACCGGAACCTCTTTTAATTCTGGGACCGGATTTGATCTACAAACTGTGAAATATGATAATTCCGGAACTCAACTCTGGACAATGACCTATAACGGACCTAATAACTCCATAGATGAGGCCAGAGCTATAGCGCTTGATGCTTCAGGGAATGTATATGTTGCAGGAGTTGTTCATGTAAACGCTGCAGATTATGATGCTGTATTGGTTAAGTATGACAACAATGGTGTTTTTCAATGGGCACAAACCTATAATGCGCAGGGATATTATGATCAAGCAAGGGGGGTAGCAATTGACGGAAATGGGGATATTTATATTGTTGGTTCTATTATGTACAACAGTGCAGGAACAGACATAGACTATCTAATTGCGAAATATAATACTAATGGAGTTCTGCAATGGTCAGATCAATACTCGTCTGCTGGATCTAATGCCGATGAAGCCTATGCTATCGCTATTGATGCTTCAAATAATCCATACATAACAGGTGTTTCACAGGGTTCAGGTCTTAGTAATAATCTTGATTATTATACAATTAAGTATAATAGCGCTGGCGCTCTGCAGTGGCAAATGCGCTATGATTATAATGGTGGTTTTGATCAACCTACAACGATTAGAATCTCTCCGAATGGAAATGTAATTGTTGGAGGCTTTGCGTACTATGATGCCTTTGAAGATGCAAATTATGGCGTGGTAGCATACAACAGTAATGGTGTTTTTCAATGGGATTATGCCTATAATGGAACAGGCTCTGATTATGATAAATTAAATGACCTTATTGTGGATGCTTCAAACAATATCTATATAACAGGGAGAAGTATTGGAAATGGAACTTCAGAAGATTTTCTGAGTTTGAAATTAAATCAAGGAGGTATTTTTCAATGGGAAGCTAGGTTTTCTGGATCAGGTGGAAACTATGATGAAGCATTTGCTATAACGGAAGGAAGTTCTGGAAGTATATATGTGACGGGGTACTCTTTTGAGCCTGCCACTAACAATGACTTCTTAACGTTAAAATACACACCAACAGGAGTGTTAACTTGGTCTACACGGTTTAATGCTACAGCGAATAATTCAGATCAGGCACTGGCCATAGAAATTGATCCACAAGAAAATATATACGTAACCGGGACTTCTAACGGAGGCAGTTCTTCCGGTCAAGATTTTAGTACAATTAAATACTGCCAATTACTTGTAGATGCTGGTCAAGATGATACGCTATGTATAGGTGAGACAGCACAACTGAACGCTGTTGGTGGCAGTGGTCATATTTGGAGCTTAATTTCTGGTGACCCTATTGTTGTTGGGACTAATTTTTCTTGCACTTCATGCTCGAATCCTACCGCTAGTCCATCCGTTACCAGTTCATATTTGGTAACAGGGACAAATGCGAATGGATGCTCGGATGTTGATACTGTTACAGTCGTTGTAAACCCTTTACCAGGTCCAAATATATACAGTGTAGGACCAACATCAGTTTGTCCTGGGGATAGTGTAATTCTTTACACGGATGAACCTGGATCCTATACATGGGGACCGAATAATGAAACAGATGATACTATAGTTGCTCTTACTGCAGGTAACTACACCTTAACAGTTGTTGATAGTATGGGATGTCAAAACTCAACGAGTGAGACGGTAACAATATTTAGCTTGCCTAATATTGATGCGGGTCTTGGAGGAACGATTTGTGATGGAGATACTATACCTTTATCTGCTAGTGGAGGCTCTACTTATGTATGGCACTCGGATTCTGTGCTTACAGACAGTACCATTGGAAACCCAGATGCTTTCCCGAGTTCGTCTCAGTGGTTTTATGTGGTTGGAACTGATGTGAACGGATGCTCAAATAATGATAGTGTGGAGGTGATAGTTAACCCAACTCCTGCAGTGCCAACGATAACAGAGGTGTATATTAACTCTGAATTAATTTCTTCCTACGGAAGTGGTAATCAATGGTTTTTTAATGGAAATAGCATTTCTGGAGCAACAAATCAAATTTATGTCTATGCTGACAGTGGAATAGGTTATTACCAGGTGCTGTATACAAACGCAAGTGGCTGTTCCGCAATTTCCGATACCTTCTTTGTGGATTCTGTATACACTATAGATACAACTTACCTTGATGAAAGAATCTTAACGAATATTCAATTTTATCCGAACCCAGCTGGGGATGAGTTGAATTTGGTATTAGAATCTGTGGGTGAAGATGCAGAGATACTGATATACAATCATATCGGTCAATTAATTGCTCGTGAAAAGATAGTGTCTATGTATACCAAGCTTAATACAAGTCAACTCCCTGTTGGAATATATGAAGCAAGAATAATTAGCAACAGAAAAGTTGGTCATATTCGATTCAAAAAGGAATAGATGAATTTCTATTTATAATTGATTCATGTATTGAACTAGATCAACCAAGCGATTAGAATAACCAGCTTCATTGTCGTACCAACCAACAACTTTTACCAAATTGTCTATTACTGAGGTTAATTGTGCATCAAAAATGCAACTTTCAGGCTGAGAAATAATATCTCTTGAAACAATAGGGTGATCGGTATAACCCAGAACTCCTTTAAGCTCGTTGGCGCTTGCTTTTTTGAAGGCTTCATTAATCTCCTTTGCTGTCTTTGTGTTTTTCACTACACAAGTAATGTCAGTAAGGCTCCCATCTGGAACAGGTACCCTGATTCCGCAGCCTCCAATTTTTCCATCCAGTTCAGGGAATATTTTGGTAATAGCCTTGGCCGCTCCTGTAGTTGTTGGAACAATACTTTCGGCTGCCGCACGTGCCCTGCGTAAATCTGAATGCGGAGCATCATGTAAACGCTGATCGCCTGTATAAGAATGTATGGTGGTGATATAGGCATTGTCAATACCACATAAGTCTTTTAATACTTTAACCAGTGGTGCTGCGCAATTGGTTGTACAACTGGCATTAGATACGATTTTTTCTGAACCATCAAGAATGTCATCGTTAATTCCCATAACAACCGCTTTAATATCTGATGATTTAGCCGGCGCTGAAATAATTACTTTTTTTGCTCCCGCCCTGAGGTGCTTACTAGCACCATCTCTATCTCTAAAAATACCAGTAGATTCAATTACAAAGTCTACATCCATATTGCCCCATGGTAATTCTTCTGGATTCTTTTTGTTTAGAATTTGTATCACATCACCGTTGACCGTAATACTAGTATCATTTGATTCTATCTTTCCGTTAAACCTTCCATGTACAGAGTCATAACGTAAAAGATGTGCTAGAGTATGAGCGTCTGTCAGGTCATTAATGGCAACAATTTTTATGTTTGTGTTTTGGTTGTATAAAGCTCTGGTAAAGATTCTTCCAATTCTCCCAAAACCATTGATAGCAATTCTTGTTGTTCCCATTGTTCTTTTTTGGTAAATGTAATACAGATAGCTACAAATAACAATAAAAAAAGGAGGTCAATATGACCTCCTTTCTCATCAAATAAAATTCAAATTTATTTTGAAACGACGATTTTTGCCGTTTTGTTTTCGTTTCCAGCTTGTAGCTGTACAATGTATGTTCCAGCTGATAAGTTGCTAACGTTTAAGTCAATTACATGATTACCTTTTCCAAGGTTACCAGCTTTAACCTGGCTAACTAATTTACCTGACAATGAATAAACATTCACAGTTACATTGCTAGTAGCAGTAGTTAGGTCAACTGCAATTTGTCCTTGATTTACCATTGGATTAGGGTAAACTGACAGGTTCGAAATTGAAGCAACTGGAGAATCAGTATTTGGATTATCAATTCCAACCAAGCTACCAGTAGAGTGGATACCTCTACCAAATGTTCCAGCGAAAATCATCCCGTAAGCTGAACCACCCTGATCCCAAGGAGTAACAACTTGTCTAATTTCATAAGTTGGAACCATTCCCATATTTCCTGGTTGGTATTCCCATGTTGACCCACCGTTTCCAGTAGCATACACTCCAAAATCAGTTCCAATAACAATGTTGTTTCCTGATGGATCTTCAACATCAACAATTGCATCATATACTGGAATAGTACTTGGGAAATCTCCCATGATGCTTGTAAAGCTTGAAGTTGCAGTTGTAGTTTCTGCTACTGTCGAACGTAAAATTCTTGTTCCAGAACCTCCCCCAGACTGAGTAAGAACAACTGTTCCTGGGTTTTGGTAATCAATACCAATACCGCTTACAGAGTTAAGGGTGCTTATCTGTGTTACAGTTACTGTTGCAGGTAATGTTTCAGGGTTACCATTTGGATTTGAAGATGTTGGATATCCATCCGTATTTTCATTTCCATATAAGGTATTTAATCCTGAAATTCTCCACACACCATTGATAGCAGCTACATAACAGTGATTCCCGTCAGGAGAGAACTCAATACAAGATGGGATACTAATTTGGTTTTTACCAATGTTCCACCAGAATGGATTCTTACCGAAACGCATGGCATCACGAGTTATAAATACACCACCACAAGTTGTTCCAAGTCCAAAAGCATATAAACTTTGAACAGGATCTTGAACTTTAATAGTGTCAAGAGCAATGTCATAAATTACATCCTCAAATCCTTTATAGATAGTATCACCATCGATTGGATCCAAGAAGAAATTTAAAGTATCACCATTTTCAACTACCGTACCACTAGCCATGATAGAATCTTCATGGTTAATATTTTGAGTTAAAACATGCTCAATCTCGTTTTGGAAAGTATTTCCAAGAACTACTATCGTATCACCAATTGAGTAATCTTCATCAGCAATAAACAGGATAGAATCTGTACTGTTTAAGTCATTTGGATTTTCGTATAGACGTCCAGTAGTTCTAAATTGTCCAAGTCCGTTACTAAGTGCTCCAGGAGAACCACATGACAATACACCTGAGCTATAGAAAGAACCCCAAGTAAATCCTCCGTCATCCGTTCTTTGGATATCACCATTGTAAACAGAAGCAAAGAATACGTCATCAACCATTTGAGAGGCGTCACATGTAAATCCATCTCCACCTCTAATTTCTTGAAATTCTTCAGGGGTAGCATTAGTTAAATCGTTAAACAGAGTACCGTTATCTTGAGTTCCACCCATGAAGTGCCCGTCCTTCGTTACAGCAATGTTGTAAAACTGCGTAATGTTAAAGAATCTGTTCGCAGGGTAAAATTCTTCACCCCAAACATTTTTCAATGATTTTCCTACACCACCATCGTTACCAATGTATAGGTTACCAGCACCATCATTCACCATTTCATGCTGATCGGCATGAGCGTATTGATCTTCATTTGGAGGTAAGAACCAGTAAGATGCTTGTGCGTATTGTCCAAAAATTGGCGTAATAGAAGTATTTGCCTCCCATTTAAATAAATCAACACCACCTACTAAGAATTTGTTAGGATTTGTTGGGTGGGCTCCGGCTATATTGTCATAACGTCCTTGACCGTTTGATCCAAATACCAATACAGAAGAAGGAATCACTTCATTCCATGTTCCATCTGAACCGTTATCTTTTGAAGCATAAGTTCCACCATGCTGACCACCATTGGCCGTTAAAGCAATTACAAGGTACTTACCATTGTCTTGTACTTCCGAAAAAGCGTACTCAATTCTTGACCTACTAGAAGAAGGTAATTCACCAGCTCCGTTACCAGAAATTGAGGCAAAAGATGCACCGCCATCTTCAGAAAGATAAGTAGTAACACCAATTCCATTTTTACCTACGATAATGTAATTTCCATCAGCAGAAATATCTAAGCCTTCATAATCACCAGTTGTTGAACCAGCTACTGAAACATTACTTAAAGTTCCGTTATCGTATAGTCTCAATCCAGATGAAGTTGATATATAAAATTTATCTTGTCCAGGTACATCAACAATTTCATTTACCTCATCAATTGTTGAGGTTCCAGAAATAAGTGTCCAAGTTGCTCCGTCATCAGTACTTTCGTAAATACCTCTTGCGTTTGAAGCTAAACCGTTTTCTCTTTTATTGTTAAGACCTACTAAAATTCTTTTTGATCCAGCCTCTGCTTGAGCAATAGTAGATATTGCTAATGCGTCCTCAGGCCATGAATCCACCTTAGACCAGGTATTTGCACCGTTAAAAGATTGCCATAGACCACCAGATACACCACCAGTCCAAATGTGATTATCATTATCAACGTCAATGCAAATAGCTCTAATTCTTCCTCCGATATTATCTGGACCTCTTTCCCACCAATCAAGGGTTAAAGATCTTTGGCCAGCCGAATTTCTGATGAAATCCATTGCATCACGGTATGCAGTTATAGCGTCTTCAGGGTTTACCACACCTGTTTCTAGGTTTTTGTGGTGTTGCTCCCAAAATTCATACTGCCCATCTGCATTTGGGGCTTCAACGGTAATGCTTTTTGGCTGATAGTTTTTAGAAACCTCAAGTCCGTCACATGTACCACAACTTAAATAAGCAGCTCCTGCAATCGCTAAAGCACCTGAGCCAATTAGTAAGTAACTGTTTTTCATAATCTAATGTATAGTTAATAATAACCTAATCGTAAGGATGCGGTGAAATTACAAATTATGCTAGGATTAGACAAGATAGTTTTGTCCTTATTTATTAAAAATGTTGTTTTACCGAGTTAACGGTAATTCAAAAGTTTTAGAAAAGATGTTTTTCTGCATGGTAAGATGATCTTACCAATGGACCAGACTCTACGTATTTGAATCCCATTTCTAGTCCCAATTTTTTGTATTTATCAAATTGTTCTGGTGTAACAAATTCCGCTACAGGAAGGTGTTTGGGGGTGGGTTGAAGGTACTGTCCAAGGGTTAATATGTCTACGTTTACAGCTCGTAAATCTTCCATGGTTTCAATAACTTCCTCTTCAGATTCACCTAGGCCCAGCATTACGCCAGATTTGGTTTTCATACCACCCTGTTTGAGTCTTCTTAAAACCTCTAAGCTACGGTTATACTTGGCTTGAATTCTCACCTCTTTTGTCAGTCGTCTAACCGTTTCTAGATTGTGAGAAACAATTTCTGGAGCAACATCAATAACCCTTTGTAGATTCTCCCATTTTCCGGCAAAATCCGGGATTAAGGTTTCTAAGGTTGTGGTAGGGGAGGCTCTTCTGATTGCTCTTACCGTCATAGCCCAAATTTCCGAACCGCCGTCGGTCAAATCATCTCTATCAACTGAGGTTAATACACAATGCTTAACGCCCATTAATTTTACAGATTTTGCTACCCTTGCAGGCTCAAACATATCTACCTCATCGGGTCTTCCAGTTGCTACAGAACAAAATCCACAAGAACGAGTACAGATATTCCCAAGAATCATGAAGGTAGCCGTTCCAGCACCCCAACATTCGCCCATATTTGGACAGTGTCCGCTTTCACAAATCGTGTGGAGTTTATGTTCGCTAACAATGTTGCGTACTTTCTTATACTCTTCACCTGTAGGTAGTTTGACACGCAACCAAGAAGGTTTTTTTACTCTATTTTTCTCTGAAACAACCGCCATTCGTTAGAAATATTTTTTGCCAAAGATAAAGCTCAAATAAACGGTAGGGTATAAAAAACTGTTTTTTTCTACTGCAAGAATTTCCATTCGGTTTGGAAATGCGTCTAACTGCATACCAACTTCCAAAGCTGTGTTATTGTCAATCTCTTTCGCAAAATCAAAGTACAAGCCGAGCTTGGCGTAAGCCCCTATGCGCGGTTTGATTTCACCCCAGCCTCTAGCTCCACTTGCACGCCCCATTATTATGGCATCATTGTGTTGTTCTGGGTTGTAAGCTACTTCTTCCGGCAGACAGCCAAAACTTCCTGCAGCTTGGCAAACTGTAACGTAATAGGGCTTCAACAAGCCGAAACTTGGTCCAAATCTACCAACATACCCTATTTCTATTCCTCTATCTCTTTTTTTACGATAAACATTCTTTCTAATTCCGACAGTGGGGTGAATAAGGATTAAAGAATTTAATTTTCCGTACACAAATGATCTAGAATCCGCAAAACTTTCGTTTACCACCTTAGTTTCCTTGCGGTGTTTCATGTTCATTATATCCATTCCGAACTGAAGGCGAGTTTTGTAATCTTTTTGTTTTGCGTAAAAGACCCCAAAACCCCAACCTCTTGCGTGAATGGAGATTTCTCCTGTCCAATCATAGCTGTAAACAAACTCGCTCTCTCCTTTTGCAGGAAGTTGAGCGACTGAGCTGAAAGCTATCAGAAAGCACGATATAAGGCAGAAAATTCTCACTTCAAACAAAATTACGATTATTTTAGCGCATATCAAACTACAGAAATGTCAACAGCTAAAATTAAATACAAAGGAAATCTTAGAACTCAAGCAGTTCATGTTAAATCAGGTAAGAAGATTATTACAGATGCGCCTACTGATAATAATGGTAAGGGAGAAGCTTTTTCTCCAACGGATTTATTGGCCACCTCTCTTGTCTCTTGTATGATGACAATCATGGGGATTTATGCCGAAAAGAACGATTTAAAATTGGGTAAGGTTTCTTCTGAAATGACGAAAGTAATGGCAGCAAACCCAAGGCGTGTTTCAAGAATTAAAATAAATATCAAATGTGTCAATAAGTTATCGAAAAAGGACAGGAAAAAACTTGAAAGAGTAGCGCTTGCATGCCCTGTTGCCAAGAGTATACATCCGGACATTGAAGTTGAAACTAATTTTAGCTATTCTAAAAAATAAGTCCTGCGGTAAGTATTATTCGCGTGTTTCTATTGTCAATTTGAGTGTCAGTGATGTAAGCCGGATTGTACATATAGTAAGACTCTGAGCTAGTCATATAAGAAAAACCTAAGTCAATAAATGCATAGTCTCCTCTGTAACCAAGGCCTCCGCTGTAATAGGTTCGTCCCGAATTAAAACCTTCGTATTCACTCTTAAAGGGATTGCCGTAGTTTGAAACTCCTGCTCGAACTTGTAATTCTGGGAAAAGCCTGTATTCAGCTCCAACTCTGATGTTGAAAGTTCCCTGATAAAGAATTTCTGTAGTTTCATTCGCGTAGTCATACTCGTCCGGGAAGTTGTTGTTTCTGGAAATTAGACGGGCATTACTGTAATCAATGTACTCAATATCTGCGCTTATGAGTCCGAACTTCTTATTAAGGTAAGCACCTGAGAGTATATATTTAGCTGGAGTTTGAACATTGTATCCGTATGTGAAGTAGGTAAATTGTCCCCCTGTAGAGCTGTAAGAGTAATAATCACCATTGTCAAAATTAGCTTCCATGCTATCGACCCACTCATCTTGAAAGCGATAATAAGCTCCAGTATGATAAGCTGCACCAATTCTAAAATTTTCACCCATGTAAACAATACCAAGATTTCCTTTGTAACCTCTCCCTTGAGTAATTTGGGTGTAGTGCGCTGTGAAGTTGGTAATATCTGTTGCGCTTGTGTCAAATTCTTTGTTTTCTCTGTGTTGGTATTGTTCGGTAAATTCAATTCTTGGCAGGCTGAAACTAGCACCAACAAGTAACTTGTTATCGTAATTTCCTGACAGGCTAAAGGTCCAATCTCGCTGAAACCCATCCCGGCCGATGGTCCTTCTTTGATATATATCACCAAATCGCATGTTGTGCACGAATGCACTGTCTTGTGTGGGGTGTGGATCAATCACATAGGTTTGATATGCAAGATTCGTGGTGGAATTAAAATAATCTGCCAATTCATCTTCCGTATAGCCCAAAGCGCGATCAACATAATCATCCATCATGCTGGATTTCGTCAGGCCTTCCATTCTCAATCGTTGGTCGTAAACGTGTGTTTTATGATATACTATTCCAAATTGCCTGTATTTCCATTTAGTGTAAGGACTATCTTCAATTTTCTTCACGTGAACAAAACCAATGTTTGCAATATTTAACTTACTGTCACCGGCAGTGCTATTGACTCCATGAATGTTTGAATTTGTTCTGTGCATTCTAAAATTCGGCGAGAACAAAAGTTGGGACCGGGTGAATTTACCTAAACCGGCAGGATTTACCTCAAGTGCTCCGATATCTGCACCAGGAGCACCTATTGCACCTCCGAGTCCCATGGATCGTGCCGTTAATCCAAACTCACTAAAGGAATACCTTAGATTATCAATTTCATTTTGACCAAAAGTTAGAGTGTAGCTCCAAATAGCAAGGAATAATAAGAAGCCTTTTTTCATGTCAACTACCTTCTTCCTGAGCTTGAAGATCGAGAACTGCTTGAAGATTTACCGCTTGAGCGTGTGCTACTTGATGAACTGCTTCTTGTGCTAGAACCGCTCGATCTTCCGTAGCTACCGCTGCTGTTTCTGCCTGACGATCCACTATAGCTTCCACTGCTACTGCTTCTCGATCCAGACGAGCCATAGGTGCCGGTTCTTCCTGAGCTTGAACCACTCGATCTACTTCCAGTATAACTCGAGCCTCTTTGCGGGCTTGTGGTGGGAGTTCTTGGGTTTGAGTAAGTTCTGCTTGGGGTTCTTTCAATTCTTCCAGAAGACGTTCTTCCTGTCTGGTTGGAGCCGACTTGATTTCTTGCTGGACTTCTTTCCGCACTTGATCTTGATGTTGTTCTTGGATTTCTTTGTTGCTCTATGAATTTACCCTCTCTCGGAGAGCTGGTTCTAGTTCTGTCTGCCTCAGATAAATCGTTACCTCCGTTGAAGCTTTCTGCTCTGGGGTTTCTTGAATTTCCGTTTCGCCCGCCTCTATCTGTTTGCGAGCCCACGTATCCTCTTCCGCTATTTGCTTGTTGTGTGTATCCATTGTAGGGGTCAGAACTTCCGTAATAATAACCGTTTCCAAAGTAATTTGGATTCCCTCCGTAATAATAGGGATAGCCCATTCCAGAATACCAATTGTTGCCATAAAAACCTTGGTTGTAGTACCCGTATGGATTCCCATAAAAATAAGGGTTGTTGTACCCATAGAAATTGTTGAAACTTCCTACACCGAAATAGCTTGATGGCATACCATAATAGGCATAGCTTTGTCCCGTCCAAAAGTAATTATTCGGGTTATTATACGGGCTATATCCCCAGTTGTTGTATGGGTTGCCCCAATTGTTGTATGGGTTGCCCCAGTTATTACCGTAAAAATTGTTATTCCAGCCGTTATTACCGTAAAACCCAGTATTCCAATTGTTATAAGGGCCGTTCCAGTTGTTAAAACTGTTGTTATTCCAATTGCCGTAATTGTTGTAGCCTGTATAGTATGAGCCGTAATAAGAGTTGTTAAAGGCGTAGGAGGAGGAGTTGTTTGAATTTAAATCTTCAACATAATTCGGGTCGTAATAATCTTCACTATCGTCAGAACCTGAATTTTCTACGTAGTCATCAAAGGCTCTATCCATGTTGCTCAATTTTTGAGCTTTTCTTTCTTTAACGCTTATGTAACTATCGGAGTCGCCATACATATCATCGGCATCTGCCGCTCCCTGAAAATTTTGCAATGAACATGCGCTTAACAATAAAACGCACAAAGTAGGGGTGAGGATGGTGATTAGGTTCTTCATAAAATATATAGCTAAGTTAAACAATTTCATCTTTGCCTGGAAACATTAAATATGCTTACATTTGCTTTGCTTAAAATCTATTTAAAAAGATACAAATATCATACCGTAAAATGAGTAAAGGACTAACGAAAAGAGCAGATGATTATTCTAAGTGGTACAACGAAATTGTGGCTAAAGCGGATTTAGCGGAACACTCTGATGTTAAAGGCTGCATGGTTATTAAACCTTATGGATTTGCCATATGGGAAAAAATGAAAGAAAATTTGGATAGAATGTTTAAGGAAACAGGACATTCAAACGCCTACTTTCCTCTTTTTATTCCTAAATCATATCTAAGTAAAGAGGCAAACCATGTTGATGGCTTTGCTAAGGAATGTGCTGTAGTTACTCATTACCGTCTAAAAAATGCGGATGATGGATCTGGTGTTGTAGTTGATCCGGCGGCTAAACTTGAAGAAGAGTTGATTGTTCGCCCTACTTCTGAAACGATTATTTGGAACTCTTATAAAAACTGGATCCAATCATACAGAGATTTACCTATACTGATAAACCAGTGGGCCAATGTTGTGCGTTGGGAAATGAGAACCCGATTATTTCTCAGAACAGCTGAGTTTTTATGGCAAGAGGGCCATACCGCTCATGCAACCAAACAAGAAGCGATTGAAGAGACAGAGAAAATGTTAGATGTATATGCTGACTTTCTTGAGAACTATATGGCCGTACCTGTTATAAAAGGAATAAAAACAGCCAATGAGCGATTTGCAGGTGCGGATGAAACCTACTGTGTAGAGGCGCTTATGCAAGATGGCAAAGCTTTACAAGCGGGAACGTCACACTTTCTGGGTCAAAATTTTGCAAAAGCCTTTGATGTTAAGTATGCTGATAAAGAAGGAAAGCAAGAATACGTATGGGCTACTTCATGGGGTGTTTCAACCCGTTTAATGGGGGCTTTGATCATGACACATTCTGATGACCAAGGATTAGTTTTACCTCCAGTTCTTGCGCCAATTCAAGTAGTGATAGTACCGATTTATAAAGGGGAAGATCAGCTTAAAAATATTTCTGATAAGTTAGCTCCAATAATTTCTGGATTAAAAGCAAAGGGAATTAGTGTGAAGTTTGATGATGATGACCAGAAGAAACCGGGTTGGAAATTCGCAGAATACGAGATGAAAGGAGTTCCAATTCGTTTAGCGATTGGAAATCGTGATTTGGAAAACGGAACAATTGAGCTTGCTCGTAGAGACCTGCAAACAAAAGAGAGTGTGCAAATGGATGGAATTATTGAAAATGTTGAACAAACTTTGAAAGACATTCAAGCGAATTTATTAAACCGCTCCAAGGAACACAGAGCAGCCCACACCACTAAAGTAAATTCTTGGGATGAATTCAAACAAGTGCTTGAAGAAAAGGGTGGCTTTATTTCTGCCCATTGGGATGGAAGCTCTGAAACAGAGGAGAAAATCAAACAAGAAACGAAAGCAACAATACGCTGTATAGCTTTGGATGCTGAACAAGAATATGGAACTTGTGTTTATACTGGAAATCCATCAACTCAACGTGTAATATTTGCAAAAGCCTATTAAAAGATGTCAGAAGATAGAGATAAACTAAAAAAATTGATTGCGGAAAAAGCCTGTATGAAACAGGATGTGTTCCATAATATCATCAAGAAATTCAAAGAATTTGAAGTTGTTCTAAAGAATGTATCCAATGATATTGATAATTTCATAAAAGAGAAAGATAGTAGGGTAGGAATCGACTACACTGAAGTTGGTGATCATGAAGTTCATTTGAAAATGGGAGGTGATTTACTCATTTTCCAAATGCATACAAATGTGTTTAAGTTTGATGGCAGCAATCCTTTGTGGAATTCTTCATATCTGTCGGAAGATCCTGCAAGAGGCTATTGTGGTGTAATCAATGTCTATAACTTTCTTGCAGACTCTGTGAAATACAGCCGATTTAACGATAGTGGATATTTAGTAGCTCGCATATTCATTAACAGGGAAGACCATTATATGGTTCAAGGTAAACGTCAGTTAGGTTTCCTTTATAACAATTTCACCCAGGATGTTCTTAAAGAAGATACATTTGAAAGAATTATTGAGTCTATTATGCTCTATACGCTTGACTTTGATCTTTTGGTTCCTCCATATGATAACGTGAAGGAAATTACCGTTCATGCTTTAACTGAATTAAGCTCTAGTCTTCAGTTAAAAACAGGTAAGAGACTTGGTTTTCAATTCAACGCTGATACAGACGAGATAACTTTGTAAAATACTTATCTTGTCCTTTTATTTATTACTATGATACAAGGACAAGACTACTATTTTTCTGATGACGGTACCATGCTAACCATCAAATCTCCTATGAAACAAGCCATGGTTTGTATCGTGGGTACCAAAGATTACATTTTCACTATTCCATACAAATCCGTAGGAACTTTTGTGGTTGTAAATACATTTAAAACACATCAATATTTTGATGGGGTGAGTATTCAAGATGGTGTTCAGAAACTGATAGCGGAAAGCGATACTCCACAGGCTCTAGAGGAATCATTAATTGCTCTTTTAGAAGAAGACGAGAAGTACGTCTATAAATTGGACGAAATGAAGAGTTTCAAATTTAAAGGCTTTTTGGGGCGTCATACCGTAAGAATGGCTCGTTCAAAAATGCATTGGGCAACAGTTTCTCCAAAGAAAAAAGCCATGAGTAAAGAATTTAGAACGTTCTACGGCCAATAAAATGTGGAATACAAAATCTAAAACGGAAAGGGTAGTTGAAGATACTACGCCGAAAACATGTGCGGTATGCAAAAAGGATGCGTCTCAAACTCTTTATGTAAACCAAGTATATATAACAACACTTCTAGGCCTTTCATTATTTCCAACAAGAAAAGAAATACTTATTCGCTGTGCTGCATGTAAAAGAATAGGAAAGGTAAAAGATTCGGGATCTTCTACGCTAGATGGTTTTGATTTTTCTGAATTAAAACAAACAGGAGTAAAGAAATGGCGCTATTTCACATTTTGGATTTTTATAGCTTTTCTCGCCATGATACCACTCGCGATAATTTTATTTTAATTTTTTTTGATTTTATGTTTGTATAAATAAATCTTAGTATTACATTTGCACACCCAAATCAAAACGATTTGTTGATTTGGCCCGTTCGTCTAGGGGTTAGGACGCCAGGTTTTCATCCTGGAAACAGGGGTTCGATTCCCCTACGGGCTGCTAAAAAAAGCTTGAGTATTTACTCAAGCTTTTTTTGTTTCATATAGTCTCTTTTAACTAACTTAGTTTCATGTGTTATAACCTTTCTTATATGGCTTCTAGGCAATTAAAGGAGGCGAAACGCTTAGGAGCACCTCAAGATGAAATAAATCGACTAGAAGAATTAGTTCGAAAGCACGAGGGTATGGAAGGTGAAGATGTTTATCATACCTCAGGTTTTGCTCATCCTAAATTACCCTTGTTTATATTAGATGGTGGTGAAATAATGCCGCGAAATTTCAGATGGGGTTTGGTGCCGCATTGGGCAAACAATGTTGAGCAGGCAAAAGAAATAGCAGGGAAAACACTTAATGCTAGAGGTGAGACTATTTTTGAGAAAGCTTCATTTCGTGATTCTACAAGAGATAAGCGGTGCATCATTGCGATCGACTGCTATTTCGAGTATCACCATAAGAAATCGAAAAAATTTCCTCATTTAATAAAACATAAAACCAGGGATGGACTTCTACTAGGAGGATTATGGTCAGAATGGGAAGACCCAATTTCCGGAGGTATATATAGTTCTGCTACTATTGTAACCACTGAAGCAAATAAACTTAAAGCAAGAATTCATAACAACCCCAAGGCTTCAGGTCCACGAATGCCATTAATTTTAGATGAACAAGAGGCAATTCAATGGCTGAAAGAAAGCGATCCGAAAGCCATTAAAGAATTGATCAAACCCTACAAAGAAGAGTTGGAAGCCTATCCTGTTGGACCTATAGCTGGTAAAAACGCTACACCGAATAATTCTGAAGCACATAAAAAAGTTGACTATCAGGAATTAAACGAACAACAAAGTTTGTTCTAATATCAAAGTGAAAGGATTTATTGCTTTTTCCTTGTTCAAATGCATTTAATTCGCAACCTTTAAAGCAGCAAATCATTGTTATGAATATTCCCAAACTCGACCTACCCAGGTTGGTTATTATAGGAGGAGGATTTGCCGGACTCAAATTAGCCCGTAAGATAGATACTCGCTATTATCAAGTAGTTTTATTGGATAGAAATAACTATCACACCTTTCAACCACTCATGTACCAGGTGGCCACTGCTGGATTGGAACCCGACTCAATTGCCTACCCTCTTCGTAAAACCTTAAAAAATAAGAAGCGCACACACATAAGAATGTGTGAAGTAGAAGCCGTTGACACTGGGAAAAAAGTAATCACCACATCCATAGGAGAGTTAAACTACGACAAACTCATAATAGCCACAGGTGCTGATAGCAATTACTTTGGTAATAAAAACATTGAGAAGTTCAGTATGCCAATGAAGAGCTTATTGGAAAGCTTGGATTTAAGGAGCCTAATTCTTCAAAACTTTGAAAAGGCAACGGATTCTAAAAATATTGAAGAGCAGAATGAATTAATGACATTCGTATTAGTAGGTGGAGGACCTACAGGAGTTGAATTAGCCGGAGCACTAGCAGAATTAAAAGAGCATGTGTTGCCTAAAGATTATCCTGATCTTGATATAAGAAGAATGCAAATACATCTTATAGAGGCCAGCGATCGTGTTTTAAACGCTATGTCAAAAAAAGCTTCCGATAATGCGGAAAAATACCTTAAAAAAATGGATGTGAATGTTTGGACAAACACCATGGTAAAAGACTATGATGGGCATTTAATTCAAACCAGTAAGGATAATTTTCAATCCCAAACACTCATCTGGGCAGCTGGTGTTCAAGCAGTATTTCCAAAAGGCCTTGATGCTGAAGTGATTGGGGGTAGACTTAAGGTAAATGAATTCAATGAATTAATTGATATTCCGGATGTTTATGCGATTGGAGATTGTGCAGCTTTGATTGATGAAAAAAATCCGAAAGGATACCCCATGTTGGCATCCGTTGCGCAACAACAAGGCAAGACTTTGGCTAAAAACTTCAAACGATGGGCTAAAAAACAAAAGGCAAAACCTTTCACCTACAAAGACAAAGGCACCATGGCTACCGTTGGAAGAAACAAAGCAGTTGTGGACTTACCCCGATTCAAATTTGGTGGATTTTTTGCTTGGTTGACCTGGATGTTTGTCCACCTCATGCTTCTTGTAGATTTCAGAAGCCGAATAGTGGTCTTTGTCAATTGGGTATGGTCCTATATAAATTTTGATCGCGGGACTCGTCTGATTGTGAGGAAGTTCAAACGATGAACAAATAGAACAATCATTGGAAGTTACTTATTCCGCATTCCAACTTGGGTGATTTCTTAAAGAAAATTGAATTTAATGTGAAATTCATTAAAAAGGGTGTTTTTCAGTAACCAATTTTAAAATATGTCGTTAATTTAAATTGTATTGCACTTAACACTCTTCTCATGAAAACTACTCTCAAAATGGAAGGAGCGATTTTATTCTTCCTAATGTTACATTCTACATTTTTATTTGCACAGACTGGACCTGCAGGTATAGGTACTAATGACGGTTCATCAACTTTGAAATTGTGGTATCGTCCAGATTTCGGTATATCTACTACTGGAACTAGTGTTGATTCTTGGCAAAATGGAGCCGGTGTAGCTGCTCATGACCTTGTATCTGCTGGTACAAATCGTCCCACATTGGTAAATACAGCGGTAAATGGATATGATGAGCTAAGTTATGATGGGAATGATTATTTGGAAACAACGGGAGCACTAACGACAACAAACTTTATTACTGATCAGGCAAGCTCATTTGTTGTTACTCAAAGAACAGGTATTTCGGCCAATTGGGTTTACGCCACATTTCCTCACCAAGCAGATCGTTTTTCTTGTCATATCTCATGGAGCAATGGGACAGTTTATTGGGATATAGGAGGTTGCTGTGGGACTCAAACAAGGATTCAGGTTGGAGGACTTGGCAGTTTGGCTAACTATTCCTATTGGTCTTATGATGCATCAAACGCTCTGGGGAAGCAATTATATCGAAACGGCTCATTGCTCCAGAATAGAGCCAATACGCAGAATTATACATCACACGCCAGTCATTCATTTAGGATAGGTCAAGTTTTAAATGGAAATATTACAGAAGTCATTATTTACAATCAAAGAATTAATTCTGCTCAAAGGATAATTGTTGAGAATTATTTATCTGCCAAATACGATATCGTACCAGCTGCAAACGACCTTTATGATGAGGATAATGCAGGAAATGGGAATTACGACTTTGATGTTGCTGGTATAGGTCAGGTTGATGCAACTAATACTCATGCTGACTCAAGAGGAACTGGGATTGTTAGAATACTAAATCCTAGCGATTTAAATGATGATGAATTTTTGATTTGGGGACATGATGGTGGTGATCAGCAAGCAACGGAAAAAACGGATATACCTTCAGGTATAGATGGTCGTTTTGAACGTGTTTGGAGAGTTTCAGAGGTGAATATGTCATCAGCTGCGGTTGATGTTGGCTCCGTTGATATTCGATGGGACTTGACAGGTTTAGGTAATGTTACAGCCAGTGATTTACGTCTTCTAATTGACACGGATAATGACGGATTTTTTGCTGACGAAACGCCAATTACAGGGGCTGTAGATTTAGGAGGAGATGTATACGAGTTTTCAGCTCAATCAGGTCTGCAAAATAACTTGCGTTTTACGCTTGCAACAATAAATTCAAATTCTACACCTTTACCAATTGAACTCATGAGCTTCACAGGTCAAGTCAATTCATCAAATGATAATTTATTGAAATGGTCAACCGCGACGGAGATGGATAATAGCCACTTTGTCTTGGAACACAGCCGTGATGCACTGAATTGGAAAGCTATCGATGAGCTTGAAGGAAGCGGAAATTCTTTGGCACAACGAGATTATCAATCCATACATTTGAACCCGGAGAGCGGGGTAAACTACTACCGTTTAATTCAGTTTGATTATGATTTAGATTCTACCATCTCTCATGTGGTTAGAATTCACAATAGAAGTGCCGATATTGATTTTGAGCTCTATCCGAATCCAACAAGGGATGTGATAAATTTAGTTTCAAATCAGGAGATTGAGGAGCTTCCATTGCTTTTCGATCGCTACGGGAAGAGCCTAAATCCTCTCATTCAATTTGCGAGCAATTCAAAATACAGTGTGCAAATTGACTTGAGCGAACTAGCTAAAGGCACTTATTTCTTGAGATTTGCTAATAAAACTGAGCTGGTAGTAAAAGAGTAGATACTTTTTTTTAATAGCTGTGTAAGATGAGTTAATCGCTTAGTGGTTAATGAGTAGTTTTATTGACTTGCGTAGCTTACTATCTTCAACGAAAACATAATACATCCCATTTGGAATATTATGTATGTCTATGATAACGGATTCTTCATCAAATACAGTAGTCGACTTTACTAATCGTCCCTGAGTGTCTAATAGGAGAATGGTCGGACGTTTGAAGTCTTTACTAATGTTTATCCGGATGTAATTATTACCAGGGTTAGGATATATTTCCACATGGTCACTTAACTGTTTGTAATAAATCGATCTAACAGAAGTTTGGCTGGACTTACCATCATAGTCAATTTGATTAATCTTATAGAAATATCTTCCGTCAAGATAAAGATTGTCAAAGAAGTTATAGCTTAATACTGTACTGCTATTTCCAGCGGCATCTATTTTTCCAATTACCTCAAAATCAAGTCCATCAGAACTTCTTAAGACTTCAAATTCCTTCGTATTCAGTTCAGATGCTGTCTCCCATGAGAGAAATACCCCGTCAATTGCATGTTCAGCTGTAAAAGATTTCCATTCTACAGGTAATATTATGGGCACAGTGATGGTGATATCGTCTACCGCGAATGAAGGGTCACTTCCCGCGCCATCTGCATTATTAAACCATCTGAATGCTATCCTCAAATTAGTGATATTTTCACATGCTACTGGAAGAGCTATGCTATAAGCTGTCCATAAACCCTGAGGAGCACATCCGCCTAAAGCAGGCTTTGGAGTGTTTACTATAGTGTTCCAAGAGCCTCCGCCATCCGCGCTATATTCAATAATACAGTCATCGTTTGTGCTTTCACCAAGCTCGATATAATAAAAGTTTAAAGTCAAACCTGTTTGTCCTACTGTATTTATATCAAGAGAAGTGCTTCTTACATCTGTTGTAACATCTGAACAAAAGCCAATGAAATCACAGGCAAAACATCCTGGTAAACACAAAGCGGATGCATCATAAGCGGCGCCTAAGTCACCTAAGGTGCTTGAGCTTAAATGAAGGCTTTGATCACCACTACCAGCACTTCCACATGCTCCAGGGGCATTA
The DNA here is from genome assembly GCA_964230025.1 of Flavobacteriales bacterium. Taxonomy (GTDB): domain Bacteria; phylum Bacteroidota; class Bacteroidia; order Flavobacteriales_D; family JAUILH01; genus CAXRFO01. The sequence goes on along the minus strand of CAXRFO010000018.1, from coordinate 43,639 downwards.
CCGTCCTCTTGGTCTGAGATATACCACAAATTTGCTGAAATCCCTTGCACGCCAATCGTTGAATTTAGAGCACCTCCAGATGTCCAATTGGTTCCTGCTCCACCATTTCCGTCAAAATCTTCTGACCAAATTACAGTTTGTGATCTCCCAATTAATGCAAAGAATATGAGTGTAGCAGTTATGAAATTCCTTATAATCAACAGTATACGTTTAAGGTAATACTGCTAAATCTAAGGCTATTAAGTTAAAAACGCAACAGTCGAATTCAACGATTTCTCATTTTGTTAAAATTGTAACTAAAACTAAATTAGTTGTGCGAAGATTCTGTTGATTATGTTTTACTACTTTGATTTTCAACAAGGTAAGCCCTAGGCCACCGTCATCACCATCTGGTGCTCCTCAATCAACTTTCTCAAGTTAATCAAAGCATAGCGCATTCTACCTAAGGCAGTGTTAATACTAACTCCTGTTTTTTCGGCGATATCTTTAAAGCTCATTTCTTGGTAATGGCGCATCATCACTACTTCTCGTTGGTCATCTGGTAAGTGGTCGACTAATTTTCTTACATCATTAAGAATTTGTTGCATCACCAACTCATCTTCGTAGGTATCGTCGTTAAGTTTAAGAATGGAGAAAATATCAAACTCCTCATCATCACCTACGCGGGTATTTCTAACCTTCGGCATTTTGCTTTCCTTACGGAAGTAATCTATAGCCAGGTTGTGAGCAATACGCATTACCCAAGGAAGAAATTTGCCTTCTTCATTATACTTCCCCATTTTTAGGGTACGCACTACTTTAACAAAGGCATCTTGGAAAAGATCATTCGCAACATCTGAATTCTTTACCATCATATAGAGGTAAGAATAAATTCTGTTTTGATGTCTGTTAATTAATTCGTGGAAGGCGGCTTCTTTACCTTGGATATACAAAGAAACCAGTTCTTGATCGTTCAGGTCTTGATACATAATTACTCCTTTTGTTTCGGTTTTGATAAAATCTGTTTAGAGTAAAAATGTATTCTATAGGCTTCTGCTTTTTATGTATAACAATCGGCTTGCTCAAAAGTTACAAGCGCAAACAAATATATGACTTCTTCCTCTTTGGAGCAAATTAAGTACTAATTTTAGGGCTTCTATTGAGTAAAATGTCAAAACCATCGCCTGAAACGCATATTCTAATCAAAGGTGCGCGCATGCACAACCTTAAAAATGTGGACGTTAACATACCCAAGGAACAATTGGTAGTTGTTACGGGTTTGTCCGGTTCAGGAAAGTCAAGTTTGGTTTTTGATACCCTTTATGCGGAGGGACAAAGAAGATATGTTGAAAGCCTTTCTTCTTACGCACGCCAGTTTCTAGGTCGCTTAGATAAACCTGACGTAGATAGTATAAAAGGAATAGCTCCTGCAGTCGCTATCGAACAAAAAGTTTCCACTTCTAATCCGAGAAGTACAGTTGGCACAACTACTGAAATTTATGACTACTTAAAACTTCTATATGCAAGAATTGGGAAAACTATTTCTCCCATTTCAGGTAATGAAGTAAAGAAACATACCGTTTCAGATGTGATGGATTTTGTTAAATCCCAGAAGAATGGGAGCAAAGTTCAACTTTTCACCAGTATTATTTTACCAGATGATCGCGATCCAAAGATTCACCAAGGTGTCTTGGTAAAACAAGGATTTTCAAGAGTTTTCTTAAATGGAGAAATTCAAAATTTAAATGAGATTGCTCCTAAGGACTTGTCAAAGGCTAAACTACTCATCGACCGCTTTGTGGTGAGTGATGATGAGGATAACCTTAATCGTATTTCAGATTCGGTACAAACGGCATTCTATGAAGGAAGGGGAGAGTGTGAGCTGGATGTAGTAGGTGAGGAGAGCGTTCATTTCAATAACCGTTTTGAATTAGACGGGATGACCTTTGAGGAGCCCTCCGTCGACTATTTCTCCTTTAATAGTCCAACTGGTGCTTGTAAGACTTGTGAGGGATACGGAGATGTGATAGGGATAGATCCGGATAAGGTAATACCCAATATTCATCTTTCCGTATATGAAGATGCCATTGTCCCTTGGAGAGGGGAAAAAATGTCTAAATGGAAAAAAGACTTGTTAAATGTAGCACACGAATTTGATTTCCCCGTTCATACCCCTATTGCCGATTTAACAGACGAAGAATATGATTTGTTATGGTCAGGGAATAAGCATTTTAAAGGCTTAGATAAATTCTTCACCTATTTACAATCCAAGTCATACAAAATTCACTACCGCGTAATGTTAAGTCGTTACAGAGGTAAGACCAATTGTCCGGATTGTAAGGGTAGCAGAATCAGAAAGGATGCCAGCTATGTTAAAGTGGGGAACACTGCACTTTCAGATTTACTGAATCTACCCTTGACCAAGGTGAAAGCATTTTTTGATGAATTGAAGTTGAGCGAGCATGATTTTCAAATTGCTAAACGGCTTATTGAAGACATTGAATTGCGATTGGAATGTTTGATTAATGTTGGTTTGGGCTATTTGAGCTTAAACAGGCGTTCAAATACCCTATCTGGAGGGGAAAGCCAGCGAATACATTTGGCTACCTCTATAGGTTCCAGTCTGGTTGGATCCATGTATATTCTTGATGAGCCAAGTATCGGCCTACACCCAAAAGATACCGAGCGTCTAATTAGTGTACTAAAAAACCTAAAGGATCTTGGGAATACAGTGGTAGTTGTGGAGCACGATGAGGAAATTATGCGTTCTGCCGATCATATATTGGATATGGGTCCAGAAGCGGGGAGTCATGGCGGAGAGCTTGTTTTTGCGGGAAATCACAGCGAATTAAAGAAGAAGGCTAAAAGTCTAACCGCAGATTACTTGAATGGAATTAAAAAAGTCCACAAGCCAAGCAGTTTTAGGAAGGCAAATAAGTTTGTTGAGGTAATTGGTGCAAGACACAACAACTTAAAAAATGTTGACGCCAAATTCCCGCTAGAATGCATGACAGTTGTAACAGGTGTTAGTGGTTCTGGCAAATCAAGCTTGGTGAGAGGGGTTTTCTATCCAGCTTTGGCTCATTTAACGGGTGGAACCGCTGTAAAACCAGGTAAGCATAAGGAAATAGCTGGTGCATATTCAGATATAGAGGCAGTGGAGTTTATCGATCAAAATCCAATTGGAAAAAGTTCACGTTCCAACCCAGCAACTTACATTAAGGTATACGACGATATCAGAAAGCTATTCAGTGACCAGCAGCTCTCAAAGATCAATGGGTATAAGCCGGCATCATTTTCTTTCAATGTGGCGGGAGGCCGCTGTGATAATTGTGATGGAGAAGGTCAAATTCGGGTAGAAATGCAATTCATGGCAGACGTTTTCCTGAAATGTGATGTATGTGATGGAAAGAAATTTAAGGATTTCATCTTGGAAGTTAAGTACCGAGATAAATCCATATATGATGTGCTCGAAATGACGATTGATGAGGCCATTGAGTTCTTTAGATCATCAAAGATTAAGAAAGAGCAAAATATAGCTGATAAAATTCAACCCCTACAAGATGTAGGACTTGGCTATGTTCAGTTAGGTCAGGCTTCTAGCACTTTGAGTGGAGGAGAAGCTCAGCGTGTCAAGCTAGCATCCTTCCTTTCTAAAGGCAGTCGTGCAGCAAAAACCTTGTTTATTTTTGATGAACCTACCACGGGTCTTCATTTTCATGATATCAATAAGCTGTTGGATAGTTTGAATGCTCTAATGGCAAACGGCCACACAGTAGTTATTATTGAACACAATATGGAGGTAGCTCAGAACGCCGATTGGATAATTGATATTGGGCCAGAAGGTGGTGATAAAGGAGGCAATATAATTTATCAAGGCCCTTTGGAAGGGATTAAAAAAGTGAAGGAATCGGTGACAGCCAATTATTTGTAATCTCCAGTAATTTGAGCATCATACATAAACAGGAATCATTTCGAGAAAAAGGATTATTTTTAATGAACAAGAAAGTTCCTATGCGCCTAAGAGTTGAATTTCTTCCTCTAGTATTACTATTTAGCTTTTTTTTTAAAATTGGATTTGGTCAAAATTTAAAACCCCAAAAGCTCTTTAAACTCCCAAAAGAACTCAAAGAAAACTCCGGAATGGTTTACCACGATTCTTGTTTTTGGCTGTTAAACGATAGTGGTAATCCGCCAATTCTTTACAAGCTAAATTATGAGGGTGAGATTATAAAAAAAGTCAGAATCACCAATGCCAAAAACCATGATTGGGAGGAATTAAAAAGAGATGATAAGGGAAACTATTATATCGGTGATTTTGGCAATAACTCAAATTCCAGAAGGAATTTGGCTATTCTAAAAATAAAGGGCTTGGACACTTTAAAAGCGGACAGTATTAGGGTGAAAAAAATTCCCTTTTCCTATGAAGATCAACTTGATTTTCCTCCAAAAGATAGCCTCTATTTCGATTGTGAAGCCTTTGAAGTTTTTCAAAATCAAATCTTATTGTTTACCAAGAATAGAACGCAACCCTACGACCAAAAGCTTAAAATTTATAAGCTAACATTAGAAACAAAACCTCAAATAGCTCAAGCTTGGAAAACAATTGAGCTACCCGGAAATAGAAGATATAAATCCTGGATTACAGCCTCATGTAAATCCAATACTGAAATAATATTGTTGTCAAGCGCATATATTTATCGTATTCGAACAACTGACTTAAGTTTTTCTTCGTTCGAGAAAATAGGAAAGTTTTCTCAGTGGGAAGCAATAAGCTCAGTGGGGGATAAAGCCTTTATTTCCAATGAGCAGTTATTTGGTTTTGGTAGAAAGCTATATAGGATAAACTTATAGAAAACGAAAACCCGAAGAACTCTTCAACTTATTGAAAATTTCTTCGGGTTAGATAGTGTTTTAGCTAGCTCAAAAAGTAAGGAATAATGCTAGCATAAAAAGGGATTCCGATCATCACATTGATGGGAAAGGTTATTCCCAATGCCATAGGAAGATACAAGCCAGGGTCGGAAGATGGAGCTATATTTCGCATGGCCGCTGGAACAGCGATATAGGATGCGCTTGCGACTAATATGCTGAAGAGAAGCAGATTTCCAAAGCTGTCCATGAAAAGAGAGCCAACAGAAACCGCTATCAAACCGTTTACAAATGGGATTATCGAACTAAATAAAAATGGAAATATTCCCTTCTTACAAAGAACTCCTAGGTGCTTCCCACTCTTAATACCCATATCAAGAAGGAAGACAGCAAGAAACCCTTTGAATATGTCAGTCGTAAAGGGTTTTATACCTTCGGCTTGAGTTTCTGAAGCTAAGAAGCCTATAATTAGACTGCCTAGTATCAGCATAACACTAGCGTTTGTAAAGGAATGCCTCAATACACCTATATTACTTGTTTTCTCGGATGCGTCTGTTCGGTAACTGTTCAGGAAATATACACCGACAATGATAGCGGGGGCTTCCATAATGGCCATTACGGCAATCATGTGCCCTCCAAAGTGTATGCCCTCCATTTCTAAAAATGAAATTGCCGTAACAAAGGTCACTGCACTCACAGAACCATATGAGGCTGCTATAGCCACCGCATTTTCTAGCTTTAATTTTCGCTTTAGAAGGAAGAAAGTGTACACAGGAACCAAAGCTGAAAACACAGCTCCACCAACTAGAGCCAATATTACGCTACTATCAATAGCCGTATGCGAAAGTTCTTGACCACCTTTAAATCCAATGGATATTAAAAGATATATTGAGATGAATTTGGATGAATTTTCGGGTATGCTTAAATCACTTTTGATTTGAGATGCAATAATTCCGAAAATAAAAAAGAGTAGGGCTGGATTACTTAAGTTCTCCAGTAATGCGTCTATATTCATTTTATACGGATTTGGACTGGACGGCTGATTTCGTAATTAATTCCAATTTTTTCCATTTCCAAAAGCATACTGTGCAATTCTAAAGACCCAATGCCACTAACATTTAACACATCATTATCCCATTTTATTTGGGCTTTATCAGGGTGGTTTTCTTTCAAATACTTTTCCATTTGCTGGTAAGCTTGTTTAGGGTCGAGCTTACTCCCGTTTTTGCAGGAATTTACATTTAAGCTGTTTTTAATTACTATCATAATATCTGATTTTGTTTGTGCAAAGTTCCGTATTGACATTCAATTAAAATTATTTATTTTTACAATTTAAAACATAAATAATATTTATGAATTACTCTTTAAGGCAGCTTGAGATATTTGTTTCAGTGTGTGAACATCAAAGTATTTCGAATGCAGCGGAACATTTAAATTTAACCCAACCAGCCGTATCAATTCAGCTAAAAAAATTCCAAGAAAACTTTGAAATTGCATTGACTGAGATTATCGGTCGAAAGCTCTTTGTTACTGAATTTGGAAGTGAGATTTTATCTACTGCCAAGCATATTTTATTAGAAGCAGAAGCCATCAATGAGTCATATTTTGCATTTAAAGGACTCTTGAAAGGAAAGTTAAAGATTTCAATCGCCTCTACAGGAAAGTATGTTTTGCCCTTCTTTATTACAGATTTTAGTCGATTACATGAGAATATTGAGTTCGAGATTGATGTAAGTAATAAACAAAGTGTATTAAACCGTCTATATAATCAGGATATAGACTTTGCATTGATTTCAGTTTTGCCAGATAAAGTAGCGTTGAATGTGACTGAGTTAATGAGTAACCAACTTTATCTGGTTGGTGCTCCAGAGCTGGCTAAAGCGTATAATAAATCAAAGGCATCTGATCAACGCTGGATTTACAGGGAGCAAGGGTCGGCAACGCGAAAGGCAATGGAAGAATTCTTAACTATGTCGAAAATTGAGCCCAAAAAGCGTATGGAGCTAATTTCAAATGAAGCGGTGAAACAAGCCGTCATAGCTGGGCTAGGCTTAAGTGTGATGCCTATCATTGGTTTAAGGAATGAATTGGCTAATAAACAGATTGAAATAATTCCTGCCAAAGAAACGCCCATTACAACAAATTGGAATTTGGTAAGCGTTAAGGGAAAAGCCTTAAGTCCATCTGCTAAAGCATTTATACAATTCTTAGAGGAGAATAAAAGCCAAATTATTAAAAGTAAATTCGATTGGATGGATATAGTATAACGAATTTACTTAACTGGCCATCATAAATGATTTGAGCTGCATTTACTCGCGAATTATATCTTTCGGACAATATTAACCCTCAAAAGCTTTAATTATCTTTTTCACCAAGTGGTGTCTAATTACATCCGATCCGCTCAGATGAACAATGGATATCCCATCAATATCTTTTAAGGTATAAAGTGTTTTTTCAAGTCCACTGTGCTCTTTTTTTGGAAGGTCGATTTGGGTAACATCTCCAGTGATTACAAACTTTGCCGACTTCCCCATACGTGTTAAAAACATCTTCATTTGACTTTGTGTTGCATTTTGTGCTTCATCCAATATAACAAATGCATTATCCAAGGTTCTACCTCTCATAAAAGCTAGAGGTGCAATTTGTATATCGCCATTCTCAATGTACTGCTCTAATTTTTGAGGTGGAATCATGTCCCTTAAAGCATCATATAAGGGTTGCAGGTAGGGGTCCAGCTTTTCCTTTAAATCCCCAGGCAAAAATCCTAAGTGCTCGCCAGCTTCAACTGCGGGTCGGGTTAAAATGATTCTTTTTATTTCTCTTTGCTTTAGCGCCCTAACTGCCAGAGCCACGGCAGTATAGGTTTTACCGGTACCCGCAGGGCCAATGGCAAATAGCATATCATCTTTATCAATAGCGGCAACCATCCTACGTTGGTTTACGGTTTTTGCTTTGATGCGCATACCACCATTACCATGCACGAGAACTTCATCTCCTGAACTATCGCTCAGTACTTCAGCACCTTCTTCCATAATGCTTTCCATATTCCCTACAGTTAGGCTTTGGTATTTGTCTATGTGTTTTATGAAAAGTTCAAGTTTTTCAGTTAATCTGGCAATTTCTATATCGTCGCCGATAATTTTCAACTCGTTTCCTCGTAATACTATTTTTAGTTTAGGGAAGTAATCTTTAAGGACCTTTAAACGCTTTTCTTCTGCTCCAAATAAATCGATAAGATTAATCCCTGTTAAATCAATAAGTTTTTCTTTCAAATGCTTGTTTTTATACTAATTTTACTGGCAAATTAACAAATTTGTTTCATAGGTGCCAGTAATAACTTTAATAAGCGATTTAGGGATGAGTGATTATTACTTGTCAGCCGTTAAAGCGGCATGCTATCGTTTATCTCCAGAGACAAAAATTGTTGATATTTCGCATGACATACAAGCCTTCAATATTCAACAAGCAGCCTATGTATTAAATAATGTAATGCATGAATTTCCTGTAGGTACAATTCATATCGTTGGGGTGGATGGCTCTCAAGACGTACATAAAGGTATTTTTCATGTTGTCGTTCAATACAAAGGGCAGTTCTTCATAGGTGCGGATAATGGCTTGTTTGGGTTACTATTCAAAGAATTCCCGGAAGCGGTTTATCAGATTCCTTCAAAGGAAGCAAGTTCATTCCCTATGCTAGATGTTTTTACAAAAGTAGCTTGCGAAATAGCTAACGGAAAAGATCCCGCTGAAATAGGACCAACAAAAACCAAACTGAAACAAGCCGCCAATTTACTACCAACCCTAAGCCAGGATTTTATTCGGGGCACGGTAAATTATATTGATTCTTACGGTAATGTTTTTTCTAATATTCATGCTTCCGATTTTAAGCAAGCAAGAAGAGACAGGGATTTTGAAATTCATTTTAGAGGAGATGAATACCCCATTCGGAGGATATCCAATTTATACTCTGATGTAGAGGAAAATGAACTATTAGCCCTTTTTTCTTCAAATGGTTATCTAGAAATTGCCGTTAATAAAGGTGTAAATGGAAATGGTGGAGGTGCGGCAAAGTTGTTTGGAATTAAAATCGGCGACACAATTTCTATTGAGTTTAAAAATCCACCTTCAAGTTTGTCAGAATTATGAATTTACAGCGAATAGTGAAACTTACCTTTGAACCTGATTTCATCCCTGGATTTCTTGAAATGATGGAAGAATACAAGGCGAAAATTGCTAATTCCGAAGGTTGTGTTTCTCTAAAGATGTTAAGAGGGGGAGAACTGAATAATATAATATTCACCTACAGTGAATGGGAGGATGAAAAATATTTAAATACATATCGAAACTCTGAGTTGTTTAAAGAAGTCTGGTCGAAGACTAAGCTTGGATTTATTGAAAAACCTGAGGCTTGGAGCTGTCTAGTAGTTTGAAAAAAATAAAATTCTATATCGTTTTTTTGTTTTTAGTGCTTTCAAAGTTGCTCAGTGCACAAATTGATTTTGTCGCTTTGTATCAAAGCTATGAGCCAGAAAAATATAGAGAGTTTGCTGATGTTTGCGATTCTACAATATTAAATAGCGCTCCAAACTCTAAAGAAAAGGAACAAGCTAAGGCACTGAGGTTTTTAATAATTCAAGAATCAGATGCCAGGAATGCTATTATTCGATTAAGAAAAATTTTAGAAAGACAGAATGAGGACTTTTCTGATAGTAGCCTAATAAGTCTTCAAGCTGATGCAGCCAAACTTTTGATGGAGGCAGGAGAGTATGAAAAAGCAAACCGGATTTACGAGGATATATTTAGAATTCTACCTTCTGAGAACAATGTTTTGATCGCTAAATATCTTAGAAAACAAGGTAATCTTTATAGAAGGATGGGTAAAACCAAACAAGCTATTGAAAATTATTATTTGGCTATACAAAAGCTAGATGCGTCTAAAAAGGATGATAAAAGTTTAAGAGCATATATTCATTTAAGTCTTGGAATCGTTCATAAAAACCAACAAGATTATTCAACAGCGATAGAAGAGTATAGAATAGCAGAGCGTTTTTTTAAAGAGCTGGAAGATGAAAATGGTTTAGCCCAGACTTATAATAATTTGGGTATCGTATATAAGTGGTTAAAAAACTTTGATCAAGCTGAAAAGGAGTATCAAAAATGTTTGGGTTACTGGACCAAGTTGGAAGATTATAAAAATATGGCAAAAACCTATCATAATATTGGTGTGCTGTATACAGAAATGGGTGATTTTGAAGAAGCAATTCATTACGCAAAAAAGTCGATTAGCATTAGGATTCAAAACTCATATAGAATAGGTCTTTTCAGTAATTATTTTCTTGTTTCTGAGGCGTATTTGAATCTAGGGAATAAACGTGAATTTGAAAAGTATCTTAAGCTGACGCAAGAGGAGTTCAAACAGCACAACACACCAATTAATGAATATACCCTGCTTACGCTATCAATAGCGAAAGACACCTTGGAAGGTAACTATAAAGGTGCTTTTGAAAAGATCAGCTTAAAGAATAGGTTGAAAGACTCATTATACAATCGTGAAATTCTGGATTATCTTAAGAACGAAAGGACAAAATATGGTGATAATCTTGAGGTAGAAGTTAATGAAAATAAGCTTGAACTGAAACGTGCAAAGGAAGATTTGAGAATAGAATTGAGACGTGAGGAATTACTGATCCGCTGGGGAGGTGGTATTCTTCTTTTCTTAGCCTTGGCCTTTCTTACCTTACTCTTCTTTCGTTTTCGTGAGACAAAAAGAAGCAAGGTCCAGCTAGAACAAGCCAATCGAGAACTAAAAGAAACACTTATAAGTAAGGAGGAAAAGGAGGTTTTACTGCAAGAAATTCATCATCGCGTGAAAAATAACTTGCAAATTATAATGAGTTTGTTGCGGCTTCAAAAACATCAAATTCAAGACAGACGTGTTTTGGAATTGTATGCTGAGTCGGAAAATAGAATTCGATCCATGGCATTGGTTCATGAGGAATTGTATGGTAATAAGGATTTCGCTAAGGTTAATGTAAGAGATTATTTAGAGAAGTTATTGAACAATTTAATTCAAAATTATTCGATAGAGAACAAGGTAAAGTCAGATATTCAAATTGAGGTTGAACAATTGAACATTGATACATTGGTGCCGCTAGGACTGCTATGTAACGAGTTAATATCAAATGCGCTTAAACATGGTCTTAAAAAAACGCAACATCCAGAAATAAGTATCCATATTAAGAATGATCCAAATCATTCAAAGGTCTTCACGCTGGATTTCTCGGATAATGGTATTGGAGTGGAATCAAAAAGCGATTTAGAGAAAGAAGACTCTATAGGGATGGATTTGATTTTGTCTCTTGTGGATCAGCTGGATGGTAAATTTAAATTGGATACGGAATCTCAAGGTTTAGCTTATCACTTTCAATTGACCAGACAAAACTAAGAATCACCATTCTTGTATGAAATTATGTTGAACAATTCAATAAAACTACATTTGTACTAATTATGAGAAAATTAAAATTTGTTTTATGTGCAGGTATGCTTTCGGGGGCACTGGGGCTTAATGCACAGAATAAAATCGAATTCACGGAATTTGATTTAGACAACGGCATGCACGTGATATTGCATCAGGATAATTCAACACCGGTTGTTGCGGTTACCATGATGTACCATGTTGGTTCAAAAAACGAGAAGCCAAATCGTACGGGATTTGCGCATTTCTTTGAGCACCTTCTTTTTGAAGGTTCCGCAAATATTGAAAGACATCAATTCGATAAGTATGTTGAAAATGCAGGAGGGACATTGAATGCGAACACATCTCACGATAGAACTTTTTATTATGAGTTGATGCCATCCAATCAAATTGAGCTTGGAATGTGGTTAGAAAGTGAAAGATTACTTCATGCTAAGGTTGAGCAAATAGGTATTGAAACACAAAGAGAGGTAGTTAAAGAGGAAAAGCGCCAAAGAATAGATAATCAGCCATACGGTTCAATTATTGGAGAAATAATGAAACGTGCCTACAAGGTTCATCCATACAAATGGCAACCAATTGGGTCAATGGATCACCTAGATGCAGCTCAAGAAGAAGACTATGTTGGCTTCTATCAAGACTACTATGTACCTAACAATGTTGTATTGTCCATCGCGGGTGATTTGGATATTAAAACAACGAAGGCCTTAGTGTTAAAGTACTTTGGTAGTATTCCAGCAGGTGACAGGCTGACTGCATACAGAGACTATCTTAGATTGAGCCAGGATGAATTCCTAAAAGCATATCTAAAGGATGAGAGTAAGAAAGAAGAGTGGACTTCAGCAATGGGGACTATGAAACCAATGGCTTTCATCAATAAGTATTTGTCAAACTTATCTGCGAAACCAAACGAAATTAAACGACCTACAGTTGTTGAGCCACCAATGAGGGAAGAAGTTAGAGATACGGTGTATGATAATATTCAACTTCCAGCGGTAGTTCAAGCATATCGTATTCCTGAACAAGGTACAGATGATTTTTATGCCATGTCAATGCTAAACATGATTTTGAGCCAAGGAAACAGTTCGCGATTAAACAAAGTGTTGGTTGATGAAAAACAAATGGCAATGTTTGCTGGAGCCTTTCCTTTCCCATTGGAAGATCCAGGGGTGTCTATCAATTTTGCTGTCGCCGCAGGTTCTACTGCACCGGATGTTCTGGAAGCAGAATTAAATAAGCAACTTGAACTTGTAAAGGAAAATGGTATTACCGATAAAGAATTTGAGAAAGTTAGAAATCAAGTGGAAAATGATTTTGTTTCATCCAACGGTAGAATTGCCGGAATAGCGGAAAGCTTGGCTAATTATTACGTTTATTTTGGGGATGCTAACTTGATTAATACGGAATTGGAAAGGTATTTTGCCGTAACGAAAGAGGATATCAAACGCGTTGCTAATAAATACTTAATTGAAAGCAATCGTGTTGTATTGTATTACCTACCTAAAGCCGAATAAAAATGAAAAAATTATTTATATATACTTTAATTATCGGTGGATTGGTAGCATGCCACAGTACCGCTGATATAGATCGTTCAAAAGCCCCAAAAGCGGGTCCAGCTCCAACAATTAACATTGGTAAAGCAGAGAGCTTTACACTTGAGAATGGGCTAAAAGTTTTTGTTGTAGAAAATAACAAGCTTCCTCGTGTAGCTTATAGGTTGTTCGTTGATAAGAACCCTGTGCTTGAAAAGGAAAAGGCAGGAATGCTTAGTATTTACGGTGATTTGATGCGAGCAGGAACTGATAATCGCGATAAGAATGACATTGATGAAGAAGTAGATTATATAGGAGCAACGATGAGTGTTAGTTCATCTGGTATCTATGGTGCTTCTTTAACCAAAAATCAGGATAAACTATTAGAGGTAATGTCGGATGTGTTATTAAATCCAACTTTTCCGGAAGAGGAGCTGGATAAATTGGTAACACAAAGTTTGTCCGCTCTAAAGTCAAGCGAAAATGATCCGGGTGCTATTTCCAGCACGGTTGGAAACGTTCTTCGTTTTGGAAAAACTCATCCATATGGAGAAGTTGCAACAGAGGAGACATTTGAAAACCTTAGAAATAGAGATTTCAAAAAGTTTTATAAAAAGTACTTCAAACCAAATATTTCTTACTTGGTAGTTGTCGGTGATATTGATTTAGAGTCTGCTAAAGCCAAGGCAGAAAAATATTTTGGTAGCTGGGAGAGGGGAGATGTAACTATGGAAGAACCAGATCCAGTGATGGGTCCAGGTAAAAACAAAGTTGTCCTGGTAGAGCGTTCTGGAGCTGTGCAGTCAATGATTTCTATTACTTACCCTATTGATGCTCATCCAAAATCAGAAGATGCGATCAAAATTCGTGTGATGAATGAGATTCTAGGAGGCGGAGGTTTTTCTTCTCGTTTGATGAAGAATATTAGAGAGGATAAAGCTTATACTTATGGAGCCTACTCCTCAACGAATACTGATCGTTTCGTAGGCTACTTCAACGCCTCAGCAAGTGTAAGAAATGAGGTTACAGACTCAGCCATTGTTGAATTTTTAAAAGAAATGAATTACATGAGAAATAACCTTGTGGATGATTCAACTTTAACGCTGATTAAAAATAAATTAAGTGGTGCTTTTGCGAGATCACTTGAAAGTCCTCAAACAGTAGCCAATTTCTCTTTGAATACAGTGCGCTATAAATTACCAGCGGATTATTACGAGAATTATTTGGTCAAATTGAATGCTATTACTGCTGAAGATATTCAAGCTATGTCTAAGAAATATCTTAAGCCAGATGAGGCGTATATATTAATTGTTGGTAGTGCAGAGGTAGCAGATAAGGTTGCCAAGTTTGACGCAAACAATGAGGTTTTGTTTTTGGATCCTTATGGAAATAAAGCAGAGCGTGTGAAGCCAGCACCAGAAGGTGTTACAGTTCAAACAATAATGGATGCTTATTTCAAAGAAATTGGAGCTGAAAAAAAGGCTAAACTGACTTCACTATACCAAGAAATGGAGATGAAGCCAGCAGGAGCTCCAGTTACTTTAGGAATGAAAAATTATCAATCGAATGGTAAGTTCAAAACCTTGATTGAAATGGGAGGATCTGTTGTTCAAACTACTGTTTTTAATGGGATTGAAGGAAAAGCGAGTGGAATGATGGGTAGCAAGGAATACGGAGAAGAAGATATGGAAGACTTGAAAGAACAAGCTGAGATATTTTCTGAAGGAGATTGGGACAAAGGTGATGATAGCTACGAATTACTTGGCACCATTAACGGGACTTACAAGGTTAAGATTACGGATAAGGATGGAAACGAGTCCTTCAAGTATTACGATACCGAAACAAACTTGTTAGTGAAATCAGAATCGTCTTCTGAGGATCCAAGAAACCCTGAAGAACGAATCTCTGTTGTTACTGAATATGACGAGTATATGGAAGTTGATGGGATGAAGTTTCCAAGTGTTATAAATACTTCTGAAGGTGGTCAAGGAATTGCTATCAAGTTATTGAAAGTAGAGCCGAACAAAAAAATCAGTGACGATGAGTTCAAAGTAAACTAAGTATAAGTTTACGGAATAGTTTGAGGCCTGCATGAAAATGCAGGCCTTTTTTTATTTGAATAGTGAGATTAACTCATCCATTTTTTGATGTGTCTCTTCAATTGTGTAAGAAGCTAATTCGTACTCGTTTGTGCCTTGATGGGACAATATTTTTTGCACTAATTCTTCGTCTGAATCGTAAAGGTTTTGTTCCGGGATATATTCTGGATAGACCAAGCGATTGGGAGCGTATACAGTTAAGCCTAAAAACATAGATTCTAAAACACTTAGTCCCTGAAAATCATGGTAAGAACTAACAATGTTAATATTCCCTGACCTTAAAATATCCAGATACTCAGCTCGGTTCTTTGCGTATCCCCAATGTATAATATCCTCTTTAAATTCATTCTTCATCTCATTAAATACAGCAGGGCTATTTCCGTAGGACTGACCAAGCATAAGCAGTTTAAATTCGAAATCCTGCTCTTTGAGTCGCTTTAATATTTTGTAAAAGCTCTCAGGGTTTTTATCGTGTTCCCATCTGTGATTCCATACTATCGTTTTGGATTTATTATCCTCAAGTTTTTGTTCTATGTCCAAGTCTAATCCTACGGGTACCACCTTGGACTTACTTAAAATGAGATCAATATTTTCTAAACCCTTAAAGTCCGGAAGTCTTTTGAGATAGCCCTTAAGTCCTTCAATAAAGCTATTTAGGTTGAAACGGGAATTGAAAATGACGAGATCAGAAACTAATGCACTGGTATAATTGGTAAAATTATAGTGAAGATCTCGTTCAAGTTCCTTGTCTTTATCCTTTTCAGATCTGGGATAGACAAATTGATTTTCATGGAAGTAGCTTATTATTGGTGTTTCCTGTTTAAGCATGGCTTTTAGTAAGGCAACATCCATCATGCTTGAGCATAAAATAAGATCAAATGATTGATTGTGTTCGTTTACTTGTTTAGCCAACTCAATCGCCGCTCCGTGCATACGCCATTTCCAATGTACACCTGGCAGCTGAAATAAGGTGATTTCATGCCTTGAATGTTGAACAAGTTTATCGCACCAGTATTGGTGCGATCCCGTATAAAAAGGTTCTAGTAAGGCAACTTTCATCTTATATGTTAAAGTTATATTTTTCTAAGAAAGTTAAGCGCAAAAAAATCCTCCAATCAAACTTCATGATTGGAGGAATATAAATAGAACTTTATGTAGTGTAGTAAGTAATGTAAATCAGTTCTAAAGTCCTACAACGAATCTCCGTAAAGTAAGAATGAAAATAAAGTTAGAAATTTATAAAGTATCATTTTATGAAATACATAAAGTTCATTTAATCATAAACTTAAGTTTGTAATAGTGCTAATTTAAGCGGTTCAAAAAATAAGATAAAATCGACTGAGATTCACTTTCCCAATATTCATAATTATGCTCATAGGGTGCTAAATTCAGTTTGTACTCTTTTCCCAGCTTTTTTAATTCTTCAGCGAAAGCTTTTGTTTGACTATGGGAGCAGACCTTGTCCTTTGTACCATGTCCCAGGTAAAGAGGCACTTCCATTTCCTCCGCTCGATTATGAATATTGTCCAAACCGGTCCAACGTTCGGGGTGCTCTTTAATAGAACCGTAAAAGCCATTGTTAATTGGTTCATCCACCAATAGGCTATGGTCAAAGTCAGCAGAGAGACAGGCACCAGCTTTAAATATCCCTGCTTGTTCCAAAGCAAATAGGGCAGCTCCACGGCCACCTGTCGAAATACCTGCAACATAGTTGTTGCCGCCCTCCTTCAATAAATTAAATTCTTGTAATCTTGGTAAGAAGCTTTCATACATCCATTTTCTGTTTGGATATTTCCGGTAGGCTTCTATTGTTTCAGGATATGTTTCCCAGTGATAGGTAGATTTTCCGAAGAATGGCATTATCAGAACAAAACCGCTGTCTTTAGCCAGCTTGCAAAAGCTAGTGTTTTCGCACCAGTCCAGTGCTGGGAAATTCCAGCCATGAAGAAGTAAAATTGCGCCTTTAATTTCAAATTTAGGGTAATGTACATGACATTCAATACTATTTCCTTCAAAATCG
Organism: Flavobacteriales bacterium; assembly: GCA_964230025.1. GTDB lineage: Bacteria > Bacteroidota > Bacteroidia > Flavobacteriales_D > JAUILH01 > CAXRFO01. The sequence continues at coordinate 26,662 of CAXRFO010000018.1, read as the reverse complement.
AGTTTAATAAGGGTATCCTTTTTTAGGGAGTTGTTGTTTGATGAATCCATGGTTGACACTACTTCATTATGGGGTAATTGTTGTTCACTTTGAAGGTCTGATGCACTTTTGCTTGAGCAAGCAATAAAGCAGATTAACGCAGTGATTGTATATATTTGATGCATATTAAACGAAAGTATGAAAAGAATTCTTCTTAGCGGTTTCATGTTTGCCATGTTTGTGGCAGTTGGACAAGATGTTATTGAAAAACGAATTGAATTTACTTATGAGGATGGATTTGATGGTTTTAGAACCTTAGTAACTCAAAATAGAAATCTTGTTTCCATTGGATTCAAAGATGAAAGCAAAAGAAATAACCGTCAATACAGAGCTTGGAGATATAACAATGACCTTGAATTAACAGATAGCGTTGATTTTAATATTGAAGGGAAATTCCATACTTCAGAGACCTTTAAGAATGGTGCTAATGAATACTTTTTTTACCACAATGTGGGCACGGGTGAAGCAAAAATTAGTCGCTTGAATATTGAAAATATGGAGGTGAAGCATACGACAACGGTATTACCAAAGAAGTTCGTTGTAAACAACTCAGTTAATTTCAGGGAAACGGCTCATCTTGTTCTGGGGAAAAAGAATAATTACTCCTATGCCAGTCTAAATCTAAACGACGGAAACCTAAATGTTAAAGAAATAAACCCAAAGTTAAAAAAGCTGAACATAGCTGGAATCCAATCTGATTCCACAACAGGCAGTGTTTACTTATTTTATTCCTCAGGCAAGAAAAACAAAAAAGTATATTATTTAAATATTTATGATGGATCTCAAAAAGAAGAAATCATACAATTTCATGCTGCTGCTGCTGAAGAGGTGTGGTTGAGTGACCTTTCTGCAACTGATTTAGGTGGAGGCCACCATATTTTTACAGGGACATACCGCAACAAATATGGGGGGCGAGCCCAAGGGATGTTTGTAAGTAAGTTCGCGAATGGAAAACGTGTCTTCTTTAAAACCTATGATTTCACCCAAGATTTCTCCGATTTTTTCAAATTTCTATCAGCTAAACGTCAGGCAAAAATTGAAAAGAAAAAAGAAAGAAAAGAGAAACGCGGAAAAGATTTAAAATATACATTTTACGTGGCATCTCACCCTGTTATAACTACTGAAAACGACTTCTTATACATTGGAGAAATATACTTTCCCACCTATCGAACGGAATACCGAACAGTTTATGTGAATGGTCGACCTACAACGCAGGCTGTAAGGGTGTTTGATGGTTATCAGTATTCGCACGCTACCGTAATTGCCTTTGATGAAAATGGGAACAAGAAATGGGATAGAATAATGGATATGGTGGTTACATTTAAACCCTTTGTACCCTTGCGTTTCATAAGACCTTCCATGGATGATCAAATATTAAACTTGGTATATGCGTCTGGGATTTCTATTTATTCTAAACGATTTAACTTGGCGGGGCAGGTACTTAAAGATGATAAAAGAAGTATTGTAAAAACTACAGATGAAGACGATAGAATAAAACGTGGAAATTCTCATTTAATTCATTGGTACGATAATACCTATGTCAGTTTTGGTTCCATGGTAATTAAGAACAAGGAAATGGAGTCGAGAAAGGACAGAAAAAGAAAGGTTTATTTCATCAATAAGTTTGACTTAGGACAAACAGATTAATAATTTCTTAAATTTAACATCATGAAAGCAATACTCTTTTTCGCTCTTGGTCTTGTAATACTTGTTAGTTCATGTAAGAAGGATAAACCAGAAGACGATCAAACAGTTAATAACGGTGGTCAATCGCAGGGCCCTATGTTACATTTAAATACAAGTTTGACAGTACACAAACTCGTTTAGATAATTTAGGAAACCCAAGTACTGTGGCAGCAGGTAATGGAGCTCAAAGTCCTGTTTTTCATGGAATGAGCAGCCATTATATTGAGTTTGCCCCAGATCAATGGACCCAATTAGGAGATGGTGAAATAATTTATCAAGGTGCAGAAACAACAGCAGGCGGGGCAAGTGCCGTAGACTTTGATCAAGCAACTGTTGCCGGAGAAGGAACCGTTTTCTTTTCAATTCCTTTGGCAGACGTTACTCCTGGTACATACGAATGGGTGCGGTCTAGTTTAACTTACCAGAATTACGAAATTAAATACAAAGCTCAGGGCTTTAATTTAACGGGAAGGTTAGCTTCATTTGTTGGTTTTAACACTTATATTTCTTCGCATACCATCGATAATCAAACGGTTACAGTAAACGCGAATAAGGCACAAGGTTATTGGGCTTTTGAAACAGCCGGTCAAGTTAGCAGCGGAGATGCTGCCCAAACTACGGTACCCAATCCAATTTCAAGCACGAGTCCCATACCGGCTGGAAGTTGTGTAGTAACAGGACAATTTGCAGCTCCTTTAACGATTACCGGGAATGAAACAGAGGATATAACAGTTGTTTTAAGCTTGAGTACAAACAATAGTTTTGAATGGTCTGACTCGGCACAGAACAACATCTTTGAGCCACTTGCTGGAGATACGGTAGTAGATATGGGCTTAAGAGGATTAGTCCCTATAATTGAACAATAATATTACTGCATTCAATAGCATATTATTTCCATCTTTGTTAAATGCTAATAAAGTTTTCAGATAACCCTTGGAGAACGGCAAGAGGAATTTTTGCCTATAACAAGATAAACTTCATCATATTTATTTTGCTTAATGCTGCAGTTGCGGTTAGTGTAATTGAACTTGAAGTTACCGAGCTCCAGCTATCTGTTATTCCTGTTTCTATTTTGGGTGGCGCACTGGCCATTTTTCTTGGTTTTAGAAATAACTCAGCCTATGATATGTGGTGGGAAGGAAGAAAAGTTTGGGGTGGTGTAGTCAACGTTTCAAGAACTTGGGGGATGGAGGTCATGAGCTTTATCAATAACCAATTCACAAAAGAACCTGTGCCTGTGGAGGAGAGGTATGCGGTACAAAAGGATCTTGTAAACCGTCATTTGGCCTGGATAAATGCACTGCGTTTACAGCTAAGAGATCAAGATAATTGGGAAGAGTTAAAGCCTTATTTATCCGAAAAAGAATTTGAATATTTAAAAACGGATAGGAACAGAGCGACCATGTTGCTTCACCGCCAAGGGCTTGCCTTAGAAAAGGCTGCTAAGGCTGGACTTATAGATGATTTCCGCCACATGGAACTTGTTCAGAAATTACGTGATATGTATGATTTACAAGGAAAGGCCGAAAGAATTAAAAAAACAGTATTCCCTTATTATTACAGTTTTTTTCACCCACCTTTTTCTATGGCTTTTTGTCATCTTACTTCCATTCTCTCTTGTAAAAGAATTGGGCTGGATGATTATCCCTATTGGCACGGCTATTAGTTTTGTTTTTATAATGCTAGAGAAAAGTGGTAGAGTAACTGAAGACCCCTTCGAGAACAGGGCTGCAGATGTACCCTTAAGTTCACTTTGCCGTACCATAGAAATAGATATGAAACAGCAATTGCGTTCGGATGAAATCCCGGATAACTTAAGTCCGCTTAAAACGCGATTTGATGCTCATTATCAGCTATAAGGCTTAAACTCTAACACCGATAAGGCATAGGTCATCTGTTTGTTCAAAATCTCCAATCCAAGAAGTGAACTCTTCTTCTAATCGTGCCTCTTGTTGTTCGATTTCCAATGGAGATATTTCAGATAGAATTTCAAAAAGTCGTTTCTTCATGAATTTCCTCTCTTTGGGACCTCCAAATTGGTCCGGATATCCATCGCTGCTCATATAAATCATGTCTCCTTTTTGAAGCTGAAATTCTTTATTATCAAAGCGTAATTCTTCAAGATGAAGGCCAACATGAAGCCTATTTCCCTTAAGTTGATGCAATTGACCTTCTCTTAATATCCAACAATCAAAATGTGCCCCTGCAAAATATAATTTTAGACTATCTGGATCAATCACACAAAATCCTGCATCCATTCCATCATTGAATTTGCGCCCTTCTTTGTTATGAAAAAGATTATTGAATTGACTGGATGCAAAACTTAAAGCTTCTGCGGGAGAGTTTACATTTTTATGTGATAAACTTTGTTTAAGAATACTATTACACAATAGGGCTAAGCTAGCGCCCGGTACTCCGTGCCCTGTGCAGTCCCCTACAAATATTGATTTAAGAATATGATGATCGTTTGTGCGTATTTGATCAAAGCGATAAAAATCTCCCGAGACGATATCTTTCGGCTTGAACATAACAAATGATTCAGGGAATAATTTGAGTCTATCTTCCTCAAGACCTAAACTGGCTGATTGAATGCGCTTGGCATAATTGATAGAGTCTAGAATCTCCTTGTTTTTTTCGGAAAGTAATTTTGCTTGAAATTCAAGTTGTTCCTCTTTTGATTTTAGATTACTGACATCTGAACAGATACCAGAAACCTTTATGACATTGCCTTCACGGTCCAAAATGGGAAAACTTTTTTCTCGAATCCACTTAATTTTTTCGTCAATAAGTAAGCGATAAGTGACATCAATTTCTTGACTTTCGTGAGAGTTGTTGTTTGCTTCCCTTAACATTTCTCTGTCTTCAGGATGCACAAACAATTCTGTATGAGATTTGCCTAACTTAAAATCTCTTGCAGACATGCCAAGGATGTCTAAACTATTTGTTGAAATGAATTCGTATTTCTTCTCTTTTACATTGTATAGATAAATACAACTATCTAAACTTTTATTTATTTCCTTGAAGATCGCTTCATTTTGTTTTATTTTCTCGTTAGCCTTCCTTTCATAAGTTATATCAAGGCTAATAGCAATATACTTCCTCAACTCACCTTGCTCATCTAGAACAGGAGTTAGATAAATTTTAGCCCAATAGGAACTGCCGTCCTTACGATATTGAACATTAGTAGAGATATAGGGCTTTTTATCTCCAAATATTGCATTGTCCATTCGAGCAATTTCCTTCATATCCGTTTCAGGTCCCCCCAATAAATCACTTGCCCTATTTCCAATTATTTCATCCCAAGTATATCCATAGGACTTAATAAAACTTTCATTCACCCAAGATATTCTGTCATCCTTTCCAATGACTGCAATAGATTGTTCTATTGAAGATGCTATTATCCCGAGTTCTTCGAGTTCTCTGTTCTTCTCGTTTAATATGCTCTCTTTTTGTTCAAGCTCTCGTGACTTTAATTTGTACCTAAAAGTGCTTTTTTGACCATAATAGATTAACATTAAAGCTATTGTGGTGCACCCTGCAATGACAATTCCTACCAGTAATTTAAAATTCCGCTCTTGGGCAAGATATATGTCATAATCCTTGTAAACGGCAATCATTCCAATCCGATCACCAAGTTTATTTTCAAGAGGTTTATATACGATTAACCAATTTTTACCGTTGGTCTCGGTGATTCCTTTAAAGCTTTCTCCTTTTCGAAATACTTTACTTGTAATTTTTTCACCAGCTTCTGTACCGCTTGTCATTTTATTTAAGTTTCTTGACTTATCGGTAGTGTTAATGAGCTTATTTCCGAGAAATATGGAGCAAGCAAAGCCGGTAAACTTTTCAACTTTTTCTACAAGATTATTATTGTGTAAGCTAAGGCTCCCTGAAAACAATTTTCCGTGCTTTTGTTCGATTTTTCCATTTTCATATATCAAACTTTCAGCATAAAGCATTGCTTTTTCGGCTTGTTCTAAGGTGGATTTATCCTGAAAGGATTGAAAAAAACTGCTGATTAAGAAGTAGCAACATAAGCCCAAAGTGCATATCATGAGATATGGTAGATATCGTCGGACTTTTCTATTAATTTTTCTTGGCAAGCTTTAATCGTAGTTGAGTCGTCGCAAAATAATAAAAATTAGCTAGGCTTGGACCTAAATAATTCTTTAATGCTTATGGCTTAACTTTGTGATTTTTTTCACGCACATGAATATAGTAATTCTTTTCCTTATCATTTTAATTTCCGGTGTTAGCTTGGGACAAGAAATAAAAGACGCTGTTTTTGCAGCTGAAGAGTTTAATTTTTCAATCAAAATTGAAGATTCTGCAGGTCGAGTGAAATACAAGAGTTATTTGGAGGAAATACCTGAAGATAGCCTGTTTGCGTACTTAAATACCCAAGGAAAAATTAAAGCCTTCTGGTTGAATATGTATAACGGCTACATCCAATATTTCTTGAAAGAAAATGAAGATCTTTATCAAGATCGAAAGGCTTTTTTTGCTAAGGAAAGAATTGTAATTGCGGGTACGAAACTAAGTTTGGATGATATTGAACATGGGATTATTCGTCGTTCAAAAGTTAAGTTGGGTTTGGGCTATTTGAATAAATGGTTTCCCGGAAGATTTGAAAAACGCTTTCGATGGGAAGAAGTGGACTACAGGGTTCATTTTGCGCTAAATTGTGGAGCAAAAAGTTGTCCTCCCGTTGCATTTTATAACCATGAAAAGATTGAAGATGAATTGGAGCTTGCCACGGAGGGCTATTTGAGAAACGAATCTGATTATAGGAAAGAGGAAAATGAGATTTGGGTCCCTAGGTTGTTTTCTTGGTTTAGAGGAGATTTTGGAGGTAAAAAAGGTATGTATGAAATATTATGGAAGTTTAAAATTGTCCCAAAAGGGGAGAAGCCCAAAATTAAATTCCTTGAATACAACTGGGATTTATACTTGAGTAATTACTCCAAATAGTAATTCCCTTACTTGTAAATTATTTCCACCTATAATTTATCCTTAGGCCCATATTAATGGAATGACGGTTAATAGGATATGCGGCATTGCTAACGGGAATATCATACTGATAAAAGCTATCGAATTGAAAAAGGAATTTACGGGGTTTCCAAAGTATTCTACTTATGCCGACTTTGGGTGTAATATTAAATCCATTGTTGGTGCTAAATGAATAATATTGGGCGGCTAAGCCCATGTCTATATCAAAGGGTAATTTTTGATGTTTCTTCAATGATCGGGTAAATTCCAATTCAAAACTCTCACCTCCGAATAGGCGCTGGTATATGGCTGATAATCTCCTGTAATATTCATATCCACTGTCATGGAAGTAATGTATTCCTATACCCCAATCAAAGCCATCGTAGTTCCTATAGCTTAATCTTGGACTTACTCCTAGGTACTTCCTTGGCCCCATCATCTGGCCATATGCGGGCTGAATCATTGCAACTTCTTTCTTAGTAAAACCAGCGTCTTCTATCCAATTATCCAAAAGCTCCATGTCCATATCATAGATATAATCGTATTGATGCTTAGCATTGATTAAAAGTGCAGCTTCTGGACCAGCGCTTTCTTTTACCAAATATCCAACGGCACAATAATTACCATCCGAATCTATGAAACATGGCCTACGGCTTTCATATAGCTCATTTTTAGGGAAAACACCAGCAGCAGCATATTGATGTAGCAAATCCAAAAAGTGCGTTCGTTTCTTTTGAATATCTCGGTTCTTGATTTTGGAAGTGTTCTTTCTCAGTATTGCTTCCACATAAAATAGATGAGCTTGAATTCTATCTATTTCTGAATCATTTTTATTAGGAGTTCGTTGAAATTTTTGCTCGAAACTTCTATTTCCTAGTATAGGATTAATTGAATCCTTTGAGAAGTTTCTTTGATTCAAGGAATGTTTTGTTTGGCACCCAGCCAATAAAACAAGTGTTAAAAAGAGGCTTAAATATCGCATAGTGCACAAGGGATGCAGAAAAAAACAAATTCCACAAATTACTTTTTAATTGAAAAGGAATAACCGATAGCAGTGTACCATTGGAAGTAACCAATGAATTGTTGTGCTTTCATAGGAGATTTATTTCGAAGAGGTATATCTGGTAACCATGAATACCCTGCCATCCCTTCACTAGTAATGAATAAATGATTCCACGCCTGGAACCTCAGCCCTGTATGAGCAGCTATGGAATAGCCTGAAAGATGGAAATCGTTATCAATTCCCTCGTCAAATAAATATACACGAGTTTTAGTAATGATTACCCCAGCGCCGAGACCTGCAATTCCAAACAGTTTGAATTTATCATCGTTAAATGATTTAAGTTCATGAATTCTTGAAGCCTTTGCACTTAAGTAATTAAAACCATCTGAATGCTCGTATTGAATAAAGTCAGGATTTAATACTATTTCCTCCAAACCATCATAGGTGCCTGCATATTTTGAGCTAGCAGCTTCCGAAATTTCGCCATGAATTAGTGCTGTTTGGCCACTTTGAAGCACATATTTCATATGATCCATTCCTAAGCTGAAGATCCATTTTTCCGAAGGTCTATAACCAATGCAATAATTATATTGGGGTATGGAAAGGGTTTTAAGACTCCAATACCTTTTACCAAATGGTGTTGGACGGTCCTTTGCTTTTACATCATATAAGCTAAAGTCGTAATTGGGTGATTGAAAATGAATGTTGCTGCGCGCAAAGGCTGTACGGTTATAGCCCCAATAAAGGAAAGCTTGTCCGCTGCTTTGCGGGAATGCGGACAGGACAAATGACATCCCAAAACTGAACCAAAGCAACTTTAACATGTAACAAAGGTAAACTATATTTGAATTATGAAATTGTTGTTTGTTTTGATAAGTCTTGTTTTATTGACCTCTTGCGCACAAGAGCCTAAAGAAAAAAAGCAGCCTATAGTGGAGGGGCCTGAACGTATTAAAAAAGACGGAATCTATGAAGTGAATTCGGCCTATTTGGATTCTGTCAATGTATCTGAAGTTTATACTGTCTTCGACATTCGCTATAAGGAAGATGAGGTGGATGTTGAGTATTTCCCCAATTCCATAGTTATTTACACCGAAAAGGAGGATTACCTTAAGGAGGTATTCAGTTACGAAAGCGACTTAGATGTGCTTGTAATCGGCAAAAATCCTCAACAATCCAAGGGTTTTGCAATGGCATTAAAGCCACACTTTAAAAGCGTTAGTTACTTAAAAGGAAACTACGAAAAGGATTAACCTAAGTAGCCTTTCAGCATTTTTGATCTAGAAGTATGTTTCAAACGACGGATGGCTTTTTCCTTAATTTGACGAACTCTTTCTCTGGTTAGATCAAATCTTTCACCGATTTCTTCAAGCGTCAAAGGATGCTTTCCATTGAGTCCAAAGTATAGTTTAATAACATCAGCTTCTCTCAAAGTCAAAGTAGAAAGTGCTCTTTCAATTTCTTTTCGTAAACTTTCATTTAATAGGCCAGTGATAGGAGCTTGACTATCCTCATTTTCCATTAAATCCATCATGGTGCTGCTTCCACTGTCATCATTGGATAGGGGAGCATCCATACTCATATGTCGTCCACTTGATCGCATAGCCTGTTGAACCTCAGCAATCGTAATGTCCAATTCCGTAGCAATTTCTTCATGCGTTGGAGGCCTTTCATAAATCTGTTCCAACATACTAAAGGTCTTGTTCACCTTGTTAATGGATCCAATTTTATTTAAAGGAAGCCTAACGATTCTTGACTGCTCGGCCAAAGCTTGTAAAATTGATTGACGAATCCACCAAACCGCATAGGAGATAAATTTGAAACCTCTAGTTTCATCAAATCTTTGGGCAGCTTTAATAAGACCCAAGTTACCTTCGTTAATTAAGTCAGGAAGCGTTAAACCTTGATTTTGATATTGTTTGGATACAGATACCACGAAACGAAGGTTTGCGTTCACCATTCGCTCCAAAGCCTCTTGATCTCCGTTTCTAATTTTTACGGCTAACTCAACTTCCTCTTCTGCGGTAATTAAGTCTACACGGCCAATTTCTTGGAGATATTTGTCTAAAGATGCGGTTTCTCGGTTGGTAACCTGTTTGGTAATTTTGAGTTGTCTCATTCAGTTAATTCAATTGTTACTATGCTATCTAACGCAAGCAACTGTTAATAGGTTACATATAAACTATTAACAATTCTAAAATGAATTAACAAACGATTAAACTGTAGGCAAGCTTGATTAAAGTCCTTGTCTTTTCTTTTTTAATCCCATTAGGATGGAGAAGGACTGATCGATATCCTCCTCGGCAACCACGATAGTAAATTCGTTCGTAGTTGAAATAACCTCTATAATATTGATACCTACCCAAGCAAGCTTTTTAAAAATGTAGTAATAAATACCGCTTATCTCAACATTGCTTTCATCCAATTGAATCGTGATAGAACTTAAGCCTGACTTTGAAGATAATTTCTTCTCGCTTGCAAAAATATTGTTAACCTCATCTTCTAATTGACTAGAAACAATCAGGGTACTTTCTTGAATTCCTTGTGAAATGGTTACAAAGTAATTGTCAGATTCCGCTATCTTCTGCATGAGTCTCGATTTACAAGCCTCCAATGAATTAGACTTAGCAAAGGTAAAGTCGGTCAATCCTGATCGAACGATAATATCACCTAAAGTTGAGATAAAATCTTTTACACCAATGTTTACTTTGTAATAGTAGGATGGTTCCAGACGATTGATAGCCATTACCAATGCACCTTGTTTCACATCCTTACCTAATAACTCTTCAACGTCAGGCTTGATTTTTCTCGCCAAACTTGACACGTTAATTATTCCATCATTCAAACTTTCCTCTAGGAAAGGAGTGTTAATGATGATTTGTCTTACTGCTTCCGCTAAACCCATGTTACAAAATTAACAAAAAAGTTAAATAAAAAACAAAATAGTTAAAATTTACATCTAAGTGCCAATTTAATCTAGTTTTGCTTTTCAAATAAACGAAATGGATAGAGAATTACAAAATCTTATTTTAAATGATCAAATTAATACACCTACATATGTATATGATTTGAATCTGCTTTCGCAAACAATTGATTGTCTTAGCTCTTCTGCAAAAAAGTACAATGTCAATGTTCACTATGCGATAAAAGCGAATACGAATTCACATATCCTTAAGGAGATTAAACAGGCAGGTTTTGGAATTGATACTGTTTCTGCTGGTGAGATTGAGCTGGCATTCGACCATGGTTTTTCATACGAAAATATCAGCTATGCTGGGGTGGGAAAGACGGATTGCGAAATAGATTATGCCATTCGTAATCAAATTGAATGCATCAATATAGAATCAATTCATGAGCTAAAAATCGTTCAAGAACGAGCAGTTCTATTGGATATGCCAGTTAATATTGCACTCAGAATTAATCCAAATATTTCTACAAATACCCATAAGAATATACAAACAGGTAATTCGTATAACAAATTCGGAATCGATATTTCAAATTTGGCCTTGGCCGTTCACTTGTTGAAGCAGACAACTCATTTGCGATTCGTTGGACTGCATTTTCATATCGGTAGTCAAATCACAAACCTAGTACCCTTCATACGTCTGGCAAAATTAGCAGAACGTTGTGTTCAAGAGTGTGCAAATTCTGGATTGCACTCGGAGTTTATAAACTTTGGTGGTGGCTTAGGAATAGATTATCAAAATCCAGAATTAAATCCTATTCCTAATTTTGAGCAATTCTTTAGAACACTCAGATCGCATTTCAATTTAGACCTACCGATACACGTTGAATTGGGGAGATCTATAGTGGGACAATGCGGTTATCTTTTGACCAGAGCTTTGTATAGAAAAGAATTTTACAGTCTTAATGATATGTTTATTGTAGACGCAGGTATGACAGAATTAATGCGTCCTGCTCTTTATCAGGCACACCATAAAATCATTAATCTTTCTAATGATAACAACGAAAGGAAAGACTTTGAGATTGCTGGGCCTGTTTGTGAGAGCACAGATACTTTTGGTACTCAGTCCTTACCAATTGACACAGAAAGAGGGGATTTATTGGCCATTTGCTCTGCAGGTGCCTATGGTGAAGTGATGGCCAATAATTACAACTCACGACGATTAAGGGAACCCATTATATTTGGAAAAGTTGAAGCATAAAAAAAGCCCCTCAATTTGAGGGGCTTTTTTTATGGTCGTATTTTTTTTATCGCTTAATCAGCTTTTGGGTAGCTACTGAATTTCCTTGTGTGATTCGCACAAAGTAAATTCCAGTTTCATAAGCTGACAAATCAGCGTTTAATTGATTTAATCCTTTGTTAGCATCCTTATTTGAAAGTGTTTCTACTTTCTTGCCAAGAATATCTAAAATCTCTACAGAAACTTTTTCATTGCTTAAGCTAGAGAAGTTGATTTGAACATTTCCATTTGTTGGGTTAGGATATAGGCTAACAGATTCAATCGTACTTTCTTCAATGCTATTCGCGCCAGGCTGCGCTTGGCTGTATACCGCTGTTTGTGCAGTTCCTTGTAAATCGATTGTTACATGTAAAAACACTGGAAAATCAGAAGTTGCAAAATCATAATAGTAGTACTGGGTTCTTATAACAGGTATTGAACCTAAGAAACCTGCATCTGCAACCGAATTCTCAACAATTTTAACTCTCAATACATTCGTATAAGTGGTTGTACCTACTAATAAGGTTCCGTAACCATCAGCAGTAACTGAAGTATTACCATCAAAAGGTAAATTCCCAAATCCAGCTGTTACAGCCTCACCTTGATGAAAATCTGTGTAACTATCATTGTAAGTAAAAGGGAAACTCATTAACCTCATTGGATCATCTGTTAATTGCACGCTAACATCTCCTAAGTTAGGTTCTGTAAAAAAGTATCCTTGAGAGTATATAGAGTCATTATTATTTGCTCTAAAGATTAATAGGTTACCTTCCATTTCATCCGCTTCAGTAGCTCCTGGAAAATCTGCTGCTTGAGGGGTAGTAGAAGCCGCAACGATATCATTTTGGGCAGTTGTACCATTATAACCGAAAATTGCAGAATAATCCCATGTTACGTTTGCACCCGTCACATTGGCATAATCTGTTGCAAAGCTGTCACAAACATAAAATGATTGACTTTCTCCAACGGTAGTTACGTTGCTTGAAGTGAAAGTAGGTTGGGCAATTGCCGCAGAGCTAATTAGAGCAAGTCCTGCTGCAATTTTTGAGTAGTTTTTTTTCATAGTTCTAATTTTAGAACCTAAAGATAAGCTATTTCCAAATATTTTCAAAAGCCTCTCTTGTTAGGTGATAAATATCGGTACTTTTGCAAAAATTTTCAATTACGGAGCAGAAGTATAAAAAGAGAGCTTGGATAACCTTATCTATCATAATTGCACTGTCGGCATTTTTTGTCGTTGCAATTGTTAAGAATATCGGCCTTGATTACGATTTTGAGAAATTCTTCCCTCAAGATGATCCAGATACCAAGTTTTTTATGGAGCACCGTGATAAATTCGGTACCGATAATGACTTTATTCTTGTTGGTTTGCGTAATGAAGAAGGAATTTTCCGTGAAGATTTTTTAGCTGAAGTTCAAAAGCTCACGGAGGACTTATCAAATTTAAAGCACGTTACAGGCGTAATCTCACCAACAAATATGCTCTATCCTTTCGTTGAGACTGGAGGAATGAAGATGTACGAAGATTCTTTGTTGCATTTATCACAACCGGAGTTTTTAGTGGGTGGGCAAAACAGTGATTCAGCTAGGATCTACAAAGATCCAACCCTCGTGAATACAATATTCGCGACCAATGGGAAATCGATAAGCCTTTTTGTAAAAACGGAAGAATATCTTGATAAAGATGGTTGTGCCTACTTGGACACCGAAATATCTAAACTCAGAAAGAAGTATGATTTTGATGAGATTCATGTCGCTGGAAGAAGCGTAGGACAGATTTACTATGTGGGATTGATGTTGCATGATTTAATGATCTTCATAGGGACCTCCATTATACTCCTTATCATATTCTTGTACATAGCTTTTAGAAGTACATGGGGTATTATGGTACCAATGAATATCGTTTTACTTTCCAACATATGGATACTAGGAATAATGGCCGTATTGGATTTCCCTTTAAACCTGATGCTGGTGGTACTTCCAACCATTATGTTTATTGTTGGAATGTCGGATGTTATTCACATTGTATCCAAGTATCTTGAAGAAATAAGACTGGGAAGTCCGAAATTTAAGGCGCTTAAAACGGCATTCAGAGAGGTGGGAATAGCAACGCTTTTAACAAGTGTAACTACTGCAATTGGTTTTTTAACCTTGTTGTTTAGTACTATCGAGCCACTGAGAGATTTCGGCTTATTTACGGCAATAGGAGTGATGGTAGCTTACGTTCTTGCTTTCACAGTTCTCCCTTCAATTTTAGCCTTAATGAAGGAACCCAATATAGCTTTTGAGAAAAAAGATGTATGGCGAAAACCACTATCAGAAATGTTTATTTGGACCATGAGAAGACCAGCATTAATCATTGCGGTGTTTGTCGTAATAACGGGTGTCTCAGGATTCTATGCTATGCAAGTAAAGAAGGATAACTATATCCTAGAAGATCTCAAGGAAACCAATTACTTGCGTCAAGAGTTTGCCTTTTTTGAAAGGGAATTTGCTGGAGTGCGCCCTTTTGAAATGTCGCTCCATGTGAAGTCTGACAGCTTGGACTTCTTGAGTGAAGAAATCCTCCTGGAAGCCAATAAAATTGAAAATTTCCTCATTAAAGAATACGGGGTTGGAGCCATTACATCTCCTATGAGTATTTATAAAACTGCAGAGTTAAGAAGCGGTGGAGATTTTGAGTTGCCCGGTAAGCGTATGCGCAAATTCATTACGAAAAAGCTAAGAAAGAACAGCGATACCTTACGTATGATACTTACACCAGATTTTAAAGAAGCGCGTTTGGTAGGACGAATTGGAGATTGGGGGTCCTTGAAAGTAGGAGGCTTAAACCAAAAACTAGAAAGCTTTTATAAAGACAGTATTAACCCGGAATTATTGGAATACAAGTTAACAGGTACAGCTGAATTAATTGACAAGAACAACCAAATGCTGGCCACCTCTATGATTACAGGTTTATTGGCTGCATTCATCTTAATCGCCCTAATTCTTTTTATCATTTATCGTAAAATATGGATGGTGCTTTTGGCCATGATCCCAAACATAATCCCACTTTTAATTATAGGAGGAATGATGGGTGCCATGGGAATGGAATTAAAGGTGTCAACCAGTATAATATTTACCATTGCCTTTGGGATAGCTGTTGATGACACCATTCATTTCATGTCAAAATTAAAGCTGGAGTTGATGAAAGGAAGCTCTATGATGTTCGCCCTCAGAAGAACTTACCTGAGTACTGGTAGGGCAATAATTATTACCACTCTGATTTTGTGTGCTGGATTTTTAACACTAATTTTCTCAGACTTTTTAGGCATATACAGCATTGGAATATTAGTCAGTACAACTTTGTTCTTTGCAGTAATCGCCGATTTAACCTTGCTACCTGTGCTCATTATGTTGAGCACGCCCAAAGTAAAAAAGAATGTTCGATAAACTGTTTTATCATTCAGACTTAAGTCGAAATGAGTTCGATTTATCCGAATCGGAGGCCAAGCACATTTCTCAAGTATTAAGATATAAGGAAGGAGATGAGTTAAATCTTACCAACGGAGAGGGGAGTGTTGTTAAAGCCAGTATAGTTGAGCTAAACAAGCGAATGGTGAAGGTCGCAGTTTTGGAAAGAGAAAGTATTTCGCCCTCCTCAAGTCAAAATATTTCTATTGCTTGTGGTGTGGTCAAAAGTTCCGATCGTTTAGAATGGATGGTTGAAAAATTGACAGAGCTTGGTGTAGGTGAAATCATCTTTTTAGCTTGTGAGCGCAATGAGCGCAAAAAACTCAACCTTGAAAAGCTGGAAAGAAAAGCCATTTCTGCCATGAAGCAATCCGGTCAAGCTTATAAACCCGAATTATCTTTTGTGAAATGGGAGGCATTTTTCGATTTAAGTTTCGATGAGAAATTCATAGCGCACTGCGAAACTTATTTGCCTGAGAATAGTCTTTTTGCTGAAAGCGGTGCCACAGGGAAAACGGTTGTATGCATTGGTCCTGAAGGTGACTTTTCCCAACAAGAACTGAATAGCTGTATTGAAAAAGGATTTAAGCCTGTTAATTTGGGCGAAACAAGATTACGCACTGAAACCGCTGCGCTTTTTGCAGGGCATTCACTATCTTTAAGCTATGCTAAGTAGAGTATTATTTCTTTGTGGTGCTTTCTTTTTCCTTTCTACGACCTGGAAGGAGGCACCGAAAGATTATTCGTACAAAATTGCTGTGCTTGAGTATAGTGGGGGCGGCGACTGGTATGCCAACCCAACAGCATTACCCAACTTGGTTAAGTTTTGCAACCAAAAGTTGGGGAGCAATATAAACCCAGAGGTCCCCAGCGTAGATGTGGGAGATGCCGAACTCTTTTCCTACCCTTTTGTGCACATGACAGGACATGGAAACGTTGTATTCTCAAATGAAGACGCTAAAAACTTGAGAAAATACCTGGAGCAAGGTGGTTTCTTGCACATTGATGACAATTATGGAATGGACGAGTTTATCCGAACGGAGCTGAAAAAAGTTTTTCCAGAGTTGGATTTGGTAGAGTTGCCGGCTTCACATCCTATTTACCACCAGGCTTATGATTTTAATGGGCTTCCTAAAATCCATGAACACGATAATAACCCTGCCCAAGGCTTTGCACTTATTTGGGACGGAAGAGTAGTGGTTTATTATACCTATGAAACTGACCTTGGTGATGGCTGGGAAGATCAAGAAGTGCACAATGATTCTGAAGAAAAACGCCTGGAATCTCTAAAAATGGGAGCAAATATTATCCAATTTGCTTTTTCGGGAGGCTATTAATTACAATATCCCTTTCCCTTCCAACCACTTTTTAAAGCTTTGCTTTTCAGGCTGACCGTAGAATTCGTTGATGTAGGCCATCATTTCATTTAGCTGAACATCTGCTTTTTCATCTTCCACAGTTTCAGAAATTACCTTTAACTCCATTTCTAAGGTGTTTTCATCTGGGAAAATTAGGTTGAAGTTTGAAATGTTTTCAAAGCCTCCTTCCTTCATGTAGTTTAGGCTAACTTCTCCTTCTATATCATTTGCATCAATGGCAACATCATCTACACTCAAAATTTCATTTTTATCTAGCAATAGTGTATCACCAGAAAATGATAGCTTCTTGTTAATCTTATCACCTTTATATGAATAGCTTAAGAAAAAGAAGTTTTTCGCTTCCATTGGGTATGACTTTCCAGATATTTTAATCTCATTTTTTCCTACCACCACATAGTTTCCTTTAAAGTGGTTTTGAAGATCTATCTTATTTAGGATGGCTCCGTGTCTACTGCTAATGTTATTCATTGCAGGTAATAGAGAGGACTTTCCAGAGCTCATATTTGCCGCTAATATTTTTCTTCCTTTGGTTTTTGAGATAACTGCTGCACGGCTATTATTGGTCTTAAAGTTTAATGGTTCTTTCACACCAAAAACATCACCGGTAGCCATGTTTTTACCAGTCTTCTTGTATACTATAACCCCATCAACTTTAATGACCTTGTAGTTTTCTCCTTCCACAAGATTTTTCTTCGTTTCAAAAGAATTGTTGTTTACAAATGCAAAGGCCAAAAAGCCCAGTCCTAGTAGTACAAATGTTTTCATTTATTCAATTTTTAGTTCACCATTTTTCCATGCCGAAATAAACTTGCTCCAAGCCGCTGGGTTTAACAAGTTATTTGCAGGAACTTGCCCCGCTGAATACAATTTCTGTGCCTGTTGTCGGCTGGCATCTTGGTAGCTTGAATAAGAGTCAGAACCTATTCCTTTTAGTTCCGCTTCCTTTTCCATTCTTTTCAAATTTTTTTGTGCAATTGACTGGCCGTTATCAGCCAACTCCAGGTCAACAAAAGCTTGAGCGAATTGATCCTTACTTGGCCATGGGTAAATATTTTGCGTTTCCAATACAGTATACTTAATTGGAAGTATTTGAATAAGACTGTATCGATCTTCCGTCAAAGTATCTGGAATAACGTATTGTTGTTTTTTGTGCGACATGGAATAAAACTCCAAAGTATCACCAACCTCAGCTACGAGGGAAAAGTAGCCGTAGTAATCTCCCACGGTTCCTCTTCGGCTTGAAACTTCATAAATTTTTGTGAAGGGAACAGGGTTTAAACTGTCATCCACAATAACTCCAGAAATTTGAACCAGCTTGGTTTCTTTCTTGACTTTTGTTGAGTCGTTGCTTTGTGCACCTAGCGTCAAGCCAAGTAAAAGGAATATGGGAAGTAATAATCTCATTTAGAGTAAAATTAGTGAATTTGTTGCTTTGTTTCAAGTATCTGATGTTCCTTCTTGGAATGTGGTTGCATAGCATCTTTATTAGCTGTGGTCCCTTTATCAAATATCTTCATCAATTCCATAACATCTAAAAACGGGCCATATTTTAGGTTGTCAAGTACAATCAAAGTTCGTTTTCGTTTAATATCGCGAATAAAATAGGATCTTGAACCCTGCCACCAACCGGTATGAAAGGTAAGGGTGGAATCTGTATCCGGGTACAAAACACGCCAGCCGAGGGCATAAGCTTTTCTTTTGCGTTTATCGATAAAGACAGGTGTTTCCATCAATTTGCGAAGGCTATCACTCAACAATATATTATTGTCAAGCGCCTTTGAAAATGCCAACATATCTGAGCTTGTAGCATAAACTCCTTTGTCGCCGTAGACACCGTTTAAATATTCATTTCCTGAGCGATATAAATTTTTCCCAATCATGCCCCAAGCGAGTGAATCTTCCTTTTCCAGCGCTCCTGGATAGTAAACAAAACTTCTGCTCATACCTGCTGGCTCAAAAATCTTTTGTTTGAGGTAGTCATGATAGCAGAGCCCACTAATCTTTTCAATTAAATGGGCTAAAAGCATATAGCCTGTATTGGAATAGTCGTGTTTTTGGCCAGGTCGATAGTAATAGTCTGGTACGGAATCCATCATATAATTCACGACCCATTTATTGTCAATGTAATCCAAGGAATCAGCAACAAAATCAGTGAAATAAGGGTACTCCGAAAGTCCTCCGTAATGTGAAAGTAAGTGCTTTATTGTAATACCGTAATATGGGAAGTTTGGGATGTATTTTCCTACGGTATCTCTTAATTGAAGCTTACCATTTTCATATAGCTGCATAATAGCCAAGGCGGTAAATGGTTTTGTGCCGGAGGCCAACTGAAATCGGTAATTTTGTCCTAGACTATCTCTCTTAGGAGTCGCCAAACCAAGGTGTCCTTCAGCTACTTTGTTTCCAGCTATGCTCAAGGCATAGCTTCCATTGAAGTGTGAGATTTTATTGAGGGAGTCAAAATAGTTCGCACTATAAGCTCGCAGCGGTTCGTAAGTCTTCCAATAGTATTCGGAGCTATCAATTTCCACTTCCGCCTTATCCTTGTGGCTCGGAGATGCTGTTTCATCGGCATGGGAACAGCCAAAAAATAGAATGGAAAGTAATAATAGTGTAAGAGATTTAAAACTCATGAAATAGTCTTCTAGATTTGGTTTCGAAATTCATTCTTGACAATCAGCTTATTACTTTGAACATATTATCTTAAGATAACAAATTCTTCTAACAATGGGCGTTCATCTGTACGCCAATTAAAATCTTTAAGCTTTTTATCCTCCTCAGGAATTTGCTCTAGAGGAAACATTTTGCCTTCGGGTTTAGATAGGAAAGAAATACTTTTGATTTGTTGTTCTTTAAAATTGACGCGCATTTTGGAGCAATCAACACGGTTATAACCTAGAGCTTTATCATCATCATCTAAGATAAAGTAGGCAGTTTGCGCATTACGAGTAACATATATGGTGTTGATTTCATTTTCTTTAAAAATGGCTTGCATGCTTTTGCCTTTGATTTGATTAAAGCCCAAACCTTCCTTTTCTTCAATTAAAAAGGCACTAGGAAAAACATTCATTTCATTGATTTTTCCATCGTAAAATTTAAGTTGGATTGTATCACCTGTAATTTGCTGCTGATCGTTCCAAAGGATGGGGTCGTGATACATCCACATGAGCGAATCGGACTCCATGTAGGACAAACTATCGCATTTGCCTTGAAGGCTACCTTTATAAATTTTCACATGGTGGTATGCCCATAAACGTTGTGCACTGTCTTCCTTTATGGCTTTGAGGGTGTCGGCAATCAGAAAGAGCGTATCTTCCTCAAAATATTGATAGTAGATGGGGTTTTCAGTAGCTAAGTATTCTCCGGTTTCACCATTAAATTTTCCATAGTTACCTTCAATTTGAAAATTCTCCACAGTATCCTGAATGAACATGTTTCCGATAATTTCGCCAGACTCAGTGGTCATATCATATAGAATAGAATCGCCTTGAACAAACTGACTGCCATTTTGTATTTTACTTCCGTTGCCAAAATAGCTTAGATCATTTTTCGTATCGTACCACCCATTCTCGGTATAAATTTTACCGGAATCAGAATAGATATTGGTAGGTCCAGTGAAATAGACAATACCACTGTTTGTGTTATAATCCATTTGATCCGTTTCTATGCGGTATTTATCGTTTTTGTAATAAACGTTCTCTCTAAAAGAAACGAAATTCTTTTTAGCGTAATAGGTACAAATATCACTTTTCAAGGTGTCCTTGGTTTCGTGATTGACAATTACACCGCCTTGATCATAATATGCAATTGCACTATCCAACTTATAACTTAGTACTGGAGTACTTAATACAATGGTTGGATCAATCAGCTTAACTCGACCAAAGGCTTGAGCAACACGCGTGTCTCCGAAATAAAATAGCGTATCTGAGTACAAATTAAGCGTGTCATTTTGGTTAATTTGAACCCTTCCATATGATTTCGCTAGATGTTCTTCTCTAAAATATTCCGCAGTATCACAATAAAGAATAGCGTCCTTATGCTGTATTTTCACATTGCCATATAGGCGTCTTGCTTCTGATATACGTGGATTGTACTCGTTGATATCCGCATTGAGTACCTTAATACGCTCTTGTGCGCCCGAATAGAGACCACAAAGCATTAACAGAAGCACAACACGAGCAAACATCTGTGCAAAGCTAGCCAAAATTGTGCCTAGGCTGTTACGGCCTTTCTTAGAATAGTTTGAGTTCGGTTAGGACCTACAGATACAATGCTGATAGGGGTTTCTAACTTTTCTTCCAAGTAAGCTATGTAATTATTTAATTCTGATGGAAACTCACTTTCCTCCTGAACTTGAGTTAAATCACACTTCCAACCTGGTAAATCCTCATAAATTGGCTCTAGACTGCCATCATTTATATCGTATGGCATATAGTCTATTTTCTCACCGTTGTAGTTGTAATGCGTGCAAACGCGAATGGTATCAAAAATACTTAATACATCTGCCTTCATCATTGAAAGTTCTGTAACGCCATTAATCATAATGGCATATTTTAATGCAGGTAAATCTATCCAGCCGCAACGTCTTGGTCGCCCCGTAGTAGCACCAAACTCATTACCTTCTTTACGCATTTCCTCACCTGTTTCATCATGAAGTTCGGTAGGGAAGGGTCCGCTTCCAACGCGGGTACAATAAGCCTTGAAAATACCAATGATCTCACCAATTTTATTAGGAGCAACACCAAGTCCGGTACAAGTTCCAGCTGTAATAGTGTTGGATGAAGTTACAAAAGGATAAGAACCAAAATCAATATCCAAAAGAGTTCCTTGAGCACCTTCTGCCAATATTTTCTTGCCCTCCTTCATGGCTGTGTTGAGGTAGTGCTCAGAATCAATAATATTTAATTGTCGAATAGTCTCAACTGCCGTAAAAAAGTCCTTTTCGTAAGAGTCCAATTCGTATTCAAACCCTTCATAATGAGAGAGCAGTTTAATATGTTTCTCTTTTAGCGCTTCATATTTTGTACTGAAGTTAGGCGAGATTAAATCACCAACTCTAAGACCGTTTCTACCCGTTTTATCCATGTATGTTGGACCGATTCCTTTCAGGGTTGATCCAATTTTCTTATCTCCCTTAGCGTGTTCAGATGCAGCATCTAAAATTCTATGTGTAGGTAAGATAACGTGGGCTTTCTTTGAAATGTAGAGGTTTGAATTAACATCCACGTTCATTTCTAAAAGCTTATCTATTTCTTTTTTAAATATGACGGGGTCAATTACTACACCATTTCCAATAACATTTGCAATCCCTTTTCTAAATATCCCAGAAGGGATGGTGTGAAGAACGTGTTTTATTCCGTCAAATTCCAAAGTGTGACCAGCGTTGGGTCCACCTTGAAAACGGGCAATAATGTGATAATTGGGAGTTAGTACATCTACAATTTTCCCTTTTCCTTCATCTCCCCATTGGAGTCCTAATAAAACGTCTGTCTTCATTTTAGCTGTTTTCCGTTTGCAAGCTCTCAACTACCTCTTCACGGTTGTTCATGATATTGAAAACGGTATTTAATTTTGTTATTATAAAAAGTCCTTTAATTTTTTCTGATACCTCCACTATGTAGAAGTCCCCGCCAGAGTTTCGGCTTTTTGTAAGCACATTAACAAGGCTATTTAGTCCAGTTGAGTTAATGTATTCAAGCTGCTTAAGTGAGGCGATAACAATATCTCCATCATTCATTTGAAGCTCTATCTCCTCCAGTAATTCTTTACCCTCTTCAGATGTCATAATTCGGCCTGATAGCGATACATCAAGTACATTATCATTTCTATCTATTTCATAATCAAAAGCCATACTAATTTTTTTCAGGATTTCTTTCCGCGTAGAAGTAGAGGGAGTGGTGCATTATTTTCACGCCAAGTGCATCTTCGATACTCTTCTTAATATTTTGAATTCTGGGATCACAAAACTCCAAAACTTCACCAGTATCGGTTACAATAACATGGTCATGTTGCTTATTCCCATGTGAACGTTCAAATTGTGCAATGTTTTTACCGAATTGATGTTTTCTTACAAGATTACAGGCAAGCAATAATTCGATAGTATTGTATAAAGTTGCTCGAGATACGCGATAATTTTTCTCTTTCATACGGACATAAAGCCCTTCCACATCAAAATGACCCTCATAGGAATAGATTTCACTAAGTATGGCGAATCTTTCAGGGGTTTTTCTGTGACTGTGCTGCTCAAGATAGGCAGCAAATATATCTTTTACACGTTCCTGTAATGAATTCTCAGACATCCTGTCGGAATTAAGGCGTAAAATTACGCAATAATAATAGAGGGTTGAAGCTTATTTGTTCACAATATAAAGGGAACTTTCAACGCACAAAAAAAGCCCTTGCTCTTGCAAGGGCTTTTTAATCTTATAAGTTTTATCTTATTTCTCTTCGCTAGAAGTCTTTGAACAAGTCTTTGCTCCTTCTTTCTTTGAACAGCAAGATTTTTTACAATCTTTCTTCTTTTTCTTCTTCTTTTTATCGTCGTCATCAGAGTTTACTTGCTCTTTTGCAGGAGCAGTATCCTCGTTACCAACTAATCCTGAAGCATAAACACCACCAGCAACAAATGCTGATAAAAATAAGGCTATTGCAATTTTTTTCATCTTTTTGATTTTTTTGTGAGGCTAATTTATTTAAAATAAACTTAGTTGACAACAATTATTTATGGACGGAAGCCTGGGGGTTTGGAACGGCGACTTTCCATATCCTTTGCTTTTATTCTTACCATAGCCTGTCGAATTGAAACACCATTTCCAGAAGGGGTAGGTCGGTAGGCAGGCGCCATTAGAACGTTTCCTACTGGGTCTATGAAGAAATATTCGGGATAGCTTTCAACATTGAATAAGCTTCTAGCATACGCTCTATCAGGTGCCCATAATATCTTCCATTTGAATTCTTTTTTATGTTCGTAGATGAAATCATCGAAAGTCTTTTTCTTTGGGTCCAAACAGATGCTTACAAATTCAATTTGATCACCAAATTCTTCTCGTAATTCTTTAATTACAACCATTTCACTAATACTGGTTGAGCTCCATGTTTCAAAAAAACTGATGTAATAATATTTTTCGTTGGCCACATACAAAGGAATCGTATCACCTGCTTTATTTAATAGTTCAAGTTCCGGAACAGGGTAGGAGCGCTGAATTTTATTTAGGCGAGCTTTTACATTGGCAGCAATTAATTTGTGCTCTTCAAATTTTGTACTGTCAACCATCTTGTCCAAAAGAGTGAGGATTTTTTTTCTGGGGAAATCCCTTGAGTAATACATATCTCTGACGTTTACTAAAATAGCTAATTCAGCCATTCTTTCAGTTTCGATTAAACGGTCATTTCGAACAAGCGTCTTTACAGCATATAGGTTTTCGTTTAACACATGTTTATAGAGTGCTAGTTCTAATTCTTTTGAAAGTGAACGTGAAGAAAGTATGCCATTGTATAGTTCCTTAACCAGGTTCATGTACATTTCTTGGTGATATTTCACAGATTTATTTCTGAGGTAAATATCATAGGTCATAAATTTATTGTAGTCTACAGCTTCTTTGGGCATTCCCAGTTGCTCAAGCTCGCCAAAGCTGTAGAGCACATGGTCCATAAAATACATGTTTTGAATAGTGTCATATCGTTCAACAATGTAGTTTTTGAACATGTCAAGGGTGTCTTTCCAGTGATCTGCTCCAATATCAACATAATACCATGCTATAAAACGATCACTTTGTCGATCAAAATCTAGTGTCAATACATTGATATCCGTGACCGGAGGCATTTCCTCAAAAATCAATTGAATTTGGTTACTGGCCTTTGTTTTGTCCTTTAATATTTGCGGACCAGGATATAAGATTTTGTAATTTCCACCAGGTTGGATATATATCTTACCAAAAGAGTTTTTTATTTGGACATAAGCTAAATCAAAGGTGTCAATTTCACACGACAACTTAAAGGTAGAGTCATCTTCTACAATACCAGTTGCAATTGTTTCGCCCATTTGACTAATGAAGTCCTGGTAAACTTTCAGCTCCACTTTTTCTCCAACAAATTCAGGAGCTACACCCGTAATTTGCAGGTTTTGCCCAAAAATAAACATGGGAAAAAAAAGTGCTATGCCTAAAAGTTTATTCATTTATTTTAATTTAACTCCTTCTGGTAGGAATTTGCTTACATCACCATTGCTCAAAAATACCTCACGTACAATGGTTGAACTTACGTGATTGTACATAGGGTCGCAACTAACAAAAAGGGTTTCCAATGCTGGATAAAGCTCCTTGTTCATTACGGCAATATTCTGTTCGAACTCAAAATCCATTCCGTTTCGTAATCCTCTAATTAGCCATTGACAATTTTGTTTTTTGCATAAATCAACCGTAAGTCCTGTGTAGCTTTCAACCTTGATTTTGTCAATTCCTTTAAACGCTTGGTTTAAAAAGTCAAGACGTTGGTCTAGGTCAAAAAGATATTTCTTACTCTGATTGGTGCCAACAGCTACAATAATTTCATCAAACAAGGGTAAACATTTGCTTACTACATTATAATGCCCTTTGGTAACAGGGTTAAAAGATCCAGGGAAGATTGCTGTTTTCATTACTTAGGTGTTATTTGAAGAAACTAAAATTGACTCTGCTGTAATTTTTTTGTTCAATGAAACGCGAATGATTTTCAAAGTTATTTTCTAGTCCGTGTTCTACGATTAATATGCCATCCGGTTTCAATATCTCTGAATCAAACACCAGGTCAGGAAGAGTGTCAATTTTTTTGAAGCCATAGGGTGGGTCTGCAAAAATAAGGTCGTACTGTTCCGTGGTTTTTTGAATAAACCGAAAGGCATCTGTTTTTTTAAATTTAATGCCTTCCATCTGGTTTTGCTTTGTAAACTCCACAATAAATTTTCCGGATAACCCAGAAATATCAATACAGGTAATGTCTTTACTCCCACGACTATAAAACTCAAAGCTGATATTTCCAGTTCCCGTAAATAGGTCAAGTACTTTAAGGTCTTCAAAGTGATAATCATGACTGAGCTTATTGAATAAACTTTCTTTTGCCATGTCAGTTGTGGGACGAGCCTTTATACCTTTTTCAGGCTTGAATACTTTTCCTTTAAGTTTTCCGCTAACTATTCGCATTCTAAAATGCTTTTTTCTGTTCTTAAATTTAGTCCAGGAAAGTAGGATAATATTTCTTCCTTATTTAAGACTTCAGATCTCGAAATTAGGTCTATATCTTCCGTTTGCTTCATCTTTATCTCTTGTAAGGAAGCTCCCATAAAATATAGAAAATCACTTTGTGACTCTACAAGAAATTTGTTCTGAAAGACAATTTTTTTATCCTGTACAAGGCATATATAGAGCACTTTATTTTGCAAGTAAACTACTGACCTGTCTTGTTTAATTCCAAGGTTGATTAAAGGAGAAAGTATGTGCTGAAATCTTGTTTGTTGAGTATTCAATACCTCAACGACCTTTGCATGAACATCAAAAATTATAGCTTGACCACTGAGTTCATTTGTTGCTCTGTAAACTGGGTCGATTATGTCCCCGCAAACATTGACTAAGATATCTTTTGCATCCTTATTAAATGGTAAGGTTTTAGGCAAACATGTAAAGTTATTCGAGAAAACATAGCAGTCTATATGTTGGTAGTTTTCACTAACTGATTTTAGTTGTTCAAAATACTCTTGGAGGCTGCTAAAATAATGGTGTTTTACTTCATCGCCTACTCGAAGGTTGAAAAAATCAAGTCCAAGTTCAAGTTGCGCTTTCAACAAAAATTATTTCCAACTAGGGTTGTTGTGTTTTTCCTTTATAGATCCAAGTATTAAAGAATCTGCAGGCTCACATTTGTGGTCAAAAACATTTGCGTGCCACGGATTAGGCATT
>CAXRFO010000017.1:0-3046 GCA_964230025.1 Flavobacteriales bacterium | reverse complement strand
AAAATCTGTAAAAAAGCTACCCCCCAATGCCTATGGAGGTATGCCCATAACCCTATTGCCAATGCAGAAATTAATAACAAAGAAAATGCTATAAACTCAAATCCGGTATTTGATGCTACAAGTAAAGAGTAAATTATAGCGGTTAACACTCCAAACCATTCTAACACTTTTCGTTTATCTAATTCTCTAAACATTCAAATATCAACGCAATGTCAAAAATACTAAAATAGCAGGCTTACAGAAAACGCTAGAGCAGTACGGATCTTGTTGTAAAAGTTCCATTTTTTCTCAAAATTACCCCGTTCTTCCTTCAAAAATTGATTGCTAAGTTCGTCTAACACAAGTTTTTGAAGCTTATTATTTAAAGGTAAGTGAATAGACATGGTTATTCCTTGGACACCAAGCAAGTAAACAACGCCACATAGGATTATTAACCAGGCTTCTCGTAATTCAAGACTTAATATTGCACAAAAAACTGTTCCTAATACCGCTATTATTGAACCTATCCAAGTCAACATAAATAAAGGTTGATTGTTTTGAATTATTCCATCTGTAACCTGAAACGCTTTAAGAAATTCTTTATCGTCTAGCTTTGAAAAACCAGGCATTACGATCACAGCATAGGTAAAGATAAATCCTGTTACCAAGGTACAAAATAGGACAGAAAGAATTAGGAAAATATCCAAGATGAACATCGTTTTACCTTATAAGTTTATATTGGGCATTGAGATTATGAGATATTTGTCTTCTTGAAACTACTCGAATTTAGTGACGTATTAACACTCAGGTTAGGATTACATTTAATAAAGAAGAAACTTTGCAACTTACAAATTGTAATACTTCTCATAGTGACTTTCTCTTTCTGCTTTTAACATTCCTGCGGTTTCATCAACAAAATTATTTCTATCTTCTCTACTGCCAAAAACCCAAATACAAACACTGTCTTTGCTGTGGTAGATAGCCTTCAATTCATCATCTATTTCACATATAAAATTAGGTATATCTACTTGAATACAAAACAAATTTAATTACTCCCACTCTATAGTGCCGGGAGGTTTTGAGGTAATGTCATATGTTACCCTATTAATTCCAGTTACCTCATTAATCATCCTAGTGGCTGTTTCTGCTAAAAAACTATGTTCAAACGGATAGTAGTCTGCAGTCATCCCATCAACAGAGGTTACTGCCCTTAGTGCGCAAGCATAATCATATGTTCGCGCGTCTCCCATTACGCCAACTGTTCGAACAGGAAGAATTGTTACAAACGCCTGCCAAATTTCCTCGTATAATCCGTGTTTTTTAATTTGATCGATAAAGACAGCGTCTGCTTCGCGCAAAATATTCAATTTTTCTCTAGTAATCTTTCCGGGACAACGAATGGCTAAGCCAGGTCCAGGAAAGGGATGCCGTCCGATAAAGCTTTTGGGAAGGCCCAAATCTACGCCAAGTTGTCTGACTTCATCTTTGAATAACTCTCTCAAGGGTTCAATAAGTTTAAGCCCCATTTTTTTGGGAAGGCCACCAACATTATGGTGGCTTTTTATTGTTACAGATGGCCCACCATCAAAACTGATTGACTCAATTACATCAGGATACAGAGTTCCTTGGGCCAAGAATTCGGCATCTTCTATGTCTTTTGCATATTTTTGAAAAACGTCTATGAAAAGGCTGCCAATTATTTTCCTCTTGGTTTCTGGATCATCCTGACCGTCCAACTTTTTTAAAAATAACTCTTGCTCTTCCGCATGGATCAGAGACATATTATAATTATCTCTGAACATTTCGATTACTTCTTGTGCTTCATTTTTGCGCAACAAGCCGTGATCTACAAAAACACAGGTCAATTGTTCACCAATTGCCTCGTGAATTAAAACAGCTGTAACAGAACTATCTACACCACCAGAAAGACCACAAATTACCTGTTTATCACCAACTTCTTCACGTATTTTTGCGATAGCTTGGTCTCGATAGCCTTTTATTGTCCAATCTCCGGAAAAGCCGGCTATGCGGCAAAAGTTTTCCAAAAGTGTTGAGCCCCTGGGAGTATGATGAACTTCAGGGTGAAATTGAACTGCATAAAGCTTTCGCTCATGATTTGCTATGATTGCAAAAGGTGCATTTTGAGAAGTAGCAAATACTTCAAAGCCTGGCGCAATCTTACTCACATGATCACCGTGGCTCATCCAAACTTGTTCTTGATTTGTTGAAAACCACCCCTCAAGTAATGGCGTTTCATGATCTGTTTTATGCAAAATAGCTCTACCAAATTCAGCAGTACCGATCCCTTTATCTACGTGACCTCCTAGCATCGCCATCATTACCTGTTGTCCATAACAAATACCAAGGACTGGTATATTGAGTTCGAAAACTAAATTAGTCGGTCTCGGTGAATTTTCGTCAGTGATACTAGCTGGTCCACCTGATAAAATAATGGCTTCAGCCTTAAACTCTTGTAGAAATTTTTCAGTAACATTTTGAAATGGGTGTATTTCACAATATATTGAAAGTTCTCTTAAGCGCCTAGCGATTAATTGTGTAACTTGGCTACCGAAATCTATGATAAGTAAGCGTTGATGATTTTGCATGTTGAGGCTAATAAGCTTAACGATCGGTTGACGCAAGTAGCATCGCATTCTTATGTTAACAAACTTTGAAAATAAGATTTTTTGCGGCCATTTTGATCAACTTGATCAAGATTTTTAAAAATGTCGCTTTCAAGTCTGATTAGCCGTAAATTTCATATGGGTTTTTAACATTGAATTATAGAACCTTAACGCATACAAAAATTGAAAGGCGCTAAATAATGTCTGACACTAAGGCAGTTAGAAGACGCTCTCGTGGTGGTGGTGGAGCAGCACGGAGAGCGGAGCGTACATCCGTAAATTTTGAAACTGCCAAGTATATTGAGCGCAACATTCCATTGTTTAATATTTTAAATGATGAAGCATTGGAGATAATTGAGACCAATGCAGAGGCAATACTACAAGATGTTGGAGTTAATTTTGTAAATAATCCTGCAGCGCTTAAACGTTGGCAGGATGTTGGC
>CAXRFO010000016.1:0-223353 GCA_964230025.1 Flavobacteriales bacterium | reverse complement strand
GAAATAGATGACATTAACAACGGTAGTGGAACAGATGCAGAGAAGGCCGAGCAACGTAAAGGGGTTAATGAAGCTGCCTTGGATAAGGTGAATGAAGAAATCCAATCCACACAAGCAGCCATAGATGCAGGAACAGGCGATCCAGACAAACTGAATGAGCGTTTGGATAAGTTAAATGATATTAAATCTGATATTGAGAGCGATCTTGCAATAGATAATGAAACAATCGCCCAAGCGGTAAATAGTGAATCTAGGAATGGTAGTATTTCATTTGGTGATCTAGATGGAGGCTTATTTGATCGCTATAATCAGACGAAAGCTTCCGAACTAAGTCCATCTGATAAGGCACAGGAGTTAGCTGCGATTAACCAAGAATTTCTGGACATAATTAATAGAAACATTCAAACCAAAAAAGCCGAAATTGCTGACAATCCTGAGAATGATGAACTTAAAAAGGAATTGCAAGCATTATATGATCTGAAAGATCAAGCTCAACGAGATTTAGACAATAACTTAAGCAAGGTACACAGCGAAAGCGGAACTTCTGATATAGCGAGTCAAAGGTCATACACCAATGATGATGCTCAAGAGACTGCGGACAAAGTAAAAAAGAATCAAAGCAAACTTGAAGATATTAATAATGATATCGCTAAGCAGGAAGAGCTTGTAAATAACACAGAGCCTGGAAAAGAGAAAGATAAAGCCATTGATAAATTAAATGACTTGAAGGATGACAAGGCTGATTTGGAAGTCAAAATAGCTACAGATTTGGATGCAGCGAATACTGCAGAATTCAAGGATGCTGAGAGTAAAATGACAGATAGTAAGGCTGGTGTTCCCGGAACCCTACAAGATGGAAACCCGGATTATGATAAAGCGATGGAATTGGAGTCAAGTGCCAGAGCTGATGCCGCCAAAGCTGACCAATTGAGGGTAGAAGCAAAAAATGAAAAGGATCCTCAACGAAAAAGAAATCTTGCTGTTCAAGCAGATGCATTGGATCAATCAGCTACGAAAAAAATGCGTCAAGCGCAGGTGATTTACGATGGGATGCAGGATGATTTTTATGTAAAAGGTCAGCAAACAAATCCGGAGGTGGCAGTTGTTGATGATGTCGCAGTCATTGGCTCTCAGCGTAAGTCTTCAGAAATAGAGAGCAAGGCTGATGACTACATTGATCAAGCGAAGGAATTAGAAATGCAACAGGCGGCTTTAAGGGTAGAGGCAGCTGGAACTAAAAAGAAGAAAACTAGAAAAGCTTTGATAGAACAAGCAGATGCTATGCAAGCCGATATTGATGACGCTTATGCTAAAGCAGCAAGGGCAGAAAAAGCGGCAGAGCAAATTGAAGAACAAGAGAAAGAATGGCTTGCTCAAGAAGAAAAGAGATCTGCTCCAAAAGATTTGAGTACGGATAAGACCAATGAGATATTGTCCTATCCTGAATATGAAAACTATTTCAATACCACAGAGCAAGCTGCTGTAGCAAATGATAATCTTCTGCAAAAACAAGATGAAATCGAGCAAAAACAAAATGAAATCAATCAACAGAAGAAAATAAGAAGAGCAATTCAAGACCAGATAATTGATGAGCAAAATCCTGGTAAACAAGATGAACTTAAAAAAGAGTTAGAAGAGGTTGAAAGTGGTATTAGTGCTGCAGAATCGGAGCTAAAGGATCTGGAAACAGAAGCCATTCGCTATCAAACAGAAAGAGATGAATTCCTAAATGCTGGTGAAGAATACCTGGCTACAATACCAAAGGATAAAGCTGATGATATCAAAGATTTGACCGGGGCAAAAGGACAAAACTTAAAGAAACCACGTAAAGCTATAGTCGTTGATCCAGATGATGAAAACTTTAAAATGCCTGAGGTACTTACAAGCAATATCTTTAAGGCAAGCGACAACGCTACCACCCGTAAAACGATTACAGAAAACCCTAAAGGCTTGGTTTATAAAGTTCAGGTTGGAGCCTTCAGAAATAGAATTCCAGATGATTTATTCGCTGAATTTGCACCAATTTCGGAGGAGGTAATAGAGGGTAGAGATATTAAGCGTTATATGGTCGGATATTTTGTGAATTTCAACTCAGCAAATTCGGCTAAAGACGAAATTCGGGACATACCTGGATACGGAGGATCTTTTGTGGTGGCCTATTTGGATGGAAAGAGAATTTCAATAAATGAAGCCAGAGCTTATGAGCAAAATAACGGGGTTAGTCAGGAAGATACTTTTGTAGCGGGTAATCAAGGAACGAATCAAAATGGAGGTCAAAATCCTAATACAAATGGTACTAATCAAAATCCGAACAACGGCGGAAATACACAGGCTGGTACCACAGTTGAGACAGTTAATCAAGGCGGGCAAGAAACGAATGTTACGATTGAAAGAGATCCAGACATGGAAAACCGCTATAATGAGTTTGATAACGCCGTTGAAGCACTTCAAGGTAGTGGTATTAAAGGTTTGTATTACACTGTTCAAGTAGGTGCTTTCCGGGAACCTTTAAAAACTGGACAGCTAAACGTTGCACCACTTGTTTATTTTGAAGTCGGGAATTTGTGGAAGTACACCACCGGTGTTTTTACTTCTGTTGAGGCTGCAAATAAAAGAAAAGATGAGGTCCGAAATGGCCCAGTTCCTGATGCCTTTGTGGTACCCTATTATGATGGTGAAAGAATTACGAATGCACGAGCCAGAGAATTAATTGAAGAGTTTGGTGACGCTATTTTTACTGGATCCGAAGAGCTTTCGGCTGGAGCAAATTCTGGAGGGCAGCCAACAAGTGATTATAAGACAGAGACATTAGACGGCCTAACCTATCATATTTTCCTTGGAAAATTTGCAGATGAAGTACCTCAAGATTTTGGATTAGTTATGCTCGAGAATGGAGATGAGATTGATCGTGAAGAAAACGAGAACTTTGAGACCGTTTTCCAAACGAAGAAAGTTTATACCCTAGCAGAGGCGGAAGAGCGTCTTAAATATTATGAAAGTAAGGGCATAGAATCCGCTCAGATTATCCCAGAATATAAATTTGATGAAATAGAGTTGGAAGAAGTTCCAGGACTTTTTAATTCTGAAGGTAATTCTAGGGACCCTGGTGATAATGATAACGATGATACTGTTACACCACCCAATAATGGAGGTACAACCGATGATTCTTCGACTGAAGATGATGACAATACCCCACGTCTAGTTTTTGGAGAAGATGGTGATACAAACGACGATGACATAGCATCTAGAACTGCTCACCCGGTCGATGGTTTGGTCTTTAAAGTATTCTTAGGTAAGTTTATTGATGATGTTCCACAGAATTTTTCGGAAGTTATGTTACGTAATTCTGAGAAAGGAGTGAAATCAGAGGAAACAGAAAATTTTGAAACAATTTATTATGCAGGTGACTTTGAAACCCATGATGAAGCTCAACAAATTGCAGAGTTTTTCTTTAGTGAGGGAGTAGAAGATGTAGAAGTTGTTTCGTTTTTTTACGGAGAAGCAATAGATTTGCAAGAAGCAATTGATAAAACATATGAATAAATTCAACATAACAAACTCGACTTTGACAGAAACAATGGAGGAAACCATGGTTTTGGATGAGTTGATTGAGGAAAAACAAATTGTGGTTTATAATGATGATGTAAACACCTTTGACCATGTGATTGACACTTTGGTAAAAGTCTGTAAGCATGATACGGTTCAGGCTGAGCAGTGTACTTATATCATTCATTACAAGGGTAAGTGTGGTGTAAAAAATGGTGCCTATGAGGAGTTAAAACCTATATGCACTGCCATACTAGAGAGAGGTATTAACGCTGAAATAGAGTAAAATGAAAATTAGATATTTAGTATACGTATTGGCACTTGCCTTTATCATTCAAGCTTGTGGTAAAGTTCCTGTGACAAATAGAAGACAGTCTAATTTAATGTCTGAACAGACTTTAATTGCAATGGCCGATACAGCCTACAATGATTTTCTAATGCAAAACCCTCCTTTACCGGATTCTGACGAGCGCGTAAAAAGAGTAAGAGCGGTCGGAGAAAAGGTGAAAAAGGCCGCTGAAGATTACCTTAAAAGAACGGATGCAATGAACCGTGTTGAAGGTTTTGATTGGCAGTTTAACGTAGTTGATGATCCTACGATAAACGCATGGTGTATGCCTGGAGGTAGGGTTGTGTTTTACACCGGAATACTCGATCTTTTTGCTACCGATGATGAATTAGCCGTAGTTATGGGACATGAGGTGGCTCATGCAATAGCACGTCACGGAAATGAAAGAATGTCCAAGCAAATAAAGACCGGTATAATTGGTGGAATCATTGGTTCAACTATTGGTAATGAAAACACTAAAGCTGTTTTTAATCAAGCATATGGTGTAGGTAGTACTTTAGGTATCTTAGCTTATTCGAGAAAAAACGAAAGCGAATCAGATAAAATAGGCTTAGTATTTATGTACTTGGCAGGTTATGAACCAAATGCGGCAGTTACCTTTTGGGAAAAAATGGCTGCCGGTGCAGGAGAAAAGCCACCAGTTCTTTTAAGTACTCATCCGAGTGATGGTCAAAGAATAGAGGATTTAAAGGCCTTCATTCCTGAATTACCAAAGTACAAGAAGTAATTTTGTGCTGTGAGCAAAAAACTTTTTTTATATTTGCACGCCCAAATAGTCCCGTAGCATAACTGGATAGTGCACCTGACTACGGATCAGGAGGTTGGGGGTTCGAATCCCTCCGGGACTGCGATAGTCTCAAAAAGTCCTTGGAAAATCCAAGGACTTTTTGTTTTCTCGGAATCGTCAGAAATTTATTTCTGTAAGAATCCGAGAAAACAAAAACCACACTGGCGCAGCCAGGGTCTTTTTGCAGGCAGAGGAGCGTAAGGAGGGATCACGCAAGTATTCCCAAAGAGGAAAACTTATTTCTGTAAGATTGACAGTTTTAAATTAATTGACATGACATACTTTTTCTATCTTCATCCCATATTAAAATTAAAAAGATGAAAAAAGTATTACTACTTGCTGCTGTGGCGGTAGCTATTAGTTCATGTTCCACAGAGTGGTCAGAGAACGATGAAAAAATATTCATGGACGAGTGTAAAAAGGCAGGATCAATAGACTGTGATTGTGCACTTGAGAAAGTAAAAAAGGCCTATCCTAACATCAACGATTGGAAAGAAAAAGGCGGAAAAGATAAGGAACTAGCTGGAGAGATAGCTACTTCTTGTTAACTTAAAAGCCCCGATTTATCGGGGCTTTTTTGACTTACTATGATGCCTACATGCTACTAAACATTGAAAAGAAGTCCTTTCCATTAGGCATTTCAAAGTTATTGATTCAAACACAAAATTTTATCACTGAAATCCGTGATTTTTAGGTGAGGTTGTTTTCAAGTGCAAATCGCATTAAACCAACAGAGTTTTTACATGCTGTTTTATTCAGTAAGTTTTTTCGGTGAGTTTCCACTGTGTTGTTGGAAATATGTAATTCCTCAGAAATTTCTTGAGTGGTAAGCTCCTGGCAAATTAATTGAAGTATCTGTTTTTCACGTTTTGTCAATTTTACTTCTAAAATTGTTTTATCTGTTCTTAAACTTGAAATTACTTGTGCCATAACTTCTGGCGGAAAATAGTTTTGTCCTTGTGATACGCTTAAAATAGCTTCTTTCAGAATTGCTTTACCCGCATCTTTGATGACATAGCCCCTAGCTTCTGCCTCAATAATTTCTTTAATAACTTTCCCTTCGTCGTGCATGGTAAGCGCAATTATCTTCAAATTTGGCTTTTTGGCAAGCATCATACGTGTGCACTCAATACCGTTAATTTCAGGCATACTAATATCCATTAGAACAATATCAGGGTTGTTATCTGAAATAACGGCTAGCCCTTCTTGTGCATTGCTGGCTTCATATTTTACTATGATATCTTCTTCATTGGATAAGATAGCTTTGAGGCCATCTCGAAACAATGCGTGATCATCAACTATTAATAATTCTATCTTTTTCATTGGGTATTTCTATGATTATCGTCGTTCCAAATCCGTTTTGAGAATCTAGGTTAAATTTTCCGTGCATATGAGCCACGCGGTCTTGCATGCTTTTTAAGCCAAGCCCTTTTTTTACCGTTGTACTATCAAATCCGATTCCATCATCCTCATACATGAGTTGTAAATTTTTCTCAGAAGCTAATAACTGGATTGTGATCAGCTTTGCTTTTGCATGCTTTAAAGAGTTCGAAACCATTTCCTTTACAATAGTGAAAATTTGGTTGCTAACTTCTTGAGAAGGTTCATTATCATTGAGACTAAAAAAAGTTTCCATATTTACCCTGCCCGAAGAACTTATTCCTTCAGCAAAATTCTCTAGGGATTTCTTAAGGCCTCCGGTATGAATGGAATCTCCAAGGTTGTGACTAATGGACCTGATTTCTGAAATGGAATCCTTTACCAACTCTTGAACTGTTCCCAGCTTTTCTTTACCATTGCCTTCTTGTAAGTTTTCTACGTGCAAATTAACGGCAGCTAATAAACCACCCACACGGTCGTGAAGCTCATTTGCTAGTCGCTTTCTTTCCTTGTTTTCAGATTCCAATTTAGCTTGATAAACAACTTGCTCTTGTCTCTGAATAAGATCACTTATCTCTTTTTCGTGTTGGTCAATTTGAAGCTTCTTAATTTTATTTTGTTGCACGAGTGAATAGGAAATACTTCCCAGTAAAATGACAATTATTAAAATAATGAGAGACAAAATCCATGTTGTTTTCCGTTTCGCCTTTCGCTCAGCTTCAGCTGTTTTTTGAGCCTGTTTTTTAAGCTGACGCTGAGTACTTATTTCCTTATCTTTCTTCTCTACTTCATAGGCTGTTTCAACCTCATATATTCCTTTGTCGAGTTTGGATTTGTACAAGTCTTCTTTATAGTCATGTAACAAGTAATAGTATTTGGAAACACTATCGCTCTCCTTCAAATGGTTATATATCAGCATTATGCCCTCAAGACAGTCAATAGTAAGTTGTGATTGATTTTCAGAAAGGGATGTAACAAAACATGTTTTATAAGAAGTCAATGCTCTTAAAAATTCACCTTGCAATTCATAGGAGTAAGCCAGATTGTAGGCTGCTTTATTATACTGACCTTCTAATCCTAAGTTCTTAAATAAGCCTATTGCTTTTTTAAGTGCTTTTTCAGCGGCAGTATATTCCTTTAAATTGATATAACACGTGCCTATATTGAGATTTATTTTTGCTACACTCTGTTCACTTATTGAATCCGTATTCAAGGCTATGTTATAGCTTTGAAGAGCTCTGTCATATTTCTCCTGATGTTCGTAAACTATACCGATATTCATCAAGGTTTTAGAAACGAGCTTATCTCTTTTTAATAATTGAAAATCTTTTAGCGATTTTTCATAGTGTTTAAGTGCATTCGCATAGTCCCCAAGATTGACAAATATGTTTGCAATGTTATTGTTTATCCTAGCGCGTAGGACAGTGTCATTCATTTTTTCAGCAATACGAAGAGCTTTTATCAACTCTTGTTGGGCAAGAGCAAAACTATCCGATAAACGATATATGCTTCCTTTATACTTGTGAAGGTAAGCCCTACTTAATAAAGGTATTGTGTCCGATTTAAGCAGTTGATTTATTTCCTGAATAATATTTTCGTTCCCATTTTTAACGTCCTCTTTAATATCTTTAAGGTAAGGATAGGCTCCATTCGAAAAGGAAAAAAAGCTTGACCAAACTAAGATGATCAAGCTTAAGGCTACATTATTTCCTGAAAATAGTTTCAATTAATTGAAGATAGAAAAATTATAATTCTTCTAATTCATTATTAGTCCTAGTAGTTTTTCTCCTTTTTTCCTCTGGATCCTCAGTAGTTAAGTCTATAATAATTATCTGAGCATGAAAACCTCCTCTGCTGGATGCTTTTTTGTAACCTGTATACATATCAGCGGGGTTGGCAATGGCGCCGGGTGTGCTTTCAGAAGCTTCAGTTACAAGGTGAACTACAATCCTGTCTGAAGTTTGGTAGTTGCATAAATCATCTACCGTCATGCCGTCTGGCAAATCCGAAACGGATACATTAATTTGTGTTTGAACTGTTA
Source organism: Flavobacteriales bacterium (assembly GCA_964230025.1). Classification (GTDB taxonomy): domain Bacteria; phylum Bacteroidota; class Bacteroidia; order Flavobacteriales_D; family JAUILH01; genus CAXRFO01. The sequence goes on along the minus strand of CAXRFO010000016.1, from coordinate 215,250 downwards.
CATAGCTATAACTAGTTGTTACTTTTAAGTAGTGTTCGTCGGTGTTTTCTGTGAAGTGAGTGGTGCTTGACCACAAGTCAATACATGGCATAATTGTTATTTTTTATTTGTTTCTCCGTAAACATAACAAACCTTTCTCGAATAAAAATCACTGAATTCCATGATATAAAAAATACTTGTTTTCGGTGAATGATACGTATGTATTTTTTCTTATATTTGAAATATAAATAGAACAAAGGCTTTTTGTTAACGGTCAAACGAGATATATTGCAATTAGCCATGAAAAGAGTGGCTCTCCTTCGGGAGAGCTTTTTTTATGTAAATAATTTAACTGTCTATCAATTGCTTGTAGAATTTCATCATTGATTTTAGGCATTTCAATATGCTTCCTTATATTTGGTATAGCCTTTGTTAAGGCCCTACAAAACTTAATATTATGAAATTCTCAAACTTATTCTTGCTTTTAGCCTTGGTTGGCCTTGGGCTCAGCTCATGCAACCGAGAAGATTCCGATTCAGTAGATCAGGATAAAATCTATGTTCGTTATGTATTGGAATACAACTCAGACCTTGATATAACTTATGCTCGTGCACAATTCAGGTTCAGTAATGCAACTGGAACTATACTGGAATTAACCGACCAAGCCAGCATTACTTTTGACGGAGATGCACTTCCTTGGAAGGCAGGTTTAGCCTATTATGAAAAAGAATACGCTGGACTTAAGGCGTCAGGAAGCTTTTCTTATACAGACGTAGATGGAAACACTTTTGTAAATTCGGCTTCTGTTCCAGGAAGTATATTCTTCCCAGCTTCATTTGATACCGTGAATATTAACAATGCCTACGATTTAATTTGGGATGGGGCAGCTATCCAAACAGATGAGCATGTTGCTGTAACTATTGAAGGAACAAATACAACCGGTTCATTACAATCCTGGTTAAATATTATCCCAGGTGCTACAAACATTATTCTTGATGCGAATAAACTAGGTAACTTAGGGACAGGTCATGCCCAATGTTGGATGGACCGTGTAGTTGAAACGGATCCAGCGCAAGCTACCAGCCGTGGTGGTGTTGTGGTTGGACGTTATAAGGCTCCTTCTGTATCTAATATCCAATTTGTGAATTAAATACGTTTACTACCATTTTTAAGAGAACCATCAAGCTTTTTAGCTTGGTGGTTTTTTGTTTTAACCATCCAGATTAATGAATTAGAGTATTCTCAAAAGAAATAACTCAATTTGAACTTTAGCCCTAAATACCTATTTGATATGGAGAGAATTTCATTTGGTTGATCTGGACGGTCATCAAGATGTTCCATCGTGGAAAAGATACGCTTAGTAGTTGGGTCGGAGAACCAATCAAGACCGAGCAGCCAATAAGACTTTTTCATGTCAAAGCGAAAGCGAGGACCTATTGAAAGATCCGAAAGTGTGCTTTTATTCATTCTATATATCCATGGTTCGTCTAAAAGGCCACCATTAGGGTGATCGATAGCTATAAAGTTACCGTTCATTGTTGTGCCCCTTGTGTGTTGTAAGAAAGTATACTCAACGCCAATTCCCACTGCAAAATTTTCTTTTTGAATGAGGAAGTTTGATAAAGCTATACCTGCATGAATTGCATTTGTTCTAACCTTAAGGTTTGAAATATACGATTCATTGTTATAACGATAATTTATATCCGTATTTAATGCAATCTTACTAAAACCTAATTTTCCTTCTACACGCCATTTTTTTCTATCATATGCTATCCTTGCTTCAAATTGATTCCCCCAACCCCCGAGTGACGAATAACTATATGGGTTGGTCTTGTGTAGCTCATGGCAATTACAAGAAAGTGGATTCGGCAAAATCACTTTATTGACCATACCAACTCCGTAACTTAACTGAGAAAATGAATTAGACTGAGCTAAAATTAGGCTCAGTATTAAAAGTAATGGTTTTTTAATATTAACGTTATCCCTCAACTTGCTTAGGAGATGATTTACTTATGGTTTATATCAAATTTATCGAAAATAAATGATACCTCATTTTACATGAACGTGATTCATCCTCAAGCTAGAAAAAAGGAAAAAGGAGAAGGTCTGAAAAACAAGCTATCCCCCAAACTCCATCAAATAAGCCTTAATAAAAGCATCCAAATCACCGTCCATTACATGGTCAACTTGGCTGGTTTCATGCCCTGTGCGCACATCTTTAACCAATTTGTAGGGGTGCATGACGTAGTTTCGGATTTGGCTACCCCATTCAATTTTTTTCTTGTCAGCTTCAATTTCCGCTCGTGCTTCTAAGCGTTTGCGCATTTCGAGTTCGAATAACTGGGATTTTAATAGCTGCATGGCTTTTTCTTTGTTGGCTAACTGGGATCGACTTTCTGAGTTTTCTATAACAATTCCAGTGGGGGCATGCTTAAGCCGAACCGCCGTTTCTACTTTGTTTACATTCTGACCGCCTTTACCACCAGCACGGAAAGTATCCCACGAAATATCAGCAGGGTTTACGGTAATTTCAATGGAGTCATCCACCAAAGGGTAAACATATACAGACGCAAATGAGGTGTGGCGTTTAGCATTGGAATCAAAAGGTGAGATTCTTACCAAACGATGAACGCCATTTTCGCCTTTCAAATAACCAAAGGCAAATTCTCCGTCTATTTCTAAGGTAACTGTTTTTATCCCGGCCACATCACCATCTTGCAGGTCGAGTTCTTTCACCTTGAAGCCATTTTTCTCTGCGTACATAAGGTACATTCGCATGAGCATGGAAGCCCAATCACAACTTTCTGTACCGCCAGCTCCAGCGGTGATTTGAAGCACCGCACTAAGGTTATCTTCCTCAGCGCTCAACATGTTTTTGAATTCCAGCTCTTCCAGATTTTCTTTGAGCTTGTCAAAGGCTTTCATTACATCAGCTTCATCCGCTTCACCTTCTTTGTGAAATTCGTAAAGCACCTCTGTATCGTCATAAGCTGTTGCAACTTTATGATAAGCTTCTGTCCAAAACTTTAAGTTTCGGATTTTTTTCATTTGGAGTTCAGCTTCCTTCGGATTATCCCAGAAACTAGGGTCTTGTGTTTTAAGTTCTTCTTCCTTTATCTTGAGTTCCTTACCATCAACGTCAAAGATACCCCCTTAACGCATCCAGGCGCTCTTTAGTTTCTTTTAACTGCTCCGCTGTAATCATGTTTTGCTAACTTTGAAGCACAAAAGTACGATGAGGAATCTATTCAAACAGTTATTTTTTACTTTTTTTCTATTGTGCCTGCTTCCAGTCGGACTTAGGGCAAACGTAGTCCCTTCTTCGCAAATCAGTGATGAGGCCAAAGCATCCATCTTAACAAGTGGGGTAGGAGATGAGGTTTATGTGAAATTTGGACACACTGCTATTCGCATTTCGGATCCCGTGAACAACCTGGACTTGGTTTACAATTTCGGTATGTTTGAGTTTGACGATGAAATTATTTTGAAATTCATCAACCGTGACCTACGCTACTACATGGGGGTGTCTGACTATGAAAATTATGTTTATGCGTACGTTCAAGAAAACAGGGATTTAAGGGAACAGCTTTTAAACATTCCTTCTAACAAGGTGGCGGAGCTTTACGCTTACTTGATGGATGTTTATATGGATGAAAGTAAGCGCTACTATCTCTATGATTTTTACTTGGACAATTGTGCCACTCGTCCTGCCTTAGCTTTAGAAACGATATTGGGTTCAGATTTAAAATGGCACCAGCACAAAAAGGCCAACAAGCATACCTTCAGACAATTTACAAGTCACGGATTTAGAAATGACCCTTGGACAAACTTTGGAATTGATCTGTTGTTGGGCTCTCCCTTGGATCAAAAAATGGATAATTCCGAAATGATGTTCCACCCCTTTTATTTGGAAGAAATAATTTCAAAATCAGAATACAAGGATGGTCTATTGGCTCAAAAAAGTAGAATAATTCACAAGGGAGCTGAACGCCCTGAGAATGAAAGTTGGTTGACTCCATCGGTAATTTTTTGGACATTGTTAATAGTTGTAATTGTTCTTAGTGTTTTGGAATTCAGAAGGACCTTAAAGGTGTTTGATATCGTCTATCTAATTGTGCTGGGTATATTGGGACTTTTACTCTTTTATATGTGGTTTGGAACTGCACATGTGCAAACCAAATGGAATTATAATTTGCTATGGGTTACACCGCTTCATTTGTTCACAGCAGTTCTTCTATTCAAGCAAAAATGGATGGAAAAGTATTACCTCTTTTTTCGTTATGCTGCAGTCTTTTTCTTTGTGTATATAGTGGTTTCTCCCATTTTACCACAGGCTCTGAATCCTGCTTTTCGACCTATGATTATTATTTTGGCTTTCCGTTATTATTACATGTACAGAAATACAGGTAAGATAGGGAAGTAAACAAGTAATTATGTTAGGTAAGGAAAGTGCCTCTCGCCTTTAGGAAAGCATTTGCGGAAACTTGAATTAATCTTTCCAAATCTCAGTCACTTTACTAACTTTGTTTTTCTAAAATTCATTAGTATGTATGATGTTACGGTAATTGGAAGTGGACCTGGAGGATATGTAGCTGCTATCCGTTGTGCACAATTGGGATTGAAAACAGCTATTATAGAGCGCTATAATACGCTTGGTGGAACATGCCTAAACGTTGGTTGTATTCCATCAAAAGCATTATTGGACTCTTCTGAGCACTACCACAATGCCGAAAAGAACTTTGAGAAACATGGAATCAATGTGAAAGGTCTAGGTATAGACTTTAAGCAAATGATTCAACGTAAAGATGATGTGGTTTCTCAAACGTGCGACGGAGTAAAATACCTAATGGATAAGAACAAGATTGATGTCTTTACGGGGCATGGATCATTTGTTTCTGCTACAAAAATTGAAATCAACCCAATTGATGGAAAAGGGGAGAAACAAACCATAGAATCGAAGAATACAATTATTGCAACAGGCTCAAAGCCGACCTACTTCCCAGGAATGGAAGTTGATAAGGATAGAATAATTACCTCTACAGAGGCGCTTAGTTTAAAAGAAGTGCCTAAAAAGTTTATTGTTATTGGTGGTGGAGTTATTGGTTTGGAGTTAGGCTCTGTATATGCTCGTTTAGGTTCAGAAGTTCATGTGATTGAGTATCAACCAAAGATTTTATCTTTCATGGATCACTCACTTGGAAAGGAACTACAAAAATCATTAAAGAAATTAGGTTTTAAGTTCCATTTAGGGCACAAAGTTGAAAATGTTGAGAATACAGGAAAAGGAGTTAAAGTAACTGCCACTTCAAACAAAAATGAGAAAGTTGAGTTTGAAGGAGATTACTGTTTGGTTTCTGTAGGAAGAAAACCTTACACAGACAATTTAGGTCTGGATAAAGCCGGCGTGAAATTGGATGATAGAGGTCGTGTTGAGACCACTGCACACCTGCAAACAAATGTATCAAACATATACGCTATTGGAGATGTGGTTAAAGGAGCAATGTTGGCACATAAAGCCGAAGAAGAAGGCGTATATGTAGCTGAAATGTTAGCCGGACAAAAACCACATATTAACTACAACTTGATTCCTGGAGTAGTTTACACTTGGCCAGAAGTGGCAGGAGTGGGTGCAACAGAAGAAGAGTTAAAAGAGAAAGGCGTAGAGTATAAAGCTGGGTCTTTTCCATTTAAAGCTCTGGGACGTGCAAGAGCAAGCATGGACCTGGAAGGCTTTGTGAAAATATTGGCTGATAAGAACACCGATGAAGTTTTAGGTGTACATATGATTGGTCCTCGTTGTGCAGATTTAATTGCTGAGGCTGTAGTAGCTATGGAATATCGCGCTAGTGCCGAAGATATTTCAAGAATTTGCCACGCGCATCCAACGTTTACAGAGGCAATAAAGGAAGCAGCGCTAGCCGCAACGGATAACAGGCCACTTCACCTGTAAACTTTTCACAATTAAACTTGTTTAATTCCTCATGGGAAAGAAAACCTGCGTAGTATTAGTTCAGCTAGGAACTCCAGATAGTCCAAAAAGAAGGGATGTAAAACGTTATCTATCCGAGTTTTTGAATGATCCAAGGGTAATTGATTTACCTGCATACAAGAGGAAGCCATTAGTTAATGGAATAATCGTGCCTTTCAGAACTAAGAATTCTTCTCAGATTTATCAGGAGCTTTGGGATATGAGTGGTGGAAAATCACCCTTGTTGATTCATACTTTGGCTCTACAAGAAAAACTTCAAAGTCGTTTATCTGAAGCTGCTGATGTGCGCATTGCAATGCGTTATGGCAGCAATGGTATGGATGAGGTATTTGAACAAATCAGAAAGGATGGTTTTGAAAAAATTGTCATTCTTCCGCTCTATCCACATTATGCAGCTGCCTCAACTGGAACTGTAATGGAAAAAGCCATGAAGATTATGTCGAAATGGTGGGTTATTCCAGAGGTTTCAATCATCAGCCAGTTTTATGACGATGAAAAATACCTTGAGGCTGTTCTCGATTCATGTAAAGATTACAATTGGAAAGACTACGATGATGTGATTTTCAGTTACCATGGTTTACCAGAGAGACAGGTAGATAAAGTTTACGCCGATAACAAATGTTCGAATCATTCATGCGAATCTGAAATTAATGATGAGAATAAATTTTGTTATAAAGCCACATGTTATGCTACTACACGCCTAGTAGCTGAAAAACTAGGGATGAAAGAGTCTGATTACACGGTATCCTTTCAGTCAAGATTAAACGATAAATGGTTAGCGCCCTTTAGCGATAAAATCGTTGAGGAGATGGCGAAAGCTGGCAAGAAAAAAATCTTGGTATTTTCTCTTGCCTTTGTAGCTGATTGCCTTGAAACATTGGTGGAAATTGGTGCTGAATATCAGGAGATATTTGAAGAGCACGGTGGAGAAAAGGTACAACTCGTTCCAAGTTTGAATGCGAATGAAAAATGGGTTGATTGTGTTGAGCATTTAGTTCGTGAACGTTTATAATTAGGAGTTTATTTCATTCCATTTATCTAAAATTTGACGTAGATACATTATTTTAAACTAATTTTACATTGATGCGCTATGCAACTCAAATAGCACTTCAATCACTCTCTCTTTTTCTTTTGTTTTTTAATCTAGCTTATGGCCAGGTTACCTTGTATTCCGAGGATTTCACCGGACAAAATGGAAAGGGAGCGATTGGACCAGGTACCACCAACATGGGGGGCGTTACCAACTGGGCATATACACCAGATTTTACAGGTATGACGGCAACTACCGATTGGTTTCAAGTTGTATCGGAACAGATGGAAGCCCGGGATGTTGATATTGAGCAAGTCTGGGAGTCTACAACATTTTCGATTTTTGGATACAGTACCATCACAATTACGATGGATATGTTTGAAGTTGGAGATCATGAATTAGATGACTATATAGCCGTTTATTATGTGTTGGATGGAGGAGCAGAAACTTTAATCATCTCACAAGCCGATGACTTTACGAGTCACAATTTAAGTTTTACAGGGATTACCGGAAGTACGCTTAAACTTGTTGTTAAAGTATATAACAACGCGGGTACCGAATATATTCAATTTGATAATGTATTAGTCACAGGAGATAACAGCACGAGTGCAGAAGTAACAAACGCTCAGGGTGTGCCAGCGGATCAGATTATAAGTTTTTCATGGTCTAATCCAGGAGGCTGCTTGGATGAGGTAATGATTGTGGGTAGCGCAACGGGAAGTGTTACAACAGCTCCTACAGGAGATGGAACCGCTTATACAGCTAACAGTACATTTGGATCAGGGACAGATATTGGAAGCGGTGAGTATGATGTTTATGAAGGCTTAGGAAGTAGTGTGACAGTAACGGGTCTAACTAACGGCACGACTTATTGCTTTACAATTTTCACCCGTTGTGGAACAGATTGGAGCACAGGAACTGAAATATGTTTAACACCATGGGATTACAGGGATACCTTAACCATATGTGCCTATAATGTACTTAATTATCCAGGATCAACGGGAGCAAGATCAGCAAGTTTTGCAACCATTATGCATTGGTTAAATCCGGATATTATTTTGGCGAATGAGATGGTTTCAGCAGCTGGTGCAAGTACCTTGCTGAATTCATCACTCAACATTTGGGGAGTAAGCACTTGGGCTCAGGCTACTTTCGTAAATGGCCCGGATTCAGATAATCAGTTGTTTTACAATTCAAATAAGGTAATGTTAAGTAGTCAAAATTCTATTACTACAACATTGCGTGATGTAAATCACTATGAAGTAAGCTGGTCTGATGTGAACGGAGGTACGAATAATTTACATTTGTTTTCCTTTCACTTAAAAGCAGGAAACTCAGCAATTGATGAGAACAGAAGGGCCGATGAATGCAAAGATTTTAGGAATTGGTGTGATGCGAATATTCCGGCCGCTGAGAACGTCATTTTAGGAGGTGACTTTAACTTTTATGGCGCAGGAACGGAACCAGGTTGGGACACATTAGTGAATTCTGTAGTGGGCGTGCATGATTTTCACGATCCCATCGATCAGGTTGGTAACTGGCATGACAATGCAGTGTATTCAGCCATTCATACACAATCAACAAGAAGTATAACGAACCCAGGAGGGAGTGGTGGATCCACAGGAGGTATGGATGATCGTTTTGATTTCCTTTTGATCAATGATGCTGTTTTGAATGGAACTGACGGCGTGCGCTACCTGCCTAACTCATATGATAACATTGGAAATGATGGTAATAAGTACAATTTCGCCATCATAGAAAACCTTCCCAATACAGATGTGCCGGATACGGTAAGAGATGCATTGTTCGATATGAGTGATCACCTTCCGGTAATCCTACAAGTTGCTTTTGACCCAAATATTATAGTGCTTCCTGTTGAATTAAGTGGGTTTACGGCGAAAAAACAAGATGATATTGTTGCCTTAAATTGGCATACCTTGTCAGAAAAAGAAAGTAGTCATTTTGTTGTTGAGCGCTCTGCTGATGGTATAAACTTTCAACCATTGTTTAATGTGCCTTCTATTGGAAATTCCAACACGTATATACCCTATCAAGACTGGGATTATGAGCCGCTTATGGGAGTGTCTTATTACCGCTTAAAAATGGTGGATAAAAACAATGATTTTGCCTATAGCGCAGTAAGAAGAGTAATTTTTGATGCCGTTAGGGATGAAATTAGCCTATACCCTAATCCAAGTTCAAGCTTTTTTGAATTGAATAGTAAATACGGCAGCGCCGAAAATAGATCTATCCGTATTCTATCTTCCAGCGGACAATTAATTGATGAATTTATTTGGGAAGCGGATCTTGCCTCAAAACGAATTGATATTAGCTTTTTAAGTGAAGGAGTTTATATGGTTCAAATCAACGCCTCTGAAACCAGTGCCATAAAAAAGCTGGTCGTAAAAAGATAAATTAATCTTTCTTTTCCTCTTCCTTTTCGCCTTCATCTCTGTCCGCGACTCTACATTAATTATGGCTATAACAGTCTGAATTTATGAAGTATATGATTGTTGGTCTTATGCTTCATTAAATTTTATGAATCGGATCATTTCGCTATAACTGGGAATTTAGTCAACATAATTAAAAAAGAAAGCGAGATGCTATCTTACATCTCGCTTCTATCCCAGATTGTTTATTTCTTTGCTCCTTTTGATTTAAGGTAGTCTTTCAGTTTTTTACCATCAGCCACTTTTAATACCGATTTTCCTCTATTGTTGGATGCGTTTACATCAGCACCTGCATCCACTAAAAGGCTACAGATATTTACATTATTTCTGCCGGTATTTGCAGCAATGTGTAATGGCGTGTCTCCTGAATTGGATTTCTTATTTACATCAACTCCAGCCTTAATCAGTTTCTCAGTTACCTCATAATTCTGACGTGCGCATGAGTAAAACAATAGATTTTCACCTGAATTATTCTCAAAATCGGTAGGGCAATTTTTAGCCAATAAGTAATCTACCATTTTGTTGTTGTTTGCACTAACAGCAATAAACATGTACTCTTTGTTTAACAGTGAGGCGCCCTTAATATAGAAGAGGTCAACTAGCTGTGGATTTCCAGATTGTACGGCCTCTTTTACTCCGTTTTCAGCACTTGCACCAGCATTAAGTAGTTTTTCACAAATCTCTTTGTTTCCTGTTCGGGCTGCGGTTTTAATTAATTGCGGGTCGCTAACACTAGCACCTTTATCCATCATCATTTGTACCATTCCTGCTTGTTGGGTTGAAATTGCTCTCAACATTCCGCTATTTGGGTCAGCTCCGTATTGTAACAAGGTCCCAACAATAGCTTCATTTTTAGTATCAATGGCTAAGTTCATTGATTCGGCATCTTGAGCAGATGCACCATAGGCAAACAAGAAGTTTAACATTTCAATCTTTTGCCCTTTAATTGCATGATGAAGAACGGTAGTATCCTTAGCATTCGCATTGGCTCTTATTAGGGCTCCAGCCATTTCGGTATTGTTATGATCCACAGAATGTATTAGGTAGCTTGGATTTTTGCTCGCATCAGCCTTGTAATTAATCGCAAGATTTACCATTTCCATATTATTATTTTTAGTCCCTACAAAAAGTACAGTATCTGCATTAGCACCACCTTTAAGGAAGGTTTCTACCATGGCGAGATTGTTTGTTTCGACTGCAGAAGGTAGATATCTTGAAGCATCTCCACCGTTTGCCACTCCAATTTCAATGAGGCGATTATCTTTCTTAGTGACTCCTACTTCAAGTATTTTATTCGCATCAGCTTTATGATACTTAGCCAAATAATCAATATTGTCATAGGAGTTTTGCTTTAACAAGAAATGTAGAGCACGGTCCACATTAGCACCATTTTTAGCGCACAACATGGCTATGTCCTCATTCTGCTTAGTAATGGCATAATTGAGAGCTAAATTTTTATCTATACCATTCTCTAAGCAATATGCAGCTATTTCTTTATTCCCATTATCAACTGCTCGTTCAAATGGAATATTGTTTTGTGGTCTTGCTCCTTTTTCGACCAAGCTTTTAAAAATCTCCGTATCATTGATCTCGGCAGCAATACCTAAACCGTAAGAGAGGTCAGCCCCATAGTTCTTTAAAAGACTCAGTGTACTTGGTTTTTTATTTCTTACAGCATATTCAATTACATGCTCATTGCTTGGATTTGCCTTACCAATGAGTAAAGTTTGTGTTACCTGGTCATTTCCGCTTTCTACGGCGTATTCAAGGGCAGATTTGTCGCTGTTGTCGCGCAACTCTAAGTTGGCACCTGCATTTACAAGTTCATAAACGATTCCATTATTACCATTTTTCGCCGCGATGGTTATTGGGTATTCACCTCTGTGGTTCGGGAAATTTGGACTTGTTCCATTCGCTATAGCCTGCTTTACTCCGTTTTTATCGTCTAACAGAGCAAACTTTGTAAGTTCTGTTTGTCCAGAGGCGTCTAATTTATTTACATTTTCTATCGTCAATTCACGATTTGTACCACCCTCAACAGCATGCAATTTTCCATTTTTCACACCATAAATGTTCCCTTCTAGGTCAACGCTGATGTGGCTACCAGAGAACTTCTTTGGAGTCCACGTGGTGTCATTCGTTCTTTCAAATAAGTTTCCTGTTTTATCTACAACATATACTTTGTTGTTCTGTCCAATTACAATATCAGAGATTGAGATATTTGCAGGGCTTATCAATTCCCATTTATTATTGGATAACTTGTATGCTTTACCATCATTGGTGGCAGCATAATAGGAAGAGTTGGCTCCGGATGAGGCGTCAATTTTGATTATGTTAGGACATAATCTATCTGAATTTATAAGGTCCCAATGATTCTGTCCACTGGATTTATACAAACCAAGGGTTTCTGTGCCGTCGATTTGTTTTACATTTCCCACTGCAACTAGTCCTGCACTTCCATCTGCAGTATTGCAAATAGCTCTCACTCCTCTAATACCTGCATAAGAGAAAAGCACTTTCTTTGGGCGATAATAGGATTTGACTTCATCTTTATTGGTTAAAAGCAATGCAGAATTTGAATTTGCGTCAAAATCCTTTATGTCTAATGGTTGATTAGGGTTATAATAATTCCATCCATTCAGATGGTGGAAAAAACCTTCACCATCCCGAGCGGATGTTCCAAAGGTCATCAAATTCTTTGCCCCAATGGCTTCAACAAACTTAATTTCGTACGGAGTGTGATCCTGAGCAAAGGTGCTCAGTCCAAATATTGTCGCTCCTGATAATAGTAGCAGTTTTTTCATAATCAAATTTTAACAATTGGCATCCTCCTTTTCAAGAACAATGCCAAAAGAATTTTCCCTAGTTCGTGAAGTTAATAATTTCCTCTTTAAAAGAGCTGTTCCCAAAGTGGGTTTTAAATTTGGCGGTATATTTGTTATCTTTAATTAAAATCATAGGTATGCGTTACTTCATAATTTTATTATCTCTTCTTTCCATTGCAAGAGCTGAGAAAGTTGCTCAATTCGGCTTCAAATTTCAGCCCGATCCAAATGGAGGGCAAATTACCTATGCCATCGTATATGTTGAAAATGAAAAAGTCGTTTCCAGCACGCCATTGGATCATGAAACCTTTATGAAAATGATTTCTGGTGTACAAGCTTCAGATGCGAATCCGGAAAGAAAAAATCTTATTGTGGACAACTACTGCCCAAACTGCTACATTTTATGGGATGAGAACTTGTATAAATATGGTAAGAAAAAGTATGAAGGATATGAGTGTTTTTTCATGGAGAATTTATGGAGATTACGCTATCCTAAGCATCCCGTAGACCATAAGTTAAATGATGGTTGGGCAAAAGGTTCTTACAAGCCAAGTGAAAAACAAAAAGTTTTTCTTCAGAAAATGTATGGATTTAATTCTCTTGTGGAGTACATCTATGGAGACAATATGTGGCAACTTTTCCGAGATATTTCAATTGATTCTGCGAGAAAATTTCAAATTGCTTACAAGAATGGAGATCTACGCTGGGTGCCCAAACCGAATCCAACACTTAAAAAGGAAGAGGAAGAAAAACCAGAAGATAAAAAGGAAGGGAAAATTGAAGGCAATAACGACAAAGCAACCGACCCAAAGAATCCTTAACCTTCAGCTGGAGGTAAGTCGTCTTCCTTCTTAATTTTTGATTTTTCGTTAAGTTGATGTATGCTGTCTTTTACATCACCTTGTAGTTTGTCAATTTGCTTTTTAAGCTCTGTGATTAAAACTTTTTTATCTCTATTCGATAGATACCAATAGATTCCAACAGTTAAAGCTCCAATGCCAGAAAAAAGCAAGATTAATATAATTAGCGGTACTTCAGTCTTGAAGAAGACCATACTAAACTCAACCTTCTGAGAATTCATCACCATGAATAATATCACAAGAATAACCATGATTCCTATGAAAATCTCTTTTCTGTAATGGGCTAAATTCTCTATAAAGCTTCTTTCTTTACTCATTTTGTTAAGGGTTTAATCGATAACTAATATAACTATTTTCTTGCTTTTCGAATATGATTCTATCATGCAATCGGCTGGGACGTCCTTGCCAAAATTCAAATTTATTTATGTTAACTATATACCCTCCCCAGTGAGGAGGCCTAGGAACCGTTTGGCCTTCAAATTTTTGTTCCATTTCGGCAAGTTTTCTTTCAAGCTCTTCTCTAGATTTTAATTTTTGACTTTGATCACTTGCCCATGCTCCAATTTGACTCTTCCTTGGTCTTTTTGAAAAATAATCGTCAGATTTTGCCTCAGATATCTTTGATATTTTACCCTCCATTCTTAATTGCCGGTCATGTTTTAACCACAGAAATGTCAAACAAACATTGTCGTTAGAAATAAAATCTTTTGCCTTGTCAGAATTATAATTGGTATAAAAAACAATTCCATCAATCGAAAAGTCCCTCATGTACACGACTCTATTGTGTGGTTTACCATTTGATGAGACAGAGCTTACATGCATTGCATAAACATCATCAACATCATCGGCAATTGCCTCTTCCAACCAGTTTTTAAATAGTACCCAAGGATCATGTGGTAGTGATTGCTCATTTAATTCTCTTTCAGAATTGAAATCTCTGCGATCGGAACGAACGAATTTCTTTGAATCCAAACTCATAATTATTGGTAAATATATCCAATTTTAATAGTTTAGGGCATTCTATGAAGTTAAGCTTAGATTTATCATACAAAACTTCCCAAGCCTGGGTGGATGTAGTATTAAATGATTTTAATTCATTTCTACAAGATCATGCTGATTGTGAGAGAAAGGCATCTGCCATGGCCATGAGTTTTGTTGCAAAATGTCCAGATAAAACAGAAATAATTCCGGAGCTTATTGAAACCGCTCTGGAGGAATTAGAACATTTTCAGCAAGTTTATGAGCTAATGGAATCCAGAGGTGTTTTATTGAAGTCAGACATGCCTCAGGATCAATACATGAAGGATTTGATTGCGTGTTGTCGGTCTGGCAGAGATGAGCGATTGATGGATAGAATGCTTTTGGCAAGTATAGTAGAGTGTAGAGGAGCTGAAAGGTTCAGATTAATTGCGGATAATATTGAAGACGAATCACTTGCAAAATTCTATAAGAACTTATGGACCTCAGAAGCCAAGCACGGGAACATTTTTGTTAAAATGGCGTTAATATATTGGAATAAAGAAGACGTTTACAGTCGTCTTGAAGAGCTTACAAAATTGGAGGGCGAAATCTGCTCCAAACTTGAATTAAGACCAGCCTTACATTAATGATTGATCTAACAATAAATAATAAAGAAGAACCTCAAAAAGGGAAGATATTGGTTTCTGATCCATTCATGGAGGATGAATATTTTGGTCGATCTGTTGTGCTTCTTTGTGACCATAACGAGAAAGGCAGCTTTGGTTTTGTATTGAACAATTACATTGATATCGATATAAATGAGGTTTTGCCTGATCTTAATCAAATTGAATCAAAACTTGGTATTGGTGGTCCAGTAAAAACGGACAGTGTTTTCTATATACATACACTTGGGGACAAGGTAGAAGGTAGTGAGCATATCATTGATAATATCTACTATGGTGGTGATTTTGACACCATAAATAATATGGTGCTTACAGGCCAGATTTTAAAAGGGCAACTCCGCTTTTTCTTGGGTTATTCAGGATGGGGGGCTAATCAGCTTGAAGATGAATTAAAGGAAAACTCTTGGTTGGTTACATCAGTTGGAGCACAGAATATAATGGATACCAGTGAAACTAGGTTATGGAATTCTACTATGGAGAAGCAAAAAGGAACTAAGTACAAAATAATGTCAAACTTCCCACAAAACTTCAGGAACAATTAGTCGCCTATCCTATTTGGCTATTCAGTAAGCCAATTAATTTTTTCGACATTTCTTTACCGTATCGCTTTGTACGATAACCGCCAACCCATTTTATCCCATTGATAGCGTTTGTAAGAAAAACTTCATCAGCAACCAGAAGGTTTTGAGGTGTAATATTTGTCTCATAGACCTGAATACCGTTTTGTAATGCAATATTTATAATTTGCATTCGCATAATTCCCCCCAAGCATCCACTTTCAAGGGATGGCGTATATAAAACGCCGTTCGACACAACAAAAAGATTCGAGTTTGATGTTTCAAGTAAACCCATTTTGGCATCCTGTATGATGCAGTCATCCAAGTTTTTACTCTTGGCATATAAGGAGGTCATGATATAGAGCAAGCCATTACCAACCTTAAAATTACTAAGGGCATCTTTTTGCTTATACATCTCGGAATAAATGTCAATAATTAATCCATTATCATTGAGTTGATAGTCTGGGTGTTCAATAGGATTTGCTTGTAATAAATAAGAGCAACTTGATTTCTCAGGGCTATAATAACCGCCCGTATTTCTATAAACAGTTAGACGTAATCTGCCTCCTTGGTCAATGTTGTTTACAGTAAGAAGACGTTGGATTTGTTGCTCAATATTCTGTGCACTCAAGCTTTCATTGTCATCATATTGGAGTAGCTTCATCCCCTCCTTGAGGCGAAAGATATGGGTTGGAAGAAACATGGGTTTCCCCCTACAAACACGAATACTCTCAAAAAGGCTATCACCGTAGTGGAAGGCCCTATTGTTCGCACTAATGTTAGGATGTGATTCCGGTAGAAGATTGTTATTATGAATTACTTGTAAGTTCATCTATTTTGTCCCAAAGTGGCATTAGCGCCTGATTTGAATCAATTCTAATTCCATTTATTCCGGCTCCAAGTCCGGCTTCTATATCTGTTTCGTTATCACCTATAATTAAGCTACAATTCGGGTTTATTTTATATCGCGCCATTGCTTTCTCCAGCATGAGAGAAGATGGTTTTCGATCTAAACTTAACCCATAATCTGGGTGATGTGGACTAAAGTAATAATTTGTAATGGAAATTCCATTCTTTTGAAGCTCTTTCAGCTTTTCAGTCATTAAATTCTTTACCGTTTTTTCGGTATAAAGCCCCTTCGCAATACCTGCTTGATTTGTAACAATGATCAACAGAAACCCTTTTTCTTGTGCCTTCTTTAGAAATTCAAATACATCTTTGTTCCATTCAAATTTTTCAGAACTAAAAACGTAAGTACCTATTTCTTTATTCAAGACACCGTCTCTATCTAAAAACAAGGCTTTTCTCATCCAATAATTTGTTGTATCAGGTTTTGCGCGCTACCCGGTATTACAGCAAAAATAAAAATGATTCCAAAAAGTCCTCCAAAAATATGAGCATCATGAGCAATATTAGTTCTTCCATTATGATTTGAATAATATTCAAATGCCATATAAAGAATTCCAAATATCCAAGCAGGGATTGGAACAGGTATAAATAAAAGGCCTAATGATGCTGTTGGGTTTATCACTATAAAAGCAAAAAGTAGCGCAGATACCGCTCCACTGGCTCCTAAGCTCCAATATGACGAATTATCACTGTGCTTTTTTAAGGAGGGTATACTTGCTGCAATTAAACCGCCTAAATAAAGTAAGGCAAAAAGTAAGTATCCCAGTTGGTCAAACTTATAAACGAAAAATCGTTCAAGTAATTCACCGAAATTATAGAGTACAAAAACATTGAAAAATAGGTGCATGTAATCTCCGTGCACCCAGCCATGAGAAAATATTCTGTACCATTCACCTTGATGCTTTACTCTTTCGGGAGACATCATCATTTTGTACTTGAAGTTCATGTCATTCATACCCATTATGGATACAATGACAATGCTTACACAGAGTACGAGGGTTATACTAAACTCAATTTGCACTATTTCTTAAGAACGATATCTTTCTTAATTTGAGTCTTGTAGGAGCTTTTATCTAAAACGCGAATTGGTTCCTCATATAATTCGTATCCAGGAACTTCAATGTGTATATCAAAGTCGCCTGGAGGAAGGATAACCACAAAACGTTTTGAATCCGGATTTATCTGATAATCGCCATAAACCTCATCGGTCTTTTTGTCAATCACCGAGAACATAACATCATATGGATCGAACTCTTGGTCGGGTCCAAGAACACCAGTTATGACTGTATATTTTGGCTCTACTTCAACAAAAACGACACGGTATATGTCCAAGCCTCCAAGACCTTCAGCACGATTGCTTGAAATGTAACCATATCTTCCATCTTTGCTTATCCTGAAGTTCATGTCGTCTTCTGGAGTATTAATTGGAAAACGCATGTTTTCTATTAAAGAAAATGTCTTTTTTCCAATATCAAAGTGTGCTTTAAAAATATCGTAACCACCAATGCTGGAGTGTCCTTTTGAACTGAAAAATAGTACACTACCATCTGGGCTCAAGTTTGGAAAATCCTCGTCGTATTCTGTATTAATCGTGGGCCCAAGGTTTTGAGCTTTACTCCATTTTCCATTTGGAAGTTTTCTACTTACATACAGGTCTGTTCCTCCATAACCACCAGGCATATTACTCGCAAAATAAAAGTTGTTTCCAGAAGGGTCAAGGCAACCCGCTATTTCCACGTGCTTGGAGTTAATGGTTTTGTCAAGTTTAAAAGGTTCAGTTAGGGTATTTCCAACCTTAGAGGAAAGATAAAGGTCACCATCGCCCGTGGCATCTGTTAGATATATGATAGAAGTTTTTCCATCGCTAGTAAGTCCTACAATTTCTTCATCTAATTCTCGATCATTTAAATCAGTTATTACTGTTGCTTTTTCAAATTTTCCTTCCTTTACATTTGAGGCGTATATAGCGGAATGATATTTACCATTTGACTTTTCAGTTCCTGAGGTACCTCTTCTACTGTTAAAGTATATAAAGCTCTCGTCTTCGGGTACGAAAGGGAAATAGTCATCAAACGGAGAGTTTATGTTTTTACCCAAGTTTATTATATCTACGTTTACTGGGTACTTCAAGTACTCTTTTGCATTTTCACAATACATAATTTGAGTAGCTACGTCTGCTTGATTTTCTTCACTACCCACGCCTAAATCTTTAAATTCATTAAACTTTTTTATGGCTGCATCAAAATCATAAGCATAGTGATAGCCTCTTCCCAACAAATACTTTGCATTGGGATATTTTTTGATGTCAGATTCAACCTTTTCTAGTAGTGGAACTGCCATTGATCTATCGACATTCAAGTTGAGGTAGCATACACCCAGATAATAACAATAGTCAAGGTTTTCAGGTTCTTCTTTTATTGCATTTTCAAGAATGTTGCTGGCCTTAACGTAGTTACCAGCATACATCATGTTTTGAATGTCTTTAATATCTTGAGCTATTCCTAATATCGGAAGAACTGTGAGTAGAAGTATAAAATTTTTCATAACGTAAAAATTCGTCTGCAAATGTACGCTCTTTGTCGTCTAAAAAACAAGTTTAGGAGCTTTAAATCAGTAAATGTGGAAAAATTAACTTTTCAAGATTAAGCTTAACTTTTTTTGTACTTTTCTTTGTAGCGTGAAGAAGGTGCTAATTATCAGTCCGTATCCTAAAGCTATGGCCCCAAGTCAGAGGTTCAGATACGAGCAGTATATAGGCTTTCTGGAGTCAGAAGGAATAGACTTTGAGTTTTCCTCCTTTCTCACCCAAAAATCTTGGGATACCTTCTATAAAAAGGGTTATTTCTTGAAAAAGTTTGTTTCACTTTTAGTTGGTTGGATAAAGCGTTATGGTCTGCTTTTTAAGGCAAGAAAGTTCGATACCGTTTTTATACACCGAGAAATGAAGCCTTTTGGCTTTCCGTTTTTCGAGTGGTTGTTTTTAGGTCTCTACGGAAAGAAATCAATTTATGATTTTGATGATGCCATATGGCTGCCCAACTTTTCACATAGTAATCGGAGATTCGCCTTTTTAAAACGCTACGGCAATGTGAAGTTCATTTGTAAAAGAGTTAACAAGGTAAGTGTAGGAAACCCTTTTTTGAAGGAATATGCACAAAAATTCAATGCTAATGTTCATGTAATTCCTACGACCATTGATATGCTCGGATATCATAATCGCATTCATACATTCAAAAGGCAAGAAATAATCAAACTCGGATGGACGGGGTCGCATAGTACAGTTTCATACTTAGAACAGTTAGAGCCAGTTTTTATTGAGCTCTCAAAGCGCATAGATTTTGAATTAATTGTGATAAGCGATAAAAAACCAAATCTTAAATTTCCAGAGCTGAGGTATTTCGAATGGAATAAGTCGACAGAGATTTCTGATTTGGATCGAATGGATATTGGTTTGATGCCCATCGGGAATTCAGACTGGGATAAAGGTAAATGTGGTTTTAAAGCGTTACAGTATATGTCATTGGGCATACCTGCCTTGGTTTCACCATACGGTGTAAACAAAGATATTGTCGAAGATGGCGCAACAGGGTTTCATTGTAAATCGGAAACAGACTGGATTAATAATATCCTGTACCTAGCGGAAAATTTAACGCAATTAGAGGAAATGGGAAAAAGGGCAAGATTGTTCATCGAAAATAATTATTCAGTCCGTGCGAATAAAGACAAATACCTACATTTGTTCTCTTAAATTTCGAAGATGAAGAAGACAGCGCTAACAGCGAAACACATTGAGTTAGGAGCGAAAATGGTTGAGTTCGCTGGTTATTATATGCCAATCCAATATACAGGGGTTAACGATGAACATGAGACTGTAAGAAATGCAGTAGGTGTTTTTGACGTTTCTCACATGGGTGAATTTGAAGTTAAAGGCCCTGGAGCACTTGACTTTCTGCAAAAGGTGAGCTCAAATGATGTTTCAAAATTGGAAAACGGGCAAGCTCAATACGGTTGCCTACCGAACGGTAATGGTGGTATTGTTGATGACTTTTTAACTTACAAAATCGATGATAACGAGTATTTCTGTGTGATGAATGCTTCAAACATTGATAAGGATTGGGATTGGTTCAACAAACAAAATGACTTTGATTGTCAACTGGAAAATAGAAGTTACTCTTACTCTCTATTAGCTGTTCAAGGCCCAAAAGCGACCAAAGCTTTACAAAAACTAACAGACATAGATCTTTCAGAAATACCTTACTATAGATTTAAGTTTGGTACGATGGCAGGAATTGAGAACGTAATAATTTCTGCAACAGGTTATACGGGCAGTGGCGGGTTTGAATTATACATTCATAATGAAGATGCCGAGCAATTGTGGGATGCAGTTCTTGAAGCTGGTGAAGAATTTGGTATTAAGCCCATCGGATTAGCAGCAAGAGATACGCTTAGACTAGAAATGGGCTTCTGTTTATATGGAAACGATATTGACGATACCACCAGTCCTCTTGAAGCCGGATTAGGCTGGATAACAAAATTTTCAAAGGATTTCATAGATAAGGATTTTTTGGCCAAGCAAAAAGAGGAAGGTGTAAAAAGGAAGTTGATCGCTTTTGAAATGATTGACAGAGGAATACCACGAAAAGATTATCCAATTACAGATGGTAATGGAAATCAAATTGGCCATGTGACCAGCGGAACTATGGGGCCCTCAGTAAAAAAAGCCATTGGATTGGCTTATGTTAATGCAGCCTACGCTAAAGTGGATTCTGAAATTGCGGTTGCAGTTAGAAATAAAGAGCTTAAAGCAAATATTGTTAAACTTCCATTTTATAGAAAATCTTGATGGAAGAAAAAGACAATAGACCAAAGGTTGAGGTGTGCTTTTCACCCGGCCTTTTCCCTTTGCATAAAGATGATCACGACATTATTGTTGTTATTGATGTTTTAAGAGCAACATCAGCAATATGCGCTGCGTTTGATAATGGGGTGAAATCAATGATTCCTGTTTTGACGGTTGAAGAAGCCAGAGCATATCAAGAAAAAGGATATTTGGCGGCAGCAGAAAGAAATGGGGAAATTGTTCCTGGATTTAAATTTGGAAACAGCCCATATTCGTATAGAACACCTGAGGTTGTTGGTAAAACAGTTGTCCTTTCAACCACAAACGGCACAAAGGCTATTAATGTTGCAAAGTCAGCTGCTAAGACAGTTGTAATAGGATCTTTAATAAATTTAGATGCGCTTTGTGACTGGTTGATTGAGCAGAATAGAGATGTCTTATGTCTGTGCTCCGGATGGAAAGATAAGTTTAACTTGGAAGATACGATTTGTGCTGGTGCAATAGCAGACCAGTTGATGGCTACAGGGAAGTTTAAGTCCGAAGATGACAGCAGTATTGCAGCCAAGTATATCTATCAATCTGCTAGAGACAATTATTTTGGATACCTTAAAAGCTCTTCCCATAGGAGAAGGTTGAAAAAGTTAAATTTAAATAAGGATATTAAATATTGCCTTACTCCTAACCAAACGAAAGTAATCCCAATTTTAGTGGGTGAGGAGCTGGAGTTGGTGAAGTAACTTGGTGAGCTTTTTTAACTTTAGTATCTTCGGCATAGTATTTGAAAAATGAACACAAAAATTAAGAAATGAAATTATCACTTGTTGTACTCAGTTTATTTTTAGGATTATCAACCTTTGCCCAGCCCCCTGGATTTCAGGATCTCGTTATTCTATATGCGGATGGGAAATACGATAAATGTATTGCGAAGGCTGAAAAATACACACAAAAGGATGATACCAAACGTGAACCATTACCGTATGCCTACATGAGTATGGCATTTTTTGAAATATCAAAAAATAGTTCAGAGTGGGTTAAAAAGGATCCTCAATATGCGAGAGCCTTTGGAAGTGCACTAAGGTATGCGGGTTCCTTTTATAAGAAGGCCCAACGAGCTGAAGGTTTCGAAATAGGGGAATATCAGGATCATTTAGATGCATTGGCCCTTGTCGTTTTGGATGATGTTCAACTTTATTGGGAAGAAGAGCAATATTCCAAAGCTGCGAGTGAAATGGGAAAACTTGCAAACTTTGCTGGAGATAATGCTGGAGTAATGTTATTGAAGGGAGTTTCTCAATGGCGCAATAGAGTTAAGGGTGGAGCTAAACTGGATTGGAAAATAGCCTTACCCCTTTTGGATTCGATTACTTATGATGACGTTTTAGATAGACCAAAAGAGGATATTGCTGACGATGAGTGGGAACGATACGTTTTAGATCATGCAGCGGCAAGAACCTTTTATATGGGAATTACAGAAATGGCCATCCTGATGAAAGAAACAAATCAAATGGATAAGGCACGTGAGTATATTGAAAAAGGATACATCTATTTCGATAAACACCCTGAATACAAGAAACTATATGATGAGATTGTCAATTAGATAATCAATATAGATCACAAGAAAATTGGAAGGTCATCATATATTTATGATGGCCTTTTTTTATTGCCTTTCTCTAGCGCCTATATCAGAGCTGCTGCCCACAGGCCTTGGCAGGTTATCAATATCTGAGGATAGTGTAACAGAACCTTTATTTAATTGAAAAGCCGTACTGTAAAAACTAAAATCCCCTTCATAAGGATCTACAAAGAAGGTGCTCTTATTCCTATGAACTTGTGTGTAGAATGAAGGATCGTTAAGAATCGATTCTGTCGTTTTCATCATGCAATTAGTAAAGCTAAAATCCATGTTAGCTCCCGTGATGGTATCAATCAGGTATTCTTCGTCCGTATTTCCATCAAATATGCAATTATTGAAGGAGCTTTGATTATAGTCATAAACCAAGATGGAGCTAGGATTTTCTTGAAAATAATTTCGCAACATAAAAGCTGGGTTAGTTCGACCACCAAAATTCCAATAACTAGCTATGGTGCAATGGTCAAACTCATACCTTCCGCCACGCAGTAAAACACAGCAGAATTGCCCGTTATTAACTACTTCACAATTCTCTGCTACCAAATAACTTTGATCACCCCATAAGCCGCTATACGAGTTGTCTTTTGAAATGGTATTTCTAACTGTTAATGCCGGATTTCCCCCGTTGGGGTTGTCAAGAAATGAGATGATTCCATAAGTCCCGTTTTTTACGATGGCGTGCTCAATCAAACAATTTATTCCGTTTTGTACGGTGATTGCCTCCCACTGTCCCGGAATATCCTGATAATAAGGTTCTAAACGGTCTCCCTGAAAAACAACTTCATTGCCCTCAACACCGTTTATATTAAGCGTGGATTTGTAGACAAATAGCCTTGAATTTGCATGGACATGTACTTGGGTTCCAGCTTGGATGTTTAAGGTTAGGTTACTATCCAATCCAGGGAAACCAACAGCCGCAGTCCCATAGATGACATGAGGTTTGTCTGTAGGCCAAGTGCCCTGAGCAATCTCATTCGCATGGAAATAGGCGTCCTGTCCCCAAACAACCAAATCAATAACTTGACGATTTCCATTCGTGAAAAAGATAATACTGTCTTCAACAATCAATGGTAATGTCCCGTTGTTCACATCCAACGTAACTTCTACAAAAATGTACATGGAATCTTTTCCGAGGATTTCAATGTCTTCATGTTTAACACCTGGGACGCCATCAACATTAATTCTAAAGGGTGAGCTTAAACCTCCAGCCAATTCTATACTACTAATGTTTAATCCTTGATTGTTGTTATTGTATACCTTGAAGTTTTTAGTTGTTGATCCTACAGTTGTGAAAACGGTATCGAAGAGAACCGTATCAACAGAAAAATCTAGCTTATTATTGGGATTATCCGAAATGGAATCCTTCCGACAATTCGTCGTTGTCAGAACCAAAACGATTCCTAAGAGTATCCCAAATAAGCAGCGTAACATTCGGTAAATTTAGCTTAAAACGATGAGTTAATTCCTTTATTGCTTATTTGCGACCCAAATAGATGGAAGCAATACCACCAGAAAGTTTTTTCTGTTCAACAGATTTGAACCCACATTCAGAAATGATATCTAAAAAGTCATTCCCTTCGGGAAAGGCTTCAACAGACTCAGGGAGGTACGAATATGCTCGCTTGTCTTTGGATACCATCTTACCTATAAAGGGAATCATTCGCTTGCTATAAAAGTTAAAGCTTTGTTTAATCGGGAATTTTTTTGGTTTAGAAAATTCTAAAACTATAGCTAGACCTCCGTCTTTCGTTACACGGTGAATCTCCGTTAATCCTTTTTTTAGATTTTCAAAGTTTCTAACTCCAAACGCGACTGTTACGGCGTCAAAATACCCATCTTCAAACCTCAAGTTTTCAGAGTCACCTAATTCTAATTTTATTCTGTTTGAATATCCCTTGCTGAGCATTTTTTTCTTGCCAACGTCTAACATCCCTTTTGAGATATCAACACCAATAACTTCAGTTGGATTAGCCTTCAAACATGCGATAGCAAAATCGCCTGTTCCTGTTGCTACATCAAGGGTTCGTTGAGGTTTTTCTTTGGCAAGAATTTTTACTGCTTTTTTTCTCCAGCGTTTATCAATACCCAGCGATAAGAAATGGTTTAGGAAGTCGTATCGTCCTGATATGTTGTTGAACATATCAGCAACCTGTTCTTTCTTACTTCCTTCTTCTGTATATGGTTTTACGTGTTCTGCCATTATCCTACCATTGTGTGCCCGTCAGGGTATTTATATTTTCTCGTGAGTACTTCTCTTCCTAAAAGGTATGCAAAGGTAAGAGTACCAACTCGACCTACAAACATTGAAAAGATAATAATTGTTTTACCAGCCGAACTTAATTCTGCTGTTATGCCTGTAGAAAGCCCAACAGTACCAAATGCTGAAACTTCTTCAAATATGATGTCCATAATGGTTATCCCTTCTCTGGCAAGAAGATCTGCCTCTGTAATGCTCAACAAGAATATGGATACAAGGTTTCCGGCAATAAATATCAGTAAAACTGACAGCGCCTTTAAAATTAAGTCTGTAGATATAGTTCTTTTGAATAACTCTGCTCGTCTTTTGCCCCTGATGGCAGCCCACATGCTGGCCCAAATAATGGCAAAAGTACTTGTTTTAATACCACCACCTGTTGAGCTAGAAGATGAACCTACAAACATCAAAAAGCACATAAATATGAGTGTTGGTATTGCTAATGACCCGGTGTCAACCGAATTAAATCCTGATGTTCGGGTGACGGACTGAAATAAGCTGTGGCTCATTGCTTCTCCGAACGACATTCCTTTCAAAACACCATTGTACTCCGTGAGGTAGAATAACAGGGTTCCTCCTGCTACTAATATCAACGAAAAGTATAATGCGATTTTCGTTGTGAACATGATGGTTTTCCATGGTTTAACCATGCGCTCTCTCAGGTTTTTGATATCAAACAAATCAAAAATGGCAACAAAACCAAGCGCACCAAAAAAGACCAGTAAGGTTATGGTATTATGGACAAAGAAGTTATCCGCAAGTCCAGGATTTGCAATGCCATCAGGAAATAAAGAAAGTCCTGCATTATTGAACGCCGATACTGAATGAAAAAGTGAGGAGAATAACTTATCTCCGTTGCTCTCAAAACTTAACTCTGGATTGTAAAAGGCATATAGTGCAATTGCACCTATTATTTCTATGGTAGAACTCCAGATAAAAACTTTTCGCAACATTCCTCTGGCACTAAGTACACTGTCCTTATTCATGAAGTCCTCCAGCATGTCAGATTGCTTTACACGTATTCCAAACTTTCCTGCGATGGCAATAAAATATCCAAAAGCTATGATGTTAAGCCCTCCTAGTTTTACTAAAATGAGAAGCACAGCATGACCTTTAAAAGTGAAGTCTGCTGGCACATCTACTGTTGCCAAACCAGTAACACAGGTTGCGCTAGTACTCATAAATAAACTATCAATAAAATTTAGACTTCCAGGATTAGCAGTCATTTCAGGAAGCATAAGAAGTCCGGTACCACCGAAAATGAGGAATAAGAAACTAATCATAAACAGCACTGAAGGATGAATTTTAAAACGTGGAATCCAGCCAACACCTTCTGACATAAAATCAGTAAGTAGAATTGCAACAAAGTAGAGTTGAATCAAGGCAGCGCCTATATCCTCAAAGTTTTTAATGCCAACTCCTAAAGCCATTCTTTCCAATAACAGCGTATCAAAGAACTGATGATTTATTCCCTCAATAATTAAAAAGCCAACCATGATGGCTTCAAGCCAGTGGGATTTGATGTATTGCCAAGGATGAAAATCGTATATGAGCCTTACAACAAAATGAAAAACATAAAAACCAAATGTTATTCTTAGAAGATCTAAAAGAAGAACATGGGTGCTGGCATTGTTGTCAAAGCCGAATAAGAGTATCGATACGGCCACACCCAACAAGGTAATAATGACCTTAAGAATGTTGAGCGTATTCAAAACCTTCCCCTTGCTATCATAAAGCCAGAGGTTGACTGATTCTCTTATTCTTTTAAAGTTCATTAACTCTCAAATGCAATTAATGCTTCTGAATATAATTGATCGCGATCTACGCTCACTACTCCAACTTTTTCACAGACTTGACCTCCCGCTAAATTAGAAAGGCGTGCTATATCCTTCATGTCAATTCCAAGTGAAAGGCATAAAGCTGCCATGCTAATAACGGTGTCTCCAGCACCTGACACATCTGATATAGATCTTAGATGCGCCGGTATAATCTCGGAATTTATCCCATCGGAAATGTAAACTCCCTTTTCCGAAAGTGTAATTAGGCTATACTTTTGTTTTAAAGATAGTCTGAGCTGCTTGTCAAGTTCATCCAAATTAGATTTGCTAACAGTAAAACTTTCCCAGTTCAAACCTTCCTTCACTTCCTTTAAGTTTGGTTTAAAAAGGTCAACTCCTTTGAACGAGAAAAAATTCTCCTTTTTAGGGTCAACACATACGGGAATGTTCTGTTTCGCACATTCATCTATGATAAACTGAATGAATGATTCACATAATAATCCTTTGTTATAGTCTTCAAGAATTACTACATCAGAATCGGGTAGAAGCTGCTTTAGTTTAGCACGCAATTCGTCTTCTACACTTCTTGAAACTTCCTTTGTACTCTCTTCATCAACTCTGATTATTTGTTGATTTCCTCCTAATACGCGCGTTTTAACTGTTGTTGGTCTTGAATCATCAATTACCAAACCTTCTTGATCCAAGTTTTTTTCTTTCAATAAATCCCGGAATGAATTTCCGTATACATCATTGCCTAGAACTCCTATTAGGCTGGCCTTTGCACCTAGTGCTTGGATATTTAACGCAACATTCGCCGCACCTCCTAACCTACTTTCCTTTCTAGAAACTTCAACTACGGGTACTGGCGCCTCTGGTGAAATTCTCTTTACTGCACCCCAGTAATAAGCGTCAATCATAAGATCACCGATGACAAGTGCTCTTAGTTTGGAAAGTTGACTAAAAACGCGATTTAATTCATCTCTTTTCATGCCTCTAATTTTGAGAAGAATCCAACTAACCGATTACAAGCTTCTATAAGAATGTCATCTGCTGCGGCATAAGAAAATCGAATACAGTTCGGTGCACCGAAAGCTCCACCTGTTACAAGTGCTACTTGTGCTTTTTCCAAGAGGAGTAGGCATAAGTTATCCGCATTTTCGATTTTTTCACCTTCGTATTTCATTTCAAAACATGCTGAAACATCTGGGAAAATGTAAAATGCTCCTTCCGGCTCATTTAATTTAAAGAATTCTATTTTAGATAGTTCTTTAAGTACCATGTCTCTCCTTCTCAAAAAGGTTTCAGTCATGTGTTGTATAACAACTGGATCTGCTTCAAGTGCTGCCTTTGCGGCTCGCTGAGCAATACTGCATGTTGCACTTGTTACCTGTCCTTGCATTTTGTTACAAGCATCAATGATCCATTGTGGTCCAGCCATAAATCCAACTCTCCATCCTGTCATGGCAAATGCTTTTGAAACTCCATTAACCGTTACAGTGCGATCAAACATGCCTTCTATATTGGCCATGCTGTAATGCTCACCAATAAAATTAATGTGCTCATAAATTTCGTCTGCAACAACAATCACATCAGGGTAGTCTTTTAAAACTTCAGCAATGTCGGCAAGCTCTTCTTTTGAATATACAGAGCCTGTAGGATTGCACGGAGAGCTAAAAAGTAAAACCTTTGTGTTTTCGCTTAGGTGATCTCTTAATTGTTGTGGAGTGACTTTGAAGTCGGAAGCAATTTCGGTTTCGATAATAACCGGAGTTGCGTTAGCCATTTTAACTATTTCCTCATAGGTTACCCAAAATGGTGCAGGAATTACAACTTCATCTCCCTTATCTGAGAGACACATAATTGCATTGTTAATACATTGTTTTGCCCCAGTAGAAAAAAGAATTTGACTTGGTGAATATTCAAGTCCATTGTCTCTCTTGAATTTTTTTACGGCAGCTTCTCTGAGATCTTGGTAACCAGGAACTGGAGTATAAGTCGAAAAATTATCATCAATTGCCTGGTGAGCTGCTTCTTTTATAAAATCTGGAGTGTAAAAGTCTGGTTCGCCAAGTGAAAGACTTATTATATCAAGTCCCTTCGCTTTCAGCTCACGACTTTTTTGAGCCATAGCTATAGTAGCTGATTCAGATAAACGATTTACTCTATTCGAGAGTTTGTGTGCCATTATAAATTGTTTAACGCTACAAAGGTAATTTAAACTTAATCATTCCTTAGGATAAACGGTTATTATTATCTGATTTGTTTATTGTATTTTTGCTTTATGGGAATGAAGTTTTTACCTACTTTACTAATACTTTTTCCTTTTTTCTTCTTATCAAATGCGCAGAATTGTCTTGAGATAGAGAGTATTCTTGTGGATGCCTGTGGTTCTCCTGAAGGAGAAAATGAAATGGTAAGAATCAAAATAGGAAGCCAAGATATTTTGGTTGCTGATATTACGGTCGACTGGCCAAACAATAGTTTTCAAGGTTTTTGCCAGAATACACTAACGGCTGAAGTAACGGATTCATTAAATGCAACAATTGCTGGTTGTGGTTGGCTAGTGGAACCAACAGGAGGTGTATTACCATCCGGAGCAAGTGTTTTAATTATTACAAGTGAGGATATGGCTTACACGGCCAATTCTTTCACCAACCTACAGGATACCTTGGTTGTGATATATCAGTGTACAGGAAATACCCAAGGGCATTTTGCCAATTATGATGCTGGAGGTGGTTTTAGAACCCTAATTATTGAAGTTGCAAACCCAGTAGGTTGTAATGACACGGCTACTTATCAAAGGGACTCACTTATTAATCAGTTGGGATTTCCTGGAGGGACTACCGCTCAAAAAAATGGAGGGCGAGTAGATTTTGCAGTAAATGGAGATCCCACCTATGCAAACGACGGTTGTTCCGCACCCATTGTTCAATATGATATTGATTTAAGCTCACCGGAAAGTGTCAATGGCCAAATCCTTGTTTGCCTTGGCGATACCATACAAATAGATGCTGATGTAAGTAGTGGATTGATAAATTTTCAATGGACGGGAACCGATAATATACTTTTAAACGGAGAGGATTCTACCTTTCTTGAAATTACTACTTCAGGGGGGCACTTTGCCTACTTTCAAGCAGAGAGTGTTTGTGGAGATGTCATACTTGACTCTATATTTATTAGTACTCAGCCGAATGTGCAAACAAATATTACACTACTTGGAGGAGATACGATACTTTGTCCAGGGGAACAGGTTACATTGGAGGCTAGCGGTTCAGGTAATTTTCAATGGAATACAGGAGAACAAGACTTTGATGTGGATGTAAGTTCTGCCGGTACTTATGTTGTTCAACTACAGGGGCAATGTAATATTTCTAGCGACTCTATCTCCTTTTCATCTGAAAACTTACCCATTGCAGAAGTGAATAACCCTTATACTGAGGTTTGTCCGAACGACACTGTATGGATAACAGCAATTGGAGATAGTATTTTGTGGTTTAATGATTCCACATATCAAACCTTTATTGCTGAGGATAGCGGGTTTTTTTATGTGACGAACACAAATATATGCGGCACGGATACGGCTTTTGCAGAAGTAGTGTGGTTGAGCAGTACAGATTGTGGTGAACCATATGTGCCGTCACCATATATTGAATTCCCTAACATTGTTACTGCCAATGGCGATTTAATTAATGATGTCTTTATGGTAAAAGGCTATGCCTACATGGAGGATGTTCATGTAGAAATTTACGGACGTTGGGGTAACTTCTTATATGAATGGGATGGCTTGGAAGGCTCATGGGATGGGCGCTATAATCCAGGTAATACGAGGGTAGAGGATGGTGTTTATTATTTTGTTGCTAATGCAACAGACTACCAAGGTGAGAAGTACCTTATCAAAGGCTTCTTTCAATACATTAAAGGGAATTAATACTCAGCAAAGAAAAGCTTTGATTTCGGCTTTGGACGGATCGCCGTTTTGAATTATTTCCTTAATGAAACTTTCATTATGGTAATCCAAAAAACTAACCACTCTTTCATTCAATCCACCTCCGGGGAAACAATTGTCTAGTATTTTCTCGACCTGAGTTAAGGAGATTTCCTGTCTTTTTTTGATTGCGGCTGTTTTCTTTCCTTTCAGTTTTTCAATGGATTTTTCCCAACGGCTCAATTCTGCTTCAAAACTTTGAACCAAGCTTGGGTCTATTTTTTTCAATTCAGCTTTATTTTTTTCTACCCAACTCAACCAGTTTTCTGGTAAGTCAATCTCAGCATCAAACTGGGAGTTTTTTAAGGCAATTTCCTTTAAAAGAACATGTTTTTCTTTAAAGAAATCTTCGAATTCCAATCCAAGTGATTGCCATTTCTTCCATTGGCTTTTTCTTATAAAGAAACCTGTATCTCTCAATATCAAATAAGGATAGTCTACACCCATATTTTGGAAGCCATCCTTTAATTGCATCCAATAGGCTAATTCACCTCCACCGCCAACATAGGCTAGATTTGGCAGAATGCTCTCTTGGTACAAAGGGCGGAGTATTACATTTGGGCTAAAGTTTTCTGGCTTGTCTTCTATTTCGACTTTCAATTCACTCTCATTCCAAGAGTATTTATCGTCAACTGTTTTAAAACCGTTTCCAAATTTTTCAATTCTTTCCCGGTAAGCATCCACCATGTAAAATACATTTATTTCTCTTGGATAAGCCTGGCTTTTATATAAAGAGGAAAGGTTTTGACTACTCACTTCTACGATTTTACCATATGTATCTTCAAATACATCCTTTATTAAGTAGGGTATAAAACTTCTTTTTAGTTCAGCGTTGTCTGCATCTAAAATTACAAGGTCTGTATCTTTAAAAAGAGCGGTGTAAAATTTTAGACTGGCTTCAGCTAAAGAGCCTGTTTTATAGGTCTCTTCAATTAGCTCTTTCATCTCAGGATCATAGCGATTTCCCAAAACTTCAATCAGAGCCTCAAGCGCATCCTGAATTTCTTCTGTTGGGATTCGTCCAACTGGTCCTGATCCATTAAAGTCTGATTTTATTTCATTTCCAAAAACGGTGGCTTTGTTTATTTCATCCCAATCATGATCCTCCGTAGCTAACCAAAATAAGGGTATATACTTATGGTTTGAATCTTCTGCGTTTAACTCTTCGCTCAATTTTATGATTGAGGCAATTTTTAAAATGGTATACAAAGGGCCGGAAAAAAGATTTAGTTGATGCCCAGTTGTTATTGTAAATGAGTTCTCTTGCTCAAGAGATTTTATACTTTGAGGAGTTTCAATTCCCGCTTTGTTGTATTGCTCTTGAATTACTTTGCACAATAATGATCGTTTTTCAGTGCTAAATTCTTTACCCTTTGCGTACTGGATTAATCTATCTTTACTTGGGAATTCCTTAACGAAGGTCTTTAGATTAGGGTGATTTTCCGTGTAATCGCATATTAGACCATTATAAAATGAACTCTTACTAATCTGTTTTGTATTCAGAATCTCCATGTTTCCTAATCAAATATAATCCTGCAAAAGTCAGTAAAGCATTTAACAACGACAACTCATAATTGAACTCATATCCTATTTTACTAGATTGTTGGACTATGATAAATGTAAGAATAGGAGACAAAATACATACGATTGGTACCCCTGCATCTTTAACTTGAAACTTTGTAAGGATACCGAATAAAAACATTCCGAGTAGCGGACCGTAAACGTAGCTAGCAATTGTGAAAATATTGCCCAGGGCATCCTTTTCAAGTGTATGATAAAATATAATTGCGATTATAATTAAGATGATAGCAAAACCAGCATGTATGATATTTCGTTTTCTTTTTTCAACCTTTCCTTCCAAAATATCTACACTGAATACGGTTGTTAAACTAGTTAAAGCGCTATCCGCACTGGAGAATGTGGCTGCTACAAGTCCAAGAATAAACATAATGCCACCAGCTAAACCAAGGTAATTTCCGAGTGCAGCTTCTGTAAATACCATATCTGTAATGTACTTTCCGTCATTATTTATGGCATCACTAATACCTTGGTCATTAACTAAGTAGACTAGCGCAGCACCTAAAATCAAGAATCCAAGATTTACAATGATTAAAACTCCACTGAAACTGAGCATATTTTTCTGTGCTTCTTTCAGGTTTTTGCATGTAAGATTCTTTTGCATCATATCTTGGTCAAGACCTGTCATACAAACTGTGATTAATATACCAGATAAAATTCCTTTTAACCAATGGCCTTTTTCTGTAATACTAACTTCTGGAAAGATCGTCCCTGAATAGTCCCTCATTGCCTTGCCTCCAAGTTCAAAAATACCTAAATCGAGAATTTGTGATATGGCGTAAAAAGCTACGATACCTCCCCCTAACATCATTACAGTTTGAAAAGTATCGGTAATCACTACAGTCTTGATTCCGCCTCCAAGTGTATATGCCCATATTAGAATTATAGCCAATGATATAGCAAACTCTGGAGGTACGCCATACGGTTCAAAAACAAATTTCTGTAAAGGGTATACAACCATCAACACGCGCACAGAGGCTTGAAAACCACGACTGAGAAGAAAGGTGATTGCTCCAGTTTTATAG
The DNA here is from genome assembly GCA_964230025.1 of Flavobacteriales bacterium. GTDB lineage: Bacteria > Bacteroidota > Bacteroidia > Flavobacteriales_D > JAUILH01 > CAXRFO01. The sequence goes on along the minus strand of CAXRFO010000016.1, from coordinate 181,918 downwards.
GCTCCTTTTCCGAGTCGTTGGTTGAGGTATTGATAAATGGAAACAAGATTATTTCGATAATATAATGGTAATAGAATATATGCGATGATAATGTAACCTATTAAATAGCCAAACACCATTTGCATGTATACAAATCCTGCATTACCAACTTGCCCGGTAACACCAAGAAAAGTTACCCCAGAAAGTGATGCTCCAATCATTCCAAAGGAAACTAGGTACCATTTGCTGGATCGATTTCCACTGAAAAAAGTGTCGTTGCTTGATTCTCCTTTTGTAAGTTTCGATATCAGCATCAAAACCAAGAAATAGGCTATAAAAATGGAAATTATAAGCGTTGCACTCATAGGTGCTAAGTAAGATAAAAATAGTGGGCCAGCGAGCCATAATTACTTCATTTATTAACAGTGCTAGTCTTAATGAGCCTGTTGAAAACTACATTTAAGCGTTTTAAAACCGGTGCGCATTCATCATATCTTTGCAAGGTTGGAACTACATTCACAGATACTTCAAAATGCCGTTGATCAAATGGCAAGCCTGCCAGGAGTTGGGAAAAGAACTGCTTTGCGTCTAGTGCTGCATATGTTAAAGCAAAATCCAGAACAGGTTTATGCCTTTGCTAATTCATTTAAAGAGTTGACGGAAAAAATATCTTATTGTGAACGGTGCAAGAATATTTCTGAAACCAAGGTTTGTTCGATTTGTACGAGTCCTAGAAGAGATGAATCAAAAGTATGCGTAGTTGAGGATGTTCGGGATTTAATGGCCGTAGAGCAAACATCAAGCTATAATGGGCTTTATCATGTCTTGAATGGGGTTATCTCTCCAATAGACGGTATAGGTCCAGATGATTTATTTATTTCTGATTTGATCGTTCGTTTAGAGCAAGAGCCAATTAAGGAGGTTATATTAGCATTGAGTACCACTATGGAAGGAGAAACGACGAATTTTTACATTTATCGAAAGATTTCTCATATGGAGCTTGAGGTAACAACATTGTCTAGGGGGGTTGCGGTTGGTGATCAGCTGCAATATGCTGATGAGATAACTTTGGGTCGATCTATTCAAAACAGACTTCCATTTGAGGCAAGTTTAGCACGCTAACAACAAAAGGCTTTTAATTCAGTTATATTTGTCGGTCGAAAATGAAGCTGACGGTTGTCATAGTAAACTACAATGTTGAGTTTTTCCTCGAGCAATGTCTCAGTTCTGTGAGAGAGGCGATGGAGAAAATCGAGGGTGAAGTATATGTCGTAGACAATCATTCCATTGACGGATCTGTGCCAATGGTGAAGGAGAAGTTTCCTGAAGTTAACTTAATAGCAAGCAAAGAAAATTTAGGATTTTCAAAAGGAAATAATTTAGCGATGAGACAGGCTAAAGGAGAGTATATCCTTTTGTTAAATCCGGATACTGTTGTACAGAAAGATACTTTTAAAAAAGTATGTGATTTCATGGATGAACATCCTGATGCGGGTGGTCTCGGTGTGAAGATGATTGATGGGAAAGGAGAGTTCTTACCTGAATCCAAAAGAGGGCTCCCAACACCAAAAGTCGCGTTTTACAAAATATTCGGATTGGCCAGGTTGTTTCCAAAAAGTAAAAAATTTGGACAGTATCATCTAAGCTATTTGGATAAAGATAAAACCCATAAGGTAGACGTTTTATCAGGTGCGTTTATGCTAATGAGAAAAAAATGCCTTGACGAAATAGGTCTTTTAGATGAGACTTTCTTTATGTACGGAGAAGATATTGATTTGTCTTACAGGATCCAAAAAGGGGGTTATGAAAATTATTATTTTCCAGAAACAACAATCATTCATTATAAAGGAGAAAGCACTAAAAAAAGCAGTGTAAACTACGTTTTTGTTTTCTACCGAGCGATGATCATTTTTGCTGAAAAGCACTTCTCTCAGAGAAATGCCAAAACATTCTCTTTTCTGATTAATCTGGCCATTTATTTACGGGCAGGGATGGCGATTGTGTATCGTTTTTTTAAGAAGGCAGTTTTGCCCATAGTTGATTTTGCCTGCTTAACAAGCTTGTTGTTTTTAATTACAAAATTATATCAAAGCCAAACGGGGAAGGAATTCCCAGATGAAATTTTGTGGTATGCTTTACCTGCATACTCTTTAACTTGGATGTTATTCTCTTTCTTCAGTGGGGCATACGATATTCCAGTTCGATTAATTAAAGGTATAAAAGGTGTAGCACTAGGTAGTTTGTTGATTTTAGCTGCTTATGCACTATTAGATAAGGATTACCAATTCAGTAGAATGATTATTTTATTGGGAAGTGCAAGTGCATTGCTATACTTTGTTTCATCTAGGTTAGTACTACATTTTACAGGTTTTGAAAGATTTAGATTTGCTGGGTCCCAGAAAAAGAGAATAGGAATTGTTGGAAGCAAAGAGGAGGTTACCCGAGTTGAAAACATACTTAAATCAAGCGATAGAAAAATCGATTTTTTAGGTTTTATCTCGGATGTTGAGCAAGAAGATGATTACTACTTGGGATCGATTTCTCAAATGGACCAAGTACTGGATGTATATGATTTAAACGAATTGATATTCTGTGCTGCTAATTTAGAAGCTGGACAAATAATTACGGCAATGTCAAAAATTGGGCAAAAGAACTTGGAATTTAAAATTGCTCAGGCGGATAGCGAATTCATTATTGGAAGTAACAGTATTCACTCCAATGGAGATCTTTATGTCTTAAATTTAAATACTATTCAAAACTCTGAGAATAAAAGGGTGAAAAGGGTTTTTGACTTTTCTGCATCTGTTCTTTTATTGCTACTAAGTCCTCTTTTGTTTCTTTTCACAAAATCAAAATTGACCTTTTTCAAATCATTGTTTTTGGTTCTTTTTGGTATAAGAAGTTTTGTTGGGTTCTCAAATGCGGGCTCTAAAGAATTAAATCTGCCCAAAATAAAAAAAGGAGTTTTGGATATTCTCCCTTTAAATTCTGATGGTATAAAAAATAAACAAGTGGATAAGCTCAATAAACTCTATGCCCGTGATTATAGTTGGGTAGTGGACGCCAAAATATTGATGAAAAAATGGCGTTTAATCGGCTGTAATTAAACTTGTTTTATCCGTTAAATCTCTTATTTTTGCACCATTCTAAACACGAGGAATGGCAGAAATTGAAGTTTTATTACCCAAAATGGGAGAAAGTGTTGCTGAAGCAACCGTTATTACTTGGTTAAAAAACGAAGGAGATAGTATTGAAGAGGAGGAATCTCTAATTGAGATTGCAACGGATAAGGTGGATTCTGAAGTGCCTTCACCAGCTGAAGGTGTCCTCGTTAAGCGATTATTTAATGAAGGTGATGTAGTTCAAGTTGGAGAAGTAATCGCGATTATTTCTACGGACGGAGATGCGCCAAGTGCAAGTCCTGCCCCTGCAGAGTCAGCAGCTCCGGCTCCTGCAGCAGTTCAGAAAGTAGAAGAGAGCGTATCTGCTGCTGTTGCGATGACAAAATCTGATTCAAACGGAAGATTTTTAAGTCCTTTAGTTAGAAATATTGCAAAAACTGAAGGTGTTTCTGGTTCAGAATTAGATGCTATCTCTGGTTCAGGTCAAGGTGGAAGGATTACGAAAAAAGATATTCTGTCGTATTTAGAAACTCGAACAAATGAAGGACCTGCAGCAGCACCAGTGGCTCCAGTGGCTGAAGCACCAAAGAAGGCGCCAGCTGCAAAGCCATCCGCTGAAGGTCAAGGGATAATGATAAAAGCTCCAACTGTTGTTGCAAATCCTGGTGATGAAGTGATTGAGATGGATCGTATGCGTAAGCTCATAGCTGACCATATGGTCATGTCAAAACATGTTTCACCCCACGTTACATCATATGTTGAAGCAGATGTAACGAACTTGGTTCTTTGGCGAAATAAGATTAAAAATGACTTCCAGAACAGAGAAGGGGAGAAAATTACTTTCACTCCAATTTTAATAGAGGCACTTGTCAAGACAATCAAGGACTTCCCTCTGATTAATGTTTCTGTGGATGGCGCGAATGTGATAAAAAGAAAGCATATCAATATTGGGATGGCGACTGCCCTTCCTTCAGGAAATCTAATTGTTCCTGTTATCAAGGATGCAGATTATATGAACCTTACTGGGATTACAAAGAAGGTGAACGATTTGGCAGGAAGAGCTCGCGAGAATAAATTATCTCCGGATGAAATTCAAGGAGGTACTTATACCATTACTAACGTAGGTTCGTTTGGTAATGTTATGGGTACTCCGATAATTAATCAGCCACAAGTCGCAATTATGGCGGTTGGAGCAATACGAAAGGTTCCCGCTGTTATTGAAACACCCGATGGTGATTTTATAGGTATTCGTCACAAGATGTACCTATCTCATTCTTATGATCATAGAGTTGTTGATGGAGCCTTGGGAGGGATGTTTGTTAGACGTATGGCTGATTATCTAGAGAATTTCGATATTAATCGAGAAATTTAGTACCTTTCACGATTAATTTGGTTTATTTATAGAAACTACACAGTATGCAAAAAGGACTTCTACTATTTTTAATTCTTCTGATAAGTTCAGTTTCTTTAGGGCAGACACCTGCTGAAATAAGGGCTACTCTAGAAGGTAAAAGTGTTAAAGATAATTTTGATTTGGCCAATGATCTCTTCTACCAGAAGAAATACAACATGGCCAAAGTAGTTTTTGAATACTTGGTAGAGCAGGATCCTGAAAACTTAAACTTTAATTACAAGGCAGGAGTTTCTTCTTTATTGTCCAATACAAAAAAAACAGAGGCCCTTGATTTTTTAGTTAAGGCGGAAAAGGGTATTTCAAAAGGTTGGGACCCATACAACTATATGGAAACCAAGGCTCCTGTTGATTGTTATTATTATTTAGGAAGAGCCTTACATTTAGATTATCAATTCGATCAGGCCATCCAAAACTTTAACAGGTTCAAGGATGAAGCAGGAAAGAAACATTTCTTGAGAGAAGATGCTGATGTGCATATTACACAGTGTCAGCTTGGTAAGCAGATGGTAGCGAATCCTAACACGAGAATTAAGATTACGAATTTAGGTCCAACAATTAATGGCGAATACTCTGATTTTAGCCCGGTACTTTCTTTGGATGGGAATGTGTTGTTTTTCACTTCACGAAGAGTTCGTAAGGATAGCTCGAATATCGATGAATGGAACTGGGATAATGGAGCTCATTACGAGGACATCTATATGTCGGTAAAGAATTCTGATGGAACTTGGGGAGAGCCGAAAATTGTTGATTTTTCGGAAGTTGATAGGAATGAGGCTACAATTGGTGTAAATGCTGATGGATCGGAGTTATTCGTATATGTTGACGATGAAGGGGATGGTAATATTTACAACTCGGAATACGCAGATACAAGCTTTGATGACTTAAATAAGATGGGTTCTGACATCAATACAAGTTATTGGGAAACACACGCAACATTAACTCCGGATGGAAATACGCTCTATTTTGTTTCGGACCGTAAAGGAGGATTCGGAGGTAGAGATATCTATCGAGTAAAAAAATTACCGAATGGAGAATGGAGTAAGGCTCAAGTCTTAACGAGTGTAATCAACACTCCCTATGATGAAGATTCACCATTCATTTCGGCCGATGGGAGGACACTTTACTTCTCTAGTAATGGTCGCCAAAGTATGGGAGGGTTTGACATTTTTGTAACTCGAATGGATGAGGATGGTAATTGGAGTACCCCAACCCACCTAGAATACCCAATAAATACGACTGATGATGATGTCTTTTTTATCGTTACTGCAGATGGGAAAACAGGGTATTACAGTTCACAACATGAAGTCATGAAGTCTTCAGGTCATGGTGAGGATGAAGGCTACGGAGAAAAGGATATATATCGTGTAGATCTTGAAACGCCAGAAGTTGTGGATGTGGCAGTATTAAAAGGTTATATCGTTCCTAAGCCAGGAGACCCATTACCAAGCGATATTGAGATATTAGTGTATAATTTAACTACGGGAGATTTACCTCAAAGAATTCACCCAAGAAGAGATGATGGGGGATACGTTATGGCATTAGATCCTTGTAATGATTATAAGGTAGAGTATTATATCAATGGTGCATTGCATACAGAGAGTGATTTTAAAGTGCCGTGTGAAGCAGGATACCATGAAATTCACAAAGAAATTCCTTTAAGTCCGATTAGCTTGGAAGGTGATGATATGGTTTACTGGAAGGTAATCAACTCACCATCATCTTTAACTGGAAAAAATGTAGCTTACTTTGATGCTCAGGGGAATATGGCAGGTACAGTAGCAGTGGGAGAAGATAATATGTTCTCATATAAAAATGAGAACCATGATTATTCTTACAAGTTCAACTTAATGGGCTCAAATAATACAGATTGTAATGCAACATGTATCGCCCTTGTTGATAAAGATGGTAAGGTAAAAGGATATGCATTGGATGGTACAGGATGCGATTTCGCCTATAAGCCTGGTGTTTACCAAGTGCTTGATGCTGAAGGGAATGTTGTTAGTCAATCCGGTTTAAAAGTTAAGTATTACGATGAGACTGGTGCTTTCGTAAGCGAAACCACAGTAAATTGTGAAGGAAGGTTTATGTTTAAGCCATTGAGAGCAAAGCCAAACGCCTTGTTTACATTTGAATTAGATGACGAACCTCTTTGTGATGAATTGGATGTAATTCTACTTGGTCCTAATGGCGAGAAATTGTCTCAGTCCACAAGAACCGAGGATTGTAAGTATGTATTCGGAGATAAGGTGACTATTCCAGAAGCTGGGACAACTATGGTTGCTGAATATCAGCGTTTTTATAAATACAACAAAAAAGGTGTTGCAGATGATTTAGCAAGATTTGAAAGGTTTGCTGATAGTCTCGCAAAAATTGTTGAGCTCAATGGGGTAGCATATGTTGAAATTGAGAGTTCTGCTTCTCACGTACCAACAACTACTTTTAAAACGAATAGAAATTTAACCAATAAAAGGGCTGAGGATGCAAAGCAAGCAATAATATCAGCAATGAAGAAAAGAGGGATAGATCCTGCGAAAATTAAAATTTCATCTTATAATGCTTTGGTGCAAGGGCCAACCTATAAGAATGATTTTAAATCCAATAGAGAGACCTACGAAAAATATCAATACATTAAGCTAAAAGCTAAGTAATGAACATTTTCCCTTTCAAAAGTGAATAAAAAGTAGAACGGGGTACTGCTATTTTTGATTAGATTCGAATCGTGAAAACAACTTTCGGATACATAATTACAGTGGTCTTAGCGACTTTGATGGCTATTCCCAGTTATGCTGGTGAGGAGAAAAAACTTCTAAAAAATGCTAGAAAGGAGCTGTCCAAAGGGAATTATAAAGAGGCAAAATCTCTGTATAATGAGTTGCTAACGGTTGCGCCGGATAATCCTGAATATCATTTTGAAGCAGGGTTGACTTACTATAATAGTAACGTTGAAAAGGAAAAGTCTGTCAAGTATTTTGAAAACGCTTTACAAAAGTCATCTGAAGATACAATCGCAGAAATTTTCTATTACTTAGGGAGGTCTTATCAATACTCTGGACAATTTGAGAAAGCTATAAAATCTTATAATGATTTTAAAGATTTTATAATAAGTAATGACGATGGAGTTGTGCTGAGTAGAGATGTTGATCGTTTTATTGAAATGTGTAACAATGCTCTTATTTACCAAGGGAATTATAATAAGGATATTACCGTTGAAAATATGAAGGAAGAGATCAATAGCACCGGGTCTGAATACGCTTCAGTAGTTAATAAGGATGAAACGGTAATGATTTATACGGCACGGAAGGAATCCAACGTTGGAAATAAATTTTATCATGACAGTAAGGAATATGAGGATATTTATATTTCAGTGCGTGAAGGAGAGAATTGGACTTTCTCGACTAAGTTTGACAGTTCAAATGTATATATATCAAAAGATATAAACTCTAAATATCATGATGCTGCCATTGCCTATAATCAAGCAGAAGATAAATTATATATCTACAGAAAAAATCATGTATGGGTCTCAGAAAAAGGTGATAATGACAAATGGACCGCTCCTGTAAAAATGAATAAAAATGTTAATTCTGGCACTCATGAGCCGTCTGTATTTATCACTAAAGATGAGAAGACACTCTATGTCACATCAACCGATAATGAAGCGGGGATAGGTGGTAGAGATATTTTTGTATCCCACAAGAATGATGACGGAACTTGGGGTGAGTTGGAATTACTTCCGGGGAATATAAATACGGTTTACGATGAAGATGCTCCTTATATTTCGGATGATGGGAAAACAATGTATTTTGCTTCAAACGGCCATGCTACAATGGGGGGGTATGATATATTTAAAACCGAACTTCAAGATGATAGTACATGGTCAGATCCAGTAAACCTTGGGGTTCCAATTAACTCTCCAGGTGATGATATCTATTATGTTGTTGATAATGATGGTATCTCGGCTTATATGTCCTCTTCAAGAATGGGAGGCTATGGTGATATGGATATTTATCACCTTCTGTTAGAGTGTAAGAGTATTGAAAACACAGAAATTAAAGGTCAGTTACTTGCTGGTTCACCTGCCTTCCCGATAGGAAATAAGATAGTAATTAAAGATTCAGATGGTAACTTGGTTAATACCTTTGATGTTGATGCAGAAACAGGAAAGTATTTAATGGTGCTCCAACCAGAAAACACCTACACAATGGAGATTGAAACAGTTGATCGTTTTAAAAACCCTGTTAGAAATCACAAACAAGAATTTACGCTACCTAAGCAATGTGATCCATTTCCACTTTATCAAGAGGTTGTGATAAACAGGAAAAAAGACGAGGAAAACAAAAAGTACATTCAAGAAGCCCTCTTTCAAAATGCCTTTTTCAATGTTGAGGACACGGTAAGAAAGCTTTATAATATTGCGAATGATGGTAGTGGTTTAAAAGAATTACCGATAGACTCGAATCAATTAAATATTGCAGGTAATATAAAGTTTAATGAAGTATTGAAGGTTGAAGAAGGTGTAAGAGTATACCTTGTAAATGAGAATAAACAAATTATTCGTCAAGTTGAAACTGACGAAAACGGTGCGTTCTTATTTAGAAATCTCGATCAAGAACAGAATTATAGCGTGTTTATAGATGAGGAAGATTTAAAAACTCAGTATTATGGCGTTTCATCATCGAACAATCAAAACGGGATTATTGTAAAAGGAGATGTGAAATATGTTTATCCATTTTCTAATATTTCAAACAGTGCTGATAGCCTGTTAGTATTATTGGCGGATGAGAATAAAAAGACAGTTAATTTTACAAGGACTGATCAAGAGGGTAATTGGACTTTGGATAATCTGCCTAATGATCCAGCGATAGTTGAAGCATTAAAGCTTGACAATGAATCTTTAAGCTATCAAATGAATAATAATGAATTGGATTATGCGGTATCGGCCTTTATTCAAACAATTGATACAGAAAACACTGACCTAAGCTATACTGAATATTTGGACGTAATAGAATGGGATTGGAGCGATGACACGACAGGCCCGGGAACAGACGGAATTGCTTTTGAAAACATCTACTTTGATTTTGATAAATACTTTCTGCGCAGCAAGAGTAAGGAAATCTTAGATAATATTTATCGTTATATGGATGAGAATCCTGAGGTTTCTATCGTTATGGATGGACACACCGATTGGTTTGGTACAGACGCCTATAATGTTGTTTTGTCAAAAAACAGATCAACTTCAGCTATGAATTACCTAGTTCAGAAAGGAATAGATAAAAGCAGAATTGAGATTAAGTGGCACGGTGAATCACAACCAGCAGTTCCGAATGCAAATCCAGACGGTTCCGATAATAAGGAAAATCGCCAGCTTAACAGAAGAGTGATGTTCACAATCAACACAGGTGACATGGCGTTTACCTTTTCGTTAAACTAAAACTAGTTTTTGTATATTTACTTGCGATTGTTGGTATCAAACTTGCAAAGGGAAGTAGAGTGAACAGGATTTTTTTACTAATATTTAGTGTATTTATTATATGTGGGCTTGAGGGAATTTCTCAAGCTGATGAGGCTTTGGCCGACGATCATTTTAAGCACCGCAATTATTTTAAAGCTATGGAGGAGTATGGTAAATTACTCCGATTAGATCGAGATGATCCTAAATACAACATGCGAATGGCGGAATGCTACCTTTATACCAATCTCAATAAGGTAAAGGCTGTGGTTTATTTGGAACGAATTATCGATCACAAACGGGCAGATAAAGAAGTTCCTTATCTATTGGCATGGGCATATATGTTAGACTATAGAATGGATGATGCCATAAAATATCTAAACATTTATTTAGAAAAACCGGGGTCTAATGAGGAGGCCGCAAAAAAGAAATTACTCGATTGTAAAACAGCCAAAGAACTTATGGCTAAGCCAGTTCAAGTGCATTTCGAAAACATGGGAGAATCAATAAATTCTGAAGGACCCGATTACAATCCTTTTGTATCAAGCGATGAAACCACTTTAATATTTACAACAAGAAGGGATATAGGTAGCTCATATGTTGAGTTTGATGGATATTATTCATCGGATGTTATGATCAGTACATATGACGGTTCAAGATTTACAAAAGCCCGAGAATTAGGTACCCTTAATTCCAAATACAACGAGCAATGTACAGGGATTTCTCATGATGGTCAAACCATGTTCTTCTATTCAGATAAAATACAATCGGGACAACTATTCACAGTTCCACGCTCTGGAAGTAGTTTTGGGCGAAAAAAGGAAATAGAGGTAATACAAGAGGATAAGGCCCTTGAAAGTTCTGTTTCAATCAGTCCTGATGGAAATACTTTAATATACGCCTCAAATCGATCTGGAGGTAAAGGAGGCTTGGACCTATACATGATTAGAAAATTACCTTTTGGTGAGAACATGTGGGCAGAACCACAAGCAATCACTGCCTTAAATACAGAGGGTAATGAAGATTTTCCGTCATTTTCTGAGGATGGCAAAACGATTTATTTCTCATCGAATGGGCTGCCAGGTATGGGAGGTTATGATGTTTATTCCTCAAATTGGGACCCTGAGACGAATACCTATAGCACTCCATCTAATTTAGGATACCCATTAAATACACCATATGATGAGCTTACCATTTCTTTCGCAGGTGATGATAAACATGCTTACATAGCTTCTGCTCGTCCCGGAGGAATTGGGGATCTAGACATTTACCGTGTTACTTATGATGCCGTTGAAGTTATACCAGCTATTTTTAATATAAGAATTTCAAATGGCAACACTGATAAGCCTGCTTTTATAGCAGCTGATTTGCTCACTATCTTAAACGCTTCTGGTGATGTTGTTGGAGAGTATGCTCCCAATGAGCAGACAAAAGAATACACTGTAATCTTGAGTCCAGGTCAATATCAGATAATTGTTGACGCCGAAAGTCAAGGATATGAAACCCACAAATCTGATTTTAAAGTCAGTGAGTTTATGAATCGAATGGGAAAGATTGATAAAATAATCACACTGAAAAAGGGAGGTTAAGAGCATTGTGTTAACTTTGTCTCAATGAACTTATCTCTTAATAAAGCCCTTATTTTTCTTGATTTAGAAACCACAGGAGTGGATGTAGCTAAAGATAGAATTGTACAAATTGCATTAATTCGTTATTCCCCTGATGGAAGACAGGAAGAGTATAATGAAATAATTAATCCAGAAATTCCAATACCTGTTCAAACCAGTGAAATTCATGGGATTTATGATGTTGATGTTTTAGGAAAGCCCAACTTCAAAGAAAGATCTGAAGAGATAATAAAATTCATTGGTGACGGAGATTTCGCCGGTTTCAATAGCAATCGTTTTGACGTGCCTTTACTTCTGGAGGAATTTGCAAGAAATGGAATTGATTTTCCAATGAAGGGCAGAAGATTGATTGACGTTCAGAACATCTTTCATAAAAAAGAAGAAAGAACACTAGCCGCAGCAATGAAGTTTTACTGTGGTAAAGAGTTGGAGAATGCACATGATGCTCTAGCGGATGTAAGAGCCACGGCTGATGTTTTAATGGCCCAACTTGAAAAATATGACGATTTAGAAGGGTCTGCTGATTTTCTCCATGAATTTTCCAGAAGAAATAGAAATCTCGATTTTATTGGGCGCTTTGTTGAAAATGATGAGGGTGTGGCCTGTTTTAATTTCGGTAAACACAAAGGTAAGCCAGTTGCGGAAGTTTTAAAAGCAGAACCATCTTACTATAGTTGGATGATGCAAGGAGACTTTCCACATTACACGAAGAAAGTATTACAAAACATTAAGGAGAAAATGTAATGAAAATCATTTGCATTGGTCGGAATTACGCAAAACACGCAAAAGAGCTGGGGAACGCAGTTCCCGATGAACCCATCTTTTTTATGAAACCTGATACGGCGATACTGCCTAAAAGGAACCCTTTATATTATCCGAATTTCACAAAAGACCTTCATTATGAAGTTGAACTAGTGGTTAAGATAAAGAAAATAGGCAAGAATATCGAAAGGAAATTTGCCCATAAATACTATGATCAAATTGGTATTGGAATTGACTTTACTGCCAGAGATGTTCAGCAAAAATGTAAAGAAGCGGGTAAACCATGGGAATTAGCAAAAGCCTTTGACGGAAGTGCCCCAATTTCAAATAAGTTTATTGAAAAATCAAGTTTTGATGATGTTCAGGATATAGACTTTTCTCTGCTCAAAAATGGTGCTGTTGTGCAACAAGGCAACTCAAAGGATATGCTTTTTAAGATAGATGAGTTAATCGCTTATTTAAGTCAGTTTATGACGCTCAAAATTGGAGACCTTATATTTACTGGTACTCCAGAAGGAGTTGGACCGGTGCAAATCGGTGATCGATTAGAAGCATTTATTGGGGATAAGCATATGCTCAAAGTAGATATTCGCTGATTAGTATCAGTTTCTTGGCAACATATTTTTAGTATTTTTGTTACATGAGTGATATGGATCAAAAACAACTTGAGCGTTTTGAAGAAAAACTGGCAAACGAAATAAAAATCGAACCGAGAGATTGGATGCCGGAAGATTACAGAAAGACATTAATCCGTCAAATTTCACAGCATGCTCACTCGGAAATTATTGGAATGTTGCCCGAGGGGAATTGGATAACAAGAGCCCCATCATTAAGAAGAAAAGTTGCCCTAATGGCGAAGGTACAGGATGAGGCTGGTCACGGTTTGTACTTATATTCTGCAATGGAGACACTTGGGGAAACAAGGGATGATTCAATGCAGGACTTGATTAATGGAAAAGCAAAGTACTCCAGTATTTTCAATTATCCTACCTTGACTTGGGCCGATATGGGAGCAATTGGTTGGTTAGTTGATGGAGCAGCTATTCAAAACCAGGTACCCTTATGTCGAACTAGTTTTGGACCCTATTCTCGTGCTATGATTAGGGTGTGTAAGGAGGAGAGCTTTCATCAAAGGCAAGGTTATGAGATAATGATGACCTTGGCAAATGGTACAAAAGAGCAAAAGGAGATGGCCCAGGAAGCCCTTAATAGATGGTGGTGGCCATCGCTAATGATGTTCGGACCTACGGATGAGAATTCAAAACACACAGCTCAATCCATGGCATGGAAAATTAAACGTCATACCAACGATGAATTAAGACAAGAGTTTATAAATAAAACAATCCCTCAAGCAGAGTTTTTAGGATTAACTGTTCCAGATCCAGATTTGAAATGGAATGAAGAGAGAAAAGCCTATGATTTTGGAGAAATTAATTGGGAGGAATTTTATAATGTAATTAAAGGAAACGGACCCTGTAACAAGCAACGAATTGCCGCACGAAGAAAAGCAATGGAGCAAGGAGAATGGGTGCGTGATGCAGCAAAGGCACATGCCGCAAAGAAGGCTGCAAGAAAAAAGGAAAAAGCTGCGTAATATGAGTGAGAATAAAAATAAATGGCCTTTGTGGGAGGTGTTCATTCGATCAAAACAAGGTTTAAATCATAAGCATGTTGGAAGTTTACATGCTGCCGATGAAGAAATGGCCATTGAGAATGCAAGGGATGTCTACACAAGAAGGATGGAAGGAGTTAGCATTTGGGTCGTTGAGTCAAAGCATATTCACGCCAATAACCCTTATGACAGTGAAGAGTTATTTGACCCTGCTAATGACAAGATTTACCGTCATCCAACATTCTACGATATTCCAGAAGAAATAGGACACATGTAATGGAGAATACACTACTAAATTACGTTCTAAGAATAGCCGACACCAATCTTATAATGGGACACAGATTGTCAGAATGGTGTGGCCATGGTCCGGAGTTGGAGGAGGATATTGCCCTAATCAATATTGCTTTAGATCAAGTGGGGCAAGCGAGATCGTTGTACCAATATGCCAGCGATATTGATGGTAAGAACAAAGGAGAGAATTGGTACGCCTACCATCGAAATGAAAGAGAATTCTATAACCACCTGATTTGCGAGCTTCCTAATGGGGACTACGCTCAAACGTTGGTTAAAACTCTATATTTTGATGTCTATAATTACTTTTTTTATAAAGAACTTCAGAATTCAAAGGATGAATTTTTGGCTGGTTTTGCAGTTAAATCTTTAAAAGAGGTTTCATATCATCATCGACATAGTGGAGAGTGGACCATACGGTTAGGAGATGGAACAGAAGTGAGTCATTCCAAAATGAAAGAGGCATTAGAATATGTTTATCCTTATACAGGTGAACTTTTCGAAATGGATGAACTTGACCATGAAATGCTGAATCAAGGTATTGGAGTAGACCTTACAAAGGTAAAAGCTCAGGCTGAAGAGCGCTTAAAATCAATTTTGGATGAGGCTACCTTAAGTCAACCCGAAGGAGCATGGTTTCAGTCAGGAGGTAAAAAGGGAATACATACGGAGCACCTAGGTTATATTTTAGCAGAGATGCAATACCTACCAAGAACATACCCAGAAGCAGTTTGGTAGAATGAAAGCAGAAGTATCCGATGATATTAAAGCTGTTTGGAGATTACTAGAGCAGGTTCCTGATCCTGAGGTTCCTGTTTTGAGTGTTATTGATTTGGGCGTTGTTCGGAAGGTTGAGTTTGACGAAAACAAACACTTTACAATTACGATAACACCCACCTATAGCGGTTGTCCCGCAATGCAGGTAATAGAGGAGGATATTAAAAAAATAATGGCCAAAAACAATTTTGAATTAAAGGAGATTGTTACAACCTTATCCCCCCCATGGACAACAGATTGGTTAAGTGAAGAGGGTAAAAAGAAGCTGCAAGCTTACGGAATAGCTCCACCTGAGGATGAAACAGTTGATAAATCAGCCTTATTCCCAGAACCAAAAAAGATTACTTGTCCAAGGTGTAAAAGTAAAAATACAGAACTTGTATCTCAGTTTGGCAGTACCGCTTGTAAAGCCCTTCATAAGTGTCTTGACTGTCTTGAACCCTTTGATTATTTCAAGTGTCTCTAATTCATTGTTTTTGAATTGTCATTAACCCACCCACCCATCCCAATGGAAACAATTCAAAAACTACAAGCAAGTAAATTCTTACTTTAGCTCCATGTCGGATAATCCTGAACTCGATTTAGCATATCAATTCGTAACGCAAACAAATAAGAACATCTTTCTTACTGGAAAAGCGGGAACAGGGAAGACAACCTTTTTAAAAAAAATAAGAAGGGAAATTCACAAGAGAATGGCAGTGGTTGCGCCTACAGGAGTTGCGGCTATTAATGCAGAAGGTGTTACGATTCACAGTCTTTTTCAACTACCTTTTGGCCCTATTATTCCTGGCGCACCTGTTAACGAGAAAAGAAAATTTAATCGTCAAAAAATTCAGCTAATCAAAAGTATTGAACTGTTGGTGATAGATGAAATATCTATGGTTCGAGCGGATGTGCTTGACGCTATAGATGGCGTGATGAAACGCTATAAGAACCCTCGACGAACCTTTGGAGGGGCGCAGGTTTTGATGATAGGTGACCTTCATCAATTACCACCCGTAGTTAATTCAGCGGAGTGGACCTTATTGCAATCATACTTCAGCACTCCTTATTTTTTTGGAAGTAACGCCTTAAAGGAGAGTAAGCCTGTGGTGATCCAGCTAAAAAAGATTTACCGACAAGCCGATGAGCATTTCATATCTATCTTGAATAAGGTGCGCCAAGGTAATATTGATAAAGATGTCTTGGAAGAACTGAATGGTCGCTATAGAAAAGATGTTGAAGAATTTCGCGCTAAAGGATATATAACACTAGCATCTCATAACGCTAAGGCTGATCAAATTAATGCCGAGCGATTGAAGAGTATCAAAGATGAAGGGAAGACTTTCTATGCTGAGGTGAGTGGGAATTTCCCAGAGAGTGCTTACCCAACGGAAGAAAATTTACTTTTAAAAAAAGGCGCTCAGGTAATGTTCGTCAAAAACGATTCAACAGAAGAAAAGCGATACTTTAATGGCAAGATAGGGACGGTGTCTCGCTTTACTTCAGATGGTATTTACGTGCAAGATGAAGACGGCAAGGAGATAATAGTGAAAGAGGAACAATGGGATAATCGGCGTTATAATCTTGATGAAAAAACGAAGGAAGTAAAAGAAGAAGTTATAGGCTCTTTTGTGCAGGTTCCCTTAAAGCTGGCCTGGGCAATAACGATACATAAAAGTCAGGGGTTGACCTTTGATAAATTGATTATTGATGCGGAAGCTGCATTTGCCCATGGGCAAGTATATGTGGCTTTGAGTCGTTGTAAAAGTTTTGAAGGAATAGTTTTAAGCTCAAAACTCAAAGATTCTTCCATAAAAACGGATGAAGTTGTTAGTTACTATAGTCAAGAGTCAGAACAAAACCGTCCTAGCAAAACCGAGTTACGTGAAGCTAAGAAAAACTTTCAGGAAGAGATTTTAATTGACTTTTTTGGGTTTAATTCACTCCAACAAGTGCTTTCGAAATTAAATCGGCTTACTCAGATGAATCATAAGTCTTTACCTGAAAGAACAAAAAAAGAGGTAGAGAATCTAATAGGCAATGTGTCCACTAACTTAATAAATGTTGGTGGGCGTTTTTGTCGTGAGATGGAAGCAGTTTTTGAAGCGGATATACTTGCGGAAGAGTCAGAGGCTCTTAAACAACGTTTAAATAAAGCCTCATCATACTTTTTAAAGCTTATTGAGCAGATTGAATCATCTTATTCTGATCTTGACTTTACAAGCGATAACAAAGAGTTGAAAAGCAAAATAAAAGAAGTTTGTGAGGAGTTTGATCTTCAAATGCACCAATTAAAATCTGGGTTTGAGCATTTGGTGGATGGTTTTGAAACCGAGAAGTTTATTCGCGAGCAAGCTAACGCTGAAATTGACTTTATTCCGGGGAAAAAGAAAAAGCAGTCTACACCGAAAGATGTGGAGAGGCCTTCGCTTTATCAGAAACTTGTAGCATGGAGAAGAGATATGTCCAAAGCAATTGGGAAACCGGCGTACATTGTCTTTCAAACAAAATCGTTAATAGCCTTGGCGAATACAGTTCCTCAAAGTAAAAAAGAATTACTGCAAATATCTGGAGTTGGAAAAGCAAAAGTGGACAAGTATGGAATAGAGTTGCTTGATATTATGGATGCTTATGCTTCCAATCCTAAAATATATGATGGATATCTTGAGCCCGAAAAACCAAAGCGTAAGAAAAAGGGGGATACACAAAAGGAGAGTTTCGAAATGTATCAAAAGGGAATGACGGTTGAGGAAATAGCTGTTGCGAGAAAACTAACAGAACAAACTATACATGGTCATTTGGCGAAATACGTAGGTGAGAAAAAAATCGAGATAAAAGATGTGATGAACGCCAAAGACGCCCAAGAAATCGTCAAGTATTATTCAACAGCTGAAGATGATACCTTAAACAAAGCTAAGGCTCATTTTGGTGACCGGT
This sequence comes from Flavobacteriales bacterium, assembly GCA_964230025.1. Taxonomy (GTDB): domain Bacteria; phylum Bacteroidota; class Bacteroidia; order Flavobacteriales_D; family JAUILH01; genus CAXRFO01. Next base: position 163,968 of record CAXRFO010000016.1, on the reverse strand, counting down.
TTGACTACTATGAGTTGAATTATGCTAGGGAGTTTTGGAAAGGCTTGTAGAATCTAAATATTACAAATTAATCCCAATAATTTTCCCTTCATCGCAAGCCGCCCAAAGAACGTTTCCATAGTAGGATAGCTTGTTTAAATGAAGCTCTTCGCTAATTTCAATTTGTATCCAACTACCACCTCCATCTATAGTTTCAAAAAGAGCGCCAAATTTGCCACAGATAAACCCGTGTGTTTCATCAATGAAGTGCATGTCTGTTATGTAGGGACGCCTTTGAAAAGCACCACTTATTTGCCAAGTTTTATCCCATTTCTTTCCGCCATCAGTGCTTTTGTAAAGCTTACCTTTCCTACTAAGTAATAGTATTTCATTTTCCGTCCTAATTTCAACGGCAACAAAGTCCTTTCCAACAAAATCGAATTGTTCTATTCGGCCATTATCCCATTTCCCAATGTATCCATGTCCACAGAACCATGCCTCATTTTCATTTAGGTAATCTAGATCATTGAGTTCATTAAACAGGGTGTCGAATTGCCAAGAAGATCCATTGTCACTTGAACTATAAAAATTTCCAATATTTAAGTCCCTACCACTAACAAATTGAATATGATTGTTGGTTGGAAATATAAACTTTTTGATAAGTCCACGGTTCTCCTCATGAAAAGGGACGCTAATGTTTTGCCAAGGAATTTGCCATCTCTCTCCCCCGTCAGAACTTGTGTAATAATAGCCTAATTCAGAGCCAGCGTATAATACTCCATGTGGACTTGAATTTATACAAGCTATTTTTTTATCTCGATAAAATGTAGGGGCTTGCTGCCAATCCGATCCATTATCTGACTTCAATATAAAACCATCCCTTTGGTAATTTCCGCCACAGGCTAAGATGGTGCTATCGTTCGTTTGCAGAACAGCGTTAATAGGGCTGTCCTTTCCTGTGTCAAAAACAACATAATCTTTTTTTTCACTTTCATGCTTTCTGCATGAAGACAAAATAAAGAGGATTATAATTACCTGAATTGATCGCACTTATCAAAAATAAAAAAGGGAGCTGAAATAGCTCCCTTTAAATATATAAATGTTTGAATCTATTTTATAGATGTATTACCTCATCGTAGGCAGCAGCAGCAGCTTCCATTACTGCCTCACTCATGGTAGGGTGAGGGTGAACAGTTTTAATAAGTGCTTCTCCTGTGGTTTCTAGTTTTCTTAATGCAACGATTTCAGCAATCATTTCTGTCACGTTAGCACCGATCATATGTCCTCCTAGTAGTTCTCCATATTTTGCATCAAAGATTAACTTAACAAAACCATCTTTCGCTCCTGCCGCACTAGCTTTACCTGAGGCTGAAAATGGAAATTTTCCAACTTTAATATCGTGTCCAGCTTCTTTAGCAGCTTTTTCGGTCATACCAACACTAGCAACTTCTGGTGAGCAGTAAGTACATCCAGGAATATTTCCATAGTCAAGTGGCTCCGGATGATGTCCTGCAATTTGTTCTACACAAATAATTCCTTCTGCTGATGCTACGTGAGCCAAAGCTGGACCAGGAACACAATCACCGATAGCATAATAACCAGGGATGTTAGTTTCATAGTAATCACCTACTTGAATTTTTCCGTTATCAGTAATGATACCTACATCTTCTAATCCAATATTTTCAATATTGGCAGCGATTCCAACAGCGCTTAGCACAACATCAGCTTCAATTGTTTCTTCACCCTTTTTGGTTTTAACTTTAACCTTGCAACCAGTTCCTTTGGTGTCAACTGACTCAACTGATGAGTTGGTCATTACTTTGATACCTGCTTTCTTGAAGTTTCTTTCCAGTTGCTTAGATACCTCTTCATCCTCAACAGGAACAATGTTCGGCATGTACTCAACAATCGTTACTTCAGTACCAATGGCATTATAGAAGTATGCAAACTCAACACCAATAGCGCCAGAACCAACAACTACCATTTTCTTAGGTTGTTTTGGAAGTGTCATCGCCTCACGGTAACCAATTACCTTTTTACCGTCTTGTAGCAGGTTTGGTAACTCTCTACTTCTTGCTCCAGTTGCAATAATGATGTGGTTCGCTGAATATTCTGTTTTCTTTCCTTTATCATCTGTAACTTCCAACTTTTTTCCAGCCAAAAGTTTACCCGTGCCCATAATAACGTCAATCTTATTCTTCTTCATTAAGAATTGAATACCGTTTGACATTCCGTTGGCAACATCTCTAGATCGAGATACCATTCCTTTAAAATCGGCGCTATGTCCTTTTACAGATATTCCGTAATCAGAGGCGTGCTCAATATATTCGAAAACATTCGCACTTTTTAAAAGTGCTTTGGTTGGAATACATCCCCAGTTCAAACAGATACCACCAAGCGATTCACGCTCAACAACGGCTGTTTTTAAACCCAACTGAGCGGCTCGGATAGCTGTTACATAACCACCAGGTCCACTTCCTAAAACGATAACATCATATGACATATTGCTGATTTTAATAATGTGAGGCGAATTTAATAAATAAAAAAAGGCTGCCCTACGGACAGCCTCATTTTTTTACAGTTTTTTGAGTCTAGTGTTTGATCACTTTTACCGTTTTATTGGTGCTTTCACCAACTACTTTAACAAAATAGATTCCCGCAGGATAAGTGCTAAGGTTTATCTTTGAAGTAGAGTTGATGGCCACTTGATTCTCTATAACCTTTCCAGCAATATCTAGAACCAAAATACTATTTCCTGTTTCTGTATCAATATTAACTACTCCTGTTGTCGGATTTGGGTATACGTTAAGTGGGTTATTGTTATTCTCTTCAACTCCATCAATAATAGTTGTTGATCCTAAATAACGCGCTTCATCAACATTTCCTTGCTCATCCATGTCCAATGTAACCAAAGCGATACGAATGTCTTGATCGTCAGTATAGAACTCATAAGATTGCCCTTGTGTCGTATCTACATTATATGCTTGCCAACCTCCTAGAATTGCCGCGTAAATTCTTGTAGAATCATAAGTTGTTGTTTGAATGTTTGCACGAATAGAAGGGTAGGTCCCCATAGGAACAGTTACATTTCCGTAGGCATCAACATTCACACTTTTTTCAACGAACTGTATTAACTCAACGCTATCAATGGCTGGTTGTCCAATAGCCGCTCCAGTTGTCTTGTATACCAATCTTGAATTGTCTTGCCAAGTAGTTCCTAGCGTACTTGGAAAATGCACAATCTTGTCAGGATCATCTAAAACAATAGCTTCTGCACCATTTCCTGTAAAGTCAACATAATAACCTACCAAGCTAATTTCACTTGATGACCTGTTAAGGTAGATGTATTGCCCGTCTGATGCATCAGCGGCAAGGTTAGATGTAGGAAATGAACCTCCATTTGGAGTCCAGCTTGGGTTGGTGAAAACATACCCTGAGGAATCATGCACTTGTAGGGTTGAATAGTCCCATGTTTGCATTCCTGTACCACCTGGCATTATTCCAGTTGCATTAGTGTCGATAAGCTCTAGGGTATTGTCACCTATTTGAGCATAATTACTCGAATTGATAGTGATTTGAGCCTGAGCCCCTACTGCAATTAATCCTGCAGTAAATAGTAACGATTTCTTCATTTGTTTAAATTTTGGTTATTCTGTACAATAATGGTGCAATTTATGAAATATAGTTGCACTAAGCAAAGAAAATGTATGCCATGGAAATGGCTGCAATAACTCCAGCAAGATCGGCTATAAGACCTAATAGAGCAGCATTCCTTGTGTTTTTTATGCCTACAGAACCAAAATAAACAGCCAATACATAAAAGGTGGTTTCGGTTGATCCTTGAAGTAAAGAGGCTGTTTTCGCCTCAAAACTATCCACCCCAAAAGTTTTCATGGTGTCTATCATCATTGCTTCAGCTCCTCCACCACTGAATGGGCGCATTATGCCTACGGGTAGTGCATCTGTGAAGCGCACATCAGATGAAAAAAGCTGAAAGAAATTAGCCAAGCCATCGGTTATGAAGTCGAGTGCACCGGAAGCCCTAAAAACACCAATTCCCACAAGCATTGCAACTAAATAGGGTATGATTCTTATAATGACTTGGAACCCTTCTTTAGCCCCTTCTATAAAAGTAGAATAAACATCCATCTTCCTTTTCCAGCCGAGGAATAGAATAAAGCATATTATGGAGAACAGTATAAGATTTCCACTAACTGCTGATACCTGTTCAATTACACCCTTACTTGCAAAACTAACCCCGGTAATAATCATTGCTATAACTACAGAAAGCCCTCCTAAAAAGAGGAGTAAGTTTTTTTGAAAAAGGTTTATTTTCTGTGCAATGGAAGTCGCAAACATTCCTACAAATGTTGAGCACATGGTAGCAAGGAGAATTGGGATAAAAACCTCCGCAGGTGAGGCGGAATTATATATCATCCTGGTTGCAATTACTGACAATGGAATCATGGTTAGGCCTGAAGTATTCAAGACTAAAAACATTATTTGAGCATTGCTGGCTGTATCTTTTTTTGGATTCAATTCTTGTAAGTCTTCCATCGCCTTTAGGCCTAAAGGTGTAGCAGCATTTCCAAGCCCTAAAAGATTGGCTGAAAAATTCATCATCATATTACCCATTGCTGGGTGCCCTTTTGGAACCTCTGGGAATAATTTTGAAAGAACAGGACTTACCTTCAAACTGATTTTCTCAATTAAGCCAGCTTTTTCAGCAATTTTTAGGAGTCCTAGCCAAAAAGTCATTACTCCAGCCAAAGGGATGAGTATGGTCATGGCAGTTTTGGACATGTCGAAGGTCGCTTGAACCATGTCCTGAAAGACATTAAGATCTTCAGAAGTAAATACCCATCCGAAAGAATCAAACCAAAAATCTCTCGACATATAAGCAAGAAGTCGAATGATTGCTACCAAGAAAGCCACAAGGAAGAATCCTATCCAAATGTAATTGAGTACCACATCACGAAAATGGGAATAAATCAAAAGCCACTTAAACCAAGCTCAAGAAGTTATCCATAAGACGCTGTCCATTAGCAAGGGATGTCTCAGGATGAAACTGAATGCCATAATGCATTTTGGTTGGATGTTTCATGGCTTCATTAAAACAATTTTTTGAAGAGGCCAGGTGGATAAATCCCTCCGGTAGATCTATTTCCTCACAATGATCTTCATGAAAAACTGTAGTTGTTGTAAAGCTTTTGAATAAGGGGTCCTCTTTGAGGATTTCGACTTCATTGAAATCGCGATCTTCATTACCCATTTTGCCTTTAGCTCCATGAAAAAAACCGAGCATTTGGTGTCCAAAACACACCGCTAAAATCGGTAAATCTGATATAAATAATGGAGCTAGTTTGTCTTGATGTATTTGCGTGTTTTCCTGGGTTATGAGAATAGGAGCCCCTGAGATAATAACACCCTTGTACTTGTTGGAAAATTGAAGCTGTTTAATTTTTTGTGTTTCGAAAGAGACCTTTGCTTTTCTGAGAAAATCTTCGAATAGCGGCACTTTTGTGCTTCCACAATCAACTACAAGTATCATAAAAGTTGTTCCTCTCCCTCTCGGATGATTTCTAGTTCACCTTCCTCACAATTTACAACGGTAGAGGCAATGTTCTTTCCGTAACCTCCATCTAGCACAAAGTCTAATTTAGACTCAAAGCGCTGAAAAATCTCATTTGGATCTGTGGTGTATTCCAAGATTTCATCTTCATCATGAACAGATGTTACAACCAAGGGATTGCCCAACTCCATGGAGATAAGTCGAGTAATTTCATTTGCAGGAATACGAATACCGACTGTCTTTTTCTTGTTACCAAATAGTTTTGGAATTTCTTGACTGGCCGGCAGGATAAAGGTAAATGGGCCAGGTAAATTTTTGTTCAGTGCTTTAAAAACAACTTTATTCACTGACCGAGTGTATTCAGACAGTGAGCTTAAGTCGGGAAAAATCAAAGAAAAGTTGGCCTTTTTCAATTGTATTCCTTTTAATTGAGCCAACTTTTCCAATCCTTTTTTGTTTCTTAAATCACAACAAAAAGCATAAACAGTATCGGTTGGGATAGCACCTATACCTCCCTTTTTTAATAAATCAATGACCTTTTGAATTTGTCGTTGGTCAATATTGTATTCCGATACTTCCAGGTACATCTTACCCGTTTACCTTTTTATAGTCTGCTAAGAATTTTTCCAAACCACTATCTGTAAGTGGGTGATTTAGTAGTGCAGTAATAGCACTTAATGGTCCGGTCATAACGTCTGCGCCAATATGAGCACAGTCAATGATATGCATTGCATGTCTGACAGATGCTGCAAGAATTTGCGTTTCATACATGTAGTTATCGTAAATTGATCTGATATCTTGTATCAATTGAAGACCATCTGACGAGATATCGTCTAGTCTGCCGATGAAGGGAGAAACATAAGTTGCTCCAGCTTTTGCTGCCAAAAGCGCCTGTCCAGCAGAGAATACCAATGTACAATTTGTGCGTATACCTTTATCCGAGAAATAACGAATTGCCTTAACTCCGTCTTTAATCATAGGAACCTTCACCACGATATTCTCGTGCAATTCAGCAAGCATTTCGCCCTCTTTGATCATTCCTTCAAAATCAGTAGAAATAACTTCTGCACTTACATCTCCATCCACAATGTTACAGATGTCTACGTAATGCTTAAGTATGTTGTTTTGTCCAGATATTCCCTCCTTTGCCATTAAGGATGGGTTGGTTGTTACACCATCTAAAACACCTAAATCTTGAGCTTCTCTAATTTGCTCTAAATTGGCCGTATCAATAAAAAATTTCATTCGAGTTGTTTTGCGCAAAGGTACGTTCTTCTTTACTCAAAATGAGATTAAGTTTTACACTACTTATGAAAGCTATAAACTACTTGGGAATAATTAAATCCAAACTTAATGGATAATGGTCGCTCAGCGTGTGTTTATGAATTTTGTAGTTTTTACTGCCAAATTTATTTGGATAGAAAACGTAATCAATGCGAAAGTTGGGTAGTTTTCCGAGATAAGTACCTCCTGTTCCGAACTTATTGTACAAATGTGCATCCTTCATTCCTTCAGAAAGGATTGAATAACAATATGAGTTTGGCGTATCATTGATGTCTCCAAGAAATACATTGGGGTGAGGCGATTTTTTTGCATGTCCTTTTATCAACTTTACTTGCTCTTCACGCTTCAGGTAAGCAAGAGATAGACGCTTCAGAATTCCTTGTTGACTTTTGGAGTTGGGATAATATTGCTTTGATCCTTTTTCATCTCCGACTGCTTCATAGTCCGCCTTTTGTAAACGTATGGAACCCAAATGCATATTATAGAATCGGACCGTGTCTTCATTTATTTTTATATCAGCCCAAAGGCATCTGTTGTAGGACTCGTTGGGGAATGAAATACTACCTTTCTTTATTATTGGGTAACGGCTAAATATAACCGCACCAAAATATTGCTTGTGATTGTTTTTATATAAATAGTCTTCCGCCGTGTAGTCATAATTATTTAACTCACAAATGGTATCTACTGTATTATAAAACCCAATAATATCGCTTTTGTAAGATTCTTGTAAAGCGAGTACATCTGGATTTTCTCCCTGAATAAAGCGTATGATTTTTTTTCGTTTGACATGCCCCTTTTTTCCAGCGTACATATCAAAAACATGTACGTTATAAGTCATTAGTTTTATTTTTTTTCCTTCAATTTCATCGGAAGTAGGAAAAAATGAAAAATAAGAACTCAGTTGGTTGAAGCCAAATAAAATTACGAGCAAAAAATATAACTGTCGCTTCCACTGAAAAATGCAGAGCACAGAGACCAAGAAGAGGGATACCCAAAAGATGTAAGGCATAGCAAGTCCCAAAATAGCTACCCAAGTAGAGCTGCTAGGAGGGATAAAGGGAGCAAGAAAAGCTATGCAAAGGAGAAAAGATGTACCAAGGCTTAGCCAATTAAATAAGCGGATAATCCAAAATGTACCTTTTGGAAAAATAGGGTTAAACGCGCCTACTTTCATTGTTCAGAAATTCTTTTTCTTCAGCACTTAGTGCACCATATCCTTGGTATTTGATCTTATCAAGAATCGCATCTATTCTGTCTTGTCGCTCTTTTTTTGTTCGGTTAAAGGCTTCATCTTGTGTTTCGCCTCTTTTTTTAGAATACTCAACTTTAAGTTTAGGTTTTGTTTTAAATGGGTTGGAGATTTTAAACTTACCTTGGGTAAAAGGTTTAGAAATATCTTTTCCTTGTTTCCAGAAGTGAATAAACAGAAAGCCAAGAAGCGCACCACCTAAATGAGCAAAGTGTGCTACTCCATCTTTAGAAGCCAAGTTTAAAATGTCAATTCCAATCAAGACAAGCGCAATGACATAAAGCTTAACGGGATATACACCAAATAGTCGTACAATCATTTGAGGAGCGTAACTAGCCAATGCAATCATCATTGCTGTCGTTGCTCCAGATGCTCCTAAAACCAATGAGAAGTCAGGCAAACCAGGAAAAATATTATGAGCTGCCATGTTTAGGAAGAATCCAGCCAGTCCACCTGCTATATATAAGAACCAAACTTTTTTAGAACCAAAAAAACGCTGCAATGTAATTCCAGAGAAGTAAAGTAAGATCATGTTGCCCAATAGGTGCAAAAAACCACCATGTGCAAACATATTGGTAATCATGCTCCATGGTCTGTATAGCGTATCTTCTACACCAGTACTTCCCCAAAGCATATAGCGTGTCCAATATTCAGCAGACATGCCATTGTCAAAGAGGTATCCAAAGGAAATGTATAGGCTGGAAAGTAGGAAAACGGCAACATTGATAGCAATAAGTCGCGTGGTTGCGCCGCCTGTTTTTATTCGAAATTTAATTTGGTCTAATATTGATTGTTGTTGCATTCTAGTAAAAATTTCTGCGGTCACCCCGCCATATCATCACTAAAATAAAACCTATCAAAGCTCCGCCCAAATGTGCAAAATGTGCCACATTGTCATTGGGGTTCATCTGGTATCCCATGTACAATTCTAAAACAACATAAGCACTTACCAAATACTTAGCTTTTATTGGGATAGGGGGAAATAGTAGCATTAATTCAGTATTAGGGAAGAGCAATCCAAAAGCAACGAGCAAGCCAAATACAGATCCAGAAGCACCTACTAAACCAATGTGCATTTGATGAATTGTTCCAAAATCACCGGTGAAATAACCCTGGTTTAAGGCTATATCAACTCCTTTTCCGTTTACAAACTCCATTACTTCTTCACGGCTGGTTAAGGTGCCAAATTCTTCAATTAAAATGGGGTAGTTTAAAGATTCAAACGCTGCTTGAATCATAAAATAATCCACCAACAGGTGTGCTGCTAGTGCACCAAATCCACAAGCAAAATAGAAAGCGATATATCGTTTAGCTCCCCAAACTTTTTCGAGTACACTTCCAAATATTACTACTGCAAACATATTAAAGAAGAGGTGCATCAAATCACCATGCATAAACATGTAAGTAACAATTTGATACGGCTCAAAAAGTGCAGATTGCGGGTAGTGCATACCCAAGTAAGTTCCCAAAGGAAGTCCATTTGGTTGCACAAAAATGGTGGCGATGAAGAACAGGACGTTAAGAATCAATAGGTTCTTTGTTACGTCCGGCATATTTCTAAAAAGGTTCCCAAACATTATTTGAAGAAATTTTCTAAATGTGAAACATCAAACTTAATAAAGGTTGGCTTTCCCTTGGGGCTAATACCAGGGTTTTTACTTTCAAAAAGTTGTGTAAATAAACTTTCTTGTTCTTCTGAACTCAATTTTTGTCCTCTTTTAATAGCTGCGTTGACCGCCAAAGAAAGGGCTATATTTTTCTGTATTTCACTCGGCATGTGCCCCGTTTCATTGTCAATAGCCCTCACGATATCCTCTAAAAGGTTTGAAATGCTATTTCCATCAATCGCTTCCGGAACACCATTCACAACCATTCTTTCAGCTGAGAATTCCTCAAAAGTAAAGCCGAGATTTTTAAGGTTACTTTCTTCATTCAATAAGCAAATTTTCTCCCTGCTACTTAAATAAATTTCTTCAGGGAAAAGCAGTTGCTGGCTGTTGCTTTCCTCTCCCTGCATAGCAGAATAAAACTGTTCAAATAAGATACTCTCATGGGCAAGCTTTTGATCGATCACCCAAAATCCTGAACTCGTGTTTAATACAATATAGCTGTTGTAAACTTGAAAGAAGTTCCAAACTTCTGGGGATTTAAACCTTTCTAAAACAGTTTCACTTTGCTCGGCAGTTTCCTTTTCCTTTCTAGCAACTTCAAACAATTCTTCCCAATCCTGATTTTTCTCTTTGTGGCTCGGTTTATTATAGTCTCCGTAACCAGAACTACTCGGCTTTGTACTAATAAACGGATTATATGAACTGTCGACTTTAACCTCTGGTTGAACTACTTGTTTGTCTGGACTGAAATGCCCAGTATCCATACTCATTTCTGAATCAAAATCTAGGGTAGGCATCATATTGTGCCGTCCCAGGCTATTCTTAACGGTAGAATGAATGATGGAATAAATAAATTTTTCCTCCTCAAATTTCACCTCTGTTTTTGTTGGGTGAATATTAACATCCAATTGAGCAGGATCAACGTGCATGTAGATAAAATAACTGGGATGATGTTTCGCCGGAATTAAATCTTCATAACATGTTGCAATCGCATGATTAAGGTAGGGTGAACGAATAAATCTATTGTTGACAAAGAAAAACTGTTCTCCTCTTTTTTTCTTAGCATTCTCTGGTTTACCAACAAATCCATAAAGCTTAACAATACTTGTTTCTTCTTCAACAGGCACTAAACGGTCATTTATAATATCTCCGAAAATTGCTACAATACGCTGGCGGATGTTTCCTTCGGCCAAACGATAAATTTCATTTTCGTTGTGGTATAGGTCTAGTTCAACTTCAGGGTGGGTAAGTGCCACTCTAATAAATTCATCTACTATGTGTTTAAACTCAATGCTATCCGATTTGAGGAAGTTTCTTCGTGCGGGAACATTGAAAAATAGGTTTTTCACGCTGAATACGGTACCGTTAGCATGTGAGCAGGCTTCATGTTTTACCACATTACTTCCATCAATTTGAATCTCCGTGCCCATGCTATCCTCTGATCTACGAGTTTTCATGTTTACATGGGCAATTGCGGCAATGGATGCTAATGCCTCTCCTCTAAATCCTTTTGTCTTTATTTGAAATAAATCGTCAGCAGATTTAATTTTAGATGTTGCATGTCTTTCAAAACTTAATCTTGCATCAGTTTCAGACATGCCCTTCCCATTATCTTCAACTTGGATAAGGGTTTTACCGGCGTTTTTAATTCGAACAATAACATGTTTTGAATCAGCGTCAATGGCGTTTTCAAGAAGCTCTTTTACCACGGAAGCAGGCCGCTGGATTACTTCTCCGGCCGCAATTTGATTGGCGATATGGTTAGGTAACAAGGATATTACGTCTGCCATCTATCCTGGGGTAAAAAATGTTCCTAGCTCTTTATATTTCCAAATAAGTACAAGCACTAATACAAGAATGGCAAGTAATGAAGCCGCAAATCGTAGGTTTCTCTTCAAGGATTGCGATCGCAAATCTACCGACCATTGTTCGCGTGCAGCCTTTCTAAAGTTTATTTCACGTCTAACGCCTTCTTCACCACGCTCAATTAAAACTTCCTTTTCAGCTTCTGCAATGCGCTTTTCTAACTCCTCCTTTTCAGGGTCGTAATACCTTGGAACATAGTTTAGTTCCCTTGGTTTTCGTCGTTTAAAAAAGCTCCATCTTATCATAAATCTATTCGGATTTTCCTACAGCAAAGGTACAAAATTCAACATCCTATGTTTTATAACGAATAATAATTATCCAAATTGTGGCACGTTTTTGCCTGTAACTTCACAGGTTTAATTAGGTGAAGTATGATGGCGTGGATTAAAATATTGTTATTAATGACTGGATGGATTAGTATCTCAGATGAGGAGACTGATAAACTACAGCTTCATGAAAATAACATTAAAACCGATAATAATCCAGCTTTCTTGGTCGAAAGCTCATGGGCTGATTCTGTTCTGAATTCCATGACTTTAGAAGAAAAAATCGGGCAGCTTTTCATGGTGGCAGCTTATTCAAATAAAGACAAAACTCATGAAGAAGCTATACTTGGTTTGATAGAAAATCAAAAAATAGGAGGGTTAATTTTTTTTCAAGGAGGGCCTGTCCGACAAGCACATCTTACCAATAAATTTCAGACGCTCAGTGATATTCCACTCATGATTGGAATGGATGCGGAATGGGGCTTAGGTATGCGATTGGATTCTGTAGTTGCCTATCCAAGACAAATGGCTTTGGGAGCTATGCAAAATGCAAGTTTAGTATACAGTTTTGGTAAAGAAACGGCACGCCAATGCAAGCGATTGGGTGTTCATGTAAACTTTGCACCAGTAGTAGATATAAACACAAATAGAGACAACCCTGTAATTGGTTCCCGAGCATTTGGTCAGAATAAGGAAAGAGTAATTTCTCATTCCTTAGCTTATATGAAAGGGATGCAAGATAATGGAGTGATGGCAAACGCAAAGCATTTTCCTGGTCATGGAGATACCAATCTTGACTCACATAAAGACCTACCAGTTATAACCCATAGCAAAGAAAGGTTGTTGAAGGAGGAACTACAGCCATTTAAAGAGTTGATGAATCAGGGCTTGATGAGTACAATGGTAGCGCACCTCCATATACCGGCATTAGATCCTACCGAAAATAGAGCTAGCACCTTATCACCCCAGATTGTAGCTGGTTTGCTAAAAAAGGAGATGGGTTTTAAAGGATTAGTTTTTACAGATGCATTAAATATGCAGGGTGTTGCAAAGTACTACTCTGCCGGAGAAATAAATGTTCAGGCAATTATTGCGGGTAATGATGTTTTATTATTTCCATCAGATGTTCCAGAGGCTATTGAAGGGATAAAAAAAGCCATCGATGAAGGAAAACTTTCAACTGAGGATATTGATAAGCGCGTTCACAAAATTTTAAAGGCGAAGGCTTGGTTAGGATTAAACCAGAAGGAAAACGCCATGGTCAAAACCGAAAATTTGTGGTCCGATTTAAATTCTTCCAAGGCAAATCATACAGCATTGAAAATGGCAGAGAACTCGGTTACCCTATTGAAAAATGAAGGTGATCTGTTACCCTTAAAGAGACTTGATACGCTCAGGATTGCAAATATTACGATAGGGAATGACAATAGCTTGGTTTTTAACGAAGGGTTAAATCGTTATGCAAATGTTGATCACTTTTTCATAAAGAAGAAACCATCAGAAGAGGAATTAAATGAATTACTGGCAAACTTGTCAAGCTATAACTTAGCATTAATTGATGTTCATGCATATTCCTACACTGCAACCAATAACTATGGGGTGCCTGCACTTGTGTTAAAAACAACCAAAGAAATTAATGACCGCATGAAAACGGTAGTAAGCTTTTTTGGAAATGCTTATGCCTTGAATAAATATTTCGGTTTAAAGGATGTTCCAGTTGTAATTATGGGATACGAAAATCTTGACGTCATGCAAGACGCTGTGAGTCAAGGAATATTCGGTGGAATTGGTTTTAGCGGAAAGTTACCCGTTGATGCCTCAGCCTTCTATAAAGAGGGATTGGGACTTGAAACAATGGCTACACGCCTTCATTACACTTATCCTGAAGAAATTAATGTAGAAGCGGATTGGTTGAATAAAATTGATACAATCGCACTCGAAGGTATAAAAGAAGGAGCCTACCCAGGATGTCAAATCATGGCAATCAAATCTGGAAACGTAATATTTTCTAAAAATTACGGATATCACACTTACGAGAAGAAGAAATCTGTAAAAAGTTCGGATTTATACGACTTGGCATCCGTAACAAAAATTGCGGCGAGCACCATGTCGGTAATGCGTTTACAAGGAGAAGGTAAAATACATGTTGATAGTACCTTAGGAACTTACTTGTCTGACTATGTTGATTCCAGTGCCTATGAGGATGTTGTGTTGCGACACATGATGACACATCAGGCCGGCTTTTTCCCATGGATTCCGTTTTTTAAGAAGACTATGAGTGAAGGGCAGCTTGATTATAATATCTATTCAAGGGTGGCGGATGATGATCATCCAATTAGAGTGGCAAATGAGATGTATTTAGGGACAGAGTGGAAGGATACCATTTTTAATAGAATTATTCGTGAACCGCTGAGACGAAAGAAATACAAGTACTCAGATTTTGGCTTTTATTTTTTGAAAGAAATTATTGCTAGACAAAGTGGGATGCCTCTGGATGCTTATGTGAATCAAACTTTTTATGAACCATTGGGATTGCAGACTATGGGCTTCAATCCACGAAACAGATTTCCTCTAGATAGAATTACTCCGGCGGAAAATGATCAATTCTTTCGAAAGCAAATAGTGCATGGAGATGTGCACGATCAAGGGGCGGCAATGCTCGGAGGAGTTAGCGGTCATGCAGGATTATTCTCAAATGCTAATGACCTTGGGGTAATGTTTCAGGTTTTGGTTAATGGGGGCGAGTACGGTGGAGAAAAATATCTTGACAAAGATATAATCAAAGATTTCACAAGCGTCCAGTTTCCTGATAACGGAAATAGGAGAGGGGTTGGTTTTGACAAGCCGGTAATGAGCGGCACCGGAGGTCCTACTTACGATGGAATCGTAAAATCTTCATACGGCCACAGTGGTTTTACAGGAACTTATGTTTGGGCCGATCCCGTTCATGAAGTAGTTTATGTATTTTTGTCCAATCGTTGTTATCCAGACGCGGAGAACAAGAAGATTTTAAGATTAAACACAAGAACGGATATTCAAGAAGTAATATACAAGGCCGTTCAACGCGCTAAGAAATGAAAATAGGAATCGTATTATACCCAACCTTTGGCGGGAGTGGAGTTGTTGCAACAGAGTTAGGAAAAGCCTTGGCCAATAAGGGGCATGAGGTCCATTTTATAACCTATTCCCGACCCTTTAAGTTGGGTGCTTTTTTTGAGAATATCTTCTATCATGAAGTTCGCGTTTCCGACTATCCTTTGTTTGAATATGCACCATATGAGCTGGTTTTAAGTAGTAAAATGGTTGATATTGTGCGTTATTATAAACTGGATCTACTTCATGTACATTATGCAATACCTCATGCCTCTGCAGCATATACGGCCAAGCAAATACTTAAAAGTCAAGGAATAAACATTCCGTATATAACCACCTTACATGGCACGGATATAACCTTGGTTGGGAAGGATGCTTCATTTGAGCCGGTAATTACCTTTAGTATCAATGAAAGCGACGGAGTCACAGCAGTTTCAAGTAGTTTGAAAAAAGATACTTTGGATCATTTTAAAATAAAAAGGGAAATAGACGTAATTCCGAATTTTATTATTAATCAGGATTACAATAATAATTTCAACGAAAAGCTACACCAACACTATGCCCCTAATGGCGAGAAATTAGTTTGTCATATATCCAACTTTAGAAAAGTAAAAAGGATAAAGGATGTAGTTTCGGTGTTTGCCAAAATGAATGAAAAGGTTCCTTGCAAATTATTGATGGTAGGGGATGGACCAGAAAGGCATAAAGCTGAGGATCAATGCAAGCAATTTGGGATCTGTGATAGCGTGCTTTTCCTTGGGAACGTCAAGAGTACAAAAGAAATACTCGGGATATCTGACCTGTTTCTTTTGCCTTCTGAGACAGAGAGTTTTGGTTTAGCAGCCCTTGAGGCCTTAGCGAGCGGAGTGCCAGTAATTTCATCTAACGCCGGTGGTTTACCAGAGGTAAATGAGCATAATTTTTCTGGTTTTTTATCAGATGTAGGAGACGTAAGTGATATGGCTATGCATGGGGTAAGCTTGTTGGAAAATGAAGAACGATTGAGTTTATTCAAAGCAAATGCATTAAAGCAAGCCGAAAAATTCAATATTGAGGCAGTGCTTCCTATGTATGAACGGCTTTACGAAAGAGTATTGAATGAAAATTAACTAAAAATCCAATTTTAGTTAAATATTTTACTCGATTCGGTTTCACTTCTTCTTGTCATCACTTACATTTGTTAAAGCAATTCATTTTATGACGGAAGAAAAAGAAATTCTGATTGACTTTGATAAGAAAGGTTTTCGGGCCCAAGAATTAAAAGATTTATATAAAGCCATGTTGGTTCCTCGATTAATCGAGGAGAAAATGCTTATCCTTCTGCGCCAAGGGAAAATTTCTAAATGGTTCAGTGGAATGGGGCAGGAGGCTATCTCTGCTGGTTGTACACTTGCTTTGAATGATGAGGAATTCATTCTTCCTATGCATAGAAATCTTGGTGTATTTGTTAATCGTGGAATCGAATTGCACAGACTATTTTGTCAGTTCCAAGGCAAAATGAAAGGCTTTACTAAAGGTCGTGATCGGTCTTTTCATTTTGGAACTATAGACCATAAAGTAGTGGGGATGATATCCCATTTAGGCCCACAGTTGGGAATTGCTGATGGAATTGCACTTGCCAATAAAATCCAAGGAGAAAAGAATGCCACCTTGGTGTTTTCAGGAGATGGAGGTGCCAGTGAAGGTGACTTTCATGAAGCCTTAAATGTTGCTGCTGTTTGGCAGCTACCTGTGATTTTTGTTGTTGAAAATAACCAATGGGGTCTATCCACTCCAAGTAGAGAGCAATTTCGTTGTGAAAGTTTTGCGGATAAAGGAATTGGTTATGGGATGCGTTCCTTATCGATAGACGGAAATAATATTTTGGAGGTCTATAGTACAGTTAAAAAACTTGCAGAGGAACTAAGAGAAAAGCCCGAGCCTGTGCTACTGGAATGTAAGTCATTCAGAATTAGAGGTCATGAAGAGGCAAGTGGAACAAAGTATTACCCGGATGGCTTGATTGAAAAGTGGGAGAAAAAAGATCCACTAGATAATTATGAAGCCTTCTTATTGAAAGAGGGTGTACTGATGAGTTCTGAAGTAGAAAAAATGCGTTCAGAAATAAAAGATTTAATTGCTTCTGAATTGGATATTGCCTATGCAGAAGAGGCTATTGCCCCTGATGTTGAAACTGAGCTTGAGGATATTTATATGGATTACACCCCCGAGCTCATACCTCCTGCAGAAAACAAGGAGGAAATGAGGTTTATTGATGCTATTTCTTTAGGGCTAAGACAAAGCATGGAGAAGCATGATAAGCTTGTGTTAATGGGGCAAGATATTGCGGACTACGGAGGTGTATTTAAAGTAACGGAAGGCTTTTTAGATCAGTTTGGAAAAGACCGTGTTAGAAATACTCCGTTGTGTGAATCAGCAATTGTAGGTGCCGGTTTAGGTTTGAGCATTAAAGGACATAAAGCAATGGTAGAAATGCAATTTGCGGACTTTGTTACTTGTGGGTTTAATCAAATCGTCAACAACCTAGCGAAATTGCATTATCGATGGGGGCAAAATGCAGATGTTGTTGTAAGGATGCCAACCGGAGCTGGAGTTGCCGCAGGACCTTTCCATTCGCAGAGTAATGAAGCTTGGTTCGCGCATACACCGGGATTGAAGGTGGTCTATCCTGCATTTCCAGAAGAAGCAAAAGGTTTACTTTGTGCCGCCTTTAATGATCCCAACCCAGTAATTTTCTTCGAGCACAAGGCGCTCTATAGGAGTCTTTCGGAACCCGTTTCAAAAGATTACTTTACAGAGGATTTGTCTAAAGCCAAGACGGTAAAATCGGGTAATCAAATATCGGTTATTACTTACGGTATGGGAGTTCATTGGGCACTTGAGTTTCAAGAAAAAAATCCTGAATTTGATTTAGATATAGTGAATTTGAGAAGTCTTTTACCCTTGGATACAGATGCGATTTATGAATCTGTGCGAAAAACAAATAGGGTATTGGTGCTACAAGAAGACTGTTTGACAGGTGGTGTAGCTGGAGAGGTTTCGGCCTTAATTAATGAACACTGTTTTGAAAGCTTGGATGCACCTGTGTTGAGGGTGGGAAGTTTAGACACACCAGTCCCATTTGACGCTGCTTTAGAACAACAATTTTTACCTAAAAAGCGAATGCAAGAGGCTTTAGAAAAATTAGCTGCTTATTAGAAAACAAAAAAGGCGCTGAGGGCGCCTTTTTAAATTCATTTGGTTCGAGTTTAGAATCCCATTATTTTATACCCGGTTAAGCTAACTGACTTACTGATATTCTCATTTATTTTTGTGATGATATAGTGTGTTTTTTCTCCCTTTTTCTTGCCGGTTGAAGTCATCTCCATGGTTAAGCCTTTGGGCATAGTAGAATTCGAAAAGTCCTTACTTTTATTTGCTTTTTGGAAACTCATGAAGGCATTATCAAAGGGCATATCGTCATTGTCTGCTACCCAAAATTGATATTTATTTTCCTCGTCTTCTGAAGTATATTCAAAGCAAGTGTATCCTGCTACTTCCTTTGTCTGTCCCGTTTTTGTGAATTCCATTTGTTCCTCTTCACCGCCTTTACCATCGTCATCTTTAATGGTTCTTTTCATCCCCATCTTCATGCCGTTAGTTTCAACAAGAACATACATTTTCTTATTCTCAATGTCGAAAATATTGAAGCCTTCGCTGCCTTCAATCTCAACTTCCATTCCCATATGGGCTTTCTCCTTGTGTGTGTACATCACACCTGAAATAGGGTCTTCTGCTTTACCTTTCTTATCATAAGTGGTAATAGTGAAGTTCGCAGAGTCCGTAAATTCGTAAATACTTTCGCTGGTAGGTGTCAGAGGAGCTAGGCTATTAAATGTCATTGCTCCAGCCAAAAATAATCCGAGTGTTTTAATCATTTCTTAAATTTTTATTTGACAAAAGTACCCCCGCTTTTTCTTAAAGAAAAGACGAAATATCTTTTTTGTGTTGCATTTTTAATGGCGTAAGTATATGTAAATCAAACAAATTCAATAAATTAAGATATTTATATATTTACTCTGTGGAATTATTCGAATTACAAAAAGTTGCTTGCACCGAAAGAAATTCACTAAATCCGAATGAAAGGATTTTTTGGGACTATGTCAATGGTACCATTTCAAAAGAGAAAGCTCTCATCGCTTTAGGGTTTGAAAGTAAAAGTGAGAAATCGAATATAAGATGGAGGAATGAATTAAGAAATTATAAAAATGTTTTGCTTAAAGCATATTGGGAGGCTCATGCCAATAGTAAAGACCTAAAAAGAAATTACCTGATAAATAATCAAACAAATCCTTACTGGAATAAGGAATATTCCTTGTGGAAAAAGCACTACCCGATAGATGAAGAGTTATTGGACACATATTTTACCGTCAATCATACGGAACAAGTACAGAAGGACAAAGATCTATTAGCTTTTGTAGAAGAGCTTGAGTCAGAGTTTCTTCATCTCAAACAAAAACAAGATATATGGCGAGCTGAATGGGAGAGAAAGCTGGCTTATTTAAATCGACTAACACACATTCGTGAGCTTGAAAGAAATGAAAGTCCTTTGCCCGTTTTTTCAAAATATAAGGAATACCTGAATTATAGGAGGGAAGCCTTTTACAATGTGGGGAGGGAAGAGATAAAATATCTGGAGAAAGCTTTAATTCTCTTGGACGAAATTGAGCATCCCGAATTTTCAAAAGAAAAGGAAAGAAGGTCATTGCTTAACAACCTAGGGGTACAATACTTTTTATTGGAAGAGTATGACCAAGCACTCAATTATTATAGCAAATTACTGGAGGAAACTAATTTACCAGCGATTCGATTAAATTACATTACTTGTCTTTTGAAATTAGAAAAGTACAAGACGGCTCTGAACTTATTAGAGAACGGTGCGCTTGATGACCTTGAAGAACATCAAATAGATATAAAAGCAAGAACAATTAAGCCAATGCTCTATTTGTTTTTAAATGATTTAAAAAGTGCGAAACAAAATTTACCCCATCAAGTAAGTTTTGGAATAAGTACAGATTATCTTTATGCTAGAATGGTATATATGTCCTTTTATTTAGCAAATGAAGATTTGGACATGCTGGAACGTGAATGCCTTAACTTTAAGAGGGTTGCGCGAAAAAGCATAAAGTTTGAGTCGCATTATAAATATGCGGTTCTGATGGAAAAAGCATTCTTAAAACCCTCCTCTGCGAATGAAATATTGAAATACCTAAAAGATTTTAAAGCCAACAATGATGAGCTTGCAAATTACCTACCGTCAATTTATTTAAAAAAGGAAATTGAAAAACAGTTGAGTTGAAAAAATAGTTTGTATTTTCGTAGCAAATAAATTGAATTATGGCTTTAATAGGATTCGTAATAATGTTCTTCTTTTTATTAATGGCGTTTTGGTGCCTGTTGTTCGTGTTTATCACAGTAAAAGGTTGGGCAATGCTAGGTGCACGTGAAATTTTCGTGAAAAAGTTCGGTCACAAGCTAGGAATGGAGCCTAACTATCCTTCAACCGAAGAAGAGGAGAAGTAGTACTTAGATTATTTCTTTTATTTTCTCAGGTGGTCTGCCAACCACAGCTTTGTAGCCATTAACTACAATTGGTCTTTCTATGAGTTTCGGATTCTCAATCATAGCTTGAATCCATTCATCTTCATTTAAATCTAAGCCTTTATACCTTTCTTTAAAGATTGCTTCTCCTTGTCTAACCAAGTCCTTTGCTTGCATATTTAATTTTGCCAATAGCTCCTTCATTTCTTTTTTAGAAGGCGGATTATCAAGATACTTAATTATTTCTACTTCCTTTCCAGCCTCTTCAATAATTGCAAGTCCTTGGCGACTCTTTGAGCAACGATTGTTATGATAAATTTGAATTCCCATAACACAAATATAGGAGTCTGAAGATAAAAAAAATCAAAGTGCTTTTTTCTTTCAAAAAAAATGCTTCACTTTGTTTCGTGAGTTCGACACAAAGAAATATTCTATCAACAAGAAAAGCGTTTATTCGCATTACGCCTGTCTATTTTATTGGCAGGGAAATGCGCTAGGCTTTAGAACTTACTCAATCACAAACATCATGGAAAAGTATTTAAAGCAAGTGCTGCAGCACTCTGACAGTCTATTGGTATTGGTAGATGATGGTGGGAAATTAGAGTACATGTCTCCCGCTATGGAAACACTATTGGGTAAAGATCAAGAAGAATTGATTGGTCTGAATTGGGTTGATGTGTCCAGAAATAATGAGGATGATAAAGCCTATATCCGAAAAAGAATTGAACGATTTGTAGCATCAGATGAAATTAAAATGAACGCCTATGAGACAAAGCTTGATAAGGCAAGTTCAGGTAATGAGTGGGTGTTATGGAATACCATAAAAACGGATGATGGTAAGCTCATGGCCTGGGGTCAAAATATCTCAGCTCAGAAACATTTAGAGATTGAACTGAGACATCAAAACTTAAAAGTTCAAGAGGCCATTGATGATACAACCGATAGTATTCAATATGCAGCTCGCCTTCAGAATGCGATTCTTAAGCCTATAGATGTGCTTGTTCAAGAAGTAAAGGATGGATTTGTTTTGTATACCCCAAAAGATATCGTAAGCGGCGATATATACTGGTATTATGCTGACGAAAACCATCTTTACGCAGCCGTAATTGATTGCACAGGCCATGGAGTGCCTGGTGCAATGCTCAGTCTTATTGCCAATACCTTACTAAAGGATATTGTGGTTAGACAAAACACGACTGAGCCGGGGGAGATACTACAAAAGTTAGATAAAGATTTTTGTAATTATTGGAAGGATTCCCACTCCGGTATCGATATATGTGATGGGATGGATATTGCCCTAGTTCGTTGGGATAAAAAGGAAAAAGTCCTTGACTTTGCCTCTGCTTATCGTCCATTAATTGTAATCAAAGAGTCAGGCGAACTAATAGAACTGAAAGGTTCGAAATATCCAATCGGCCACTTCATGGATATAAAGAAAGAGTTTAATGCGCAGCGACTTAACTTGGAAAAAGGCGATTGGGTTTATTTGTTTTCAGATGGATACATAGATCAATTCGGTGGACCGAAAGAGTTTCCCAACGGGAAAAAGTTTAACCGATCTAGATTTAAGAACTTGCTTAAGGATATGAAAGATTTTAGCGGGGTTGATAAGCACGCATATCTGGAATATGCTTTCAATGGATGGAAACAAGATAGAGATCAATTGGATGATGTAACCGTAATGGGGATAAGATTCGAATAATATAAAAGGGAGCAATTGCTCCCTTTTATATTGTTTTATTTTATTTCTTGTCATCCGGGTTTTCGTCGATTCCAATGTCCCCATCCCCGAGTTTATCTTCTATCTTTCCATCACCCATTTTATCATGTCCTATTTTACCATCTCCAAGTTTGTCATCGATTTTCCAATCGAATTTTTTTTCATCCATCTCATCTTCTACTTCATCAATGGCCTCATTAATTAGTTCAGGAGCACTTTCAGTGTCTTCTATTTCATCTTCTTCTTTTTCGCCGCATGCGCTCATCATACTGATAGCAATAACAGCAGCGGCGGTAATTTTCATTGCTTTTTTCATTTTATTTAATTTTAATTGGTTTTAAATTTAAGGGGAGACTAGCTCCCCTTTATATATAGTGACAGCTTTCGCTGGAATTGTTTATTTATTATCCTTTGAACCTTTTAGATCTATATCGAAATTCTCATTTTCAAAGCCAATAGAATTATTCTCTCTATCTATATTAAGCTTTGTTTTACTGTCTTGCTCCGTGGATTCTGTGCTCGGTGTTGTGGGTTGCACAATTATAGGAGCTGATTCATTAGTGTCTTCTTTTTCTTCTTCTCCATTACAAGCAATTAAACTTGTAGAGCTTAGGATTGTAATAATGGCTATTTTGACTGTTTTCATAATAATTGTTTTACTTCAACAAGTGTCAAAAACATGCCTTTGTCACATAAGTCTCATAATCAATGCATTATGTGATTGATGAAATAGTTTGTTGTGGAAAACATTTCCCCATGTGTAGAATTTAGACATAAAAAAAGCCCTACCAAGCGGAAGGGCTGTTAAATATTGTATTTTAAAATCTACAGGTAGAGTCGCTGCAACTCACCTTCACGGATGAATTTGTTGTACTGCGCGTCTGAAAGTATTGATTTCATTCTTTTAGGTAGCTCGCTATTCCACTTTGCTCTTACCTCCATTAAACTTTCTCTATCGGTAGCAGCTGCAAGTTCTTTGTAGGCCTCTAGATAAATTTTCTCTGCCTTATCCCTAACTTCTTTACTCAGTTCCAATTTCGTCTTTGCCAAATCTGCTTGTTCTACAGATTTTTGCTCAGGTGTTTTTTTAACACGTTCAACCCTAACCTTATCATCACCAATCTTCCCACTTTGTGCAATCGCACTGAAACAAAACATGGTCACAAATAATACGGTAATAATTTTCATATCGATTAATTTAATTTGGTAATCTACTGATTTCTAAAGATAAGAAGATTTTAGGACATCTCAGAAAGTATCCTGTGAAAATCACTATTTTCTTTCAGGAATGTTTTCACTTCACTCCATTCTAGATCAATAACATCCATTTTGTTCGATAAGGGATGATGCAAGTGTAAATACACTTTCTCCAAGTCGAAAGTAAAACTCATACGATCTATGCTCAAATCAATAGGGTCATCATCTGTATTTATACCTAG
Source organism: Flavobacteriales bacterium (assembly GCA_964230025.1). Taxonomy (GTDB): domain Bacteria; phylum Bacteroidota; class Bacteroidia; order Flavobacteriales_D; family JAUILH01; genus CAXRFO01. The sequence continues at coordinate 140,310 of CAXRFO010000016.1, read as the reverse complement.
GGTTTTTATGTCCAATAATTTATAAAACTCATTTTTTTTATCAGGATCTATTTGATCTACGAGTGATATTGAAGAGCTAGAATGGAGATTTAAGTTTACGTATTTATCATTTTCAACTCGGTCATATTGTGCCGATATTTTAGCACTGAAAAAGCCTTGATCATTTAGGAAAATTTCTTTTTCAAACCCAAGAATTCCGTTCCCCACACGCTTCCATTCTTCAACAAAGTCTCCAACATTAGCACCATACAGGCGATTCAAGCTTAGCTCCATATAAATAAGACTATCCGTAGGAGAATGATTAAACTCAGAATAAAAAATGGGAAAAGACACTTGAAAATCATCTTCTCCATCCTTAATATTTATTGTAGAATCTCGGTATGAGATAGCATCAGGAGCATTATGTTTCAGTCCTTTTTCAGCTGGTTCGGGATTTTTGGATTCTTCCGTGCAGGATAACAAACAGACCAAAGTCAATGCAAAAAGGAGTTTTCTCATATATCGAAAGTACTAATTCAATTCGTGGCCTTTAATAAAAAGGAAGTATAATTGTTCACCTAAAAGAGTTAATCAATGACGAAAGCGGAAAAAATAGCCTATTGCATTGGGGAATTGGAAAGCTTATACCCAAATCCTCCTGTTCCATTGGATCATCATTCAAATTACACACTCTTAGTTGCTGTGCTCCTAAGTGCACAGTGCACAGATGAAAGAGTAAACAAAATAACTCCCCTGCTTTGGCGCCGAGCGGACAATGCCCATGATATGTTGGCTTTGTCTGTTGAAGAAATTCAAGAAATTATCCGGCCATGTGGTTTGTCTCCAGCAAAAAGTAAAGCTATTTATGGATTAAGTAAAATCTTGGTTGAAAAATATGAGGGAGAGGTACCCGATAAGTTGGAATTATTGGAAGAATTACCTGGGGTGGGACATAAAACTGCTCAGGTTGTTATGGCGCAAGCTTTTGGAGTACCATCTTTTCCTGTTGATACCCACATCCATAGGTTGATGTATCGGTGGGGGTTCTCAAACGGGAAAAGTGTCGCCCAAACAGAAAAGGATGCAAAACGGCTCTTCCCAAAGGAAAAATGGAATAAGCTGCATTTACAAATAATCTTTTACGGACGGGAATATTCACCTGCGAGAAGTCCAAGATTAGATAAAGACTTTATTACTGTTAAAATAGGAAGGAAGAGCGTTTTAAAAGATTATAAATAGGCATTGTTTTTGTTATTTTAGAAGAATGAAAAAAGCCCTACTACTACTTGTTATCTTTGTTTCTACCTTCTTGGTAGCATGCAAATCATCCTACACAATTAAGGTTCAACATGCCGCAAAACTGACATTTCCAACAGATGTTACCAAGGTTCTTATTATTAATAGAACCGATACAGAGAAAGGGACAAAAGCAGGGAAAATACTTGAAGGTGTTCTTACTGGTGAAGTGCCCATGGCAGATCAGTTTGGAGCACAAAATTGCAGCGATGGGATAGTTTCCCTGTTGAATCAATCTCAGCGTTTAGATGTGGTCGGACCTTTGTTAAAAATGAAGCACAATGATGGTTTAGGAACACCATCACAGTTATCTTGGGATTTAGTTGATAGCCTTGCAAATAAGCATGGGGCTGACATAGTTGTTGTTTTAGAGTTTTTTGATTCAGATCAACCAGGTGCCGTAGCTGGTCAAAATATTCCAGGTGCCTATAATGGAAACAATGTCTGGATAGATGCGGTTTGGAGAATATATGATCCAGAAGAGCAGAAAATAGTTGATCAATTTAATCAGCGCTTCAGATCTTACAACAATGGATATAACCCAGTCTTTATTGGAACCAGGAATATAAACAATTCCGCTTATCATGCTGGAATGGATTATGGTAGAAGTATAGTGCCGAGTTGGTATTGGGAAAATAGGACACTCTATGATGCGGGTTCAAAAGGTATCAAAACCGGTGCAAGAATGGCTAAAGCAGGTAACTGGAAAGCAGCAGAAGAGCTTTGGACGAAAGAATTGGCAAGTGCAAGTAAACCAAAGGTGATTCATCGTTTGTATTTGAACTTAGCTGTCGCAAATGAAATGAAAGGTGACTTTCAGCGATCACTAGATTATGCGCAAAAGGCCTATGCCCTAAAGGCAAAAAGGTGGATTGCGAACTATACTAATATTCTTCAGACCCGTATGGGGGAGCAACTGTTGATTGAACAACAATTGGAGCGGGAGGACAATTGATTCAAACATAATCGTATTTTTGCCAGGTGTCTGTTCGGCTAAAAATAGGAGGGGTTCCTGAGCACTTTAATTTGCCTTGGCATTTATGCATGGAAGAAGGGCTCTTTGAAAAAATCGGTGTTGAGGTTGAATGGAAGGATTACCCGGGTGGAACAGGTGCAATGACCAGGGATTTAAGGCACAACTCAGTTGATTTAGCAGTTGTCTTGACTGAAGGAATGGTCGCTGATATTGCACTTGGCAATCACAGTTCTATCATGGGGTTTTACACAAAAACACCACTCACATGGGGCGTTCACACTACGGCATTTAACCGTTTTGAGGTATTTAAAGATGTCGATCCTGCAATATTTGCAATTTCTCGTTGGGGATCAGGTTCTCACCTAATGGCTTATGTCTATGCCGAGAAAAATGGCCTACAACCTAAACGTGATATTTCATTTAAAGTGGTAGGAAACCTAGACAAGGCGAGAGAATCCCTGGGGGAGAAATCATCAAATTTATTTCTCTGGGAGAAATTCACAACAAAACCATATTGTGACTCGGGCGAATTAAAAAGGATTGATGAAATACCAACACCATGGCCTTGCTTTGTTGTTGCCGGAAGAAATGCAATTATTGCTAAACACGAAACTCTCATTTGGGAAATGCTGAATATCCTTAAGGCGCGAATTGATCAATTGAAAAATGATACCACAACAATTACCTTAATTGCGGAACGCTATAAATTATTGGAAGAGGATGTTGAAAAGTGGTTTGGTGCCACTGAATGGGATCTAGAAAAAAGATCAGTTCAAATTGAAATCGAAAAAGTAATCGATAAACTTAAGAGTATAGATGTGATTTCGGATTCAGTGAGCAAGGAGTCTCTTTTAAGAAAAGCACTTATATATTAAATGAATACGATACAAGATAAACTTAAGGCTTTTGAACGTTTATTAGTCATTATGGATGAACTACGTGAAAAGTGCCCGTGGGATAAAAAACAAACGCTTGAAAGCCTTCGCCATTTAAGTATCGAGGAGACATATGAATTAAGTGATGCCATACTTGAAGGAAACCTTGATGAAATTAGAGGTGAATTAGGCGATTTATTTTTGCACTTGGTTTTTTACAGCAAAATAGGATCTGAAAAAAATGCCTTTGATGTAGCTGATGTATTAAATGGAGTTTGTGATAAATTGGTTGAACGTCATCCGCATATTTATGGTGATGTTGAGGTTGCAAACGAGGAAGAAGTTAAAGCAAATTGGGAAAAAATAAAATTAAAATCAGGAAGAAAATCTGTAATGGATGGTGTGCCTAAAAGCATGCCTAGTTTAGTAAAGGCAGTCCGTATACAAGATAAGGCAAGGGGTGTTGGTTTTGATTGGGAAAAGAAAGAACAAGTTTGGGAAAAGGTTCAGGAAGAAATGGAAGAATTTCATCATGAAGCAGAACTTGGCTCTGAGAAAATGGAAGATGAATTCGGTGATGTATTATTTAGTTTGATTAATTATGCACGATTTGTCAATATTAATCCCGAAGATGCGCTAGAAAAAACAAATAGGAAGTTTTTAAAACGCTTTCGATACCTTGAAGCTGAGGCTAAAAAAAACGGTAAGGATTTGTCGGATATGACGCTTGCGGAGATGGACGTATATTGGGAAAAAGCGAAAAAAATCTAATAGTTCGCATTAATTACAAGTGTATCACCTAATGGGAGGTATCCATTTGCGCTGTAAGGGTTAGTTTGTCCATTTTTAATTGACTCCCCGTTCAAGTAAATCAAATGATCAGATTCTGCCAGACAAACAATACTGGTGTCAATATTCATACCCATAAAACTTTTTTGATCCGGATTACAGCATGGGTCAGGGCAGTTGAGGTGTCCTGCTGATATATTGTATGAGAACAAATCTTGATTGTTTACTGGATTCATGTTTTTAACGTTAACTTTCATCCAACTCATACCGGCTATAGAAATGTTCCTAATAAGATTCTCACTGACTTTTACATCATCTGGGTTCACGAAAATTTCTTGGCTGAAATAGTTAGGTTCTTCATATCTAATTCGATATTCAATGACGTTTTTCTTGTCAAAAATTAAGGTGTAATTTCCGCTACTATTGCTGATCGCCTCATCTACTGACCGCCATGAAGAATTAAAATTACCGTTTTGAATTTCCTGTGCTTCAAGATATACTACAATACCTGACACACCTTGCCCATTGTGTAGGTTTGTTATTTTCCCTGAAATCTCTGTCCCGGATTCAGTATTCTTCCGGCAGGAATTTAGTAAAAGACATATAACAATAATTGGCAAATAAAATCGCATCAATCAAATATACAAAGTTCTATGCGACATTCTTCTGCTCTTCGAGTAAATGGCCATAGCTTTGATTTAACATGCGTAAACATTGACTCAGGCTTTCCAATGCTCCCGCTTTATGCGTGGCCATTCCGTAATTGTGTTCCTCCTTGGCCTTATCTATAGCCAATTCTGTTTTCTTCATCTGCAACTGGATCCATGCAGAAATCTCAATAAAGTCTTGCTTTTTCATAATCCCATTTTTAAGTGTTCCTTTGGGGGAATTAAATGGGTATATTAGCTTTTACTGTAGGATTAGGGAAAAGGTTTCGTTCTCCTTACTTTTTAAACTTAACCATGGCATTGTCATAGTTCAAGTAGTAAACGCCTGAGGAAAGGTTAGATAAATCAACAGACTCAGAAGCTCCTCTCTTTCTAATTTGACCATAAACATCATAGATTTCGTATCCTGTTTTAACAGAAAACTCAATCATGTCATTTTTCTTGTTATATGAAAATTCTGGTTGATCAATATTAGTAGTCAATTCAACGTGGTTTGATGCTTTAACAGTTCCTGATAAGTTTCTTTGAACGACTCTGAATTTGTTTTTTCCACTGATTAAAGGGACATTAAACGAGTAGTCATGTTTCCCCGGTGTACCTTGACCTTGAACTTCACCAACTTTTACCCATTTATTCCACTTAAACTGCTCAACAATATATGGAAGAGAACCCAGTTCACCTTCAGTTTCCCAAGTTAGTTTCCCATCATTAATAGTCATATCAACAATCGTAAAAGATGGGGTGGGTTGTACATCTCCCGGATTAATGATCTTAGGTGTACAATCATCGGAATGTACAATTTCAATGGTTATTTTTTCGCCGGGTTGAAGGTTCAAGGCTTCCAATGTAATTTCAAATGCACTGGATCCAACTTCATCCGTTGTAACATCTCCATTTACTTTAACCTGGCTGGCACAAAAACCAACTCCAGAACTATGGAATCCGTTACTTACAAATATGTTTTTGTTTTGGTAAATTCCTTCTAATACCAGCGTACTTTCATTGGCTTGAACAGCAAAGCTTAGAAGGGAGAGCGATAGTATGAGTATTAAGCTTTTCATTTTGCAGTATGCTAATTAGAGGACAAAGGTGCGAAATTTTGTAATAAGTCCCAAAATTTAATCGATGAACGGTAATTTTTAACTCTTTTTTAACCAATAGTTTAAACTACTACTTAAACTAATATGATTTGTGGCTCCGGCTCTGTGATAAACTGATCGGCCATATGAAAGATGAAACTTGCTTATTTTAAGTCCACCACCGATAGAAAAACCAACCATTCCCGGCTTTGCCGTGAGTTGCAACTCTTTTCTTCTTCTATAATTAAACGCAAAATCAATATGAAAATTCTTCGTAGGTATAAATTCAACCCCTGCAACTATATGACGCATGAGAATATCCGCAAACTTTGGTTCTGGTACTGGAATTATTTCCTGCGTTATGGGATCAACGGTTGGCTTAAGCCGGGGGTCGCGGATAGCAATATCCCATTTTTGAAGATCGTTGATAATCAAATTTAACCGAAACGGTGCTTTTGATGCTTTTTTAGAAAATGCCAAGCTCACCTGTGTCGGTAAAGCTTCTTTTAGGTCCATTCCGTAAGCCTTAAATTGATACCCAATATTTTGAACGGTCATGCTTGCCACAAAGCCAGCTGATTTTTTATTAAAGCTAACACCGAAATCAGCAAGTACAGCTGAACTACTGTAACTTTCTATGTTTGATCCTGCATACTTTATGTTTAGCCCGTAACTAAATAATGAATCCATATCCCGACCTATTCCAAAACTCAAGAGGTAATCGTTAGCATAAAATTTACCTTGGTCATTTCCAAATTCATCCCGACTTTGGAATTCTCCATAATTGACATATTGAAGGTGAGCAGATAAGGTTCCTACCTTATCAATATGATGACCGTAGGACAAACTTGAATTGGAGATTCCAGAAAAGATTGGCGAAAAACTAAACTGCATTTCACCGTGCAGATTCTGATTTAATAAGGCAGGGTTATAATAAGTTGATGCCAAATGAAGGGGAGTAGCGCTAGTATTTCCACCCAAGGCAGCTGTTTTAGCAGAATTATCTAATTGAGAAGCAAGGAAAACTTGATTTCCAGCATATTGAGCATTAGTGATACTCGAAAAAAAACATAATATCAGCAGATATCCTAACCTCATGCGCATATACAACGAACAAAGGAAATAAATATTTCGTGACAGTGTAAACTATTTGGAAAACAATACAAGTAAAAAGATTATTCGCGTGGCCTGTTATTTGTATTTTTGGTCGTATGAAAAGGATATTGTTGGTCTTTTTATTACCTATTCATCTGATTGTGTCCGCACAACAAGTTTCTGATTTTGATTACGAATGGAATGATAAAATCGACAGTTTATTAATAGAGTTTGGAAAGGAGAAAGCCTATTTAGGAATTTCAGTTTACACCATTCAAAATGATTCCATACAATTCGCAGCTGCGGAAGGCTTCCCTTGGCCTAAGTCTAAGGCCTATGTTGGATGTGACTACCATCAGTACAGAATAGCAAGTATTTCCAAGGCTATGACCTCATATGCACTTATGCAATTGGTTCAGAGTAATACTATGCACTTGGATAGCTCCATCTATTCCTATGGAATCGATTTTCCCAAAAAGAAATGGGATATTACCGTGGGACAATTGGCAAACCACACCGCAGGAATCAGAGGGTACAAGAATGGAGAGTTTTACAGTACGGCTAATTTTGACTCTGTATCAGAGGCAATTAAAGTATTTTCTGCCGATCCATTGGAGTTTGAACCTGGGACAAAATATATGTATAGTAGTTATGGCTATAATCTCCTGAGTCATGTGATGGAGAGAGCATCTGGTAAACCTTTTTTAGAATTAATGGATTCATTGGTTTTTGATCCAATTGGGTTGGAACGCACCGAGCCTGAATTTGAGGCCAAGTCAAAAGAAAGGACAAGTTATGGATATTACGTTTACTTCAGAAATGGAGAAATGCAGAAGGAACGTTACGTAAATAACTCCATTAAGTGGGCTGGAGGAGGTTTCATTTCCAGTGCAAAAGATGTCGCTTTATTTGGCAATCATGTTCACATGCATTCTGAAATTAAAGACAGTCTTAAGAAAGTGTTTTTTACCGAAAATATTATAAGGGAGGACTCCACAAGTTATGGTTTTGGTTGGGTTGTTAAAACGGATATTAATGGTGAGCCTTGGGTTGGGCACACAGGAGGTGGAGTTGGAGCCAGCGCAATTCTAGCTACCTATCCCAAAGATAATCTTACCATAGCAATCTTATGCAATACAAGCGGTTTAAACTTTAAAGTTTTGTCGGCTCAGATCCGTAATGTACTTTTGTCTGATGAAGATTAAACTTCTATTTTATACATTATTGCTTGCTTGTTTATCTGTAGCGCAAGTGGGTGCGGATGGAGCTGTTCAAGCAGACTTTTCCGAGCCAAGTTCAGTACGGTGGTACCAAAGCTATGTTCTCTTGTTCGCTTTTATTCCGCTATTCGTATTTTTAGGCTACTTTATTTTTCAATATCGAAAGAAGAATAAAGAGCTCGAAGAAGAACAAAAAAGACTTAAAAACCGAGATTAATGGATTTAGATTTTAGTGTTTTATTAACGGGTACGGGGATCGCCGCCTTTCTTACACTTACCCTATTGGAGATTGTTTTAGGCATAGATAACATAATATTTATCTCTGTACTTGTTGATAGGGTGGAAGAAAGCAAGCAGAGAATGACAAGATTTGTTGGGCTCGCTTTAGCTATGATTTTTAGAATAGCGCTGTTGTTTTCTGTGTCGTTTCTATTGAAATTTCAAGAACCTCTTTTTGAACTTGCTGATATCCATTTTAGCCTAAAAGATCTTATTATGCTAACTGGTGGTCTTTTCTTAATTTATAAATCGGTGACAGAAATACATCACAAAATGCAGAAAGCAGATGGCTCTCATAAGGAAAAGAAAGGTGGAGTGAAAGTGACCATAATGGCTGCTTTAAGCCAAATAGTAATGTTGGATCTTATTTTTAGCTTGGACTCTATTTTAACGGCCATAGGGATGACTGAAGACTTAAGCATTATGATTCTAGCTGTTATTGCTTCAATACTTGTCATGATGTTATTAATGAATAAAATAGCGGATTTTATTAATAATAACCCAACGGTTTTAATGCTTGCCTTAAGCTTCTTAATTATGGCTGGAACAATGTTGGTAGCAGAAGGTGTTCACGTGCATGTAAATAAGGGCTTTGTTTATTTTGCTCTCGCCTTTTCACTTATCGTTGAGCTTTTGAATCTCAGGTACAAGAATAAAATCAAGGACGATCCAGGCCTAGGTTAGGAGACAAGGAACTTGAGTTTAGCTTCAAGAATTTCATGGAGCTCCTTTGAATCAAATTCATATTTGTCAGGGACATTGAGTACAACCACTTTTGAGTACTTGGTCCATTTCCTAATAGCCTGAAAATGCCTTTCTTCCATACATAGGATTAAGTCAGCATTCTCAACTAAAGATTTTTCAATGGGACACGTATTGTTTTTCCTACAATATGGGATATTGGTTCCTGCAGACTTTATATGGGTATATTTTCTAGAAAGAATAATTTCTGCAGTGGGAGACCGATCCTTATTACCGCTGCATAGAATTAGAATGTTACCATCTACTTCCATAGGATTTTCTATCCCAAAGAGCCGTTTTATGCGTTTGATATTTTAACACAATTTCAAATCCTCCGGCTGCGGCACTATACTGACTTATATCTGAATATGTGAAGTCATAGGATGCTCCAAATTGATAGTCACCAAACTGAAGTAGGAATAATGGAGAAAATGCATCTCCAACCCTCACTTGTGCACCAAAGTACACGGCACTTTCTCTTAATAATCCAGTTGATTTGGTTCCCGCTTGTGTTTCAAACCTTAGATAGGTTCCTCCTACAATTTCTTGAAACTCTCCTTGTTTAGCATAAAACCCCATTGGACAAATACTTACCGTACTTCCAGGTACATCAAATCTCATCTGAGTATTGAACACCATTTTTAGAGGGATTTGATCATCGGTGCTACTGGTGTATTTTAAAGTCGGGCTGTTTATATGAAACATTGCAGCACCAACTTCAATAACCGTGTTATCGTATCCGTCTAGCACTTCAGCATTGTTCTGGTAGGCATATTTTATTCCTGCACCTAAATCAGCGTACATGAATGAATTTAACCCGTTTACTTCTCCACTACCAATTTCACCATTGAAACCACCTTCGCCATCGTTCATTGATGGGTCAAATTGGCTTCCCCAAGTTAAGCTCTCAATTTTTGCACTTCTTTGGCCAACACCAACCTGAACCCCAGCAGCAAATCGACTATTCCTGTTAATGGGGACAATACCATTTAAGCTCAACATCCCCATATTAGTTCCAAACTTGGAATCACCAGCAACATCATTATAAAAGGTTAATCCTGCTCCTAAGTAGGCCCTGTCTTCATTCGCAATCCAAAAAGGAAGGTCAAAGCTAGCAGATGTTGTGCGGTAGGGACTTCCCAAACTTGTCCATTGGCTTTTGTGGCTCAAAATAAATCGTTCGTAACCTCTATAAAATCCAGCTTCAGCAGGATTCATCATTAGGGGCGCCTCTCTAAATTGAGTAAAGTGTATATCTTGACCTAGGGCTGTCAAAGAAATAAGGACAGTCAATATGCTTGTTAATTTTCTCATCTTACCACTGTTACGTTTCCTGACCTGTTTTCTTGATTGCCATCAACAAAGTTGACTTTTAAAGTGTAGGTATATACTCCCGCATTCACAAGCTCTCCGTTAAATTTACCGTCCCAGCCAACATTAGGGTCTGTGCTTGAAAACATTAACTCACCCCATCGATTATATATCTTCCAATCAAAACTAGCTATGTCTACACCTGCTATAACAAACAGCCAGTCGTTATGACCATCTGCATTCGGTGAGAAGGCCTGAGGAATATGTGCATTTAAAAAACCATCAGGTCTGAAATGAGCAACAACCGTTTGCGCTTGCGTAATTTGAACTCGATTTGAATCAATGTTTGAATTATAACTAAGGTTAGAAGAATCCGGTAATTCCCAATGATCAAAAACCCACCCATCAATAGGTTTTGCATCTAAAAGGATATCAATTTGACCGTAATAAGTTCCTGTAAAAGGGTATTGAGGAAGCCAAATTGAATTAACCTTGATTTCACCTGTACCAACAGGCTCAACTTCAAAGGTTAAATCGAAAGGTCCTGATAAATCATAGCAATCAACAAGCCCTTGCTGTATAGCTGTACATCTAGTATTAATAAAGTCTCTAATTTCTTGAACGTTATCTTGCCATTCTTGCATTGTTCCTCCCCATCGTGCAATTTGCCCAGGCATTTCTGGAGCTATGAGAGCAACCAAGCTGTCCAGGTGAGCAATCATATTGTCACATGAAAAGACTGTATTGTTCAGGTCAATATACCGAGATGTATAATAGTTAGCGACATCTTCATTTTCAGAAATCAGTTTGTTTATAATAGTAGCATGTCCTTGACCTCCAGGATCAGGAAGATTCTCAACATTACAAGGGTCTGCATTTGGACTATCATCTGGAATTCCAGTGAAATTCACATAGTGCCCAAAGCAGGCATCCATATCCCATAGAGTATATCTCCAGCGCTTCTTATCTCCGGTGGTATCAGTTCCTCTCCACCAGGCAGTATTCCAGTTTAGCCAGTCCTTACTTACTATTACAGAGTTCAAAACAAAATAGTCGACCATAGACTGCCAGTTGTATAGAGAGTCTACATAATTAAAATTGGCAGCGATTCCCATGTCATTACCTTGAACAAAGGTTCTTAATGCATCCCACGCTGGTTGAGCTAATGGTGAGCCATACTCTTGCCAAGTACCTCCCCAAGTTTTTAGGAACCAGATGTGATGAGGAGAGCCACCGTAGGGCTCTTCTTGTTGATAATAGTGTTCTATAAAGTCATTATCATCAACCTTTTCTCTAATTTCATACACTCCCCAATATCTACCATCAAGATAAACGATACAAGGTTCGTATGTTCTCTCGTCAAGTTTTAAATCACCCTCATGACTCAAACTTTGAACATATGCATCACGTATGTGAGCTCCTCCATCTTCAAAGGGATAATTGTCAGAGGCAGCAGCTTTAACTATCAATTTTTGGTATTCATCTCGATTTTTTGTTCTAAAAATGGGATAGTTTATCGCGTGATTATACCCGTGCTGATCGCGCATGATGAAATCAAAACCTCTCTGATCGTAAGCCCAGCTATCATTTCCGTGTTCGTTATATTCTCCATGTCCTTCATCTCTTAATACCCCATTAGGGCCAAAATACTCTATGTGCCCAACCGGCTCGAACTGATTTCCATTTTCAAGCAGGTCTGCCAAGCCGTCACCAGAGATAGATAGAATTGCTACACTGTGTGTTTGCCCTATGAAATAAGTGTTCGTTTCAACAAAGCTGGGCAAAACATTAGGGTCAGAGGAAATTGCAATTGCCCTCAAGACTGTTGTTGTTGCAATATTGATAGGGCCAGATACCACTGTAGAAGCAGCAGTTGGAGTGGTACCATCCGTAGTGTAGTGAAGAGTGACATTTGCATCAGGACTTGTAACATTAACCGAGACGGAACTTGCATGGTAACCTGCGGCAACACTTAAACTCGGCATGGTTGCATAAGACTTAAATCCAGCGTTAGATGCGTTTGGAGTAGGATTGTCCATTACACCCCATGTCGCACCACCATCAGGATTTCTTCCATAGCTGTGTGAGGCTTGAGTAGATACAAGCTGAAATTGATCAACAACTACTCCAGCCGAATTGGATAATGTCACTGTTTCTGGTCTTGTTTGATGCAGCTTAAAATTTGTGTGAATGTTACCCCCGGAAATTTCATTTCTACCAGTCCCATAAACCATTAAATAACCGTTAGCAGGTATGCTGATTGTTCCAATTTGGTATTTTAATGGATTTCCAGCTTTATCGGATAAGTACCAACCGCTTAAGTCAACTGCAGACCCAGAGGTATTGTACAGTTCAACCCAATCCGGGAAAGCACCGTAATTATCTACTACCCCTCCCATATTGGCACAAGAATATTCATTAATGACAACCTGAGAATGAGCGAAAGAGCCTGATAATAAAAGTAGTAGTGTTAGAAGTCTTGATAATGTCATGCCAATCTATTGCTTGCCTAAAAGTACAAAAAGTTAAGGACATATTAAGATAAGGTTACCTAATAAACTGAATGATGGAGTAATTTCAATCTCATTGACATCTGTTTTTAACGATTAATTGTATTTTTATGGCATGAAAAAAGTACTGGTAGCAAATAGGGGAGAGATTGCTTTGCGTGTGATGAAAACATGCAGGGAAATGGGGATAAAAACTGTTGCAGTTTTTAGTACTCCAGACAGGAATGCTTTATTCGTGCGTTTCGCAGATGAGGCTGTCCATTTGCCTGGAAATACCAGTGCTGAAACCTATCTTCAACAAGAAAGATTATTGGAAATATGCAAGGAGCTAAATGTGGATGGAATTCACCCAGGATACGGGTTTCTTTCAGAAAATGCGGAGTTCAGAAAAAAGACTGAAGAAGCCGGAGTCACTTTTATTGGACCCTCTGCAGCTGCAATGAAGGTAATGGGTAGTAAACTTGATGCCAAAGCAGCAGTAATGGATTACGACATACCAATGGTGCCAGGCACGGCAGACGCTATTGATGACGTTGATGAAGCCCTCAGAATTTCAAAAGAAATAGGATTTCCTGTACTGATAAAAGCCTCTGCCGGTGGAGGTGGTAAAGGTATGAGAAGAGTGAATGAAGAATCTGAATTTCATGAAGCTTTTGATAGAGCGAAATCAGAGGCCATAAACTCCTTTGGTGATGGAGCTGTATTTATTGAAAAATTTGTTACCAAACCTAGACATATTGAAATACAGGTATTGGCAGATACTCACGGTAAGTGCTTACATCTATTTGAAAGAGAATGCTCCATTCAAAGAAGACACCAAAAGGTGGTTGAAGAGGCGCCGAGTGCTGTTTTAACTCCAGAACTTAGAAAGGAAATGGGGGAGTGCGCAGTTAGAGTTGCACAAGCCTGCGACTACGTTGGTGCTGGAACCGTTGAGTTCCTTTATGATGGTGAGGGTAAGTATTATTTCTTGGAGATGAATACACGTCTTCAGGTGGAGCATCCCGTTACCGAATTAATTACAGGACTGGATCTTGTTGCAGAACAAATCAAGGTAGCAAGAGGAGAAAAGCTTTCGATAGAACAAGAGGATTTAAGAATACATGGGCATGCTATAGAAATTAGAGTTTATGCCGAGGATGCTGAGAATGGCTTCCTTCCGGATATTGGAACTCTTGAGACTTATCAATTACCCCAAGGTCCTGGAATAAGGGTTGATGATGCCTTTGAAGAAGGAATGGATATCCCAGTATATTACGACCCAATGATAGCCAAACTGGTGGTTCACGCTAGTGATCGAAATGCAGCAATTCAAAAAGCGAAATTGGCAATAAGAAACTATCATATTGCAGGTGTGAAAACAACCTTAAATTTTGCTGATTTCGTAATGAATCATGACGCCTTTGTTAGTGGTGATTTCGATACAAATTTTGTGGGACAGTATTACAGTGGACAAATGCCTGGATTCACTGAGTCTGAGGATATGCTTTCAGCTTTAATGGCCAGTCATTTTTTAAATTCGAGTCCAACTAAAGAAGCAATCGAAACAGAAAGTTCAAAGTCAAATTGGTACGCTAACAGAATTTAACAATTGTTGTTGTAACATTTGCATGGTGCAGAACGTTTATTAAGTGTTATGCACCGACTTTTAATATTTATAACCTTAGTCTCCACAATATCTTATGCTCAAGACAGCACCAAGGTAAAAGGCGGTGCTGTAATCCTTGGAAACGATACTGTAATTGTAGCCTCAATCGAAGATTTTGAAATAAAAACCTCCGATTGGAAGTATCGGTACTATTTAAGAAAGGTAAAAAAACTTATGCCCTATGCTGAGTATGCGGAAGAGCTACTGACCGAAATTGATGAATCGTATGCAGAAGGTAAGCGGGATGGCAATAAGAAAGTAAGGAAGGTCAATAAAAACCTGAAAGACGAATTCGCATACACGGTGAGAGATATGAGCATGAACGACGGGGAGGTTCTTTGCAAACTTATACATTACAAAACAGGTAAAAGTGTGCATGACATCATATCACAATACGGATCCAAAACTAAGGCAGCAATATGGCAGGGAGTTTCCAAACTTGGTGGGGCTGATTTAAAACAAACCTATGATCCCAAAAAGGATGTAGTTTTGGAAAGGGTTTTAAAGGAGGTTGAGTCAGGAAAGATTAAGATAAGTGATGAGCCAATAGTACTTTCCAAAGATGAATTTAAAGCTGAGAAGAAAGAGATCAAGGCCAGAAGCAAACGCATAAAAAAGAAAAAGAAACTAAAAAAGAAAGCTGAACGCCAAGCGCGTAAGGAAGAATAAAAAAAGCCAAGTATTTACTTGGCTTTTTTTATTTATTCAACAATGATTTTCTGTGTCTTCGTATACCCTTTGCTAACGACTTGCAAATGATACATTCCCTTGCTAAGCTGAATTTTGTCTATGTCAATAATATGGCTTTTACTATTGATCTTCTCGTCATAAAGTAGCTTCCCATTCAAATCATAAAGTCGAACTTGGAAATTTCTCTTGCTGGAGGTAAGGTTTATTTCATCGGATACCGGATTAGGATATACTGAAATTTCGAATTCTGAATGCTCGCTTATTCTATTGATGCTATTATAATGAATCGTATCACAAGCGGTATTTACTGAGCAGCCGTTCATGTCTGTAACCGTAAGAAAATATTCGCCTGGACATAGGTTGGAGGCAATATCTGATGTGCTAACAGTGTTGTTGTTCGCACAGTCCATCCAGTCATAGGTGTAAGCACCGGTTCCACCGCTAACATTAGACAATATAAGTCCTCCACACTGATTAAAATCTGTGCTGTCAACTGCAACATTAGTTGTAGCTTGTAGTTCAGAAGGCTCTGTAATAACAACCGTTTGAGAGAAGAAACATCCCTGCCCATCCATAATTGTGCAGATATATATACCAGCACAAAGTCCAGTTGCAGTTGCAGTTGTTTGGTTCGCCGGATCATCCCATGAGTAACTGTAGTTTCCATCACCCCCTGTAGCGAAGATTGTGGCCGTACCATCACAATTCCCAAAGCAGGTAACCTCTGTTTGAGTGGATGTAGCCTGAAGGTTACATCCAGTTCCAACGTTCACTTGATTGCAAGTTTGACAGCCATTGGCATCCGTTACGCATATATCATAACAGCCTCCGCACACATTGACAAAACTTCCGCTTGATGTAGGGAAACTTTGAAGATTTCCAGCGCAGTCATAAACTTGATACATGTAAGGTGCAGTTCCTCCATTAGCTATTGGAGTTATACTTCCATCACACATACTAAAACTACTTTCGTCTTGAACACTAATATTTTGACTTAAGGCAGTTGGTTCATTAATCTGAATAGAAATGTCAACGGAGCAACCATTGGCGTCAACGATAGTCACCTGGCATATTCCTGCACATAAATTTTGATTAATCGGTCCTGTTTGACCGTCACACCATAGGTAAGTGTATGGGGCCTGTCCTCCTGTGATATTAAATTGTGCCGTACCATCACATAATCCATTACATGTCACATCCGTTGTTGTTGCCGTTGCTGTCATATTACATCCACCATTGATAGTTTCTTGGGAACAACTCATGCATCCGTTCCCGTCAATTGCACATACCGTATAACATCCAGCGCACAGACCAGTGAAATTACCACTTGGGTTGGAGGGGACTATTAGATTTCCAGCACAATCTTCAAGGGTCCATGTGTACGGTGCGGTACCGCCAGATATAGATGAGCTAATTTGTCCATCACATGCTCCATTCGTGCTTTCATCATTAATCGTGTTGTTTAGTACAAGTTGATTCGGTTCTGATATTGAAGATGTTCCAATTATGTCATAACAGCCGCTAAAGGATGTTCCATAACTTAAGTATACTCCTTGGCATAAATTGTTAAAAGTGGCAACACCACTATTAACATTTGCACTTGCCACATGGTTACCGCTGGCATCATATAAGTCCACCATAATTAAATTCATATCCCATGAAGCGTCCATAACTGTGATTGATCCATCGCAACTTCCAAAACAGCTTACATCAGTTTGGGCTAATGAACCTTGAATCATATGACCTTCCATTATATAGACACTTGAGCTTCCAGTTCCACCTAGGTCGTCTATTACAGTGACTGTATAGGTCTGAAACCCACATAAACCGCTAAACTGACCGCTTGTCTGAGGGCCAAAACCAATATCATAGGTATAATTTCCGCTGCCTCCAGTTGCCGAAAATTCTGCCATTCCATCACACCAGCCGAAACAGGTTTCATCAATTTGCCAGTTAAGGCTTACAATTAAAGGTTCATTAATGCTGAAAGGAATTAGACCCCCGGTTCCGTTTCCTACCCCTCCAAGGGTATCTGCAGGTCCACAGTTGGAATTCCATCCAACTTGGTAAAAGTAGTTTCCTGCACATAAATCATCAATAAAACTACTGTCTTCTCCAACGATTATATTTTGATTTGCATCATACCATGATATCATATAGGGTTGTACACCGCCACTTAGAACTAGTTCCGCGGTTCCATCACATGCACCTGTTGAACTTACATTTGTTGTGTTTATGGAGTGTGAAAATGGCTGCAAAGAATCAATGGTAATTTGCATGGTGCAAAAAATTCCAAAACTCATGTCTTGAACGACCAATAAATAATCATCTGGGCATAAGCTATCTGGATCGGGATGAGAAGCGGAGTAGCCCAATGAAGAAGACCATGAATATTGATAGTTTCCTGATCCTTGTAGGATTTCGATTAAGGCTGAACCGTTGCAAGAATCCGGGCAGGTCTGATGATTGTAATGCACCGCATATTCTAGTGTGTTGGGTCCTGAGACACAACTTACGGTATCAGATTCTTGGGCTTGAACAGTTAAAAATAAGGAGAAGGTAAATAAGGTAGTAAGTAGTTTGTTCATGAGTAGATTTATTTTTCATGAACAAGACGTGAAATATTAAAAGGGTTGCCCGTCGGCCGTTAAATTTTTTCAAGTTTGGCAAATTTCAAAAGGACTTGTTTTTGTCCAACTTTCGGAAAAAAGATAGTAGCCTTAGTATTGGGAGCGGCCCCTTCAACCTTAAGTACTTTTCCTTTTCCAAAGCGGTCATGTATCACTTCATCACCTTCTTTATATTCAGAAAAATTGCTGGTATTATTGGGTGCCTTTCTGGCTGCATCACTGGCTTTGACAAGCTTTTTCCCAACACCCATTGGAATTTTTGGCTCTTCTTTTTTAATTTCCTTTTTAGGCGCTTTGTGAAACTTCTTGTACTTATTGTTTGCCGCTGATTGGAATCCTTTGCTTTGACCAAAACCACCTCCCCAAGGGGTCTCGTCGAATTGAAATGTTTCTTTCTTTGGTTCTATGCGTTCCAAATATTTCTCGTCTATTTCTTCAATGAAACGACTGGGTTCACAGAATATTTGTTGTCCCCAACGGTACCTGCTGGTTGCATAAGATAAGGTGCATTTTTTCTCAGCTCTTGTCACAGCAACATAAAACAACCTTCTTTCTTCTTCTAATTCGGATCGGGTACTCAGCGCCATTTGCGATGGGAAAAGATTTTCTTCCAATCCAACAATATGAACATATGGAAACTCTAAACCTTTCGCTGAGTGAACAGTCATTAAGGTTACTTTGGGTTCATCTTTATCTTCATCCTTGTCTGCATCTGTCAGCAAGGCAACATCAACTAAGAAGTCGGCAAGTGTTCTTGTTTCCCCTTCTTCGGCAGAGTCCGTAAAGTCTTTGATTCCATTCAATAATTCTTGAATATTCTCATATCTCGAAACTCCCTCTGGAGTTTTGTCCGCATAAAGTTCTGGGATAATTTTACTTGTCTGTGCAATTTCGGTGGCTAATTCAAATGCCGGTTTCTTATCTAACTGAACACCAAATGCAGAAATCATATTAAAGAACTCTCCAATTTTGGTGTAAGATGCCGCCCCTACGCCAAACGGATGTTCTTGAGGTTTTGACAGTACATCATACAAACTAACATCATCCTCATTAGACTTAATAATTGCTTTGTCAATGGTTGCTTTTCCGATTCCCCGTTTGGGGTAATTGATGATTCGCTTTAAGCTTTCTTCATCTTTTGGGTTGGCAACCAAGCGGAAATAAGCCAATAGGTCTTTTACCTCCTTTCTCTGGTAAAAGGATAAACCGCCATATATTTTATAAGGGATATTCTGCTTTCTCAAGGTCTCCTCAAAAGATCTCGACTGAGCATTGGTTCGATACAATATAGCAAAGTCATTATATGACACACCTTCATCAGTATAGGTGTCATATATTTCGTTCGTAATGAGCTTGGCTTCTTCCTTATCAGAGGTAGTACCTAAAACCTTAATTGCCTTGCCATTTTCGTTGTCCGTCCATACATCTTTTTTTATTTGTTCCTTGTTATTAGAAATAATGGAGTTGGCCGCTTCAACGATTGTTTTCGTGCTTCTGTAATTCTGCTCAAGCTTGAAAAGCTGGTAATCGGGATAATCTCGTTTAAAGTTAAGGATGTTTTGGATGTTCGCGCCACGAAATGCATAAATGGATTGTGCGTCATCCCCAACCACACAAATATTTTCATTCACAGCGGCTAATTTTTTTACAATTAAATACTGTGAGAAGTTGGTATCTTGGTACTCATCCACCAATATATATTTAAATCGGTGTTGATATTTATGTAAGACTTCAGGAAAGTCGCGCAATAAAATATTGGTTTTGAAAAGAAGGTCATCAAAGTCCATTGCACCAGCCTTGAAACATTTCTTTTCATATATGGCATATATTTCTCCAATTTTTGGTTTAGCACTTTGCTTATCTTCAGACATTATCTGGTCATTGCTCAAATAGGCACGACTTGAAATTAAATTGTTTTTTGCCGAGGAAATTCGGTGCTGGACTAACGACGGCTTATAAACCTTGTCATCAAGGTTCATTTCCTTGATGATGGATTTTATTGCATTACGCGAATCTTGCGTGTCGTAAATGGTAAAATTCTTTGGGTACCCTATGAGTTCGGCCTCTGATCTAAGTATGCGAGCAAAAACAGAGTGAAAAGTTCCCATCCAAATATTCTTTGACTCGCTTTCGCCTATAATTTGCCCAATACGCTCTTTCATTTCTTTAGCAGCCTTATTGGTAAATGTCAAAGAAAGTATATTGAATGGATCAATTCCATTCTTAATAAGGTGAGCAATTCGATAGGTGAGAACTCTCGTTTTTCCAGAACCAGCTCCTGCAATAACCATCATTGGGCCATCTATTTTACTCGCAGCAGCCCTTTGGGCAGGGTTCAATCCATCCAAATAATCCATAGGCGCAAAAATAGCTACTTAAGTTGTGCTTAGCAGTCAATGTTTTCCGCAATAAAGCCAACTTATTAACGTTATGTGTTGAATTATTTCTTTTGGGTTCATCTTTATCTATTGAATTTGAAATTAATTTTGTTTCGTCGAAATATCCATTTGCTTCAACTCCAAATAGAAGCAGCCGAGATAATTTTTGTAAAAAATCTAAATTATTTCCGCTTTCCTGTTGGATAATAAAAATTAAACACTAACTTTGCACCCCCAAAATTTGCCCCGGGTAGATTTTGTGCGAGAATTTTATTGATAGAATTATAGTAAAGATAATATGCCAACTATTCAACAATTAGTGCGAAAGGGAAGACTTAAAGCAGTTCAGACAAGTAAGTCTGCAGCTCTTGATTCTTGTCCTCAAAGAAGAGGTGTTTGTGTGCGTGTGTATACAACTACTCCAAAAAAACCAAACTCAGCAATGAGAAAGGTTGCAAGGGTTAGATTAACTAACGGTAAAGAAGTGAATGCTTATATCGGTGGTGAAGGACACAACTTGCAAGAACACTCTATTGTTTTAGTACGTGGCGGAAGGGTAAAAGATTTACCTGGTGTTCGTTACCATATTGTAAGAGGTGCATTAGATACTGCTGGTGTGGACGGAAGAACACAAAGAAGATCTAAGTACGGAGCAAAACGACCAAAGAAATAATTAACGATTTACATCTAGAGAGATGAGAAGAAGACAATCGAAAAAGCACACTATTTTACCTGATCCAAAATTCGGGGAAACAGTAGTAACAAAGTTCGTTAACAACATGATGTTGGACGGAAAGAAAAGTATCGCTTTCAAAATTTTCTATGACGCAATTGAAATAGTTGATAGTAGAGTAGAAGAGGAAGAAGGGATTGAAGTATGGAAAAAAGCTTTAGCTAACGTTACTCCTGGAGTAGAGGTGAAGTCTCGTCGTGTTGGTGGTGCAACTTTCCAAATCCCAACTCCTGTTAGAGATGCAAGAAAGCAATCGTTGGCAATGACTTGGATGATTCGTTATGCGCGTGCTCGTAACGAGAAGACGATGAGTCAAAAATTGGCTGGAGAGATTATCTCAGCAGCTAAAGAAGAAGGTGCTGCCTTCAAAAAGAAAGAAGATACTCACCGTATGGCTGAGGCAAACAAAGCATTCTCACACTTTAGATTCTAAGAAAGGTCATGTCAAAAAGAGATTTAACATATACAAGAAATATCGGTATCGCTGCTCACATTGATGCCGGAAAAACAACCACTACAGAACGTATTCTATACTACGGTGGTGTTTCACATAAAATTGGTGAGGTTCATGATGGTGCTGCAACTATGGACTGGATGGAGCAGGAGCAGGAAAGAGGTATTACCATTACTTCTGCTGCTACCACTTTGAACTGGAACTACAGAGATAAAAAATACCACGTTAACATTATTGATACCCCAGGTCACGTTGATTTTACCGTTGAGGTAAATCGTTCTTTACGTGTACTTGATGGTCTTGTTTTCTTGTTTTCTGCTGTTGATGGTGTTGAGCCACAATCAGAAACAAACTGGAGACTTGCAAATAACTATAACGTACCAAGAATTGGTTTTGTAAATAAAATGGACCGTCAGGGTGCTGACTTCTTAAACGTTTGCCGTCAGGTAAAAGATATGTTAGGAAGCCACGCTTTACCTCTACAAATTCCAATCGGAGCTGAAGATGATTTCAAAGGTGTTGTTGATTTGATCAACTTCCGTGGAATCGTTTGGAACGAGGAAGACAAAGGAATGACTTTCGAAGAAATCGAAATTCCTGCTGATCTTGTTGATGAAGCTACTGAGTACCGTGAAAAATTATTGGAAGCGGTTGCTGAGTTTGATGATACTTTGATGGAGAAGTATTTTGAAGATCCAGAATCTTTAACCGAAAGAGAAATTTTAGATGCATTAAGAGAAGCTACTATCGGAGGAAAAGTCGTTCCTATGATGTGTGGGTCTGCATTTAAAAACAAAGGTGTTCAGGCTATGCTTGACATGGTAATGGAAATTTTACCTTCTCCTTTAGATGTTGAAGCTATTACTGGAACTAATCCTAACACAGATGCTGAAGAAAAGAGAAAGCCAAGTTATGATGAGCCGTTCGCAGCTTTAGCATTTAAAATTGCTACGGATCCTTTCGTTGGTCGTCTTTGCTTTACAAGAGCTTACTCTGGTAAATTAGAATCTGGATCTTACGTTTATAACTCACGTAGTGGTAATAAGGAAAGAATTTCTAGAATATTCCAAATGCACTCAAATAAGCAAAACCAAATTGATTCTTTAGGAGCAGGTGATATTGGTGCATTGGTAGGATTTAAAGATATTAAGACGGGTGATACTTTATGTGATCAAAAAGCACCTATCGTATTGGAATCAATGGATTTCCCAGATCCGGTTATTGGATTAGCAATTGAGCCTAAAACTCAAGCTGATGTTGATAAATTGGGTATGGCTTTAGCTAAATTAGCTGAAGAAGATCCAACCTTCCAAGTTAAAACGGATGAGGATACAGGTCAGACGATTATCTCTGGAATGGGTGAGCTTCACTTAGATATCATCATCGACCGTCTAAAAAGAGAGTTCAAGGTTGAGTGTAACCAAGGTGCTCCTCAGGTTTCTTACAAGGAAGCTATTCAAGGGTCAGTTGATCACAGAGAGGTTTATAAGAAGCAGTCTGGTGGTCGTGGTAAATTTGCCGATATCGTTGTTACTATTGAGCCTGCTGAATCTGAAAAAGAAGGTTTAGAGTTTATCAATGAAGTAAAAGGTGGTAACATTCCTAGAGAATTTATTCCTTCAGTTGAAAAAGGATTCAAAGATGCTATGAAGAATGGTGTCCTTGCAGGATACGAAATCGATAGATTGAGAGTAACACTAAAAGATGGATCTTTCCACGCGGTGGATTCTGACCAACTTTCATTTGAGTTATGTGCGAAGATGGCATACAAAGCTGCACTTCCAAAAGCTCAACCGGTATTATTAGAGCCAATCATGAAGCTTGAGGTTCTTACACCAGAAGAAAACATGGGTGATATCGTAGGTGACTTGAACAGAAGAAGAGGAATGATTGAAGGTATGTCTGACAGAGCAGGATCGAAGGTTGTTAAAGCTAAAGTTCCACTTTCAGAGATGTTCGGATACGTTACTGATTTGAGAACAATATCTTCAGGTAGAGCAACATCAACAATGGAATTTTCACATTTTGATGCAGCTCCTAAGAATATTGCTGAGGAAGTAATTGCGAAAGCACAAGGAAAAGTAACTGCTTAATTCACGTGATAAGTTAAAGAAAATGACGCAGAAAATTAGAATAAAATTAAAGTCTTACGATCACAACTTGGTAGACAAATCTGCTGAGAAGATTGTAAAAACAGTGAAGAACACTGGAGCTGTTGTTAATGGGCCAATTCCATTACCAACACATAAAAGAATTTACACAGTTCTTCGTTCTCCACACGTTAACAAGAAATCACGTGAGCAATTTGAGCTTAATGCATACAAAAGATTGATGGATATTTATTCTTCATCATCTAAAACAGTAGATGCATTGATGAAGCTTGAGTTACCAAGTGGTGTAGAAGTAGAAATTAAAGTATAATTTATAAACGCAGAGTAATGCCAGGATTAATAGGTAAAAAACTAGGAATGACTAGCTTTTTCAGTGCCGAGGGTAAGAATGTACCATGCACGTTATTGGAAGTTGGTCCTTGCGTAATTACGCAGGTCAAGACCGAAGAAACGGATGGTTATTCTGCACTTCAAATTGGCTACGGTGAGCGCAAAGACAAGCACACACCAGCCGCTTTGAAAGGTCACTTTGATAAAGCAAAAGTAAATCCTAAGAAGAAGCTTATCGAAATTGAGAATTTTGATTCAGAGCTTAAAGTAGGAGATGAACTAACAGCAGAATTGTTCCAGGAGGGAGAATTCGTTGATGTTGTTGGTACTTCAAAAGGTAAAGGTTTCCAAGGGGTTGTAAAACGTCATGGATTTGGAGGTGTTGGACAGGCCACTCACGGTCAGCACAACAGAATGAGAGCTCCAGGTTCTATCGGTGCAGCTTCATACCCAGCAAGAGTATTCAAAGGAATGAAGATGGCTGGTCAAATGGGGAATAAAAGAGTAAAAACAGGTAATCTTCAGGTATTGAAAGTGATGGCAGATAAGAATGTTATCGCGGTTAAAGGATCCGTTCCAGGTGCCAAAGGAAGTTACGTAATTGTTGAGAAATAATGGAATTAGCAGTCTATAATACAAGCGGAAAAGCTACCTCCAAAAAAGTTAAGCTCAACGAGAGCATATTTGGAATTGAGCCAAATGATCACGCAATTTACTTGGACGTAAAGCAATTCTTGGCAAATCAACGTCAAGGAACGCATAAAGCTAAGGAGCGTGCGGAGATTACAGGTAGTACAAGAAAAATTAAGAAGCAAAAAGGTACTGGTACTGCTCGTGCGGGTAGTGTAAAATCAGGTACTCGTGTTGGTGGTGGTCGTATTTTTGGTCCACGTCCAAGAAACTACAGCTTCAAATTAAATAAGAAGTTAAAGCAATTGGCTAGAAAATCAGCTCTTGCTCACAAAGCGAAAGATGAGAACTTGATGATTTTGGATGCAATCAAAATGGATGCTCCAAAGACAAAAGAGTTTGTTCAAGTAATTTCTAACTTGAAGTTTGATACAGAGAAGACTTTGTTCATCACTGCTAACAACGACAAGAATGTAGCATTGTCTGCAAGAAACCTTGGAAAAGCAAAAGTAGCTCACGTTGACGCTTTAAACACTTATGATGTTTTAAATGCTAGCAAACTTATTATCGAAGAAGGTGCGCTTGCAAGAATTGATGAACTTCTAAAATAATTGAGCCATGCCTAAGCAAATTGTAATAAAACCAATAATCACCGAGAAAGCTACAAAGGCGACTGAGCGTTTGAATAAGTACGGGTTTATTGTAGATAAGAAGGCTGACAAGAACGAAATTAAAGCCGAAATAGAGAAATTGTATTCAGTTTCTGTAGAAAGCGTTAACACCATGAATTATGGTGGAGGGAAACCAAAGATGAAGTACACTACAAAAGGTATTTCATGGGAAAGAAAGAAAGCATACAAAAAAGCTTTCATTACCCTTGCTGAAGGAGACGTTATTGATATCTACAGCAACATTTAAAAAGATTACAAATGGGACTAAGAAAACTTAAACCAATAACACCAGGACAACGTCAAAAGGTAATTTCTGATTTCTCAGAAATCACAACTGACAAGCCAGAGAAGAGCTTATTAGCTCCGATCAAGAAGTCTGGTGGTAGAAATAACCAAGGTAGAATGACCATGCGCTACAAAGGTGGTGGTCACAAAAGAAGATACCGTATTATCGATTTTAAAAGAGATAGACACGGTGTTCCAGCTACGGTAAAAACTATCGAGTATGATCCAAACAGATCAGCTAGAATTGCATTAGTAGAATACAAAGACGGAGAGAAGCGATATATTCTTGCTCCAAACGGTCTTAAAGTAGGTGCTAAAATTCAGTCTGGTAAAGGATCAGCTCCTGAAGTAGGAAATACTTTAAGCCTTGCTGATATTCCATTAGGAACTGTAATTCACAACATTGAGTTACACCCAGGTAAAGGAGGTCAGTTAGCAAGATCTGCAGGTACTTATGCTCAGCTTAATGCAAGAGACGGTAAATATGCAATCATTAAACTTCCTAGCGGTGAAACAAGAATGGTTCTAACAGCTTGCATGGCAACTATTGGAACAGTTTCAAATCCTGAGCACAACTTGGTTGTGTCTGGAAAAGCTGGTCGTAGCAGATGGTTAGGTAGAAGACCAAGAGTACGTGGTGTAGTAATGAACCCAGTTGATCACCCAATGGGTGGTGGTGAAGGTCGTGCTTCAGGTGGACATCCAAGATCAAGAAATGGTGTTCCAGCTAAAGGATACAAGACTCGCTACAAGAAGAAGGCTTCTAATAAGTACATAATTGAACGTAGAAAAAAATAGTAAGAAATGAGTAGATCGTTAAAAAAACCGCCATTTATCCATTACAAGTTAATGCAGAGAGTTGAAGCTGCAGCAACTGATGGGAAGAAGTCTGTTATTAAGACTTGGTCAAGAGCCTCTACCATTACTCCTGAGTTTGTAGGTCTTACTATTGGAGTTCATAATGGACAGAAGTTTATTCCAGTTTACGTTACTGAAAATATGGTAGGCCACAAGTTAGGAGAATTTTCTCCTACAAGAAACTACCGTGGTCATGGCGGAAACAAAAAAGATAAAAAAAGATAGGCCGATAACCCGATAAATAGCAGAGAAAAATGGGAGCTAGAAAAAGAAATACGGCAGAGGCAAGAAAAGAAGCAAAAGCGAATGTAGCTATTGCAAAACTTAACAATTGCCCAACGTCACCAAGAAAAATGCGCTTGGTAGCTGATCAAATTAGAGGAGTTGATGTTTTCAAAGCATTGGCAATTTTAAAGCACAGCCCAAAGGAAGCATCAATTAGATTAGAGAAGTTGCTTAGTTCAGCCATCGTAAACTGGGAATCCAAAAACGAAGGTGAAAGAGCAGAAGAAGCTAACCTAATTGTAAAGGAAATAAAAGTGGATAGTGGAAGAATGTTGAAAAGAATTCAACCTGCCCCTCAAGGTAGAGCACACAGAATTCGTAAGCGTTCAAATCACGTAACCATAATTGTTGATAGTTTAAACTAAGATATACCAGAAGATGGGACAAAAAACAAATCCAATAGGTAATAGATTAGGTTACATCCGCGGATGGGATTCTAATTGGTACGGAGGAAGAGATTACACTGCAAAGATTGTAGAAGACGACAAGATCAGAAAATACTTGTACGCTCGTTTACAAAAGGCAAGTGTTTCTAGAATCATTATCGAAAGAACCCTAAAGCTTGTAACAGTAACTATCAATACTGCTCGTCCAGGTGTAATCATCGGGAAAGGTGGATCTGAGGTTGACAAACTGAAAGAAGAGTTGAAGAAGCTAACAGGTAAAGATGTTCAAATCAATATTTTTGAAATCAAAAGACCTGAACTAGATGCCAAATTAGTAGCTGATTCTATTGCTCGTCAAATTGAAGCAAGAATCTCTTTCCGTCGTGCAACGAAGATGGCTATCGCCTCTACCATGAGAATGGGAGCAGAAGGAATAAAAGTTTTGGTTAGTGGTCGTTTGAATGGTGCTGAAATGGCACGTTCAGAGATGTACAAAGAGGGAAGAACTCCGTTACATACTTTCCGTGCAGATATCGACTATCATTTATCAGAAGCTCATACAACTTACGGAAGAATCGGTATCAAGGTTTGGATCTGTAATGGTGAGGTTTATGGTAAAAGAGATTTATCTCCTAATGTTGGAAAAGATTCTAAGCGTGGTGGAGCTAATAAAGGACCAAGACAAAAGAGAAAATAAGACTTACACTTAAAAAGTAAAGAAAATGTTACAGCCAAAAAGAACTAAGTTCCGTAAAATGCAGAAAGGCCGAAATAGAGGTCTTGCTCATAGAGGGTCAGAAATTTCTTTCGGATCTTTTGGTCTTAAGACAGTGGAGAGTGGTTTCATTACTTCACGTCAAATAGAAGCAGCTCGTATCGCCGTAACGCGTTACATGAAAAGAGAAGGAAAAGTTTGGATTAGAATTTTTCCAGACAAGCCAATCACTTCTAAGCCAGCTGAAGTACGTATGGGTAAAGGTAAAGGTGCCTTATCTCATTGGGTTGCTCCGGTGAAGCCAGGAAGAGTAATGTTTGAAGCGGAAGGTGTTTCGATTGAAATTGCAAGAGAAGCTTTGAGATTAGCTGCTCAGAAATTGCCAGTAAAAACAAAATTTGTAGTTCGTAGAGATTACGCTTAATACTTAGAATTATGAAAACATCTGAAATTAAAGAATTGTCTTTAGAAGATTTAAAAGACAAGATCGCAGAGAAAGAAGCAGCTCTAAGTAAGTTAACATTGTCGCATTCAATTGCTGCAATAGAGAACCCAATGTCTATACGTAACACAAGAAGAGACGTTGCCCGTTTGAAAACTGCTTTGAACGCAAAAAAAAATAACGGATAAAAGCCACGAAAATGGAAAAGCGAAATTTAAGAAAAGAAAGAATCGGGGTGGTAGTAAGCGACAAGATGGATAAATCTATCGTTGTTACCGTTGAAAGAAAAATCCGTCACCCGAAATACGGAAAATTCGTTAAGAAAAGTAAGAAGTTTGTGGCTCACGATGAGACGAACGATTGCAACATTGGCGATACCGTTAAGATAATGGAGACAAGAAAATTGAGTAAGAACAAATGCTGGAGACTAGTAGAAGTACTAGAGAGAGCTAAATAATTTTGCATCATGGTACAACAAGAATCAAGATTAGGAGTAGCAGATAACAGTGGAGCAAAAGAAGTGCTTGTTATTCGTGTTCTTGGAGGAACAAAAAGAAGATATGCATCAATCGGAGATAAGGTTGTTGTATCTGTAAAATCTTCTACGCCTTCAGGGAATGTTAAGAAAGGACAAGTTTCTACTGCAGTAGTTGTTCGTACGAAGAAAGAGATTAGAAGACCAGACGGATCTTACATCAGATTTGATGATAATGCCGTAGTTCTTTTAAATCAGGGTGGAGAAATGAGAGGAACTCGTATCTTTGGGCCCGTAGCTCGTGAGTTAAGAGATAAAAAATTCATGAAGATTGTTTCATTAGCACCAGAAGTGCTGTAACATTAGAGTCATGCAAAAGAAATTACACATAAAAACAGGTGACCAAGTCCAAGTTATTGCTGGAAAAGAAAAAGGCAAGCAAGGAGAGGTGTTATCAATTGACCGAAAAAAGGATCGCGTTTTGGTTAAGGGATTAAACATTGTTAAACGTCACCAAAAACCAAATGCTGC
Source organism: Flavobacteriales bacterium (assembly GCA_964230025.1). Taxonomy (GTDB): domain Bacteria; phylum Bacteroidota; class Bacteroidia; order Flavobacteriales_D; family JAUILH01; genus CAXRFO01. The sequence goes on along the minus strand of CAXRFO010000016.1, from coordinate 111,240 downwards.
TAACCCACAAGGTGGCGGTATTGAAGAAAAAGAGTCTGGAATACATATTTCTAACGTGATGCTAGTTGAGAATGGTAAGCCAGTCCGAGTTGGACGTAAAATGGATGAGAAAAGCGGGAAATTAATCCGCGTTTCTAAAAAAACAGGTGAAACTATTTAGTCATGAATCCAAGATTAAAAGATAAATACAGAGACGAAATCACTCAACAGCTAAAAGAAAAATTTGGCTACAAGTCGATAATGCAAGTTCCTAAATTGGAAAAAATTTGCATTAACCAAGGAGTTGGTGATGGCGTTGCAGATAAGAAATTGATTGAGCATGCTGTAAATGAGCTGACTCAAATTTCAGGACAAAAAGCTGTTGCGACTTATTCTAAGAAAGACATCTCTAACTTTAAGTTAAGAAAAGGGATGGCTATCGGAGCAAGAGTTACTTTGAGAGGTGATATTATGTACGAATTTTTAGATCGTTTAATTAATGTCGCTCTTCCAAGAACTCGTGACTTTAGAGGAGTTAAGAACAGAGGATTTGATAAGTCTGGAAACTTCTCTTTTGGAGTTAAGGAACAAATCATCTTCCCTGAAATCGATATTGATAAGATTAATAAAATAACTGGAATGGATATCACTTTCGTTACAAGTTCAGAGACGAAAGAAGAGTCGAAGGCTTTGTTAGAAAGCTTTGGTTTCCCATTCGCTAAAAACTAAGAAGATGGCAAAAGAATCAATGAAAGCCAGAGAGCGCAAAAGAGAAGCAATGGTAGCTAAGTATGCTGCTAAAAGAGCTGCGCTTAAAGAAGCAGGTGATTGGGATGCACTTCAAAAGCTTCCAGCTAATTCATCTAAAGTGAGACTTCACAATAGATGTCAATTGACTGGTCGTCCAAGAGGTTATATGCGTCAGTTCGGGATCTCAAGGGTAACTTTCCGTGAGATGGCTGTAGCTGGTCTTATTCCAGGAGTTAAAAAATCAAGTTGGTAATAAAAAATATTTAGGAGATGAATACTGATCCAATAGCAGATTACCTTACAAGAATAAGAAACGCACAAATGGCTAAGCACCGTGTGGTTCAAATTCCAGCGTCTAACATGAAAAAAGCGATTACGCAGATTTTATTAGATAAAGGATATATTCTTAATTACAAGGTAGAAGAAGATAACAAGCAAGGTATAATTACAATTGCTTTAAAATACAACCCGAATACTAAATTACCAGCGATTAAGAAAATCGAAAGAATTTCTAAGCCTGGTCTAAGAAAGTATGCAAGTAGCACAGAGTTACCAAGAGTATTAAACGGTCTTGGAATTGCCATCTTGTCAACTTCTAAAGGAGTTATTTCGGACAAAGAAGCTCGAGTACAAAACATAGGTGGGGAAGTAATTTGCCACGTATATTAAAAACGAATTGAGATGTCAAGAGTAGGAAACGCACCCATTAATATTCCAGCAGGAGTTGAGGTAAAAATTACCGAGGGAAACATCACAGTTAAAGGCCCTAAAGGTGAATTAAGTCAGGATATCGATACTTGCATTACATTTAAGCAAGACGGAACTGAACTTATCGCTGAGAGAAGCACTGAAATGAAAGATCATAAGGCTAAGCACGGTCTATACCGTTCATTAGTAAACAATATGGTAATTGGAGTTTCTGAGGGATACAAGATTCAACAAGAATTGCACGGTGTAGGATACAGAGCAAACACTTCCGGTCAACAGTTAGAGTTGGCTTTAGGTTTCTCTCACCCTATCATTATTGAGTTACCAGCTGAAGTTAAGGTGACTGCTGAAACTGTAAAAGGTCAGCCACCACTAATTACATTGGAGTCTCATGACAAGCAATTAATCGGTCAAGTGGCTGCGAAAATCAGATCATTTAGAAAGCCTGAACCATATAAAGGAAAAGGTATCCGATTTAAAGGAGAACACATTAGAAGAAAAGCAGGTAAAACAGCTGCTAAGTAATAAAATTAAAAACAAGGAAAAATGGCTCTTTCTAAAGAAGCAAGAAGACAAAGAATTCGTTATAGAATTCGTAAGAAAATTTCCGGAACAACAGACCGTCCAAGGTTGGCTGTTTACAGATCTAATAAAGAGATTTATGCTCAAATTATTGATGATCAAACAGGAAAAACTTTGGCGTCAGCATCTTCCCTAAAGGTTAAAGATGCGCACAAAGGAAGCAAAGTTGAACAAGCTGCATTTGTGGGTAAGGTGATTGCTGAAAAAGCAAAAAGCGCTGGTGTTGAAACCGTTGTTTTCGATAGAGGTGGATACTTGTACCACGGTAGAATTAAACAATTAGCAGAAGCTGCTCGTGAAGGGGGGCTAAAATTTTAAGCTATGGCAGATAAGAATATAAAAAGAGTAAAGTCAAGCGATATCGAACTTAAAGATAAGCTTGTAGGAATAAACCGTGTGACGAAAGTTACCAAGGGTGGACGTACATTCAGTTTCTCAGCAATCGTTGTTGTTGGAAATGAAAACGGTATCGTAGGTCACGGTTTAGGTAAAGCGAAAGAAGTTACTACTGCTATTGCAAAAGGAATTGATGATGCTAAGAAGAACTTAATTAAAGTTCCTGTATTGCACGGAACAGTTCCTCACAAACAATACGGAAAGTATTCTGGTGCTCGTGTAATGTTGAAGCCTGCATCTAATGGTACAGGTGTTATTGCCGGTGGTGCAATGCGTGCCGTATTGGAGAGTGTTGGAATTACTGATGTACTAGCAAAATCACAAGGATCATCTAACCCACACAACGTGGTTAAGGCGACAATTGATGCATTGACTCAATTAAGAGATGCAAGAACTGTTGCAAGTCATAGAGGTGTTTCTTTGGATAAAGTATTTAACGGTTAAATCGAAAGAAATGGCTAAGATTAAGATCAAACAAGTAAGAAGTGCCATCGGCCGTCCAAAGCGTCAAAAGGATACTATCCAAGCTTTGGGATTGAAAAAATTACATCAAGTTATTGAGGTAGAAGATACACCTCAAATCTTGGGTATGATTAGAAAAGTAGAACACTTACTAGAAGTAAGTAAATAAGAAGAAAGATGAAATTATCAAACCTAAAGCCAGCAAATGGGGCGACTAAGTCTAGCAAAAGAGTAGGACGAGGGCAAGGATCGGGTAAAGGTGGTACTGCCACAAGAGGACACAAAGGAGCGAAATCACGTTCTGGTTACTCTAAGAAAATTGGATTTGAAGGAGGGCAAATGCCACTTCAAAGAAGAGTGCCTAAGTTCGGATTTACGAACCCAAACAGAGTTGAGTACAAAGGAATCAACTTAGATAGCCTTCAAGCCCTAATTGATAAAAAGAAATTATCTGAAATCACTCCAGATATTCTTAAAGAAAACGGGATGATCGCTAAAAACGATCGAGTTAAAATTTTAGGAAGAGGTGAACTTACAGCTAAAGTTTCTGTAACTGCTCACAAATTTTCAGCTACTGCTAAGGCAGCGATTGAAAAAGCAGGTGGTTCAGCAACTGAAGCAGAATAAGATTAAGGAAAGAAGGAATGAAAAACTTTATCCAAACATTAAAAAACATCTGGAGTATTGATGAACTGAAAACTAGAATCATGACCACCTTAGGTCTGATTTTGGTGTTTAGAATCGGTTCGTATGTGATTCTTCCTGGTGTTAACCCTGATGAATTAGGGGGAGGAGATAACGCCGTAGCAGGTTTATTGGACATCTTTGCAGGGGGTGCACTTTCAAGAGCATCCATTTTTGCATTGGGTATTATGCCTTACATTACTGCATCCATTATTATGCAGTTATTGGGTATAGCAGTTCCAACTATTCAAAAATTACAACGAGAAGGTGAGTCTGGTAGAAGAAAAATCAACCAGTGGACACGTTTATTGACAATTGTAATTTGTGCTGCTCAAGCTCCAGGTATTATTGCCTTAACTATTCCTCCAACAGCTCATGCAAATACAACATCATGGTGGTTAACTTCCATCGTTATTTTGGTTGCAGGATCTATGTTTATCATGTGGCTTGGTGAAAAAATCACGGATAAAGGAATCGGAAACGGTATTTCCATCTTAATTATGATTGGTATTGTTGCCAACCTTCCAGCGGCATTTGTTCAAGAGTTAGTAACACGTCACAATAACGGTGCGGTGGTTATTATTCTTATCGAAATGGCAATGTTGTTGTTCGTTATTTTGTTCAGTATTTTGTTAGTTCAAGGTACCAGAAGAGTTCCAATACAATTTGCTAAGAGAATTGTATCAGGGAGAGGAGGACGTCAACAACTATCTCAAGGAGCAAGACAGTTCCTTCCTATCAAGGTAAACGCGGCAGGTGTAATGCCTATTATCTTTGCTCAAGCATTGATGGTTTTACCAACCTATATTGGACAAGCACTTCAATGGGACTCTTTAGCCGGGTTCGCAGATCCAAGAAGCTTTATGTACAACGCTTTCTTGGCTGTAATGATCATCTTGTTCACATATTTTTATACTGCTATCACCATCAATCCAAACCAAATGGCTGACGAGTTGAAGAGAAACGGTGGATTCATTCCAGGGGTAAAGCCAGGAAAGAATACAGCAGATTTTATCGATAGCTTGTTATCAAGAATTACTTTACCTGGTTCTATCTTTTTGGCCTTGATCGCTATTTTACCAGCATTTGCTATGATGTTCGGTATTCAGCAATCATTCGCTTTGTTTTACGGAGGAACATCATTGTTGATTATGGTAGGGGTAGTTTTAGATACCTTGCAACAAATTGAAAGTTATTTATTAAATAGACAATACGACGGATTAATGAAGTCGGGGCGTATCAAAGGGCGTAGTTCAATGCCTGGCGTAAGCGTATAATTAAGTTAAACTGTATGGCTAAACAAGCATCTATAGAGCAAGACGGAACAATCATTGAGGCACTTTCAAATGCTATGTTTCGTGTTGAGTTAGAAAATGACCACGTAATTACCGCACATATCTCGGGAAAAATGAGAATGCATTACATTAAAATTTTACCGGGTGATAAAGTAAAAGTGGAAATGTCTCCATATGATTTAACAAAAGGAAGAATTACTTACAGATATAAATAAAGAAAATGAAAGTAAGAGCATCATTAAAGAAAAGATCTGCCGACTGCAAAATTGTTCGTCGTAAAGGTAGATTGTACATTATTAACAAAAAGAACCCTAAGTTCAAACAAAGACAAGGGTAATAAGAGTTTAGAATTATGGCAAGAATTGCAGGAATAGACCTACCAAAACAGAAAAGAGGGGTAATTGGATTAACCTACATCTATGGTATTGGTAGAAGTAAAGCAGCAAGCATCTTAGATGCATGTGGTATTGATCATAGCACCAAAGTTTCAGAATGGAACGACGAGGAGCTTGGTAAAATCCGTACCTATATTGCAGATAATATCAGAGTAGAGGGTGCTCTTCGTTCTGAAACTCAATTACACATCAAGCGATTGATGGATATTGGTTGTTACAGAGGTATTCGTCACAGAATGGGACTTCCATTAAGAGGTCAGAGAACCAAGAATAACTCAAGAACAAGAAAAGGTAAAAGAAAAACTGTTGCTAACAAGAAAAAAGCAACCAAGTAAAATAGATAAGCTATGGCAAAGTCTAACGTTAAGAAGAAAAAGAACGTCAAAGTTGAAGCAACAGGTAGAGCATATGTTCAATCTACATTCAACAATATCATTATCTCATTAACCAATAATACAGGTCAAGTTATTTCTTGGTCTAGTGCTGGTAAAATGGGATTTAGAGGATCCAAAAAGAATACTCCTTACGCAGCTCAGGTTGCAGCGGAAGAATGTGCTAAAGAAGCATTCGAATTCGGTTTAAGACGAGTGAAAGTTTATGTTAAAGGACCAGGTTCTGGTAGAGAGTCTGCAATCCGTAGCATTCACAACAGCGGAGTAGAAGTGACAGAGATAGTTGATATCACTCCACTTCCACACAACGGATGTCGTCCTCCAAAAAGAAGAAGAGTTTAATAAATTTTATTTAATCGATAGGATTTACGATTATCGAAGGATAAGCCTTAATTCATAATCCCTATCAAAACAAAAGGAAATGGCAAGATATACAGGTCCAAAATCAAAAATTGCTAGAAAGTTCAGAGAGCCAATATTCGGCCCTGACAAAGCATTGGAAAGAAAAAATTATCCTCCAGGACAACACGGTCCAAATAGAAGAAGAGGAAAACAATCAGAATATGCAATTCAGCTTGCTGAAAAGCAGAAAGCAAAGTATACTTATGGTATCCTAGAGAAGCAATTCGAAAACTTATTCGACAAAGCATCTCGTATGAAAGGTATCACAGGTCATAACTTACTTTCATTGTGTGAGTCTCGATTGGACAATACGATTTTCCGTTTAGGAATCGCTCCAACGAGAAGAGCTGCTCGTCAGTTGGTTACTCATCGTCACGTTGTTGTGAATGGTGAAGTATTGAATATTCCTTCTTATCAAATGAAAGAAGGAGATGTTGTTGGTGTTCGTGAGAAGTCAAAATCCCTAGAAGTTGTTACTTCTTCATTGTCAAATACATCAGAGAGATTTGATTGGTTAGATTGGGATGGAGCTAAGTTAGAAGGAAGATTTGTTGCTGCTCCTACAAGAGAGCAAATTCCAGAAAACATCCGTGAGCAACTTATTGTTGAATTGTACTCTAAATAATAGTAAACTATGGCTATCCTAGATTTTCAAAAACCAGATAAAGTAATAATGATAAACTCCGACGATCGTGTTGGACAGTTCGAGTTCCGTCCATTGGAACCTGGATATGGAATCACGGTTGGAAACGCTTTAAGAAGAATCTTACTTTCTTCTTTGGAGGGATTCGCAATTACATCTGTAAAAATAGAAGGTGCAGACCATGAGTTTGCAACTATTAAAGGAATCGTTGAAGACGTAACAGAAATTGTACTTAATTTAAAGCAAGTGCGTTTCAAGCGTCAAATTGAAGATTCTGATTCTGAAACAGTAACAATTAACCTGAGCGGTCAGGAAAACTTTACTGCAGGAGATATCGGTAAATTCACTACAGCTTTCCAAGTGTTGAACCCTGATTTAGTAATCTGCAACATGGAGAAAGGTGTTAAATTGAACATGGAAATCACCATTGAAAAAGGTAGAGGATATGTTCCAAGTGAAGAAAACAAGAGAAGCGGCGTATCTGTAGGTACTATCTTCGTTGATTCTATTTTCACACCAATTAAGAATGTAAAATACGGTATCGAAAACTATCGTGTTGAGCAAAAGACGGATTACGAAAAGTTAGTATTTGATATTCAAACGGATGGATCAATTCACCCGAAAGAAGCATTAAAAGAAGCTGCTAAGATTCTAATTCACCACTTCATGTTATTCTCTGATGAGAGAATTACATTGGATAGTGAAGTGAAATCAGAAACAGAAGATTTTGATGAAAGTTCATTACACATGCGTCAACTTCTGAAGACTAAATTGGTTGATTTAGATCTTTCTGTAAGAGCACTTAATTGCTTAAAAGCTGCAGATGTTGAAACATTGGGAGACCTTGTGTCATACAACAAGAATGACTTGTTGAAATTCAGAAACTTTGGTAAGAAATCTCTTACTGAGTTAGAGGATTTAGTAGATGCAAAAGGACTTCACTTTGGTATGAATGTAGCAAAGTACAAGTTAGATAAAGACTAGATAATATTGATGGAGGCTCAGGCCTCCATCTTTAATTCCCAAAATCCTTGTGAGGGAGTAAAACAACATTAAGGTAAAGTTTAAATTATAAACAGCATCCTGGTTCTATTGTAGGTCGGGAAGTAAAGAAAAAGAGATGAGACACGGTAAGAAATTTAATCACTTAAGTCGTAAAAGTGCACATAGAAAAGCAATGTTAGCAAACATGGCTTGTTCACTTATTGAACACAAAAGAATCACAACTACCTTAGCAAAAGCAAAAGCCATAAGAGTTTATCTTGAGCCGCTTGTGACTAAGTCTAAGACAGATTCTATGCACAACAGAAGAACGGTATTTTCGTACTTGAAGAACAAGTATGCGGTAGCTGAATTGTTTAGAGAAGTTGGACCGAAAGTATTAGAAAGAAATGGAGGATACTTGAGAATTATCAAGTTAGGTACTCGTTTAGGAGATGCTGCTGAAATGGCAATGGTTGAGTTTGTTGACTTCAACGAATTGTTATTAGCTGAATCTAGTTCTGGAAGCGGTAAGAAAAAGAGAAGCCGTCGTGGTGGTGCTAAGAAAACTGCTGCTGCAGTTGCTGAAGCTGCTGTAGAAGCAGTTGAAGAAAAGGTAGAAGAAGCGAAGGCTGAGGAAGCAAAGCCGGAAGCTGAAGCTAAACCTGAAGCAGAAGCGAAAGCGGAAGAACCAAAAAAAGAATCAGAAGATAAATCTGGTGAAGAAGAATAAATGAAAACAATTCATTAAATAAAAAGCCCTGACGATTTCGTCAGGGCTTTTTTTATGTGAAAAAAGAAATGAAATTGTGCGAAATGTCTTTCAAGGAATAAATATCAACTTAGTAACTTTGCATAAATCTTAACACATGAAATACACTCCCAAAAAAGCAGCAAAACTCGTTCTTGAAGATGGAACGGTTTTTCATGGAACGGCTGCAGGTTTAATCGGTACAACAACTGGTGAAATTGCATTTAACACTGGAATGACTGGATATCAAGAAGTGTTTACAGATCCTTCTTATTATGGTCAAGTGCTTATAATGAATACAGCGCACATTGGAAATTACGGAACTTGCGAAGATGAGGTAGAATCGGATGGAATGAAAATTAAGGGAATGATCATCAAGAAATTCTCTGAAACCTATTCCCGTCCCCGAGCGAACATGTCTTTGGATGAATATTGTAAGAAGGATAGTATCGTGGCTATCGCAGACGTTGACACAAGAGCCTTGGTTCGACATATAAGAAATCAAGGTGCACAAAACTGCATCATTAGTTCTGAAGATAAATCAGATGAACAATTAAAAGAAGAACTTAAAGCATGTCCGAGTATGGAAGGCCTAGAACTTTCTTCAAAGGTAAGTTGCACCGAGCCATACATTGAGGGTGCAGGAACGCATAAGATTGCCCTATTAGATTTAGGTGTAAAGAAAAACATTATACGCTGTCTAGTTGAAAGAAACTGTACAGTAAAAGTTTTCCCTTATAATACAAGTTTTGATGAAATGATGGCATGGGAGCCTGATGGATTCATGTTATCAAATGGACCTGGAGATCCTTCGGCTATGCCGGAGCAGATTGAAACTGTTAAAAAAATAGCAGATTCAGGAGTTCCTACATTTGGAATTTGCCTAGGTCATCAAATATTGGCTTTATCTCAAGGTTTAACGACTAAGAAAATGCACAATGGTCACCGAGGGATAAATCACCCAATCAAAAACTTACTTACTGGTAAGGGAGAAATAACAAGTCAAAATCATGGATTTGTAGTGGATAGAGATTCTTTCTCAAACAATCCAAAGGTTAAAGAAACTCATGTTCATTTAAATGATGAAACCGTTGCTGGGATTGCCATTGAAGGGAAAGAAGTATTCTCCGTTCAATATCACCCTGAAGCATCAGCTGGACCGCATGATTCAAGATACTTATTCGATGAATTCATTGAAAAAATAGTAAAAAACGTAAAACAAACCGCATAAGATGAGCTATATAGCCCAAATATTAGCCAGAGAAATTCTGGATTCAAGAGGAAATCCAACAGTAGAAGTGGATGTTTATACTTCAGGTGGAGGTTTTGGAAGAGCAGCTGTACCTTCAGGTGCCTCAACTGGAATTCATGAAGCCGTTGAGTTAAGAGACGGAGACAAATCTCGTTTTTTAGGTAAAGGGGTAACCAAAGCGGTTCAAAATATAAATGCCACCCTTAACGAGGAGTTGAATAATGCCTACATTTTCGATCAAACTATGATCGATTTAGCGATGAAAGGGATTGATGGTTCACCAAATAAACAGAATTTAGGTGCTAATGCAATCCTAGGTGTTTCTCTAGCTGTTGCAAAAGCAGCTGCCGCAGAGCTGAATCAGCCTTTGTACAGATACATTGGTGGTGTTGGAGCAAGAACATTACCAGTTCCAATGCTTAACATTTTGAATGGAGGAGCACACGCCGATAATAAGATAGATATCCAGGAATTTATGGTAATGCCTTTTGGAGCCTCTTCTTTTTCTGAGGCATTAAGAATGGGTACCGAAATATTCCACCATTTGAAGGGTGTTCTTAAAGATAAAGGAATGAACACCAATGTCGGTGATGAGGGTGGATTTGCTCCAAACTTAGGTTCTAATGAAGAGGCAATTGAAGCTGTTCTTCAAGCTATTGAAAAAGCAGGTTATTCACCTGGGAAAGATGTTTGGATAGCATTAGATGCTGCTTCTACCGAATTTTATAAAGACGGAAAGTATACTTTTGAGTCTACTGGTGATACTATGACTTCCTCCGAAATGGTAGCTTATTGGAAGGATTGGGTAAACAAATACCCTATTATTTCCATTGAGGATGGACTAGCAGAAGATGATTGGACTGGATGGAAAGAGTTGACTGAGGCGATTGGTTCAAAAGTGCAATTGGTTGGAGATGATTTATTCGTAACAAATAGTCTACGATTGAAACAAGGTATCGATTCAAATACAGCTAATTCAATATTAGTTAAAGTAAACCAAATTGGGACGTTAACGGAGACAATTGAAGCTGTTGATATGGCTCATAGAGCATCCTATACCAGCGTAATGTCCCACCGTTCTGGAGAAACTGAAGACTATACTATTGCGGATTTGGCAGTTGCATTAAACTGTGGACAAATAAAAACAGGTTCAGCTTCACGCTCAGATCGTATTGCTAAATACAACCAATTATTGCGTATAGAGGCAGAGCTTGGTAAAGCAGCCCTTTTCCAAGGAATGAACTTTAAGTTTCTATAATTTTTGAATTGGCGTGTAACCCGCCCCACCCACCCACGGGTAGCCAATTCAAAAAGCCCCTGGTTCAATTGAACCAGGGGCTTTTTATTTATTACAATAAAGGAAACTATAAACTAGATTGGAGTTACTTGTTTGTTTTTATCAAACTTCACTTTGTAACCAAAATTTATTTTTTTGGTACTGCCAGCCTTTAACTTCTCCTCCCAAACAATTATTCCTGTATTTTCATTGAGCTTACCTTTGTCTATACCGAAGGGTTCAACCTTTATATCTTCGTTATTACTCACTGGGATTTGATCTTCGATTTTAATTTCTATGCTATAGCCGTGGCTGTTTCTAATCGTTATTTCATAGTGCACTTCCTTTTCTTTAGAATCCCCTATGATTCTTTCCTTCTCTTTTTTCTTCAAGGTTTTTCGGATAGCTGTTACAGAGTTATCGCGTCCCATGGCAAGTTTTAAGGTGTCTTCCATTGCAGTAGGATCTATATAACTCTGCCCCACATAAGTGCCATCATAGTAAATTCGTGCTTTTGCAGGGATTAGATTCAAATCTTCCCATTTGGTACAATTTGCTATAAGGAATGCATTGTTATCCAGTTTTGGCACAAGAGCCAGGCTGTAATTTGATTTTAAACTTTTCTTTGCTATTCCAACTATGTGGCGTTCATTGTTTGAGCGGATATTGTATTTCAAGTTTATTTTGTACTCAGCTGAAATCATGTTTTGTATGGTTTCTGTCATCTGATATGATTCTCTTGAAGAAACAGCAGCATTGTTCAAATCAAGTTGGTAGGCAGCTTCAGGACTTGCACTGCCGTTCGCCACTCCTGCTCTATAATCATCCACATTTTTCTCTGCCTTTTTAGCCATTTCTTTGTCATAATAACTTTGTTGTTGACGATAATACGCTTGATTCGGATTATAATAGTTGATATAAACAGGTCCAAGTACAGGCTTTTCCTGTCTGCTGTAAGGATTGTTTGTGCTAAGGGTAAGAGGTATGTTATCCCAATCTATTCCTGTATTTTGAAACACCTCAGCTTTATAGTTAATATCAATATCTGAGTAAAGGTCTTTACCACGAATGTCATATGATGGAGTCCATCCAGCTTGAGTTACGATATAGCCAACTTCAAGAGTTCCGGACATGGCGTATTCGGCGTCTATTGTAACAACTATACGGTGTACTGGTCCTTTTGGAGGATCCACCACAACGTTATTGTGGGCTGACCAATTTTGTAGTTCTTGCAGTCTACTTTGCATTCCCCCAATATCAGTTGATAATTCATTGATAGCAATCTTGTTCTTATGTAGTGAAAGATTTATTTCAAGCATTTTCTGATGAAAATATGCCATGGCATCCTTTAGGAGCGGAATGGAATCATTTACCTTTCCAACTCCTTTAACAGTTCCGTTGTTCAATAACATTTTTCTTTCCATGTCATAGACTTCCTTGGTAAGTCTTAATTCATCTAGCTTATAGTTTGCACGTTTTATGGAGTCCGTTAATGACCGAATTTTTCTTTTAATGTGGTCGGGCATTTCTTTGGATGCAGGAATGGCAATTTGATCAGGTTGAGGATAGTGGTACTCATAATAAACATCCAAAATTGTAAAGTTGCCTTTTCCTTTTGCTTGGAGGGTGTTTTTATCCATATTAGGAGTTACCCCCTCGAAGTAAACTTTATTTGTGCCTTTTTTCAAGGTGAAATTACCCGTTCTAAAAACTTGAGCTCCCTGTAGGAAAACTGTTACTTTATCAATTTTTGATTCAACTTTTATTTCTTCAAATGCATTTGAAAAAATACCGGCTAACAATAGCGGAATGGTGAGAAGCATCTTTTTCATAATTTTCTTGCTTAATTTTACTCACCGTACATCACGATTTTTTTTTGGTTCAATCACTAGCGATTTTTTTTTCGTAGTAAACTGCTTGATATGCAGTTCTAAAGTCTATCAGCAAAGGGATTTATCAATAATTTATTATTTGTGACAGTTGCTTAATTAAAATCTTTCTAAATAAAAATATCTGAAAATCAGCAACTTAAAATTTTTCAGCTCAAAATACCCTTTTTTAGGTATTGGATTAGAATGATTCTAAATAGATATTTGTTCTATCAAAACAAACACGCTAAAATGAAAAGAACAACAAGCTTAATTTTAACAGGTATAATTGCCTTTTCTATTACTTCTTGCAGAAAAAAAGGGTGCACAGATGAGACAGCAGCGAACTATGATGAAGAAGCAAAAAAAGATGATGGTTCTTGTGAGTATGACACTTCATATGTAGTTCCAACAACTTATGCTTTTTCTGATGAAAATGGAAACTCCACGGTGAGTTATACGGGGCAACTTCAGCGTTTGGACATGCTTTCTGAAATGACAGTTTATATGAAAACTGGGAATACGCAAGGTACTCAGTTGGATGCAAATCAGTTAAAAAGTATGTATGCTAATACTGGTTACACTTGGGATGATGCCAATGGATTAGGGATGAATTCAACGACCAAACAATTAGAAAACAAAACCGCTGGAGGTGACCAATACTTTATTGATTTATTCAAATCATACATGGACAGTATTGAGTCGGTTAGTAATTCTTCAACTGCAGGTTCAATGGGTGTACCTGGTGTAGTGACATCAACAAGTAACCCATCAAAAATGTATTTGCAATCAGCAACGGGAATAGAGTACACGCAATTAATTGAGAAAGGATTGATGGGAGCGGTATTCTTTTATAACATTTCCAGCTATTATTTATCAGACGCTAAAATGAATGTAGATAATTCATCTGCTGTGGATGCTGCCAATGGGAAATACTATACGGTAATGGAGCACCATTGGGATGAAGCATATGGATACTTTACTTCAGAGATAAACTACCCTTCTGCCGGAACCGATCGATTTTGGGGCAAATATGCAGATGGTCGTGAAGATTTACTAGGTTCTGCAACAAAAATAGTAGAGGCCTTTAGATTAGGAAGAGCGGCAATTTCCAATGATGATATGGAAACAAGAGATGCCCAGCGCGCTATAATAAGATTGGAATTAGAGAAAATGATTGCTGGTACAGCAATACATTATATCAATTCAGCACTAAATAATGTTACGGATGATGCCATAAGAAATCATGCCTTATCGGAAGCTTGGGCCTTTATAGATGATTTAAGATACGGCTATAATCCTATGATTACAACGGCCGAAATTACCAACGTATTAAATCTAATTGGAGATGACTTTTATGCTGTAAGTACAACAGATCTTAATAGCGCTAAAGATCAATTAAGTACGATTTATGGTATGGATGCGATTAAAGATAATTTATAGTTTGCTTATAAGGTTAAGAAGCAACTAATTTGTGTAACAAGGGGAACATGTTTCCCCTTTTATTGGATAAAATGAAAAATTTAGGATTAGCCATTATAATAATTGCAGGAACTCTTTCCGGTTGCCGGCAGGGGTGTACGGATCCAATTGCGGATAACTATAAAGAGAGAGCCAAAAGGGATGACGGTTCTTGTGTTTATTCGGACAATTTTAATAGAGGAGAAATGTTGACCAGTTACGCGGACATGTTAATTATTCCGGCTTATACTGATCTTTCCGCTAAACTAACAAATTTGAAAAGTTCTTTTGAGACTTTTGAAATGACACCGAACCTTGCGAATTTATCAAGTCTAGAAGCGGCTTGGTATCATGCATATAAATCATGGCAACACGCTGCTTACTTTGAATTTGGGCCTGCAGATATGATTTTGCTTAGGTCCAACATGAACACTTATCCAACTGACACTGGACAAATAATAAACAACGTTTCATCTGGGTCATATGACTTGGATATAGTTTCAAATCTGGATGCCAAAGGATTCCCTGCCATTGATTACTTACTGAACAGTTATGATGCGAATCAAACTTTAGCATTGTTTACATCAGATGCCAATGCAGCAAACCGCATGCAATATTTAAAAGACTTGATATTGGATATGGACGCAAAGAGTTCAACTGTACTGAATCAGTGGCAAGCATCCTATAGAGGTCAATTTATATCAAGTACTGGACTTGATGTTGGATCTTCAACTAACTTACTTTTCAATGCTGTTATTATGCATTATGAGCGCTACGTGAGACAAGGTAAATTAGGAATTCCGGCTGGAGCCTTAACTTTAAGTCAAATGCCCTTACCTGATAAGGTAGAAGCATATTATCAAGGTAACTTAAGCAAGGAGCTGTTGGCAGAATCTTTTGTTGCATTTGAAGACATTTATACTGGTAACAAATTAGGATTAGAAGGTATCGGTTTTGAGGAATACGTGTTGTATCTAGAAAGTTTAGATCAATCAGCATCTCTAAACACAACGATTAAAACACAAATTTCTAATGCCCAATCAGCTATAACAGGAACCTTGCAAAGTCCTTTAAAATACTTTGTGGAGAACAATCAACAAAGCGCACTGCAAGTTTGGGATGAATTGCAAATGTTAGTGGTCTATTTTAAAAACGACCTCAAATCAATGATAGGTTTAAGCATTACCTATGCTGACGCTGACGGTGATTAGTGCTGGCTCAATTCATAAATAAAAAAGTTTCTAATGCACCCTTAGTGCATTTCAGAATCGGCTTTGGGATTTTAATGTTCCTCAGCACCCTGCGCTTTATGATGAATGGTTGGATAAATGAATTTTATATCCAGCCAAAATACCACTTCACCTATTTCGGATTTGATTGGGTGAAACCCGCAGGTGAACTTGGAATGTACCTGGTTTTTGTGGGTATGTTAATTGCTGCCTTGGGAGTTGCCCTAGGAGCTTTCTATCGAATTAGCACCATAAGCTTTTTTCTTTTGTTTACCTATGTTGAATTATTGGATAAAACCTTCTATCTAAATCACTATTACTTTGTTTCCCTGATAAGTTTTATTTTAATCTTTCTTCCAGCCCACAAGCGCTTTTCTTTTGATGTGAAATGGAAGCGCGAACGACAAGTGGAAATGATTCCCTATTGGTTAATTTGGGTGTTAATCGCCCAAGTTGGTATCGTTTACACCTATGCAGGGTTTGCAAAAATAAATTATGACTGGCTCATTAATGCACAGCCCCTAAGAATCTGGTTAATGCCCAAGTATGACGCCTTTATAATAGGTCCACTTTTAAAGTATGATTTTACCCACTACACTTTTGCATGGTTTGGAATGTTTTTCGACTGCACCATTGTGTTTTTTATGCTATGGTCAAAAACAAGAAGGTATGCATATCCAATATTAGTACTATTTCACATAATGACTGCATTACTATTTCCAATCGGTGTTTTTCCATACGTGATGATTTTTGCGGCTACAATCTTTTTTCATCCTGATCAGCATGAAAAACTTTTAAATCGTTTTTCTGTTTCCCATCGAAACGAAGAATCTACTAATCCCAAGGCAGTAAGATATTTTTTCACCTTTTTTATAGTTCTACAATTGCTCATTCCGTGGCGCTATTTACTATACCCTGGAAATCTTTTTTGGACAGAAGAAGGATTTCGTTTTTCTTGGAGGGTGATGTTGGTTGAAAAAGAGGGAGAGGCTATGTTCTATATGAAATTACCGAATAAACCAGGTTATAAGCCCATTGAACTCTCTAATTACCTAATTCCGCAGCAAATCAAGCAAATGTCTTATCAACCGGACATGCTCATCCAGTTTTCACACTATTTAAAGGATGATCTGGAAGGTAAAATGATTAACGATTATGGAGAAAAAATAAAGCTTGATGACGTTCAAATATGCGCAGATGTATATGTAAGTATGAATGGTCGAAGAAGTAGAAAACTAATAGATAAAAAAACTGTGCTCTCAGACCAGCCTTATAATTTATATCATCGTACTTTTGTGCTCCCTTTTGAATAAGTTAGTTTCCATATTGTTCTTGTTTTTCTGTTTAACGGGAAATGCACAGTTCCTTTTACAGTTGGAATTTAAATCTTACGAAACCAATGCAAAGATTGATGAGGCAGAAGTCTACATCAATGATTCTTTAGTTGGAAAAACGGGATTGAATGGGAAATTAAGTGTTTTGTTGCCAAAAGGAAAATACTCTGTAGACGTCAAGGCATTTACTTTTGAAAACCTAGCGGATAGTATAGTTCTGAGTTCAGATTTGAAAAGAACCTTCAAATTAAAAAGGGATAGAAGTTTTTTAGACGACTATACTTTAAGTTACAATGATTACGCCTATGAGAAACATAGAAGTGTTGACGAGATGGGCTTGTTCGCTGGTAAAAAAAGTGACTTGATCATAATGGAACGTGTCTCGGGTAACAAGGCTACGGGTAATCCAAGGGAACTCTATAAGCAAATCGCCGGACTCAATGTTTGGGAAAGTGATGGAGGTGGCTTGCAATTGGGAATAGGGGGTAGAGGCCTTAGTCCTGATAGGAGTTCGAACTTTAACGTTCGCCAAAATGGCTATGATATTTCTGCTGATGCCCTTGGGTATCCTGAATCATATTATACCCCACCGGCGGAAGCCATTCATAAAATTGATGTCATACGTGGTGCTGCTAGTTTACAGTACGGAACACAGTTTGGAGGCCTTGTAAACTTTCGACTACTGGAAGCACCAGATACGAGCAATTTTTCCTTAAAAAGTCGAACGACATTAGGTTCAAATGCCTTTTTTAATCAATTTATCCATCTCGGAGGTGCGGAAGGTGTTCATCGTTACTCCGCCTATTTCCAATATAAAAAAGGGAATGATTTTCGACCCAATTCTGCTTTTAATCAAGCTCAGGCTCATCTAACTTATCGCTATCTCCTGGATGAAGATTCCTATTTGGGATTTGAATTTACCAAAATGAATTACCTTGCTCAGCAACCCGGAGGATTAACAGATAATCAATTTAGACGAACTCCCTATGAATCTTTTAGACACCGAAATTGGTTTTCTGTTGATTGGAACTTAGCCAACTTAAATTACCGTTGGCAAATCAATAAAAAAAATCGTTTTGATGCTAAAGTCTTTGGTCTACTTGCCAATCGCAAATCACTAGGGGTTTTAACACGAACAGACAGGGAGGATGACGGTAGTGAAAGAACACTCATTTCGGGTGATTTTAAAAACCTTGGTTGGGAAAACAGGTGGATCAGTTTTTTTGGTGAAAACAATCATGTGTTTTTATTAGGTACAAGATTGTACCATGGAAACAACCTAGGTGTGCAAGGTGCTGGGCCTGCAGATTCAACTGCTAATTTCATTTTCCTGAATTCAGATAGTCTTGATAATGAATACCGTTTCCCAAGTTGGAACGCGGCGATTTTTGCAGAAACAATTTTTCGTATTGGTGAGAAATTGAAAATAAGTCCCGGTTTTAGGGTCGAGCATATAGAAACTAATGCAGATGGATATTACATGGTCCGGTTCACCGATTTGGCAGGTAATTTAATCGAAGAAAATAAAATAGAGGAGAATAGAAATTCTCGCCGTACCTTCCCGTTGTTTGGTCTTGGGCTTAGCTATAATCCCAATGATACACTTGAACTATACATGAATTTCTCTCAAAATTATAGGGCAATTACCTTTAATGACATGCGAGTAGTGAACCCAAACTTTAGAATTGATCCCAATTTAGAAGACGAGAAAGGTTTTACTGCCGATATCGGCTTTAGAGGTTTTTATAAAAGGGCTATCAAATGGGATATTTCCGCCTTTTATCTCTTTTACAACAATAGAATCGGACTAATTTCTCAAGTTGA
The DNA here is from genome assembly GCA_964230025.1 of Flavobacteriales bacterium. Lineage (GTDB taxonomy): Bacteria > Bacteroidota > Bacteroidia > Flavobacteriales_D > JAUILH01 > CAXRFO01. The sequence goes on along the minus strand of CAXRFO010000016.1, from coordinate 92,576 downwards.
TTCAACTTTAAACAACTTATACATGTACCGAACAAATATTGCCTCCTCGCGGAACATGGGAGTAGAAAGCTATGCCTCTTGGGATATGGCGCAAAGCTTTTTTAATTCAGCAAAATTCGAGTTGAACTTGTTTGTTAATTTAGCCTACATTGATGCTAAATATATTCGTTCTGAACGACCGGAAATTAACGGAAATTCAGTTGAACTTGCTCCATCTTTTACCCTGAAGACAGGTCTTTCATTTAGATGTAAGAACTTGGGGGCATCTTGGCAAATTTCCTATACAGACGAGCAATTCACGGATGCTACAAATGCTGTAAATACTCCCAATGCTATCAATGGTTTGATTCCTTCTTACTCCGTGCAGGATCTTGCGCTGCATTACAACTTCAAACGATTTCGTTTAGAGGGAGGAATAAATAATCTCTTAAATGAGGTTTACTTTACACGAAGAGCAAGTGGTTATCCCGGCCCCGGGATTTTGCCTTCGGCTGGTCGAACCGGATACCTAACTCTTCAAATTCGATTATAGAAGGGAAAAGGTTATCAACAAATCGTAAACATTGATGTTCGTGAGTCACTTTTCTGTCTATCTTTACCTTAAGCTTTAGGGGTGTTGCGCGAATTGTGCAACTGAGAAATACTCTTGGAACTTGAAACGGTTAATACCGGCGAAAGGAAAAGCAAATGAATCTAAGGGGGGACTCCCATTTTTTCTGATCTTTTTCTTTCCAAATTTGTTTATGTGTGAATGGTGTGCGATTTAAACAAAAACGTTCGGCGCTATTATAACTGTGAAAGAATGAAAATAGAATTAAATAACGAGCCAACAGAATTAATAAGCGACAGACTATATGATCTTCTGGCAAATACAAATTTGCTGGAAAAAGGTGGTATTGCAGTGGCAATCAATGGTGACATTATCCCGAAAAAAGAATGGGAGAATACCAGTTTTAAAGAGTTGGATAAAGTATTAATAATAACCGCTGCTCAAGGCGGATAAAATAAGATTATGGCGAAAAAAGATATAACTCCAAGTGAAAAGTCTCAAATTACAAGAGAGCCTTTTCCGGCATCAAAAAAAGTATATGTCAACGGAAGTATCTACAAGGATATGAAAGTTGCCATGAGAGAGATTTCTCAGTCAGATTCCAAGGCCGTTTTTACGGATGGGGAATTTAAAAAAGATCAAAACCCACCTGTAACGGTTTATGATACCTCTGGTCCTTACACAGATCCGAATATTGAAATTGATGTAAGAAGGGGCATTCCTAGGATCAGGGAGCAATGGATTTTTGATCGAAATGATGTGGAACGCTTGGACGGACTGACTTCAGAGTTTGGTCAGGAGAGATTGGAAAATTCAGATCTTGATTACCTTAGGTTCGAACATATCAAAAAGCCTTTAAAAGCCAAGAAAGGTGAAAATGTTTCTCAGATGTACTATGCGAAAAAGGGCATTATCACACCTGAAATGGAATATGTTGCAATTCGTGAGAATCAAAGAATAGAGGAGATGAAAGAGCTTACTCCTCAGCATAAAGGAAATAGTTTCGGAGCAAACACTCCCGTTGGAAAAATAACTCCGGAGTTCGTTAGAGATGAGATTGCTGCAGGTAGAGCAATTATCCCTAATAACATTAATCACCCAGAATCGGAGCCAATGATTATTGGGAGAAACTTCTTGGTGAAGATTAATGCCAACATAGGAAACTCTGCTGTAACGTCTTCTATTGAAGAAGAAGTAGAAAAAATGGTGTGGGCAACTCGCTGGGGAGCGGATACGATTATGGATCTCTCTACAGGGAAAAATATCCACGAGACAAGAGAGTGGATCATTCGAAACTCTCCAGTTCCAGTGGGTACCGTTCCAATTTATCAGGCCTTAGAAAAAGTTAATGGGAAACCTGAAGACCTTACTTGGGAAATTTTTAGAGACACGCTAATTGAGCAAGCTGAGCAAGGAGTAGATTATTTTACTATCCATGCAGGTGTTTTATTGCGCTATGTGCCTTTGACGGCAAATAGAGTAACAGGAATCGTTTCGAGAGGAGGGTCCATTATGGCCAAATGGTGTTTGGCACATCACAAAGAGAATTTCCTTTACACTCATTTTGAAGAAATCTGTGAGATTATGAAGGCCTATGATGTAGCATTTTCGTTAGGAGATGGACTACGTCCGGGATCTATTGCAGACGCCAATGATGCAGCACAATTTGGAGAACTAGAGACCTTGGGTGAATTGACGAAAATTGCCTGGAAACATGATGTTCAAACGATGATAGAAGGACCAGGTCACGTGCCAATGCACATGATTAAGGTAAACATGGATAAGCAATTAGAGGAATGTGGAGAAGCTCCATTTTACACCTTAGGTCCTTTAACTACGGATATTGCTCCAGGATATGATCATATCACTTCTGGGATTGGAGCTGCAATGATTGGTTGGTATGGAACGGCCATGCTTTGTTATGTGACTCCTAAAGAGCATTTAGGTTTACCAAACAGAGATGATGTAAAAACAGGGGTGATCACTTATAAACTTGCAGCACATGCAGCGGATTTGGCCAAGGGACATCCAGGAGCGCAGTACAGGGATGATATGCTGAGTAAAGCCCGTTTTGAATTCCGTTGGGAAGATCAATTCAATCTTTCTCTTGACCCTGACACGGCAAAAGAATATCACGATGAGACTTTACCAAAAGACTCGGCTAAAGTTGCCCACTTCTGTTCTATGTGTGGACCTCATTTTTGCTCGATGAAAATAACCCAAGATGTAAGAGATTATGCCAAGGCTCAAGGAATTACGGAAGATGAAGCCTTGAGAAAAGGGATGGAAGAAAAGTCGGAAGAGTTTTCAAACAAGGGAGGAGAAATTTATCTCTAGTGAGAATAGGAATGACAAATGAAGCTTATCTGCAAGGAGAGTCTCAAAAGATTCTCTCCCTGTTGGATGACTTTGATTGCTTCCATGTTAGAAAACCTAAAGCGAGCTCAGAAGAGCTTATTGCATTTATGAATGAGATACCGGAGAGCTATCACGGAAGATTGGTGAATCATGGGCACATGAGCCTATGGAGCCAGTACGGCTGGAGATCGGCTCATTTCTCACATAAAAACCCTCCACCCGCTCAGTGGAATGAAGGCTATAGTTATTCTTGCCATGATTTTATAGAAATTGAATCTTTTTCAAGCTGTGAATACCTCTTTTTGAGTCCCATTTTTGACAGTATTTCAAAGCTAGGGTACAAAAGTAAATTCCCTGATAAAGAAGCTTTGGAAAAAAAGTTAAGAAACCTGAAAAGCCAGAAGTTTAAGGCGAAAATTATCGCCCTAGGGGGTGTTACTTTGAGTGAAGAAGAGCGTTTATTGAATATGGGGTTTGATGGAGTATGTATTAAAGGTGAGTTAGATTTTATCTATGAAAAATAAAATAACATACACGCTATCTATAGCTGGTTTTGATCCTTGCGGTGGTGCAGGTGTTTTGGCTGATGTGCAGACTTTTTCATTTTTAAAAACACAGGGCATGGCAGTTTGCACTGCAATTACAGCGCAAACAGAGAATTCTTTTCGTCATTTGAATTGGATTGAATGGGATGAGCTTGAAAGACAATTGGAACCACTGCTCCATAAATATACATTCCCATTTGTTAAGATTGGGATACTTCCTGATGAGAATTATTTGAATAAGATAGCTCTGAAAATAAAGAGTATTCAGCCTAAGGCAAAATTAATTTGGGACCCCGTAATAAAAACAAGTACCGATAACGAAATTGGAAATTTTTCAAGTTCTAAAATTGACTGGGAGCATATTTATTTTATCACCCCAAATCAAATTGAGTTTGAATCCTTAAAAATTCCTAACGGTGTTAATTATTGGCTTACCGGTGGGGATAATGAAGTTAAGATTGGTTGGGATAAGTTGCATTACAAGGGTAAGGATTTTGTTTTACAGCCTAAAACCGACCATTGTTCTCCGAAACATGGCAGCGGGTGTATGTTGAGTTCTGCTTTTACGGCTTATTTAGCTCTCGGTTATCCACCCCTAAAAGCAGCCATAAGAGCAAAACGATTCGTGGAAAAGCGTCTATCATCAAATAAGTCACTTTTAGCCTCTTTTAGAAAATGATGCGAAATAAAAATATACGTTATGTCCTTTCAGGGGTTTCCCTCCTGTTTTTGGTCTATTGTATTTTTGTGTTTTTCACATCCAGTAAATTGTCGGAAAGAATTATGTGGTTACTGATTGGCTTAGGTGTTATGGCCATTACATGGTATTTTCAAGAAGCGTATTTTCCTAAGGCAAAAAAAGCTTATCGCCCCAAATGGCTTGAGAGGGTTTACGCTGGGGGATTTTTAATCGCAGCAATAGGTACGATCATGATGATCGCGAATTTCCCTTATGCACCAATGGTAATATTCGCCGGAATTTTTGTGGCCTTGTCCTACTTTGCAATTAGTCTATATTTTAATGTTTTTCCACCCGAGAAACCGAATGACCCCAATATTTTAGATGATGGAATTTAAATCGCTGCAATATATAACTCCCAACGATAAGGGAGAAGCAATTCCTGCCATTCTCAAAGCTTTATCAGCTGGAGTAAAATGGGTACAGTTTCGTTTGAAAGATGTTTCAGATATGGAGTTTCTTCAATTGGCCTTAGAAGCAAAGGTCCTTTGCGATAGCTACGGAGCGAACTTTATCATAAACGATAGACATCATTTGATTGATGAAATAGAACCAGATGGAATACACTTAGGCCTAAACGATCTTCCAATTTCTCAATTTAAAGAAGTACACGGAGATAAATATTATGTGGGAGGTACGGCTAACAATATTTCGGATATCAGTTATCAATATAAGCAAGGTGCTGATTATATCGGATTGGGACCCTTCAATACCACTGAAACAAAAAAGAATCTAAGTCCCATTTTGGGGAAGGAAGGTTACTTAAGTGTAATTGAAGAAATGAAGCAAGATAAAGTTGAAATCCCTGTTTTAGCAATAGGAGGAATAAAAATATCTGATCTTGAAAGCTTAAAGGATACAGGAGTGTCAGGAATTGCAGTTTCAAACGGATTACACCTTACAAAAGAAAAAGAATTTGTTACAAGAGTTAAAGAGTTATGGGCGTAGATAAATTGAAAATTGGACAGCAGGAATTCAATTCTCGTTTGTTCACGGGTACTGGTAAGTTTGCATCTCCAGAGTTAATGAGTGAAGCATTGTTGGCTTCAGAATCTGAATTGGTGACTGTCGCTTTAAAACGGGTGAGTGCGGATGAAAGACTTGACCTTTTACGTCACTTACCAAAGGAGAGTTTTGATTGGCTGCCAAACACCAGTGGTGTGAGAACAGCAGAAGAAGCTGTTTTTGCAGCAGAATTAGCTCGAGAGGCTATGGAAACGGACTTCATTAAATTAGAAATCCACCCTGATCCTAAGTATCTCATGCCCGACCCCATAGAGACTTTAAAGGCCTGTGAAGCCCTAGCTAAAAAAGGATTCATTGTTTTGCCATACATTCATGCAGATCCGGTATTGTGTAAGAGATTAGAGGATGCGGGTACATCTGCTGTAATGCCTTTGGGTAGCCCTATTGGAAGTAACCTTGGAATAAAAACACGCGATTTTATTGAAATCATAGTTGATCAAGCGAATGTTCCGGTAGTAGTAGATGCGGGTATCGGTGCTCCCAGTCATGCTGCTCTTGCTATGGAATTAGGTGCAGATGCCGTTTTAGTTAATACAGCAATTGCCGTTGCCCAGAACCCTGTTGAAATGGCAATTGCCTTTAAAGAAGCTGTTGTGGCAGGAAGAAGAGCTTACCTTGCGGGATTACCTGCTCAAAAAAAACAAGCAGAAGCTAGCTCACCTTTAACCTCATTTTTATCTTAATGGAAAAGAGCTTCTATGACATATTCGCTCGGACTTCTTGGAAGGAGGTAAAAGAAAAAATCTATGCTAAATCAGAGGATGATGTGTTGCGCGCCCTGTCTAAAGAGAAGAGAAGCCTTGAAGATTTTGCAGCACTCATTAGTCCAGCAGCTGAAAAGTATTTAGAACAAATAGCTCAAGAATCTCATCGCCTAACGAAAAAGCGTTTTGGTAATACGATTCAAATGTACATTCCAATGTACCTGAGTAATGAGTGCCAGAACATTTGTACTTATTGTGGTTTTAGCTTGGATGTAAAAATTGCCAGGAAAACCTTAAGTGATGCTGAGATCTTGAAAGAAGTTGAGATTATTAAAAGCATGGGGTATGATCATGTTTTGATTGTCACCGGAGAGGCAAATAGAACAGTTGGAGTAGATTATTTTAAGAATGCCATTCGACTTTTAAAACCTCATTTTGCACATATTTCCATGGAGGTGCAACCACTCGATCAAGATGAGTATGAAACGCTATTTGATGAAGGTTTAAATACAGTGCTCGTCTATCAAGAAACGTACAATGAGGAAAACTATAAGCTGCATCATCCCAAGGGGCGAAAATCGAATTTTAGGTATCGGATTGATACGCCAGAAAGGCTTGGGAAGGCAGGGGCGCATAAAATTGGCTTAGGTGCTCTTTTCGGTCTGGAGGATTGGAGAGTAGATTCCTATTTCTGTGCTATGCACCTAGATTTCATGGAGAAGAATTATTGGAAAAGTTTATATTCCATTTCCTTTCCAAGGTTACGACCTTGTGCGGGCGGAATACCTCTTAAGTCGGAGATTACAGATGCGCAATTGGTGCAGGTAATTGGAGCATACCGCCTGCTTTCCGAAACGGTTGAGTTATCTATGTCTACCCGAGAGTCCGAGAATTTCCGAAACAATGTGATAAAACTCGGAATTACATCCATTTCAGCCGATTCAAAAACGGATCCTGGAGGCTATGCGAATCCAAAGGCGAACTTAGAGCAATTCGAAACAGATGATAAACGATCAACAAAGAATTTTATTGAGGTGATAAAGCGTCAAGGTTATGAGCCTGTTTTTAAAAACTGGGATAATTCTCTACAAACAAGTATAGATAGGAGCAATAAAACAGAAGTGCTCTCGGAATAGTTATGACGATAAAGGGGCTCACCGAAATATTTAAAGAAAACGCCAACCAAGAAAATGCCCTTCAGATGAAGGCATATATGAAAGGTCATTTCGAATATTTTGGGATTAAGTCACCGGACAGGCGGGCTGCAAGCACGGAGTGGCTTTCTGAATGGAAGACCTTGTCGGTTGATGAAATATTTCTGTTTTGCAAAAAACTCTGGGAGATGCCAGAGCGCGAATATCAAATGACAGCTATGGATCTTCTTTCCAAAGTTGAAAAGCGAACAGAGGAGAAGCACATCTTGGAAATGGAGTGGTTCATTCAAAATAAATCTTGGTGGGATACCGTCGACTGGCTCTCATCTCATTTGGTGGGTAATTGGGTTTTTAAATTCGATGGACATGAGTTAATGGAAGAGTGGAACTCCCATGAAAATATGTGGATGAGAAGAGCATCTATCATATATCAAATCAATCGAAAAAATCACAACTTGGAAGTACTACAGAAGAACTGCAAAAACCGGCTTAATGAAAAGGAGTTTTTTATCCGCAAGGCCATAGGTTGGGTTTTACGTGATGTGAGCAGAAAACAACCCGAATTTGTTATTGATTTTGTAAGGAAGTATAAGAATGAGTTGTCGCCACTTTCTTATCGTGAAGCAACTAAGTATTTAAATATTTCTGAGACAAGTTAAAATTAAAAGCTAGCATGGAAAGGTACGATCGCCAAATTAGATTAAAAGCATGGGGACAAAAGTCACAAGACTTGATTGCCGCCTCACGCGTTCTTGTTGTTGGCGCTGGCGGTTTGGGATGCCCCGTACTTCAATATCTAGCATCATGTGGAGTAGGCGAAATTACCGTGATGGATGCCGACAAGGTAAGCTTGAGCAATTTACAACGTCAAATTCTATTTTCCGAGTCGGATATTGGAAGAAATAAGGCGGAGGTGGCTGTTGAAAAACTTCAGCGACTAAACTCAGAAATTAAGATCACAGCACTGGATTATTTTTTAGATAAAAGTAATGCGTTGGAATTAGTTTCAGCCCATGATTTAGTAATTGAAGGAAGTGATAATTTCGCTTGTAAATACTTGGTCAATGATGCTTGCTTAATTGCAAATAAGCCTTGGGTGTCGGGGTCGATAGAAGGTTTTACTGGTCAACTGTCGGTTTTTAATTATAATGGAGGACCTAGTTACCGTTGTCTTTTCCCAGAACAGGGTCAAGCGGCTAATTGTAATGAGATTGGTGTATTGGGGACGCTGCCAGGAATGGTTGGGTCTATGATGGCCAATGAGGCGCTTAAAGTTCTGGCAAATTTACCAAACGTATACTCCGGGAAGCTATTACAGATTGATGCCTATCATAATACCCAACTCGTCTTGAATATTCAAAGAGTTGAAAAGAACTTTCAGCGAAGGGAATTAACAGATTACCAGCTCACCTGTGCATCCGATGAAATTAGTACTGAGGATCTTTTAAATCGAATAGATAAAGGCTTTGAGAACATTTGGGATGTAAGAGAAAGTCATGAATTTTCAGCCGGTTCAATCAGCAATAAATTTCTACCTTTGAGTCAACTTGAAAATGGCATAATTCCAGAGGAGATAATGGATGATATAGTGTTGTATTGTCAATCTGGAATTAGAAGTTTGCGAGCATTGGAGATTTTACGATCAAAGGGTTTTAAACAAATTAAAAGTCTTCAAGGAGGCTATAAAAAATGGCAAGAAGAAGGGCATATCTAAGTATTTTATTCCTTACTGTTTTGGTCTTCTCCTGCGGGAAAATTTGGAAAAACCGCTTTGGAGATAAGAGAGCCCTGCAGAAAAGGTATAAGTCAAAGGAACAGGTTTGGGAGTTTAGGAAAGATCACCTTTTGGTGTGGGATATCCAGGCAGGTGAAGTAGTTGCAGATGTTGGAGGTTATGATGGAATTGAAGCAGCTACCATCAGCGTTTATGCAGATTCAGCAACAATTTATGTAGAAGATCCTGATACGTCAAACTTTGACAATTGGCCCATCATTAAAGATCATTTTGAAGACATACGCGGCTCAAGTTTCACCAATGATATCATTTTTGTGGGAGGAACCTACGACACGACCAATCTCCCATTTGATTTTTTTGACAAGGTTCTTCTGAACAATGTATTGCAATATGTGCCAGCTGAAGGACGTCCAGATTTTTTAAAAGAAATTAATTTGTTACTCAAAAAGGATGGACACTTTTTCATTCGTACTCCAGTTGCCAAGAATGATGTCCAAAAAGATTATTTATTTACCGAACGTGAATTAATTAAGCTGATTCAAGCTCAAAAATTTAAATTTGTCGATCAACATGATGTACTTGGTGGAATTAACACCATTTATGTCTTTCAAAAATAACTATGGAAACAAATGTTATCAATCAAGGTAGTGTAGAAGCTACGATAGAAAATGGAATTGCTACCATTGAATTTTTTCATCCACTAAGCAATAGTTTACCAGGGAAAATATTGGCTAAGCTGGCGCAAACCATCACAGAAATGGGAACAAATGATGAGGTTAAGGTCATCATACTGAAATCTTCTGGTGACAGAGCATTTTGCGGGGGAGCAAGCTTTGATGAATTAATTTCGATAGAAGATATAGATACAGGAAAAGTCTTTTTCTCAGGCTTTGCGAATGTTATAAATGCAGCTAGAAAATGTCCCAAACTCATAATTGGACGAGTGCAAGGTAAAGCAGTTGGAGGTGGAGTAGGTATGGCTTCAGCTGTAGATTACTGTTATGCAACAAAGTTTGCAGCCGTTAAATTATCTGAACTTGCTGTTGGGATTGGCCCTTTTGTAGTTGGACCTGCAGTAGAAAGAAAAGTTGGCACTTCAGCAATGAGTACCATGGCCATCAACGCTACCGAATGGTATTCGGCAGAGTGGGCAAGAGAGAAAGGTTTGTATGCGGAGATATTCGAAGATGTAGAAGCCATGGATGAAGCCATTGCTACTTTAGCGAATAAATTGTCAAAGTCAAACCCAGAAGCCATGCGTTTACTGAAAAAAATATTCTGGGAAGGTACCGAGCATTGGGATACCTTGTTGGCAGAACGAGCTGCAATGAGCGGTGAGTTGGTGCTTTCAGATTTTTCAAAAAACGCCATAAACGCATTTAAAAAGAAATAAAAACAAAGGAAGAAATGAGCAAAAAAGCATATGTATTTCCCGGACAGGGAGCACAGTTTATCGGAATGGGGAAGGACCTATACGATGGAAACAGCCAGTGTAAAGACTTATTCGAGAATGCCAATGACATTTTGGGATTCCGAATTACCGATATCATGTTCAATGGTACAGATGAAGAGTTAAAGCAAACGAAAGTGACGCAGCCTGCCATCTTTTTACATTCTGTAATTTTAGCAAAAGCTCTTGGCGATAGCTTTAAGCCGGATATGGTTGCTGGACATTCTTTAGGGGAACTTTCTGCATTAACTGCAAATGGAACTCTATCTTTTGAAGAAGGGTTAACCTTAGTTTCAAAAAGAGCCATGGCTATGCAAAAAGCCTGTGAGGCAGAACCTTCTACAATGGCTGCTGTGCTTGGTCTTGAAGATGAAGTAATCGAGAAAATTTGTGCTGAAACCGAAGGAGTTGTTGTGGCAGCAAATTATAACTGTCCAGGACAGCTGGTTATTTCTGGTGCAATTCCAGCTGTTGAAGCAGCTTGTGAAAGCTTGAAAGAGGCGGGAGCAAAGAGAGCCTTATTACTTCCAGTAGGGGGTGCTTTTCACTCTCCTTTAATGGAGCCAGCAGGTGCAGAATTAGCGCAAGCAATTGAAGCAGCTAAATTCAATGAAGGAATTTGTCCAGTGTATCAAAATGTAACAGCTGCTGCCGTTACAGATCCGGCTGAAATTCAAAAGAACTTAGTTGCCCAGTTAACAGCACCCGTGCGTTGGACGCAAACCATGCACCAGATGATTGCTGATGGTGCAAGTGCTGTAGTTGAGGTTGGTCCAGGTCGTGTATTACAAGGTCTTTTCAAAAAGGTAGATAGAGGTTTTGATACTTCCAGTGCGGAGATTTAATCTATGATTTATTTTTATAAAAACGGCGAGCTAAGGCTCGCCGTTTTTGTTTAAGCTGTACTTTTCAGAGCGTAAGCCTTACTCATCTCCCTCCATACGCTCCACTCTTCGCATTCCCTTTACTTTTTTCAATTCTTTAATCAGGCTGTCCAGGTGGTTAGTGTCTTGTATCAGTACCTTTACTTGCCCTGTAAAAGTTCCATCTTCAGAATCAAATGAAATGGACTTCATGTTGATGTTTAAGCTGTCAGATATGATATCTGTTACCCTTTTCACGATACCGATATCATCAATCCCTACAAAACGAATTCCAGCGATAAATTCATCTTCTTTTCCGCTAGACCACCTTGCCTTAATTGCGCGATAAGCATATTTTGAAAGCAGCTGGGTTGCATTGGGACAATTCTGACGGTGAATTTTTATTCCTTCTCGAATGGTCACAAAACCGAACACATCATCTCCCGGAATGGGTGAACAGCATTGAGCTAAACTGTATTGAAGGCCTTTGTAATTCTCACCAATAATGAGCTCGTCTTTTTTGTCCTTCGTAGTTTTTTCTTTCCGCTCTTGCGTCTTTGTCTCCCTCTCTGGCAGGTACAGATTCTTATCCTTTCCTATGAGTGCCTTTACCTGTGATAAATCAACGTTTTCTTCAGCTATGGCAAAATAAAGCTCCGTTGCCCCAGGAAATTTGAAAAAGGACTGAACCACACCCACATTTTCGGAAGTAAAAGGAACATTCCACTGCTTCAATTTACGATCTAAAATCTCCTTACCATCTTCGGCTCGTTTTTTAACACCCTCTTTGAGAGCAGTCTTTATTTTAGCTTTTGCTCGTGCCGTTTTAACCAAATCCAGCCAATCGCGTTTAGGCTCTTGCTTGTTGCTAGTTAATATTTCAACCTGATCACCGCTTTTTAATTGGTGACTCAGAGGAACAAGCTTGTGATTAACTTTTGCACCGATACATTTCTTTCCAACTTCCGTGTGTATGTCAAAGGCAAAATCAAGTGCGGTTGCTGCTTTTGGCAAGGTCCGTAAGTCTCCCTTAGGTGTAAACACATAGATTTCATCAACAAAGAGGTTAAGCTTGAATTCATCTATAAAATCAATAGCATCCTCGTTTGAACTATCTAATAATTCTCTGATTTCACCCAACCATAAGTCTAATTTGGATTGATGGGAACCGTCCTCCTTATAACGAAAATGTGCAGCAAGTCCTTTTTCTGCTACATCATCCATACGTTCCGTTCGGATTTGCACTTCAACCCATTGTCCCGTTGGACTCATAACTGTAGTGTGCAAGCTCTCATATCCATTTGATCTAGGTATAGAGATCCAATCCCTCAATCTGTCTGGATTCGGCTGATAATAATCAGTTACAATGGAGTAAACTTTCCAGCAATCGGCTTTTTCTTGTTCATTTTCAGAATCAAGAATAATCCGAATAGCAAAGAGGTCATATATCTCCTCAAAAGGGATATTCTTTTTGTTGATTTTATCCCAAATACTCGCGATAGATTTCGTTCTTGCTTTTACCTTATAATTGAATCCTTCTTGGTCGAGTTGTTTTTTAATTGGATTAACAAAACTCCGAATAAAGCGTTGTCTAACTTCTTTTGTCTTTTGTAATTTCTTAGAAATATGCTCGTATACCTTTGGTTGGGTATACTTCAACGACAAGTCTTCTAGTTCACTCTTAATATTGTATAAACCTAGGCGGTGGGCCATCGGTGCATACATGTACTTTGTTTCACTTGCAATTTTTAATTGCTTTTCTGGCTTCATGCTTCCGAGAGTCCGCATGTTGTGCAAGCGATCCGCAATTTTAATCAAAATCACCCTTACATCATCTGAAAGGGTAAGCAGCATCTTTCTAAAATTTTCAGCTTGTATAGAAGGACTGTGGTCTAAATGAGAGATCTTAGTTAAACCATCTATAATTGCTCGGCATTTTGGGCCGAACATTGCTTCAATATCTTCTAGGGTAATTTCGGTGTCTTCAACCGTATCATGCAATAATGCACAGATGATAGACGTGTTCCCTAATCCTATTTCCTCACCCACGATTCTTGCAACAGCAATGGGATGATAGATATAAGGTTCACCAGATTTTCTGCGCATATCTTTATGCGCGTCCAAGGCAACATTGAAAGCTTTTCTAATTAGTCGTGCACCATCCGGATTCCGATAACGTTTGGATACTCTTAATAAGCCCCGATAGGCGTTTAGAATATCCTGCTTTTCTTGTTCGTCTCTCGCAAAATCTAAAGCGTCCTTTTTCACTCTTTTACCTTAATAGTTTTACAGGCTTTCCACATTTCCATGATTTCATCCTGCGAGTATTTTTTAGAACGAGAACTGCTAATAATCAAATCAAGGCTGCCATCGTTTATCAAATAAACCAAGTTGTGTGATAAGACACCATTCGATTTTATTTTACGTACGAACCCGTTGTCATCTTCGATAACATATCCCAGCATCTGATTGTGCTTGTTCCCTTTAAAACCTGCTTTTTGAGTTTGTAGGTCACCCTCGTAGTTTTCCATGACTTCAATTTCAAAGTCATTTCCAAACTTTAGAATGGCTTCATCAAGCGTTCCAACACTAATTTCTGTTTCTTTAGGAAGTTGAATAAGGATGTTGTAACCGTACTGACTCAAATCAAAAAATTTTTTGGCGCTGGTGGCAGCTTCTGCTTTTCCTTCCTTACCATCGTTTAACTTTTCCTCAACGGAAACTTTCTTAACTACGGTATCCTTTGCGCTTAATTCAACTTTAATCGTGTCAAGGTAGCTAGTGTCTAAAGCTGTTGTATCTTGCACAGCAGTGTCAATGGTGTCTGATTTTTGAACGGGTTTCGCTTCTTCAGCAGCTTTATCTTCTCCACATGAAAAGAGGGCGCAGCTGGCTAAAAGTAAAAAGTAGGCTTTTTTCATCTTTCTTATTTTGCTGGTAAAACTTTAGTTGATACTTCACCGAAACCAATGCGTATCCCGTCTTTTTCGGAATACCCTCTCATAATCACAGTGTCTTTATCTTGAATGAATTTACGTTCTTGACCATTATTTAGTTGCACAGGTTTGGTCCCTTTCCAGGATAACTCCAGCATACTGCCGTAAGAATCCTCCGTAGGACCTGAAATTGTTCCGCTCGCCATCATGTCACCAACATTAATATCACATCCATTGACAGTGTGATGCGCTAATTGCTGCGTCATGTTCCAGTACATATGTTTGTAATTGGACTTACAAATACTGCTTTCAGCTTCACCTTCTGGCTGAATTAGGACCTCTAGCTTTATATCAATGTTTTTATTTCCCGAATACTCAAGGTACGGAAGTACTTTTGGATCTTGGACAGGACCAGAAACTCTGAAGGGTTCCAAAGCATCAAGCGTAACAATCCACGGAGAAATTGAGCTTGCAAAGTTCTTTGCTAGAAAGGGGCCAAGGGGTACATATTCCCATTTCTGAATATCTCTAGCCGACCAATCGTTAAATAGGCACATTCCGAATATATAGTCATCTGCTTCACTCGTAGAAATTGAATCTCCTAAGGGTTTGCCTTGATAAGTAACAAAGGCCATTTCCAACTCAAAATCGAGAAGTTTGCACGGTCCAAATACAGGTGGTTCATCCTCATTCGGTTTTTGTTGTCCTTTTGGACGATGAATTTCTTGTCCTGATAGGATGATAGAACTTGCTCTTCCATGATAGCCAACAGGGATATGCTTCCAATTAGGGAGTAATGCATTATTCGGATCGCGGAACATGGTCCCCACATTAGTGGCATGCTCTATACTGCTGTAAAAATCAGTGTAATCTCCAACTTTTACCGGCAGGTGCATGGAGCATGCAGATGCTTTAAGGAGCATTTTACTTTCGTTAGCCGACCCTTTTATTTCATTGTTCCCTTCTTCCAAAAGGTCCGAAATTCTGTTTCTCAAATCACGTGTAGCTTGTTTACCGTGCAACATGAGTTCATTCAAAAATTCACTTTCAAAATCCTTTGTTCCAAATGGAAGCTTATTTAGTAATCCATTGTTGTGAACTTCAAATAAATCCAATATATGTTCACCAATGGCAACACCAACTCTTTTACTCCCACCGTTGGTAGAAAAAATACCAAAAGGTAAATTCTGAATTGGGAAATCTGAATTAGCGGGTACTTCTACCCATGACTTAAGAGAAGGGTTATTTGCTTTGATGTTCATTTTTTAGTTTTTGTTAGCCTCAAAAATACAAAACTATGTGGAGGAATACGAGTAATTTTCAAAGTGCTAATTTTAGGCCGTGAAAGAAGTTGAAAATAAGAAAAAGCGTGCGCAATGGCTGGCCTTGT
Source organism: Flavobacteriales bacterium (assembly GCA_964230025.1). Lineage (GTDB taxonomy): Bacteria > Bacteroidota > Bacteroidia > Flavobacteriales_D > JAUILH01 > CAXRFO01. The sequence continues at coordinate 77,126 of CAXRFO010000016.1, read as the reverse complement.
TCTTTCTACTATTTCATTTTGGTCTCATCTTGGTTTATACCCTTCCAAATAGATGGTTTGGAACACAATCAAAATCTTATGCGGCCACCTATGTCAGGCCGTTTTTTAATCAACGATGGAACCTTTTTGCACCTGAAATACCATCCGAGCATTACACTTTTCACGTAAGAAATAAGGAGGGGATCTGGAAGGAGTTAATTGAAGATATGCCAGAATACAAGTCATGGCTTTATAGCTGGGAATGGAAACATGCTTTATTCATTTGGGGCTATAAGATGGAACATAAAGAGTACTATCCGAATAGCCCGAGAAAAGAGGGCAGTAAAGAGATTGTTTCCAATATTTTAGGAAATGATGAGTGGACGGAACTTCAAATTTTACGTTCTGGGAAAGTAATATTTAGTATGCAGAATGAATAATTGGCTCGATAAAATATTACCCTCTACTTTTACCTACGAAAGGAGGTATAGCATATTTATGAAAGCCTTGTTATGCCTAGTCGCCTTACAACTTTTGTATTTTTCTCCCTTCCTGATTGAGGGGAGCGGTTTTCCTGCAGACCCATGGACAACAATTGGTATGCATAAGTTTTTTCATCTTCTGGAGATTGCCGACTCTAGCTTTTTAAACTTTAGTTTTTTATTGATAGCCCTGCTTGCTTTTGTGTTTCAAATAAAATCAAAGTTTAAACTCCTTAGCAGTATTCTTTTATGGTTCGTTTATGTCAATTTAATCAACCGACTTAATGCTGCCGAAACAGGGGCTAATTCCTTGATTGGGATTTTCCTTTTTTCGAATATCCTTTACCAATATTTTGAATCGATAAAAAGTGATGTGGGTAAGTCTTTGGTATTCCGAATGAATCAACTTCAGATTTGTTTGATTTATTTTGTGTCCAGTATTTACAAGTTTGACAGTAACTCTTGGATGAGCGGATTAGCCTTAAACGAATTGATGTCTAATCCGGTTTACAATCTTTTTTACCCAATGCAAATTTTACCAATCTGGTCAAAATTAGCTGTCTATTTTATTCTGGTTTATCAGTTATTTTTCCCCTTTTTTATTTGGATAAAGAAGGCAAAAGGTACTTTAGTAATAATTGGTGTAGCCATTCATCTTGGAATAATGCTAATGTTGGGGTTGTTCTTCTTTTCTGCCGTTATGATAATAAGCTATATTTTGTGGGGAGCGTTCGTTGATTCAAGAAGCTAATTACCATTTAACTCTCGTTTTCTACAATTCATCGAATAGGTATGTTTAATAGGTCTTTTCAAAGGGCTACTAAGTACTTTTGACTTGACTAACTATTGATTATGCTACGAATATTTACCAGCTTAATGGCCTTGGTGCCTCTGTTTCTTGGTGCCGCAAATATTGATTCCCTTTATTATGTGTGTGATGATGGTGAAGATCTTTGGAGAATACACCGTACCAATGGTGGAACAACCTATATAGGCGCTCTAGGAGGAGGCACTGGTGCTGTAGAAGCTATTGCTTATTGGCCAGGAACTGAAACACTATATGGAACAGACGCTGGAAATTTTGGAACGATTTCGAAAACCACAGGTGCTTGGAATTTTATAGCCAACGTAGATGCTGCAGGAAATGCTTCTGGATCAGAAGGTGGACAGGCTCTTGGAGATATTGATGGCTTATCCTTTGATCCTTGGACAGGGATTTTATGGGCTTCAGCGAGACGTGCAGGGGATTATGATTTATTGTTTCAAATTGACCCTGTTAGTGGACAATACATTCAAGATGCGTTTGGACCCAATGTCGATTACCTTGTGATTGATGGTTCAGGAGTTTTTACGGATATTGATGATATAGCAATATCTCCAGTAAATGGGACTATGTACACAGTCTCCACCCAAGGAGGAAGTGCCCAAATTATTTCAATTAATAAATACACCGGAGATGTAACGGTCTCATCGGCATGTGATAGAGGTGATATAGAAGGTTTGGCTTACCACAACGACGGTACCTTCTGGGGAACAGTTGGAGCATCTGGATCTCCAGCCAACACATTTGTTCAGATTGATGTTAACACTGGCACGACCTCAATGGCCACGGATTTAACGGATGCAAATTGTGGCGATACGGAAGCGCTTGCATCACTAGTAGCGGACATAAATTTAGTAAATGGGATTGTTTTTGACGACTTGGATTTCGACGGGGCTCTAGATCCAGGTGAATCTGGGATTTCAGGAGTGACAATAAACTTATATTACGATCAAGATGGAAACGGGAGCTACAGTTCTTCAGATATATTAATTCAGACCCAAATAACGGATGCAAATGGTAATTATTCGTTTCCATTTGCCACAACGGCTGAATTATTAGTTGTTACAGATTTTAACACCTACCCCTCTGGATATGCCTTCACCACGGATAATATTGAAACAGCAAGTTTCTCGGCTTTTGGTCAAACTGATCAAAACAACAATTTTGGAGCTGCAACTGGTGCGGATTCGGATTTAGATGGTCTCCCTGATTTCTACGAAACTACAACAGCAGACTCGGATTTTGATGGAGTTCCAGATTACCTTGACTTGGATTCTGACAATGACGGAATTTTAGATTCTGACGAAGGTTCTAATGACAAAGATGGTGATGGTATCCCTAATTATTTAGATCTTGATTCAGACAATGATGGTATACCTGATGCGATTGAAGCCAATGGTGGTTTATACCCTATCGATTATGTCAATACTATTGGTCGTATCGTAGGTAATGATGCCGATGGAGACGGTTTGTTAGATGGAGTTGACAATGCCCCTAATACTGCTTACACAGGTGCCTCAACTTCTTTATCAGGAAACCCGGATACCGATGGCGATGGAATTAATGATTATCAAGACTTAGATGCTGACAACGATGGAATCCTAGATTTAGTTGAAGGTGGTGGAACGGATACTGATGGGAATGGAACCTATGATAATTTTTCAGATTCCAATGGAGATGGTTATTTTGACGGAGCGAACCTTAATTATCTTCCAATTCCAAATGCTGATGTTACTTATGAAAATACTAATGGACTAGCCGAGTTGCCAGATTATCTTGATTTAGACTCTGATAATGATGGAATTATTGATACCAGAGAGGGATTCCCAACAGATGAGTATCCAACTATTTTAATTAATCAAGACTCTGACAATGATGGTATCATTGACCGTTTTGATATAGGTGTGGGAGGTACTCCAGCTGCTCCAGAAGATACGGATGGAGACGGTATACCTGATTTTAACGATCCAGATTCAGACGGTGATGGTATTTCAGATGCCATTGAAGCGAATGATGCGGATTTAAATGGGGTTGCAGATTCTAGTCCATCGGGAAGTGACGCGGATGGGGATGGTATTGATGACAACTTTGATTCTAATTCTGGATCTTGGGGTGGAGATAATTCTGTACTCCCAGAAACTAATCAAGATGGTGATGCAGAGCCCGATTGGAGGGATATTGACAACCTCAATAATCCTGGAATCTTTTACTATGTATGTGATGGTTCAGATCAATTGTACTCCTATAATGTTTTTGATGGGACAAGCACTTTAATAGGTGGGGTTGGAGTGCCAGATATTGAAGCTATTGCCTATTGGGATGGTACACTATATGCTGCTGATGCTGGTGATTTTGGCACATTGAATACCTCCACCGGTGCGTTTAACATTATTTCCGAAATTGACGGTGGGGGAACTGCGAATGGTTCGGCAGGTGCTCAACAACTGAATGACGTTGATGGTTTATCATTTGATCCATGGACAGGAATATTGTGGGCATCTAATAGAAGAAACGGGAATTACGACTTACTTTTTCAAATAGATCCTATTACTGGGCAGTATATTCAAGATGCCTTCGGAACCAACATTGATTATCTGGTTGTTGATGGAGCTGGAGTATATTTTGACATTGACGATATTGCTGTAAGTCCAGCGAACGGAGAACTCTATACAGTTGGTAACGACGGCTCTATAGATCAGCTACTAAATATCAATAAATATACTGGTTCCGTATCTGTTGTTGGTGCCCTTTCAGATAATGATATCGAAGGGATGGCATACTTTAATGATGCTACCTTCTACGGTACAAAAGGGAATGCACCTTCTGATTTTTATGAAATTGACCCAAGCAATGGTAATCTAAGTGGAAATCAAGTTTTAGCTTGTAATGATGTTGAGTCAGTTGCTGCTCTTGTTGCACCACCGAATATCGTTACGGGTACTGTTTATAATGATGCTGATATGGATCAGTTATTGGGAGGAACAGAAAGTGGAATTGCTGGCGTTACTGTAAACCTTTATTATGATGTAGATGGTGATGGTCAAGTAGGAGTTAATGACATTATTATTCAAACAGAAACTACGGATGCAAATGGTGAGTACAGTTTTACATTTGCAACGACCGCGAATTTAGTTATTCAAATTGATGAATCTACCTTACCTGCAGGCTATGCCTTAACTACGGATAATTTAGAAGCTGCAGTCTTTACGGACAACGTTAACTTTAATGAAACGGACGCTGCAAATAACTTTGGAGCTTCTACAGACTCTGATTGTGATGGTGACGGTATTCCTGATTTCGCAGAAGGAGGAGCCGGTATTGATTTTGATGGAGATGGAGTGGATAACATGTGTGATCTAGATTCGGATAATGACGGTATTTTGGATAATATTGAAGGTACTGAAGATGTTGATGGAGATGGACATCCTGATTATTTGGATTTGGATGCTGACAACGATGGAATTCCAGATGCAATAGAGGCAAATGATGGTGTTGCAGATGCATCCTACCAAATCAATGATGGATTCCTTTCAGGTATTGACTCTGATGGAGATGGGTTAATTGATGCTGTTGATTCTGACCCTAATACTGCTTATGGAACTTCATCATCTACCTTCAATAATCAAGATCATGATGGAGATGGATTATTGGATACTGAAGATTTGGATTCTGACAACGATGGAATTTTGGATATCGTTGAAGCAGGGGGGACTGACACTAACGGTGATGGACAGGTTGATGGATATACAGATGGTAACAACAATGGTTTAAGTGATAATATGCAAACCAATCCATTACCAGTTCCAAACACAGATGGAAATGGAAACCCAGATTATATTGATATAGATTCGGATGACGATGGCTTAGATGATACACTTGAAGGACTATCTACCCTTGGATACGGTTATCCAAGTACAAATTCGGACGCAGATGGAGATGGAATAAACGATTTCTTTGATACAAATATGGGCGGAACGCCAATTTCACCTGTTGATACAGATGGTGACGGTATTCCAGATTATCAAGATTTAGATTCGGATAACGATTCTGTATCTGATGTCATTGAAGGAAATGATTCTGATGGAGATGGCGTTGCTGATATTGCAGCAAGTGGAATTGATGCTGATGGCGACGGGCTTGATGATGCTTTTGATCCAGGATGCTCAACAGCACCAACATATTCAACTTTTGATTATGCGGAAGAAAATGTAACGGATAACTCAATGTACCTTACTTCATCAGATTTGGAATTAACCTATGATGGAAATCAGCAAGCGGTAGGTATTTTATTTAACAATGTTTCCATTCCGCAAGGTACCTTGATTAGCAGTGCTTATCTTCAATTTCAAGCTGACGAGTCACATTCTGGTACGGTAACGATCCTAATCGACGGTGAACTTGCAACAAATGCAGCGACCTACACTTCAACAGCGGGAGATGTAACTTCAAGAAATACAACCTCAGGCGCGAATCAAGTTTCATGGTCGCCTGCAGGATGGACAGCAGGAGATGCAGGTGCAAATCAAAGAACTCCAGATATATCGGCAATAATTCAGCAAATTGTAAATCAAGGCGGATGGTCCTCTGGAAATAATATGGGGTTTGTGATAAGCGGTTCGGGCACCAACAGAAGAACTGCAGAAACAACAGTACAGTTAGTTGTCGATTTTGCTGGTGGAAATTCTTGGGGTTGTGAAACATCACTTCCACATCAGGATTTTAACGGTGACGGTGAAGATGATTGGAGAGATATAGATGATGATGGTGATGGTATCAATACAGTAAATGAGACCGCTGATATAGACGGGAACGGAACACCGGATTACCTTGAATTTACCCTTTGCGGAACACCGCAAACATTTAATACTATAGACTATGCAGAGGAAGATGTCAACAACGGAAACTCTGATGTAGGAAGTTCGGATTTGGAGTTAACTTATGATGGAAATCAGCAATTAGTTGGGGTTACATTTGGAAATATCTCAGTGGATCAAGCAGCTATAATTGAGTCGGCAACAATTCAATTTCAGGCTGATGAAACACATGGTAACGCATTAACTATTCTTATTGATGGATTTGATTCTGATAATGGAGCCTCATTCAACGGAACGAATTCTGAAGTTTCTAACTTAACAACAACTTCAGCCGCCAATCAGGTTTCTTGGTCTCCAAATAATTGGACAGTTGGAGATGCCGGAGCGGATCAGTTGACTGTGGACTTAAAAGGTATTGTTCAGGAAATAGTTGATCGTCCGGGTTGGACCAACGGTAACAGTATTACCTTCATATTTACTGGTTCAGGAACAGAAAGAAGAACCGCTGAGGTGAATCCTACCTTATCCATTACAGTATGCGATCCTGATAAAGATTTTGATGGCATTCCAGATAGTATAGACGAGGATGACGACAACGATGGAATTTCAGATATTGCCGAAGGAAATGGGGACTTTGATGGAGATGGTATTCCTAACTCGTGTGATTTAGATTCGGATAATGATGGTATTCCAGATGCGGTTGAGGCTAACGGAGGTGATTTACCTGCCGGTATGGTGGCGGATGGATATTATCCTGCCGGAACCGTTATTGCAAATGATGCAGATGGCGATGGTTGGTATGAAACTTCAGAGGGAGGAGCTAGTTATTCCAATACTGGTGCAGTTCTATTGAATACTGATGGTGCTGGAAATCCAGATTTTTTGGATTTAGATGCAGATGATGACTGTGTGCCAGATGCGGTTGAGGCAAATGAAGGAGTACTTCCAAGCAATATGGATGACAATGGTCAATACCCTGTCGCTTATGCAACAGCCAATGATACAGACGGAGATGGTCAAATGAATGACATTGATTCTGATAATGGGGGGTCTCCTCTGTTTAATGGAGATGAAGATGGTGATGGAGAGAAGAATTATATCGATACTGATGCGGATGGAGATGGAATTTTGGATGGTCTTGAAGCTTTCGATCCTGACATTACAATGAGTGGGAATGATGCTGACGGTGACGGATTGGATGATGCTTGTGATCCTGATGCTGGAAATTCAGCAGCCAATATGCCAGATGAAGATTGTAATGGGATTTTTGATTATTTGGACGCCGGTGCAAGATCGAATCAAACAGGTTCATACACGACCAGTAACACTTGGGCAGGGAATATCGTTCCAACAGCTGGGAAGTCAATACTCATTCAATCCAATCATGAAGTAACGCTTACTGGTAATACAGTAGTTGGTTCAGTTACGGTTGAACCTAATGCTATATTTAATCTCGGAGGTTTTGAGCTGACGGTGTTAGGAAACTTCACTGTAAATGGTACCTTCAATCATGGAAATGGGAAAGTGAAGTTTTCAGGATCTTGCGCACAAACGATCTGTGGAGCAATAGATTTCTATGACCTTGAAACGGACAACGCTTCCGGTGTTTCTTTGGAATGTGGCGATATCACGATTGAAAACGAATGGATATTGGAAAATGGTACTGTGGATGTATGTAACGCACCAAGCGTCACACTGGTTTCAAGCGCAACAGAACAAGGTTACATTTCAGGAACTGGAACTGGTACAGTAGATTGCGAAATTATTAGAGAACGATATAAACTAGGATGTCAAGATGGATTCATGTTATTGTGTTCACCCTATACAACAAACACTTATAATGATTGGGCGGATGATTTTCTAATGACTGGTTTCCCCGGAACTGATTTCCCTAATTTCTGGACATCTCTTTTTCTTTATGATGAAAGCGTTCCTGGGGTTGTGGATTCTGGATTCTATGCACCTTCTTCTATAAACGATAATATCCCTAGAGGAAATGGGCATTATGCATATATTGGAACTTACCAATTACCTAATACAATAGATGTTGAGGGAGAACCAATTTTAAACGACTTTGCCTTTGATATAAACTATACGAATTCTGGATTACAACTTGATGATGGATATAACCTTTTAGGTAACCCTTATCCTTCACCTATAGATTGGGATAATAACAGTGCATGGGTTAATGTTGGTTGTTGTGATGCGATTTGGTATTGGGATGAATGTACAGAGCAGTACGCTTCTTATATTTCTCAAGTTTCTACAAATGGTGGTACCAATATCGTAGAGTCATGTCAAGCTTTCTGGATTAAGGCTCACGTTCCTGGTTCAAGTTTAACCATTAATCGCACAGCAATGTCATCAGAAAATGGCGATTTCAAATTGCTAGGTAACCAAGCAGTAGATGCTGTTTTGGGACTTCATATTGATGGATTTGCAAAAGAGGATGAAACCAAGCTTAGGATGCTAACCGGAGCTAACCATGGACATGATGATGAAGGTGATGCTTTGAAAATGATTCCAGCCTATAACAATATGGGAATTTATACCATCGATGATATGGGAATGAACTTGTCAATAAATGCTTTTCCACCCGATGGGCAGAGTAAAGTAATCCCTGTTATGGTTAGAGTGCCTGAGTTTGGATCATATATGTTAGATCTAGATGGAGCAGCAAGTTTTCCAGATGAAGTGTGTCTTCTTTTAGAAGATAAGGTGACGGGTGACATTATTGATATGAAGACCACAACCTTTTATAATTTCACTATGGATTCGTTACCGAATTTTGAAAACCGATTTGATATTATAATGGAATACCCTGTTGAAGTGGAAACACATAACGCAACGTGCTCTGGAGCTAGTGATGCATTTGCGGTATTCATGCCCAATGGAGTTGGGCCTTACGATATCATGTGGGAGGATGCGAATGGGAATGTTCTTCAATTTAAGAATGGAATTAACTGGGCTGATACATTGAGCGGAGTTGCTGATGGGATTTATACCTTAACTGTTATTGATCAAGGAGTAACCAACTGTGCAAACAACGCTGTTCAATTTGAAATATCTTCCCCGGATGCAGGTATCAATGTTACGGATCAAGTTACTCATGTAGCATGCAATCAATCTGCTCCTGGAGCTATAAATGTTAATGTCGTGGGTGGAACTGCTCCTTATACTTATCAGTGGGACAACGGCGCTTCTACGCAAGATATATTCAACCTTACGGTGGGAACATATGAACTTACTGTAGCTGATGCAAATGGTTGTACAAGTGTTGAAACTTATGACGTTTTGGACGGAAATAATGTGACGGCTAATTTTAACGTGCCTGACACTTTAAATTTATTCTATCAATCAGGAGTAACAACATTCAATAACTTATCTCTTGGGTCAAATTCTCAAGTGTGGTTTGTGGATGACAGCGTTACGACAAGTTACAACCTTGATTACGAATTTGTGCAAACGGGAGTGTATCAGATTAAGTTAATAGCAGTGAATGCAGGTTGCACGGATACTATTTCAAAAGAATTGGTTGTAATTGATTCGCCGAACACCATAGGAGAGAATCTTGATAATGCCGTTACGGTTTACGAGAATAATGGAATTGTTGAGCTTAACTTTTTAACTGCAATGAATAATGTGGCTGTTAGCGTTTACGATACAAAAGGGAGCTTAATCGCGGGTAGTTCTATCGGTCGCGCAGAAGGTTTGCTCAGATTTGATCTTACAGAAGAGGCAACAGGAATTTACCTTATAACCATTGAATCAGGGGCTAAGGTGTTTACAACCAAGGTTAGAATTCAGTAGGATAAACTACGATTATTTTATCCCGTAATAGCTTTTCTATTACGGGATTTTTTTTGCCTTTAAACTCGTATATTTGCTCTCCCATAAAGGAAGAGATTATGCAAGATCAGGCACCCTATAAACCACAACATAAAATAAGAATTGTAACTGCAGCCAGTCTTTTTGATGGCCATGATGCAGCTATTAATATCATGCGTAGAATCATTCAATCAACTGGATGTGAAGTGATTCATTTAGGTCATGATAGAAGTGTGGAGGAGGTTGTGAACTGTGCCATACAAGAAGATGCTCAAGCCATTGCAATGACATCTTATCAGGGTGGTCACACAGAGTACTTCAAATACATGTATGATTTGCTAAAAGAAAAAGGTGCCGGTCACATCAAAATTTTTGGTGGAGGAGGAGGTACCATTCTTCCTTCTGAAATAGAAGAGTTACAGGCTTATGGGATTACAAGAATTTATCACCCGGATGACGGTCGTGAGATGGGCCTTCAAGGGATGATAAACGACCTAGTAAAACAGTGTGATTATCCCACTGGTGCTAATTTGAATGGTGAAGTTAATAAGCTTGAAGAAAAGAATCCATACGCACTTGGAAGACTAATTTCGGCAGCTGAGAATTTTCCTGACGAGAGTGAGAAACTTTTAAATGAAATTAAATCAAAGGCAGAAAAAATTGAGACGCCAATTTTAGGTATCACCGGTACAGGTGGTGCTGGGAAATCATCTCTAGTTGATGAGCTGGTTCGTCGGTTTCTAATTGATTTCAAAGACAAAAAAATTGCCATCGTTTCTGTGGATCCTTCCAAAAGGAAAACAGGTGGAGCCCTATTAGGTGACCGTATTCGTATGAATGCGATTAGAAACGAGCGTGTATACATGCGTTCATTAGCAACCCGACAAAGTAATTTAGCTTTATCCAAGCACGTTCAAGAGGCGCTTGATATTTTAAAAGCAGCACAATTTGATTTAATTATTTTGGAGACTTCAGGTATTGGTCAGTCCGATACGGAAATTATGGACCACTCGGATACAAGCTTGTACGTAATGACCCCAGAATTCGGTGCGGCAACACAGCTCGAGAAAATTGATATGCTCGATTTTGCCGATATGGTGGCACTTAATAAATTCGATAAAAGAGGTGCATTAGACGCTATCAGAGACGTCAAAAAACAATACAAGCGAAATCATAATTTATGGGACGCCAAAGATGAGGATCTACCGGTTTTTGGAACGATAGCTTCTCAGTTTAATGATCCAGGAATGAACAGCCTTTATAAGGCTTTGATGGATAAGATCGTTGAGAAAACAGGAGCAGATTTAAAATCTAATTTTCAGATTACTGATGAAATGTCGGAGAAGACTTTCGTCATTCCTCCAGCAAGAACAAGATATTTATCCGAAATTTCAGAAAACAACAGAGCCTACGATAATTGGGTGAATAAACAAGTTGAGGTGGCCGATAAATTATACGGTTTACAAAGCTCAATCGATACCCTCAGGACATCTGAAATTGAGGACAAGGATAGATTGATCAAAGGCCTTCAAGAGTCTTTTGAAAAAGTTAAGCTCGACTTAGATCCGAAAAACTGGATCATTCTCCAAGAGTGGGAAGATAAAATTAAAAAGTACAAAGAGCCCGTATATAAGTTTAAGGTACGTGACAAGGAATTAAGCATTCAGACACACTCCGAATCACTGTCTCATCTGCAAATACCAAAAGTAGCTTTACCAAAGTATAAAGCATGGGGAGATGTTTTAAGATGGTCTTTACAAGAAAATGTTCCAGGAGAGTTTCCTTTTACAGCAGGACTTTTCCCTTTTAAAAGAGAAGGTGAAGATCCAACACGAATGTTTGCGGGTGAAGGTGGGCCAGAAAGAACAAACAAACGTTTTCATTATGTGAGTTTAGGTATGCCGGCTAAGCGACTTTCAACAGCATTTGACTCGGTTACCTTATATGGAAATGATCCGGATTTACGCCCTGATATTTATGGTAAAATTGGAAACTCTGGAGTAAGTATTTGCTGTTTAGATGATGCGAAGAAATTATACTCAGGCTTTGATTTGAGTCATCCTGCTACTTCTGTATCCATGACGATCAATGGTCCCGCTCCAATGTTATTAGGCTTCTTTATGAATGCTGCCATTGATCAGAATTGTGAGAAGTATATCAAAGAAAATGGACTTGAAGCAGATGTAGAAGCTGCCTACAAGAGGCTTTACGACGAAAAAGGTATCAAACGCCCGTCTTACCAAGGAGACTTGCCTGAGGGGAATGATGGGCTAGGATTAATGTTATTGGGCTTAACAGGTGATGATGTACTACCTGCAGATGTGTACAACAAAATAAAGGCAGAAACCCTTACGAAAGTAAGAGGTACCGTTCAGGCGGATATTTTAAAAGAAGATCAGGCACAGAATACTTGTATTTTCTCGACAGAGTTTGCATTGCGCTTAATGGGGGATGTTCAAGAGTATTTCATTGATCATGGTGTGAGAAACTTCTACTCTGTTTCAATATCAGGTTATCACATTGCAGAGGCCGGAGCGAACCCTATTTCTCAATTGGCATTCACGCTAGCAAACGGCTTTACTTATGTTGAGTATTACCTTAGTAGGGGAATGGATATTGACAAATTTGGTCCAAATTTGAGCTTCTTCTTCTCAAATGGAATTGACCCAGAATATGCAGTAATTGGACGTGTAGCCAGAAGAATTTGGTCAAAGGCCTTGGATAAAAAGTATGGCGCGAATAAGAGAGCACAAATGTTGAAGTATCACATTCAAACATCTGGACGTTCTTTACATGCGCAGGAAATCGACTTCAACGATATTAGAACAACTTTACAGGCGCTTTATGCCATTTACGATAACTGTAACTCCCTTCATACCAATGCATATGATGAAGCCATTACAACACCAACGGAAGAATCTGTGAGAAGGGCAATGGCCATTCAGTTGATCATTAACCGTGAGCTAGGATTAGCGAAAAATGAAAACCCAATTCAAGGATCTTTCATTATTGAAGAATTGACTGATCTGGTTGAGGAAGCTGTTCTTTCTGAATTTGATCGGATTACCGAAAGGGGAGGAGTACTTGGAGCAATGGAAACTATGTACCAAAGAGGTAAAATCCAAGAAGAGTCCTTGTATTACGAAACATTAAAGCATACAGGTGAGTTCCCAATCATTGGGGTGAATACTTTCTTAAGTTCAAAGGGTAGTCCAACCATAGTGCCGAAAGAAGTTATTAGAGCTACTGAAGAAGAAAAGCAATATCAAATTGAAATGCTAGGAGAACTTCATAAAGCTAAAAAAGATAAGGCTGAAAAGGGTATACGTTCGGTCCAAGAGGCAGCGATTCAAAACAAGAACATGTTTGCCGAGCTTATGGAAACCTGCAAGCATGCATCATTAGGTCAAATAACAGATGCCTTATTTGAGGTGGGAGGTCAGTACCGCCGGAATATGTAAGATTTGAAATAAGCTTTCTATTGTTTTTCAAATAGGGCAAAACAAAAATTCTGCTTTGTATCGAAAGGGGTGGGATGGTCTTGGTAGAATGATTCTTTAAGTATAAATTCAGGTTCGAACAAGGCTTGAAGTTCTTCTGTGTTGTATTGTGATATGGGTATCCCACTGCACTTTAAAGGGCCATTTTTGGAGAATGTAGCCAAACTTAAATAGCCACCTTTACTTATGTTCGCTTTTACTAAATTGACATAAGATTTTATTTCATTTTCTTCCGTTATAAAGTGAAAAACAGCCCGATCATTCCAATATTGAAACGCATGATCAGGTTTAAATTCTAAAATGTTGGTCACATGATATTTTATACGCTCATCCTCACCAATTCGCTTTCTTAACCTCTCTATCGCAGCCTTTGATACATCTAGAGCATGAACATCTTTGAATCCAGAATTCATCCAATAATCCACCATCTCAGAGTCGCCACAACCAATGTCAATAATGGCTTTTTCTACAGCTACTTGACAACTTTCAAAAAGTGAAATACTAGTATCTGGTCTTTCTTGAAACCAGGATACATCTTGTCTCCCCTTGTTTTCAAATACTTTTTCCCAATGAGCTTTGTAATCTTCCTTATTCATATTTCTATCGTGCTTGAGCTAGGTTCAAATCAATTTTATTTCTCATACAGCCAAAAGTAAACGGGTAGATGATCAGAATATCCTCCATAATATCGGTCGCCGCCATAAGTTTTATTGGGCATTTTATCACCATCACGAGCAGTATATAAAATCATATCGTTGTAAAAACTTTTTGCCTTGTTCTGTTTTTTATGGAGGTACCAACCGTTTGTATTTTGCTCTAAAAAGTTAGGCGTAACTAGCATCTGGTCAATCATTAGCCATTCTCTTTCATGCACTATAGTTCCTTTACCTTTCTTAAATTCAGCTGTGCTGAGGTTAACCAAGACTCCCTTTTCTTTTTCTGCTTTGGCATTAATAACTTCCACTAGACTCTTATTGTTAGGTAAGTCATTAAAATCACCCATCACAATAATTTTAGCATTGGGGCTAATGTTTTGAACTTTCGTAATTGACTTCTTCAATTCTTCAGCGGTGCGCAATCTTTTCTTTTCCGTTTCACTAACTCCATCTCTTCTTGATGGCCAGTGGTTCACATAAATATGTATCTCTTCACGATAAATGTTTGTACCCGAACAATGCAAAATATCGCGTGTTTTTATGTCCTTGTTCCAAGGAAAATTAACACGGATAAACTCATGACTAGTTTTTTTAAAATACTTTGGGTCATATAAAAGGGCATTATCTATACCTCTGTTGTCCGGACTTTCGGCATGAACAATTTTGTATTTGGCATTTGATAAATTTCCAGTATTACTGAGAGCCTTCACAACATCATAATTCTCTACTTCCGCTAATCCTATAAATGAGGGCAGAGTGGAAGGGGAGATGGCATCAATAACGTCAGCCAAATCCTTGAGCTTTTTTTGGTACCTTTCCTCGGTCCATTCTTTTTCCCCAAAAGGAGTAAACTCTTCGTCAGAGGTCAATGGATCATCTTTTGTGTCGAAAAGATTTTCAACATTATAAAAGACTATCAAGTGTTTGTTTCGGCGTTTTAAGTCCATATCCAATTCAGAGCTTTCACTTGTTTTATCTTCATTTTCTAAAGTCGGATTAGGTGCAGGTTCAATACTCTCTTCTTCATTTTCGTCAATAGCTCCACAGGACATTAATCCAACAAAGGTGAGTAAAACTAAATTTCGCATTACCTTCTTTTTTTTATTCCTAAAATACCCAATATTCCTCGAGCAATTTCTTTAAAGAAGCTTCTTCCAATTTGTCTTACCATGGTGTTTTTGGAGACTTTTTCTAGGGTTGAGTCTTCTTTTTTCTTTCTGCTAGTGCTTTTTCTTGCCTTTTCTTTTTCTTCTTTTACCTTTTCTTTATGCTCTTCTTCTTGAGCGCGTTCAATTTTTTCATTCAAGATTTCAAAGGCACTTTCACGGTCAATTTCTTCATTGTATTTTCTCACCAAATCCGACTTTTCTACCACCGAATCAATTTCCTTTTCCGTTAAGATATCCATACGTGTAATTGGTGCTCTTAGCAAGGTATGTACCAAGGGGGTTGGAATACCCTTTTCATTTAATCCCGATACGAAAGCTTCACCAATACCCATTTCTGTTAATAGTTGGTCTGTTTTGTAAAATTCTGAAATAGGGTAATTCTCAGCCGTTTTTTTGATTGCTTTCCTATCCTTGGCAGTAAATGCTCTAAGTGCATGTTGCACTTTTAAACCCAGTTGAGATAGGACAGCATCCGGTATATCAGTTGGGTTTTGAGTACAGAAATAAATTCCTATACCTTTTGACCGAATTAATTTGATTATGGCCTCAATTTGATCTAAAAGGTCATCGCTAGCTTCTTTAAATACCAAGTGTGCTTCATCAATGAACATACACATTAAGGGCTCGTCATTATCCCCGCGTTCTGGGAAAGTGGCATATACTTCAGCTAAAAGGCTAAGCATAAAAGTCGAGAATAATTTAGGTCTGTCTTGTATATCTGTAAGACGAATGATGGAAATAATTCCCTTTCCTTCCTTGTCCCTACGCACAAAATCATCTACGTCAAAAGACATCTCACCAAAGAATGATTCGGCACCTTGTTGTTCGAGCTCAACAATTTTACGGACAATGGTATTAACAGAAGCAGATGATACACGTCCATATTCTTTTTCAATTTCTTCCTTTCCATCACTAATTGAGTATTGCAAAAGTTTTTTCAAATCTTTTAAATCTAAAAGAGGGAGTTTTTTGTGATCAGAATATTGAAACAAAATTGCCATAATACCTTGTTGGGTATCATTCAAATCGAGAATTTTCGACATTAAAACGGGGCCGAATTCGGTTACTGTTGCTCTTAAACGGGTTCCTTTTTCATCGGATATGGTCATTAACTCAACGGGGAGGCCTTGAGGCTGGTAAGGTAATTCACCAATAGCTCCGTGACGCCATACGATATGGTCGTTATTTTCTCCTGGCTGAGCTAAACCAGACAAGTCGCCTTTTAAATCCATAAGAACAGATGGTATTCCTTTAAGGGAAAGTTGCTCCGCCATTACCTGCAGGGTTTTCGTTTTACCTGTTCCTGTTGCACCCGCAATAAGCCCATGTCTGTTAAGTGATTTTAAGGCCAGCTTAACATGAGTGTCAGGAATAGGCTCACCATTAAAAATACCGCCTCCAATTGTGAGGTAATCTTTCTTGTAGGTATAACCCTTTTGTATAGTGTCAATAAAATTTTGCTTGTCTGCCATTTTCGAATTCTTTGAATCGACTAAAATAAGAAGTAAATTCCGCATTGCGAATTTGAATTGTTTACTAGCCAAAATATTCGATTGGTGGATAATTTTAAGGCTAAAATATATGCTATAAGTATTAGAAAATGTATCTTTAGCGTCAAATTAATAATAGAAATGTCAGTACTAGTAAATAAAGACTCAAAGATAATTGTACAAGGTTTTACGGGTGGAGAAGGAACTTTCCATGCCGGACAAATGATTGAATATGGAACCAATGTAGTTGGTGGAGTTACTCCTGGTAAAGGAGGACAAGAGCATCTTGGTAAGCCTGTATTTAATACGGTAGAGGATGCAGTAAAGAACACTGGAGCAGATGTTTCTATCTTATTTGTACCGCCAGCATTCGCTGCTGATGCCATCATGGAAGCTGCTGAAGCTGGAATAAAGGTGATTGTTTGTATTACTGAAGGAATTCCTGTAGCCGATATGGTAAATGTTAAGGCATACTTGGAAGGAAAGGATTGTCGTTTAATTGGTCCAAACTGTCCAGGTGTAATGACAGCGGGAGAGGCTAAGGTAGGTATCATGCCTGGGTTTATTTTCACTCCAGGAAGAATTGGAATCGTTTCTAAGTCAGGAACTTTAACTTATGAAGCGGTTGATCAAATATCCAAGGCAGGAATGGGACAGTCAACAGCAATTGGTATTGGTGGTGACCCAATTATTGGAACAACGACTAAAGAAGCAGTGCAGCTTCTAATGGAAGATGACGATACCGACGGAATCATCATGATTGGTGAAATCGGAGGAAACCTTGAGGCACAAGCTGCCGAATGGTTAAAAGATAACATGCGTAAGCCGGTTGTAGGATTTATCGCTGGTGAAACTGCACCTAAAGGAAGAACCATGGGACATGCAGGAGCCATTGTTGGTGGAGAGGCTGATACAGCACAAGCCAAAAAGAAAATTTTAAGAGCTGCGGGAGTTCATGTGGTTGATTCACCTGCAGATATTGGAGTAAAAATGGCTGAATTATTAGGTGTAACAGCTTAAGAGCATAGAAGAATTTAACAAATGGAAAGCCTTCTCACATGAGAGGGCTTTTTTATTTGCCGTCTGTTCGACTTCCAAATTTGAAGTGATAGAAGTTCTTATTTTCTCGAGGACTAATGATTTCTCCGTCTAATTGCTCAACAAAAGTTTCGATTAACATAGAGCCAAAACCGTTGTTGCTAATATTAGCATCTGTGCTTCCTGAGTCTTGATATATTAAATCTATCTGTCCATCACGTTGCACAACTTCAATATCAATCTTCCCTTTGCCATTATTTGGAACGGCATGTTTTATGGTGTTTGTTATGAGTTCATTGAAAATCAGAGCAATTGGGACAGTAATGTTTGGATCTATGAATTCAATGTCGCTTTTTACATTCAGATCTATGCTTTTGTCTTTTGTAATCGAACGAAGAATGTCATTGGTTAAAATACTAACGTAGGTTCTTAACTTTATTTCTGATAGGTTATTATTTTGATACATACGTTCATGTATCAAGGCCATTGAGGATATTCTGCCCATTGCCTCTTCAAAATGTGCTTTAACTTCAGGATTCTCTATCTCGTGGCTTTGAAGTTTTAGTAAGCTTGAAACAATTTGTAGATTGTTTTTTACACGATGGTGCACTTCCTGCAATAGAACTGTTTTTTCTTGATTTTGAATTTTAATTTTTTCGTATTGTTTTTTCAATAGGTCCACAGTGTCCTCTAAATCCTCTTCAACTTTTTCTGTGGTACGGAATATTTTGTGAATGAAAATGGCAATAAGTGTACCTGATAGAATTAGATTCATGATCAAGTCGATCATATTTAAGTGCCCCATCTTAAGGTAGGCCTGAGCAAGTTCAATTTTGGGGGTGGTTAGGGTGAAAATCCCTAATGATATTAAACTCAGCGCAAGGGATAATATGCCCCAAAAAATCCCAATGAGATAAGCAGTACATAGTGAGACTGCGAACATCCAAAGTACATCAATGTAGCGATCAAAGTTGTTAAACGTGTATAAATTGAAAGTACTTGCCGCTAAACCAAGAATAAGAACTAAGTATCCCACCAACTCATATTTCCTACTGATATAAAGCGTAAGTAGTAGGGTAGAGCAAACTCCCAAAGGAATGAGGTTCCCCAAGAATGAAGGGTTATCATCAAAATAAAATGCCGCTGAAAGAAGGGCAAACACAATTACCGTAACGAGGACTGCAATCCAGACTAAATTGAATCTAGATTTATCAAATTCAGTAGTGTAATTGGTTTCCGGAAAAATACTGAAAGGCAAGCTAAGTTTTTAAGCGAATATAAAAAACTCCTTCAACTTTGTTATAAAACGAGTTAAACTATTCTTTTATAATCTTTACCGTTCGTTTGCTATTATCAGAAACTATATTAAGTAAGTAGATTCCAGGTTTCATCGAGGATAAATCAATAAGACCTTGACCTATAATAGTCGTTTGACCAATTTGCCGTCCCTCCACTGTATATATCTCTATGTTATATGGTTCGGGGTTTTCAAAACGAACGTTAAGAAAATCAGAAGCGGGATTTGGATAAGTTTCGAGCTCTATTTCGTTTTCAGAAATACCCACCGCACAAGGGATAGGGTTCAACTCTATATGATTACCAGCTGTCAAGGACTGCCCATTAAAACCGGCATAATCTATGGGATATTTAAAAGCTTGAAAGATTTTTCCTCTAATTGAGTTTGTATCACCTTGAGTTAATATTCCTGCCTGTGGAGATAAAGGACATTCGTATTGCCAAGAAATTGAATCCTCATCATTAACTTCAACCAGGTTAGAAACTTGACCAGAGCAAATAAGAATATTCCCATTTTCTTGCATCTGTGCTCCACTAATTCGAATACTAGATAACTCCGGTGTTAACCTGTATTGATAGCTTAAAGTATCTGGTAAAAATTGATTTTGGGCATTCATTTCAAAAGCATTACCTGAAATCACAGGGTTTAAAATGTCTACCGTACTGGTGGTGTTTGTACCATCAGTATTTCGGTTATTAAAAATCATAATTTGACCTCCGAATCTTAAACTATCCTCAATCCACTGAACATCATGCTGAAAGAATAATTTTTGATCCGTACTATCCCCCTCACCATAATTTTGAGGATTTCCCCAGCGCCAGAGGATTTGTCCACCCATTCCAAAATTCCCCCCAGAATTAGAGGAGGCCTCACCAGTTGTGGTCGAGTGATCAATGATCAAAACTTCATCAAGAAATGGAGAGCTCATGGCTATTAGATCAAGATCTGGGTTATAATCAATACCATTGAGATGTATCCAGTCTTCATTAGAAGTTCCTCCAATGTTGAAATTTATTTTATGAGGATTAGATACGTCACCAAAATTGTCTTTCGTGTTGTCAAAGTCTTGAACCAAATGGTGTTTTGAATTCCATTGCCAAACTATATTCGCTCCCCACATGCCATCAGGCTCAAGCTCGATAATTTTATCAACCCAAACTCCACCTGTTGGAAGAAGATTTGGATCTCTGCCTTCAGCAATACAGGTATCATAAGGCAATTCTTCCCAAGCAATAAAAAGTACGTTCCCATTGGGCATGTATTCTATATCATGATGTTGGCATACGCTGGAGTTACTGTAGGTAAAGGACCAATTAAGATTACCATTCCAGTCTAGGGACTCAATCAAGCCTCCTGCTCCTCCTGCTGTAAAATCTGGGTTATTTAGTTTTCCTGCTCGATATAAGTTTCCATCCGGACCTAAAAAACTGGTCATTCCAGGTGTTGTGCTGGTTGCCCATTGATGAATTTTTTGTCCGCAATTATTAATTAGATAAGTTGTGTCCCAACCATTAGGAGCAAGAAGGGTATAACCGTCCATTGCATCTGGAGTATATTTTAGGGTTCCTAAGGTTTGGGCCTTACAAATCCCAATAACAAGGCTGAAAAAGATAATGGTACTTATTTTCATGCCTCAAAGATAAAAAAAGGAGAGTCATGCGGACTCTCCTTTTTTGGAATTTTGACGAATAAAAGTTGTTAATTCTTCAAGAGTTTTAGGGTAGCAACTTTATTTCCAAGCTCAAGCTGTATAAAGTATACACCACTTTCCCATTCTGTAGAATTTATCGGTAAATGTTGTGCACCATTTAATTTGCCATAATTTCGGCGTGCAATAACCTTTCCATTGAGGTCACTTACAGTTATACTTACTTCTTCACTTTGTTTTAATAGTAATTGAACCTGTGTATTGTCAGTGCTTGGGTTTGGATAAAGACTATATTCAGCATCCATTTGAGAAAGCTCTGAGACAGAAGTGACTGTATCTCCTGATACAAAACCATTATTTACTGCTTCATCGATGGTTGTTGAGCCGGCATTATCAATTCTATTATTTGGATCGATTAACATGCCCACTATATGAATCTTATCCTCGTCCCAATCCTGATCTAAAGTGAAAGAAAAATTATGTGTAAAACTTTGTCCTGCAGATATGCTTGCGGGATAAGCATTACTCAATCCTCCAAAACTTGGAGAAATTTCACGCGCAACATGCAAGTAAACCATTTGAGCTGCAGGAACTGGATTAGGTAGTGATTCATATCCTCCCATAACACCGTTTCCTCCACCTGCATAATAGTTTGACTGGTTGTAGCCAGATGCAGTTCCTGTTACACTGTCTTCTACAATTACGCAAGCCACTTTATAGTTTCCATTTGCTCCATTTGGAAAAGTCATCGTTACAGAAACATTCAGCTCTCTTGTTCCTGCATCCCAAGTTGCACCGTTAAGCACCATGCCTGTTGGGGCTACAACTATTCTTTCTAGAAAACCAGCCTCAAAAGCAGAGGGGTCTACATCCGTTCCTCTATCCACTAGACCACTTGGATACCCAGCAATCATCGTCCCAATTCCATCATCATAGGTTGTATTTGTCATAGGATCTCCGTTGTGTACGGCAATACCCTGAAAAAATCCTTTATAGTTAGCATCCATGTATTTTAGCGCAACATCACCACGTGGACACCATCCACACCAGGTTCCCGTTGCCTCTTCACCAACTACCATTTTCCCAGCTGCTGGCACTACAGGGTTTATATTGAGTGTTTTTACATCATCTGCTGCATAATCATCTCCTGTCATTCCATTTACATTACTAACAGTAAGGGTAACATTGTTTGAACCAGCAATAAGGGTAAGGCTATTTGTAAAGTCCACAGTATATGCATCTCCACTCGCAATATTAACACCACTAATATTTTCCGTAACTGAGTTACCGTTATAAGATACCTCTATATCAAAACTAGTAATTGCTGTAATACCAAGGTTTCTAATTTCAGCTTGTGGCATGACCGTTTGTCCTGCAAGAACTCCCATTTGAATTTTACTAGCAGCGGCATTTAAACTTGGCATGGAGAAGGGGGTGTGAACATAGGATACATCATCCATATAAAAACCATTTCCGTTTAAAGGGAATATGTCTACACTGGCAACTTGATAGCCTGTAAGCTGAAAACTTCCAAGTGGTGAACCATCAATACTAATTAACCATGTGTTTGTATTTAGGTCAGCGTCAAATGATAGATCAAACCAAGTGTTTTGGGTATATGTTCCTGAAAATACTGCTGCTCCTTGAGATGTGATATCAAAGGTGCCGTCCGCATTAAAAGTTACGTCCATCGCCCAAACCGTTCCTATGGTACTGCTTTCTTGTAGGTTAAAATATGCCCCTTTTCCTGTCTCAACAAAAAGTGACTTTGTATAGTTTAATGAACCAGTATTGTATTCCGCAGAAAAAGGTAAAACAACATCTTGAGGTCCACCATTCGAAGATGTTGAACTAAAATAGGTGGCATTACTCCCGCTGTTGGCGTTACTATTAGTTACCTGAGCATCTTCCGTTCCACCTGTTGAACCACTCCAAGTAGTCCAAGTGCTTGAGTTCACTCCTATATAATCTCCTACATTGTAAGATTCGAAATCATCGGAGAAAGTTTGTCCAAAACACAAACCCGTGCTTATGGCAGTTGCAGTTAGCAATAGTTTTTTCATAATCAATTATTTAGCTTAAAGGTATGAAAATAGGGCTGATACGATATAATTAACAATCATAATTAAATTGGAAAGCTAAAATCCAAATAAAGGCTGTACTTTTGCGCCTTAATTTTTTGAATGCAGTCAATTAGAAACATAGCAATTATTGCACACGTTGACCACGGAAAAACAACCTTGGTTGACACGATCATCGACGAATGTAAAGTACAAGAGTCGAAAAAAGATACGGGAGAATTGATTCTTGATAACAACGATTTGGAGAGGGAACGAGGAATAACTATTCTTTCAAAAAACGTTTCTGTATCATATAAGGATGTTAAAATAAATATTATTGATACCCCTGGTCACGCCGATTTTGGTGGTGAGGTTGAAAGGGTATTAAAAATGGCTGACGGTGTTTTGCTTTTGGTAGATGCATTTGAAGGGCCCATGCCGCAAACACGTTTTGTATTGGGGAAAGCCATTCAACTAGGATTAAAACCCATAGTAGTGGTTAATAAGGTTGATAAAGAAAATTGCACACCTGATTTAGTTCAAGAAAAGGTTTTTGATTTAATGTTTAACCTTGAGGCTACGGAAGATCAGTTGGACTTCCCAACCTTGTTTGGTTCTTCCAAATTTGGTTGGATGAATACGGATTGGCAAGAAAAAACGGATAATTTGAAGCCTTTGATGGATGCCATTATCGAGTATATTCCAGAAGCTCCTTACAAAGAAGGAACACCACAAATGCAAATCACTTCTCTTGATTTCAGCCCATTTACAGGGAGAATTGCTATTGGAAGGGTATTTAGAGGAGACTTGCATGTTGGTCAAGATTATGCTTTATGTAAATCCGGTGATGTGGTAAAAAAAGTAAGAATTAAAGAGCTTTATCATTTCGTGGGATTAGGAAAAGAGAAAATTGACCATGTTAGATCTGGTGATATATGTGCTATAGTTGGCCTAGACGATTTTGAAATTGGAGATACCTTAACGGATATAGAAAACCCAGAGGCACTTGCAAGGATTGCCGTGGATGAGCCAACGATGAGCATGTTGTTTACCATCAACAACTCTCCCTTTTTTGGTAAAGAAGGTAAATTTGTGACAAGCCGTCATTTAAGAGATAGGCTATACAAGGAACTTGAAAAAAACTTAGCGCTAAGAGTAGAGGATACCGATACAGAGGATAAGTTCAATGTATATGGTAGGGGAGTGCTACACTTGTCTGTTTTAGTTGAAACAATGCGCCGTGAAGGATACGAGCTTCAGTTGGGTAAACCACAAGTAATATTCAAAGAAATTGATGGTCAGAACTGTGAGCCTTATGAAACATTAGTGATAGATGTTCCCGAAGAGTATTCAGGTAAAGCCATTGAATTGGTTACTCAAAGAAAAGGAGATTTACTGGTTATGGAAGCTAAAGGTGATCTTCAACATCTTGAGTTTGATATTCCATCAAGAGGATTAATTGGTTTGAGGAATAATATTCTTACTGCTACAGCTGGAGAAGCTATTATGACTCATCGTTTCCGCTCATATGAGCCTGTAAAAGGAGATATTCAAGGTAAGTTCAAAGGTGCCTTAATATCGATGGAAACGGGTCAAGCATTAGCATTTGCCTTAGATAGATTGCAGGATAGAGGACGTTTTTTCATTGAGCCGGGTGACCAAGTTTACAAAGGTCAGGTTGTAGGAGAACACTCAAGAGATAATGATTTACCAGTTAACGTTATTAAAGGTAAGAAATTGACGAATATGAGATCTGCCGGTGCTGATGATAGTGCTAAAATTGCCCCAAAAATTCAATTCAGCTTGGAAGAGGCAATGGAGTACATTCGTGAAGATGAATATTTGGAGGTGACTCCTGAAAACATTCGAATGAGAAAGATTAGCTTTCGCTAATTAGTTCGAATCAACCATTTTCTGATTGGAGTTTCAAAATTCCGATAGACAACAATACTAATTACAGTTAAAACCGCCAGGTAGCAAAAGAACTGTGCTTGGTTTAGGTTGGGGATATTTAGTATGTTGGTAAATATTAGATATACAGGCCACTGTAGTAAGTAAATGGCATAGCTTGAATTACCTAATATGAGGGCATAACGGTTAGATAAAACTTTTGAAACCCAAGAGGTGTCAATTGCTAAACCAACAATTATTAGCATGAAAATAGGACTAAGCAAACCGTTATGTACATATGGTTTGATTGGATTCTGAATGTAAAAGATTGCAAGAAACAATATGCAGCCTACTAAAAAGCTTGCCGTACCGAGCATTTTAATAGAATCAAATCGCATCTTCACTTTACGAATTAATTCAGCTGACCATAATCCAAAAACAAAGGTGTTAAGATGCCAAATGGGGAAATACAGAATAAATTGTTCGGCTTTATTAATGTCTTCAAATGGTAAACTTTGCTTATGCGTATAATGTAGGTATGCACTTCCAAAATAAAGTAAGAATGTTAGAATTGTCCATATACCAAATCCAATTTTTTTTCGAATGAAAAAAAGAGCAGGAAGCAAGAGGTAGAAAAATATTTCAACGGATACGGACCAAGAGGGGAAGTTAATTTCCAGACACATTCCAGGAGACCATGCATGCATTCCAAGGGCTTGCAGAATTATACTGATGCCTTTTGGCTTGGCGTTCAGGTATATTATCATAAAAAGAAGCGCAAGTACAAATGAAAGGAGGTAAAGCGGGTAAATTCTTGCAAATCGTTTTATAAGATATTGCTTCAAATCAATTTTTTCCTTTTGGAAATAGCTTATACCTAATACAACACCGGAAAGGAAAAAGAAAAAACTAACTCCAATTGAAGCTTCACTTATCAATGGTGCGAAAAGGCGCGAGCTAAAAAGTGGTAGATTTGACCCAAAATGGAATGTTACGATTAATATCGCCGCAAGAAACCTCAAAAAGGTTAGTTGAGGGATGTAGTTTTTAGGACTCAAGTTTAATTTTTATTCTATTTGGAATTGGGTTTCTTCTTGTAGAATTTCTTCTTTTTAAAATTTCTTTTCCCTTTCGGCTTCCCTTCCCTCCATTCTGGACCAGCACCCAATTCTTCGGGTGGTTGGAGTTTGTCAAATTTACGCTCAATAAGCTCTTCAATTTTTCTGAACTTGTGCATATCCTTGGGGTTAATCAAGGTATAAGCTTCACCTTTAGTATTTGCTCTTGCTGTCCTTCCAACGCGATGGACGTAATCTTCAGCATCATTCGGACAGTCAAAATTAATAACCATGTTAATCTCTTTGATGTCAATACCCCTGCTCATGACATCCGTTGCAACCAAAATTCTAGTTCGTTTGGATCGAAATCCAATTAAAACTTCTTCTCTTTCGGCTTGCCCCAGCATACTTGATATACCCTTGGATTTTAAACCAGCTCGGTTTAACTCTCTTTTAATTTCCGAAACCTTACTCTTACTAGAGGTGAATATGATAATGCTATCATATTCTGGCTTTTGATTTATAATGTGTTGTAAGAGTTTGATTTTTTGCTCATCAAAGGCCAAATAGCAATGCTGAGTAACGCCTTCGGCTGGTTTTGAGATGGCCAGCTTAATTTTTTCTGGTTTGTTAAGAATTTTCACTGCCAGTTGCTCAATTGTTTTAGGCATTGTAGCAGAAAAAAGTAGGGTCTGGCGGGATTTTGGTGTCTCTCGGATTATTCTATCCAAATCATCTTTAAATCCCATGTCTAACATCCTATCAGCTTCATCTAGGATTAAATGATTCAACTGTTTGAAATTTACATAGCCCATTTTAATGTGAGACAATAGCTTTCCGGGTGTTGCAACAATTATATCACAACCGTTTTTCAAGGCATCTTTCTGATCATTCCATGAAGAACCATCACCCCCACCATAAATGGCCATCGAACTAACAGAAATAAAATAGGACAAACCTTGAATTTGCTGTTCTATTTGAATAGCCAATTCGCGTGTAGGCACGATTATTAGGGTATCGGTACTCCGCTCAGATTTTCCCACGAGCTTGTTCAATACTGGGATTAAGAAGGCACCAGTTTTACCTGTACCTGTTTGTGCACAGGCAATTAAATCTTTTTGATTTAGTATTTTGGGTATGGCTTGTTCTTGAATTGGAGTTGCCTCCTCAAAGTTCATATAGCCTAGGGCCTCTATCAACTCATCTTTTAAACTTAAATCTGTAAACTTCACTGGAGGTGAAGATACGATTAATTCCAGATTCTATTCAACAATTTCAAGGGTGACCCTTCTGTTGGAACGATTAGTTTCTTCTGTGTCAACCTTTAGTTTGCTTTCTCCAACATACTTAACAGTTATACGACTAGATGATATACCCTTTGATGTTAAATAGTTTTTTGCAGCTTCAGCTCTTTTCTTAGAAAGAGCTTTATTGTAGGCTCCAGTCCATGTTGCATCAGCGTGTCCAGTAATTATTAAATTGTAATCCTCATGTTCATTCAAAAAAGCAGCAGCCTTATCAAGTTCGCTTTTCTCAGAAGCTTCAATCGTATAGGAATCGTTTTTAAAGTTTATGTCGGATAAGGTTGGAACCATGACTACCACTTCAGGCACAACTTCTTCCTCAACTTCTTCTATCTCCTCTATTTCTTCTACAATAAGCTCAGGCTCTTCCGCTAGAATTTCTTCTTTTTTTATTTGTACGCAGTATAGGTCAGAATGAAATTCGTCTCTATTGCTTGAAAAGTATCCATAAGAGTTTGGTCCTTCAACAAAATATGCATCAAATTTAGGGGAATTAACCTGAGGGCCCATATTAATGGGTTCGCTCCAATCAGTCCATGAATCACCAGTTCTCACACAATAAAACATATCTGCATCTCCTGATCCTCCGTGTCCATTGGATGAAAAGTATAGTCGCTGTCCGTCAGGTGAAATAGATGGACTTATTTCAAAACCTGTTGTATTGATTTTGGAACCTAACGAAACCGGTTTTGTCCAAATTCCATTTTTCATTTCAGAGATATATAAGTCCTCCATCCCCTTTGTATTATCTCCTTTCATCGAGATGACCATAACACTTTCGTCTGGAGTTACGTAAAAACCATACAATGAAGATGTGTATTCCATGTCTTGAATTTCACTGTAAGTTGGTTTCTTCCATGAGCCATCGTTGTTAACAGTTGCAATTCCTCTATGACGTTCAACTTCCCTGTGGTAAGAATTCAAAACATATAATTTTTTGTTGTCTGCCGTGATTCCCACTACCGCATTGTTGGCTTTGTTATTAAGCTTTTTGAATTCGTTTTTAGGGTCTGAAAATTCAAGTTGAGAACTTCCAATTTTGCTTTTCCAAATATCATGACCGGTTTGAGATCCTCCAACGTTTTCTTCGTGTCGAGCTCTTACAAAATACATTTCTCCCTCTGGAGAGAACAATGGCATTAATTCCTCAGCATCTGAATTAATATTGTTGGGTAGTTTAACAACCTCAGAAAACGTGAATTCAACTTGAGAAAATACCGAAATAGATATAAGTGTTATACCTAATACTAATAGTGTCTTCATTATTTTCTATTTAACATTAGTCCAAAGATTATTTCATGCCCACCTGATGTGTAATTACCCAAATTAGATGTTACATAATCATAGGAGTAGGCAAATTTGAACATTTCTTTAAAATGTGCCCCAACCATAACAACAACCGCATCTTGATTCCTATATGAAAGTCCTGCAAAATAACTGTCATCATAAGTTATTCGTAAATTAATATCATAAGATATCGGAGCAGGTGCCATATACTTTATCATAGCGCCTGGAGTTAAATCAAGTTTGTCATTCAATTCAAACTTATATCCTCCTTGGATAAAATGATGCACATGCTGTCGACCCTCCACCGGGGTACCACCAAAATAAATTTTATTTTGAAGCAACTGATTGCTACTATATCCAACAAAGAATTTATCGTTATATGCATAGGTTCCCAAATTGAGATCAAATAAATTAAGTCTTTGGGCGTTGGCTGAGAATTGGTCATAAATACCATCGCTGCTATTGGCTAACTGAATGAAGTTAGGGTCAAAGTTCATTCCTGCCCATCCAATATTCGCACCTACACTCCAATAAAACTTGGCTGCAATAGGAATATGAAGGGCATAGGCCGCATTTACATTTAGCCGCTTAAACGGGCCATAATTATCTGCAGCAATTATACCTCCTATACCATGTTTAACTTGTGTAAACTTTGTAGGAGCAACTTTAGAGGTTACTGTTTCCTCTACATGACTTGTTCTCAGAGATGGGTTAAAATATGGCGTTTTTTCCCTATTTAAGGTAGTGTGTCCACTCAAGTAATAATTTTGAGGAGCATCATCTATTCCAGCCCATTGTTGACGGTAGGACAAGTCAATATCAAAATAATCATGTTCCCCAGCAGCAGCAGGGTTAATAAAAAATGCGTTATTCAAATATTGACTATACTGACCTAGTTGTTGTCCTAAACCACTATATGACAAAAACAAGGCTCCTATTATGATAATATTCTTTTTCATTTTTTAGCCTCCTTATTTGATAATGGTTACAGATCCTGTAAAGGCCTCATCACCATTGTTTAAGTTAATAATGTAGTAATACGTGCCGACTGGAAGTGGACTTCCATTGTAGGTTCCATCCCATGCGTTTGTGTAGCCGGTTGAACTGAATATTTCAGTTCCCCATTTATTAAATATTTGTACTGTTGCATCTGGGTATTGGTCTAAACCTTGTATTTCCCATGTGGCATTTACATTATCCGTTTCATCCGGAGTAAATCCATTTGGAATACTTATTTCTGTCAGCGCACATTCAATTACTGTAACTGTTACAGTATCTGAAGTACTTGGGCAAGAACCACTGGTAATTTCCCAAATCAGATCATGACTTCCCACAGTTAATCCAGTTATAATTGAGTTAGGGTCAGAGCTGTCATCAATTGCTACTCCCGATCCTGAATAAATCCAAACTCCATTTCCAAAACTTGGTGTATTCGCCATAAGGAAATCCGTCAATGAAGTATCGCATAAATCAAAATCAGAACCAGCATCTGCTGGATCCGGAGTAGGATCTATGGTTATGGTAAATGATTCCTCACTTGAGCAAGAACCTACACTATCATAGATAAAGTAAGTTCCGGAAGTGCTCACCGTACTGCCTGATAGGAATTGATTTCCTGTACCTCCTGAGGCGTCATAATAAGCTTCATTGCCTGTAAGATCCGTACCTGTTATTGCAGGAAGCGTGAATTGCCCACAAGCAGTAACATCAGCTAAGTCATCCACAACTGGTGTTGGATTCGCAGGGTTCAGGGTTACTTGTGCAGTAACCTGACATCCGTTTGCGTCTTCAACCACTATGTCATATGTGCCTATACCAAGGCTACTAAACAAACTTCCCGCTTGGAAAGTAGTTCCGTTATCAATGCTATAGTTTAGTGCACCTGTTCCACCTCCAGCATTAACTTGTATGCTTCCATCTGAATCCAAGTCACAAGTTGGATCAGTCAATGTTGTGTTGGCAATTGAAAGCGCAGGAGGATTATTTAGCACGACTTGAGCAGTAGTGATACAACCAGCTGCATCTTCAACTACGATATCGTAAGTGTTAGCTCCCAATCCGTTAAAGCTTCCTGAACCTTGATTAGTTAGGTTATTGTCTATACTATAGGTAAGTGCACCCGTTCCTCCACTTGCGGTTATAACTATACTACCATCAGCACCACCGTTACAGAGCGGATCGCTAGTAGCAATATTGTCAATGGTTGCTCCACCAATATTGCTGACTGTTTCGGTTCCAGCAACCGTACATCCTGCTCCATCTGTAATTATTACATCATAGGAGTTTGCAACTAAGCCGCTAAATAAACCAGTCGCTTGGGTAGTAGCACCGTTATCTATACTGTAGTTATAAGGCCCTCCATCTCCACCACTGGCAACTAAGTCGATTTCACCATCAGCAGCACCACAATTCTCATCTGTGATTGTTACGGTATATGTTAATTGAGCGGGCTCTGTCAAAGTAATAGTGGAAGTAGCTTGACAACCATTGGCATCTTCTACAACAATATTATACGTTCCATCTGGCAGTGTACCAAAAGTATTTCCTGATTGAAAGCTAATACCGTTATCTATGCTGTAGTTTAATGTCCCGGTACCCCCTGTTGCGTTTATAGTAATATCTCCATCCGAAAAACTAAAACAAGAAGGGTCATTTCCTATAACGCCAGTAATATTAAGTACCAATGGATCATTCAATGTAACAGTTGATGTTGCTTGACATCCATTTCCATCCTCAACCACTATGTTGTAAGTACCAGCTGCAAGGCCATTAAATACACCAGATCCTTGGAAAGTCACACCATTATCAACAGAATAATTTAGACCACCCGTACCACCACTGGCGATGATTGTTATGTCCCCATCAGACAAACCGTTACAGCTTGGATCATTTGATATTATATTGTCAATAGTAACTGCAGGCGGGTCCGTCAATGTTGCTGAAGTAGTTTCTTGACAGCCATTTGCATCTTCAACAACTATGTTATATGCTCCTGAGCTTAGCCCTGTGAAATTATTTCCTGCTTGGAAAGTAACTCCATTATCGATTGAATACTGTAGAATACCAGTACCGCCTGTTGCATTGATTGTTATTGAACCATCACTCGCGCCGTTACAGTTCGGATCAACACCAACTACTCCAGTAATATTTAAGGAAGGCGGATTTGTTAGACTAACTGATCCAGTTGCTTGACAACCATTTGCATCTTCAACAACAATTGTGTAGCCACCAGAAGCAAGCCCCGTAAAAGAACCTGACCCTTGGAAAGTAACACCGTTATCTATAGAGTAATTTAAACCACCAGTTCCTCCGCTGGCTGTTATGGTAATAGTTCCATTTGCATCACCATTACATAGAGGGTCGGAAGAGCTTAAGTTATCAATACTTACTAAAGCGGGATCGGTTAAAGTTGCAGTTGTTGTTGCTTGGCAACCATTATCATCCTGAACAACAATGTTGTATGTTCCAGCAGTTAGCCCTGAGAAAGCATTAGCTCCTTGGAAAGTCACACCATTATCTATGCTGTAAACGATAGTTCCAGTTCCACCTGTGGCAGTAATGTCAATTGTTCCATCATTGTCTCCATTACAGGTTGGATCAGTACTTATTACATTTGAAATACTTAAAAGAGAAGGGTCAGTAATTACAACATTTGTTGTTGCTTGACATCCATTATCATCTTCTAATACTAAATCGTAGGATCCATCATTTAAGCCTGTAAAACTGTTTCCAGCTTGGAATGTTACGCCATTATCATTACTGTAATCAATAGTTCCAGTGCCACCAGAAGCTGTAATTGTGATTGAAGCATCCGTATCACCATTACAAGTTGGATCCACAGTTACAATGTTATCAAAGCTAAGTGCACTTGGTTCAGTAAGATTTTGAGAAGCCACCGCAGGACATCCGGATCCTGAAGCGTCAGTTATACTAACTGTATAGTTATCTGCACAAAGGTTTGTAATAGTTGCTGCGTTTCCTCCGACCGAACCGCCAGAACCATCCGTCCATGCATAGGTATATGGCAGAGTTCCACCAGTAGCAGTTACTGTAATTTCACCATTACAATCTCCATTACAATTTAAAGCTACATCAACAGTAATTCCTGTAATTGTTGGACCTCCTGTACCATTCACTATTTCAGTTCCAGTTACAAAACAACCATTTCCATCTTCGATATAAATATTGTACGATCCAGCAGATAGTCCTGTAAATGAACCAGTGCCTTGGGTTGTAACACCGCCATCAATACTGTATAAATAACCAGACCCTGAACCACCAGAGGCAGTTATGGTTATACTTCCGTCTCCAGCGCCACAATTCTCATCAGTATTAACAGATGAATAAGATGGATTATCCAGAATTGTTAGGATAAAAGTGTCAGATGAAGGACAAG
This sequence comes from Flavobacteriales bacterium, assembly GCA_964230025.1. Lineage (GTDB taxonomy): Bacteria > Bacteroidota > Bacteroidia > Flavobacteriales_D > JAUILH01 > CAXRFO01. Next base: position 44,407 of record CAXRFO010000016.1, on the reverse strand, counting down.
GGCCACTGGTGGTATAAGTAATCGTGTAGGTTCCTGAGGCGGAAGCACTCACATCAACTACACCAGTACCTGCATTAAGAGTTAAACCTGCTGGCGCAGAACTAAAGGTTCCTCCACCTAATCCAGTAATTGTTGGACTTGGGTCTGCACCTGATTGGCATATTGAGCTTACACTATAAGAGAAGCTTGCATCATCTGCCGCATTAATCGTTATATTTTGGTTTGAAGATGCAGAACATGATCCACCTGTGGTATAAGTCACAGTGTAAGGACCAGGTGTAGAAGCTGAAAGATCTATCTCACCAGTACCTGAATTAATTATTAATCCGGCAGTCGAACTAAATGATCCACCAGTTGTGCCCGTTATTGTCGGTGTAGGGTCTGTACCATTAGTACAGAAGGTTGCCGCACTGTACGAGAAACTTGGATCGTCTGTTGTGGTAACTGTAATCACCACATTTGAACTATTAGGACATGTACCACTAGTCGTGTAGGTAATCGTGTATGTGTTTGCTGTTGAAGCTGATAAATCTATTAATCCAGTAGAGGTATTAATATTTAAACCTGCTGGTGATGAGCTAAAGGTTCCTCCTCCTAAACCAGTAATTGTAGGAGATGGGTCAGTGTCAGCTTGGCAATATGAAGCTGAAGCGTAGCTGAAACTTGCATCATCCAGTGCGTTAATGGTCACGTTCTGGTTAGATGAAGCGGGACAAACACCTCCCGTTGTATAGGTAATTGTATATGCTCCTGGAGTTGAAGCAGAGACATCAATCACCCCTGAAGAAGTATTAATACTTAATCCGGCAGGGCTTGAACTGAATGTTCCACCACCGGTACCAGTAATGGTTGGTGTTGGATCCGCATCATTTACACAATAGGCTGCTGCTGAATAAGTGTAAGACGCATCATCAACGGCATTTATGGTAATACTTGTTCCACTTGCATCAGCACATGGCCCCGGTGTTGTATAAGTTACGGTATAAGTTCCAACGGTAGAGGCCGAGACATCAATAGCACCAGTTCCTGAGTTTATGCTCAGACCGGCAGGGCTAGAGGTAAAGGTTCCTCCTGTTGTTCCTGTAATCGTTGGAACGGGATCCGTATCATTCTGACAGTAGTTCGCGGCTGAATATGAATAAGCAGCACTTTGATCAGCATTAATGGTAACTTGAATAGTTTGAGTATCTGCACAAGGTCCGGCAGATGTTGTATATGTTATGTCATATACACCTGGAGTGGTAGCTGAAACATCAATTAAACCGGTTGACGCATTAAGCGATATTCCCGCGGCAGGAACAGAAGTAAATGTTCCACCCGCGTCTCCAGTAATTGTTGCTGACATATCTGTACCTGACTGACATTCCGTTACACTGCTATAAGAGTAAGAAGCATCTTCTGCTGGGGAAATGACAATGTTGAATTGATTTTGATCACACCCACCACTATTGCAAGCTTCAAAAATCACCAAATAAGTACCAGGAACAGTATAAACATGAGATGGGTTTTGGGCTGTACTAAAGTTTCCATCTCCAAAGTTCCAAACCCATGAGGTGGCTGGGTCACCACCTGATTGACCACCAGTAAAATTAACTGTTTGAGGGGCACACCCTGCTACCACGTCAGCAGTTCCATTGGCAACTGGTGGGGGAGTTGAACAATCAATTATTTCAACATAATCTAATTTGTTTTCTGAGCTTGTACAACCTGAACCAGTGGTCCCAACTCTTACATTATCAATAGCTAGTAAGAATTCATCCGTTGAGTTATTTCTGAAGCACACGCGAGCGTTACCCGCAGTGAAACCGTAGGCTGATAAATCAACAACTCTGTTCGTTTGAAATGGGTTTTCTCCGGTAGTGGAAAACACCATAGTTCCAGCTTGACAACCTGCTACTGTCTGCGCTCCAGTGGTTACATAAACTTCATAACCATCATTAAAGGTTGCATCTAATGCTTGCGCATCCCAGGCAAGTGAATTACCGGCTCCAACAGCAAACAGAGGGGAAATTAACCAATCATCCGCAGCTTGCGTAGCAGGATTATTCCATGAGGTGGAATAAGCTTCTGTATCACCGGTACCATTTTGGTCTAATGGTAGCCAAGCAGTGGCATTGGTGCCATCAAACGGAGGGTTTACTGCTGCATTTCCAGCAGAACCATTGTTGTCGATAGTCGCCCAAGTACCCGGTATTCCTGTTTCAAAGTCTTCCAAGAATGTTGTATCCGAAGGTTGGTAACCTGGTGCCGTAACAGTTAAGCTGGTATAGTAGATTCCTGTGGTTGCATAAGTATGTGTTTCTGTATCCGTTCCGCTTATAACAGTACCATCTCCAAAATCCCATGTATAATCAGTGTAACCAGCAACATTAGCAGTGAATGTTATAGGTTGTGCCGCTAAACATATTGGGTTACCTAAATCTTTTGTAAAATCAGCATCTGGAGTTTCCATAAAATTGTATGGAATGATAACTGTTATGGTGTCACCTCTACCACAGTCGTTTATAGCTGAAATAGTCAAGGTATCTGGTCCAGGAGTGGTGTAAGTTCTTGAAATAGAACCAGGGTCTGTTGCCCCGCTGATTACGGTACCATCAGCAAAAGTAAAGGTCATGCCTGAAAGTCCGGCAGGACTGGTATACAGAACTGTATCAAATATTTCAACATAGGTTGTGTCACAAACAACATTTTCAGTGAAACCAGTTACTACAGGTGTTGCATCATATTCCCCAAGCATTGGGATAATATCCACATCAAAGTCAGCACCATATACCGTCAAAAGGTTTTCATAACCAAACCCAGTAGTCCAAATATGGTTGGACGCATCATTTTCTCCCTCAGGAGCAGCACATCCGCCTGGTCCTAAACATGACGTCATTACTATTAATGTATCTGTCGCATCTCCAGGGAACATTTCAACAGCAACATGGAAGGATCCAGTTGTAGGTATTGGAGCATTTAGTATTGGTATCCAATACTCATTATAAAAACCTACACCTGGCACACCAAGTTGTGTAGGAGAAATACCACCTGTCCCTCCAAGCAAGGCTCCAGGAGCACCAAATCCGTCGTCATCATAAACAGAAACTTGAAAGGTCATATCGTCATCATCATCTCTTAGAGAACCTAATCCGACTCTAATTGCACCAACAGGTGTTACACCTGGATTTGGGGTGAAGTATCTTTCATAAACTCCTTTAGGGTCGGTTGGTAAAACGGAATTAACAGGGTCTTGAACTCCTGTAATCCAACCCCCACCAAAACCATAAGTAATTACGGTTGGGCCTACATTTTCCCATTGCGTTGTAAGGGTGTCACAATCTCCTGCCGGAGCTAGAACTTCAATATAATCTGTTTTTGTCTCTGTGTCATTACCGTTGGCGCTTGTAATTGTTAAACTTACGGTGTAAAGTCCTGGATTAGGGTATGTTACGACAGGAGGCGTTTGACCGACGAATTGAGCATTAGCACCAGTACATCCAGCACAGGTAACAGTTCCAGAAGCACCTACATCAAAGGTCCATGTCCATCCAGTAATTATTGCTTGTGGAGCTGATTGATCAGTGAAAGTCACATTTGACGGCGCTTGCCAAGTAGTAGGGGTACCTACAAAATCCGCAGTTGGAGGCTGTGTACCGCAAATACCTCCACCATAGGCTGACCAACTTCCTAAGTAAGAGTCTATCATACAATGCATTCTTCTTCCTTGTTGATCGGTAAAAGTTGAAGAGCAGAAGGAGTAGGACATATGATTGTTGACAGGAGCATTGTTCCAAGGAAATGCGTCACAAGCACCATTTGGATTAGAGCTAGTTGCACACTGATAGGTATAGGTATCATGAGGATTTGTGTCAGAACACCAATCACCCTCACGGTCCCCTTCATTATTATATGGACCTCCTAATGGCGTTGCTGCACCTGATGTATTTGAAGAACCATTAACATTTCTTACTTTTTCATAACATGATGAGCATTGTGCTCTTTCATCAACTCCGGCAAAAGTGTGTTCTAGACCAAAAGTGTGTCCCATTTCGTGAGCCAAAGTATGCGTACCTAAGTTACAGTTTCCTCTATTCAAAACTATTCCTCCGTTGGCGTTGGTTCCCCCATTAGGGTCATATGGAAAACGCGCATATCCACCAGGGCCCATATCACCTACGACATAGATGTTAATTAGCTGAGTAGGATTGGTAACATAAGTAGCTTTTAAACTAAATTCTTCTGTATTTTCATCGTGGTAGTAATTTGTGGCATCCTCATAAAAGTTAGCTGGGTCTGCACAGAAAATCATATTATATGCCGCAAAATCTGCATTAAGTTCGGCCATTAAGTCATCAATTCTGGTTTGATCGATATTGGAAGAAGCACCACCGTCCCACATTACATGCCATACAAGCTGGAAGTATTTGGTAGTTGTGTAGGAAGAAGCATCTCTATTTGCCGGATTATCACATGGAACCACGTATCCACAAGCTGGATCTTTTGGACCACCTGTAATGTAGGGTCTGGGAGTGTAGCAGATATTTGAGATTCCGGTATCCGTTGGTTGTCTGAATTCCACTTTTAGTCCATCAACGGATAATAAATTTCCTTTGCTATCTAAAGGAAGTTGTCGTTTGTCAAGCAGCCCACCCTTGATTTTACTGGTGTCTGGGTTTTTACCCTGAATTTGATAAGTACCCAAGGGTTGTTGATTGAATACATCAAATTTGGTGTACTTCTTAGTTGCAATTTTTGGATACGAGTTTTGTCCAGGCTGAAGTTTAGTTAACTGTTGCCCATAGCTTGAGAATCCAAGGGAAATGAGTGAGAGTAGAGCGAAAAAATTCTTCATTTATAGAAGTTTTGAAGTTTTACAGCCTACAAGTTAAGAAATGTTAATTAAAGTTTAATTGAATTTTGCTTTATGTTAAAAATTTATGTGTTGAATAACAATTCTATTTAGACGAATGAGTCTAAAATTATTTTGAAATCTGAATAAAAAGCTCTCTTCCTGCCCTTGGAGGTATCGAGTTTTTACATGGCGTCATTTTTACTTTTGAGAAGTAGGGATTGAAATATCCTAAATATTCGAGTGCGTTGCCACCAAAAGGGGGACCATCCGAATTTAAAGGGTCATTGAAAAGGAGACCAATTAGTTTGCCCTCTTGAGATAGGAGTTCGTGCATTTTTTTTGCATATTCTGGGCGGAGTTTGGGGATTAAAGCACAAAAAAAAGTTTGCTCTATGATTAAGTCAAACTCGCCTTCTAAATCAAAGAAATCGCCAATTAGAAATTGTTCTTCCGGAAAATCTGGAACACGTCTTAAAAAGTTCTCTTTGCTTTTTTCAGCATAATCCAAAAGAAAAAGGTTGTCGAATCCTGCTTCCCAAATATACTCTCCCTCATAAGCATTACCGCAGCCTGGAATTAATATACGTGCAAATGGGTTTTCTAACTTATCAATGTATTTTGTAATCGCTGGAGAAGGGTAACCTATGTCCCACCCAATTTCATTGGATCGATAACGATCATTCCAATATGAAGGGTTTAAATCAAGCATTTTTCTCCAATAATGCAATAGCTTCAATATGTGACGTATGGGGGAATTGATCTACAAAAGAGATCTTCTTTAGCTCATATCCAGATTCTCGCATGGTTGCCAAATCCCTTGCTTGTGTGGCAGGATTACAAGACACATAGACTACCTTTTTTGCACCTAGATTAATCATTTTTTGCAATGCCTTTGGAATAATACCAGCTCTTGGGGGATCTAAAACAATGGTTCTTATTTTACCTTCAAACTGAGGATGTTCATTTAAGAAGGTTCCTACATCAGCTGCATAAAATTCAACATTAGTAATCTCATTCCTCTCGGCATTTTTGTTAGCATTTTCAATTGCCTGTGGGATTATGTCAACACCCACAATTTTTGCTTTTGGCGAGCGGCTAGCGAGGAGTTGAGAGATTGTTCCTGTTCCACAAAATAGATCCATGACGTACTCATCACCAATATCATTGTCTTCGTATACGTAATCCAAAGCTTTCGCATACAGCTTTTCAGCACATGTAGGATTGGTTTGAAAAAAGCTCTCCATGCTGATTTCAAAATTTAACCCTAGTATTTCTTCTGATATTTTATTTTCCCCATACAAGGTTGTGGTAAGTCCGCTCTCAAATTTTGCACGGTCTGAAACATCATCATTAGTAGTTGTTTGAAGACCTGCAAGACGATTTCCTAAAAGCTCTTGCATAAATTCGGAAAAGGCATTGAAGTCAAAATTTTCTTTCCCCTGAGATGAGGTGACAAGGTTGATTAAAAAACTATCTTCTTTAAAGCTTTTTCGCACAACTAAATGACGAAAGAATCCAACCTTTTTAGGTGGGTGCCAAAAGGCGAGACCACTATTTTCGCAATAGTCTTTGATATCCTGAAGTTTCTTTTCAAATTCTTCATCAAAAAGTCCTGAGGGTTTTTCAAGGTTTTCAACCTTCCACCAAGCACCTCTTCTTTTGAATCCTAAACCATTTCCATCAATTCCATCCCCTGTTTCCTCATCATGAATAATGCATGAGAAAGAGTATTCCATTTTGTTTCTGTAAAAATGGGATAGAGGAGAGGCAATCAATTCGTCAAAGTATTGCTCCGGATTTTTGAAGTCACCTAATTTTCTATAGAGGTCAAGACTACTTTCTTGCTTATAGCTTAATTGCTTTTCAAGCGGAAGTGTAATATAGGGAGCTCCACTAACGGGTTGAAATGGGATTTCAATTTCTAAATTAGATTTTTCAAGTACGTCTAATAGTCTACATTCCCAGTGGGATTTTCGAGCTTTTGTTACTTGCGCGGAAACTCTTTGGCCAGGTATCGCATTTTCAACAAAAACGATCATTGGGCCGTTTTCCGTTTGATGTCGCACTAAACCTTTACCAAGATTCGCAAAATCATCAATTACAAATTCGTGAATACTCCCGCGTGTTCTTCTCCTTCCCATTGGGACAAAGATAAATGCTTAGAGTGAACTAGGGTTAAAAAAAAGCTGGTTATTATTTATAGCAAATGTCCTAACCAGCGTTCCATGGTTTCCTCATCTAAGCCCTTTCGCTCTGCAAGCTTATTAATCTGATCTTTTTGGATTCGGTTTATACCAAAGTACTTGGCCTCTGGGTGTGAAAAATACCAACCAGATACAGAAGCAGCGGGTAACATGGCGTATGTCTCTGTTAAACTGACACCCGTTAATTTGGTAGCATCTAAAATGCGAAACAATTCAGGTTTTTCCGTGTGATCAGGACATGCTGGGTAGCCAGGCGCAGGGCGAATGCCCCGATATTCTTCTTTAATTAATTCTTCATTTGTAAGCATTTCACTACCTGAATATCCCCAATATTCTTTACGCACATCTTGGTGCATTTTTTCAGCTAAAGCTTCTGCCAATCGGTCAGCTAAAGCTTTTAATAAAATGCTGTTATAATCATCATGATCCGCTTCAAATTCAGCTACTTTATCTTGGATTTTATGCCCAGCACTTACAACAAATCCACCAATGTAATCTTTAAAACCACTTTCTTTCGGTGCGATAAAATCAGCAAGAGCTAAATTTGGGACTCCCTCTTTTTTCTTTGTTTGCTGGCGCATGGTATGCTGAATGCTAAGAATTTCGGTGCGCGACTCATCCGTATAAATTTCAATATCATCACCTACGGAATTTGCTGGCCATAAACCAATAACGGCATTTGCCTCAAGCCAGTTTTCAGCAATAATTTTATCCAACATTTCAGTTGCATCATGATAGAGTTTGGTAGCCTCTTTACCAACTACTTCATCCTCTAAGATGTTTGGGAATCGACCCGCTAATTCCCAAGTTTGAAAGAACGGTGTCCAATCTATAAAATCCTTTAAATCTCCAAGCTCTACTTTTTCAAAAAGTTTAGTTCCGATGAAACTTGGCTTGATTAGATCTTCTTGTTTAAAGTCAATTTGAAATCTGTTTTTTTGAGCCTCTTCAATAGGTATCAAATTTTTTGATCCCGTTTTTTTCAAATGGAGTTCACGTACTTTCTCATAATCTGATATTACACCATTGATGTAGTTATCCTTCTCGGAACTTAATAGTGAGCCCACAACAGGTACAGAACGAGAGGCATCTAATACATGTATAGTCTGACCATTATTATAACTGGGGTCAATTTTTACCGCCGTATGCACCCGTGATGTGGTCGCCCCTCCAATTAGCAAGGGGATGTCCATTTCCTTTCGCTCCATTTCTTTTGCGACGAACACCATTTCATCAAGAGAAGGGGTGATTAGTCCTGAAAGACCTATGATATCCACCTTTTCCTCCTCAGCACGAGCTAATATTTTTTCGGCTGGAACCATAACCCCCATGTCAATAACGTCATAGTTATTACAACCTAATACAACGGCTACGATATTTTTTCCGATATCATGAACATCACCTTTTACTGTAGCCAATAAGATTTTCCCTTTTGCCTGACTTTTGCCATCCTTCTCGGCCTCAATATAGGGTAGGAGATAGGCAACAGCTTTTTTCATGACCCTTGCAGATTTCACTACTTGAGGTAGAAACATCTTTCCGCTTCCAAAAAGATCACCAACGACATTCATTCCAATCATGAGATGGCCTTCAATAACATGCAAGGGCTTTTCCGCTTCTTGTCGAGCTATTTCGATATCTTCTTCAATAAAATCTGCAATTCCCTTGACCAAGGAATGTGTGATACGATCTTGTAGCGGAAGGCTTCTCCATTCTAATACTTTTTCTTCTTTCTTCCCACTTCCTTTGACGGATTCGGCAAAGTCAAGTAATCGCTCAGTAGCATCCTCTCTTCTGTCTAGTAAAACATCTTCTACGTGTTCAAGAAGATCTTTTGGAATATCATCATAGACTTCAAGCATTGAAGGATTGACAATCCCCATGTCCATTCCTTCCTTGATGGCATGATATAAGAAGGCTGAATGCATGGCCTCACGTACCGCATTATTTCCTCTAAATGAAAATGACACATTGGAGACACCACCGCTCACATGAGCACCCGGAAGATTTTCTCGAATCCAACGAGTGGCTTGAAAAAAGTCGAGTGCATTTTTTCTATGCTCGTCCATTCCGGTTGCAACAGGGAATATGTTCGGGTCAAAAATTATATCCTGAGGAGGGAAGCCTACTTTGTCAACCAGAACTCTATATGACCTTTCACAGATTTCTACTCTTCTCTCATAAGAATCTGCTTGACCGACTTCATCAAATGCCATAACAATCGCAGCTGCTCCGTAAGATTTAATTTTTTGAGCATGTTGAATAAACTCTTCTTCACCTTCCTTTAGAGAAATAGAGTTTACTACTGCTTTCCCTTGAACACATTGCAAACCAGCCTCAATAATTTCCCATTTTGATGAATCAATCATAATTGGCACTCGAGCGATATCTGGTTCAGAAGCTACTAAGTGTAGGAAGTTTACCATAGCTTCTTTACCATCAATCAATCCATCATCCATATTGATGTCGATGATTTGAGCACCTCCTTCAACTTGCTCTCGAGCTACACTTAAGGCCTCCTCAAAACTTTCCTCCTTGATTAAACGCAGGAATTTTTTTGATCCAGCTACATTGGTTCTTTCGCCAACATTGACAAAGTTTGTATTGGCATCAACAATCAAGGGTTCCAAGCCACTTAATTTAAGCGGCGGAAGTGCTGTCCATTTATATTGATAATCACCAGTGTAATCGGGATGTAGGCTCATTTTGTAAAGCTAATTTTCAAGTTTGTAAATTCAGGAGAGCGAAATTTGTTATCGCTCTATTTTGAACTATTACATAAGTACTGCCCAGTTGTCTTCAGAGCCTCCGGTTGTCCAGTCTCTAAACTGTTCTTTTCCACCTCTAATAGCCCAATCACTATCAATGGTTAATTTCGAACTGATTCCACCGCGTGGGTTACAAATCATCATGATTCTCATTCTTTCTGGCTCGTATACTTCCATCAGGTGGTCATAAACAATATTGATTAATCGCTCATAAGAAACTGTGATGTTTCTTAACTGGAAAACATATTGCTTCAATGATTTAAGCTCAATGATGTATTTACCAGGATAAAAAGTAAGGTACATAGTGGCAAAATCAGGCTGTTCCTTAACACCTAAGAAGGTGAACTCTGGTACCTTAATTTTTATTTCGTAGGCCTCTGAAGTAGGGTTAGGTAATCTCTTCAAAAGACCTTTATCAATTTCATCATATAATTTCTGTGACATGATTTTCTATTTTTCTCGGTTGATAATTTTTTGCGATATCGGCTATTGCTTTGATGTGATCTGGTGTTGTACCGCAGCATCCGCCAATAATATTTATTAAATTTAATTTTAAGTATTCTTCAATTTGAGCAGCCATCATTTCAGGCGTTTCATCATATTCTCCGAATTCATTTGGAAGACCTGCGTTCGGGTGTGCAGAGATTCCGAATTCTGAACTTTTATCTATTACTTGAAGGTGGGGTAGAAGTTGACTTGCACCAAGGGCACAATTAAAGCCAACGCTTATCAGTGGAACGTGAGAAACTGAAATAAGAAAAGCTTCTGCAGTTTGACCGCTCAACGTTCTTCCGCTTGCGTCCGTGATAGTTCCAGATACCATAACAGGTATCTCTTTATTCCAAATGTTTTGTAATTCCTGAATTGCGGTTAGTGCAGCTTTCGCATTTAAAGTGTCAAAAACTGTTTCAACTAATAGGATATCTGCTCCACCTTCCATCAGGGCTTTTGCTTGTTCGAAATAGGCCACCCTTAATTCTTCGTAGGTAACAGCGCGGAATCCAGGATTATTCACGTCAGGAGAAAGACTGGCTGTTCTATTGGTTGGTCCCATTGAACCCGCTACAAATCTTGGCTTATGAGGTTGTTGCTTTGTGACTTCTTCCGCGACTTCTTTTGCAATTTTTGCAGATTCAAAGTTGATGTCATAGACAGCATCTTCAAGGTGGTAATCTGCTTGTGCTATTGTTGTTCCACTGAAGGTGTTGGTTTCAACAATGTCGGCACCCGCTAAAAAGTACTGGCGATGAATATCCTTTATAATTTCAGGACGCGTTATTGAAAGCAGGTCATTGTTGCCTTTCAATGGGAATTTGTGATCGGTCCAGCGATCACCCCTGAAGTCATCTTCAGTTAAAGTATGGCGCTGAATCATGGTGCCCATTGCACCATCCAACACTAAAATTCTTTCTTTTAATATGTCTTTTATATCCATAATTAATTCACCCATAGGGTTATTAAAATTCGCCATAAGGCGGAAAAAGAAAGCGTAGTATCTGATTCCGACTTATCTTTCCACGCTAATTGCCCGGATAGGATTTAGCACCTTTCCACCTTATGAGGGGTGGCGGTTGCCAAGGTATCAAAGGGCCTAATCCCTCCACCTTTCTTAATAAGTCAATAACAATGAACTTGGCTGCAAAGGTATATTGGAAATTTTAATTTCCAAACAATTATTTTAATTCCTTTTTGAAAATTGTTTGAGTTGGGAAGGCAAACTCTAAACCAGCTGCATTGAAGCGCTTCAATACTTCAAGGTTTATTTTTGTTTGTATGGTTGGAATATCCTCTTCCTTTTTAATCCAATAGACATAGTTTATACCTAATGAGAAGTCACCATAGGTGTCAAACAAGGTCCATGTATCAGGTGTAAGTACATCTTGATGTTCGTTAAGGATGTTCATTAGAATCTCAATAGCTTCCTCTATTCTCTCGGGGGTTGTATCATAAGTTAAACCTAATTTCAACACAACTCTTCTAGCTGGTTCAGCACTTACATTTTCTATACTTTGGTCTGAGAAAGTAGAATTAGGAGTAGTTACCAATCTACCATCTAGGGTTCTAATACGTGTTGTTCTTAATCCGATTTCCTCAACTATACCATCAAAACCATTAACCTTTATTCGATCCCCCATTCGGAAAGGTTTGTCCACGAAAATCATGATTCCCCCGAATATATTCTTAACTGTATCCTGGGCAGCTAGAGCAAGTGCTAAACCACCTATTCCTAGTCCTGCAATTAGTGCAGCAACATCAAAACCGGCATTATTTAATCCAACGATTATTCCAAGGGTCCAGATAATCCATTTGACACCCTTCTGAACAATAGGCATTAATTGATCATCTAGGTCCGAATCAGACTTTTCTACTACTGGCTTTAAATATTGCGCAATCAGGGCATCAACAAAGCGAGCCAAAAACCATGTTACGAGGAAGATGATTATAAAGTAAAATATCAACCCGATGGCCTCATGACCCTTGTCTGAAAAGCTAAGCCTATCTACCGCGTACCACGCACAACCCGTTGCAAAACCATATACCAATGGTTCCTCAAGTTTATCGACTAGAATATCGTCTAACTCGGTCTTGGTCTTGCTTGTCATGCTTTTCACAAATTTCCCGATAAGCATGTACATTAGTTTCGCTACTAAAATACCACCTAAGATTATTACCAGAGATATTCCCCAATCTGCGATTGTATTATGATAGTAAACTTTATTCCAAAAATCCATTATTCGTATTATTTAGTCTGCAAAGCTACTAATCTCATTCCTTTAGCAAAGGAATTTTTGAGATGATTTGATTCTCATTAGATATAAGTAAATAATATGAACCACTGCTCAGATTGTCGAGACCATAAAGGACATTTCCTTGTTGGTTAAAATCTACCATCTTACCCTGAGCATCATACAATTGTATAGTCATATTTTGGGTCAAATTTGACAGTACAATTTGATCAGTAAAGGGATTTGGGAATGCGAAATATTCATTGTTATTTTCCGCTAATTGATCTGCTGAAAGAGCTAGGAATCCGTCAGAACTTATAATTGTGTCAAGACCGGCAAAATTCGTTGATTTTACATTTAAATAATAGTTCTGCCCGCTTGTAAATAATGAGGAACCAACAATAAAGCTAGTGTCTAGATTATGAGGCGTCCAAGCTAATACATCTGAAAGGCCTTGTGCTGTACCAATCGAGTATTCATATTCCATTAGCCCCGAATTTTGGTCAATAGAATGAATCCACAAACCTTCATAGGCATTTGGAAGAACTAGGGTGTCTTTATCGTTAGAAGATATATCCAGAACCGCACTTGGAATTGGGCTTGTCCAATCTACGTCAACATAATGAATGTAAGGTGAAGATAAAAGGCCTGCTAAATCCTTGCTTATACTATAAACAGCAGCACTCGATATATTGGGTGAGGGGTTTTGATAACGCACGTCCGCCAAAGGAGATCCAATGCTAATAGTTTCCTGATTCGATCTGGATTTGTATACCATAACTTCCGACCATGAAGTAGTGCAATTTCCTGTTCTAAAAGAAAATGAATTACCTGCAGTGTGGGGAGAAGGATCTACCCAAGTAAGTACTTTTTGATCATCAAGGTAGCAAGTTACTTCTCCTGAAATGGGATTAAAGTAGACCTTGTAATCGTAGTTAACCGCGGGGTCAATTTGTATAGAAGCCTCTTGCTCTAGGGTCCACGAATCGTTAATTACCTTATAGATTTGAACTTTGTCAGAATCTACTCTATAGTAAACAAAATAGGAGTTGTTCCTATTGGGTAATGTTGGATCATCACAGAAAAAGTGAATTCCTGCACGGCGATTGTTACCAGTTCCATCAATACTTCCCTTCCAATGGTATAAGAATGATGAAAGGCTATTTTGATCTAGGTCAATCCAGTAATTTGTATTCGAAGAGCTCTCATCCGTTTGAACTAAATTTCCAGCGCTTTCTGACCATACACCAGTTTGATTTGTCCAAGGAGCAGAACCCTGAAAATCATCGTATAGAAAACCATTATTTGTATTTGCCGACCAATTTGTCCCGTCGTAATCAGAAACTAGGTAATATCCTTCATCAATTCCTGATTGGCCATCCGTATCCGTAAAGTTTACAATGAAATCTTGTGTTTCCCAATTTCCTGATGAACTCGCAGTAGTATTTGGAGGTGTGTTGTCTGTAATACAAGTGTAGTTTCCGGTCCACCCACTTGTTACGGTAGCTCCATCAGAGGTAAAGCGAAAAGTTAAATCACCTGTAGATGAAGTAAAACTAAATCCAGATAATTGTCCGGTAAAAGGACTTCCTGGAATTTGTGCGGCTGATGTATCTGCGCCATCGTAGATATATAAATAGTCATAGTTGCTTTCAATGTCAATTGTATCAATTGTTAGAGTAATGGCGCTAGCATTGTCGGGTGAAATAGTGTAAGTGTAGTTTTCATCGTTGTAATAGTTCTTCAAAGGACCACCCATATCCCATAAATCCCCCGAACAAGGTTGAGTTGAACAAGTTGTAAAATGATTGTAAATCTCATCCCAAAAAGCACTGTAGCCGTCATCATATCCCATTGCCCAAATTCCCATGCCACCAATACCTCTCTTATTGATAAAGTCTAATCGTTCTGCAAAGTCTGCTTGGCTAACAACAAAACATTGTTGGTCAGTTCCGGAGGTATAATTCCAATACCTGGTTCGACTAGCGGCATCATAATTTAAATTAGCTTGAGAATAGTTGCCACTGGTATTGTTTTCCACCACTCGAAAAGTTTTGGCAGAACCATTTGTTGAGGTGCATACAGAAGAAGGCGTGATATGATTATCAACACAGTATTCATATCCGTAATAAGGCAGTCCTAATATAAGCTTGGAAGGAGTAACACCTTTGTCTAGATAATCCGTAACGGTTTTTGAAAGTGTGAAATTATAATTGTTACCAAAGTGATATAATGGGTCTGTCGGTCCAGATGTATTAGACCCGTTGTAATAATATCCGTAGCCCATTATGATGAAGAGATCAACATAAGGGTCAAGCGCCTGTATATCGAAAACATTATTCCAGTCAACAGCGTAAAGTACTGTGCTCACTTGTGAACCGGGAATTGCTGCATGCATTTGATTTGATAAGTCTATCATGAAGTTCGTGAAGTTGGTCTTTTGAGAACTTGCTATACCTTCAAAATCAATATTTACACCATGGGCGCCACGACTTTGCACAAGGCTAATAAGATTGTTAATTAGGTTTTGGGTTGCTGTAGGGTTTCCAAACAGAGTAGCATGACTAGAAAAAAGAGTAACACATAAATTAACGTTCACACCATTGTTAAGGGCATCTGTTACGGCCGCATTAGTCGCCCAACCATGTGTTGAATTTGGGTCTCCAGTGTTAGGATTAACCTCATAAGAGAAGTACGAAAAATCCGAGATCAAGCTCCAGTCATAATTCACTTCAAAGCCATTGCTCCAATATGGGTGCCAGCCAAAAACAACTTTTTCTAGTTGACATCCCCCTCGATTCACCTTTGGTATTTCAGTCGTATGATTGAGCGTATAGTAGTCTTCATCACTAAGGTTTAAACTTTTTTGCTCTAAATCCTGTGCCTGATGAACAGAGTAATGTTGCTGCCCATGCATGTTTAGGCTTGAACCAATCAAGCCGATGATAAGTAAAGTTTGTCTCATTACTTTATGCTTATTTTATGTTGTGATTTAATCGTACTTTCTCCTAATATTTGGAGCATGTACAATCCACTCGAAAGGTCTAAGTTGATATTTTCAAAACTTCTTCCAGCTCCATAACTTGCGTTTTTCTGATATACAATTCTACCCCGCATATCTAGCATCTGAATCTGGAGTGATTCAGTTTTGTTGAGTTCAAATGCAAGCAAGAAACTTCCTTGGTTAGGGTTAGGGTACACCATACTTGAAATTGTATTTTGATTTTCATTTAATCCAACAGTTCCATCTACTACAACTGTCATATATGTTGTATCGTTAGGACATACACCATTAATAGCAATTAGCATGATATCATAGGTGCCTGGACTAGTGTAGTTATGCCAAGGGGAAACATCAGTTGAGGTAAAACCGTCACCAAAATCCCAAAAATAGCCATTGGCATTTTGTGAGGTGTTGCTTGCCGCTACAAATGCATTTGGTAAAGTAAAGTTTGTTCCATTGAGTGTTGCAGAGGCTATTGGGGCTTGCTCTACAGTGATATTTACTGTTTGGTTATAAATGTCAGTTCCACCTGGCCCTGTTGCAGTTAATTCAATGGTATAGGTTCCTGTTGCACTGTAGGAAATGTATGGATTTGTTGCTGTTGAGCTACTTGGAGAGGCTCCCGGCATGCTCCATGAATATGATACAGCATTGCTAGATGCATTATTTAGCAAAATACTGTCACCATCACAGATAAAAGTGCTGGAAGGATTGAAGAGAGCAGTAGGGGAGGAAGTAGGTGTGCTCAATAATTGTCCATCCGAATTAACGGGGTTTGAAAGTAAACCAGCCCCATTTTCAGAACGGACTGAAAAATAATAAGTTGTTCCGTAATTAAGGTTTAAGCCTGTTACATGTACGGTATCGTGTATCCAATTGTCTGTCCAGTTCAAAACATCTGTTGCTCCTGCGCTTGTTCCAATCGCATACCAATATCGGGCAATAGAAGAATTTGTATCAGCACTCAAGCTCCAGTTTGCTTCAAGTTCTGTATTGGAATAGCTAATGTTTATATCCGCTGCGGGCCCATCATTTACGTTTGCAATGTCACTTGGATTCGTCCAGTCTACATTAAGATTTTTTGAATGAATGGAGG
Organism: Flavobacteriales bacterium; assembly: GCA_964230025.1. Lineage (GTDB taxonomy): Bacteria > Bacteroidota > Bacteroidia > Flavobacteriales_D > JAUILH01 > CAXRFO01. Next base: position 27,775 of record CAXRFO010000016.1, on the reverse strand, counting down.
AAAGGTTTTTAGCCGAATCGACAATTATACTTTTAACTTTTCCTGCAAATGCAGTCGGGTTAGCATTTTGGTATCGTAGGTCATTCCCAGATCCAACAGAGATGGAAACACTGGAAGCACGAGAGCGATATACTTTCAAGTTATTAATTTCCCAAATACAATTTCCAGATCTAAGCGATATTTGAGATCCATTTGATAAGGGACTGGGGTCGGTCCAACTTGCTATATGCTCATTATCAACCCATACATTGATCTCCCCCGTGATTCTGTCATAACTTACTTTGTAATCGTACCATTGACCTGCGTTAATGGTAAATGGCTCATCCACTTCTAAATTGAATACGTCATTGTCCACACTATAAATTTGGACTTTATCGTTGTCTTCTCTAAAGTAAACGAAATAGGAATTCCCACGATTTGTAGCACTTGGATTGTCACAGAAGAAATGTAAGCCAGCTCTTTTGTTAGTGCCTGTGCCATCAATTTTTCCGGACCAATGATACAAATAACTGTTGGACAAGTTCTGACTTAAATCTGCATGAATATTCGTATTCGAATTGGCTTCATCAGACTGTTGTAAAACTCCATTTTGAAGTGCCCAAACACCGGTTTCACTTGTCCAATCAGAATGAATAGTTGCTTGATCAAAATTATCCGAGAAGAACCCATTGTTGTCATTTGCACGCCAATCGGTCCCATTTAAGTCAATTACTTGGTAGTAGGCTTTTTCAACACCACTTCCTCCGGTGTTATCTGTATCTGTATAATTTAGTGTAAAGTTTGAGGTCACCCAATTAGGTGGGTTATTGCTCGAAACTGTTGGTTGGATTGAATCGTTAAAGGTTCCAGGTATTTGCGAGCTCGTAAAAGATATATCCCAACCTTGATTGTTGGTTGCACAATCTGAACGAAACTCAATTAGTAAAGAACCTCCAGTTGAACTTATTGTTCCAGGATTGGCTGATCCTGTATAAATTCCAATGAGAGGGGAGGATGTACTTGCCCCATCATATATGTACATGTAGTCCCAGTTCGTTTCTAGGTCAAAAAGGTTAAAGTTGATAGTAACTGTGGAAGCATTTGGTGGTTGTATGAGATAAAGCTCGCGTTCATCATCAGTGTAATTGCCACTTGCGCCCCCACTATCGTATAAATTTCCACTGGTAGCAGTTATTGTAGTTTGTGGTGGGTTATTATTGATAAGTTTATAATAACGCTCCCAATCCCAATTAATACCAGGGTCTGTATGAGTTTGGTTCGGATAGTGCTGATGCCCCTTAATTCGAGTACAAGATCCAAGGACGTTCCCTCCAGAGGAAGATGGACCATAGTATGTTCTTAAGGGATTTATACCATATCCAGATTGGGTAACATCCCTGCTTAAATCAGCGGAGCTATTGTACATAGCTGTGGTATACCAGCTAGGGTCGGATACATATCCTTCATGCTCATATCCGATGGTATATGGATTTGCTGAACCAACATGCCAAGCCTTGTTTGCCTCCAGTACCATTTGTGTTACCTGCCCATCAGAGGAACGAATGACATAGTGGTAAGAAACGTTAGAATTACAATTTTGAGCCCAAGAAATTGCACCAGCGTATGATCCTTGAATAGTATGGATTGTGATGGCTGAAATAGCGGTTCCCGATCGAGATGAGTAGTTACAACTCGGAGCTGGGTTCCATATTGCAGGTCCATATTCATTGCTGCGATTGATAGAATGATAGTTTTGTCCTTGAGCATTTTGAACACCTGAAGCTCCCAATAAAACTTTTGTTGCACTTAGTATATCCAAATTACTAGCCCCGAAAATTTGAGTTAGGTTGATATTATAGTCAGGGAAATTATAAGCAGCTTGATATGATGGCTTATTCAAAAAGCTGAAAACCGAGTAAAGATGAGAATTCAGGGCAAAATTTTGTCTTATATCACCGGTGTCAGGGAGCTCGGATAAAGAAGTCAGAACTTGAGCGTGTTTATTCCAATCCAATGAACTTAGCTGTAGCCTTTGCATTTCAGAGGCATAGGCGGCCGCATAGGCTAATATATTTTTTTCAGGATTCGTTTTAATCTCATTCTCAGTGTAATTTGATAGCTGAGAGACCAATTTTAGGTTCTCACGGAAATATGATTTTCCATTTTGAATTAAACCCATAACTCCCCAATATTTTGGAAGTCCTGCACAGCTTTCTGGTTCGAAGGCATCAATGTGCTTAAAGTGAGTTTGTGTAAAAGATACAGCCTCAAGGACACCCCTAGGTATTTCAGGGTGTAATTGATAGGCTAAGTTGAAGTGTGATTCAAAATTGTTTTGAACTACTGGGGAAGACGCAAAAAGGCGCATCCCCGAAAGGAGAATTGTTAGTGTAAGTAAATAACGCATTTAGGCAAATAATAGTCGTGCAAATATAGCTATTAATCGACTAAAAACAGGTCTCTATTTAAATTTTAACACAATTAATCGAACTGGTTTAGTCAACGAGTTGGATTCCCGTATAGTTGTGGGGTGTTATTAGTTTTAGCTCAGCTTTGATATCGTCCGATACCGCTAATCCATCAATGAATTCATGAACTGCACTTGCTGTGATCTTTTCATTTTTCCTTGTGAGATCCTTTAAGGTTTCATAAGGTTTTTCAAAACCTTCTCGTCTCAACACGGTTTGGATTGCTTCAGCGACAACAGGCCAATTATTGTCCAAGTCTCCACTGATTTGAGCCTCATTCAGAAGCAATTTGTCCATTCCTCGTAGCAAGCTGTTAATCGCTATTTCAATGTGTGCAAGTGGAATTCCCACATTTCTTAGAACTGTTGAATCGGTAAGGTCTCTCTGTAATCTAGAAATAGGTAATTTTTGAGATAAATGCTCAAGGATAGCGTTTGCAATTCCAAGGTTGCCCTCTGCATTTTCAAAATCTATTGGGTTAACCTTATGCGGCATTGCTGAAGAGCCTGTTTGTTCAGGATTAACTTTCTGCTTAAAGTAATCCATTGCGATATAATTCCAAATATCTCTGCTAAAGTCGATGAGAATTACATTTATCCTCTTCAGGCAATCAAAAAGACTAGCTAAATCGTCATAATGCTCAATTTGGGTGGTGGTTTGAGACCTAGTTAACCCTAATCTATCATTTACAAAGTTGTTGGCAAATGCTATCCAATCAATATTAGGAAATGCAACATGATGGGCATTAAAGTTACCTGTTGCTCCACCGAATTTTGCCGGATAGATACAATTGTTTAATTGCTTGATCTGTTTTTGCAGTCGCTCCTCAAAAACTTTAAACTCTTTACCTAAATTTGTTGGTGACGCAGGCTGACCATGCGTTCTAGCAAGCATTGGAATATTTTTCCATTCACTTGCAAATCCTCCAATTTTATCTTTTACCAAGTTTATACCTTTTAGACTTGTTTCTTCAATACCATCCTTTAAACTGAGCGGGATAGAGGTGTTATTTATATCCTGAGAAGTTAATCCAAAATGGACGAATTCAATTTCTTTTCCAATTCCCAATTCCGAGAATTTTTCTTTGACAAAATACTCAACAGCTTTTACGTCATGGTTGGTAATTCTTTCCTTATCCTTTACCCATTTTGCGTCCTCCTCCGAAAAATTATTATAGATAGATCTCATCTTAGGAAATAGATCCGCTGATACGCCAGAAAGCTGGGGTAGAGGTAATTCACATAAGGCTATGAAGTACTCTACTTCAACCAAAACGCGGTATTTAATTAAAGCAAGCTCAGAATAAAAAGCTGAAAGTTTTGCTGTCTTTGATCGGTATCTTCCATCGACTGGTCCGACGGCATTTAGGGCATTTAACTCCATTGGAAAAAATTAAGTTGCAAAAATATGGATAACAATCGGATTAACTCCAATTAGAAATTGTATTTTCGGTTTATATTTAAACAAGGATGGCAAAGTTTTTTAAGCAGCTCTTTCAAGGGTTTGCCTCATATATTACTGCAGGTAGGTTAATTGTTGAGCATAAACTGTATTGGTTTTTCATTGCTCCTGCTGTTATATGGCTTGGAATTTACTTCCTTGGGAACTGGTTCGATGAGTTATCAGCAGCAGTGAAAGTAACCGGTGATAATATGCACGATATTATGGTTAGCCTTTTAAGGAAGGAGTTCTATAAAGGTCTATCCTATATGTTTACGGAGACAACAAAGTACTTTGTAATAATTTTGCTATCCCCCTTACTCGCTATTTTGTCGGAAAGGGTAGAGTTAATCCTGGTTAACAGAGAATACAAGTTCAATATAGGCTATTTTATAAATGATATCAAAAGAGGAATCCGAATGGCACTATGGTGCATGTTTCAAGAATACTTGCTCTTCTTCATTTATCTGATATTCGCACTTATTTTTGGCTTCCCTGAAATTATGAATACCATAGTAGCACTCGGAATAGGGTTTTACTTCTATGGTTTTGGTTTTATCGACTACATTAATGAACGCAGAAGACTTAACATCACACAAAGTGTTGAATTTCTAAGAAGAAATGCAGGGTTGGCGTTTGGGATAGGTATAATATACTCGTTAATATTCTCTTATGTTCCGCTGGACTTAGGTGCTATTTTTATTCCGATATTTGCAATTGTTGCTGCAACTGTTCTAATGCATGAAACGGTTGATTTAAGCAAGAACGAACACAGTATTGAACGTCAAAAGTAGCTTGGTATAACCTTTGTAAAATTGACAACGATTTTTTAAATTAGATTTATGAGAAAAGCATTATTCACCTTATTTATAGCCTTTTTAGGGTTAAATGCTGGGGCTACAGCTCCACCAGACTCTTCAAAAAACTTGATTGAAAGAGCAAAGATGCAAGCCTGGCTAACTGAGGGAAAAACTTTACTGTACGCTGAAGATTATAGGGGAGCTTTGGCAAAGTTTAGAGAAATTAATCAACTTGACCCAGCAAATGCTAACGCAGAATTATACTATGGACAATGTCTATATTATCTAGAATCCTACCCTTTTGCTTTGCAGCATTTAGAGACAGCTAAGAAACTAGACTCAGAAGTTTCTCATGACTATCACTATTTTAAAGGTGCCTCACTGCACAAAATGGAGAAGTTTGATGAGGCATTGGAAGCCTATAAAAAGTATAAGGAGCTAGCTAAACCGTCGGATGCAGATTATTATGACGTAGATACATTAATTGCTCAAACTAATTATGCAAAGAGTAAATATTCAGCTCCTAAATCAGTGGATGTGCTGCCTATCGAGGGTGAAATTAATTCAAGATTTAGAGAGTATGGTGCAATATTTTCACCAGATGGTAACAAGATTTATTTAACGGCACGGAAGTCCAGTACGATGGGAGGTGCCAGAAACATTACTGGAGATAATGAATGGTTTGAGGATATTTATGTGAGCACATGGATAGAAGAAGACGAAGAGTGGGGAGAACCAGATAATGATATAGGTAGAGTGAATACTGACGGATTTGAATCTATTTCTCACCTTCACGTGGAGCAAGACGGTGATTTAATAGCTTTTGTTACAGTTAATGTCGGTGAAGATAAGTTTTCAACTTCTTCAGATGTTGCAACGGCTAAGATTGATGAAAACGGCGCTATTTCAAGAGCGCGTTTAATCAAGGAGGAGAAGAAAAAGTCAATCAATAATAACTTTTTCAATGGTGCTGCAACATGCAACAAGACTCTTACTGAAATGATTTTCGTTTCTGAAGGATTAAAAACACAAGGTGGAAGTGATTTGTATATAAGTAAATCAGAAAATGGTAAAACTTGGGGTATTCCAACAATGCTGCCTGCTCATATCAATAGTGCATACAGTGAAACTACACCGCATCTTTCTCATGATGGGAAATATTTATTCTTTTCCTCAAAAGGACATGAAAACCTAGGCGGCTACGATATTTTTATCTGTAAAAGAGAGGGAGACTCATGGTCAGCTCCTAAAAACTTAGGCTATCCTTTTAATACAGTTAATCACGATACCCATTTTAATTTAAATGCGGACGGAACTAAGGCTTTATTGGCATCTATTCGATCCGACGGGAAGGGAGGCCAGGATATTTATATCGTTGACGTTGCTAACTATGATTGGGAGCAATACTTTACTGAATAATTTTTAAGATGATGTTACGTTTAAAACCTATGAGATGTTTTCTTGTAGGTTTTTTTGTGCTCTTCAATCTTGGGTCTTATTCTCAAACAGATGCAAGAATTTGGGCATTTGGAAAGGCGGATATAAAGTTAAATAAACGGCTTTCCTTTTCGATTGAGCATCAAGAACGGTTTGAGTCGAACCCGTGGCAACGGCAAAACAATTTTAATGAGTTTAATCTTGCCTTTGAAAAGTCGAGATGGCAATTCACAGGGATTTTCAGACATCATAAAAAAAATGAGATTGACTTCAATGAATTTAGGGTAGCCTTTGATGTTAATTACCATTTCAGAAAAAAGAAAAGAGATTTTCAAATTGAAAATAGACTGCGATTTCAACATGAATGGTTCCAAAACAGAACAGGATTTCAACCAACTATAAGGAATAAATTAAAACTTTCCTATCCCATTTATAAGCAGTTTAAGATTCGCTATGGATTGGAAGTTTTTATTCCAATTGAGAAGGAATTGGAGTTTAGAAATAAGATAGATTTAAGCCATCCCCTGGGTGAAAATTTTAGATGTTCCCTGGGCTATGCATTACAGAACAGGGTCGGATCAAATAGATTGACCCAAATATTATCCTTTGGAGTTAGATTAAAAATGAAAGTCAAAAAGCAATGAAATTAGCACTAACATTTTTGTTTCTAATTACCTACTTATGTTGGGCTCAGAATTTCACCAGTAGCTTGCCTATTGTAAAAGTTACAAGTTCTCAGACTATTGTTGATGAACCAAGAGTAGGCGGTGAGATGCTAATTATAGATAATTTATCTGCTAACAATAGTTCAACTGATACAAGCTATTCAACGAATACTAAGATTGACATTGAGTTTCGAGGAAACTCATCTCTTGACTTTGACAAGAAGTCGTACACTGTGATTTTAAAATCAAACGATGGAAATCCTGCCAGTGATTCGATACTGGGCATGCCTCCAGGAAATGAATGGGTATTGCACGCCATGTATATTGATAAAAGCATGATTCGTATACCACTATCGCATATACTTTTTCAAAAAATGGGGCATTATGCTCCACGTGGACGATATGTTGAACTCATCGTTAATGAAGACTATAAGGGTATCTATTGGTTTATGGAGAAAGTTACTGTAAATGCTAACAGAACAAATATTGAAGAACTCTCTAATGACCTAACTGGCGGATATATGTTAAGAATTGATTGGGATGGCAAGGCAGGTAGTTTTTCAAGCAACTACGACTCGCAAGGTGGTCAAAAAATGAAGCTTCAATACCACTATCCTAAGGGAAGTGTGATGACAGAAGAACATAAATCTTATTTGAAGAACTCGATTACAAACTTTGAAGATGCCCTGTTTTCTCAAAATTTCAAATCTTTTAATAACGTGAGGTATGATGAGTATGTTGATATGAATAGCTTTTCTGATTTCATGCTGATTAATGAATTAAGTAAGAATTCGGACGGGTATAAACTGAGTTCATATATTCATAAAAACTCCGATTTTTTAGATCCAAAATGGAAAGCGGGCCCAATTTGGGATTTTGATCAAACCTACGGTTTATCGCTGGTATGTTCTTGTGATGATACTTGCGGTTGGACCTTTATGCAAAGTCAAGCGGGATGTGAAGATTTAGCAAGTATGCCATTGTGGTGGCAAAATTTTACGCGGGATAGCATTTATACTAATCTTATGGAACAGAAATGGAATAACTATAGAAGTTCTTTTCTAGAAGATCAGCAATTATTAAGCTTGGTTGACAGTTTACAAAATGAAATAAGCGGAGCGCTTGACCGAAATTTTAGCCGCTGGAATTTACTTGGCGTATCTGTTTGGGAATACCCTCAAGACCCTGCCTTCTCAAGCTATGCAGAGGAGATTAATTACTTAAAAGAATGGACACTGAATAGAATGAAATGGATGGATGTCAATATTGAACATATACAAGCTTGGCGTTCTTCAAAAAACAATGTTGCGATTTATCCCAACCCTGCTATTAGCTCTGTACAAATTGTTGTTGCACCTGGAGATGAAATAATCATAACAGATGCCTCAGGTAGATTAATATATCGTGAAAAAGACTGTTCAAAATCCCTGTTAAGTTTGGATATACAGGATTGGTCAGAAGGAGTTTATACCATTTTTCAACGTAATAAAAATGGAATTAATTCGGGTAAATTAGTAGTAGAGAGATAAATTTGTCAAATGATGTTAAAAAGGATGTTTATTGTTTTTCCACTTGTTTTAATATTAGCTTGTGGTGAAAAAGAAACGGAACAAAAGGAAACGGATTCTGTCAATCATTTGAGTCAAAGTGATAGTACAGTAAGTATTGATGAACTGCTGCCGAAGAAAACAGAGTTGGCAAGTAGTTGGTCTAGAAAATTCTATGAGGGCCAAATAGACGGAAAATATAAGATATATGTAAGCCTTAAAAGTGATAATGGAACCATAAGTGGCAAATACTATTATGATTCACAAAGGAAACTTCTGGATGTCAGTGGTTATCAAAAAGGGGATAGCCTTTTCTTAAAGGAGAGCTATAAATCAAAGATAACGGGTGATTGGCTTGTTAAAATGGATGACCAAAGAGTCAATGGTAAATGGGAAAATAAGAATAAGAAATTTTCTCTTGAGATGCAGGAGCTATCTGACTCTACTAGTTTCTATTCAATTTTAAATGAGAAGAAAAAGATCCCTTCTAAAGCAGCATCCTTCGAATCGTTTCTTTCGTGGTTCGATAAAAAAGAACTTCCCTTTATCATAGATAAGGCTGTAAATGAAGGAGAGAAAAGTATTGATACAGCGAGCGTACAAGCTCATCTCGAACCCGATTTTATTTTTTACGGAGGATGGGGATATAACGATTTTGAGCCGGTATTTAAGTACGAAACGGAGTTTGGATACGTGATTGGGGTACACCAGTTTTATACACCAGGAGCTTTTGGTATATACAATACCTACTTTAAGGTTTATACTTTTGACAAGGATGGAAAGCAGTTGGATTCAGATGAAATTGGATGTTTTTGTTATGACTCCAATCTAGGGGCAAATGATTATTATCAGACAGATTTAGAATGTGAGTTTATGAACGGTAGCATAAATATTAAGGCTGTTCATGTGCATGCTAATTTGTTCGATTTAGAACCTGGAGAATCAGATTACGATCCTGATTTTAAAGAGTTTTGGCATGAAGACGAAGAAAACTACACGGTCACTATCAGTGCTGAAGGAGAAATTATTGTTCCCGAACCTTAAAGGCTAGCAATGAGTATCCCTATGTAGGTGATATAACAAACAAAGAGTACAGCTCCTTCCCATTTGCTCATCTTCTTTCCTGTGATCATAAAGGGAAGTATGATGGCCGCTATTCCTAACATCCAAAACATATCAAAACTGAGTACACTATTCGCAACTTCAATTGGAGTTACTGTAGAAGTAATACCAAGCACAGCGAAGATGTTGAAAATGTTTGAACCGATTAAATTTCCCACAGCGAGATCGGCCTCCTTGCGAAAGGCAGCGATGGTACTAGCAACAAGTTCGGGAGCTGAGGTGCCAAAAGCTACAATTGTAAGGCCTATCATGCTTTCACTCATTCCAAAATAAGCAGCCAAATCAGAGGCTCCAGAAACAAAATACTCTGAGCCAAAATATAAACCTACTAATCCAATTAGAAGAAATAGGATTGAAAGAGGTACAGATTTAGGGGCGTCTTCCAATTCTTCAACGGTTTCTGCAGCCTTTTTATTCTTGCGGGCTGTATTTATCAGTACAACGATATATGCAACAAGAATGAGGAAAAGAATAATACCTTCCCATCTTTCTATGATGTTGTCTAGCGCAAATAAATAGAATAGGAGAGAGGCAAACATCATAACCGGCCAGTCCAATCGTATAGTTTGTCTTTGGATAACTATCGGGAAAATCATTACCGTAACACCCAATACAAGTGCAATGTTAGCAATGTTAGATCCAAGCACATTTCCTATTGAAATACCGGGATTGCCACCCAGTGCAGCGTTGAGGGAAACCAGAAGTTCTGGTGCTGATGTTCCGAAAGAGACAACCGTAAGGCCAATAATAAGTGGAGGGACGGCCATGGATTTGGCAATTCCAACAGAACCTCTTACCAATAACTCTCCACCAGCGATAAGCAGAAGGAGACCTCCAATGGCTATCAATAACTCAATCATTTAGATCCTGTTTGATGGAATCCTCAATCTCCTTAATTTCTTTCGTCACGCCTTGTTCAATTTGATTAGTTCCCTTTGCAGATTCGCTAATCTCCTTTTGAATTTCATTGGAAGCATCTTTGATTTGACGAATTCCCTTACCCATTCCACGCGCAATTTTTGGAATAGATTCAGCTCCAAAGAACATCAGCACGAAAAGTAGGATAACTATGATCTCCATAGGTCCCATGTTGAGAAATAGTAATGTGCTTTCCGAATTCATCGCTGCAAAAATAAGAAAAGCCCCCATGCAATGTGCAAGGAGGCTTACTTAAAATAAAATTAGTACAAAATTTTATTCGTTGTCTTTTGCTAGTGTCAAGGAATCCTTCGCTGTATCATATGCAATAGGAGTTGCAATACAAAGTGAAGAATAGGTTCCTACAACAACACCAACCAATAAGGCAAAAATAAATCCTTGAATCGTATCTCCACCGAATAAGAATATAATCAATAGTACGATGAAGGTAGACATAGATGTGTTTATTGTTCTTGATAGCGTTGAGTTCAGTGCGCTGTTCACAACCTCTTTAGCATTTTGACGTTTGTGAAGCCCGAGGAATTCACGAATTCTATCAAATACAACCACCGTATCGTTTATGGAGTATCCAACAACAGTAAGAATAGCGGCAATAAATGCTTGATTCACTTCCATTGCGAATGGTAACACACCCCAGAAGATGGCAAATAATCCTAATACCACCATTACATCATGGAACATGGCTGCCAATGCACCTAATCCAAATTGCCATTTCTGGAAACGAATTAAGATGTAAAGGAATATCACGATTAGAGATAGAACAATTGCAATAACCGATTGCCAAACTAATTTATCAGAAATCTGAGGAGCAACTTGCTCAATCTGTAAGTAACGGAATCCTTTAGCTTCACCTTGGAAGTTATCCATCTTTTCGTAACCTAAAGCAGTAAGACCCTTAGATGTTGCATCTTCAATTTCTTGGTTAGAACCTTGCTTATCGTTAAGATAGTTTGTGGTGATTTTAACCTTGTAAATTTTAGCAGTTGCACCTATTGCTTTTACTTCAGGAACCGCAGGATTACCCTTTTCATCAGCATATACAGCTCCAAGTTCCTTTCTTAAGTTATCGATATCAACAGCTTTCCCATTGAACTCTGCAGTAATGGTTGTTCCACCAGTGAATTCAACTCCTAAATCAAGACCTTTTGTTGAGATGGCTGCAATACCACCAGCAACAATTAAACCTGATACTAAGTAGTACAGTTTTCTTTTTCCTAACCAGTCCACTTTAATATTGGTAAACATTTTCTCTGTCATGCTGGTAGAGAAAGAAATTTCTTTCTTCTTGTCCATCATGTAAGTGAAAATTAACCTTGTTATGAAAATGGCTGAGAAAAGTGATGTGAAAATACCAATGATTAGGGTATTAGCGAATCCTTGTACCGGACCTGAACCAAACGTTGCAAGTATAATAGCCGTTAATAAGGTAGTAATATTCGCATCAACAATAGATGAGTAAGCCTTCTTGTACCCATCTGCAATTGCCAATTTCTGTCCTTTTCCACCTCTTAATTCCTCTCTAATTCTTTCGAAGATAAGTACGTTGGCATCCACCGACATACCAATGGTAAGAACAATACCTGCAATACCTGGAAGTGTAAGTGCAGCTTTTACCGCCGCAAGGATACCAAATAAGAAGAATACGTTCGCAACAAGAGCTACATCTGCCGCAGCACCCGCTTTGCCGTAGTAGAAAATCATGTAAACTAAAATTGCACCTAGGGCAATAATGAATGACCACATTCCTTTGTTAATGTTGTCTGCTCCTAAAGTCGGACCTACTACTGATTCTTCAATAATATTAAGTCTCGCTGGTAAGCTACCAGAGTTTAACAAGTTAGCTAAATCGGTTGCTTCTTCTAAACCGTTAGGTCCACCAAAACCACCAGAAATCTCAGATCTTCCTCCGCTAATTGCTCCACTCAAGCTTGGTGCAGAAAACACCTTATTATCCATTGAAATTGCAATGTAGTTGATACCAGCTCTAACATATTCAGGACCAGAAACTCTTCCTGTTGCTTCTTCCCAAGCTCTAGCTCCCTCAGGGTTCATAGACATGTTTACAGTAACAGTTTTGTTATCTGCTCCATATCCTTGGTATGCATCATCAATCGCCTCACCCGTTAATACAGGACCTCTTGAACCTGGAGCCTTCTTTAAGGCGTAAAGCTCAATGTATTCAGTTGTTTCTTTTTGATTTTTCTTATTGTAAGTATCGTATCTGCTAGATCCAAACATAAAAACCATGTCGTCTGGAATGAACACATTCTTTGAACGCAGAACACTAGCAACATAGGCTGTATCTTCATAGTGTACCAACGCTAAAGAAGGAATTTGCCAGAAGAAACCATCGCTAGCGTTTACTTGGAAACGGTTAGCAAATATAGGATCAGCTTTTCTTCTTATCTCCATTGGAATATCAACAGCAGATAATGAGTCAGCTAAGATATCATCTATAGATTTACTTGCTGTATCCTTAGGAAGAGCTGCAATTGCTGCTTCATTGATAGTGTCTACAATTGCTTGTACGCTATCAATTTGAAGTTCTGATAAGGTGTTGAATATAGAATCACCAACATGCTCAATGACAGTCAAAGTATCTATAGTAGCAACTTCTATGTCTTCTTTTGTAGCGGTATTTCCTTGAACCGCATTTTGAACAGAGTCTCTAACTCCAGGATAAACAAACTCGGAAAAATCTTGGTTTGCTTGAATCACAATGTTCCATGCGTCCTGCTTTGGGTATATTTCCCAGAACTCAAGGTTTGCAGTTGCTTGAAGATTTTTTCTTACCCTTTTAGGATCTTTAACACCTGGAAGTTCAATGTAAATTTTTCTGTTGTCATCAACTCGCTGTACCAATGGTTGAGCAACCCCAAACTTATCGATACGCGTACGGATGATATTTTCAGTGTTTTCAATGGCCTTAGCAGCTTCCTCACGGATAACCTGCATAATCTTAGCATTACCAGCATTCTTGTTGAACTTTCCTTTAAGTGGTCCTGATCGGAAGATTTTGTTCAATTTAACGTTGCCATCCTTTGATGCTTTTTCGAATTCATCTAGGAATTCATCGTTGCTTGAACTATTGTCAACGGCTTTTTGGTAGGCTGCTTGGAAAGCAGGATTTTTTGATCCTTCTGCAAGGTTCATAACCAAACTAGGAATACTCATTTCCATAGTTACAGCCATCCCCCCCTGAAGGTCTAACCCAAGGTTTAATCCATTTCTCTTACAGAATCCATAAGAATAACCAAGAACAGGATAAACACTTTTATCATTGTTCATTTCAAGGTACTTGGACTCTAATCTTCCTAATACTGTTTCACGATCAGACTCGTTGTTAATGTATACGGTATCACCGTAAACTACAGCAAATTCGCCATTATTGGCTTGCAACATAGAATCTAATTGGCTTGTAGCATATTTCTTTGCGTCTTTTTCTAATCCAGATGTTACGAACGAAAATGACAATTGGTAAAGACATGCCAATGCAAGTAAAATGGTGAATATCAGTATAGCTGAGCGGTTTTGCATGCTAATTATTTTTAATTTCTACACAATTTTAGGGGTGCAAATATAGAACTTCAAGGCATATTTACCAATTATTTTAATCTCTTGCTACAAATAAGTTTTGTATTTTTGAAGGTAAATGGAGCAAAGCCCCAATAATACGCACGTTTAGTATGAAATTAAAATTTGTCTTACCGCTACTTTTAACCTCTTTAATCTTTCTCAATTCTTCTGGGCAAACTGGAATTTTAAGGAATGACTCCATTGTTGTTTCAATGAATGGGAGTAATTTGGATTTAGCATGGGCTGGTGGTTTGAACAGTACCAATTTTAATCAGATTGATTTGAATCATGATGGAAATATGGATTTGCATGTTTTTGATAGAATTGCAGGTCGGTCATACACCTTCGTATTTAATACGATAAGTTCGGAATACGAATACGCTCCTGAATACCAGGAATACTTCCCAGATTTAATTGAATGGGTGGTTTTAAGAGATTTTAATTGTGATAATAAGCCCGACATCTTCACCAGAGGTTCAGTAGGTTTTAGGGTATTTGAAAATACTACTTCAGTGGGAGGAAACCCTAGTTTTGAGCTTTATGAAAACGCACTTTATGGAGACTGGAATGGTGGCCAAACAAATGTTTACTGCAGTGCTGTTGATTACCCGGGTGTGGATGATATAGATGGTGACGGAGACATAGATATTTTAGCCTTTGGGAATGGAAGTAATTCAATTACCTATTGGAAAAACATGGCTGTAGAGCAAGGTGTTGGGTGTGATACCCTAATTTATGTAGCCAAGAATTTATGTTGGGGAGGATTTTCTGAAGACAACAGTACAAATGGAATTAACTTGAATGATAACACAGTTTATTGTGGTCCATATAATTTCACAAACCCCGAATTTGACCTTGAGGATATTAAGGAATTAGAGAATTACGAGCAGCGAGGACATGCCGGTTCATCAATAATGGTTTATGATGATAATGGAGATGGTATAATGGATTTGGTTTTAGGGGATGTTTCCTATGGTAATTTAGTCATGTTGACCAATAGTGGAACAGCGCCTAATATGGATAACCACATGGTAAGCTTTGATATTGCATTTCCATCAAATACAGTGAGCACAGACATTTTTGTTTATCCGGGAGCATTTTATTTAGATGTTGATAATGATGGCTTGAAGGATTTAATTACTACAACCGTTTCACCTAATAAAGTAGAAGATAAAAATGCTGTTTGGCGCTACAAAAACGTAGGAACAAATTCAAATCCGGTATTTACATTCCAAGAGAATGACTTTTTACAAGGAGAAATGTTAGAGGTAGGTACTGGGGCAAGGCCGATATTGTTCGACTTTAATGGTGACGGATTAGAAGATTTATTCGTAGCCAATACAAGCTCATATATTAATGCTACCGGCAACCACACAAGTACCTTGTACCTTTTTGAGAATATTGGAACAGCTAGTACGCCCGAATTTGAGTTTGTCACAGATGATTATGAATCTTTAAGTCAAATCGGATTACCGAACTCTTTACATCCAGCTTTTGGTGACTTAGATAATGATGGTGATAAAGACATGTTAATAGGTGACCAAAATGGGAACCTGCATTACTTTCAAAATATAAGTACAGGTGCAGTGGCAGATTTCGTGCTAGCATCTGCAAATTACCAAGATGCGGATGCAAATGTAATTGATGTAAACAATCATGCTACTCCCTTTTTGGAAGATATGGATAGAGATGGTGACTTGGATCTTTTAATAGGTAATCAAGAGGGTTATATTGTCTACTATCAAAACCGGGGAGATGCAACTTCTCCAAGTTTTGAACTGGCTTCTAGTCAATGGGGAGGAGTAGAGGTTTTAGATGGAACTTCCTTCTACGGTTATGCTGTTCCTTGGGTTAATGAAGAAAATGGAGAGTATAGATTATATGTTGGATCTCAAAGCGGAAACGTATGGGTATATGACAGTTTGGAGAACGATTTAGACGGAACTTTTCACCTAACGGATAGCTCATTTTTAGACGTCAATATTGGACCTGAGTCCGCTATTACAATTGGTGACTTAACAAATGATGGGGAGTTTGAATATATTTTTGGAAATCAAAGAGGGGGTCTTGATTTTTACCAATCTTATGTCGCAATTGATGGTCTGGATGAGGATGCTTTATTAGATTTCTCAATTTATCCAAATCCGAGTAACGGTTTCCTTATGCTGGAATTGCCATATCGATATAATTTGCTGACGGTATCCGTATGTAGTTTAGATGGAAAGTTAATCCGAAATGAGAAACTTTCCTCTGTTCAGAATCATAAATTAGACCTATCACAATTAAGTGCAGGAATGTATCTAATTGTTGTAGAAAGTGCTGGTATTAAAGAGACTAAGCGTTTTATTGTGGAGTAAAATTTAGCTCTTTTAGCTTGTCTTCAAATTCTTGTATTGTAAGGGCGTCTTTAATCCGATGATGCCCAACTTGGGTTCGTCGTAGGGCATTGAGGTAGGCTCCATTATTAAGTCTTTTCCCAAAATCGTGTGCGATAGATCTTATATATGTACCCTTTGAAACATGACATTCAAATTTAACGGAAGGTAGAGATAGCTCCGTGATTTCCATTTTCTTTATCTCAATTAGGGATTTTTTCAACTCCACTTCCTTGCCCGCACGAGCTAGGTCATAAGCCCGCTTACCATCAATCTTTTTTGCAGAAAATACGGGAGGTGTTTGCAATTGTTCTCCAAGAAATGATTTTGCAACTTCATAGATTTGTTCTTCTGTTATCTCCGAAAAATCAAAAGTCTGTTCAATCTCTGTTTCACAGTCATACGAAGGGCGCGTTGCTCCAAGAATTATTTCAGCCTCATAAGCTTTTTCATCATTCGTATAGCTAGGTATTTCCTTTGTAGCTTTTCCTACGCAAATGACCAATAGTCCTGTTGCAAGTGGGTCCAAGGTCCCTGTATGCCCAACCTTGTACTTCTTTTTATTGAATTTTTGACGGCAAAGCCATCTGATTTTCTTAACTACATCAAAAGAGGTCCATTCTAAGGGCTTATCGATGAGAAAAATACCGCGTTCAGGAAGCTCAGAAAAGTTATTTAGTTTCATTTTAGGAGTGCAGTTGTAATGGCTATAAGTCCAACAATAGCACAATATAGAGCAAAGTAATGAAGCTTACTTTTTCTAACCAGATATACCATCCAACGACAGGCAATTAATCCGGACAAGAAGGCTGCAATAAACCCAACGATTAATATCATTGGTTCAATGCTTCCCTCTGCGGTTGAATCATAGTCTAGCATCTTTTTTGCCATAATTCCGAAAATCAAAGGCAGTACCATTAGAAAGGAGAAACGAGCCATCCTTTTTTTGTTAATACCGAGCATTAGTCCAGTAGCAATTGTGCTTCCTGATCTGGAAATCCCAGGTAAGATGGCAAGTGCTTGGGCGATACCAATTGCTAAGGCATTTTTAAAGTTTAATATTCCTCTTTTGGGCTTAATTAGGGTGGTCATGTACAGTATTCCTGCCGTAACAAGAAGCATGCACCCAACTAAAAGGATATTGCCATTAAAGAGCTTATCCAATTCGTCTTCCAAAAAGAATCCAACCAGGGCCGCAGGTATCATAGAGAGAACAATGAATAGAACTAGATTTGTACTATCCGTGTACCTAAAACTCAGTAAATCACGAATGATTTTTGCTATATCTTTTCTAAAAACTACTATTGTTGAAAGGGCTGTAGCGCCATGCACAACAATGGTGAATAGACTGCTACTATCATCTGCCATTTTTTCTCCAAAAAGGGCTTTCCCAAGCTCAATGTGTCCAGAGCTCGAGACAGGAAGAAACTCAGTTAAACCTTGAATTAATCCAAGAACGATAGCCTCAAATATCCCCATCTACTCTTCTCCTTTAGGTGCTTTCATGATTCCGTAAATCACGAAAACGTATCCTGCAATAACCAGAAAGGGGGCTAAAGTAATTCGAATAGGAGAGAATACTTCATCTGCATTAAACTTTGTCGGATCGTCTGAGGCTCCACCGATCATAAGTAGAAAACCAACGACAGTAATTGCAAGACCAATTAAAATAAACCGATAGTTGTCTTTTGCTAAAACGAATTTGTTCTTTTTATCCTCCATAAACCTTTTAATATAGCTGGTCAGATCGCAGACGAGTAAATTTTCTAAGTACCCAAAATGTTGAAAACCAGGAAATAATTACTCCTAATCCTACCAGTGCTCCAAAGATAATTAAAAAGGAATTAATATCAATTAGGTTAGCATTAGAAGCGTCCAATATTTTCAGGTAATTTAACATATACACAAGTGAGACAAGAAAGCTAACGGCTAATATTCCAGCCAGTATTCCCTGAATAAACGCATTGACCATATAAGGACGACGAATAAAACTTGGTTTAGCACCAACAAGAGCCATCGTTTTTATAGCGAATCTTCTTGAGTAAAGACTTAGACGTATAGTGTTAGATATAAGTGCTACAGCGATAATTAGCATAAGTCCAGCAAATACGAGAATGTAGATCAGCGGTGTTTTGTTTGTGCTTTCAATGTTTTTAACTCTTTCTTCATTGTAGGATACCTGTGATACGAGATCAGGGTAGGAGTGAAGAACTCTCTCTTTAAAGGCATTAAGCGAATCAGTTATGATAAAGCCTTCATCGAACTTTACAAGCAGATGCAAGGGTATTGAGTTATTACCTAAATCATCATCATCGAAAAGCTCCGGCATTTCCTTTTCAACGTCTTCTTGAGTTTTTGGTTCAACGCTAAGAATGTACTTTTCTTGTTCCAACTCCTTTTCTAAACGAGTCATCTCCGGTATTTCGACAGAATTGTTTAAGAAAATACTTAGTTCGGTTTGTTCAACAACAGATTTACGATACTCCTTAAGTTTTAATATCCCCCAAGTAGCAGCTCCTAAAAGCGTTAAAACCAAGGTCAAGCCAATAACATTTGCCGCATTGGAAATCCGTACACTTTTAGCTAAATCTTTGCCACCAATCATATATCACAAAGAAAGTTTAAAATGAGATAGCTAAGTGAATAGGTAAGTAGCTTATTTCAAAAAACTAATGTTAACATCATAAAAAAAGCTCCAACAAAAGTCAGAGCTTTTCTATTTCTGAAAAGTTTAAGAATTATGCAATTGCACCTTCTAAAAGACCATTTGTTTTCTTAACACCTTCAGCACTTTCTTGAAGTTTTGCTTTTTCCGCATCACTCAATTCGATTTCTAAGATTTGTTCAATACCGTTTGCCCCAAGAACACAAGGCACACCAATTGATAAATCATTTAATCCGTACTCTCCCTCCAATAGGGCTGAACAAGGATATACCTTTTTAAGGTCGCATGCGATAGCTTGAACCAATCCTGAAACAGCTGCACCAGGTGCATACCATGCTGAAGTTCCTAGAAGTTTTGTTAAAGTTGCTCCACCTACCTTGGTGTCTTCAACAACTTGCTGCATTCTTTCTGCACTTAAAAATTCAGATACTGGAACTGAGTTTCTAGCTGCCTTTTCAATTAGTGGAACCATACCTTTATCGCTGTGCCCACCAATTACCATTCCGTCAACATCTGAAATTGGTGCTTCTAAAGCTTCTGCCAATCTGTATTTGAAACGAGCGCTATCCAAAGCTCCTCCCATTCCAATAATTCTATTCTTTGGTAAGCCGGTAGTTTTATGCACTAAGTAAGTCATTGTGTCCATTGGGTTTGAAACAACAATGATGATAGTGTTAGGCGAGTGCTCTAATAAGCTTGATGAAACAGACTTAACAATTCCAGCATTGATACCAATCAACTCTTCTCTTGTCATCCCTGGTTTTCTTGGAATTCCAGAGGTAATAACACACACATCACTTCCAGCAGTCTTACCATAATCGTTGGTCGACCCGGTAATTTTTGTGTCAAATCCATTTAAAGAGGCTGTTTGCATTAAATCCATGGCCTTACCTTCTGCAAAACCTTCCTTAATATCTAATAGTACTACCTCAGAGGCAAAATCTTTAATGGCGATATATTCAGCGCAACTTGCACCTACTGCTCCCGCTCCAACAACTGTAACTTTCATATGTGTTTATTTATTTAATAAGTATCGAGCTACGAATTTAAAAAAGATGCTCGAATTTAGGCCTGTTAAAAGAAATTTAATTTTCTTTAGGCAACCTCACGAAAAGTTGAACGTCAAGTAAACGAAAAGAATGAAGCTGGATGGAATAGAACTCTCTGAAATCATTGATGGATGTCTGGCCGGTAAGTCGAAATATCAAGAAATTGTGTTTCGGAATTTTTACGGAAAGATGATGGGAGTTTGTATGCGTTACACCAAGGATCAGGATGTTGCGCAGGATATGGTTCAGGAAGGGTTCATTAAGGTCTTTGACAAAATTGGAAAGTACAACTTTAAAGGTTCGTTTGAAGGATGGCTCAGAAGGATAGTTGTGAATACAGCTATAGATGTTATCCGAAAAAAAAATCGAGATCCGCTTTATCTGGAGTCAGATGGTGAGATTGATTTTTTCAATGATGAAGACGAAAGTGACGAAGAGGATGGTTTTTTTGCTGACATACCTGCTGCTTTAGTGGTGGAATGTATACAGAACTTACCTCCTGCTTATCAAATGGTTTTCAACCTTTATGTTGTAGAAGAGTATTCACACAAAGAGATTTCAGAAGAACTTGGAATTTCTGTTGGTACTTCAAAATCCAATCTGTCAAAAGCAAAAGTTAAATTAAAAGCTAGCCTACTGGCTCAACTTAAAAAGATATGAAAACGAATTTTTCGAATTTTGAAAAGCTCATCAAGGATAAGGTTAATTCTTTTGAACTTCCTTATGATGCTCCTCAATTCACAAAGCTTCAAAGCAAGATCAAAGGCGGAGCACCTGCTTCCCCATTTTATTGGTTGATTGGAGCGGCTGCTGTTGCCACAATAATTATTGGAGGTTCTACACTTATTAATAGGGTGTCAGAAAATCCACCGGTTAACACAAATCAAACTTCAAAATTATTGAATGAGGAGGCGATTAATGATAAAGCTCCTTCTGTAAAGAAAAAACAGACTCAAGAGTTGAAATTGGATAAGAATAATTCAATCAAACTAGAGTTCAATGACGCTGAGTCAGAAATTAAATTATCAGTCAACCTTAATGAGCAGAATGTTAGCCATGATGTCATTTCTCCTAACGAGTCAAAAACGTTAAAAGATTTAAGAAAAGAAAAGTTAGAAGAATTACTTAAGGAAAAAATAAAAGAGTCAATGGAGCAGAACAGTTCTCCTAAAGATCTTCCAGGTACAATTACCCTTATTCAACCAATTATTTTACCAAGTGCTCTTGAACTTTGTCAAGGAGAGTACCTTGAAATGGATGTGATTGATGTGAATGATAGTGAAATAGCAAGAGATTACACCTGGTTTTACAATGGTCAGAAGGTTTCTACAGAAAAAGAGTTAAGATTTAAACTTAAAGAAAGTGGCACTCATTCTTTTTATCTTGAAATTTCATCCCAGGAAGATGAAGGTGTAACGACTAAAAGTCAAGAAATCGCTGTTATTACTAAGGAAGGTCCAAAACTTGACTTTGATTTTGAATTATCAGATTTAGCATACCGTCCTGAAAACACCTTCATAAATAATTCAAAGGGTGCCGATAATTTTGTCTGGGAATTTGGTGATTATCAGAAAAGTGAAGAAAAATCGCCAAGACATATTTACACAAAAAAAGGAGATTATGTTGTTAAATTAACAGGGCAAGGTCAAAATGGATGCGAATCGAGCATAGAAAAAACAGTAAGAATTGACCAGGGTTACAATCTTCTTGCGGGAACCAGCTTCACGCCTGATGGAGATGGCCTCAATGAAACGTGGTTCCCAAGAGCATTGGAGATTTTGGATTATCCTTTTACTTTGGTTATTTTCGACCGGGCAGGAAGAATGGTATACCAAACTAAAGGCCTAAGTCCTTGGGATGGAACAAGTATAATTGACGGAAGTCAATGCAAACGTGGAGAAGTTTACGTTTGGAAAGTTGAATTAACGAATGAAAAAGGTGAACGTGAAGAATATAAGGGTCACGTTACAATATTAAATTAAGCTACTACAATTATTAGATTTATGAAAAAGCTACTACTCCTCACATTAACCTCACTTTGGTGGGGTTTTGGTGTTAATGCATCTCACGTAACCGGTGGAAATATCACTTACGAGTGTACTGGTAATCCAAATGAATTTTTGATAACCATGACATTGTTTAACGATTGTGGGTCAGCCGCAATTACGACAATTCCAGCCCTTGATTTCGCGAATGATTGTGGATATGTTATGCCTACAACTGGAATGACAGCAACAGGGGCACCAGTTGACGTGTCTCAGTTATGTCCATCTGTAACTTCAGAATGTGCTGGAGGAACCTACCCAGGTTACCAAATGTATACTTATGAATTGCTTGTTACGTTACCTGGACCATGTGATAGTTGGACTTTTAGTTATGATTTATGTTGTAGAAATGCCTCTACCAATGTAGCAGGAGCAACCGCTGACGATATCTATATAGAAGCGACCTTAAATTCTTTGACTTCTCCATGCAACAATTCACCACAAGTAACGGCTCAACCTATACCCTATATGTGTGCTGGTCAAGTTTCTACTTGGTCACCAAATGCTGCCGACCCTGATGGAAACACCTTGCAATTCTCCTTAATATCAGCAATGGATTTTAATGGAGTACCTGTTACCTATAACGCACCTTTTACTGGTGCTAGTCCAATTACTGGTATGACCATTGACCCTAATACAGGTTTGATTACAGTAACCCCAACTGCTACAGGTAACTATGTAATTGCTGTACTTATTGAGGAGTATGACGCTGCTGGTAACTTGGTTGGAACTGTTGTTCAAGATTTCCAAATAGAAGTAATTAACTGTACCAATAATACCCCTTCATCTCCTGCTGGTGGTATGACGAATTTTTCAGGTACAGCAACTATGACTGGTCAGAATAGCATCTCAGGATGTGCCGGCGATAACTTTTGCTTTGATCTTACTTTTAACGATCCAAATGCCGGTGATGCTCTTACCTTAACTACACTTACTGATATTACAACAAACTTCCCGGGGGCTGTTGTGAATACCGTAGGAACTAACCCCCTGGTAGTTAATGTTTGTTGGACCATTCAAGCTGGTTATTCGGGTAACTTTATGACTTTTGAGGTAGAGGATGATGCTTGTCCAATTCCCGGTGTGACTAACTTTATAGTAAACCTTGATATTCCGCCCCCAATTTCGGCTCAAGGTGATATCACATACTGTGGTAATGGAAGCGCCTTATTATCTGCTATAGGTCAAGGCCCTTTTACTTGGTCAGTTGTATCCGGTGATCCAATGGTGGTTGGAACGAACTTTTCTTGTAACCCATGTTCAAACCCAACAGCGACTCCTAGTGTTACGACCACCTATGAAGTGAGTGATGGTTCAACTTGTGGTCTTACCGATCAAGTTACAGTGACTATTGATCCTACCTTAGGTGATGCGACAGCTACAGTCACTACAGCTGATCAAACTATCTGCCCAGGACAATGTGTAAACCTTGCTGGTACAGCAATAGAAGATTTTTCCGGTAGTACTCAGGAAACATTCAGTGCAAATCCAAATGCTGCGATCAGCAGCACGATTGGGACTACTACTAATACAATCAATGTATCAGGCTTGAATATGACAAATATCACAGCAGGTAGCATTGAGTCAGTGTGTCTTAATATAAATCATACCTGGAATTCTGATCTTGATATATTTCTTGTTTGTCCGAGTGGAACAGTACTTGAATTAAGTACTGATAATGGTGGATCTGCAGATAATTATTCTGGAACGTGTTTTACCATAAGCGCTGTTACAAATATCACAGCGGGAACGGCTCCCTTTACTGGAGACTTTGTGCCAGAAGGAGGCTCTTTAGATAACTTCATTGGTTGTACGGCTAATGGAGGTTGGCAGTTACAGATTACTGATGATGCTGGTGGTGACGATGGTACGTTATTAAGTTGGTCTATTACCTTTAATGATCAAACAACAGGTACTGGTCCTGCAACTTCTTTTGATTGGTCGCCAACCACAAATATGACGGGAGCAAACACATTGAATCCGACGGTTTGTCCAACAGCTACAGAAACTTATGTTTTAACAGCTTATGATGTAAATGGCTGTTTCGATCAAGATTCAGTTACAATTACAGTTCAAACATTAAACCCGCTTACGGTTAACGGAACGGATGAAACTTGTGACGGTTTAAATGATGGAACAGCTAACACTGCTGCCTCCGGAGGTACAGCACCATATACTTACAACTGGACACCTGCTCCAGGTGCAGGTCAAGGAACAGGTTCAGTTTCCGGTCTTGCGGATGGAACCTATAACGTTACAGCTACTGATGCTAATGGTTGTCAAACCACTGGGTCAGTTACTATAAATCCGGGAGCCGTAATTACCGCAGTTGTTCCTAATGTTGCTGCTCAGTGTTTAACTGGTAACAGCTTCTCATTTGACGGAACGGGGTCTACCATTTCTGTAGGAACTATTACGAGTTACGCATGGGATTTTGGAGACGGTAATACCGCTACAGGATCGACTGCTTCACACACCTACGGAGCTGCTGGAACCTATACAGTGACATTAACAGTTTCTGATGGAACTTGTACAGATGTAACAACTATTTCTGTTACCGTACACCCACAGCCAACAGTAACAGCTACAGGAACAGATGTTACCTGTAATGGGGCAAATGACGGTACTGTTAGTGCGACGGCTGCAGGTTCAAGTGGATACACTTATAACTGGGCACCTGGTGGAGCAGGACAAAACTTAACTGGTTTAGCTGCTGGTACTTATACAGTAACTGTTACAGATGTAAATGGTTGTACAGCAACAGATAACGTAACTATTACTGAGCCGCCACTTCTTGTTGTTTCAGCAACGGGAACGGATGTTAGTTGCAATGGCGTTTGTGACGGGACCCTTGATGGAACTGTTTCTGGAGGTTTAGCTCCATTAACCATATCTTGGGATGGGGGTCCATCAACAGGAACGGAAGATCAGACAAATGTTTGTGCTGGAACTTATACGCTTACAGTTACTGACGCAAATGGATGTACCGAAACAGCAACGGTAACTATAGCTGAACCAGTTGTACTTACGGCAACTTCAACTTCCACAGATGTTACTTGTAATGGTGCTTGTGATGGTGCTTTAGATGCAACAGTGAATGGAGGCACAACACCTTACAATTATAGCTGGGATGCCGGTCCATCTACGGGAACAGAAGATCAAACAGGAGTTTGTAATGCAGGTACATACACCCTAACGGTTACAGATGCCAATGGATGTACTGCGACAACAAGTTCTGCGATTATTGAACCGCCTTTACTGGTTGTTAATGTTACAGGAACCAATGTTTCTTGTAATGGAGTTTGTGATGGAACTGTATCGAGCACCGTAACTGGTGGAACTACTCCATACACTTATTCTTGGACTAATGGTGCTGGAACTACGGCTTCAGCGAATGGACTTTGCGCTAACACTTATACATTAACGGTAACAGATGCAAATGGTTGTACGGAAACTGGAACATATACAGTAACTCAACCTCCGGCCCTAACATTAAATTTAACTCCAACGGATGCCAATTGTAATGGTGTATGTGATGGAAGTGTAACTTCTACTGTTGGAGGTGGAACAGCCGCATACACTTATCAGTGGAGTGGAGGAAGTTTAGCTACGACAGCTGACGTTACGGGTGCTTGTGCTGGAACATATACATTAGATGTAACAGACGCAAATGGATGTACTATCCAACAAACAGCAACAGTTAATGAGCCAACAGCAATAGTTTTAACGCCAAGCGCTACTGATGCAACTTGTGGAGCGAGTGATGGTTCGGTTTCGGTAACGGCAACTGGAGGAGCTGGAGGATATACTTATTCTTGGAATGATCCTGGGACAAGCACTACAGCTACGGTGAATTCACTGCCGGCAGGAGCCTATACGGTTACAGTTACGGATGCGAATGGTTGTATTGAGACTGCTGTAGCGAATATAAATACAACAGCGGGTGGAACTGCTTCTGCAGCTGTTGACAATCAAGTTTCTTGCTTTGGTGCATGTGACGGACAGGCCACAGCTACTATGACAGGTGGTGTAGCTCCATTTACTTATCTATGGTCCGATGGTCAAACTACGGCTACTGCGACAGGTTTATGTCCTGGAACATATACTATTGATATTACTGACGTAAATGGATGTAGCTCTTCTTCAAGTGTAACGATAACAGAACCTACACAATTAGTAGCGGCAATTACTGGATCAAATGACCCACTCTGTAACGGTTCTTGTGATGGGGATGCAACGGCAAGTGCATCCGGTGGTACTGCTCCTTATACTTATTCATGGACTTCAGGCGGAACTGCTTTGACTGAAAGTGCATTATGTGCGGGTAATCATACCTTTACTGTAACGGACGCAAACGGATGTACTGCAACTGCTACAGCGACTCTTGTAGATCCAGCAGCATTAACTAGTTCAGTAGTAGTAACAGATGCACTATGTAATGGTGCCTGCGATGGTTCAATCGACTTAACTGCCGGAGGTGGTACAGGTGTATTGTCTTATTTATGGGATAATACGGCAACGAGTGAAGATATCTCTGGACTTTGTGCTGGAGCTTATAATGTAACAATTACAGATGCCAACGGATGTACCCTAACTGATGGAGGTACTGTAAATGAGCCAACAGCAATCGCATTGACAACAGCTGGAAACGATGAGATCTGTTCTCAAGGTAACGGTGATGTTAGTGTAACTGCTACTGGCGGTACAGTAGCTGTTGATTATAGCTATTCATGGTCTGATGGATCTAACGTTATTGGAACCACAGCAGCGGTGGCCGGTCTAACTGCCGGAACGTATACGGTAACTGTTACCGATGATAATGGTTGTATAGAAACAGCTACGATAACTATTAATGATCAACCTGCGGGAACAGTGGTTGTTGCGATAGATAACAACGCAAGTTGTTCTGGTGTTTGTGATGGAGCAGCAACAGCAACAATGACGGGTGGAACAGCACCATTTACTTACCTATGGTCAAACGGAGAAACTACACAGCAAGCGACAGCATTATGTGTTGGGGCCTCGACCGTTGACATAACAGATGCAAATGGATGTGTCGTTACGGGAAATGTAACGATTACCGAGCCAACGCCATTAACATTAACAATAGCAGGAACGGATGCCTTGTGTAATGGATCAGCTGACGGAAGTGCAGATGCAACGATAGGAGGTGGAACCGCACCTTATACAACAGTATGGCAGCACGGTCCAACTTCAGAAGACTTAACAGGCGTATTAGCCGCTGGTACTTACACCTTAGATGTAACAGACGCTAATGGATGTACAATCAGTGCTAGTGTTACGATAAATGAGCCAACAGCAATTACAAGTTCTATAACTGGAACAGATGTTACATGTGCTGGAGCTGCTGATGGAACAGCAACGGTAACAGCTTCAGGTGGAACAGGGGTATTGACTTACAACTGGGTTCCTGCACCAGCAGGTGGTCAAGGTACTGCAGCAGCTACCGGATTAACAGGAGGTACTGCATATACTGTAACTATCACAGATGCAAACGGATGTACTGCAACAGAAACTTTCACACCAGTGGAGCCAACAGCTGTAACAGTAACCACATCAACGACCAATTCAAACTGTGGTCAAGCAGATGGTAGTGTAACAGCAAATGGTGCAGGTGGAACAGGAGCACTTACTTATCAGTGGGATG
>CAXRFO010000015.1:0-129397 GCA_964230025.1 Flavobacteriales bacterium | reverse complement strand
GGATAACAGGCTGATCACTCCCAAGAGCTCACATCGACGGAGTGGTTTGGCACCTCGATGTCGGCTCGTCACATCCTGGGGCTGGAGAAGGTCCCAAGGGTTGGGCTGTTCGCCCATTAAAGTGGCACGCGAGCTGGGTTCAGAACGTCGCGAGACAGTTCGGTCTCTATCTGTTGTGGGCGTTAGAAATTTGAGAGGACCTGCCTCTAGTACGAGAGGACCGTGGTGGACATACCTCTAGTGTACCTGTTGTGGCGCCAGCTGCACCGCAGGGTAGCTATGTATGGATGAGATAAGCGCTGAAAGCATCTAAGCACGAAACTCGCCTCAAGATGAGATTTCTTTTAAGGGTCGTTATAGACGATGACGTTGATAGGCTACAAGTGTATAGTCAGTAATGGCACAGCTGAGTAGTACTAATTACCCGTTAGTTTTTTAATGAACTCAATTTACTTTTCAATACTTTTTTAAAATATTTAAGACTTTGGTGACTATTGCATTGAGGCTCACCTCTTCCCATTCCGAACAGAGAAGTTAAGCTCAATAGCGCAGATGGTACTACGTTTGTGGGAGAGTATGTCGTCGCCGGTTTTTGAGCCCCTCCATTTTTATGGGGGGGCTTTTTTGTTATGAAATTTTTCGATAGAATAGTAGTTTTTTGTCTCTTTCTCGTTCAATATTCTTTTGGACAAAACTCATCATTGAATACACTTTTCGAGTTGAGCTCAGCTCATCACACAAATTTTGTTTTTGAAAAATTTGATCCCCTAGTATATGATTGGTCTGGATTAGATACAGTTAAAATACCGAGTTTTAAGATAGATTATGGTATTGGTACGGATAATTTTCAGAATATTGATGGATTGTACCAACAAGCCTATAAAGCCCTTAAGCTTGGCTTAAAATATAATAGAAGGAGTCTTACTTACCCCTTGGGACAAAGTTTGCTTCTGTCAAATTATTTTTCTGGTAAATTTGAAATAACAGAGGATCGGATTCTATTAAATTCTAATATCCAATTTTATAATCACTCAAGGAAAGAGTTTGGTTATTTAATTGACCCCGACACGATTTTTCCTACACAATCCCTGGAAATAGAGTTTTTTGAACCCTTGCTAAATTCTAGTTCGTCCCACATTGAAAATAGCTATATAGACCTCAGCCCTGGGTATTCTTTAAATTCAAATCAAGATTTATTTATTACGGGTTCCTATTCTCAAAGGAAGAGAGATTTTGTAAGCAGTGAGAGAGATGACATAATAAATTTTCCCGTGCAAAATGATTCATCTTACACTCATGACAGTTATAAAAACTTGATATATAATTACGGTTTTAAGTGGTTGTATCAGAATAACGACAAAATAATTTCAATTGGTGCAAATAGGGTTTTATTGGAATACCGTAACAGTGGGAATAATTTAAATTTTAATGGATATCAAGCTGATTTAAACATATCAAATCAGAAAAATAAGCTCTTATTGAAATATAATAGTTTAGGTTTGTTGCTGGGGAGAATACAGCACATTGATTCAATCAGTAGTAAATTCATTTTGAGATCTGAAGTTTCATATGTAAATAAAGAGCTAGGACCATGGCTCCAGAATTACTATTCCAATCATGTTATATGGGACAATAACTCATTTAACTTAACGCAAAGAAAAATATCATTTCAAACGAGTGTTGCAGGAAGAAGAATTCCCACTTTTAAAGGAGACCTTAATTACTTTTTCGAAAACATTTATATCGATAATGAACGAAAACTTTTTTCAAAAAAGGCAGATTGGTTATTGAGTTTTTCGGTATCCGATACCTTGAAAATTAAAAAGTGGAAACTGATAGGAGAAAACGTTTTAAGTTTTACTAATGAGAACTCTGGGATAAGATTTCCTCTGTTTAAATCGAATTCTTGGATTAGCTATAATTTTAAGATATTCAAACAAAAACTGGAATTGGAGCCCGCAGTGGGTATTAATTATTTCACTGAATATCGGGCAACATGGAACGATCCAATTACGGGATACAAAATATTAACCGATGAATTAATAGGAGGGTATCCTTTTCTTAATGTTCGTTTACAGGCAAAAATTGATCGAGTTTATTTTGGGTTAAAGATGACCCATGTAAATGAATATACCATGGGAGCGCATTATATTGATTTTAGAACTCCTGGATTGAACCGATTAATGATTGGGTTTATCCGATGGCAACTTGCATATTAGGCTGTAAACCAATACACGAATTTTAGAACTACAGCTCTATTTTTAATGGCAATCATATCTGCAATGTAATTGTCTGTGTATACAAAGAAAATGTCCGACATTGGTTTAAATCTATATTGTATCCTTGTATTAATGTTGAAGTTATTTTGCTGGGTATTGTATTGAAAGAATCCAGTAAAAAATAACTTCTTAGTCATGGCTATGTCGATTTTAGGCCCCAGAAGAAGCAGATCTACAGGGGCATCCAATTGGGCTAGCTTAATTCGATTTATATCCGCATCAAGTGATACAGAACCATATGGTTGAATTCTATAACTCAAATTGAAATTTAATCCACTCCTTGTTCCGTTAAAATATTCACCCGTTCTAGCTGTTAAAACATAAGTCAACTTTTTTCTCTTATTTGATTCAAAATAAAGGGTGTAATTTACATAGCGATAATCTCCTGCATCCAGCGGAGTTTTGTCTGAGTTGGTGATGTCTAATGGGAAGAAAAGTCGTGTAAATTCATTTTGTACGTTGACTCCGAAGAAAGCACTATTTTGAAACGCGATATTGTATTGAATACGGACATTTCTTTCCGTACTTTTAAATAAACTATCCGTGTATTCACTCAAGTATGCGCTGATTTGATGACTGTTAATCGTATTTGAAGTGGGGTAGTAACGATATCGAACCATTGGCTCAAAACGCCAATAAGATTTTCTAATTACCCGTTCGTTTATAGGGTCATAGTTAGTAATTCTGGGAACAAAACCTACCTCAGCATTGTAATTGTGTCCCACATACTCATGATTGTGCATAATCATCCAATTTGGATCAGAATAGTTAAACCACATTGCATGAGCCAATGCATTATTTTCGAGTTCAGGAGTGAAGGATTGATGGTAAAAAGTTTTGCCGCGGAACCGATTATCCGAAGAAGCAAAGTTAAAGTCAATTCCAGCAACACGATTGTAATCCCCCCATTGCACATCATTCCCTCTGAATCCAAGCTTATTTACAAAAATGGCTGATATAAAACTACGTTTGAACAACTTTCTTTGAAGAGCCGCCATAGTCCAATTATATGCAGGTAAATCTATGTCTCCAAGCCCCTCTGTTTGCATATTTAGTAGTCCGATTCTCCAGTTCTGATTTAGTTTTCCACTGAGGCGTGCACCTCCAAGTATAGGTATTTGCTGGCCGTTAGATAGCCCAATTC
The DNA here is from genome assembly GCA_964230025.1 of Flavobacteriales bacterium. GTDB lineage: Bacteria > Bacteroidota > Bacteroidia > Flavobacteriales_D > JAUILH01 > CAXRFO01. The sequence goes on along the minus strand of CAXRFO010000015.1, from coordinate 125,974 downwards.
TACGGCTAAAGAAGGGTCTTATTTGACGAAATCCATAATTCGAAAATAGGTCTGCATTTTCTAAAAAGAAGTTTCTTCTTTCAGGGAAGAATAAGGAAAATCTGGATAGGTTAGTAACCTGTCGATCTACTTCAACTTGGCTGAAATCAGGATTTACCGTCAAGTCTAAATTAAGTGAGGAGGTAATTGCAATTTTTGCGTCTACTCCTGCATTTGGTTTAATGACAGCACTATCTCCAGCCTCATAATCTTGACTAAATCCTGCGATGGCATAAGGAATTACAGAAACATTTGTCTTGGGCTTAATTGGGGGATTATCCCAATCTAAGATTCCGGTAAATGCTAATGTAGCGACATTAAAATTCCGTGGTACCGGAGCCCAACTGCTATTCTCGTTTCTTTTTAAATCATTTCGGCTAAAATTGATGTGCCATTTATTAATCCCCTCATTAAAACGAAGGGTTTTAAATGGTATTGCCATTTCAACAATCCATTTACCTTCGTATTGCTTTACTTCAGAGTACCATTTATTATCCCAAGCTGTGCTTACCCCAAATCCTCCTCCTTCTACCAGCAGACCTTCTCGTTGCACCCCCTCTGGATTAACTGCGAAACTAAACCCATTCGTTCCGTCATTATAGGGGTCAATAAAAACTGCGAAAGCATCAGATACAGGATATGAAAAATCCCTTTTTAGGGATTGTATGACAAAGTCACCGTCAAGATCGTCGTAGCAAATGGCAGCGACATAAAAAAAGTTTTCGTCATAAGTGGTAAACACACTCGTTTTGGTTTCGGCATATGAAGTATCGTACGGGAAGTTCTGATAAAATGAGTGAGCACTATCGGCTTTCATCCATGCATCCTCATTTAAGACCCCATCAAGCTCAATCTTACTGCTGCTTTTATTGATCTTTAAACTAAGTTCTTGCCCCATAGAAATTGATACAATGAGGGCTGTTATTATGGTCAAGACAAATCGCACGGCGCAAAAATACAGGATTGCCCATAAAGAGGAAATCTTTTAGTGTGATTAGGAAAATTGAATGACCAACGGTCTAAGTAATTTATACTAGGTCTTTCTCTTTTTCTTCTTAGCGGCAGGAAAAAGAATATTGTTAAGAATCAATCGGTAGCCAGGAGAATTAGGATGAAGATTTAAGTCGGTTGGTGGATCACCAACATAGTGCTTATAATCTTCAGGGTCATGACCTCCATAAAATGTCCATGTGCCTTCACCAAACTCGCCGTGAATGTATCGAGCTGTTCCAAGGGCTTTGTTTTCGCCCATAATCAGGACGTTTGATTTGATGAATTGTTTTTTAAAGTCCGTGGTTTGCCCCATAAAACCATCTACGAAATTTGTATGGTTTTGACATAGCATGGTAGGAACAATATCCCATTTAGCAGAAAATTCAAAAAGTTCAAATCGATCTTTAGATCCATCTTGATTGTAAGAAGGATGGCTTTTTGTACCGTCAATGTTGGCAAACTCATATTCCATAGGGTCCATTTCCAATCGGAAATCTTTGAAGGCAAAGGTTTCTGTAAAATCCAGTTTTTGCTGGGCGTTAGGATCTGCCGGATCGCCATCATAAACCTCAGCACAGATATCTGTGTTTTGCGCGGCAAGTGCAATATCAAAACTGTCGGTGCCACTGCACATAGTGAATAAGAAACCTCCCCCTGCAGTAAATTCGCGAATTTTGAGAACGACTCCTAGTTTGAGTTGCGATACTTTAGAAAACCCGAGCTGTTTGGCACGTGCTTCCGTCTCACTCTTTTGTTTTCTGTACCATTCATATTGACTGTATCTTGCATGAAATTTCCCATATTGTCCAGTAAAGTCTTCATGGTGCAGATGTAACCAGTCATACTCCAGTAAAGCCCCTGAAATGACCGCTGAATCATAAACTTCATCGTAAGGAATTTGTGCGTAGGTTAACACCATGGTCACGGCATCATCCCAGGGTTGTTTCCCTCGTGGGGTATACACTGCAATTTTTGGGGCCTTGTGTAATTTTACTACTTCTTTATTTACTTCTGGATCTGCAATTTCATCTCGAATGGCCTGTGCCTTGGCATCAGAGATAACCTCAAAAGAGACACCACGAATTTTAAGTTCATCCTCGATGGCAGAGTACTGCATAACCATAAATGAACCGCCTTCGTAGTTCAACAACCATTCGACTTCAATATCATTTTCTAGTATCCAAAAAGTAACACCATAGGCTTTAAGATGATTTTTTTGGCTTTCATTCATCTTAACAAGAATGTGCGCGCCACTTGAAAGCAGCGAGAACATACTCAACAATATGACTACAAATATTTTCATTCCTTAAAAGGGACTGTCGTCGAAACTATCAAAATCCGGGCCTTCTTCATCAAAATCATTCATTTTTGATGATCGTGTGATTGTTCCTCCACCGTCAAATTCATCACTTGGTTCTAACGGAGAGAAGCCATCATCAAATCCAAAGTCGTCCAGATTATCGAACTTAGCTAAATGACCGATGAACTTCAACTTGATATTTTCAAGCGATCCGTTTCTGTGTTTTGCGATGACAATTTCGGCCTGACCATGGCATGGAGTTCCATCTTCCCATTCTTGTAGTCCGTAATATTCCGGACGATAAATGAAGGTTACAATATCTGCATCCTGCTCAATTGCACCAGATTCACGTAAATCGGATAGCATAGGTCGTTTATCACCTCCACGTGTTTCCACAGAACGTGATAACTGCGATAAGGCAATGATGGGAACATTAAGTTCTTTCGCGATCGTTTTAATCGAACGTGATATGGTTGAAATTTCTTGTTCACGGTTTCCTTTGCCTTCAGAACCTGCCGTCATTAATTGAAGGTAATCAATAATGATAAGGTCAATATCTTGTGTTTGTTTTAGTTTCCTGGCCTTTGCTCTTAATTCAAATACAGATAGAGCAGGGGTATCATCAATAAAAATAGGAGCATTGGTTAATTTCTTGATACGAGCATGTAATTGCTGATACTCATGTGCTTCCAAGTTCCCTTTTCTAAGTTTTTCAGCTGAAATCTCCGTTTCACTCGCAATCAAACGATTTACCAACTGAACAGATGACATTTCAAGCGAGAATACGGCTACTGGTTTGTTGAACTGAACCGCCACATTTCTTGCCATGGATAAAACAAAGGCAGTTTTACCCATACCGGGACGTGCTGCCAGAACAATCATGTCTGATCGTTGCCAACCAGAAGTAACTCGGTCCAAATTTGCGAATCCTGAAGGTATTCCAGATATTCCATCTGAATTTTTACGAGCTGCATCAATTTCGTCAATGGCTTTTTGGATAATGGAAGACATGCTATCGTAGTTTCTACGAATATTCCCCTCAGTTACCGAAAACAAGTCTGTTTCAGCTTTGTCTAACAAATCAAAAACATCTGTTGTATCGTCAAAGGACTTTTTTATTATAGTTGATGAAATTCGAATAAGTTCTCTTAGAATATGCTTCTCAGAGATAATTCTTGCATGATACTCAACGTTTGCTGTAGATCCTACACGGTTCGTTAATTGTGAAATATATACAGGACCACCTACTAGATCTAACTCGCCTTTTGAACGAAGGTGGTTTGTAACGGTTAGGATGTCGATAGGCTCAGAAGCTTGGAACAATTCCATGATTGCTCCGAATATTTTTTGGTGTGCTTCTTTGTAAAAGGAAGAAGGCTTAAGTACATCAATGGCATCATTAACAGCTCCTTTCTCTAACATCAGTGCTCCAAGAACAGCTTCTTCTAAATCAAGAGCTTGTGGAGGGAGTTTTCCTCCTTCACCAACCATATTCCCTTTTGGAGCAATACGTCTTTTTTTTGCTATTTCTCCTCCTTTATCCTCTGCCATATTTCAAAGATACGGCAATTCTGCTCATCTTTTATTCCCAATTTTCAACAGGCCGTGAACATTTTAATAAACAAGCCAAAAATGCTAACTTTAGAGGATGAAGTATCTCATCTATCTTATGCTTTTACTGGTTTGTGCATGTCGTAAGAAAGAAAATGATATTCCGCAAGTTAGGGTTTCAGAGCCTAATAATTTGACTTCATACAGTTATCAAGATTATGTTTATGTGAAAGGTGATGTGACGGATTCTGATGAAATTCGCCAAATTAAAGTTGAACTTTTAAAATCAAATCTGGAGCTGACGGGAATTCAAAATACGAAAACCCTGAACGAGATGAACCCTAGTTTTAACATTTCACTTCATTTGGAAGATATTCACTTGGAAACAGGTAATTATTTCGTCAAAATAACCGCATTGGATGATGAAGGTTTTGGGTCAGAATATGTGGAGATTAATTATCAAGGTGCTCCAAGAAATAGGACAGGAATACTCGGTGTTTTTGAGGCAGGAGGAGTCTATAGTATCGATAGCTTGAACAGTTCAAACGCCACCTGGTCAAGTATGGTGAACTCTACCGATTCGATATTGGATTTTGAAGTTCAGGCTTATGATCAATATTTAATCTGGTCGAATTTAAATTCTGAATTGAATGCTAGGTCTTTGTCTATTGTAAACCCTGATTGGAATAAAACAGGATCCTTTATGTCACCCAGTTATGATTTCCAGGTTTTGCATCTAGTTGATGAAATTGAAAATATTGGAAGCTCGAGATCTGATGGGAGTGTTCAAATTTATAATTCCTATGGGGGTGGAATTCTACTTTATCCTCCCTTTCAAACAGGATTCAAAACCTTGGCGTTCACAAAGACAACTAACAAAATGTTCAGTTTTGTGAAGAATTTTCAAACAACAGAAAGAAAAATTCTTCACTACAGTTCAGTTGGGGTTATTAATCAACATTACGACCCACAAATGGATGTAAAGAACATTTACAAAGTGGATAATAACGAGCTTCTTCTCTTTGGAAATGAAAATTCTACGGCTAAAATAATGGTCCACTACATAATCGGTGGAGGTTTTTATGAACCCTACACTATTTCTGGAAAAAGTTTTTTGGAGGCAGAAAAAGTAAGCAACGATTTGTACCTTATACTTTTATCGGACGGACTATATACCTACAATTACTCAAATAATAACTTGCTTCAAATTTCGTCTTCCAGTTACAGCGGTCTCGCCTATGATGAGGTGAACAATGTTATTGCTGCTTTTACTCCCAACCAATTGGATGTTTTAAATACGAGTGGACAGCTTTTACAAACCTACGCTAGTACCAACTATCTATACGGCATCAAGTTCAGATACAATAAGTAGTTATCGGATTTTATATAGGATGAAGTCTTTATTTCTATAAAGTTCTGTCCAAGATTTTGGCACCCATTTAACGGCCTGTTTTTTATATAAATCCTGGAAGGCTGGATTTCTGCATAGCAGGAAATAATTTGGCTTGTATTGATGGGCTATTTTTTTAAAAGAGGTCTCAGTTGACGTTGTATTTAACCCAACGGCTGGTCGTTTTAAGTGGTAATGTATCATCCAAGGCTTGAAGCTTAAAATAGAAGCAGACGGCGCTGTGTTTTTCTCTACATAAGATTGAATTTCAATAAAAGAAGATGTATTTGCTCCCATTTTCTCATCTGCCATGACGGCTGATAAAGTGAAGCGGCTGCTAAAAATGAGGATAAAGAATAGGGAAAAAGGAATAAGTTTTCTGTCTCCTTTATAGGCCTGAACTAGCCAAGTTATGCTTGTGTATATATAGAAAAGAATAAAGGGGAATATGGGTAATAAAAATCGTTCTCCAGCTTTTTGGTAGGGGTAAAATAGTAGGGTTGAAAGGTAAAGTATAAAAAAGATTTCAGGAAGATTAACTTTTTGCCTAAGCCTAATTCCAATACCAAATAAAAAGGCAAGCAAAAGTAAGGTGTTTAAAAAGATAGAGAGGAAAATATTATCAAAAAAGAAGAAGTTGCTAAGGACCTGTTTATAGTACCAAATGTTGTCCCAAACTGTGAACAGAAAATTATTTTGAGAGCTAGCTGATTCAAACCAAAGTACATCACTAAATGATGAGCTTCCAAACATGAGATAATTCAGACCTTGCCATAATAACAGAGGGATACAGCTAATAAGAAGCAAGTGCTTAATATCTTTTCGATTGTAGTAGGCAAAATGCCCTATTACTCCAATAAAAAGAGTTAAACCGATGGAACGGGTTGCAATAGCAAGACCAATAAAAATTGCACTCAAAACAAAGTTCTTTTTCTCATAAAAAAGAATAGCTAGTATACAACACAACATGAACAAGAACTCTGGTGCTATTTCCGCTTTTAAAAGGATGAACTGTCCGTTATAAACCGAAATCAATATCAGTACAAGAGCGCTCCAAACTTCCATTTTCCAAGACTTAAAAAGTACGAATAGGGCAATGGAGAAAAGCACTATGATTGCACTTTGAAAATAGAGGTGATTTCTCGGATAGAATTCGCTTATCGCAACAAGCGGTACTTGAGTCAAGGAGAAAAAAGGACTCCTGTATTTCGGACCAACATTCTCAGGGTTTATAATCTCTTTATCTTGATTGTTCTCCAGAAAATCTCTGCTTTGATCCAGGTATTGAGCATAGTCATCTCCTACATCATGTTGTTCATTTACTTGTACGAAAAAGAGTGGGCTAAGAAGACATGCCAATATGAGAACATTCTTCCAAATCATTCTACCTCACTGCCCTTTTGTAAATAACAAAGCCTAAAATGGCAAAAATAAAATTCGGGGACCAAACGGCCCAAAAAGGGCTGAAACCAATATTGAGTGCAGCAACGGTTGTGATTTTTATTAAGAAGAAATAAGACACCGCACAGGTTAAGCCAATGATTACATTTATCCCGGTATCTTTTCTGCTTGAATTACTCGTTAAACAAACCGCTATGATGGTAAGAATGTAGGTAGCTACTGGGAATGAACTTCTTTGATGCAGTTCAATTAAATGGCTAGAAAGATGCTCACTTTTTGCCTTTTTTTCCTTTTCGATAAATTTTAAAAGGTCAGGTGTGTTGAGTTGTTGCGCATAACTTGGCGAGCTATAAAACTCCCGAATTCCAAAATTAAAGTTGGTGTCCAAAGTCTTTATTTGTCGATATCGTTGATGAATGCTATCCTTAAATATCCGTATCTGCACATTATCCAGCTTCCAATTATTGCTTGTTGTATCACCTGTCGCACCAGCGGCTGTTAGCGTGCTGAGTGGTCGTTGCGTTTCAGGATCCAGGTTAATAATCCATAATCTTCTTACCATGCTCACCGGCTTCTGCAGCTCGTTAAAGTACACCACCTGATTTGCGTTTAAATCTCGCTGGAAGTTTTTTACAACGGTGCTACCACCATGTTGAAAATAAGTTCCCTCAAATTCCAATCGGGTTTTATTTGCAGTAGGAATGACCATATGTTGCAGGTACAGTGACAAGCCTACAATAACACTTGCTGCTATCAAATAAGGGCGTAAATACCGATTGAAACTTATTCCACTGTTTAAGATGGGAATAATTTCAGTGTGTCTTGCCATCATACTTGTAAAGAACATGACAGAAAGAAATACGATAAAGCTGCTGAATAGATTAGCGTAATGAAAGAAGAAATTCAAATAGTACTTCCAAATGATCTCACTCCATGGAACTTTACCTTCGGTAAATACATCCATGTTTTCACTCATATCAAATACGATGGCAAGCATCATAATGAGTAATAAAATGAACACAAAAGTGGTCAAGTATTTACGGATAATATAAAGGTCTAATATTTTCAAAGTCGTGTACTAACCTTTTTGACCATAGTTTCCTTCCAAGAACGGAAATCTCCCCTGATAATTGCCTCTCGGGCTTCTCCAACCAACCATAAATAAAAGCTTAGGTTGTGAATACTGGCAATCATAGGGCCTAACATTTCTCTTGCTTGAAAAAGGTGACGAACATAGGCTTTAGAGTAAAGCGAATCAACTTCAGCAGTTCCGTTAGGGTCTAATGGAGACAGATCTGTTTCCCATTTTTTGTTGCGAATATTGATAATCCCTTCAGAGGTAAAGAGCATGCCGTTTCTTGCATTTCTTGTAGGCATTACACAGTCGAACATGTCAACTCCAAGAGCAATATTTTCCAAAATGTTTGCTGGAGTACCAACCCCCATTAGGTACCGCGGTTTATCTTCCGGTAGGATGTTACATACCAGTTCAGACATTTCATACATTTCCTCGGCGGGTTCACCTACGGATAGACCGCCAATGGCATTTCCTTCTCGCTCAAATGAGGCAATCGTCTCAGCACTTTTTGTCCTTAAATCCTTGTATGTACTTCCTTGTACAATAGGGAAGAGGGTTTGCGAATAACCATATAATGCGTCAGTAGAATCAAAACGGTCACAACAACGTTTTAACCAACGATGGGTCATATCCATGCTGTTTTTGGCATAGGAATAATCACATGGGTAAGGAGTGCATTCATCAAATGCCATGATAATGTCTGCCCCAATTTGACGTTGAACATCCATTGCCTTTTCTGGTGAGAAAAAATGTCTGGAGCCATCAATGTGCGACTTAAACTTAACTCCTTCTTCCGTGATTTTACGATTGGCTGCAAGGCTGTATACTTGATATCCTCCACTGTCGGTCAATATGGGTCTATCCCAGCTGTTAAACTTGTGCAAGCCACCGGCTTTTTCTAATAAATCAAGTCCTGGCCGCAGGTATAAGTGATAGGTGTTTCCTAAAATAATTTGAGCTTGCACCTGTTCTTTTATGTCGTATTGGTGCACGGCTTTTACCGTTCCAACGGTACCAACAGGCATAAAGATGGGTGTTTTTATCTTACCGTGGTCCGTGCTTATCTCTCCGGCTCTTGCCTTTGAATTAGGGTCTTTGTGCTCTAATTTGAAATCCAAATTTTCCTTTTTGCCAAAGATACAAGCAATTCTTAAAATAAGCTGGTGGGATTGTGTGTGCAAAAAAATGTTGAAAATAGCTGTTGGTTTAAATAGAGATAGCACGAATGCTGTGTACCTTTGAGTGATGCAGCCGTTTAATTGGTCCATAGAGTTCCAGATATTGTTTTTAGTTACGGCTGGATTACTTTTGATTCAACTCTTTTACTTTTTCTTCTTTTTCTTGCGATTGAATTTTCACAAGGAGCGTAAGACAAGTGTGCACGCGGATCAACCTGTAAGTATTATCATTGCTGCACGAAATGAGCGACGGAATTTAGAAAAACATCTCCCCAAAATATTAAATCAAAATTACCCTGAATTTCAGGTAGTAGTCGTAAATGATAGATCATGGGATGGAAGCTTTGAGTTTCTTGAAGACCTAAGGCAAGTGGAACCAAGATTACACGTTGTTCATATTCCAGAAAACGAATTGCATGATGGAGGAAAAAAACTCGCTGTTACTTGCGGAGTGAAAGGAGCAAAGTATGATCTCCTTCTATTTACAGATGCTGATTGTTTGCCGAGCAGTGAAAACTGGATCAATGAAATGGTAAATGGCTATGATGAGAATGAAATCGTCCTAGGATATAGCCCTTACCAAAAGAGAAAAGGCCTTTTAAATTGGTTAATTCGCTTTGATACGGTGCAAGTAGGCTTGCATTATTTGAGTTTTGCAATGAGCGGAGTGCCCTACATGGGGGTTGGAAGGAATATGTCCTATAAAAAGGAAACTTTCTGGAAGGCAGGTGGTTTTAAAAGCCATTATCATATTAAATCTGGGGATGATGATTTATTCATAAATCAAGTTGCGAAGAAGAAGAGTGTGCGTATCGTATTGCATGAAAACTCTTTCATGGAATCCATTCCAAAAGAAAGTTTTAGCTCTTGGTTTTGGCAAAAAAGAAGGCATTTAACTACAAGCAAATATTACAAATGGTGGCATAAGTTGCTTTTAGGATTGTATCCTTTGACTTACCTCTTATTCACGATAGCCGCAGCATCCATGCTGTTTTTTGCACCAACCTTTTATTGGGGATTGGGCATGCTCTTAGGAAGAATACTCATACAGATGTTAATATTTGCACGGATATACACTCGGCTTGGGGCAAAGGATTTATTAGTTTTGACACCAATACTGGAATTCGTGATGTCTTTGCTTATGCCAATGGCTCACTTTATTAACGCACGCTCAAAACCCTTACGATGGAGTTAGGAAAAAATTTATCAGAAAAAGCACAAATAGATTACCAGCTGGTACTTAAAGCCAGGGAGGGGGATCAAAGTGCTTTTGCTGATTTGATGGAGCGTTACCGAGATTCTATTTTCTTTATGCTTTTAAAAATGGTAAATAACCGTGATGACGCGGACGATTTAACCATAGAAGCATTTGGAAAGGCTTTTAATAGAATTCACCAGTACCAACCCAATTATGCATTTTCAACCTGGCTGTTTAAGATAGCTTCTAACAATTGTATTGACTTTATTCGAAAGAAAAAGAAGGCACAAATGATGAGTATTGATGGAGCCTTTGAGAATAAAGATGGTGAATCGGTAGGTATTGATTTAGAGTCCGATGGCTTAAACCCGGAGGAGGTTGCCATCCGTGAGCAAAAAATAGAGCTAATGCGTGACATTGTAACAAAACTTAAACCCCGTTACAGAGAGCTGGTGGAAATGCGCTATTTTAAGGAGTTATCCTATGAAGAAATTGCAAGCGAGCTCGATATTCCATTGGGGACGGTAAAGGCACAATTGTTCAGAGCACGTAATTTCTTATATCAGATTATTAAAAATTCTCGTCACAGAATTTAATGGAAAAACTTTTGGAATATTTTCCGGATTTAACGGAAAAACAAATCGACCAATTTTCACGTCTCAAAGCACTTTACGAAGAGTGGAACGCACAAATTAATGTGATCTCCAGAAAGGACACGGAGAACTTCTATGAGCGTCACGTTTTGCACAGTTTGGGCATATGCCATATGCTAAGTTTTGTGCCGGGGACACGCTTTTTGGATGTAGGAACAGGAGGTGGATTTCCGGGTATACCCATGGCTATAATGTATCCGGATTGCGACTTTGTATTGGTAGATAGTATTGGTAAGAAAATCAAGGTTGTGGAAGCCGTTGTTGAAGCTTTGGGACTTGAAAATGTTAAGGCTTATCATGAGCGCGCCGAGAAAGTGAATGAAAAGTTTGATTTCATTATTTCTAGAGCAGTAACACGTATGAACAAGTTTATTCCTTGGGTGAGGAATAAAGTGCTTAAGCAAGATAAGAATGCCTACCCTAACGGCATCCTTTATTTGAAAGGAGGAGATTTAACTGAGGAACTGTCTGAAATTAGATTTGATTATGACATTCTTGACCTAGCCGCCTTTTATGAAGAAGAGTTCTTTGAGACCAAGAAAGTCGTGTATGTTCGCTTGAACGATTTTTAATCGGTCTTAATTCATAGTGCCATACACTCAACAAACTTGGTTGTTAATAAAGTCAGAAATACTGTTCACAACATAGCGTTCTAAAACTACAACAAATCAGGTCTTTAGGGAGTTTAATAGATATGCTCTCGAAAAATTATATCAATGATTTGAAGATTCTTCTCTTCATTATCGCTCTGGTAGTTGCACGTTTGATGGTTTAAGAGGAAATTCCTTTGAAGTAGCTCTCCATGGGGATAAAATAATGCTCTTTCCAGCCGTTTATGTATTGCTCACCATTCGCTGGAAGATTAGTATGCTTCAAAATCAATTCTGTTCCTTGTGGAACTGCTTTGAAACTAAGTTCAAGCTGTGAGTCCTCTTCGGCATCTAAAAACTCCGTTGTTCTCCAGCTTTGCATGATTTTTTCGTTTTCTTTTAACTCCAGAATTGTTCCGCTGATATAGCCATCCCAAGCACTAAACTTAGAACCAACACTTGCAGATATTTCAGCCTCCCCGCCGGTCATTTCTGAATGTGTTTTGCTTTCAAGCCAGGCTTTATAAAGCTGGTCGGGCTTTACAGGGAAAGTATGTTTCAGTTCGAATTCCATAGAACCGAATTTAAGTATTTATTTCTATCTCTTTAGATCATAGATATATGCCTTCCGGTTTTCTTTTAAGCGGCTCTCATCAATAAGATAGTTATTTGCTATTTCAATTGTCGTTTTATAACCCTTTGCAGTATAAAAAACCAGGGTAAAATTTTCTTTTGGACTCTTGTAAGTTTGTGCTAAAATGAGCTCAGCAACTTTTACGCGCTTACCTTTTTTGATTTCATGCTTTTCGCTTTCACCGGATCGAGTTACTTCAACAATTAAATCTTCATCCGTTCGATTATCCAACCAAAGTTCAGAGACATAAATAACGGCACATGTTGCACTTTCGGGGGTCTTTTTTTTGATTGGCTTTTTGACTTTTCTACTACTTGTATCTGGAGTAAGCAAAGTCAATTTATCATCGTGCCGCTCTTCGCTGTAGTTTATTTTTTTACCCTCCTTGTCATAGGTGGTATACGACCGGAACCACTGTATTCCACCATCCGGATGAGAGCTGTACCGTACTTTGTGTATCATGCCGTTTTCATGAAAACTAAAATTTACGCTGGAATAAATTCCACTCCTGCTCAGTTCCCACTCACCAATAACGTTTCCGTCCAGGTCAAATACACGCGCATTTCCTCTACGCATGTCCTCGTCATAACATTTTTCACTGGCTTTATCACCGTTTTCGAAATAGGTGATTTGGCAATTTTGGGCACTGGCAACTACCGTAAAAAGGCTCAGTAAAAAAAGTATGATTAGAACTCTCATAATTAATTTTAACCAATAACTAAACCAAACTGATTAAAAAAAATACCCTAACCCCACAAAGTGGAATTAGGGTATAGTTCAGGACAAACGTGAGCTTATTTACTCTCGTCTACTTCTTCGAAATCCACATCCGTAACTTCTTCGTCACCAGATGCATCTGCAGCTCCTGCTCCTTCTGGGTTAGCCGCTCCTTCGGCTCCTCCTTCAGAGGCATTGTACATATCTTGGCTAGCTGCTTGAAACACCGTGTTAAGTTCTTCCATGGCTGCATCAATCCCAGCTATGTCTTTCGCTTCATGTGCTGTTTTCAATTTCGCTAGTGCGTCATCAATCGGTTGTTTTTTGTCGGCAGGAATTTTCTCACCGTACTCTTTCAACTGCTTTTCCGTTTGGAAAATCATTTGATCCGCTTGGTTCAGCTTTTCGATTTCTTCTTTGGCTTTCTTATCCGCTTCAGCGTTAGCTTCTGCTTCTGTTTTCATTCTTTGGATTTCCTCATCAGATAGTCCAGAAGAAGCCTCAATACGAATCGATTGCTCTTTTCCTGTCGCTTTGTCTTTTGCCGATACATTCAAAATACCGTTGGCATCAATATCAAAAGTTACTTCAATTTGAGGAGTACCTCTTGGTGCTGGTGGTATGTCGGCCAATTGGAATCTTCCAATTGTTCTGTTGTCGTTTGCCATTGGACGCTCACCTTGTAGCACGTGAATGTCTACAGATGGCTGGTTGTCACTTGCCGTTGAGAAAGTCTCAGACTTTTTCGTTGGGATGGTGGTATTCGACTCGATTAACTTGGTGAATACACCTCCCATGGTTTCGATACCTAAAGAAAGTGGTGTTACATCTAAAAGAAGTACGTCTTTTACTTCTCCTGTTAAAACCCCACCTTGGATAGCTGCACCGATGGCAACAACCTCATCTGGGTTAACTCCTTTTGAAGGCTCTTTTCCAAAGAAAGATTTTACTGCCTCTTGAATGGCTGGGATTCTTGTTGAACCACCTACCAAAATCACTTCATTGATGTCAGAAGTTGATAAACCAGCGTTTTTTAATGCTGTTTTACAAGGCTCAATCGTTCTTTTAATAAGGTCGTCTGCTAATTGCTCAAACTTAGAACGTGTTAAGTTCTTTACCAAGTGTTTCGGAATTCCGTCTACTGGCATGATGTAAGGCAAGTTAATGTCAGTGCTTGTGTTTGAAGAAAGTTCAATTTTAGCTTTCTCAGCACCTTCTTTAAGTCTCTGTAGTGCCATTGGATCTTTTGTAAGATCAATTCCACCGTTTTCAGCTTTAAACTCTTCTACTAACCAGTCAATGATTACTTGGTCAAAATCATCTCCACCTAAGTGTGTGTCACCATCTGTAGAAAGTACTTCAAATACCCCGTCCCCTAACTCTAGGATGGAAACATCATGGGTACCACCACCACAGTCAAAAACTACGATTTTCTGGTCTACGCCTTTCTTATCCAAACCGTAAGCTAAAGATGCAGCAGTTGGTTCGTTGATGATACGTCTTACTTTTAGGCCAGCAATTTCACCGGCTTCTTTTGTTGCCTGACGTTGAGAATCGTTAAAGTAAGCAGGTACTGTAATTACCGCTTCTGACACGGAAGTTCCAAGATAATCTTCAGCTGTTTTCTTCATTTTTTGAAGAATCATTGCTGAGATTTCTTGTGCAGTATATTGTCTATCATCGATTTGAACTTTTGGTACGTTGTTGTCACCTTTAACAACTTTGTAAGGTACACGTCCAACTTCAGTAGAAACTTCATCAAATGAGTTCCCCATGAAACGCTTAATCGAGAATATTGTTTTTGTTGGATTGGTAATGGCCTGACGTTTTGCAGGGTCACCAATTTTTCGTTCACCACCCTCAACAAATCCAACGATGGAAGGGGTGGTTCTTCTTCCTTCGCTGTTTGGGATAACCACCGGCTCGTTACCTTCCATTACGGCAACGCAACTGTTGGTTGTACCCAAATCTATTCCTATAATTTTACTCATATCTATTGAATTGTGTGATCTAAATAATTTCAGTCACATCTAGTCAATAGCTATGCCATCACCAAAATAAGGGGGTAAAAGGGAAGTTTTGACAGATTTGGATGCCAGAATAAATGTCATTCTGACAATACGTCATTTATGGGCAGTAGTAAGGCTCATTTTGGATACCAACCCATAGAAGGCTGTCAGTACAGAAATTCAAACTACCGGTATAAGGTCCCGTGAACAACTCGATCATGGAGTTCTTGTTCATGTATTTATCTTCAACAACTTTGCTGTATCTAGAAGAGTAAATCCCAAGTCCGTTTTCAATATTCGAATAAGACGGACGTTCTTGGATAAGACCGGTTACAGGCTCATTTACCTCTAAGTAGGTATTTAACTCTTCACCAGCTACCGTAATTTTAAAATCAAGTCCTCTGTACTTTCTGCTTACAACAGAAGGATCGTTGAGTGTGCTACTGTTTAGGATGCTGTTTTCAATGAATTGGTAATAAACCTCACCATCAACAGAAGCTGACATTTGAATATCTGTACTCAAAGTATTGTATACTAGCGTACCCATGGTATAAGGAAGTTCTCTTAAAGTAGTAGACCCGTCAGCCTTTTCTTCTAAATACTTAAAGGTAATTTCAGGCTCAAATCGAATACCGTTTTCAGGTACCAACCATTTAAAAACGACATTGTTATAGTTTCCTCCTCCACTAGCCATGGCAACAGAAATCGAAGGCTGCGGTGGTGGGTTGTTAGGTGCTGGAGTAGAAATCGTCAAATCACCAACCAGTGTAGTTACTGAACTTACACTTGTTTCAGGATCATCATTATCGATGGAAACATTCAAGCGATACTCAACATTAGGATTGGTGTTGAGGTTGGCTGTAAAGTAGTATACAGTTTGTTCAGGACCGTAGAATAAACCTTCTTCCTTGTCTGAAACTAAAGTATCTCTTAGTACCCAAGAACGTTGGAAAACATTGTTCTCATATTCTTCAACCACTGCATTAACACGCTCAGGATCATATTCTGAACTGTCACGAACAGCTGCCATTTCAAAGGCATTTCCATCACCTAAAAAACTCTTGTTAATCTTGATGTAATGCGTGGTTTCGTTTTGGTTTAATACCCCGTAAACGATGGTTTTCTCTTGCCATTCAGCTGTTAGGTCAACTTCAGTAGAACATGAAGCGAGCATGAATAAGGCTCCGAATAAGTATAAAAATTTCTTGTGCACGGTACAAATTTAATCATTTATCCTTCAATAAAATAAAGGATGACGCAAAGGTTAATATTATCGTATAAACGGGGAGGTTTAGAAATTAAACGGTATTCCAAATTTTCCAAGCAGAAAGGGCCTGAATTTTTAGCATGTCATGTCCGTTTTGTATCATAGCTCCTTGCTTTTCAGCTTCTTCTAAAAAGGCTGTCTTTGCAGGATTATAAATAAGATCATAACAAAGGTGTTTTTCACTTATGTGCTCATAGGGCAACAGCGGTTTGTCATTAATATTTGGAGCCGTACCTACCGGTGTAGTGTTAACAATGAGTAAGTGGGAATTAATTACATAATTGTTCAGCTCTTCATAACAAAGCTGAGAATCATCACGCTTATTACGACTTACAAAGAGACAATCTAAGCCTATACCTTCGAGCACATGAGCTACGGCTTTTGAGGCACCTCCCGTACCTAAAATTAAGGCACGTTCATGGTGGTTTTTCAAAAAGGGTTTTATGCTATTACGAAAACCTATGATATCTGTATTATAACCCTTGCTTATTCGCTTTCCATTTCTTTCAAAAAAGCGAATGGTGTTAACAGCTTCAACGGCTTTGGCCTCATCATCCAATTCGTCTAAGAAGGGGATGACTTCAGTTTTATAGGGTATGGTAACGTTTAGACCAAAAACATCTTCGTCTTCCAGAATATTGCTGATTTCCTTGATGTCTGAGAGTTCAAAATTTCGGTAAACTGCATCAATTTCGTGCTGCTTAAAATAATCGGTAAAAAATTGCTTGCTGAAAGAATGAGACAAGCTTTTTCCTATTAAGCCGAAGGTTCTACTTTTTTGTGGCATTGCCTACTTTTTCGAGAATAAAAACCAAGGCAAATCCAACCGCAAACAGGACCAAACAGATTACCAGTGTATCCTGTTGAGGTGCCAGGTTGTTTTCAGTTAGCACTTTTACTTTACCATCTACTTCAAGAGTTTGGTCAGCCACTTTCCATGGCCAAACCTTATTTAATGCGCCGATTAAAAATCCGGTAAGAAGCCATAAGGTTTCACTTTTGTAATGCTTAAAAAGCCAAGAAAGCAATTTTGCAAAACTGAGGATTCCCAGAACTGCTCCCGCCATGAAGGTTGCAATGATAGCAAGCTTAAAATCTTTTATCCCGCCCAAAATAAATTCGTACATCCCCATTATAAGCAGGATGAAGCTGCCTGAAATACCCGGTAAAATCATTGCGCAAATGGCAATAGCACCAGCTCCAAATACCATGGCGTAGGAAGGTGTTGGACTAAGCGGAGGTAAGATCGTTAGGCCGTAAGCTACCCCAACACCAATAGCAAAGATTAAAAAATGTAAAGTCGTTCTTACTGGAATTTGTCTAGCAAGGTAAATCGCGCTGGAGAGAATGAGTCCAAAAAAGAAGGCATTTAATTCTTCGGGATAATGCACAAGTGCATAACTTATCCCTTTGGCCAGTGAAATAAAGCTGATGGAAATACCAATAAATATGGTCAGTAGGAAGCTTCCATCAATGGTCTCCCAAAAGGCCTTGAATTCACCTTTAAGTAGTTTTTTTAGACCGGTAACAATATTGCTGATAGCGTTGATGAGTCTATCATAAATCCCGGTTATTAGGGCAATAGTTCCACCAGAGACACCAGGTACCACATCCGCAGCTCCAATTGCAACTCCTCTGGCTAAATTCCCTAAGTGATCTTTCATTAAGATACGGTCATGCTTGGGTCAATTTGGGCTGCCCATGCCATAATGCCACCTTCTAAATTGTGAAGATTATCCATTCCAAACTGTGCCTCTAAGGCATTGATAACAGATGCGCTTCTTGCACCAGAACGACAATGAATGATAACGGGTACATCTGTTTTAATTTCATCCTTTCTTTCTAGAATCTCTCCCATAGGAATATGGTGTGCTTTAATATTGGCAGCATCATATTCATATTGCTCACGCACATCAATCAATTGAAAATTCTCGTTGGCATCCATTTTTGCCTTCAAGTCGTTAACATTTACCGTTTTCATTTTTTAACTCTGTTTTAAAGTTTCGGCTACTTCCTCTGGGAGATTTTCAAAGAAGGTATCTCCTCTTAAGCCTAATCTAAGACATTCAAGTGGAATTACTCCATTAGGTGCAATGTTTCCAATATTCACGTTTGCACCAAACAATTTAACGAACCAAACTTGTTGGTTTTTTTGTGGTGCTTCCCAAAGAATTTTATCCGGAGCAACCTTCGCTACAATTTTATTAATCAATAAGGTGTGAGCCGTACCGTTCGGTCTAAATATCCCAACGTTTCCACTTTCTCTGCCTTCTGCGATAACCTTCCATGCACCGGCCTCAAGCTCAGTGCTCATCATGCGGATCCATTTTGCAGGACTAATTAAAATACCAGCTTCTTTTGAACCAACTTCAGATAAGCAGGTCCCCCTTGCAGCAAGTTTCTCAATGTACTTTAGCTTCTCATCGTGTGGGATGATGATGCTACCATCGCTAACCTCAGCATGTTCTAAATTGTATTTATCAAGAACTCTTTGGAAGCCATCAAAATCATTACGAGCGATGAACGCTTCAAAGAGGGTACCTCCGAAATATGGCTTTAGGCCTGCTGAGCGATATAGGCTCAATTTTTCTTCCAGATCTTGGGTAACATAGGCTGTACCAAATCCGAACTTCACAAGGTCAGTCAAATGGGCTGAAGCCTGACAAAAGTTTTCAGCCTCACGTAGGCTTAACCCTTTGTCCATCATCATGGTTACCCCAGATTCTCTTGGTTTTTCCGTTCTTTCCGGAATATGACTTAATTCAAAATTCATTAATGTGGTCTGTAATTTTCGATAAGATGCATAACGTCATTGCTGTTGACTACATTCGGAAGATAATCAAGTAATTCTGCATGATTATCATAGTTCAAATGAAGGGCATCTTCCAATTTTACCAAGGCATCTTGTGTACTACCTTCCTCTAGTAAGTAGGCAACATAGCGATAAAGTAACTTGGTTTTATCTTCAATTTTTTCAAGGCCTTCTTGCATAATTTCGGCGGCCTTAAAGTAACCGATATTTCTTGCGGCAAGGTCGGTATAATCTAACCATGCCTCTGGTATGTTCGGGTCGAGTTCTAGCGCAAGAGCAAAATGCTCCATCGCTTCCTCAAATCTGTCAAGCTTATCTAAAGCATGTGCTAAAACCAAATGAAAAGATGCGTTCTCCTCATCCAATTTCTGCGCTTTTTCTATATATGGGATAGCTTCTTCCGTTTTTCCCTCAAGATCTTTTATCACGCCAATT
Source organism: Flavobacteriales bacterium (assembly GCA_964230025.1). Lineage (GTDB taxonomy): Bacteria > Bacteroidota > Bacteroidia > Flavobacteriales_D > JAUILH01 > CAXRFO01. Next base: position 106,729 of record CAXRFO010000015.1, on the reverse strand, counting down.
CCGAGCCATGCTTCCGCATTATTCGGGTCAAGCTGAACGGCCTGATCATAGAAAAATAAGGCCTCATGCGTTTTGTCTAAATTCTCATAACATTCACCCAAGTAAGAGTATATCATTGCCGTTGGACCTTCCAACTTGATACAATCGCGAAAGGCTTGTATGGCCTGTTCGTATTCTTTTGTAAGAAAAAGGGTGTGAGCTCTATTGAATGCAGCCGACTCAAATTTGTCATTTATTGCCAAGGCAAAATCGTAAGCGCTAATGGCATTTTCATAGTCCTTTAGGTCAACGTACACATTCCCTAAATTAAACCATGCCGTTTGGGAATAAGGCTGCTCGTCTAAGAAAATCTTGTAACATCTTTCGGCTTCTTTAAAGTCAGAAATCGATTCAAAGCAAACGGCCATTTCATACCACGCCAAATGATGTGAAGGGCAAATTTCAATTGCGGTTTGATACCATTTCAAAGAAAGGTCAATCATTCCCAGGGCAAAGAAATTAGCTCCAATGTTCAAGCAAAGATCTTCTGAATTCTCTTTATTTAATGCGAATGAATTTATATAGCACTCATTCGATTTCTTCAAATCGTTCACCTCAAGATAAGCGTCTCCCATTAAGCATAGGGCATCTGAGTTTGACGGGTCTTGATTGATGATTTCTTTCAGAATTTCAAGGCAAGTTTTTATTTCTCCCTCTGCCAAATATGCTTCAGCTTGAAACATTTTAAGTTCGTTGGAATAGGGGTGAAGCGATAAACCGTAGTTGATGATTTTAATCGCATCAGCTGAACGCCCATTTAAAAGGAATTCTTCGGCAGCTTCTTCTAACTGCTGAGAATCGAAATACCCACTAATTCCAGTTTTGAGCATGTCGTTAAAAACGTCCATCCATTCACTGGGGCGGTCTGTATGTTCAAATCCTTCTTCCATTCCTCACTAACAAATATACGTTGTAGGTTCGCTGCAAAAACTATCTGTAGATAGGGTTATTCACAAAAAAATAAACAGCGCACAAAAGTACTAATTTCAGAGGCTTCTCGTGTTAATCTTTGCAAATACTTTTAACCTCCTTGTACATATCCTTTCGATCAAGTTCTAAAAGCATTTTCCAATCAGCGCAGGCCCCATTTTTATCGTCATTTTCATAACGGCACCATCCACGATTAAGGTAGGCTTCAGCATCCTCTCGGTTTCGAATTATATAATCGGTATACATTCGAATTGCATTGGTCCAGTCGGCCTTGTTTTGATAGGTTAAGGCCAAATTGTACAAGGTGGCATCATCGTTTTGAAGCTTAAGAGAGAATTTGAAGTCATCAATTGCCCTATTAAAGTTTCCAGAGCTGGCATTGGCAATTCCTCTATTGTACCAAGTTTCATAATCTGTACTGTCCAATTTGATGCTTTGGGTTAAGGCTTCTATCGCCGAATCGGATTCTTCAAGTCCCAAAAAAGCATAACCCAACTGCGCCCAAACTAAGGGGTCTTGATCATCAATTTCTTTGTAAGAATTTAATAGGAAGACGGCTTCTTCATATATGCCAACATCCGCTTTGAAGCTACCGGCATTGTATAGCACTTCTGAGTTTTCGGGGGCGAGCTCAATGAGGTCGTTGTAAACAAGATTACATTCTTCAAAGAATTCCATTTCATAGAAGGCTTCTGCCAGCAGTAAAAGGACTTGTACGGCCATTTCATCATCACAATAAAGCAAGGCTGTTTCTAATCCTTCAATCATATCAGGACTCCATCCTCCACTTCTAAGCATGAGTACCGCTTGCCAAAAGTAGGGTTCGCAAACCTCAGTACTATCTACTAGGTAATCGTTTAAAAACTTACTACAGAGTCCGTATTCTTCAAGATCTAAATAGGCTTCCGCCACTCGTGATGCGTTAAAGGCACTGGGGTCGTTATTGAAACTTTCAGTCCAGCAATTCAGTGCTTCTTTAGCTTCTAAGTCAAAACAATCTTCCTGTCCTAAACTCATAAATGGAGCAAGGACAATAAGCACTAATATGTTAATGAGTAATCTGCTCAATCTTTTCGCCGTTTTTATATCGGATGGTTTCAATCAATAGCCCGTTTTCATCAAAACTTTGGGTTTCAACGATGATGTTATTTCTAAACCTGTTGCTCACAATTATAGTTCCGTTTTTTCTATAGGTAAAGCTTCTGCCATTCAAAAGACCGTTTTCATAGTTGTACCTTTCATAGGGATCGTTTGAATTTGGGTAGTATTTGGTGCATTCTCCTGTAAAGGGGAAGTCATAGCGCAATTTCATTTTTTTGGATTTATAGATCGTATCTCTAAGCTCACTGCAGGTGCAGTAAGGGTCTAGTGATTTTGGTTGGCCCTTGTAATATGCTTGAAGCAATATGCGCTTACCGTTCTTGTCGAAATTAGCGGTTTGCTGAATAATTCCATTTTTATAATTGACCGCTAGGTATATCTGATCAACTCCTGATTCTTGTGGATAATATTCAATTCCTACTCCGCTGAAAGGAAGGTCATCTTTTAAGAAAACACCATCAGTCGCTGTGATCAGTTTGTTATCTACAGTGTCAGAAACATCACCAAGGTTAATACCTGGTACTTCCCATTCTATTTTGAAAACTTCATCTTCAGCGTTCACCTGTGGCTCTTCCTTCTCCTTATCAATCTTGGGAGGTTCACAGGAACATAGGAAAAAAAGTGTGGCAAGAATTAAAGGGTATCTCATTTTAAAATAGTCGTTTTACTTTTATGAAACGTTTAGGGTAACCGCTGTCATAGTAGTCCGTAATTACCACTCCAAAGTGGCGGCTTGAACTTGAACAATGAATAAATTTAATTCCCTCTTCGTTGTTTTCAAGAATAATTCCAACGTGTCCAACCGATTTGTCATTTGGATTGGTACCACGAAATAAGATAAGGTCACCTTTTCGGCATGAGTCCAGCGCTACTTCATCGCCAACATTGCTTAAGCCTGAACTGGATCTTGGACAAAAAATCCCCACTTGTTTGTAGGCGTAAAGGGTAAGTCCACTGCAATCAAAACATTTTCCAGGTGTGCAAGTGCCCCACTTGTAAGTAGCACCTAGCTGACTTTTTGCATATTTTACCACGGTATCAGCCTTTGCTTCCCAGCTTAAAGTGTCGCTTTGACCAAAGGAGCTAAAGGCAAGTAAAAAACTAAATATGAATAGGATTTTTTTCACAGTGCAAATATAAGACTTAATCACGACCTTTGTTTCGTGGAAACTTATTCCAAGCATATAATTCAAACGGCTGATGGAAGTAACAGTTTATATGTTCCTGAGCTAGACGAAACCTATCATAGCAGGCACGGAGCCGTGCAAGAGGCAGAGCACGTGTTTATAAAAATGGGCTTGGAAGCGCACGCAAAAAAAGACCTAGTCGTATTAGAGGTTGGCTTGGGAACTTTTCTCAATGCCAGTTTAGCCTGGCAGGCAGCAAAATCAAGAGATTTAAAACTTTTTTATTTTGGACTTGAAGCATATCCAGTGGAACCCAACTTACTAAGGCAAATAAGCTATTTTGAAGAAGGTGAGCGCCAAGAACTCTGGCTGCAATTGTTGAATACAGAATGGGAGAAAGAGCAAATGCTTGATGATAACTTCAAACTTTTTGCACACAAAAACACTGTGCATGCATTTGAGGGAGCAGGTTTTGATCTGGTTTTTTATGATGCCTTTGGTCCAAGAGCTCAGTCAGAAATGTGGGAAGAGGAAGTCTTCCAATCCTTGTATGAAAAGATGAATAAGGGAGGGATTTTAGTAACCTATTGTGCCAAAGGACAAGTAAGACGGAATATGCAGGCCGCCGGATTTGAAGTTGAGCGTTTGCCTGGGCCTCCGGGCAAACGAGAAATGCTACGCGCAAGAAAATGAAAAAGTACAACCTGAGGGCATATGGTATTTGCGAAAATGAAAATGGGGAGCTTTTGCTTTGTCATGAAAACATACGCGGACTAGAAATGTGGAAATTCCCGGGAGGTGGTAATGAATGGGGTGAAGGACTAAAGGATACGGTGATAAGGGAATTCCAAGAGGAGATGGAATTGGAAATATCACAATTGGAGCACCTTTATACAACCGACTTCTTTCAGCAAAGTGCCTTTAATGAAAACGATCAATTGATTTCGGTTTATTTCCGGGTGTTGGATAAAATTCCATCAAATATTCCAGATTTTGAAGAAGACGGCCACCACATTTCTTTCCATTGGAAGACTATGGAAGAAATTAAGGAATTGCTGACTTTTCCAGTGGATAGATTTATTCTGAAATCCTTTTTTGGGATATAGATTATTTCGTTGTTTTTCCACCCATATCCGTAAACACTTGGTCAACGGGTTCCCACAACTCAATTTTGTTTCCTTCATTGTCCATAATATGAACAAACTTACCATAGTCATAGCTCGCAACATCATCCAAAATTTGAACGCCATTGGCCTTTAATTTTTCTAGCAGCCCTTCTAAGTTTTGCACGCGGTAGTTTATCATAAACTCCTTTTTTGATGGAGCAAAATAATCGCTACCTTTTTTAAAAGGACTCCATTGGAGGTAGTTGATTTCCTCTGGACGATTTGCATTTCTGAACTCAAAGCTGGAGCCATACTCGTTCGTCTCAAGTCCTAGGTTTTCAGCATACCACTGTCGTGTTTTTTCAGTGTCATCTGAGAAGAAGAATATTCCACCGATTCCGGTTACTTTTGGGGTCTTGTCACTCATTTTTTAGTCGTTTATTTCAAAAAGTTCAGGGCTTAGTTTGGTATTGGCTTTTTCAAGGTCTTCCAGGTAGTCATCTAACTTGAAGTTGTTGGGTCTGAAAGTTTCGTCCCTTTTCCTGGCCTGTTCCTGTTGTTTTATGCTTCTTGCAAAATGTCGGGCACTGTCCATGCTATCAATAATCAAGCCCGGAACCTTTGCGTTATTTCCATCCTCGTCTTTCGCAACCATGGTAAAATAAGAGGAGTTACAATGTTTGCTTTCTCCTGATTTGATGTTTTGTGCCTCAACGCGAACCCCAATCACCATGCTTGTCCTACCCGTATAATTTACAGAGGCTTTCAATGTTAAAAGCTCTCCAACTTCTACGGGGTTTAAGAAATTAACTCGGTTTACAGAGGCCGTTACACAGTAATGTCCAGAATGTTTGGATGCGCAGGCAAATGCGATTTGATCCATCAAGTTTAAAATATACCCTCCGTGAATTTTCCCACTAAAATTGGAGTGGGAGGGAAGCATTAACTCGCTTAGTACAATTTGAGATTCTTTCTTGTGTTTGTATTCCATTGATTTTTCTGTGACTTAAATATACACAGAAAGACCGAGCTAAAATTTTATTCCGATAACGCAAACATCATCCAATTGCTCAAAATCTTTTTTCCAAGAATTAAAAGTTTGCTCAATTATGTCAAGCTGTTCTTTCATATTTGATTCTTGGATGCTGAGCAAAAGGGACTTAAAGTTTTTGGTTTTATATTTTTTGCCGTACTCACCTCCAAATTGGTCAACAAAGCCATCGGAAAAAATGTAGATACTATCTCCTTGGTTTATGTCAACTTCATGCGTGTTATAGGCGATTGAACCTGCATATTTACCAATCGGTTGTTTGTCAGCTTTTATTTCTTCTATTTCGAAACTGTCCTTCCGTATAATCCAAAGAGGGTTGTTTGCACCTGCATATTTTAGCTTGTTCCTTTCGAGGGAGCAAAGTGCGATATCCATGCCGTCCTTTACTTCTCCTTCATTTTTTTCAAATTCTGAGATAACAATTTCCCTCGTTCGGTCAAGAATTTTTCCTGGCTCTATTAATTGTTCTTCACGCACAGCCCGATTGAGTCCGTTTGTACAAACCACAGAAACCATTGCTCCTGGCACCCCATGGCCTGTGCAGTCACCGACTGCGAATAGGTGAGTGTTTGATTGCGTGGCAAACCAATAAAAGTCACCACTTACTTGTTGTTTTGGTTTGTAAAAAATAAAGTGCTCTTTAAAAGCTTCTTCAAAACTGTTGTTTTTTGGAAGTAGGGACTTTTGGAGTCTTTCGCTATAACGCAAGCTATCATTTATATCATCTAAAGCCTCTTGAATTTGAAGGTTTTGTTCTTCAACAATGGTGTGCTGTTTTGCAATTTCTTTGTTGAGCTTCCTAACACGCAACAAACTTATCCCAATAATTGCTCCAAGCAACAGAGCCACAAGAAGAGCAATAATTGCCAGTTGATATTTGTGTCTATTTCGGGTGTCTTCCAGTTTTTGAGCTTTTATTTTGGCGTTTTTTTTACTGATTTCAAGGTCCTTTTGATTTACCTTCATTTGAATCTCATTGAGCTCAAGTTGTTTCTCTAAGCCGTGAATGTGGTTGACCTTTTCTAATTGGTAGATTTCATTTTTAAGGGCGTGCATTTCCGATTGCTTTTCAAAGGCCAATCCCATTTTCTCTTGCTCAACGTAGACTTTAACTAGTACTTCCAAGGCCTCTGCCTCCTCATGGATTAGGTTATTTTGCTTACTCAGCTCTATGGCTTCTTTCAAATGGCTTTCAGCCTCTGAATACTTTTTTTCAGCCAACTTGTTTTCTCCAAGTAAACTCAGGATCGTAGCACGGCTATCTATCATATTTTCCTCAAGGCTTATTTGGTAAGCTTTATCAAAATAAATGTTAGCCCAATTGTTTTTGGAAACCATTTGATAGTACATTCCTTTATTCTGGTAATAGAAATAAGCCATGTCACCTTTGAAATAATCCTTTAGCGAATCGAGCTTTTCTATTACTAACCTACAATTGGCAGTATCATTTTGGTACTTGTAATCAAGAAAGGTATTTACTGCTGTTCCTGCATAGGACAATGTATCTCCATTTTCTAAATAGATTTCCATAGCCTTGTTTTGATAGGCTATGCTTTTGTCATTTTCGCCAAGTCTTTGGAGTAGGTTTGCTCTTAGCTTATAATTCCATGCCTCCGTTTGGTCGTTTTTTTTGCTGCACAGTTTGATGGCTTGATCCAAATAATCCGCAGTTTTTTTCAATTGAGCTTTTTGCAGGTAGGTAGATGCAAGGGAGTTGTATACCTCTGCTTTTAATTCATCAGAATCTGAGTTTTCAATTAAGCTTTCTGCTTTAATTTTGAGAATTAAGGAAGAATCAGGGTTGGATAAGAAAACATCATTCGCCTTGTTCAATAGTTCCTTTACTTTTTCATCCACCTGTGCCATGGGGGAAAGTCCCAACAAAATCAAAAATATGCCTATAGCATGTCTTAACACGAAGGAAAGGTACTAATTATGATTGGCAAGAGGCTTGACATTTTTTAAAGTTCTTCCACGAAATTTGCAAAAACCTCTTTGTGTTTTTCTAGGTCAAGTTCAGGTGCAAGTGCAACCCTAACTATATAATCTTTATCACCTTCTTTGGTTGTCCCTTGTGTTGAGGTGGCTGGAATCGTCCAATAACAACCTTTTAATTGACCATAGCTTACACAGAACTTACTTTCGTGAGGAATGCTCTCAATCATAAGATTGATCAACTTCAAGTTCAGTTCTCTTTTATAGGCCTCTTTTTCTTCTTCAGTGTCACCTTTGGTAGGTAAGTCAAGTGAAAATACAGAGGGAGTAAATCCTTCATTTGCCAGTTCTTCACTCACAAAATTTATTTTGGCATTTGGTAGTTTTTCCTCTATGTATTCAACAAATTCACGGGTGTTTTCATATGCCTTTTGAATGCGTTGAATCATCGACGGCATCTGTTCTGCTAGAAAGGATAGTTGTACGTCTGTAGCTTCATTATCACACAATCTTAGATGTAAGTCAATGAGTTCCATCAAACTTGAAGCTCTTTTGTTTGACACACAATATCCTGCAGTACATTTTCCACCGCTTGGAAATTTTGATCCGCTCACATATGCCAAGGCTTTGACTTTAGAAAACTTTCCATTCTCTTCCAAGAAGGGGACATTTGGGCAAAAGGTTTGATCCAGAATAAAAACCGGTTCAACAGCCCCATTCCCCTGTGGTGTATTTCTTTCCTTACTCAAAACAGCAATCAAGTCATTGATGTTTGGAACTTCCACACGAGGATTTGTGGGTATCTCTGCAATTATAAGTGGGATAGAATCTTCAAGAGCAGTTTGTTCTAAAAGCTTATCCAAACTTTGAACCATGTCATTGTCTCCATCCACAGGGAAATCCATGACTTCAACGTTCTTTATGCAAGTAGCTACCCTTCGGGCCTGGTCATTTGTTCCTCCATAACAGTTCGGAGGAACGATTATTCTTATTTCTTTATCGGGGTAAGTCGTTTTTGCATGGTGAATTAGTCCCATCACAATGGCGTACTGAATCGACAATCCACTAGAACCAATTACAGATGGTTCGTTAGACCCTGTTATGGACTTAATAACTTCCAAGACCTTTGATTTATTCGCGGCCTTGTTGGTATCTAAAGTTAATTTAGTCTGTGGATCATTTAACTGCTTTAGCGCAAGGTAGCAGTTTGATGGGGTCATGGCTATCGTCTCACGCCTTCTTAAATGCTGAATGTCTGATATGTACTTTTTATTTTCTTCTCCATTTACTATTAAGATACTTCCTAGGTGATTATTGAAATTGACCAAGAAATCAACAGGAAGTTTAAGATCAAATAAACATACATTGTCTTTTTTACTTACGATTATTTGACTTCCATTGAATTCAGGAATGGAGTTTAAATTATCGATTTTTACTAGGGAAAAGTCATATTCATAAACCTCCTTAATAATTTCGCTCTCGAAAAACCAGCCCAAATCAGCGTCATGAAGTATTTGGGTTTTTATACCGTCCAGATGATTTTTCCTAAGCACTGCTAAAACAGGTGCTGTTTTTGAGGAAAAACTTATTACCTGTTTCGCTTCAATGTTGTTGATTTTGGCAAGGGTCCACTCGAGTACACTCGAAAGTGGGTGCCCCAATCTTATATAGTCGTATGCCGTTGGAAGTTGTGCTAAATTATTGGCATCCGCCATTCCTTTATTGAACAAGCTTTCAAATTCATCTAAGAACTGTGTTTTTGCCTTGCTCTCATCATAAATATCTAGTCTGTGAGTGGTTAAATTAACCCAGTCTTGAGGGATATTGTTTAGAATTTCCTTGGTGTATTCTAGAACTTGTTCTTTTATCATTGCAACTACTTTTTCTTGAGTTGGCAAAGATATTAAATAGGTGTTGGAATACGGCTAAAACAAGCCATTTTCATTTGGGGAATCTTTGTCAATAACTTGACCTAAGTCCCATAATTCTGCAATTCTCTCACCTTCGAATCTAAAAATATGAACCACAGCGATGGCCATACCTTCTTTTTCAACCAAAGAATGGGTTATAACTGTGTTCTTGTCTTCATAACAGTATTTTATCTCTACAAGTTTATTTGGATCGTCGTTGTGGGCATCCATCATCGCCTTTTTGAGATCATTTTTCCCACCCTTGAAATATTGGTTATGATGAATGAAGTTTGAAGCAGCATACTTATCAAACGCTAAATTCACTTTTCCAGTTCCCGCTAGTTGTAAAAAATCTTGCGCTATTTCTTTTGTTGTCATGACTAGTGTGAAATTTTATTTAACCAATTTTCTGAGGAAATCAACGACAATTTAAGATTAAAAGAATTGTTGATCAATCCATGTTCGTCTTCTTTGGATTTTCAAATCAGAAAGCAAGGGGTTTTTTAGGTTGATTCCAATGCTGTAGCTTTTTCTTGGGCCAAAAGGAACAACGTCAAATCTTGCTTCCCAGCAGCCCAAGTCTCGATATACATTAATTTGGGTGAAAGTAAATTCTTGGTTAACCACATCATAGCCTGAATTAAATCCAATTTTCCAGTTGGGAGTGAGGCTGAGGTCACCGCTGAAGGATAATGCTTGGGTAAGTATTAAGGTGTCCTTTAAGTAGTTTAATTCCGTTGCTGGATCCGTTACCGTCACAAAGCTATTATTAAAGTTGATGCTGTAGTTTAAAAACAGGGTCCACGGAATGTTAAAATCAACATAGTCCTCATTGCTTAGTCCGTTTTGTCCAGTAAGGGCATTCTTTTCGTCTTCTTCCTCTTCAATCTCATCTATGGCATTACTTTGTCCAATTCTATTCTTGCTTTGAAGGCGCAGTCCAGAGCCTATATTTGCATTCCGCATTTTAAACAGATTTCCATTTTCCTCAAACAAGTAAGTGTTGGTTTTTCTTCCTGAACTATCGTAACTATAAGGGTCAAAACTTGATCGGGCGTTAATCGTCCAATACTTGAATAAAACAGTATTTAAATTAAGGCTTAAGTCGTTCCAGTTTACACTGTCTTTTGCAATGTCATAGGCCGACCGGATGGTAAAGTTGTCGATTAACTTAATCTTGATATTCTCACCTGTCGCTGTATCTCGTTTTCTAAGCTTTGCATCAAAGGAATTGACAAGTGAAAAACTGAGCAATCCTGATTCTTGAGTTCCTCCAGGACGCCGGTAAAAACTATTGTCAAACTCTGAATACTGCTGCAGTAAAGAGTCATTTTGGTTTCGAACGTCAAGTAGTCGATTTGTTTTGGGGCGATAGCTAAAATTGGCACTTGGGCTTAAGATATGACGCAGTTTAGAAACCTTTCCGCGCTTAAAAGAATAGAAGCCATAAATTCGAGTGCTTGTATTCAATGAAAAGTTGAGGTCATGGTTGAGTTTGATGATATTATTCGTGTCGGTAACTAACTTTTCCTGATTAGAATCCCAGTATCTAGTTATAGTTTGAAACTCCATACGGCCGTTATAGCTAGCGCTTGGATTGATGTTAATTCGACTTTTCCATGCCTTTAGGCTGGTGTTTAGAACGGCATTATGCTTAACTCCATATTGCATGTCATCGAGGAGGTTTTCAAGATTGTCCATGCTTATTAGGCTATCGTTCGTGTTTAAACGATTGGCGCCGCTAACACCGTATGTCATACCAATATTCTCATAAAACTTTCTCTTTCCAACCTTGTCTTTGCTCAACGCCCGGAAAGGGTAAAAACGGTTTATAGAATAAGATGCAGATGGAAGAGTTACGTTAAAGGCCCCAGTGTTAGTGTTTTGATCATGATTAGCACTAAGATTGAGCAAGGAACCGGTGTTGCCAAGATCAATAGATCTCGAAAATTTTATATTCGAGTTAAACGTGTTGCTCAAATAGTCTGCGGCGCTGGTATTGATGTTATTTCTAAAATTACCTGAAGTTCCAGCGTTAATGACTGCACTAAAATTGTTTTTCGGATGGGCTTTTGCATCTTGCCGATGATTGAATCTTATCCAGAATTCTCTTGTGCGACTAAAGTCTGGGAACTCGGGCTCGGAAAATTGGTTATTAAAAAACTCCAGACTTAAATTACCAGTGTACTTATAGCGTTTTTTGTAGTCTGACTGTGTTTTTAATGCGTAGGAACCTCTAGAATAAATGTCGCCGAGAAAAGACACATTTAACATATCGTTAACCGGCCAGAAATAGCCACCATTTAAAAGGCCAATCCCCAAAACAGGGCCTCCTCCGAAAGTAGGAATAATTATCCCTGCATTACGATCTTTCTGATTCGGAAAGTAAGCAAAAGGAAAAACTAAGGGAGTAGGAACTCCAGCTAGCTCTAGATAGCCTGGTCCAGATACTATTAAACTATCCATGACCTTGATTTTGGTAACTCTAAACTTTGTTTTAGCATCAGGATCTTCACACGGGCAATATCTTCCATCCTTCACATATACTGTGTTTTCTGCATCAGTAGCAACAAGTTCCCCATCAATATAACCCTCAGAAACCTGAGTTCGAACATTGTATATTTTACCCCATTTATTCTTAAAGTCATATATCATGGTATCGGCTACAAACTCCTCTTGTTCTTCTTTGAAAATAGGTTTGCCAGTATAGTTTCCGGTTGAGTCTGTTGTGCCAAAAGCTTTTACGCGCCCCGTTTTCATATCGTATTCTATTATGGCAGCGTCCAAATTAATTGTGTTGTAGGTCACGTGAGCCTTGCCATACATATATATTTTTTCCAGGTCCCATCGAGCAACTATGCTGTCCTCGGCATTATAAAAGACAGGATATTCTAGGGCATCATCACTAGCCATAGTGTCTATGCTAACCACTGCCTCATCAAGTGTGTCTGGAATGGCTTCTATATCCTGTGGTACGGCAATTGCAGGTGTGCCAACAATTATTAACACTAGTAAGATGAAAAAAGCGTTGTTTTTCAATGTATACCGAGCTAATAAGCCTTTATTTTTGTTGACAAGCATGAATAACGAACTCGCGAAATTAAGGAATTCCATTGGTAAACGAACTTTAAGCTTGTTTCTTGTCTTGGCGTTCTTAACATTTGTTAAGAGTTCTATGGCATCAAGCTTAAATGCTGTGATAGAAGAAATCGGTGTTAAAACGGTAGTAATTGATCCAGGTCATGGTGGTAAAGATCCCGGAGCTATTGGTCCTACTAATTTATACGAGAAGGATGTAGCATTAACCGTGAGTTTGAAGCTTGGGAATAAAATCAAGGAAAAATATCCAGATGTAAAGGTGATTTATACCCGTGAGACAGATAAGTTTGTTGGTTTGGCCGAAAGAGCAAAGATAGCCAATGAGGCATCTGCAGATTTATTTATTTCCATTCACGCCAATGCAGCCTCAAATCGATCAGCTTATGGTAGTGAAAGCTGGGTGTTAGGATTACATAAGTCAGCAGCAGCTCTGGAGGTTGCCAAGCGGGAAAACAACTCAATTCTCATGGAGGACAACTACGAAACCACTTATGAAGACTTTGATCCCAATGATCCAGATGCATATATTGGCTTAGCTCTTATGCAATCGGCTAATCTTGATCAAAGCTTGATTCTTGCCTCAAATATTCAGGACGAGTTCACAAATGACCTGAAAAGAAAAAACAGGGGTGTAAAACAAGCAGGTTTCTTAGTGCTATACAAGACTACCATGCCTGCTGTACTGATAGAGCTAGGTTTTGTATCTAATTATAACGAAGAAAAATATTTAAGAAGCGAAGAAGGTAGGGAGGAGCTGGCATCTTCTATATTTAAGGCATTTGTGTCCTATAAGAATAAGATAGAAGGTGTTAATGAAGATGTTTTGGGAAAAGACCCAAAGGAAAAACCAGATGTCAATCCAAAAGAAGTGGAACCCAAACCAGTGCCCGACTCTAATAAGGTCATATACAAAGTTCAGATTAGCACAGGATCAAAGAAGATAGAGTGTAGCCCACAGAACTTTAATGGATTAAATGATGTAAATGTTTATAAAGACGGGAACTTTTATAAATACACTTCCGGGGAATTTGATACCTTTGAGGACGCAAATGCGCATAAAAACAAAGTGAGAGAAGCTGGTTTTGAAAGTGCGTTCGTTGTGAAGTTTAAAAACGGAGAAAGGATAAAGTAAGGCTTTGAAGATATCGAGAGAAACAAGAGTAGGCTTTTTTGTAGTCATTGCATTGATCGGATTGTTTATTGGGTTCAAGTATCTTCAAGGGCTGAATATGTTCGATAAGAACAGGGAGTACAAAGTAAAGTTTGACCACGCTCGCCGTTTAACTGAAAATGCAGGAGTTTATTATCGGGGAATAAAAGTAGGATTGGTTAAGTCTATTAGACTAGATGAAGATCAAGATAGTGTTGATGTTACTTTTATTGTTAGTAACGATCGAATGAAAGTCTGGGAGCATGGTGAGGTACTTTTGGATGGAGATTTACTAGGGACTCAATCGCTCATTTTGAATTTTCCAGACACCAACAAATCTGAAGTGTTAGCTGTCGGAGGGTATTTGAGAGGTAAGTTGTCAGCAGAATTATCCGATCAACTTAACGAACAGATCATACCGATAAAGCTAAAGGCTGAAAAACTTATCGCTAACTTGGATTCCGTAGTTACTAGTATTAATGCCTTTTGGGATACTGAAACTTCAGGAAATGTGTCTGAATCAGTAGAAGGTGTTAGAAGGGCTATTCTTTCCTTTGAAAGAACAGCGAACAGGATCGATACCCTGGTGAAGTCCGAGAAGAATAGAATTTCTAAAATATTCAGAAATGTTGACGCAATAACCACTAATCTGAGTGAGAACAATGCGGCAATAACAAGCACAATCGCGAACCTGGATACACTGTCTAGTAAGATGTCAAAATTAGAGTTCGACAACATCATTGAGTGTGCCGAAAAATCATTGTGTAAAATTCAGGAAATTGTGGATCAGGTCAATTCAGGGCAAGGCACATTGGGTAATTTAATTTACAATGATTCCCTGCATGATGAGATTATTCAAACAAATGCCTACCTGCAGTTGTTAATAAAAGACATCAAGAACTTCCCCAGTCGCTATATGCACTTTTCAATATTTGGAAGTAGGGTGAAGGGAGCTGCTCTCTCTCCAGAAGAGGAAACAGTGATTAAGAAAATGGTGCAAGCGGATGGTCAAATCCGACGATTCACCGAAGAAGAGTATGAGAAAATCATGCACGAAATAAAAGAGAAAGACTAGAAGAGATGAGCATTTCTGCAATTATTTTTATCGTTTTATCAGGAGCGTCAATTGGTTTATTCGCTATGAACGTAAAACGAATCGTCGCAAATATTCGCCGTGGAAAGGATGTGGATCGTACGGATGATAAATCAGAGCGATGGAAGACAATGATATTGGTGGCTTTCGGGCAAAAAAAGATGTTTCAGCGTCCAATTCCGGCACTGTTGCATTTGTGTATCTATGTTGCTTTTGTAATTACTCAAATTGAGTTAATAGAAATTTTTATTGATGGCGTGTCTGGCTTGGCTGGTGACCCAGTTCACAGGATTTTTATGGAGCCCCTGGGTGGGTTTTATACCTTTGTAATTAGTTTCATCGAAATACTATCTGTTCTTGCATTTATTGCAACCTTAGCTTTCCTAGCAAGAAGAAATTTACTCAAGATTCCTCGTTTTCAAATGTCTGAAATGAAGGGTTGGCCAAAGTTAGATGGTAACATTATCTTGTACCTTGAGATTTTGTTGATCATTTTCATTTTTATGATGAATGGAGCTGATGAAGTTTTGCATAGAAGAGGTGAAAGTCATGCGGCCGGTTCAGGAGGATTTGGTTTTGCTATAACAGGTTTTTTAGGACCAGCATTATTTGATGGTATGTCAACTGCAACGCTACATATCGTTGAACGTATTGGTTGGTGGGGACATTTGCTAACGGTATTCACTTTCCTTAACTATTTACCTATTTCAAAGCATTTTCACATTTTACTTGCTTTCCCAAATGTGTACTATTCTAATCTTCAGAAGAAGGGCAGGTTTACCAATATGGAAAGTGTAAAAAAAGAGGTTGAAATGATGTTCGATCCAGCGGCTGATCCTTACGCTGCCCCTGCTCCTGCAGAGGAGGGAGCGGAGCCTCAGCGGTTTGGAGCGAAAGATGCGACTGATTTAACTTGGAAATCATTGCTTGATGCCTACACTTGTACGGAGTGTGGTCGTTGCACTTCATCTTGTCCTGCAAATCAAACCGGTAAACTACTTTCCCCAAGAAAAATAATGATGGATACCCGAGATCGTATAGATGAAATCGGTAAGGGGAAATCAAAAAATGGAGCAGATTACGACGATGGGAAATCATTGTTGCGTGATTATATCTCAGAAGAAGAGCTATGGGCCTGTACTTCTTGCAATGCATGTGTTCAGGAATGTCCCGTTAATATCGATCCCTTGAGTATCATTCTTGAAATGAGGCGTTATCTGGTAATGGAAGAATCTAAAATGCCAAGTGAATTGGCAACTATGTCAACAAATATTGAAAATAACCAGGCACCTTGGCAATTCTCTCCTGCCGATAGGTTGAACTGGGCAAACGAAGAGTAATGAAATTAAAAGAAACCATTGTCGATGGTCAAACCGTGTCACCCGTATTACCAGGTGAGGTAAAAAATTACTTAATTGACATTGATGGAACGATTACCGAGGATGTTCCCAATGAAGAGCCGGAAAGAATGATCACTTGTGAACCATTTCCAGATGCGCTAAAAACGCTGAACAACTGGTACGATCAAGGACACATAATAACTTTTTTCACGAGCAGAACAGAAGAACATAGAGAGGTTACAGAAAATTGGTTCAAAAAACATGGATTTAAATACCATGGTCTTTTGATGAATAAACCAAGAGGAGGGAACTATCATTGGGTGGATAATCATATTGTAAGAGCCACTCGCTTTGATGGGAAATTCACTGATTTAATAAACAAAGAAGCGACCATACAGGTTTTTGAAGATTGATATGAGTATGATAAAGGTACCAACCATGGCTGAATTTATGGCCAAAGGAGAAGCTCCAGAAATTTTGTTCTGGGTAGGTTGTTCTGGAAGTTTTGATGACAGAGCGAAAAAGATATCTAAGGCAGTAGTAAAAATTCTTGATAAGTGTGGGGTAAGTTTTGCTGTGTTAGGTACTGAAGAGGGCTGCACAGGCGATCCTGCGAAAAGAGCTGGAAATGAGTTCTTGTTTCAGATGCAGGCTATGCAGAATATTCAAATCATGAACGGATATGAAGTGAAAAAAATTGTCACTGCTTGTCCTCATTGCTTTAACACACTTAAAAATGAATACCCTGAATTAGGAGGGAACTATGAGGTTGTTCATCATACTCAACTTATTAATGATTTGCTGAAAGATGGAAAAATGACCATCTCAGGAGGCGATTTTAAAGGTAAGCGTATCACTTTTCATGACCCTTGTTACTTGGGAAGAGCGAATGATGTATATGAGGCCCCAAGGGAACTACTTAAAAAACTAGATGCCGAATTGGTTGAAATGAAGCGTTGTAAATCGAAAGGTTTTTGCTGTGGTGCTGGAGGTGCTCAGATGTTTAAAGAGGCAGAAAACGGAAATAAAGAAGTTAATATTGAAAGAACTGAAGAAGCCCTGGAATTGAAGCCTCAAGTCATTGCAACGGGTTGTCCGTTCTGTAATACTATGATGACAGATGGTGTTAAGAACTTTGAGAAAGAATCAGAAACAGAAGTATTTGATATTGCTGAGTTAATTGCGAATGCCGCAGAATTATGAAAAAATTAGGTACCCTTTCGATTTTAGTCCTATTAATACTTTCTTCTTGCGAGTTTAAGTTTAATACTGGAAAGAAGGAGGCACAGAATGGTTTTTCATATAAGTCAGTTGATATAACTCATTTTGGTGAATTCCCAATTAGAAATGGGGAGGTAAACCATGGAGAAACAGTAGATATTCGGTTTTCTGGAATTCAAAATGCTACGCAAAAAGATGGGTATATCCATTTAGGTATCCGTTTTGAAATGAAGAATGAGGCTGGTGAAATCTTAGAGGAGTCTGAAGATGTTTTATCGAATATAGAACAAATGGATCCCGGGTTAAACCGAGTGAACGTAAGCTTTCCTGTGAGAGATATTAAGCCGGGAGAAAAGCTCTTTGTAACAGCAACTTTGTTTGATAAATATGGTACCGTGGAGTATCCGATTGAAAAGGAGTTTTTAGTTGTGGATGAGAATTCTCCTGCGACAAAAAATGTTGAAATTGACCATAATTTTAGTTTTGAGCCTACGGTCCATTGCTTCCAAGAAACTCAATTTTACAAACGCGCCCCTATGCAAGTTGAAGCAGGAAAGCAGGTTAATTTAACAGTTTCCGATTTCTATGAGGCAGCTTTGAATGGTTTATTCAAGTGTGATTACCGCATATTAGTGACTGACTTATCAAAAGGCCAGGTTATAGTCGACTTCAAAGACCAAATTACCGTATCAGAGGAAGATTTACGCGGAATGCCGTTAAATTTCAAGTATACACCTAGTGCACCAGGTAAGCATTTAGTTGAGGTTTTCTATGAGAATGAAAATGAAGAAAGGTTTCATATTCAAACACATGTAAATATAAAATGATAGACTTTCCTAAAAATAGTAAACTATGGATCTATGGGTCAAAGAGACCTATAAAGACCAGTGAGAAACAAGTTTTGAAAGGCGTGTTTAACGATTTTGTAGCGGGTTGGGAAAGTCACGGTGCAAAACTAAATGGAAGTATTCAGATTGTAGATGATCACTTTATAGTAGTTGCTGCAGAAGATGATGGAAACATGTGTGGAAGAGCTCAGGATGCTCAGGTTCGTTTGATGAAAGAGGTTGACGAAGAGTTTAATCTAGGTCTATTAGATCGCATGAAGCTACTTTATTTGACAGATGAAGGTATAGAAGCAGTGTCCATTTCAAAGGCGAAAGAACTTGCTCTAGCGCCTAGCACCATTGTTTTTGATACCATGGTTAACAGCCCAGAAGGCTTCCAAAATGAATTTAAAAAAGAGCTCAGCTCATCTTGGTACGCCAGGCTCATTTAAGCCTTCCATATTTAGATAAACTGTCTATCTTTGCGGCAAAATTTTTAGCATGCCTAGATTATCACAAAAGTCGGCAACTATGCCTTCTTCTCCTATTAGAAAATTAGTGCCTTACGCAAATAAGGCTATTCAAAATGGAAAGACTGTTCTTCACTTAAATATTGGTCAACCTGATATTAAAACACCAGAAGTAGCTATCCAAAGAATTAAGGATCTGGATAGGACAGTGATAGAGTACTCGCATTCGGCAGGTTTTCAAAGCTATCGAGAAGGACTTGCAAAATATTATCAAGGAAAAAACATTGATGTTTCCTACGAAGATATTATAGTTACTACTGGAGGTTCAGAGGCTTTGATTTTTGGATTTATGGCCTGCTTTAATCCTGGTGATGAGGTGATCATACCCGAACCATTTTATGCGAATTATAACGGTTTCTCTGTTACAGCAAATGTAAAGGTTGTTCCGGTTACGGCCGATATTTCAAATGGATTTGCATTACCACCAATCGCCGATTTTGAGAAGTTAATTTCGGAAAAAACCAAAGGGATTCTAATTTGTAATCCTGGAAACCCAACCGGTTACTTGTATTCAGAGGCTGAGATGAAGGAGCTAGGCAAACTAGTGAAAAAACATGATTTGTTCTTGTTCGCTGATGAGGTTTATAGAGAGTTTTGCTATGATGGTGCCAGTCACTTTTCAGCCATGTACCTAGAGGATGTTTCTGATAACGTAGTGCTTGTCGATTCTGTTTCTAAGCGATACAGTATGTGTGGCGCAAGAGTAGGTGCTATTGTAAGCAAGAATAAAGAATTAATGGCTGCCGTAATGAAATTTGCTCAAGCACGTTTATCTCCACCAACCTTTGGTCAAATTGCCGGTGAAGCTGCTTTGGAAGCACCACAATCTTATTTTGATGAGGTTTCAAAGGAATATGTTGAAAGAAGAAATATTCTGGTTGACGGTTTGAATAAAATAGAGGGTGTTTTTTGTCCTAAACCAAAAGGAGCTTTCTATGCTATAGCCCAGCTTCCAATTGATAATGCAGATAAGTTTTGTCAATGGATATTGGAGAGCTTTTCACATGAAAATCATACTGTGATGATGGCACCTGCAACAGGGTTCTATGCAACGGAAGGTAAAGGTCAGCAAGAGGTAAGATTGGCTTATGTCTTGGAAGAGTCGAAACTCAAGTTGGCCGTAGCGTGTTTAGCGGAAGCTTTGAAGCAGTACCCAGGTAGGCAATAATTGGCTAACTTTATAAAATGAAGGTTTTTATTACGCTTGGTATTTTGTGCGCTTTCTTTTTTGGAGCGGGTCAAGATAGCTTGGTGATTAATGAAGCCTTTTATCCGAATGGTAAGTTAGAAAAAAGGTTTGGTCAGAAGTATGACGAATTGGAAGGACGCTATGAGGAATATTATTCCAACGGTAAAAAAAAGGTTGACGGTCAGTATCATCTAGGTAAGAAAGTCGGAAAATGGGTTTACCTTGATAAGGATGGGCGAATTTTTGTGCAGTGTAACTATAAAGCCGATAGCCTTGATGGTGATTATAAACGATATTATTCGAACGGCTTAATAGAGGTAAGAGCCAGCTTTGTTAAGGGCAAAAAGAGCGGACGTTATGTAAAGTATTTTTCCGACGGGTATAAGAAAATGGAAGGTACTTATGTGAATGATCTAAAAGATGGTCAATGGACCTTTTATAAAGCGAATGGTGTGAAATATATTCAGAGTGAATATAAAAAAGGACTCCTAAATGGAACTTCCAAGGCCTATTACTCGAACGGAATAGTTAAATATGAGCAAAGCTACGCGGAAGGAGAGAAAGTTGGTACAGCCCTCATCTATGATAATAAAGGTGAATTAAAAAAATGAGAATACTTGCAGCATTCCTCGTGATGTTTATACTTTCATGTTCAAATTCAAAGGACATGGATTACTCCAAAATAACCAAAGTAGTTTATCATTTTGAGGATAGTTCAACGCCACCTGCTTATCATAGGTCTTACACCATAACCGTAACTGCAGAGAATATTCATACGGAGGTAGATGTATACGGAGATGTTATTGCCACAAATGACACGGAGTTTACTGCAGAAAAATTCAAGTCTCTTTTAGATGATATAAAAGAGGCAAATATTGAGAAAAAGGCTCAAAAAGATGATGACGGTTGCACAGGTGGAACTGCCGATTATTTGGAGCTTCTTGATAACAGCGGACATCCTCAGTTGAACGTATACCGTTATAAATGTGGAGGAGAAGATTATGGGAACCTTAAAGGTGATATAAATAAGCTGAAAGGTCTTATTAAGTCATTGGAACCCCAGTTACAAGAAATGATAGACCAAGAGTACGACGGTTAGTGCATTAACTTGAATAACATCTCTTGCATCAAGTTACCACTATCTGGGTTAACCGCTCCAAGCCCCTTAGATTTCATGTCATATTCTCGCAGAATACTCACGTTTTTGACAAGTTTTCCTACGGAATAAATCTGTAAACCTTTTTGATATTGTTGGGCAGCATAATAATTTAGGCCTGCTGCTTTCATCAAGCCGTTAGGGCTTTTGTCCGTAGCATAATGGCAGTTTAAAAGGCGCGTAAAAAGTGTATACAAGTTGCTTATTACGGGTATGATATGAACTGCTTTTGGGTTTGCTTTAAAGTACTGGATTATTTTTTGGGTTTTAATAATATCCCTTTTCAGCACGGCATCCGTCAACTCGAATACATTGTACTCTTTGCTTATACCAACGTGTTTTTGAATGACTTCACCATCGATAGTACTGCCTTTTGCTAATAACTTCTGAAGTTTTCCAAAAACAGAATGGAGCTGAGCTAAATCACTTCCTACATGCTCGGCCAAAATACTCGCTTCTTTATCAGCTATCTGAAAGCCGTAAGACTTAACATTCGCTGAAATCCATTTGGGGAGCTCGTAGTCTCTTAGTTTGTTGCTCGTTAAAAACACGCTCGATTTTAATAGCAACTTTGCAATTTTTTTTCGCTTGTCTAGCGTTTTATATTTGTGCCCAAAAAATAACACAGTACTCTCCACAGGATTTTCAAAATAGCCTTCAAGCACTTCCCAGTTTTTTAAATCCTGTGCTTCCTTTACAATGATAAGTTGCTTTTCAGCCATCATCGGAAAACGTTTGCACGCTGTTAAAATGTCGTTTGCATCTGTATCCTTACCATAAAAAATACTTTCATTGAAGTCTTTCTCATGCTCCTGTAAGACATGTTTTCTTAGGGCACTTTCAACTTTATCAATGTAAAATGCTTCCTCACCTTGGATGAAGTAAATGGGGCTATAATTCCCGGATTTAATCTCTTTTAATATGTGATCAAATTCCTTCATTAATCAAAGCGCAAGTGTTTAACCGTAGTGCCGTTATTGATTAATTCTTTTAAAGCATCAATCCCAATATTGATGTGCTTTTTCACGTATGTTTTAGTGATTTTTGAGTCACTTTTGTCTGTTTTAACTCCTTCCGGTATCATGGGTTGATCACTTACCAATAGCAATGAACCTGTAGGGATAGAATTTGAAAAACCAGCCATAAACAATGCGCTAGTTTCCATGTCAATTGCCATGGCTCTTACTTTTCTTAAGTAGCTTTTAAATTCTTTATCATGTTCCCAAACCCTACGGCTTGTTGTATAAACTGTTCCAGTCCAGTAATCTAAGCCATACTCTCTAATGGTATGTGATACTGCTCTTTGGAGTTTAAAAGCCGGTAGTGCAGGAACTTCTGCAGGAAAGTAAGAGTCACTCGCTCCTTCGCCTTTTATGGCTGCAATAGGTAAAATAAAATCTCCCAGTTTATTCTTCTTTTTTAAACCTCCACATTTACCTAATAGCAAAACTGCCTTGGGTTTAATGGATGAGAGTAAATCCATAATTGTAACGGCATTAGCAGCCCCCATTCCAAAATTAATCATGGTAATATCACCCACGGTGGCGCTCGGCATGGCTTTTCCCTTACCTTCTAATTTTGCTCCTGTAAGCTCACAAAAAATGTCCAAATAGTTTTGGAAATTAGTCAATAAGATGTGGGATCCAAATTTATCTAGGGGCACTCCAGTATATCTAGGAAGCCAATTCTCAACAATTTCCTTTTTGGTTTTCATATGCAATAAAATTAAGGGCTTATCTTTGAAAAAATGGAAGAACTCAATTTTCCAAAATACCAGTTCAAAGGTACGTTTGAAGGAGCAAACCCCCAAATTTTTGATGAGCTCAGAAAAAAGTACCTCAAACTTACTCCTGAAGAGTGGGTTAGACAGCATTGGATACGTTATTTGAACATAGAATTAGGCTACTCCATGCAGTTAATGCAAGTAGAATGTGAACTCCGTGTAAATAACATGCGGTTTCGTTTTGATCTTCTTTTAAACAATTCGGTTGGTAACCCTCAGGTACTGTGCGAGTTTAAAGCACCTAATGTTAAGATTGATCAGAAGGTTTTTAACCAGGCGGCTAAGTATAATTTGGACTTGAAAGTACCATACTTAGTTCTATCCAATGGATTACAACATTTTGTTGCTCACTGTGATTTTGAAACTAAAAAGGTGTCATTCATCAAAAAACTCCCCTCTGTTATGGAGTTAAACTAGTATTTAAGTAATTTTATAAGATGCGACTCTATCTAGGTCTTGTATTACTATTACTCTGCTTTTCAGGTTTAAGTCAGAAAAGTAAGATTAACCTTGCCTTAAAGGGGACGTTGAATTTGATGGAAGCAGAAGAACCAATTCAACTAACGGTTCGTGCGAACAAAGATATAATAAACTATGCCAAGGAAAATTCTTACCCCTGCAGGTACTTAACAAAGTCTTACTACAATATTATGTTACCGGCCAGTGCGGTCGAGTTGTTAGCTGAACAAGATTTCATAGAGCATATCGATTTTCATCTTTCGCATCCTGCGGCTCTGATGGACTCTTCAAGGGTTATTCATAATATCGATCCCGTCCATAGCGGAGATTCCTTGCCCGATTCCTATACAGGAGATAATGTGGTAATTGGGATAATTGATGGGCATATTGAATTTCGACATGATGATTTTAAAGACAGCCTAGATAATACGAGAATCTTATGGTATTGGCGTCAAGCTCTGTCTCCAAATGGACAAACACCACCTCAATATGGTTATGGACGCGTGTATGACTCTACGGACATAAATGCGGGAAATGTTGGCACAGGAGGAAGTTATATTGATCATGGAAGTACGGTGGCAGGTGCTGCGGCGGGAAATGCTAATGCCAATGGCTATCATAAGGGTATTGCTCCGGAAGCTAAAATAGTTCATATAGCGAGTAATTTTTCCTCCCCCAATTGGAAAAGCACGGTTGCGGATGCCATTCATTACACCTTTGAAATTGCAGATTCTTTGAACATGCCAGCAGTTATTAACGCGAGTATTGGAGACTATTTGGGCTCACATGACGGTTTGGACCCAACGGCATTATACATTGACAGTTTATTAAACGCTGAGCCAGGAAGGCTGATGGTGTGTGCGGCCGGTAACTCTGGTGCTGTGCCCAATTATCATTTAAAACATCAAAACTCAGGGGATACAAGTTTTACATGGTTATTTCATAATCCCTCAACCGCTCTAGGAACCCCAGGGTATTATACAGAGTGGTGGATGGATAGTACAGATGCGGCAAATCAAAGTTTTGCGGTTGCTTTTCACGATACAGCAAATCATCAGATGAGGGCCATCAGTAATTTCCATTTCCCTGTTTTGGAAGACGGAATCACATTGACGGATACTTTAAAAAATGGTTCGAATATTCTAGGAATTGTAGCATGGTATTCCGAGAAAAGGGATGGACAATATTATACTCAGATTTATTTGGATAGTCCTGACAGTAGCCAACATAAAATGGCACTCATATCAGAAGGAATAGGGATGGCTGATTGTTGGTCGGCAAGCTGGCTCGGCTTAAACGACTTTGATATGGACACTGCTGCTGCAGCAAATTACGCCTGGATGGACAAATACGTCATGCCGGATAGTCTGACAAGTATTGTGGATAGTTGGACCTGTTCTCCTTCGGTTATAACAGTTGCAAATTTCCATGGAAGGATTTCATATTTGGCATATGATACCACCTGGCAATCTATACCAGGACAAAAAGGAATTTTAAGTGCTAGCTCTAGCAAAGGACCAAGTAGAATAGGTGTGCAGAAACCGGAAATTACTGCAAATGGAGATATGAGCATGGCAGCAGGCTCTTTAGGATCACTTAACTTTTTGGCAAACAATCAGCCTTGGAATTTGGATTATGGGGGGCAACACATGAAGAACGGTGGAACCTCCATGGCTTCACCCATTGTTGCAGGTTTGGCAGCTCTACTACTTGAAAAATGTCCAAAAATGACACCGGATCAATTTAAGTTTTTGCTAGAGCAAGGAGCTACTTCAGATGCCTTTACGGGTGCAACTCCAAACTTTGCATGGGGTTATGGTAAACTTAATGGTTGGAAAAGTGTGTTCCAGTCTAATTTTAACCTGGGAATAAATGGAGATACGTTGTTTTGCGAAGGAGGAATGGTGAGTTTAGATGTTAGTCCTTACGATAGTATTATCTGGTCTAACGGTCAAACTGGAAATTCGATCATTGTAGATAGCTCTCAATGGGTTGTTGTAGAGGCATGGAATGAGTACGGTTGTTACTCAAAATCTGACTCATTGTATATTACTGAATACCCTAATCCACCTGTTCCAACAATCGCTATGAATGCTGATTCAATCTTCACCAATACAGGTTATAATTATGAATGGTATTTGGATGGCGTTTCCATCCTGAATTCAGATTCAAGTGCGATTACTCCCGTTCAGAACGGTGTTTATTCCGTTGTCATTTCTAATGAGCATTGCTCGAATAGTTCTGATACGCTGCTTATTTCTTGGGTGGGTCTAAATGAAGATTTTAAAATCAGTGTAGATGTATACCCGAATCCTACATCAGGAATCCTGCAAATTCAAGGAGGTGATGTAAATAAAATTCATTCATGGGAGGTGCTTAGTTTAGGAGGTAGACTGCTTCTATACGGGACAGATACGGTATCAACCATCAGTCTTGAAGACTTGAGTAAGGGTATTTATTTTATCAATATTCGAATGCAAGATGGTCAAGTGACAAGTCGAAAAATAGTCCTTGAGAAAAACTAGAAACAAAGGGAGAAAGCTCAGTAAAATAAATTACTGATTGCAATCCCGACAAAGTCCGCTAATCATCAATCTATAACTTTCAGTGTGATAACCTTTCGGAACATTAGGTTGAAAATTGATGTTATCATCCAAACATTCGATTCTGTCGCATGAGGTGCATTTAAAATGAGCATGAGAAGCATGATCATGTTGTTCTTCATGCTCATGTTTGCATAGGGCGTAATGTAATTCTCCGTCAGCATTTGGGATGGCATGAATCAAACCTTTTTCTTCGAATGATTTTAGATTTCTGTAAATCGTAACTCGGTCAAAAGTTGACGGTAACTTGGAACTTAGTTCTTTATAATTAAGCGCGTGTTCGGCTTCTTGAAATATCTTAACTAAAGTTAGGCGCTGATCGGTTAACCGTAAGCCATGACCTTTAATGATATGTTCTGTTTTTGAAGCCATGTTGCAAAAATAAGGATTCAGACCAATTGGAAAACTTCTGCGTCAATATTTGGTTCAGACTCAAAAATCCCATAGACTGTTGAACCACTCCCTGTCATGCTCACATATTCGGCACCAGCTTCTTCAAACTTATGGATCAACTGATTTATTTCGTTGAATTTTTCGGACATAGGGGCTTCAAAATCATTTTCTAACTCCTTCCAATCGTTAGAAAGCTTCTCCTCAAATTTATCCCGTTGTGTAGGACGAATCAGACGATAGGCATCTGCTGTACTTATGTGTATTCCAGGATTGATTAGAGCTATCCACTTTCCTTTTAAACTAAAGTCAGTAGGATAGATTTCTTCACCTCTTCCTTTGACCATGCTTGCTTTGTTCTTAATGAAAAAACCACAGTCGCTGCCCAGTTGCATGGCCATATCAAAGAGCATTTGATCCCCCAAGTTAGTCTCATAAATAGTATCAAGGGTTTTTAGAGTAAAAGCGGCATCCGCGGATCCCCCTCCTAAACCTGCTCCCATTGGGATTAACTTGTGCAGGTGAATGTAAGCACCGGGAGTATTTGTTTCGGCTTGAAATATATCAAAGGCTTTTTTAATAAGATTGTCATCTGAGCTACCTGGAATTTTGAGCCCCGTAAACTTCATTTGAAGTCCATTTGCTTTGTTTACCTCCATTATATCACACCAAGGAATAGGATAAAACAAACTCTCGATTCCATGATAACCGTCCTTTCTTTTTTCCTGAACCCAGAGGCCTATATTTATTTTAGCGTTCGGATAAACAAGCATGAGGCAAAACTATCATTAATAAGTTTCAGGTGATATAAAAAAGCCGAAAGCAATTCTAAATTCTGGTTGGCTTTCTTCATAAGTAGATAAACCTTGGTATTTGGAACCGACTTGTTTTTCACCGTCTATTTCATTAAAAGGAATATAGAAGGTTTGTCCAATACAGAATTTTAGAAAGTAGATATCTCCAAAATTATACTCAATGCCTGGTCTAAAACCGATACCCATCGACCGGAATCGGTATATGGCATCATGGTTATAAAATTCGGGGCCGTTAAACGAGCGGAACTTTGCCATGAAGCTATCCTTTATCCAATAATGGGCGAAATCCAGTTGGAAAATAGGCTTTAATTTTTCCCAGGGACTTGGAATGTTAAAAATGGCAAAAGCACCAATAAACCCACCGGTTAATTGAGACTGTAATTCAGTTGCTCTATCCGTGTCAAAAAAACTTGAATCCGTTGGATAGTTTTCATCGGTAAAGGGTGGTGCTATAGTGTCGATGGGGAGTTTCCTAAAACCTTCGGTATATGTTCCACCCAATTCATACTTTCTTGTCCCGAGAGGTCCACCGCCAAATTGAATGCCATATTCAATCACCCCACTGTGGTGCGAAAAGCTCAAGGCCAATTGACTTTTGCCTTTCCAAAAAGTACCTTCAGCCGCAAAGCGGTTGTCAATTTCTTGGCTCAAGCAAATGACGCTAAAAAAAATAGATATAAGGATGAATATCGACTTCATTCGAGAGCGAAATTATGGATATTTTATGAATGCAACTGATTTGTTGTACATCCATTTTAAAGCTAAGAAATAATGCGTAATATTGCGGCTTCAAATTAGAAACAATAATAGATGGCATACTTATTTACATCCGAATCGGTATCAGAAGGGCACCCAGATAAGGTGGCAGATCAGATTTCTGATGCCTTGATAGATCACTTCTTAGCTTTTGACGCTGACTCGAAAGTGGCATGTGAAACCCTTGTAACAACTGGTCAGGTTGTTTTAGCAGGAGAGGTTAAATCAAAAACATATTTAGATGTTCAAAAAATTGCCCGTGAGGTAATTAATAAAATTGGTTACACTAAAGGAGAGTACATGTTTGATGGGAATTCTTGTGGTGTTGTTTCTGCAATTCACGAGCAGTCTCCAGATATTAATCAAGGAGTTGATCGTAAGAAAAAGGAAGAGCAGGGAGCAGGTGACCAAGGAATGATGTTCGGATATGCTTCTAATGAAACGGATAACTTTATGCCGCTTCCATTAGAAATCTCTCACTTGTTGCTTAAAGAATTAGCTGCTATTAGAAGAGAAGGGAAGAAGATGAAGTACCTACGACCAGATTCTAAGTCGCAGGTAACGATTGAATACGATGATGATAACAATCCCGTAAGAATTGATGCGATTGTTGTTTCAACACAGCACGATGATTTTGATACGGAAGCAAAAATGTTGAAGACCATTAAGGACGACATCATCAAAATATTAGTACCTAGAGTTAAGAAGCAACTGCCGAAAAACATTCAGAAGTTGTTTACTTCAAAAATTAAGTACCACATTAATCCAACTGGAATTTTCGTTATTGGAGGTCCTCACGGAGATACAGGTCTTACAGGTCGTAAAATTATCGTTGATACTTACGGTGGAAAAGGAGCTCACGGTGGTGGTGCTTTCTCTGGAAAAGATCCTTCTAAAGTTGATAGATCAGCCGCTTATGCAACGCGTCACATTGCCAAAAACTTGGTAGCTGCAGGTGTTGCTGATGAAGCATTGGTGCAAGTTGCTTATGCCATTGGAGTTGCTGACCCGGTTGGACTTTACGTTAACACCTACGGTACAGCTAAAGTTGATAAAACTGACGGTCAAATTGCGAAAGAGTTGAGTAAGATTTTTGACATGCGTCCATACGCGATTGAGAAGCGCTTCAACCTAAGAAAGCCTATTTACAGTGAAACGGCTGCTTATGGCCACATGGGACGTCAAGTAGAGAATGTAGAAAAAACTTTCGTTGACGGTTCAGGTAAGAAAAAGAAAGTAAAAGTTAAATTGTTCCCATGGGAAGAGTTGAACTATACAGCTAAAATTAAGAAGGCGTTTAAGCTTTAATAATATTTAAATCTTCATATGAGGGTTTAAAACCTAAATCCCAATCGTTTTATGCGGTTGGGATTTTTTTGTTGGCATTCGTTGGTCGTTTTATTGCATTTGTCGAATTAGCGAAACTAAAGTCCTTTAAGGATCGTATTTTATAGGACCAAACGTTTGACTTATGCTAAAACGCTACTTATTGCTGCTTGCGGCAACTGTATTTACATCATTTTATTCTGCTGCTCAATGTGCGTGTGATGCAACCATAACGGAATATAATGTTGATTTAACTTCAACAACAGATAGTATTTGGACCGTTTCATCAACTCGAAATGGGCACTGTTGCGGTGCGACTGGAAGTACAAAATGTATTCGATTTAACATAACCTTAAATCCAGGAACCACAGAGCTTGGTTTTGATGTGGCAAATCCAAGTCCACCTGGAGGAGCGTTTTATCAGGTTGATTGTGGAACCCAATATTCTCTTGGTACACCGCTATGTGTTACCGGTATGACGAGTTTCTGTATCACCTTCTGTAAGTCTGGTGGTGATTCTCCAACCTACACCATAAATGCAAGTAAAACTTTCAGTGCTTCACCAGATGTGACAATTCAAAATACCTGTGCAACAGATATTTTTGTGGATGGATTACAGGAGTCAAGTATTGTTTGGAATTCTATTTTTCCTGGAAACTCCGGAGATTACAATTCATATCTGAGTTGTACTGCGGGGTGTGATACAACCACTGTAACACCACCTGCTACAGGATATCCTCCATACATTGATTTTGAGGTGACCGGTACACCAACTGGTTGTTCTGCAGGAGCTTCAAGAGACACGGTTAGGGTATATATAGTTGATGGGCTGGTAGCTGACATTACACCAGATTCAGCAGCAGTATGTTTCGGGGCTTCTACTGCAACTTTAACAGCAACAGGAACTGGCGGTGCACCGCCATATTCATATCTATGGAGCACAGGAGCTACAACCCAAAGTATAACAGTGGGAGTAGGTACTTACTGGGTCGAGATGACAGATACCAGTACCGGTTGCCCTCCTGCAACGGATACAGTGACCGTAATACAACATACCGCTGCAATAACAGCCAATGCAGGAGCGGATCAAACCGTATGTTCTACAGCACCAGATGTTGTTCTTTCCGGAACTATTGGTCAAGCAACGGGAGGAATATGGTCTGGGGGAACAGGCACCTTCAATCCCTCAAATACAGATTTAAACGCTACATATACACCGAGTGCAGCGGAAATAAGTGCGGGCTCTCTGACGCTTACCCTGACATCTACGGGTAACGGTGGATGCCCCGGCGCAAATGATGACATAATAATTACCATTCAGCAAGCACCAACGGTAAACGCAGGGGCAGATATTGCGATTTGTGAAGGAGATCCAGTAAACCTGGTAGGAACCGTTACAGGCGGTGCAGGAACGGGACAGTGGACCACCTCTGGATCGGGAAGCTTTTCTCCTTCGGATACGGATTTAAATGCAAGCTATATTCCGTCAGCAGCCGATATAAGCAGTGGGTCTGTAACCATTACTTTGTCCGCAACAAACGCCTGTGCCCCGGTCTCCGATGATTTAACACTTACGATTACCCAACAAATCCTTGTAAATGCTGGAGCTGATATCGATATGTGTACGGGGGCGTCAACAGGTTTATCTGGGAGCGTTTCAGGTGGCACAACAACAGGAACTTGGACAAGCTCAGGTACAGGAACTTTTGCGCCTTCTTTGAACGATTTAAATGCAACGTATACACCTAGTGCGGCCGATGAGGCTGCAGGTTCGGTAACACTTACTCTGACAAGCACAAATAATGGCGGATGTGGTGCAGAGTCTGACGACCTAATCATTACCATAGCACCTCTTCCAACTGTAAATGCGGGTGGGGACATTTCAATTTGTACGGGTGACCAGGCCAACTTAAGCGGAAGCACTACAGGTGGAGGAGTTAATACATGGACCTCTTCTGGTTCGGGAACATTTTCGCCCAATGCAAATGACTTAAACGCTATTTACACTCCTTCGGCTGCCGACGAAACAGCAGGATCAGTTACATTGACCTTGACCTCTGTTAACGCTTGTGCTTCTGTTACAGATAACCTAACCCTTACGATTACTCCGCCTATAAGTGTTGTAGCAGGTGCCGACCAAGGTATTTGTATAGGAGCAAGCGCGAATTTAAGCGGTTCGGTTAGCGGAGGATCTTCCACAGGGACCTGGACAACAAGTGGTTCAGGAACTTTTAGTCCGAATGCAAATGATCTAAATGCGAGCTACAATCCGAGTGCTGCAGATATTTCAGCTGGATCCGTAACACTTACGCTTACATCAACAAACAATGGGGGATGTACAGGTTCAAGTGATAACCTAACCATAACCATCGATCCTGCTCCGACGGCAAATGCAGGCGGAGATATTGCCATTTGTGAAGGCGATCCCGTAAATCTTGCTGGCTCAACTACCGGAGGGGGAATAGATACATGGACCACTTCAGGTACGGGAAGCTTTTCACCGAATGCAAATGATTTAAATGCAACGTATATTCCTAGTGCAGCTGATAACACTTCAAGTCCAATTACATTAACCTTAACTGCGGTGAATGGCTGTACATCTGTAAGCGACAATCTAACCCTAGATATTACTCCAAGCATTATTATCAATGCAGGGGCAGATCAAACTGTTTGTACCGGAGATGATGCTATCCTGTCTGGGTCGATCACTGGAGGTACAAGCACAGGAACATGGACAAGTTCAGGGAGTGGGACTTTTGCCAATCCAAATCAAACGAGTACAACCTACACCCCAAGCTCGGCTGATATAAGTGCTGGAACTGTGACGCTGACTTTGACGTCAACTAATAATGGAAATTGTGCCGCTGTTTCAGATGATATTATAATTACCATAACTCCCTTACCTCTTGTAGATGCCGGTACAGATCAAACCATTTGTCAAGGAGGAACGGCTTCATTAAATGGTTCGGTAACCGTTGGTAGTACAACCGGGACATGGACAAGTTCTGGTTCAGGAACCTTTAGCCCAAGCGCTAATGATTTAAACGCGGTATATACTCCTTCAGCGGCAGATGAAACGGCGGGTTCTGTCACCCTAACACTTACGTCAACAGGTGGTTGTCAAAACCCAAGTGAATCGATAGTTATTACCATTACTCCCCTTCCTTTAGTAGACGCTGGAATTGATCAAACAGTTTGCGCAAACAATGCAGATGTTAATTTGTCTGGTTCAGTAACTATTGGAGGGACACAAGGTGCCTGGACAAGCAGTGGATCAGGAACGTTTTCACCGAACAACACCGACTTAAACGCCGTTTACTCTCCTAGTGCTGCTGATATTTCGTCTGGGTCGGTCACTTTAACACTAACATCTACTGATGGTTGTGCGAATATTAGTGATGACATAATGGTGACTATAACAGCCGCTCCGGTGGTTGAGGCAGGTTCAGATGTGACCATTTGTGCTAACAATGTTATTTCATTGACGGGTTCTGTGAGCGGATCAACTTCTACGGGCATTTGGAGTACGTCTGGTACAGGAACTTTCAGCCCGAATGCAAATGATTTAAACGCAATTTATACACCTTCAGCTGCAGATACAACGGCGGGCGCGGTTACAATTACGCTTACTTCTACGAACAACGGAAGCTGCAATGTGGTTTCCGATGATATGCAAATTACCTTCACCCCAGCGCCAAATGTAGATGCAGGTGTGGATCAAACCGTTTGTGGCAATAATAGTTTGGTTAATCTTTTTGCAACAATTAATGGAGGTAGTACAACTGGGCAATGGTCTACATCAGGTTCAGGTACATTCAATCCCAGTAATACGGATCTAAATGGAACCTATCAGCCAAGTGCTGGTGATATCGCTTCTGGAACAGTTACACTCACATTGCAAAGTACGAACAACGGAACTTGTTTGCTTGTTTCCGATCAGGTGTCGATTACTATTACAGCTGCTCCAGTCGTTGATGCAGGATTGGATCAAAACGCCTGTCAAAATAACCCTGATATCGTTCTGAACGGAAATGTTTCGGGTGGATCTAGTACGGGACAATGGACCACCTCAGGAAGTGGTACATTCTCTCCATCGGATACAGATTTAAACTCAACTTATTCGCCATCGGCTGCAGATATATCAGTAGGTTCAGTTACCATAAGCTTGACATCAACTAATAATGGGAATTGTTTGGCTGAAAGTGACCAAATGATTATCTCTTATGTTGATCCGCCGATAGTGGATGCAGGACCTAATGTTACTATTTGTGCAAACAATAGTGTAGCGCTTTCAGGTTCCGTAAGCGGTTTTACTACAAGCGGCCTATGGACGACATCTGGATCCGGATTTTTTAGTCCTAGTGCAACAAATTTAAATGCGACTTATGTGCCGAGTGCAGCGGATACAACTGCTGGTGCTGTTACTCTAACCTTAACAAGCACTTCCAATGCAAACTGTAATCCTGTTTCGGATAATATGCAAATAATCTTTACACCTGCTCCTATTATGAATGCAGGGCCTGATCAAGTTGTTTGTAACAACAATCCAGTGGCAGGTTTAAACGGAACCGCTAATGGAAGCTTTACTGGTGTTTGGTCTTCAGATGGGACGGGAAGTTTTAGCCCAAGTGCAAATGATTTAATTACAGATTATATCCTAAGTCCAGCGGACACTGTTAACGGCATGGTTACCCTAATACTAAGCAGTGATAACAATGGAAGTTGTATTGCTACTAGTGATACAGTTATAATTACAAGTATTTCTTCTCCCATTGCGAACGCTGGAGCGGATCAATTTGTTTGTATCAATGATGATGCAAGCCTTTCTGGTGCCATTATCCATGGTTCAGGAACCGGAACTTGGACAAGCAGTGGATCTGGAACGTTTAGTCCTAATGCTACGGATTTAAACGCTGTTTATCAGCCTTCAGCGGCGGACTACGCAGCTGGGAGTGTACAGCTGATTTTAACATCAACAAACAATGGCAGTTGTTTAGCGGCAAGTGACACGGTCTTAATTTCTTTTACGACAGTTCCTACTGTAGATGCTGGACCGGATGCTACAATCTGTTCAAGTGCATCTACCAACCTAACGGGAACGGTTTCTGGAAGCTCAACTACCGGACAATGGTCATCAAGCGGTGACGGGACATTTAATCCAAGTGATACCGATCTTAATGCCAGTTATACACCGGGGCCTAATGACATTTCAAATGGTTCTGTTACGATTACTTTGGATGCAACAAATAGTTGCCTAGCCTCAGATCAGTTAACCTTAACGATTACTCCAGGACCAACAGCTGATGCAGGAAGTGATCAAGTAATTTGTGTAACGGATGATCAGGTGAATTTGACTGGATTAATCGGAGGAACTACCACCACGGGAGAATGGACAAGCTCAGGAACAGGAACATTCTCTCCAAACAATACTGACTTGAATGGAGTTTATAACGTGACAAGTGCGGATTCAACGGCTGGTCAGTTTTACTTGTACCTAACGAGCACAAACAATGGTGCATGTCCTGCAGCGGTGGATTCTATTCTTGTTACTATGACAACTGTTCCTACAGTGAATGCAGGAAATGACACAACATTTTGTGCCAATAATTTGTCAAGTTTAAACGGTTCAGTAAGTGGAGGAGCATCAACAGGCATTTGGACCACCTCAGGATCAGGAACATTTATTCCATCCGATACCGACTTAAATGCCATCTATGAGCCAAGCGCAGCAGATATTTCAGCTGGAAGCGTCACTTTAACATTGACCTCTACAGGAGCGTGTGTAACAGTGAATGATGATATGCTGCTTACCATTACACCAGGGCCTACGGTAGATGCCGGGCCAGATCAAACCATTTGTGAAAATGCAACGCTTACCTTAAGTGGTTCAGTTAGTGATGGATCCACAACAGGTCAATGGATAAGTTCAGGAACTGGAACTTTCAACCCATCAAATACTGATCTTAATGCAGTTTATACACCTTCAGCCCAGGATATAGCCGACGGTACTGTTGAGATTGTTTTGGAAAGT
This sequence comes from Flavobacteriales bacterium, assembly GCA_964230025.1. Taxonomy (GTDB): domain Bacteria; phylum Bacteroidota; class Bacteroidia; order Flavobacteriales_D; family JAUILH01; genus CAXRFO01. The sequence continues at coordinate 71,762 of CAXRFO010000015.1, read as the reverse complement.
ACGAACAACGGTGATTGTCTACCTGAATCAGATACTTTGGTAATTGACTTTTTGCCCGCACCTAATGTGAATGCAGGAGGCGATCTAGTGGTATGTTCGGACGGACCCTTCCCAATTTCAGGAAGCGTAAATCCTAACTTGTCAACAACATGGTCGAGTTTGGGAACTGGTTCATTTTCTAATGCAAATGCATTGGCCAATGACTATACGCCAAGCCAGACAGATACAGCTTCAGGAACAATTCAGCTTATTTTAAGTTCTGACCCATCTTATAGCTGTGGGGCAGATGCGGATACAATCAACGTAACTTTTATCGATATACCAACTATAGATGCCGGACTGGATGTTAGTATTTGTTCTAATATTGATACTGTTGCGCTACAAGGGAGTAGCTCTAGCGGAAATGGAATTTGGACTACATCTGGAGATGGCGCATTTGATCCGAGCGACACACTTTTAAATACAAATTATTTGATGGGCGTTGCTGATGAAACATCATCTTTGGTCACACTTTATTTAACCCTTTCAAATGCAATTGGTTGTCCTGTGGTGAGCGATTCTATGAATATTATTATAACGCCAGGTCCAAGTGTTGACGCAGGCCCAGATCAATCTATTTGTTTAAGTAATTTGAATGTAAGCTTGAATGGAACAATATCAGGAAGTACAACAACAGGGGAGTGGATGACCAATGGGTCAGGAAGCTTTGTTCCCGATAACTTAAGTTTATCAACCAGTTACCAGGCAACGGCGAGTGATACCACGGTGGGTTCTATTTGGATAGCCCTTACATCTACCAACAATGGAGGCTGTTCTGCGGATAGTGATACCTTATTGGTGACTTTTGATGATGAGCCGATTGCTGATGCCGGTTTGGATCAAGTAGGATGTTCAAATGACAGTATACCGTTGATCGCAACAGTTAATGGAGGTGGTTCCATTCAGTGGTCAAGTAATGGAGCCGGGGCCTTTTACCCAGATTCAAGTTCAAGTCCAGTGATGTATTACCCAGATTTGTCTGATACCTTAAATCCGGTTGAGGTTTATTTGACCTACACGAATGGTTGCGGATCTGTTGTAGATACTGTTTTGTTGGATGTGTTGGCCAATCCTACGGCATCATTCACTGCGGTTCAAGATTGTGATAATTTGGATGTTATTTTTAATCCAGCTCAAGATTCCTTAGGCCATCAATTCTTTTGGGATTTTGGAGATGGAACAACAGATTCTGTAACAGTAAGCCCAACACACAGTTATCCACAAGGGAATTATACTGTTGAGTTGATTGTGCTTTCTAGTAATGGTTGCTCAGATACGTCAAGTACTGCTATTACAGTGGAAAACTTACCTATTGCTGATTTCATTCCAGGGGATACAACAATATTGAACGGAACGACATTGGATTTCGCTGATACGAGCATGTTTGCCTCATCCTTTGAGTGGAATTTTGGTGAAGATACCCTATATCATAGCGTGGAAGACACAATGTATACTTTCAACAACGACGGAGATATTCTAATTACCCATGTCGTCTATAATTCACTAGGTTGTTCGGATACGGCCTTTGCCATAATTACGGTTGAAAGTGAAGATGTTGATGATGTATTCCCACCAGTTATACCAGAGGCCTTTACACCCAATGGAGATGGTAACAATGACTTCCTTTTTGTAAGAGGTGGACCTTTTACTTCTTATGAACTACGGGTCTTCAACGAATGGGGGAATCAAGTATTTATAACAGATGATGAAAATAGTGGATGGGATGGTTCTTATAAAGGAAAAGAACAACCAGCAGGAACCTATATCTACACCTTTGTTGGAGAAACCATAGACGGAGAAATGTATAACCTACAAGGAGAAATTGTATTAATCAGATAAAAATGAAAAGCATGAAGAAGTTAATAGCCATAGCAAGTGTAGTTTCGATTTCATTTTTATCAAACGCACAAGATTTTCACCTTACGCAATATGAGGTAGCGCGATCCTATTTAAATCCGGCAGAAACCGGCCAGAACCTTGATCGAAATGAAGATTATTTTGCAGCCATGGGAATAAGAAATCAGTGGTCGAGCATTAGTAGTAAGCCATTTGCAACACAGTATTTGTCCTATGATGCACGTTTTAAAAAACGTTGGGGAGTAGGGATTTACCTGGTCAACAACCAGGCGACTACAAATAAATTCCGACACATGAACGTCATGTTAAGTGGTGCATATAAAATAATTGATGATAATTCGGGACAGCAAATTTTCACAACAGGATTATCGCTCGGTTTGATCAATCAGAGCATTGGAACGACGGATTTCTTATATGATTCACAATATGATGGTAGTACAGGTACATTTAATTCAGGCTTGGAAAGCGGAGAGAATAATTTCCGTAATGGAAAGACCAACTTAGATGTTAATTGGGGTACGTATTATAAATATGCTCCATCTGGCGAGATATATGCACCGTACATAGGTGTTAGCTTGCGTCACATAACTTTTCCTAACACTAGTTTAATCAATGATGTAATTGCTAGAACTCCTATGCTTTTATCAGTAAATGGAGGGTCAGATTTGGAAATAAACAAGGAGTGGACAGTGCGACCGGCAGTGTTGTTTCAGTACCAAAAGAAAGCTACTGAATTAAATTTTAATACGGGAGTTAAATACCAGTTGGAAAACGAAGATTTTGATCTACGTGCACAATTGGGTTATCGGCTGAAAGATGCATTTATAGCAGGTTTTGGAATGAGGTATAAGGAATGGACCGGTTTTGCTTCTTACGACTTCAATACTTCATATTTGAACAACTATACCGGTGGTAGAGGAGCATTTGAGTTTACCTTAGTCTATAAGGGTCAGATCAAAAACGAGCAGATGGCCGCTATGTTTAGGTAAATAATTTCTCAAAAGCTAAGCGTTCCGAGCCATCACGGACAATGATTATTCCACAATAATTATAGCCACGTTTTTTAAGTAGCCCCTGCATGCCTTGGTTATCCTTGTGCGTGTCTATGCGCATGGACTTAATGCCTTCTGCTTTCAGTTCATTTTCAAAGTGCTCAAACATGAATTGGGCAAGTCCGGCTTTTTTGTGAGTAGTTAAAACAGCCATTCTATGAATTACTCCGTAGACCGAATCATCGGGTGTTAACCATTTGCCATCTATTTTTTTATAAGACGGTTCCCCGCGGGTGCTAAACATGCTTATCCCTAATAATTCGTTAGCTTTTTTCAGAAGATAAAATTCCTTGTTTTCTATGTCTTCTTGAATGACAAAATCCTGTGGATAGCCATTTTGCCATTGGTCAATACCAAGAGAACCAAGATATTGTTGTGCATCAGCAACAATTTTCATTATCTGATTTATATCGGAATGTTGAGCCCTGCTTATTGTCATTATTCAAAAATATGAAAGTACAACTTTGTTGTTAATGAACCGTTAAGAGAATTGCTTGTACTCTGAAAAAAGCTAACTTGCTTATCTAATTGAAAACACTTCTCCTTATATTATTTTCCTTGTTCTTTTTGAGTTCTCAAGCACAAATTGAGCCTTTTGAAGACTATAACCAGTGTTTGATTGGTTTTAGAAATACTCAATCTAAGGAAGTACTTGTTCAACCAAAATATGAGCGTGTAGAGTATCTGAATGAACAACAGGTTTACACAGCTTTCTTGGAGGATAATTCTTTTTTGCTAAACCGCAATGGAGAGGAATTAAATGATTTTCGAAACTTCAAGGTTTACAGAAGATATAGGCAAAATCTCTTCTTGCTTTATGAAGATTCTACCATGGTGTTGGGGCCAAACTTAAAAGTATTGTACAGCACAGAAGGTGAGTTGGAGGTTATTTACTCAAATAAAGCACCTCTTTTGTATGCGGTTAAAGCAAAGGATAGTATTAGGGTTTTGAATAGTAACTTTAAAGATATGTTTAAGCTAAGGGCTTCACATGTTCGTTATTGTGAAGTCTACAATGAATCCAACGCCAAAAAGGATAAGATATCTTTTCAACCTGAGGGCTGGCGGGAAAAATGCCTGCGCTATTTAAGTTTTATTAAGAATGGTAAAGTTGGTGTGGTAGATATGAAAGGTAAAGTTGTTATTGAGCCTGAATATAAATACGTATCCTATGCGCCAATGATGTCCTATCAATACGAGCTATTTGAATTTTGGTTGGCTAAAAAAGAGAATGAAATTGGCTTAATTGATACCGCTAAAAACTTTATTCCTGTAATTAAAGACAAACATTTTTGGAATCATTTTAGACTGAAAATTTTCCCGCTTTATTGCGGTAATGAAATGGGTTTAAATCGTTTTTTCGCCACATTCTCCTACTTGGGTGGTCACAACCTAATTGACCTTAACAGGGGCAAAAAAATTAAAAGTTCCTATGATGGTTTTGAGCCCGGATGTGGGGTAATTCATTTTAAAAAAGGTAAAAGAACGGGGGTCATTAACTCCAATGGGCAAGTAGTTTATGAAGTGAAAAGCGATTACCGGGTGGAGAAAACGGTGCACTATTTTTCAAAGATTGAGATAAATCCTTATCCACGGAGTAATACAGCCAGTAATATTTCGCCTGAGTTGTATTTAAGACAGCTGAATCCCTACATGAGTAAAATGGGAAGATTGGGGCTTATTAACCATGTTGGAGAGCGTTTAACAGCCCCCTTGTATTACAAGTTTGTTTATGCTGAAAAAGATGGGAAAGAGGTTGTTTGGTGCTTTAGGACAAACCCAGAAGAGTGGAAATCTCGGGAAAGATATATAGATGTTATTGATGTAAAAACAAAAAATATAGAGGGGATATATGAGAATGAAAAGTCCTTCAACTCCTACATCTTTCAAAATTTAATCTCTGGTTCAAAGGAAAAAGTCTTCTTAAAATTATGGACAGGGAAGTTTGTTTTGGTTGACAGAGCAGGGAATAGGTTGTCAAAAGAATATGACAATTTTGGCGGAATGTATAGGAGTCCTTCGCTAAATGATAATGGCAATGACTATGAACTTCATTATTTATTAAAAGATAAGAAATGGGGGAGCCTTGACGAAAACTTGAAAGAGGTCATCCCATTTAAGTTCGATTCAATTCGACAAAATTATATCGCCGAAGGCAATTTGTTTTTTTCTGAGGATCGAAATTTCTATCAGAGCAAAGACAGCAAGCTTGAAATTGAAGGAGATTCATTCGACTTTTTGTATAAAGTTCATTTCCCTGGTAACGTTCAGCGCTTGAATAATTTGATTTCAAATAAGAGTCGAAGAGCCTATCTTTTGGTTATAAAAAACAATATTCTTTATGCGGTAAAATATAATGGTGAGTTGGTCCGTATGACTGATCTCCTAGGACGAACTGATAACAGCTTGCTAGCTGTTGGGAAGTATCTGCTTAATCAAAATTCGGAAATTGTGTATTGTCATCATCAGCAAATTTCCCCTAAACATGATTATGCTTTTATTATTGATCCTTATCGAAAATTGTACTTGTATGATATGCAAATAGGAGAGCATTCGGTTGTGGATAGTGTATATGGATTAAGCTTTGATAAATCGGAAGAAATAATGATCATTCAATATGTCAATAGAAGGTATTCAGCTTTCGATTTAAAAAATAGGCAATGGTTAGTTGAAACACCGTTTTATGCCTTGCTAATTAATCAGCCTTATCCAATAGGGAAGAACGAAGAGAAAGAACTTTGGTATAGGACTTTAAATGCGGATGAAAGGGACCAACATTTTCAAAATTGGGTATTGAATAATGAGGATTGGAAAAGCTCACATGAATGCATAGACTTCCCCTTTTATAGTCATTTTTACTCGGAATATGATGTTTATTCAAAAGGATATCGGTCGCAAGAAGCAGCATTCTATCCCTTTTCAAAAAATGAACGCTATGATTTAATGAAGGCCAATGGTGATTCGGCCACGACTTATAATTTCACTGGGTACTATTCTTTGGCGCAATCGCCTTTCTTTTGGTTTGAAGAGGATGATAAATTAGTGCCTGTTGACCCTAAAAGTTCCCAAAGACTGGGGGAGTTTGAAAAGGTTGTTTTTGCGCCTATTTTTAATGATGATTTCATTGCGTTTTTTGACAATGCTATGCGCTTAGGCATCAAACAAGTTAGGGATACGAATAAGGTGTTGATTCAAGGTTTAGGAAGGGAAGACTTTTTAAATTTTTCATGGTCGGATAATTTTCATTGCTACCGAAAGGAGAAAAAAGATCAAGCCAGCTCAGGGCAGGAAGGAGCTTCATTCGATACTGTTAGAGCTTTACCCTTTAAAAACTTACTAGATGAGCTTTGTCCGAGATGTGTGAATGAACTATTTTCAAACAAGGTGTTATGGGATTATTTCATGAGTGGAACTAATCCTTCAGAGTACATCAGAACGCATAATGAAATGGAGCGCTTTTATGTTGGGTCAGCCAGTTCTCCTTCAAGTTTTCAAAAGAAAAACATGTACCAAGCGAAAGTTCACAACTATAAAGTTTTGTACTCGGACAGTATGGTGTTGAGCCAAAATTATATTAAAAGTGAGCGTGGAAAAACCGAAAGCTGGACCAAAAGCTTCTTCGATAACAACGGGACTTTGGATACGCTGAAGTATGAAACTTTATTTGATGACTTTAGTCAAAGTTTATTTCTTCAGACAAGAAACTACCTTGTGGATGTAATTAACCAACGTCAGCTTTATGGGAAAAACTGTCCCAATATTGAAGCTGTTGTGCAGTATATGATTAACAATGTAGTTGTGCTAAACGACGGTCTTTATTTCATTCCAGAAGCCTACATATACAACAAGAATTATTGGATAAAATTGGAGGATGAAGACTTATTAAATCAAATGAAAAATATCTTCAGCATATATTTGAAAAGCTTAAATCAAGCTCCTCAATAGAGCATGAAACAATTATTATTAGTAGCCTCCAATAAGCTTTCATCAAATTGCATGTACATAAAATCAAAAAACCCCAGCACCTTTCGGTGCTGGGGTTTTCCAAATAAGAATAAAAAAGTATTACATCATTCCTGGCATTCCACCACCCATTCCTGGAGGCATTCCTGCCGGAGCATCTTCTTCTGGCTCATCTGCCAGTACACATTCAGTCGTTAGTACCATAGCTGCGATGGAAGCGGCATTTTCAATAGCAATACGAGAAACTTTTGTTGGATCAATTACACCACTAGCAAATAAGTTTTCAAACTTTTCTGTTCTAGCATTGTAACCGTAATCATCCTTACCGTCTCTCACAGCATTTACAATTACTGCTCCTTCACCACCTGCATTTGCAATAATTTGGCGTAAAGGCTCTTCAATCGCTCTTTTGATAATATTGATACCTGTAGTTTCGTCATCGTTGTCACCTGTCATGCCTTCTAACTTGCTAGAGGCTCTGATGTAAGCAACACCACCACCAGGTACAATTCCTTCTTCTACAGCGGCTCTTGTTGCTGCTAAGGCATCATCCACACGGTCTTTCTTCTCTTTCATCTCAACTTCAGTGGCTGCACCTACATAAAGTACGGCAACTCCACCGGCTAACTTAGCCAAACGCTCTTGTAGCTTCTCTTTGTCATATTCAGAAGTTGTGGTCTCAATTTGAGCTTTGATTTGACCAACTCTTGCGTCAATATCGGCTTTGTTGCCCGCACCGTTAACTAAAGTTGTATTGTCTTTATCAATTTCAACTTTTTCAGCTGTACCCAACATATCGATGGTAGCGTTCTCAAGTTTAAATCCACGCTCTTCAGAAACAACTGTAGCACCTGTTAGAATCGCGATATCTTCCAACATAGCTTTTCTTCTATCACCGAATCCTGGCGCCTTAACAGCTGCGATTTTCAAGGAACCTCTCAGTTTGTTCACTACTAGTGTAGCCAAAGCTTCACCGTCAACATCCTCAGCAATAATTAATAAAGGCTTTCCGCTTTGAGCTACCGGCTCTAAAACAGGAAGTAAGTCCTTCATGTTTGAAACCTTTTTGTCATACACCAAGATGTATGGGTTCTCAAGGTCAGCAATCATTTTGTCTGGGTTCGTCACAAAGTAAGGAGAAAGGTAACCTCTGTCAAACTGCATTCCTTCTACGGTCTTAACTTCAGTTTCAGTTCCTTTAGCTTCCTCAACAGTGATTACACCATCGTTTCCAACAACTTTCATTGCTTCAGCAATAAGTCCACCAATGGTGCTGTCGTTGTTCGCAGAAATTGTAGCAACCTGCTTGATTTTGTCGTTGTCATTTCCAACCGTTTGAGAAATTCCTCTCAACTCTTCAACTACTTTTCCAACGGCTTTATCAATACCTCTTTTAAGGTCCATTGGGTTCGCACCAGCAGCAACGTTTTTCATTCCTGCGTTTATGATAGCCTGAGCTAAAACAGTTGCAGTCGTTGTTCCGTCACCCGCTACATCAGCAGTTTTTGAAGCAACTTCTTTTGCCATTTGCGCTCCCATGTTCTCAACAGGATCTTTTAGCTCAACTTCTCTTGCTACAGAAACACCATCTTTAGTTACTGTTGGTGCTCCGAATTTTTTGTCAATTACTACATTACGACCTTTTGGTCCTAAAGTAACTTTTACCGCGTCAGCTAAAGCGTCAACTCCTTTTTTCAGTCTGTCTCTTGCTTCAACGTCAAATAAAATATCTTTTGCCATTTTTTATCTTTTTTTAAGTTCTACTTATCCGATGGTTCCGAAAATATCTGAGCTACGCATGATCAGATAGTCGTTTCCATCAATTTTAATTTCATTACCAGCATACTGTCCGTAAAGTACAGTGTCGCCTTCTTTTACTGTAACTTCTACATCTTTCTTCCCCGGACCTACTGCTACTACCGTTCCTCTTTGAGGTTTTTCTTTCGCCGTATCAGGGATAATAATTCCGCTAGCGGTCTTTTCTTCAGCCGCTGCTGGTTCTACCAGTATGCGGTCTTCATTGGGTTTAAAATTTACTGACATAATCTATTTTTATTTTAATAATTCAATTTAATACTCTGCGCCTTTTCAGAATTTATGCCAATTGAAAATACTTGTCAATTTTTCATTTTTGGGCAAAAAAAAATGTCAGTTTGTGACAAACTGACATTTCAATATTTTCTGTGCTAAAAAGCTTACTTGGTACCTTGCTGTCCTTGTTGTTCAGCTTTACTTTTTTGGATGTCTTGCTGCACTTCAGTTTGACCGTTTCCGCTCATTACACTTGAGGCAATACTTAACACCACAATTCCAATGGCCAAAGACCAAGTTATTTTCTCAATGATGTCAGTTGTTTCTCGAACACCACCGAACTGATTTGCCGATCCCAATGAAGCAGAAAGTCCTCCACCTTTTGGGTTTTGAGCTAAAACAACTAAAATGAGCAAAATGCTCAACACCATTATCAATAAGGTTATAATAGTACCCATATCTTATTTTTTTTCGTTTAATAAATCTTGCAAAAGCAAAATTTGGGTCGCAAAGTAAGCCTTTTTTTCTGGAATTTTCAAACTTAATTGCTCATAAACTTCAATTGCTTTGCGGTAATTTTTTTGTTTGATGAAAATTCTTGCCAAAGTTTCCGTACTGAAGTCCTCAATATTCTGCTGAATTTGATAGTGTTTTTTGGGTTGAATGTCATCTTTATCGAGCGGTGAGATGCTCGGATTATTTTGAATGAAGGCATCCAACAAGTTCTCAGTGCTTTCTTTGTGCTCTTTTTCAGCCGAATTTTTTTCTTCTATTGGGTTATTGTTTCTGGTCTCTAGCCAAGAATAGAAATCCGTCGCGGCAGGGACTTTTTCAATAGGCTTGGTGTTATCTATATCATCCAGTTGTTCGTCTTCTTTCTTTTCTGCTATTACTTGAGGGATATCTTCAATTCGGAATACGGGAGTTTGATAGATTTCCTCTCTTTCAATTTCATCGGTTTGCTCTTCCTTCTTGTTTATCTCTACATCCAATTCTTTGTTAACGAGATCAATGATATTATCATAATCAATGGTCCCTTTCTCGTCAATTTGACTTTCTTCTAATTCAGTATCTGCCTCTTGAGGTCGTCCATTTATGAAATAGTACAACTCTTCTCTGTTCGGTGAGAGCAGACTTGTAATTTGAAGCTGACGCTGAAAGCGCGGGTCTCCTGTGTTATGATAAGCTTTTAAAATGAGTTGATGTGCCAGATAAAAGCTTGGAAACTCTTTAATGTAGGATTGTAAGTAATCAATATGATCCTTTCCAAGCTCTTGGGGCTGGTCTAACATACTATCCCAACTTGGATTTACCACGACCCGAAAGATTTGTTGATCACGTTTACCGTTATTTGCTCAAAGATTTGATCAATCAATTCATCTTGTACAGATGAAATGTCAAGATTGCTGGAATAATCAGCGAATTGCGAAAAGCTTTGCTCAAAGTTTTTACTCTTATCTAAATTGTTGATGTACTTCACCTTTACACCAATCGTTAATCTGTTTTGAGCAGATGTTTCATTGCTTTGAATACCCGCTGGTCGAATACTATAACTCACAACTGTGCCTTCGTATTTTATATCCGTGCTGCCATTGCTAAGACTTAAGTTTGTTTGAGCCTGAATGGCATCTTGCAACTTGATACTGAAGACTTGCCCTGAATTAGGTGGGGCAACGGGTGCTTGAACATCAAAAATTTCAACAGAAACCGTCTCAGCATCTCCGACATCAATATCGGCAAATTTATACTCAACGCATCCCGAGAAACGGGCAACAATAGCTATGAGAAAAAGCCACTTCATTCGCTGATATCGTATTCCTTGATTTTACGGTAAAGAGTCCGTTCAGAAATACCCAGTTCCTTTGATGCTGCTTTCCTTTTACCGTTATACTTTATGAGCGCTTTGATGATAAGCTCTTTTTCTTTTTGCGCTAAACTCAATTGCTCTTCAACTTCCTCGTGCTCATCAATACGAGATGGAGGTGTTTCTGGATAATTTTCTTTAACATGTGGTGTGATAATGACATCTGGACTGAAGGAACTTGGTTCGGTATCATCATCCTGAACTTCATCGTACAATTTTTGAATAATAGCTTTGTTGTCTGACTTCAGTCCACCTTCATTATTCTGAACAAGGTCAACAATTACCTTTTTCATCTCAACAATATCCTTTTTCATGTCGAAAAGGACTTTGTAAAGTAAATCTCGTTCGCTAAAATCACTCCCCGTTTGTTGTTGTGGGACCACTGCAGGGAGCATGCTAGCTTGGGAGTCGGGCAGGTACTTCTGAAGGATTTCCTTTGATATTTGGCGTTCATGCTCAATCACAGCAATTTGCTCTGCAACATTTTTAAGCTGTCTGATATTTCCTGGCCAACGGTAACTTTTTAGCAGTGCCGCAGCATCTTCTGTCAATCTGATGCCGGGCATTTTATACTTGTCTGAAAAATCTGCTGAGAATTTTCTAAACAACAAATGAACATCATCGTTTCGCTCTCTCAAGGGGGGAAGAATAACAGGAACAGTGCTTAATCTGTAATATAAATCCTCTCTAAACTTTCCTTTTTGAATGGCCTCTTGCATGTTAATATTGGTGGCAGCTACTATTCGGACATTTGTTTTTTGAACCTTAGAAGAACCAACGCGAATAAATTCTCCCGTTTCAAGGACTCTAAGTAAACGCACTTGGGTCTGGACAGGAAGTTCTGCAACCTCATCGAGGAATATGGTTCCACCATCGGCTTCTTCAAAATACCCTTTACGACTACCAGAAGCTCCTGTAAAGGCACCTTTTTCGTGACCAAACAACTCAGAATCTATTGTTCCTTCTGGTATTGCTCCACAGTTAACAGCAATGTAAGGGCCATGTTTTCGGGCGCTATTATGATGAATTACCTGAGGGATGGTTTCCTTACCAGTACCGCTTTCCCCTAAAACTAAAACTGAAATTTCAGTCGGTGCCACTTGCAACACAACCTCTAACGCACGGTTTAATTTTGGATTGTCTCCAATTATTCCAAAGCGTTGTTTTGCTTGTTGCACATTCATGACCTGCGACTAATTAGTTCAACAGCTTTTCCTTTCAGTGTGGCAGAGGTACAATCTTCAACCTTTACCATCACATAGTCACCGATTTGGTAGTCTTCTTTTGGAAAAACACATACCACATTTTGACTATTTCTTCCTTTTAGTTCTTCTTCGGATTTTTTAGAAACTCCATCTATCAAAACTTTTATTGTCTTTCCAACTTGTCGTTGGTTGCTTTCTAGGCTACATTCATTTTGTAGCCTGATGATTTCTGTAAGTCTCTTAGCTTTTACATCTTCAGGGACATCATCCTCATACTTTCTCTCAGCTAAGGTTTTTGGTCGTTCAGAGTATTTGAACATGTAGGCAAAATCATATCTCACCTGGGCCATCAGGCTAACGGTGTCATCATGTTCTTCATCTGTCTCACCGCAAAAACCGGTGATAATATCTGTACTGATTCCGGCTTCTGGCATGTATTTCCTGATCGCCTCTATTCGGTTTAAATACCATTCTCTGGTGTACCCACGGTTCATTCTTTTCAAAACATCCGAATTACCGCTTTGAACGGGTAAGTGAATGTACTCGCAAATGTTCTCATATTTTGCCATGACCTTCAAAACATCATCTGTCATGTCTTTTGGGTGACTGGTTGAGAATCTTATTCGTAATTCTGGGTCAACCTTTGCCACCATTTCTAACAACTGAGCAAAATTAGTTGTCGGTTCGTCGGCATTTTTTATTTCATTTTTCTTCGTTAAGTTCCAACGGTAGGAATCTACATTCTGACCTAGAAGTGTTACTTCACGATACCCATTCTCAAATAAATATTTCGCTTCATGAACAATGGACTTTGGATCTCTTGATCTTTCACGTCCTCTTGTGAAAGGTACTACACAAAACGAGCACATGTTGTCACAACCACGCATGATAGAAATGAATGCCGATATGCCATTAGAGTCCAAACGCATGGGATTGATTTCAGCGTAAGTCTCTTCGCGACTTAGCAATACGTTTACTGCTTTCTGACCTTCATCCACATCAGATAATAAATTAGGAAGGTCACGGTAGGCATCCGGACCAACCACAAGGTCAACCAGTTTTTCTTCTTCCAATAAAGAAGTTTTCAACCTTTCGGCCATACAGCCTAAAATTCCAATGGTTAAGCCCGGATTGGTTTTTTTGTTTTTGTTCAAAGATGTTAAGCGCTTCCTAATAGTTTGCTCAGCTTTATCTCGGATAGAGCAAGTGTTCAAAAGAACGACATCAGCTTCTTCTGAATTTCGTGTGGTTGAATAACCATTCTCGCTGAGAATAGAAGCTACAATTTCTGAATCAGAAAAATTCATTTGACAGCCGTAACTCTCCAGATATAACTTTTTCCCATTATGATACTTTGTGCTTACCACGGTGGTCTCACCCTGGCGCTCTTCTATCATTTCTTTTTCGCTTTGTTCTAACATCTACTTATAAAAGGACGACAAAAATAGAGATAATTCGGTGAACTGTCAAAATGACATTCCCCAATTAAAGTTAAATTTTTTATATAACATAGTTATATAGTGGAGTGATCCTTATTAATAGGTACCCATCTAATTTAATTTTTGTTTTTATTTGCAAAAAATTTCTTCCACATGGCAAAGAATCTCGTTATCGTTGAGTCACCTGCAAAGGCAAAAACAATAGAAAAATATTTGGGTAAAGATTTCACTGTGAAATCAAGTTATGGTCATATCCGTGACTTGGCGTCCAAAAACATTTCTGTTGATGTAGAAAACAATTTTGAGCCGATATATGAGATCAGTTCAGATAAAAAGAAACTTGTAAAGGAACTCAAGGGATTAGCAGATAAAGCAGAAACGATTTGGTTAGCAACGGATGAGGACCGTGAGGGAGAAGCGATTTCATGGCATCTTAAGGAAGCCCTTGATCTTAAGGATGGTAAAACTAAGCGTATCACCTTTAATGAGATTACCAAACCAGCCATCTTAAAAGCAATCGACTCACCAAGAGATATAGACAGTCAATTAGTGGATGCCCAGCAGGCAAGAAGAATTTTGGATCGCTTGGTTGGATTTGAATTGTCACCAGTTTTGTGGAAAAAAGTAAAACCAAGTTTAAGTGCGGGAAGAGTTCAGTCTGTAGCAGTTCGACTAATTGTAGAACGTGAAAAAGAAATTCAAAACTTCAAGGCTGAGAGCAGTTACCGAATAGTAGCAATTTTTGAGACGCCGGAAGGAAAGCACTTCCGCTCAGTATTGAATAGTAGAATTAAGACGGAGAAAGAGGCAAAAGAATTCTTAGAATTGTGCAAACAAGCCTATTTTAAGGTTAATAAAATTGATAAGAAGCCGGCAAAAAGAAGTCCAGCTTCACCATTTACAACAAGTACGCTCCAGCAAGAAGCGAGTAGGAAGTTAGGTTTTTCGGTTTCAAGAACCATGTCGGTAGCACAGAAACTATATGAATCGGGTCGTATTACCTATATGAGAACAGATTCGGTGAATTTATCTGACACAGCGATGGGAGCCATCCAATCCGAGATTGTAAAATCATACGGAGAAGATTATTCCAATCCTAGAAAGTTTGTGACAAAAAGTAAAGGAGCACAAGAAGCGCATGAGGCGATTCGTCCTACAAATTTTGCGGATCATTCAATTGATGGAGAATCTGCAGAAAGCAGACTATATGAATTGATTTGGAAAAGAACCGTGGCTTCTCAGATGTCTGATGCCTTGCTTGAAAAAAGCACACTGCATGTAGACACCCCAAAAGAAAAACTCAAATTCCAAACCAAGGGTGAGTTGGTTAAGTTTGATGGATTCCTTAAACTGTATATAGAAGGTAACGACGATGAAAATGTTGAAGAAGAAGGAGGCGTTTTACCAAATGTTGAGGAAGGTGACGCATTAAGTTATAAAAAGATTGAAGCTACAGAACGCTTCACCCATCACCCACCGAGATATACGGAGGCTTCCCTTGTAAAGAAATTAGAAGAGTTGGGTATTGGTAGACCTTCTACTTACGCACCAACAATCAGCACAGTTCAAAAAAGAGGCTATGTAGAAAAGCCGGAACGTGAAGGGAAGGAGAGAAAGTATCAAAACCTGGTAATGGAAGGATCCGACATCAAATCGGAAACATTAACGGAAATTACCGGAGCTGAGAAAAGTAAATTGGCTCCTACCGATATAGGTATTGTAGTAACGGACTTTTTAGTTGAAAATTTCGGTAAAATCTTGGATTATGGATTCACAGCTTCTGTGGAAAAAGAATTCGATGATATAGCACAGGGTCTAAAGAATTGGACGGAGATGATTCGATCCTTTTACAGTCCATTTCATGAAAGTGTGGAGGATACACTTGAAAATTCAGAAAGAGCCAAAGGAGAGAGATTGCTTGGAGAGGATCCAAAAAGCGGTAAGAATGTTTATGCTCGAATCGGAAGGTTTGGTCCTATGATCCAAATTGGAGAGCAAGAAGATGAAGAAAAGCCGAAATTCGCATCTCTTAGAAAAAATCAAAGTATTCAAACCATCAGTTTGGAAGAAGCTTTGGAGCTATTTAAACTTCCAAGAACGCTAGGTGAGTTTGAAGGGCAAGAAGTCTCTGCTGCGATTGGACGTTTTGGCCCTTACGTGCGTCATGGAAAAATGTTTGTGTCCTTAAAAGATGTTGATCCCTTGGATGTGACATTGGAACAAGCGATTGAATTGATCAAGGAGAAAATTGAAGCGGACAAAAACAAGTACATAAATACCTTTGATAACGATGGTACAGAGATTCAGGTCTTGAATGGTCGCTATGGTCCTTACATCAAAGTAGGAAGAAAGAATTACAAGATTCCAAAAGATAAAGTTGCCGAGGATTTGAGTATGGAAGATTGCATTGAAATAATCAATACAGCTCCAGCCAAAAAAGGAAGGAAAAAGTGATGTCAGAGGATCTGCAAATATACCTTAGTCCAATTGATGACGAGATCTTGCAGAATGGCTGGATTTCTAGTCACACTGATAAACATTTCCCATCACTTGATGAGAATGATATTTTTATTTTCTCGGTAGAGGAGGAAAGAAATGCGGTAGGGAACAAAGGTTGTTCGGGTTTTCATAAAGCGCTTAGGCAGGAGTTATACAAACTTGAATTTGGGAACACCTTTTCAAATGTAGCAGACCTAGGGACTATTAAGGCTGGAAGTGAAGTAAAAGACACTTATTATGCGGTGTCCAAGGTTTGTGAGTTGCTTCTTCAAAAGTTAAAAACGGTAGTAATTATTGGGGGAAGTCAGGATATTACTTATGCAAATTACCTGGGTTACCAGCGCATGGAGCAAACGATCAATATGTTGAGTATTGATGATAAGTTGGATTTGGGTGCGCCAGAAGATGAATTAGACGCAAGTACCTTTCTTGGAAATATTGTTCGCCATCAGCCAAATTATTTGTTTCACTTCAGTCAGATAGGCTATCAGACCTATTTGACGCATGAAGACCAAAGGAATCTTTTTGCAAAACTGCATTTTGACCTTCATCGTTTGGGTGAAATTCAAGCGGATGTGAAGTTATGTGAGCCCTTGATTAGAAATGTAGATGTTGTCAGTGTTGATTTAAGTGCAGTGCGACAATCAGAGGCTCCAGGGAACGAGCATGCTGGTCCAAACGGCTTTTTCGGTAATGAACTTTGTCAAATGGTTCGCTACGCCGGCTTAAGTGATAAGGTTAGCTCAATCGGATTTTACGAAGGAAATTCCGAATTTGATAATAGAAACCAAACAGCCAAACTTGTAGCGCAGTCGATATGGTGCTTTGTGGAAGGGCACAGCCACCGTCAAGAAGATTTTCCATTTGGGACTAAAAAAGATTATGCTGTTTATTCAGTAGCCTTTGACGATTCAGAGCATGTAATTAAATTCATGAAGAGCCCACGGAGTGGTAGATGGTGGATGGAAGTTCCATACCCACCAAACGACCAATTTAAATATCAGCGCCATTTTTGGGTTCCGTGTTCATATGATACCTATCAGGAAGCACTAAAAAACGAAATTCCTGACCTCTGGTGGAAGACCTACAAAAAACTGGTCTAAGATTCCGTGTAGAGAATTTAACACCCGGTTTAGAATCACAATATTTCTTGTTTAGAATGGCTAAAAATTATTTCACAAAATAATGTTAAGTCAAAAATTAATGTTATTTTAGCCACTTGTGAAGTCCGATTATTCGGGTCTTTTATTTAGAAAATACTGAAAAACAGTACTTTATGAAAAGAATACTACTTTCGTTGGTTGTTGTAGTAATGGGAAGCGGAGCCATGGCTCAGCAGGACCCTCAATATTCTATGTTTATGTTTGATAAACTATCTGTGAACCCTGGGTTTGCAGGTATGGATGGTATGTATTGCGGTTCTGCAATGTATCGTAATCAATACATGGGCTTTGTGAGTGGTAATCCAACC
Source organism: Flavobacteriales bacterium (assembly GCA_964230025.1). Lineage (GTDB taxonomy): Bacteria > Bacteroidota > Bacteroidia > Flavobacteriales_D > JAUILH01 > CAXRFO01. The sequence goes on along the minus strand of CAXRFO010000015.1, from coordinate 54,342 downwards.
CAGCAGTTTCTTTTGAATTTACAGGGGCCTGTGCCTATCGCCTATGGCGGAGCAGGTCTTACCTTTTATAATGATAAGATTGGTTTTGAAACAAACAACATTGTAAGGTTGTCTTACTCTTTTCATATTCCTGGTCATTTGACACAGAGCTTGAACGGTACTATAGGGGCAGGACTTTCTTTAGGTTATGCCAGCAAGTCTTTTAATGCAAACTGGAATCCAATCACGCAAGGAGATCCTAACATACCAGGTTCTCAAGATGGGGCAGGGGCTTTTGATTTAGGTTTTGGTCTATATTACAAGCACAGTTATAACCCAAATACCTATGTTGGGATTTCATCAACGCACTTGAACGGCGCTGACTTGGAAGATATTAAAATGGATGTTGCTCGTCATTATTGGTTAATGGGTGGGTATGGTAACAATACATTGCTAAGTGATTTCACTTTAATGGGGGATTTCATGATGAAAACGGATTTTGCTGTTACGCAATTTGATATTGCTGCTAGAGCACGTTACGAGAATTTAGGTGACCTTAAACCTTGGGCTGGGTTGTCTTACCGTCACAAAGATGGGATTAACCCAATGTTAGGAGGTTTGTACCAATTGCCGCAAAAAGAAGGACAGTGTGATGAGAAGTATATTTCTGCTGGATTGGGGTATGATGTTACCTTATCGAATTTAAGTACTGTAAGTAACGGTACGATGGAATTTTTTGTGAAGTTTTGTTACAAGCCATGTCCACAACCACCGGTTGTGCCGATATTGGATGTTAGATATTTAGGAGCAAGCAGAAGATAAAAAAATGAAGTTGTAACCTTATCGGCTTATTAGTCGTTAGAGGCAACTTTATAGAAGAATATAAGTTGGCGATTAAAAGGATAAAAGTTAGTTGTAAAAAGAGTTAGAATGAAACGATTTCTGTATTTAATTACATTAGTTGGCGCTATGTATGCTTGTACACCAGGATCAAGTGGAGATTTGACTGGGGTTCAGGGAAGGAGACCGTGGTTTATGGATACCCCTTATGGGATGTTATACATAAAAGCGGGAAGTTACAACATGGGGAACAGTGACCAAGTTGTACCTTGGGTTCACGAAACGAGATCTAAAACGGTTTCGATTCAGGCTTTCTACATGGATGAAACTGAAATTTCAAACAATGAGTACCGTCAGTTCGTGTATTATGTAAGAGATTCTATCGCGAGAAGAATTTTACAGCGAGATGATGATCCTACCAGTGGAGTTTGGGCGAATGAGACCTATGATGATATTGGAGATCCGTTAAATGATGATCAATGGACATTAAACTGGTATGAAAGAATCGCATGGGGTAGAAGAACTAAGCAAAAAGATTTCATTGCACTTCTATCATCAATGTACTTACCGCCGCATGAGCGTTTCTATAATAGAAGAGAAATCGATACAAGAAAATTGATTTTCCACTACTATTGGATCGATTTGAAAGAAGCTGCTCGTAAAGGAAAAACAGCTATTGTTCGTGAGGGTATCAACTACCAAACAGGTAACAAATTGACTAATGCCGATGGTGTGGAGCACAGGGCCTTAGAGAATGAAGTTCATCCATTTACAGGGGAGCCAATCGGTCGTGATGTGGATTTAGGTTACTTCAACAAGAAGGGACAAAACAACGCGATGAGAGGTCATGAAGATCGTTCTAGATTTATAATTGAAGAGTTTATCAATGTTTATCCAGATACTTTATGTTGGATTCATGATTTCACATACTCTTTTAATGAGCCAATGACAAACATGTACTTCTGGCACCCATCTTATGATGATTATCCAGTAGTTGGTGTATCTTGGCCGCAAGCAAAAGCTTTCTCTGTATGGAGAACACAATTAATGAATTCATGGAGACAGTTGAATGGTGAGTCTTTTGTACAAGATTTCCGTTTACCAACTGAAGCTGAGTGGGAGTACGCATCAAGAGGTGACTTAGATTTAAGTCCATACCCATGGGGTGGTCCATATATTAGAAATGCTCACGGATGTTTCTTAGGAAACTTTAAGCCAATGAGAGGAAGATATATGGAAGACGGTGGTTTCCACACGGTAAAAGTGAATTCTTACCATCCAAACGATTACGGTCTTTACTGTATGGCTGGAAATGTAGCTGAATGGTGTAATTCTGCATACGATGAGTCTGCATACGAGTTCTACCATGATTTGAACCCAGAGTACACGTATGACGCTATGGATTGGGACCCACCATCCATGAAAAGAAAGGTAATCCGTGGAGGTTCATGGAAGGATATAGGTTACTACCTGCAAACAGGTTCAAGAACCTATGAATACCAAGATTCTGCAAAGTCTTACGTAGGGTTTAGAAATGTAATGTCTTACCTAGGTAGAGGTGGAGCAGATCCATTAAATGATAGTAACGCAAATTAATCTGTTACTTTTAATCAATATCGCATTTAACAAATAACAAATAGGAATAATTAAGTATTAACAATTTAAAAAGCAAGGAAAAATGAGTTCAGGAGGAGGATTTTTCGCAAGTAAGAAATTTAAAAACGTAATGAAGTTCGTATACGGACTTGGAGGAGCAATTGTAATTATCGGTGCCATGTTTAAGATTATGCACTGGCCAGGGGCAAACTTCTGGTTAATCTTCGGTTTAACCACGGAAGCAGTAATCTTTACCTTATCGGCATTTGAGCCATTACATGAAGATCCGGATTGGTCATTGGTATACCCAGAGTTAGCGCTAGGTGGATCTGACCATGCACATGAAGCTCTTGAAGCAAAATCGAAAGGTTCTGTTACTGAGGAGTTAGATAAAATGTTAGAAGAAGCGAAAATCGAGCCTGAGCTTATAGCGTCTTTAGGTGATGGAATGAGAAACTTAGCAAGTAATGCTTCTTCATTAGGAGAAGTTTCTGGTGCCGCTGGTGCAACCGATGAGTATGTATCTAGTCTTAAAGGTGCTTCAGAAAGAGTATCTAAATTATCTGAATCATATGAGAGAGCATCTGAGTCTATCTTAGGTTTGACTTCAGGTACAGAAGCTGGTGCGTCATTTGGTGAGCAAATGCAAAAAGTTTCTCAAAACTTAGCATCACTTAACAATGTATACGAAATGCAATTGAAAGGTTCTTCTGAATCACTTGAAGCTCAACAAAAACTTCAAGGTGGTATCACTGAACTTATGACGAATCTTCACGATTCTATCGAGGATACAAGATTATATAAAGAAAACATGTCAGCCTTATCTAAAAACCTTACTGCCCTTAACACGGTTTATGGTAACATGTTAAACGCAATGACTGTTAGGGATTAATTCTGCCCTGGTTAATAACTAAATGTTTAACCTTTAAATTTAATTTAAAATGGGAGGAGGAAAAGAAACCCCGAGACAGAAAATGATTGGTCTGATGTACTTAGTACTGATGGCCCTACTAGCAATGAACGTATCGAAAGAAATTATTAACTCTTTCGTGGTTCTTGGTAACAAAATGGAAAGTCAAAACAAGACTTTCATTACTTCTAATGGAGATTTACTTGATAAATTCAAGGGACAAATTGCAACTTTAGAAAGCCAAAAAGCAGGAAAAGAAGAGATTGAAAAAGTTAAAGAAATTCAAGCTCAAGCAAACAAGATTCGTCAAAGTACATTGAAAAATGTTAATGAGATGATGACCTATGCTAAAGGTATTCTTGATGAAGGTGTTCCTGGAGGAAAATGGGTGGAAACTGATGACGCTGGATTCAGCTACGTTGTAAACCTTATGGATCCTAAGAATGATTACTCCAAGAAGGATGACTACGATATCGCAACACGTCAAATGGTAGATGAAGGGAAAGGTCAAAAATTATTAGACCTAATTTACAACTACCGTGACAGTTTAGCTATTGCTATTGGTGCAAGAGTAGAAGAGGAGAATGGAAAGAAGAAAGAATATTCCTTCACACCTCCTGCAGATGTTTTCCAAAAAGTTGAAGGAGATACAACTTGGGAAACTGAGATTTTAGGTCCAGCTCTTGAAACAGTTCACGAGGATGATAGACCAAAAATTTTGGAAATTTACAGAATCTTGACGTTCCCTAAAACAGTTGAGAATCACGGTGAGCAAGTTCCTTGGGTTCAAGGACAGTTCGACCATGCTCCTATTGTGGCGGCTGCAGCATTATTTACATCTTTCAAAGGACAGATGTTACAAGCCGAAGGTGTTGCACTGCAGCACATGGTAAGTAAGAGTGATGTGCCTCCGTTTACTTTCGATACGATTGAAGCGAGTGCTTTCGCTAGTACGGGTTATGTAAACTCTGGTGATTCAGTAGATCTTAAGGTAATGATTGCTGCCTACGATTCTAAGGCTCAATCGAGAGTTAGATACTGGTTGGATGATACTGCGAAAACTGGAGAGCCGATTATGATTCAAGACATTACTAAAACTGACATCAAACTTGGTGGAGGTGTTGGTAAGCACAGAGTAGTTGGAGAAATCGAGATTAAAGAAAAAGGTGTTAAGAAATGGAAACCATGGAATTTCCGTTATGAAGTAGGATCTCCAGGAGGTTCTGTTGCTAACACTGAATTAAACGTTCTTTATAGAGGTTATCCTAACCAAGTTCAGGCATCTGGATCAGGTTACCCAGAAATTACTGCATCTTGTCAAGGGTGTACAAGTTTCTCTCCTGGTAAATTGAAAGATGGAAGTTCTGGTTATATTGCTCAAGTGGGGAGAGGAACAAATACCGTTACAATTAACGTGATGGGTAAAGATGATAATGGATCAACTCAAATTGAGTCTAAAAAATTCCGTTGCTTGGATTTACCTCCACCACGTGTATTTGTTACAGGTGTAGATCCTTTTGCTAGCTCTGTTTCAAGAGTGAAGATGGCATCAGGATTCTTCGGAGTAAAACTATTTGGAGCACCAATTGATATTCAATTTGCTGTGACAGGAGGAAAAGTAACACTATCTGTTCAAGGTGTGTCTAAATCCTTCCCATTCTCTGGTAATAAAATGCCAGCGGCTGCAGCTGGATTGATTAGACAATTAAGACCTGGATCACAAGTAATGATTGAACCTCAAGTTAGCTCAGGAGGTAAAACGGTTAAGGTTGCCGCGATATCCTATAAGGTATTGTAACCTAATTAGATTATTATAATAAAACACAAAGTATTATGAAAGGAATTATCTTAAAGTTGGCACTTTTTGTAGGATTACCTGGAGTGGTGATGGCACAAAACGGACCTTTACCTGTCCCTTCGGATGGTGTTAGAGACGCCGTTGTGATGCAAACACACATTCCAACCAAAAAGGTAATTCCTTATGCTCATCTTCGTGAGGCTGATTACGTTTGGAGTAAAAAAGTATGGAGAACAATAGATTTGCGCGAGAAGCAGAACTATCCTCTTTATTACCCCCTTCAGCCCTTGAACGATCGTTGGAATTTGTTTGACATCTTGAAAGGAGCAATTCTCTCTGGTGATCTTACAGCCTACAAGCCATTGGATGAAGATAAGTTCTTAGTTTCTGGAATTGTTGATGGTGATTTATTGAGATACCCTGTTGTGCCAAATTCAGCTCAAGGAATGGCAGATCCAGAGTATCAAGCACAAATCACTAAACTTTTCAATGATGTGAAAGATTTAGGTGAACAACCTATTGTCCTTGGTGTAGATCCTTATGGTAATGAAATATACCAGTATGATGCGAATGGTGATATTGCCTATGAGCGTATTGCGGATACTACAGAAGTATTAGCACAAGATGTTATCGAGTATCATATTAAAGAAGAGTGGTTCTTTGACAAGCAGAGATCAGTTCTTGACTGCAGAGTCTTGGCAATTGCACCGGTGAGATATATCATGGAAAATGGTACACCAACTGCAAAGCGTGAGATGTTCTGGGTTTACTTCCCTGAAGCACGTTACATTTTACAGAACTTCTTTGTGTACAATGAGCACAATGATGCAATGAGAATGTCTTTTGACGATTTATTCTGGAAAAGAAAGTTCCAATCCTATATCGATAAGCAAACCAATATATATGACCGTGAAATAAACGATCATAAAGTAGGTGTAGATGCTCTTTTAGAGTCAGATGCTATCAAGTATGATATCTTTAAAACAGAACACGATTTATGGCACTTCTAGTACCTTAGATTCAAAAATAATTGAAGCCTCAGTTTTACTGGGGCTTTTTTTTTGAGTATTGAGCGGAGTCGAAATGCGAATTATTAGAATTCCTAAAATAAAATATTCCATACGAGTGCTCTGTATTACGCTAAGTGTAAAACAAAAAAGGCCCAAACCTAAGTTTGAGCCTTTTAGTGGTGTGGGGCGGGATCGAACCGCCGACACATGGATTTTCAGTCCATTGCTCTACCAACTGAGCTACCGCACCTTTTCCCGTTCGGGAGGGCAAATGTAAAAATAATTTTCTTTAGACAAATAAATTTTAGCAATTTTAAAGCAGAAAAATGAACTTAATTGTAGACCAAGGAAATACAAGCATTAAAATTGCTCAGTTTGAGAAGGATGAAATAGTTTATTTCAAGCGTCTTCCCTATGAGGAATTTAAACGATTTCAAATAAATCTCCCTTACGAGAGTTGTTTTGTATCCTCCGTACTAAAAGAAGCGGAGAGGAGAATGCTTGAAAACAAGTTTTCTGCTCCAGTTTACCTCAAGCACACTTCTGAGCTACCATTTATTAATAAATATGGAACGCCGGAAAGCTTAGGTTTGGATAGAATTGCAAACGCCGCTTACTGTGCCGAGTATTTTCCTGATCAAAATTCGCTTGTCATAGATGTGGGAACCTGCTTGAAGTTTGATTTCATCAACGAAAAAAACGAGTATTTAGGGGGGGCAATTTCTCCTGGTTTAAGAATGCGTTACAGGGCGTTGAACAATCAAACTGCACAACTTCCGTTATTAGACCCAACAGAGAGTCCATTATTAATTGGTAAATCAACAATAGAGTCTATGCAAAGCGGAGTTCAAAATGGGATGAAAAATGAGATTATTGCAACTATTTCAGAGTATAAGCATCAGTATAAACAACTAAATATTTTTCTTACCGGTGGAGACGCTAATTATTTTGCAGATGCATTAAAAAATGGCATCTTTGCAGACGCGTTTTTGACCCTTAAAGGAATCAACGCAATAAGTAAGCTGAATGCATAAAATTTCATTTTTAATCATACTGTTTTTTTCAGGTTTCCTGCTAAATGCACAAACGGGTAATAACGGCCCATTCTCAAGGTATGGAATTGGTGATGTAAACCCTTATTATACGGGTTCACAATTTGGAATGTCTGGAAACTTTGGTGTTTTAGACTCTAATCAGCTTTTCTTGGATAATCCAGCAAGCTATGCCTTCATTTCAAAGCACTATACCATATTTAATGTTGGAGTAATGGGCAGGGCAAGTCAATTAAGTTCAACTAACGGAACATCATCTTCTTTTGCTGCTAATATCAATAATATTTCACTTGGGCTTCCAGTTGCCAAGCATATTGGTTTAGCTTTCGGTTTACGTCCTTATTCTCTCATTAATTATGACGTTGAAGATCCACGTCAAATTGACGGAAATGATGTTTATTATTCTTATCAAGGAGTAGGAAGCCTAAATGATGTTTCCATGGGGCTTGGTTTCTCAATTATTGAAAAAGAGCACCGATATTTAGGTGTAGGATTTAATTACGCCTATACTTTTGGCTCTCTGTTAAGGGAGCGCTCGGTTGGAATAAATAACTCATCTTATCTAAGTTCCAATATAGAGGATGAAAGAAGGATAAACGGCTTAAGCCCAAATTTCTCATTAGCCTTTAAAGACACTTTGAGAGAAGGATTTTCATACAGTATATCTGCTGGATACAACGCTGAAAGATCTTTTAATTCAGAATCAACAGAATATGCCTATTCCTACGCTTACAATCAAATCGATCCAAACTTTCGATCACCTATTGATACCATCTCATATTCGGTAATAGATGGAAATATAGTTGTACCAGCATCAATAAATATTGGCGGAAGCATTGAATTTCGCCCTAGAACAAAGGTGGCAGATAGCATCAAGAACTCAGGTAAATTTTACCGTCGTAATTTTAAATCAAGCCACTGGATTATTACAGGAGCCTACATGACTTCTGATTGGCAACAATACAGCGAAAGCTATGATTCCTTTTCTACCAATGCAGATTTTGGTTCCTCTTGGCGTGCTAATTTGGGCGTGCAAGTTATTCCAGTATTTGACAGAAGAAAACTTATGTCTGGTTCTAAATGGTATCAAACCAGTCAGATAAGATTTGGAGGACATTATGGTCAATCCCATATTAAAATAAATGATGAACAATTGGTCGATTATGGCATAAGTTTTGGATTAGGACTGCCGTTACTATATTCAAAATCCCGCTCAATGGTGAATTTGGGCGTGAATTTAGGAACAAGAGGCCTACCAGATGGCAGCATTTTAAAAGAGAATTATGCTGGAATCTACTTAGGCTTTAGTTTTACGCCAACAAGAAATGATTATTGGTTTTTTAAGAGAAAATATGATTAATAAGAGCACAATGAAGAGTTTGAAAACATTATTTACAGCACTACTTTTAACGTCTTTCACATTTTCGGGCTTAGCACAAGCGGATGGAGAAGATTGTAATTATCACAAGAATAACTATCTGCTGAGAGTTAAAAGCGAGAAGTATGTGGAAGCATACAAGTTCTATTCAAAGTTTATTAAGTGTACAGAGCTAAAGTTAGAGAATGAAGCTGTTGATGTAAATGATTACATTTTTGGAACCTACATCTTTGAAGCAATGATGAATGCTGAAGCAGATGAGGCAAGAAAGAAAGAATTAAAAGATTCAACCTACATGCTATATGATGTAGTAGTAGAAAAATCAACTGAGCCAGCATACAAGTTAGCTTATGCTTACTTTATTCTTACGAATGATGCAGGAGTTACTGAATTAGATAAGAAAGCGGATAACATGTTCATGCAATATGAGAAAGCTGGCGGAAACATGGATTGCTCTACCATCCAATACCAGTGGATCAATAAGTATTACATGATGCAAAATGAGCATATTACTACTGAGGACTTAATTGATGCCTACTTTCAAGCGGTAGAGAAGTTCGAAAAAGTTACCAATGAAGATTGTACAGCAGCGAAAGATTATGTTGATCAATACGCATCACCATTTTTAAGTTGTGATAAACTTAATGAAATGATTGTTGCACAAATTTCAGAATTACCTGAGGCTTGTGATGCAAAAATGGAAAAGGTACAGAAGTGGTTGGATTTATTGAACGGTAAGAATTGTACAGCTACAGATGCATACAAGAAATTAGCTGCCATCAGCTATGATTGTAACCCTTCTTATGATGCAGCAATGGCATTGTTTAACAGTAACTGGGCAGAGAAAGATTTTGCAGCTGCAGATAAATATCTATCAGAGGCTTTAGGTTTAGCTGGAGATAAGAGTTGTGAAACAAAGTATGAAGCGGCAAGATACTACTACGCGAAGGGAGCCTACTCACAAGCTATGTCTTATGCAGAAGCTTCTACAGGATGTAACAGAGAAGCTTATGAAATTATGGCAAAAATAGTTGTGAAGAACTCAACTTGTGGGTCTACAAGTATTGCTAGAAAGTCAGTATTCTGGTTAGGTTCTGACTATATGGAGAAAGCAGGTAAAGGAGCAGATTATTACAAGAAAAACTACCCTTCTAGAACAGATTTGTTCTCTGATGCTTTAAAGTTAGGCGCAAGCTATACTGTACCATGCTACGGTAAAACAACAACCATAAGAGCTAAAGATTAAATTGCGAAAGCAAACAAATAATAAGAACTGGGTTCTCATCCTTTGGGTGGGAACCCTTTTTGCTTGCGGTAATTCAAAGAAAGATTTTGATACGATAAGCCAACAAGGCACAAGCGGTGAGCAAATGGACTCTGTTTATATGCAGATGTTTGATGAGGACGATATTAAGGTCACTTTAAAGGCTAAAACCATGCTTATCCAAGGAGAAGATAGAAACACTTATGTTTTTCCTGAAGGACTGAAAGTTGTTTACTTTGATTCCATGATGACGGATTTGGCTCAGGTTACTGCCAATTACGGCGTATTACAAGGTCAAAATGATATCCGTTTGGAAGGAGATGTTGTGGTAAAGAACCTACAGGAAAATCAAACCTTTTACACAGAAATTCTAAATTACGGAAAACACCCCGACACCAATGCTGTGCTCTGGTATACCTTTGAACCAATTCGTTTAAATGATGGTTACGACATTCATGAGGGCAATAGGTTTTGGGCTGAAAAGGACTTTGTTGCACATAAAATCTGGAAATATAAATCGGAGGTAGAAGTGGATGATGTATCTTTACAGCCCTAATGGAAACCTACAGTAAAATAATGGAATGGGTATGGCTAACCTTGGGAATAGCCACAGCAATATTAATTACCATTTTGGGAATTAACGACGGTTTTACAGAGAGTGTAAGCTGGTTGTATGCTGCTTCTGGACTTTGCTTTGCAATGTTTATTGCACGCCGTTTTGGTCGTATAAGACTGCAAAAAATGCACGAGTACAAAATGGAGCAAATGAAAAAAGAAAAAGCGGCTAAGAAGAAAGCTTAACTTGCATTTCAAAAACCTCTCTCCAGCCTTTCCAGTCACCGGCTTCTGCTAAGGTATCATTATGCCATAAGCACGCAATCTTTCCTCCCGTTTCAGTACAATTATCTATAAGTTCATTTACCAAGGATTTCGCATCTGTAACACTCAAGCCCATATACTCTTTTAAAGTTCCATCCATATATGCGATTGGATGAATTTCTAAATCACACAATTGGTTTTTTTCAAGGTCAAAAAAGTTAAAAGGATAGGCTGTTCCCGCTCTAAATCCAATTTGATCTGCATAGCCCATGCTGTGATCTCTTTTAATACCGATGGCGCTTAATTGCTGGTAAGATTTAGGAAGGTTAAAACGCAGGTAGTGAAACCTAGCATCCTGAACTATTTTACCTGTTAATTTCTCAAGTCGAGCAATTTCCTTTTTTATTAGTTCTGGCTTTTGAAAGGAGGCAAAACTGGGGTGAACCCCAACATTGGAATGCTCCTCCATGCGCTTAACCAAGCTTTTCATTTCGTCACTCTCATGTGAAAGATTCCTGTCCATTGGTCCGCGATCTCCCAAAAGAAAGAAAACCCGGCTATTCTTTTTATGGAAGTTTCCAGCAACAAAGTCATAAGCATCATAGCTGTCTTTTTTCAAACCCTTTCGAATCTTATTTCTTTCCGCAAAGCTTGCAAAATTGCCTTTTAGCAATGCCTTCATTTGTCCACCCCAAAAAACTTTATTGCTTTTTCCTTTTACCGAAAAGGCAACATCTACATCCATGGTAAACTCATGCGTGAGGGGAGAAAAACGACCTAATTCTTCACCAAAATGTTCTTCTAGTTGTTCTTTTAACTCCTTGGTCAATATTTCAACCCAGGGTTTTTTAAGGTCCAAATCAAATAATGAACTCTCGTGAGTGTATCGATCCCATTTGTCTAAAGTAGGACTCAAATACTCCTCATAACGGGATAAGAATATAAAGCCTTTGGTTAAGGGATCAATGCTATCAAAATCTTTAATTAATTCTTTAAAATCCTGTTTGCTCAGCAGTTTATTTTCCCAAAGGAGCTTATTTCCCTCAAGGGTGTAAGCCGACTTTTGCGCAAAGGAAATCTCAATATTTTGATTAAGCTCTTTGGGAGTAAATTCAAAACTCAAATTCAGTCTACGTTGGAATATTTCATCCAAAACGTAACGCAAACGCGGACTATCTTGAGCTTGAATTTTTAGCATTAAATGTTTTCCAGCATAGTTTTTACCATGAACTCGGCGGCTTTGCCATCACCAAAAATAGGGGTAAAGTTGTCGTTATCATCCTGAGATAAACGCTCAAAAGCATCCATTATTTTATCGTAATGGTGCCCGCATAGTACTGCTTTTCCGGTTTCCAAGACCTCCACCCATTCGGTCTGTTCTCTTAAAATAATGCATGGCTTTTTAAAGAAATAGGCCTCCTTTTGAAGTCCTCCGCTATCGGTTGCAATGATTTTACAATTCTTCTCTAGGGCTGTAATATCCATAAAACTTAATGGATCGCACATGATGAAGTTCTCATTCGCTTCAATATTCTGAAGTAACTCATCAGATAAGTGCATATCCATATACTTTTTCGTACGTGGATGAAGAGGTAAGACCAAGGCCATTTTTAGTGATATCTCGTATAAGGCGGAGAAAATCCCTTGCAGGTTTTCAGCTTTATCTGTGTTTTCAGCACGATGGACAGTAGCCAATGCGAAATCTTGTGGTAGCTTAAGTTTATTAATGATGTCACTTTGTTCATCGGCTACTTTTCCAAAATGAAGGCTGTTATCATACATGATATCCCCACAATAGAATACACCGGGATTATCCGCGGTGTATGGGGTATCATTGTTCCCAAAACCTTCATTTCTTAAGTTGTTTAGACCTGCTTCCGTAGGGGTAAATAACAGGGTAGAGGCATGGTCGCATAAAATACGGTTAACCTCTTCCGGCATTTTCTTATTGAAGGATCTGAGACCAGCCTCAATATGAACAATGGGAACATGGAGTTTACTAGCAGCAACTGCCCCTGCCAAAGTCGAGTTAGTATCACCATACACTACCAATGCGTTGGGTTGGTATTCTTCTAAGGCAAGTTCAATCCCCTCTATCATTTTAGCCGTTTGCTGCCCATGTTTTCCTGAGCCAACAGCTAAATTAATATCTGGCTCAGGTATACCGAGTTCATCAAAGAAAACTTTACTCATGTTTTCATCGTAATGTTGTCCCGTATGAAGGATAATTTCCTTCATTTCATCTTTAGCCGTGTTTTCTATAGCTCGGCTCAGTGCTGCCGCTTTTATAATTTGCGGTCTTGCTCCAATGATGGTTAAAATTTTTTTCATTCTAATATTCCTTCATCGGCAAAACTAAAATATCCTGCGTCAGATACGATCAAGTGATCCAATATCTTTATGTCAAGTGTTTTGCCTGCTTTAAGTAATTTTTGCGTGAGTTGTTTGTCAGCCTCCGAAGGGACCAGCCTTCCACTTGGGTGATTATGAAATAAAATCAAAGCGACCGCTCGGTTCTCCAAAGCTGTTCGAAAAATTAAACGGCTATCGGCAACCGTGCCTGTGATGCCTCCACGACCAATAAGTTCCTGCTTGATAGTTTTATTTGCTTGGTTAAGCATCAAAATACGGAATTCTTCATGGGGTAAATCAAGGAAATGCCACTTCATAATTTCAAAGGCGTCTGCGCTGGAAGTAATAGACTTTTTAATGTCAAAACTTTCTGGTTTTCTCCTTCTAGCAAGTTCTAGGGCTGCAGCAATAGAAATTGCTTTGGCTTCTCCAATACCTTTGAATTTGGTTAAGTCTTTTAAGCTAAGCTTAGCCAGTTGATTCAAATCGTTATTACAATTGGCTAATATTCTTTTGGATAAATCTACAGCTGTTAATTCTCGACTGCCAGAACCGATAAGTATCGCTATGAGTTCAGCATCTGTAAGACTCTGTCGCCCCTGAGTCGCTAGTTTTTCTCTGGGTCTATCCTCTTCGGACCATTGTTTTATGCTGAACGATTCCACGCAGAATTAAAGGTAAAAAAAAAGTCCTGACCAGTGGCCAGGACTTTTCCTTGAAGTAAATTTTTTTATTTTAATCCGTTCACGTGAACTTGTAAACCAGACTTTAAGTTTGCTGATTTGTTCTTGTGAATTATGTTTTTCTTTACCAATTTGTCTAACATTCCAAATACAGTAGGAAGGTACTTCTCTGCATCTTTTTTATCTGTCATCTCACGTAATTTTGCAACCGCAGTACGTGCAGATTTGTGGTAATATTTGTTTCTCAACCTTCTAACTTCAGTTGATCTGATTCTCTTTAATGCTGACTTATGATTTGCCATATCTTTTGTTTCTTAAAACTTCTTTTCCAAAATTCGGACTGCAAATGTAGTGTTTTTTCAAATAATCACAAACTTAGAAGATAAAAATCTCTACTTTTTTTGATTTCGAATATCTCAACAAGCAGAATTCGTATATGCCGCTTAGCGAAAAGAGCAGCTTTTAACGTGGTCATTCACTAGACCAGCAGCTTGCATAAACGAATAACAAGTTGTGGGTCCAACAAAACGAAATCCCATTTTTTTCAGGTCTCTGCTCATTCTTTTGGACACTTCAGTGCTTGATTTTAAGTCTGACAGTGCCCTGGGTTTATGATCAATTGTTTTGTTATTGACGTAGGCCCAAATAAAATCTGGAAATTGCTTTCCTTGAGCCTCCATTTCAAGGATAATCTTTGCATTATTAATAACACTCTCTATCTTACCTTTATGTCGAACAATCTCCTCATTTTTGAGCAGACGGTCAACGTCCTTATCTGAAAAGGAGCTTATTTTTTTTGGGTTAAAATTATGAAAGGCCTTTCTGTAACCTTCTCTTTTTTTAAGAATTGTAATCCAACTTAAACCTGCTTGGGCGCCTTCTAAGGATAGCATCTCAAACAGTTTATCCCGGTCATAAACGGCTTTACCCCATTCCTCATCATGGTATTTAATGTATAAAGGATCGGATAAACACCATTTGCACCTTGTTTTGTCATTCATCATGTCAAACATAACATTTTATCGATGATTGTTTTCTTTTATCCAAGATTGGGCTTATCTTTAATTTTCGGAATGCTAATTGTAATTCCGTATACAAACTAGAAAAAATTAGATAATGAAAAAAATACTACTAGCAACGGCAACAGCCTTTTTAATGATGGGAGCTTCTGCTCAAAAGGGAATAGAAGTTCAAGAAACTTCAGAGAACTTTAGCACAGGTTCAGTAAATTCCTTGACGGTATTCATTCCGGGAGGAAATGTTAAGGATGTTACCAAAGCATGGGAAAAACAACTAAAGGATATCAAAGGAAAAGTCAAATCTAAGGATGAGATTTTTGCGGATGATTGTCGTATTAAAAAGATGAGTGATAACACCTTTGATGTATACTCTAGAGTAGTTGAATCAGAAGGCGGGGTAACTGTTATTGCTGCTTTTGATTTAGGTGGTGCTTATGCAAGTTCAAAAGAACACGGGGAACAATTTCCTTTCATCAGAGATGTTATGTATGAATTCGGTGTGCAAGAAACAAAAGCCGCGATTGGAGTAGTTATAAAGGCAGAAGAAAAGAAATTGGAAGAGCTTCAAAAAGAAAAAGAAGAAACCGAAAAAGAGAATGAAGATTACGCAAAAGACATTGAGGATTACAAAAAGAAAATAGCGGAGGCAGAGAAGGCAATTGAAGAGAACAAGGGCCTAATCGAAGAAAAGTCTGGTGAAATCAAAGCTCAAGAAAAGGTTGTTGAAGAAGCCAAGCAAAAACAAAAAGCAGTTAAATAATTAATCTTTACCATAAATTTAAAAAGGAGCGCTAAATTTGGCGCTCCTTTTTTTATGAGTTCGTATATAAAATACTTGATTTACCTGCACATCATTGTGTTCATTTTTGGTTTTACCGGGATCTTAGGTAGGGTCATTACACTGGATGAATTCAATACGGTATGGTACCGTATGTTGATAGCCTTCTTAGGTCTTGCCATATTCAGCATTTTCTGGAGGAAAGGAGAAAAGTTATCCCAAAAGGCAATTTTAATGTTACTAGGTACGGGTGTTATAACCGCCGCACATTGGATCACTTTTTTTGGTTCTATTAAAGCAAGTAACGTTAGTGTAGCCTTGGCTTGTATTTCATCTGCAGCATTGTTTACCAGTTTAATTGAACCCTTGTTTTTTAAGCGCCGCTTTGATTGGTCGGAACTTATTTTGGGTATAGCAACGATTGTAGGAATAATTATCATTACGCAAGCCGCATTTGAGTATTGGTTGGGTATTACCTTAAGTCTTATCTCCGCCATGCTAGCCGCTCTTTTTGGAACCTTGAATGGTGTATACGTCAGAAAAGGCTGGGATTCAGTTAAAATATCGACCATAGAAATGTTAGGTGGGTTTTTGGCACTAACAGTTTACCTAATTGTGAGTGGAAAGACCTGGATTCATCCGGATCAATTGGGCATGAGCAACCTATTATGGCTTCTTATCTTAGGAATCATTTGTACAAGTTTTGCTTTTGTGGCAAGTGTGTTTGTTATGAAAGAATTGTCGCCATTTACAGTGGCTTTAAGTATTAATTTAGAGCCGATTTATGCCATCATATTGGCTGTCATTCTTTTTCCTGAAAGTGAGAAAATGACTTGGAATTTTTATTTAGGAGCAATCATTATTATTCTGACGGTAATGACAAATGCCATCCTAAAAAAGAGAAAACGGAAAAAGCTTATGCTTCAACAAAAACCCGTTTAACCCTAGAAGAAATACTTGTTAAAACTTCATATGGTATAGTACCCATTTTCTCTGCCAGATTTATCAGTGAAATATGCGGACCAAAAATTTCGAATTCCGTTTCCGTGGTAATAGTATCATCAATTTCTATCATACACATGTCCATACATACATTACCAACCACAGGGTAAAACTTCCCATTTGCGTATACCTCTCCAACACCCTGACTCAGATTTCGATTAAAACCGTCAGCATAACCAATTGGCAGTATTCCTATGAGTGTCTCCTTGTCGGCAATAAAGGCTCTATCATACCCAACGCTGTCTCCAGGGTTTAATTTTTTAATTTGTGTTAGGCTACTGTGCAATTGAGAAATTGCTTTTAACTCAGGTGTAAACGGATTGTAGCCATATAAACTAATTCCCAGGCGCACCATATCAAAAGAGGCGCTTTTAAATCTAGCCGCTGCAGCTGAGTTTGCACAATGCGCAGCAATGGGATACGGGAACTGAGCTTTAATGTAGTCGCTCACCTTTTCAAATTTTGAAATCTGCTGACGTGTGAAGGCATCTTCCTTAGGAGAGTCAGATGCAGCAAGGTGGGTAAATACTGATGCAATTTTCACCTCTGGTTGCGCGTGAATTAGCTCCACTATTTCTTGTGCTTGCGATACCTCAAATCCCAAGCGGTGCATTCCTGTATCAAACTCTAGGTGTATAGGGTAGGACTGAGCCCCCTTATCAATACAAAAGCGGATGAAACTATCCAAAACATCCATGCTGAATATAGCAGGTTCTAGTTTATACTCCCAAATGGTCTCAAAGGATTCATTGCTCGAGTTCAGCACCATGATAGGTTTGGTAATTCCAGACTCGCGTAGATTCTTCCCTTCATCACTAAAGGCTACACCGAAATAATCGACACCACCCTTTTCTAGGTATTGTGCTAATTCCCCGCTGCCGCTTCCATAAGCAAATGCCTTAACCATGGCCATTACTTTGGTTTTAGGTGCTAGTTTCTCCTTACAAAGCTTCAAGTTCCTGCCTAATTGGCTTAAGTTTACTTCTAAATATGTTTTGTGTTTAACATCAGCCAAGGCTCTTGCTACTCGTTCTAATTCAAACTTTCTTGCCCCTTTAATAAGTATACCATCTCCTTTTTGGAGTTTCTTTTTCAAATCATTTATGATCTGCTGTGGGTGTGCAAAGGAATGGATACCCAATTTGTGCAGATTAGATGTCATGGCTCCGCCCAAAACATAAATACCATCCCACTTTTTTTGCCGAACGGTTTGCTCTATGGTTTTATATGAACTCTCATTTGCCTTGTCCATGTCGCTTAGCACAAGAAAGGAACGTTTTGGATTTAAAGCTTCAAAATCGGATATCGCTATGGATAGTGAATCAGCATCTAAAATGTAAGAGTCATTAAGAATTACAGATCCATTTATTCCTTCCAGCCTTTCTAGACGATGGGCAATTTGTGGTAAATTTTTGGTTCTACTTGCTATTTCTTCAACACTTATTTCATAAAGTTCAGCCAATGCCACTGCAGCCAAATAGTTTTTGTTTTTCCAGTCACTATCAAAGGGCGCGAGTGCTTCATACTTCTCATTCGGGTAATAACTTAGCCCAGAAATTCCGTTTTCATCGAGTATCCTTTGAGTACTGATTTTTTGAGTCTTCCCACTTAAGGCGATTAATTTTTCTTTCTTCAGTTCTTCTGCACTTTCAAAGTTTTCAAGGTGTGCACCTCCAATATTTGATAATAGAACACAGCTAGGAGCACACATGTCAAGTAAATACTGCATTTCGTCAGGCATAGAAATCCCGGCTTCAATTAGG
Organism: Flavobacteriales bacterium; assembly: GCA_964230025.1. GTDB lineage: Bacteria > Bacteroidota > Bacteroidia > Flavobacteriales_D > JAUILH01 > CAXRFO01. The sequence goes on along the minus strand of CAXRFO010000015.1, from coordinate 36,099 downwards.
GCAATTTCATGGTAGGGATTTAACTTCAAAAGGCTTAAAGCAACCCCTATTTTAGAATTGTAGCTTTTTGGACTTTTCAGGCAGGAATATTTTGCACTTAAAAAATGAAATGCCCATTCCTTGATGCTCGTTTTACCGTAGGACCCTGTAATCATGACAAGTGGTATGTCAAAATTTTCACGGTGATTTTTGGCCCAAGCTCCTAAAGCGAGCAGGGTATTTTCACATTGAAGTATATTGGTGTCATTTGCTACAAAAGGAACTTCATCTTCTATTAAAAAATTTCTTATCCCTTTGTTGTATGCCTCTTCAATAAAGTCATGACCATCTGAATTGTCTCCTTTTAACGCAACAAACAAGCCTCCCTTGCTCTGGTTTATCCGTCGAGTATCATAAAAAATCTGCGTGACAGTTTCATCAGTATCACAAAAGCTTACCAAGCTAGCTCCCGAAAGACGGGCTATGTCGTGTATGCTAAACTTCATTCAGAATGTGAAGATAAACGTTCTTTTCGTTTTTCTTCAACAAATGCCTCACGAGATAAAGGTTCGTAAATGTCTTTTTCACCCAATTTAACTATGCTTTCATCGGCTATTTTTCGGTGACTGTAGTTTGCTAACTTTCCAGTTTTCACGCAGATGGCATGCACTTTTGTTACGTATTCCGCTACTGCCAACATATTAGGCATAGGGCCAAATGGGTTGCCTTGAAAGTCCATATCCAAACCTGCTGCAATAACACGGATACCAGAATTAGCCAAATCATTGGCCACTTGAGGAAGATCCATGTCAAAAAATTGAGCCTCATCAATTCCCACCACCTCAGCGTTACCAACATGCTTGATTATTTCCTTTGAAGAGGATACCGGGATACTTTTAATTTCTCTAGCATCATGGCTCACTACTTTCATTTCATCGTAGCGGGTATCAATAACAGGTTTGAAAATTTTTATTTCTTGATTGGCAAATTCAGCACGTTTTAAACGACGAATTAATTCTTCCGTTTTTCCAGAGAACATTGATCCGCAGACAACTTCTATCCACCCAACTTTTAAATTTTTTCTACCCGTATCTTCTAAAAACATAAAGCAAATCTTAGCAAATAATGATGTGAATTTTGTACTTTTACCATCCCTTCACGAAGGCTAACAAATGTAAAATTTTAAGAGGCTACAGCCCGAGTTTAATTACCAACAAAATGGAGAATAATCCACAATATAAAAACCTAAAGGACCTAGCGAAAGAGTTAAAAAATCTAATCAAAAAGATGGACGATTCCCAAATGGAGCAGTCGGACATGGAGGCAGCAGTGCTTGCAAGTAGAGAGATTTATGAAAGACTTTTGGTATTGCGTTACAAGGCCTACGAAGAGACAATAAAAGGAACTCCAGAGGCAGAGCAAATAAGCAAGGCTCCAGAAGTTGAAGAAGATGTAGCAGAAGAAAGTGAAGGACTTTTTAAAGGTTTTAGAATTGGTGGGGCTAAAGGTTCTACCAAAAACGAATTAAAGCCAAAAGCTACAAAACCACAGGTAAAACCAATCCCAGGAAAGCAAGAAAGTATTCCCGTTCCTGATCAGCCCTTACCATTTAATAATCCCAATCCCCCTCAGAAAATAGAGGAGCCTGCGGCAAAAGAGGAGGAGAAAGAAGAATCGCCGATAAAGGATGAAAGCCAAACCAACTTGATGGATGCCATTGGGTCAGATGATAAACAAGAACAGACCGCTAGCTCACTTTCAGAAAAACTCGGAAAGACCAAAATTGAAGACATTCATGCTGCTATTGGTATCAATCAGAAGTTCCTGTTTATGAACAACCTTTTTATGGGAGAGAAAGAACTTTATGACTCGGCGATTGATCGTTTAAACGCAATGAACTCCTTAGGTGAGGCTGAGACTTACATCAACTCAGAATTGTCTGATCAATATAAGTGGGACAAAGAGAGTGATACCTACGAAAAATTCATGGCGCTTGTTGAGAGACGGTATTTATAAAATAGCTGTCCTTCTGCTCGTTTTTTCCAGTTTAAATGGAGCGAGCCAAGAAATTCGTAAAAAGGCTGAGGCCTATGTAAGTCGCCTTTGTGCACCCGATTTTTACGGAAGGGGATATACCCATCAAGCGGATAAGCTGGCTGCAGCTTACATCAAAAAAAAGTTTGAAGTTTTCGGTGTAAAGCCCTTAACGGATAAAGGCTATTATCAAAACTATAAGCTGGGAGTCAATACTTTTTCCGATTCTGTTGTGGTTGTGCTCGATCAAAGAAAGTTAGAAACGGGCATAGATTTCATTGTCGATCCCAATTCAGGTTCAGAGTCTGGAGTATTTAAGCCCGTTTATATCGGAGCAGAACAAATACTCAACAAGGATTGGATTGGAAGTCAGTTGCGAAAATGGCAAAGTGAAAATGCCATCGCGATATTAGACTTTAAAACAAGTTACAGTTCAGATACGAGCATGCGCTTCCGAGAAATGTTTATGGCGCTACCTGAATTCGTTCCAACGGTTTTGCTTTCCAATGAAAAACTGACCTGGTCGGTAGGGAGAGAGCAATGGAACCACGGGGCGATAAGAGCAGTTGATTCCCTTTGGAATAGAGAAGCAGCTGAAATCCGACTGAACATACAATCCAAATTCATTAAGGACTACGAAAGCCAAAATGTGTTGGGAATGGTGGAAGCGACGAGCAGAAAAGGCAGAAAAAAATACAAGTACATTACGGCACATTACGACCATTTAGGCACCATGGGAAATGAGGCCTACATCCCCGGTGCAAATGACAATGCCAGTGGAACAGCCATGTTATTGATGCTGGCTGAATATTATGCAAACAACCCTCCCAAAGATTTTTCAGTGGTTTTTATTGCCTTTGGATCCGAAGAGGCTGGTTTGCTGGGCTCCAAACATTATGTCGAAAACCCACTTTTGCCGCTAAATAAAATTGAGTTTTTATTAAACCTTGATTTATTGGGCACGGGGGAGGAAGGTATGACAGTGGTTAACGCCACCCTGCATGAAAAAGCCTTCAACACATTATTGGATATTAACAACAAATCGGATTACCTGGTCAAAATCAAAAAGCGTGGTCCAGCAGCCAATTCCGACCATTACTTTTTTACCAAAGCGGACGTACCCGCCTTTTTCATCTATACCATGGGCGGCATCTCAGCCTATCATGATGTAAACGACAAGGCAGAAACCCTCCCCCTCACGGAATTTGAAGATTTGTATAATCTGATAATTCGCTTTATGTGTGAGGTATAATTAACCCTTCACAAAAGGATTATTCATTTTCTCAAACCCAATCTTGGTTTCAGGCCCATGGCCGCAGTAAACCAGTGTCTCATCGGGTAGGGTGTAAAACTTTTCTTTGATGGATTTTTCCAATATTTCAAAACTGCCTCCGGGCAAATCGGTTCTTCCTATGCTTCCCTGAAATAGAACATCTCCACCAATAATAAAAGCGTCTTTCTCAGAATAAAAAGCAACATGTCCAGGTGCATGTCCGGGGCAAAAAAGTATATCCAAACGCTCATTTCCCAATTCAATGCTGTCGCCTTCTTTAAGAAAAGCAACGGGTTCTGGCGACAATTCATAGCCTTCAAAACCGTATAGGTGAGCGTAATTAGCAACCGATTGCAAGGTTGGTAAATCTAATTCATGAAGCTCCAGTCCCAAGTTCCACTTTTTGGAAACAAAGTTATTTCCCAAAACATGGTCAATATGGGCATGTGTGTTTAAAAGTCGCACTGGATTCAAGCCCATTTGTTCAATAAATTGAACGAGCTCCTCCTTTTCATGGTCCTGATAACAGCCTGGATCAATGATGAGCGCATCCTTATTTTCGCTGTAAACCACATAGCTGTTTTCTTGAAAAGGGTTAAAAGTGAATTTTTTGACTTCCATTTTGACTTCTGTTTAATTGTTTGAGCGCATACTATTATGCTCAAAAATTAGTTATCTTTACACGTCTACAAATGTACGGTTTACGCCAAATATTCATTGTCTTTTTTCTATTGCTTTCAGCCAAGGGGATGCATGCCCAGTTTTACAATGGATCACAACAAACATTTGGGAAAAATCGAATTCAGTACCAGGAGTTCCTTTGGAACAGCCTTAACTTTCAGCGCTTCAAGGTATACTATTACACCGGAGGTGAAGATTTGGCGGTGTATGCTGCCAAGTCGGCTCAAAAACACATGGAGGAAGTAGAGGCTTGGTTCGACTACCGTATTGAGGATAAATTAGAAATTCTTGTTTTTAAAAATCAATCGGATTTTAAGCAAAGCAATATTGGAATTACGACCGAAGAAAGCACCAATGTAGGTGGTGTAGCTCGTATTGTGGGAAATAAACTTTTTGTTTTTTACGAAGGAACGCATGAACAGCTGGACGCTCAAATAAAGTCGGCCATTTCGGATGTGATGGTCTCTAAATTGATTTATGGTAACAATTGGAAGGACCAAATTAAGTCAAGTACCATGTTAACTTTTCCAAGCTGGTATTTGGAAGGTTTTAAAAGCTACGCAGGTCAGGGTTGGAATGAAAAGCTAGACAATGAAGTAAAAAACAAGGTCCTAAACGGTGACTTTGCCAAATTCAACAGCTTGGAAGGAAGAGATGCGGATTTGGCTGGCCATGCCGTATGGAATTATATCGCCTCTAAGTTTAGTCCAAAGATAATTCCCAATGTGCTTTACATAGCTCGTATGAGCCGTTCGATTGAAAACGGGTTTTTGATTGTTTTGGGAATGGACATGGAAAACTTTGCCATCGATTTTCATAATTACTACAAGAAAAAATACCAGGGAGATAATGCGCAATTGCAGGAACCGAACTTGAACTATTTGGAGATCAAAAACAAACGAAATGCAGTTTATACGCAATTCAAAATGAGTTCTGATGGAAGGTACGCGGCATATGCCTACAACCTGCAAGGTCAGGTAAGAATTTATGTTTTTGATACGCAAACGAAAAAGAAATACCGCGTTTTCAAAGATCATCCGCGTTTGGAAAGAAGTGCCGATTTATCTTACCCCGTTTTGAACTGGCACCCGAATTACAACGTGCTTACCTTCTTCACGGAGAGAAAAGGAAACTTGGAGATGCGAATTCACACGGTTAAGGACAAAAGAACTGACGTGATTGATGCCTCCAGCCTAGAGAAGGTATTGGATTTCTCTTATGCTCCAAGCGGAACGGAAATGGTTGTTTCGGGAGTTAGACAAGGTCAAACGGATATCTATCTTTTTTCTATTTCTAGTAAACTCTTCAAACCCCTAACCAACGATATTTACGATGATTTACATCCAGAGTTTGTATCGGAAAACGAGATTATTTTTGCTTCCAATCGCTATGATGATACCCTGCGCAGGCAAAAGCTTAAGCCAGAAGAAATCCAAGTATGGAAGAATGATTACGATATTTTTGTTATTCCAAAGGAGAAGAACAACAAGCGCTATCAAATCATCCGACAGGTCACTGATACGGATTACGCCAATGAGTTTCATCCCAGTGCATATTTAGGTAGAGATTACACCTTTGTTTCGGATCAAAACGGAATTTACAATCGCTTTGTAGCTAGTTATGACAGTGCCATAGCCTATGTGGATACGGTCATCCACTACCGCTATTTTTCTAAAATAAAGGCTTTGTCCAATTACAACACGGGCGTCCTTCAATATCAAATGAATACCAAACAAAACATGGCGAGCATGATGGTATTGAAAGATGGTAAGTACAAGTTTGGCTACCTGGTAACTTCCAATGATGCCATGCTTGAAGTGGAGCAACTGCCCTTAACAGCCTACAAGAAGAGTGTTACGCCTGTTGCACCCAAAGTGGATACGACGAGCAAGGTAAATTCGGGGGAGAAGATTTTTATTGAAGAAGAAAAGTTTGAGATTGATGTTGAAAATTATCGTTTTGAAGATGAAGAACCAGAATTTGAAGAAGAGGTAAAACGTCTTGATAAAGAAAATGATATTATCGCTGAAGAGAGAAAGATTGAAGAGAACAAGGCAAAGGAACTCCGACCAGATTTCGAAATGCCCAGTTCTACGATCTACAGTACAAATTTCGCCATGGACTATGTGGTAACTCAGCTGGATAATAATCAGCTAAATCAATCCTACCAGCGTTATTCGGGGCCGGGAGCTATCTACAATAACGTTGGCTTAAATGGTTTGTTTAAGGCGGGTGCATCCGATTTGTTTGAGGATTACAAGCTATTGGGCGGCTTTCGACTTGCTCCTAACTTAAGAACAGCAGAATATTTAGTGTCTTTCGAGAACTTAAGAAAAAGAGTAGACCACAAATGGTTAGGCTATAGAAATGCCTTCTTCATGGCAAACAATGCTTTTGAAGAGCAAAAATTAGTAACACACGAGTTAAAGTACAGAGCGAGTTACCCATTTTCTGAGGTACTGAGTTTAAGAGGAACAGTTGGTTATCGTAATGATCAAATCATAACCATGGCGAGCAATGATGCCAATATTGATGAGCCCACTTATATGATTCATTTGGGATCAGCAAAAGTTGAATTGGTTTTCGATAACACCAGGAACAAAGGATTAAACCTATACAACGGCATTCGCTTTAAACTGTTTGGAGAATACTTCAAGGAAATCAGAGATGAACGTCCTGATATTTTTGTGGGTGGTGGAGACTTCCGTTTTTATCAAAAAGTGCACAAGGACATTATCTGGGCGAACAGAGTAGCCTTTGCATACACGGGTGGCGACCAAGCCATCATTCATTACTTAGGAGGCGTTGATTCATGGGTGTTGAGATTTAGAGAACGTTTTGATGATGCTGTGCAAGTGCCGCAAGATATGAGTTTTGCCTTCCAAACACTAGCCACTCCGATGAGAGGTTTCATTCAAAATATCCGTAACGGAAATAACTTTGCTGTTGCAAACTCTGAATTGAGAGTTCCTGTTTTCAAATACTTTTCAAATCAGCCCTTGAAATCTGACTTCTTAGAGAACTTTCAAGTAGTTGGGTTCTTTGATGTAGGTGCTGCTTGGACCGGCTTGCATCCATATCATGAGAACAACTCATTCAATACAATAGTGACGCAATACCCGGAAGATAGTAATGACCCAGCAATTTTGGTAGAAATAGAGAACCTCAAAGAACCTATCGTTTATGGCTATGGATTCGGATTGAGATCTCGTATTTCAGGGTATTTCGTACGCTTTGATTGGGCTTGGGGTGTGGACGATCATACAACACTTCCAAGTATTCGCTACCTATCTTTATCTTTAGATTTCTAATGGATACAAACACGGTACTTATTTTAATGGGTATTGGCTTGATGGCCGGTATAGCTTCAGGTTTTATTGGAATTGGAGGAGGGATAGTGATAGTTCCTGCATTAATATATTTTCTTGGCCTCACACAGCACCAAGCACAAGGCATGAGTTTGTTGTTGATGCTTCCACCGATTGGAATATTGGCGGTTGTCAATTATTATAAGGCAACGGATATGACACCAAAGATGATTCTTTACGCAGGAATTATGGCTGCTGTGTTCATTGTGGGAGGGTATATCGGGAGTAAACTGAGTCTTCAACTGAATGCCCAATTGGTCAAGTTAATTTTTGGACTACTCATGTTTTATGTGTCCATTCGGATGATAGTAAATGGATCTTCTTATTTTTGGGAACGTTGATGAAGGAAAAAATTCAAAAACTCGCCCAAGATTGTTTCAATGAAATCATTGAAATAAGACGGCATATTCATCAAAACCCAGAGTTGTCCTTTCATGAGTTTGAAACATCTAAATTCATAAAGGAAAAACTAACCTCTTGGGGAATCCCTTTCGAAGAGGGCTTTGTAAAAACGGGTTTGGTAGCTAAAATTGCCAATGGAAGTTCGGAAAAGGTTTTGGCCTTACGGGCTGATATGGATGCCTTGCCTATTAAGGAAAATACCCCGTTGGATTTTAAGAGCAAGAATGAAGGAGTTATGCATGCATGTGGTCATGATGTGCATACATCCTGTTTATTGGGTGCAGCAAAAATTTTGAATGAATTAAAGTCGGAAATCGACGGCACCATTCTTTTCGTGTTTCAACCTGGAGAGGAACGTTTACCCGGCGGAGCAAAATTAATGTTGGAAGAAGGCGCTTTGAAGGACCCAACACCAAATAATATGGTGGGTCAACATGTTTTTCCTGATCTTCCCTCAGGCAAAGTTGGCTTTAGAAGTGGGATGTACATGGCCAGTTGTGACGAGCTACATATAACAGTTAAAGGAAAAGGTGGGCATGCAGCCTTACCTCATAAATTAGTTGATCCTGTATTGATGTCAGCTGAGTTGATTTGTGCTTTGCAAAAAGTTGTTAGTAGAAAAATTAAAGCGGACATTCCAGCCGTACTTTCCATTGGGAAAATTGAAGGAAATGGAGCTACGAATATCATTCCTGATGAAGTGAAACTGGAAGGAACTTTCCGTTGCATGAATGAAGAATTCCGCTTTAAAGCACATGAGGAAATGCAAAAGATTGCCAAAGGTGTCGCAGATAGCTATGGAGGCGAAATTGACTTTGACGTCCGTGTGGGCTACCCATTTTTAAAAAACGATCCGACCATTACTGAGCTATGGAAAAATGCTGCTACGTACTATTTAGGTAAAGAGAATGTAGTTGATCTAGACCTAAGAATGACAGCAGAAGATTTCGCTTACTTCAGTCAGGAATTTCCGTCTTGTTTTTATCGTTTAGGAACGAATAACAAAGAAATGAGTTTAACAGGCGGTTTGCACAATCCTAAATTTCAAGTGGATGAATCAGCCATTGAAGTAGGGATGGGGCTGATGGCTTTTGGGGCCATTAAATATTTCCAATAATTTACATTAATGCGTCCCCGTCATTGCTGAATTAACAACGAGTATAAAGTCCGCTTTACCCTGATTTTCTTCATCCAAGCTGTTCACATTGTCTTGCAAAACGGTACTTATAGAAACAATATCCTTTTCAATTTTTGCTTCTTTTAAATGCCAGATAATGCCTTCTTTATTATCGCTATGGTAAGCACCATTCACATGGATGAAAATTTCATCTTCCTTTAAATTCTCAGTGATGAAATATGCCATGGTTGCATCCTTCAAGGCTTGGGCTTTGGCAATGTTATCGCCTCCGTGTCCTCCCATCATGGCAATCATATCTTTGTAACAAGCTACATTGCCATCATATTTAAAAGGTAAGGGTGCAAGAAAACTGTATGCTGCACTATCTAAACTATCCAATGAAGTCATCCCTTTATGATAGACCATGCTGGCATACCTCCTGGGTACATTTGTGGCTATAAATTCCAAATTATTTGTTTTCGCAAATTCAACCAAGGGTTTATAATCCGTTTTGTAGTTAGGCCACAAGCGCATTTCTTGTAAAAAATTATTTTCCTTGATTTTACCCTGCAGGTATTCCGATAAAATTAATTGATTGTCGGCTTCAAAAACTTCTGAGCCCAATTTGATTTTTCCTTCCTTAATGTCGTAAAGTGACTTGGAAATCTCAAGCTCCATCCAGTGTGAAATGGGATTGTCGTGTAATTCACCTATGAAAACAATGTCATTTTTTGCCAAAGTTTTCATCATTTTACTAAAACTAACTTCCTTACCCTCAGCATTGTAAATTTTATATGCAGGGTAATCGTTTTTATCCTTTTTTGTAGGAATAAAAGACAGCAATGTCAATGCTATTATGAAGGTGCTGAGTATGCGCATGCGCCAAATCTATTTGTGTAAACATACGGATTTTTGAAGAATTTATTTTAAATTGCATACAGTATCTATGAAAAGAAAACCCCTTTTAGCTCTTTTACTTTTAGCTTTTTTGGTCGCTACGCCGTGCGGTTGGGACTGGGATACCATACAAATGGAAAAACAAAAGTTTCCCAATGTGCATGAGTTAATGACGGGTAAGTTCTTGCGGCACTCAAAGGAATTCTATTATTGGAGGGTTAAGCATAGATCGGAAATGGTCAAACTCTACCCGGACTCACTCCATTACTATGATGATTTGGCTTGGGCTCTTGATAAAGTGGGAGATCATGAAAAAGCGAAGAAAGTTCTGTATGAAAAGGATAAGATACAACCTGGATTGTATGAAACAGAGGCCAACTTAGGTACCGTATTAATTCACAACGATGAGCTTAAGGAAGGATTAGAGCATATAAAAAAAGCGATAGAAATCAATCCAAATGCCCATTTTGGGAGGGAAATTTACCAGCAGTACTTGGTGGAGTATGTGCTAGAAAGAAAAGACTCTACGGGCACTTTAAAGCTGCCCATGGTAAGGAAAGGAAAGAATTTTTACCATTTTCTGTATGAACGATCGATGAAAGATTCCATCCGAGCAGGTTCTAGTAAGGAAAAAGAATTGGCCAAAGCCATTAAAGGGATAGCTGGAATGATGAAGTTTGGAAATTATGAATCTCCAGTATTATTGGAAGCAATTGGTGACCTTTTAAGTGCAACTTCTACAGGAGAATACAAAGGAGCAGGGCACTTGGCGGCACGCGCATATGCTAAGGCAGGATTAAACTTTGTAGATTCCGTTAAAACAAAATATGTGAAATTGGCTAAGTACGCTCTGGAATACAGCTATGTTCCTGAACGATATTTGAGGCATGCACCCCCAGGAGCGGCAATCCGTCAAGAATTAGGTTCTGCCAGTTACTCATATGAACGCCTAGAACGTGCTTTGAAGCTAGAGGTAGAGGCTGCAAATGAGTGGTTTGATGAGATAAAAAACAATGAGATAAATTGGATTAAAAGCGGGATAAATCCAGATTCTGCTTTTGCGGCCAAATATTATGAAGATTCAGTTACAGACGTTCGAGTAGTTAATCCTCAACGATATGACATAAAAAAACTGGAATTGAACGATAGCTATTGGGAGAATACCATTCACTGGAATGAAAGTGATATCAGAGGTTTTTACAAAACTGAAGGACTGGATGATTCATTGACGGTACTTTTGGATAGTATTTATAAAGAGGAGTTTCAAATGATTCCTGACCCCCTTCCGTTAGATAGCACAGCACAACAGAAAGAAAACCTTGATGAAGCCGGTTTTTGGCCTTCTTCACCAGCTGTTAAATGGTCACTTATTTTTGGGGCTATAGCTGTAGCTATTGGTAGTCTTGTCTTTTATCTACGAATGAAATCGAAATAAGCTTAAAACTTAATCCCTACCACGGTCACATCATCCAGTTGTTCAAAGGTGCCCTTCCAGTCATTAAAGGCAATTTCGACAGCTGACTTTTGTTGATCTATGGGGAATTCTGAACTGTCAAGAAGTATCCTTTTAAAATTCTTGTATTTCAGTTTTTTACCGGCAATTGAGTCTTTTCCTCCAAACTGATCTGCATAACCATCGCTGAACATATAAATCAAATCACCGCTTTCAATTGGAATTTCAGCACTATCAAAATTTATGGTACTTGCGCTAAAACCGATGGATTGTTTATTGGCCTTAAACTCATAAAGGAACATTGTTCCATTATCAGCGATACTTTTTAACCCCACTTTTTGTGGACTCTTACTAACTAAGTAAATGGGATTATTCGCACCTGAAAATGAAAGTCGTTTTGTTTTTTTATCGTACTTGATGAGTGAAACATCCATTCCATCACGCAACATTTTTCCTGATTTTGAAAAAGTTGAACTCACCAGTTTTTTCGTTTCATCTAATATTTTATCCGTGTCGGAGGCATTTAGTTCAATAATACTGCGGTTAAGCGCTTCAGAACAAACAATGCTTACCATTGCTCCTGGAACGCCATGACCCGTGCAATCTGCAACTGCAAAATTTATAGCATTTTGATCTTCAAATAACCAATAAAAGTCTCCGCTTACCACGTCCTTTGGTTTGAAGAAAATAAAGGACTCAGGGAATACTTTTTTTAATTCCTCTCTCGAGGGTAAAATAGCCTCTTGTAAATGTTGTGCATAATTGATGGAATCAGAAATTTCCTTGTGTACACTCTCAAGCTGTAGGTGTTGGTTTTCTATCGTGCTTTTTTGTTTTTGCACCATCTGCTTTTGCTCGCGTTCAACTTTAAATCGTCTAAAAAGGACAAAGGCGATAATAAGTATACAGGCAGCAATAATAATTGCACCGATTAATCGAATTCGATCGTATTTAGAGGCCAAGGAGAGCTTGTCTTTTTCAGCTTTAATCTTTAATGTTTGAGCCTCAGATGCCATCAAGGCAAGTGAATCACGTTCTCTTCGTTGTTGATTTTTAAGGCTGTCTGAAATGGACTGTTCTAGATACTCTAAACGGAATTTTTGCTCTAGGATTTTATTTTTCGACTTGTCATTAATGATAGAAAGCTCGGCTTCCCTCATGAGTTCAAAATGATTCAGTGCTTTTTTATAGTTACCAATGGATTTGAAAATTTCATAGAGTGTTTTATTGGTTCTAGATTTGAGGTCGTTCGAGTTCAATTTTATAGCGATATCATGGGCTTTTTCAGCATAAAACATGGCGCTGTCTGTTTGATCCAATTTTATAAAAACATTACTCAAAACGGAATAACTTTCAGATAACTCAAAGGGAAAGCTTTTGTTCAAATTCGCTACACTCTTTCGAGCGTATTCAAGAGCAAGTGTATGCTTGTTTTCATCATTATATATACCTGCTAAGTTTGAGTAACTAAGACCTACTCCATGCGGATCTGAGATGCTGTCATACACTTCTGCATTTCTAAGGAACATTTTTATCGCATCTTCATTCTTTCCCTGAGTAGCAAGGATCATGGCGATATTGTTTTTATTGGTTAGGCTTTGATTCAAACCATCATAATGGTTTAAACTTTCTGATATTTTGAGAGATTTTCTGTAATAATCTAAAGCCTCATCTACTTGATCTAAATCATAGAAGACAGAGCCAATGTTGGTATAGCACACCGCAATATCGTACTCTCCTTGTTTGCCAAGTTTCAAATTACCGTCAACTGCTCTGTTATAATAGTCTATGGCTAAATCTGGCAACCCCATATAATGGTAACAAACAGCATGGGTATTGTAGGCAGCAGCAATGTAATCATCGAATTGGTTTTTTTCTGCAATTTTCAAGCACTGGAAGGAATAGGAGAGAGCCTTTTCATATTCGCCAATTTGCTGATAGCAGGCCGAAATGTTATGTAGTGCCAGGCATTCGCCTAAGAGGTCATTTTGCTCAATGGCTATTTCCATGCTGGACTCGTAGGAGTCAACTGCTTTATCACTTTCGCCATTTATATCGTAAATAAAGCCCCTGTTATTATAGGCTTGCGTAGTTATAGATGACATCTCGGGGTACTTTTTACTAGCCGTAATTATACTATCCCAAAGCGGAATAGACATGTCATAGCTTTCATTGGCTATTTCGAACCTTAACCTAATTTTTGCCGAGTCGGATTTTGCTGACCGGTAAACATTCCAAAGGCTATCTACATTCATCTGAGCCATGCCCGAAAATGAAATAACAACAATTAAAATGAAATAGATTAAGTACCTCACCAAACAAAGTTAAATTTTATAGGGATATAAAATGACTTTTGCAGTCTTCAAGTATAGCTCTCTATTTTTTGGGTTGAAAAGATAAACTTTCAAGTTGGCATCCTTCCAATCTGCTTTCGGATCAATAAGAAAGTAATATTTTACACCCCACCAATCGTTTTTTGAGCGTATTTGCTTACTTAAGGGAATGCTCTTATAATATAGGGTTTTACCCTTTTTATCAATGCTGCATACCAAGCTTGCTTGGTCTTTATTCGTGCACTTTATCTTTCCATGATACTCCAAGTAAAGTTGTTTTTCACTACTCATCGAGGAATCCAATTTCATATGGAAAGTTGAAGAATATTGACCTACTTTTTCGAATTTCTCACCCTTTTCATTTAAAATATTTGATTCGGCAATATTCCAATTTTTGTTGGAATTCAATTGCATTGAGCTAGATAAGATGGCCTCATGTTCTGAAGGGTAGAAATATTTCTCCTTTTTGTAAACTTGAATGTTTAGTCTTTCATTCTCATACACGAGTTCATCATCCTTTCCAATTCGGTAGCTAATTGGAATATCATTTGGGTTTAAACCCGATAAATATTCTGTATACCAGTTTCTTAAGATTAAACTGGTTCCTTTTAGCCTTGGTGCTTCATGATAAGCATATTGCCTTAGTCCGTCTTTAAATGCATTCTCAAATTCGGCAAGCCTAAGCTCTACCAAGTTGCTTATGATAGGAAGACCTTTATCCCGTAATCGTTTAATTTCTTCTCGTTGAGCCTTATATTGAACGGTTTGTGCATATTCTATTTGATTATTTATGGGGCCTGAAGCAAGATATATCAAGGAAATAAAACTTAAGACTTGAATTGCTTTATGTTTTGCCACTTTGATGAGGAGAAGCGCAATAGCCAAGGGCAAGTGCAGGTCAAGGAAATGATCATATTCCAGTACATAGTTCAAAATAGTTATGGCGGTAAGACCAATGATAAAGCTTGCTATTTCTTTTTTTTCCAAACACACAATGAAGCCAATGATTCCAATAGGAACCAAAAACAGATAATGACGAATGTCTATGCACATGGGATTGTAATGCGAGAAAGAAATTGACATGAAGTTAGCCGATAATAGGGCAATTCCGCTAATAATTATGGCCATGTTACCGAATGAAAAATCTAACTCAGATTTAAATTTTTGCTTTACCAAAGCGGGAAGAAACACCAAAGGCAGACAAATGAAAAGCAAGTTGTTTTTTGCCAACATTTCCCAAAAATCAAAGCTTATCCTATTCCAAATTACCCCCCAGCTTGATAAGTGATAAGAACAATCATTAACGTAGCTACCTGCGGCAAGTGCGTCAAATCGAGACAAAAAACTACCGGTTAAGAAATAAGTCAGCAAAAGATATAGTCCAAAAGCAAGGCAAGTAAAGAGCCCACTGTACCTTACAAGTTCCATCAATTGCTTTTGAAAGAGCAATAGTAGCATCAAGAGAACGGGTAAAAATAATATTAGCGTTCCTTTGCTCATAAACCCTAACATTAAGAAAACACTTATCAAAAGGGCACTTTTTTTAGTTGACCATTCATCTCTTCGTACTTTTTCGATGGCATAAATTAGTCCCAGAATACAAAAAGACACATAGATGTCGGGCATCAACTTATTGGTATAATACAAGTACCACGGTATACTGCTAATGAGTATTATAGCCAGAAGTCGTAAGTAAAAAGGAAAAGATTTAAGCAGCGAAAGTAATAGTGCAACAATAGCAATTCCAACCAACATTGCAGGTAATGAACTGCTTAAGTCATTTACCCCAAAACACAAATAACTTAAAGCGGTTAGTGCGATGGGGAATATGCGATAAGAGAAATGATTTTGGGGATCTAAAGAGCCATCAAGTAATTTCACTGCACCTTTGGCATATTCCATATCATCAAAACCAAAATGCCCTGTGTATGCAAAACAACGGTACAAAATGATGCACAATGCGCCAATTAGGAACAAGCTTAATTGTTGCCAGTTTTGCATTATCCAAGCCTTGCTTTTTAGCATGGGATAAAGGTAACAAAAGGCCTAACTATAGCATTCGCTTTCGTACCTTTGTTATATGCAAAAAAACGCAGGATTATACGCTATTTATATTGGAATAGCCATTTGCCTTGGGGCTTTGGGAGCTCATGCTTTGGAAAATAGACTTACGGCTGACCAGTTAGATAGTTTTAAGACGGGTGTGCTTTACCATTTACTTATGGGGATAGCCCTATTTTTCTTCTCCTTTCTTAACGAGTTAAAAGGTGAGAAACTGTTTGAAAAGTTATTGTTCTACGGTAATATTCTTTTTAGTTTCAGTATTTACATTTTATCTTGCAAGAGCATATTGGGATTAGCCAATGTAAAACTAGTGCCTATTGCTATTGCAACTCCTATTGGGGGAGTAATGATGATAGCCGCCTGGTTAATTCTCGGTCTTAAAATTTTTAAGAAGCAGCAATGACTTACTACGAAAAATACAAAGCTCACTTAAGTAAAATTGCGGATTTGCAGTTCGCAATGTCCCTCTTGAACTGGGATCAGGAAACCTATATGCCTGAAGGTGCTGCTGGATTAAGGGCACAGCAAATGGCAACTTTATCAGGAGTGGCACATGAGTTATCTATGTCAGAAGAACTAGAACAATTCATGGAAGAGGCCTCTTCAGAAAAACTTAGCAGGGAGGAGAATAAGAACCTTGAGATAAGCAAAAAGGATTTGGCTAAAAACCAAAAGTACACGACCGATTTTGTTGTGAAACTTACAAGTCAAATATCAAACTCTTTCATTGCTTGGCAGGAAGCTAAAAGTAAGAATGACTTTTCATTATTCGCTGGAGAGCTTGACAAACTAATTGAATTAAAGAAACAGGAGTCAGAGTTTTTGGGTTATGAAAATCACCCCTATGAGGCTCAACTGGATACATATGAGCCAGGTGCTACTGTTCCCTTTTTAGATAGCTTGTTTGCTTCTTTAAAAACGGACCTCAAGCCACTGCTAGATAACATTGCTGGAGCCAAGCAAGTAGATGATGCTTTTATGTTTAGGACTTATGCGAAAGATGAGCAATGGAGTTTTGGATTGGAAGTGCTAGAATACATGGGCTATGATTTCAAGAGAGGAAGACAAGATTATAGTTCACATCCCTTTACAACCACATTCGGTCCTACTGATGTAAGGGTTACCACACGTGTGGATGAAAACAATTTAAGTGAAATGCTCTGGAGTACCATTCATGAGGGTGGGCATGCTTTGTATGAACAAGGGCTTTCAGTTCAGAATTATGGTTTACCGCATGGTACCTATTGCTCTCTATCCATCCATGAAAGTCAAAGTCGACTGTGGGAAAATAATGTGGGAAGAGCACTACCATTCTGGGAGCATTTCTTTCCAATGCTAAAACAGCGATTTACTGCCAATCTGAAAGATGTAAACGCTGATATGTTTTACAAAGCAATGAACAAAGTTCAATCTTCCCCAATTCGCACGAATGCTGATGAACTTTCTTATCATTTACATGTTATTATCAGATATGAAATTGAAAAAATGATATTCTCCAATGACGTAAAGACTTCTGAGCTTCCAGAATTGTGGAATGCCAAATATAAAGAGTACTTGGGCTTGGATATAAGATCGGATCAGGAAGGGGTCTTACAAGATATACATTGGTCTCACGGAAGTTTTGGTTACTTCCCAACCTATAGCTTAGGGAGTCTTTATGCCGCACAATTTTTTCATTTTGCGAAATTAGCTTTACCCGATATGGAAAATGAAATTTCAGAAGGTAGTTCTGCCCAATTATTGAGCTGGTTGCGGTCGGAAATTCACCAATATGGAAAGCTCTATAGTTCGGACGAACTATGTAAAAAAGTAACAGGTGAGAGTCTAAATACAAAGTACTTTATGGATTACGCCAATGAAAAATATAGTAAGATTTACGCTTTAAGTGGTACAGCAGTATGAAACAATTTGACATCCCAACTTTCTATAGGTCTCCAATTATCTCAAAATTGAAAGAGAAGCGGAAGGCTGCTGACCCAAGGAAAAAGGATTTTTCTCCTGCATTGTTAGATTTTGGGCCTGTTCAGTTCATAGTTCCGCGTCATTTTGGCTTTTGTTATGGTGTTGAGAACGCAATTGAGATTGCTTACAAAGCTGTAGATGAGAACCCAGGAAAAAGAATATTTCTTTTAAGTCAAATGATACATAACCCTGCTGTAAACGCAGATCTTGAAGCAAGAGGAATCCAATTTATTATGGATACCAAGGGAAATCAATTTATTCCTTGGGATGAGCTAAATGAAGAAGATGTCGTTATCATTCCAGCCTTCGGAACCACTGTGGAGATAGAAGAGCTTTTAAAGGCTAAAAACATTGAGGTAAAAGAATATAACACTACTTGCCCCTTCGTTGAGAAAGTATGGAATCGATCCAAAAAATTGGGTGACGATAATTATACGATCATCATTCATGGTAAACCCATCCATGAAGAGACGAGAGCTACTTTTTCTCATGCGAAAGAAAGTGCTGCAAGTATTGTCGTCAAGGATATTGAAGAATCAAGGTGGTTGGGTGAATACATGTTAGGGAAGCATCCTGATGAAGCCTTTGAGCAAAAGTTTAGGGAACGTTGTTCGGAAGGGTTTGATCCAAATAAAGACCTCAATCGAGTAGGGGTGGTGAATCAAACCACCATGCTAGCCAGTGAGACACAGAGCATAGCAGATTTTTTTAAGGAAATAATGCTTGCAAAATATGGTGAGGAAAACATAAAAGAGCATTTCGCTGATACAAGGGATACCTTGTGCTACGCTACAAACGATAATCAACAATCAACCTTTGGTTTGCTTGAACACAAGGCGGACTTAGCGCTTGTTATAGGAGGTTACAATAGTTCAAACACCTCTCATTTATTGGAACTTTTAGAAGATAAATTCCAGTCATATTTCATTAAGGATGAGAACGAAATTCTGTCCAAAAACGAAATTCAACATTTCGACTTGCATTCGAAAGACCTTAAAAAAAGCACATTTTTATCGGATAAAGAACCAATAAAAATCATTATTTCAAGTGGTGCTTCTTGTCCAGACTCGGTCGTTGACCGGGTAATGATGAAAGTACTTTCATATTACGATGGTGTAAAGGATGTAGAGGAGGTAATCTAATTAACCAATTCTTCTAATATCTGCTCCAATATTGTTTAAACGGAAATCAATATCCTGGTAACCTCTGTCAATTTGGTTAATGTTATGAATAGTCGATTTACCATCGGCACTTAGCGCAGCAATAAGTAGCGATACCCCAGCTCTAATATCCGGACTGGTCATTTCAATTCCTCTTAAGTTTTGCTTTCTACCCAAACCAATTACGGTAGCTCTGTGTGGGTCACAAAGGATGATTTGAGCACCCATATCGATAAGTTTATCCGTGAAGAATAATCGGCTCTCAAACATTTTTTGATGTATCAATACACTTCCTTTTGCTTGCACAGCAGTGACTAAAACAATCGACAATAAATCGGGAGTGAATCCTGGCCATGGAGCATCCGATATATTCATGATAGAACCATCGATAAAGGTTTCAATCTCATAAGATTTTTGAGATGGGATATATAGGTCATCACCCCGTCTTTCCATTTGTATTCCAAGACGCTCAAAAGTAGCCGGGATAATTCCAAGATTTTCGAATGAAACATCTTTGATGGTTATTTCTGACTGCGTCATTGCAGCTAAGCCAATGAAAGAACCAATTTCAATCATATCCGGTAATATGCGGTGATAACATCCACCCAAGCTTTCAACTCCTTCAATGGTAAGCATATTTGAACCGATACCGGTAATCTTCGCTCCCATAGAGTTAAGCATTTTACAAAGTTGCTGCAGGTAAGGTTCACAAGCAGCATTGTAGATAGTGGTTTTTCCCTTCGCTAAAACCGCTGCCATGACGATATTGGCAGTTCCAGTAACAGAAGCTTCATCGAGATGTAGGAAGGTACCTTTTAGTTTTTTTCCACTCGCTTTGTAGAATTCTGTTTTTGGGTCATATTCAAATTTGGCTCCTAATTTTTGAAATCCAATGAAGTGCGTATCAAGCCTTCTTCGTCCAATTTTGTCTCCTCCAGGTTTTGGAATGAAGCCTTTTCCAAATCTAGCCAGCATTGGACCAACAATCATTATCGATCCTCTAAGACTAGATCCTCTTACTTTGAAATCCTCGGAGTTGAGGTAATCCATATTGATTTTGTCGGCTTTGAAATTGTAAATTCCTTTTTCGACCTTCTCAACACGAACTCCCATTTGTTGCAACAAGTTGATGAGTTTGTTTACATCAACAATGTCTGGGACGTTTGATATCGTTACTTTTTCTTCTGTCAATAACACTGCACATAAGATTTGCAGTGCCTCATTTTTTGCTCCCTGTGGAACAAGTTCACCTTTTAATTTTTTACCTCCGTGGATTTCAAATGATGCCATTAGTATCGTTTCTTTTTTCGGTTTTTATTTGAATTCTTTTTGAACTTCTTTCGATTGTTCTGATTGTTATTGGATGAGGCGATTCCCAGTTCTTTAATCAATTGCTGAGTGCCATCAAGAACTTCAGGATCTTTTAAGACTAGCCTGCCATTTGATAATTGCGCCAATTGATCAATAATCACATCATCACTAACCGTATCTCTGTTCCAAGTTAGGTAGGCTTTTTTCATGCAATTTGCAATGTGCGCGGTAAGGGCTTCACGTTCTTCACCTTCCGGCATTTCAACCGCCTTATCAATCATTTTAGGAATGATTTTCCCATAATGCCCGAATTTGATTTTGCTCTGGGGATATCCCATAACGCCTGGCTTTTCAAAAAATGATTCCTTGGTTGGGATAGGGTAAGGTGAATCAACATCCAATTTAAAATCTGACATGATGAATAAATGCGCCCATAATTTATGATTGAGTTCATCTTTATCGCGAAACTCCGGATTTAGAGCACCCATAACAGCTATAATAGCTTGAGCCACTTTATTTCTTTCTTCCTTGTCTTCAACGGTAACAGCAAAGTTTACCATTTTCTGAACGTTTCTACCGTATTCGGCAATCATCATTTTAGGACGACTTGTGTTGTATTCAAGTGATGTCATTGTTGTAAAAATAATATTAAGCTGCGGTGCAGCTATGATTTTAAAAATAAGTAATAAACAATTGAGGGTTTATCTCATAAGATACATCTTACCGAATCCCTTTTTGAAGTATTGTGAAGCGGAAGTTTCTCTCAATTTAACGTCCTCTCCATTCGATTGGACAAAAACGCGGTACAAATATACACCATTTGCCAAAGGATCGCCAAATTCATCCGTTCCATCCCACCAAAATTCCGTTCTGTTTCTTCCAATTCGGAGCTGACCTAATTCATCTTGGTTGATTTCTCTAACGACCTTCCCAGTAACCGTCATAATCTGAATCTTAATATTTTCTGGAGTTTCCTCTCCGGTTAGCGTAAATACAAATTGGGTGCGTGTTGAGAAGGGGTTCGGATAGTTCAAGACTTCCGTTATAGTTTGCTCTAATACTACTTCAAAACTTATTTTATAATCCAGGTCGCCAGAAATGTTTCCACCCTTGTCAGATCCTTGAACATGTAACTCGTAGATACCATCTTGTAAAAACTCACCTCTGAACCTAATACGTGCTAGATTTTTTTCGTCCACCGCAGGTAACCATTCTAAGATCTCGTTTCCTGCTCCATCCATAAAGTACATCCGTTCAGGGAAGCCATTAGGTTCTTTCAGATAAATATGGAAGTTTGAAGTGTCTGTATCTTCACTAAGGAGCATAAAAGGGTTTTCATCTTTCAAGCTAATGACAATTTCTGGACGGGGCGATACTATATCGCCATCCAAAATATGAATACCATCGAAGACAACATCTAGGATAGGGTTCTCTAAATCTTCATCTACATTAAAGGGGATTTGTAGCAAGTTGTTGAAATAATATTCTTCATCTTGGTGTTGTTGGCTTGGGCCTGGACCAATTAACGGGTTGGCTTCCATCCAAAATAAATTATTGTTGGGGAATCCAGCTGTTGTAAAGTTCACTGTATCAACAAAAGTCTGATACCCTAGCAAGGGTTGTTGAAGGGGATAAGTGAAATAGTTACGTTGATTATTTTGATCTTGAAAATAATAGTTAACCATTAAACTATCAAAATCAAAAGGACTAACATTGGTTATAGCAACGGCCAAGCTAATTCCTTCCCCCTCTGTTATATCATCGCTTTTAGATAGGTAGTAGCCTTCTTTTGGGTTAAGGGCCAATTCCGGCACAGGATCAAAAGTTAATCGCCAGTAATCCGCTTGCAGAGGCGTGGTATAGGCCGTGTCTTGGGTAGTGAATTCCAATTTAGCATAGGGGTAGCTGGCCGATAATAAACCAAAACTGGCAAGGTTTACAATACTATCTTCCGCAACATAAAGTGTATCCAGTACTAAGGTTTCATTAAAAGAATGATCTAAGCCGTATAATCGGATTCTATTGGTGTCGCCTATACCTGCATCATTAGAACTCTGCCCAAAATATAAATTATGCCATTCACTCGCAGGTCCTATAACATTTGTTTTTACCGATCCAAAATAAGAGTTAGAAGAAAGCGTATCCGCCAAATAGATGGTGTCATTTAAATGCGTACCAACTTCTTCTATATAACTCAATGGATCACCTTGCTTGTAGAAGCTAATAAATGGAAGGTTTTCAATGCTGTTTGTGTCAATTAAGGTGCTACCCAAATCCTCAAAGAGGGTTTGTATTTCAGGACTGTGATTTTCCCATTGATCAAAATCTGCATAACGCGCAGAGTAGATAAGCACATAATGATTATCTGGAATTTTATTTCTAATCATAGACTCAAGCGAATCCATGTGAGTTGGGTTGTTTTGCCTGAAAATAAAGAAACGATAATTCGAGGAAGAACAACCCGTTGTTACATCACCAAAGTCATTCTGAGGATTGGTTCCGTCAATGTTGTTTTCCCAAGGTTTTAATTCTAGTGGGTCAATAACAACCACATGAATACTTGGGTTGGTCGTGCAAATACCATAGTCACCATCTTCAACAGAGTTGTTTAGTAGGTATTCTGTCCCATTGTATTCAGATCCATTATTGGCATTACCATATACGGTTACGTTCAGTGACTTTTTTAAATCTCCAAACTTTAACAACCTATTTGGCCTGTCGTATTCAATCAAATTGAATTCGTCATCTTTATACTGAAAGAAATGTGATTGACCCCAACCCCAGCGGTCTGGGATGTGCTGGAAAGAACTCTCATTCCAAGACTTGTCAACGGAGTCAATACTTATTCTCCAATAGTAAACTTTAAATGGGTCCAAAACTAAATTACTTGGACTGTCGTCACTGCTTAATTGCCAAGAAGCATTGTTTGATTCTATTACGCCACCATCTGAGTTGACGATACAATATCGTTTGAAGGGAGAAGCACTTTCTTCAAAGTCAACCGTATCAATTTCAAATATGTAATTCCTGTTAGGTGATAAAGGATTGACAGTACTCGCCTTTAAGGTAACCGTATCTTCAGGGTAAATGGCAAATTCATAAGGCCATATTGGACGCGCTCCTTCTAAGTTTATTGGAAAATTAAATACTGTTTGGTTATTGAAAGTCTCATCGGCTGTCTCATCAATAAAAGAAGGTTGATCCACTCTAAAAGTAAAGGTATTTAATCCCGATCCAAGGTTGGGAAGTAGAGGGATTTTAAAAAGAACTGTATCCTTGTAATAAGAACCAATTAGACTTGTATCATAACTGTATGTTTGATTATTGCCAGGAACCAAACGGTCCATTTCCACATAAATTTCCTGACCAGTAGCAGCACCAAGATTGTGAACCACCAATCCAACAGTAATTGAATCCGTCGATAAATCAATATTGTTAGGTTGAACAAAAACAGAATTTTGATCTATGTGGAATTCAGGCTTAGGATGCGTATTGAGATTCAAGGCAGGATCTCCATGAAAGGCATATTGACTAAAGGTTATATCGTAGCCATCAGCCAAGTAACCTTGATCTTGAAGAGAAGTCTTTGCCTTCATCAGGCTATAGGCAAATGGGTAATGATAATAATCGGTACTGAAGTATTGGTACAATCTTTCGCACAGGAGGTTTAGATAGCTCGAGAAACCAAGTTTGGAAGAAGCACAATATCCAACTACTCCTTCATTTGGTATAAGAATAAACTCCTCACTTTGACTGGTCTGTCCAGGTTCGTAGATGTTACCCGTATAACAACTGTTTGCAATTAAAAATGGATATTTTCCTTGGTTATCCCAGTCGCTGACTTGCTCTAAATTCTGATCAAAGCCATTAATTGATCCGTGACCAAAGAAGGTGATTAGGCTTACACCATTTTCTATTAAATCTTGAATTTCTTGGAATTCGGAAGGATCGATGGGGTCTCCGGTTGTTTTAGCATACATGGATACATTTCCACCAAACAAGGAATCTTCCGCGTGATTTGCGTAATTATTTAAATAAAACTGAAAAGTGTTTTGTTGCCAGGAATCTCCCCCTCCTGAAAAGTGAAGAACTTGCTTCATCCATTCTTTATTGGAAAGCGCATAGTTCATATCGTTTTGGGCGCTTTCGTAATCTTGTACTTTATCTAAATAATCTAATACCTCAGCATCATTTGTCGCGGCAAGCCTACCAATTGGGATGTCTTGACGGTCAGGAATTGCATCATTTAGTCCATTTACCAAGAAAAAGTCACTGCTAGGGTAACCAAAAGATGGTATTAAGTTTAAGGCGTATTGCGTTGGGTCAGTTCTTGCTCCAGAGATCTCACCTTGCAGGGCCGCTTCTCTTATTCCTTTTCCTAATAAAAATACACTATGTGGCTTTTGACCGGCGTTGTCATAGTAATAATCGAAAAAGCGTTTAAGCCCAAGGGCATGTTTTTCAATTCCCCCGCCAAATTGCAAGTATAAATCCTCCACAGGCACTAATACTGGATTGTAAGCTCCATTAGCGACAGATTGTCTATAACTCAGGTATTGTTGAGCAGAACTTGCAAGTTGAGAAGGGTATACAATAATATATGCGCTATCCACAGCTGTTATATCTGTAAACTCTGCGTTGCTACCTACGGCTTCAATCTGGTTAATTGGATTTACTGCCGTATTATCAAAGTAATACATGTATAGCCTTTTCTTTGAAGAGTTCGGAATAAGAGCATCCCAGGTTCCATTTAATAGAAAAGGTACTTCTTTAGCCGTGTCTCCGAACACCCAGGCTCTAGGTTCTGTTCCAGGAACTCCTTGGAAATTATAAAGCTTATAAATGTCATTGTCTTGCGGCAGGTAGTATCCCTCTTCGAAATTGTTATCAAAGTGAGGTAGTCTTGGATAATCCATTGAAATATAGGTCCCGGTTTGTAAGTCAGGGTTCACTCCAAGGTCGTTTACCAAAGCTAATCTTGTTTGGGTGGTATTGTTTCCTAAAATATTACTGGGAGCGACAGTGTTTAATCGCAGGCATTTGTAGCCGCTGTAAATTGTGTCTTCTAGTGTTAGAAAGCTTGAACCATCATAAATTTTAATTTGAAGATGGTGGTCGGGATTATTTGGGTTTGAATTATTTACCGAATTTAGTGATGCTGCTATAGCATATATTTCTGAGTCTGGTGTTCCAGCAAGTTTGTATGCTCGCCGTGTAGGGATTTGCAGAATCAAATTTTTAATACTGTTTTGACTGGAACTTGCATTTTTTGTTCCGTAGGAAAAACCCTCCCCATCGATAAATTTCGAGCTGCTCGTTCCAAGGAAAACTTGGCCCTGATTGTAGCGGGAATTGCCTATCATTTCAGATTTTCGCCATAAATAATCGGACGGTGTAAAGGCTGCATGGTTTGTGTTCCACTCATCTTTTACCCTTTTATTGCTCGTGCTATTGTTCCATGTAAGGAAATAATGAATAGTATCGTTGTACAAACTATAGGCTGGATTACCGGGTGCTGCACCGGGCTCAAACATTAAACTATCCAGCCAGGCATCATTTCCTTTTGCGTAGAATTCAATAAGATCATTAGCATTTAAAACTCCATCAGACTCTCCTGTGATCTTTATGGGAATTTCATTTTCTCTCCCAAATATTTGAATGTTTCTGGGGTCTATTGTACTTAAGTCAAGGCCTGCATTTGCAAGTGTGGTGGAGTCTAGACTGTAAATACCCTCTTCCCAAATTTTAAAGCTGTAGTACTTTTGGTTATAGTCAATCCACTCATTCCCGTACTGCGCAGAAACCTTCAATGAAAGAAAAAGCAATATGGGAATTAAGTACTTCATTCAGTTTGAACCTTATTTATATCAAAACGAATAGAGAATATATTGGAATAAAGTCCCACACCCGAACTGATATTAGTGAGGGCATAATTTAATGACAGTCGATTTAATTGAATCCCAAGCCCAAGATTTGGTTGAACCTTCCAACTTGTTTCGGCGTTAAAGTCTTCCACCTGCTGTAAGTTGTTAAAACCAAAGCGCAAGAAAACTATATCCTTAAAACCCATTTCAGTTCCTAGTTTAGGGTCAATACTAAAGGCATTGGTTTTGATGAGAACATTTCTTTTTCCATCAAAAGTAAAGTCTAGGTTAAACTCCGGTTGCACGGAGAATTTCTCTTTAATAATGAAGCGTTTAGTAATTCCTGTAGCTAATTTAGGAAGGGTAAGCTCAAGCCCGTTTTCAGGCATTTCGTTTTCCGTTTCAATAAAAGCTTCAGTGATACTCTCAGTTAAATTGAATCTCCAAGCGTTAAATGTTGAGGTTACATCTCTGAAATTTGCTCCAAGAGTCCAGCCTTTTAATTCGTATTTGGCACCCACATCAAATCCAAAGCCCCAAGACCTGCCAAAACTTCCAACTTTACGATGGATGATTTTAACGTTTGCTCCAGTACTAAGGCCTTCAATGCCTAAGTCACGAGCATAAGAACCAATAAATGCATAATCTGCCGCTGAGAAACTGGTGATTCTATCGTAATCGATATCCCCATTATTGTCAATTAGCTCACTCGTATTTGGGATGTCATCCACTCCAAATCGAATCAAACTAAGACCAAGGGCAGACTTATCATCCAAAGGTTTTGCCAAGGAGAAGTAGTCGTACTTAGCGATTCCCGCGAAATATTCAGCATGCATGATGTTCAACTGCATGTCAGATTTTACTTCAAGCAAGGCAGATGGATTCCAATACGCACCTCCTACATCATCTACTCCAGCTACATATGCACCTCCCATAGAAAGGGCTCGAGCATCCACACCAATACTTAAGAATTCATTGGAATATTTCGGTGCTAGCTGAGCCGTCACCGAAAAAGAACCTAGTAGAGCAAGCGTAGTTAGTAATTTAAGGTTTCTCATCTTAATCTATGTAAAGTTACTATACTATTTTAATTTTTACAACTATACTTGTAAACTCAAAAGAACTGCATTAATTGTGGAAGCCATAAAAAAGCAAATACCGAATTTTATCACCCTTGGGAATGCCGCTTGTGGCTTTGTGGCCATACTTTTTGCCATACGTTTAGAATTTAATTATGCGCTGTGGTTTATCTTACTTGGTGCACTTTTGGATTTTTTCGATGGTTTTGCGGCTCGTTTGCTTAATGTAAAATCGGAAATGGGGGCTCAATTAGACTCTATGAGTGACATGGTGACATTTGGGGTTGCGCCTGGTGTCTGTCTGGCCCTAATGACTGAATTCATATTTCAGAGCCAAAACGTAGGTTCGGACTTTGGATTAAACACGCATTCCATAATTACTGTATTGGTAGGTGTTTCACCTGTACTAGCTGGTGCCTATCGTTTGGCTAGATTTAATGCATTCCCAAGTAAGTCGATTGATTTTGAGGGCCTTGCTATACCAAGCGCTGGAATCTTTTTAGCAAGTTTACCACTTGCTGTACGGTGGTACTATATGGGAAATCAGGATCCAATAATCGGATTAGGTAATTTGCCTTATGTTCTGCTTCTTATAAGCTTAGCGACCTCCTTATTAATGGTTTCTAAGTTCAATTTATTCAGTTTAAAATTGAATTCTCTTTCGTTTGAAAAATATCCCTTTCAGATTTTGTTTCTAGCCATTTCTTTGGTGATGGCCATCATATTTCTGTTAATAAATAAGCTATTGTTATCCGTTCCACTTATTGTACTTTTGTACCTGATTTTATCGTTGATACGAAATTTAACAAAGAAAAATGAAATTCAAAGCACACATTGATGTTATGCCTTTAGAGGCTTTATTAGATCCACAAGGAAAAGCCGTTTCAAACAACATGGGCAATTTAGGATTGTCTGAAATTGAAAACGTTCGCATTGGAAAGCACATTACGTTAGAAATTGATGCTTCTGATGAAGCGGAAGCTTCTGGAAAAGTTGATAAAGCTTGTAAAGAGTTGCTTTGCAACCAAATAATGGAGAGTTATTCTTTTGAGTTAGAGAAACTATAAATTCTTTCTTCTAAGCTCAAAATTCTGACCTAAGTAAACTTTTCTTACTTGAGGGTCAGCAGCAAGTTCTTCGGCAGTTCCAGATTTTAGGATACTGCCTTCAAAAAGTAAATAAGCCCTGTCTGTAATGGATAGGGTTTCTTGTACATTGTGGTCTGTAATTAATATCCCAATGTTCTTTTTCTTTAACTGGGAAACAATGGACTGGATATCTTCCACTGCGATGGGATCTACCCCCGCAAAAGGCTCGTCCAATAGGACGAACTTGGGATTGGTAGCCAAAGCCCGGGCAATTTCAGTTCTTCGCTTTTCACCTCCCGAGAGTTTCATTCCCATGTTCTTGCGCACGTGACCCAAAGAGAACTCTTCAATCAATTCTTCCAAA
Source organism: Flavobacteriales bacterium (assembly GCA_964230025.1). GTDB lineage: Bacteria > Bacteroidota > Bacteroidia > Flavobacteriales_D > JAUILH01 > CAXRFO01. Next base: position 7,670 of record CAXRFO010000015.1, on the reverse strand, counting down.
CGATCTTTTCGTTGCTGTTTGTTGAGGCCTTTTTGCATCTGAAGGATACCCATGATGTTATCCTCAACGCTCAGTTTCCTGAATACTGAAACTTCTTGAGGTAGGTAACCAACCCCCAGCTTAGCTCTTTTATACATGGGGAGTTTGGTGATCTCAGTATCATCAACAAACACTTTGCCCTCATCTGGAGAAACCAAGCCAACAATCATATAGAAAGAGGTTGTTTTCCCGGCACCGTTTGGACCTAAAAGCCCAACAATTTCTCCTTGATTTACTTCAACAGTCACGCCCTTAACAACTTGACGTCCCTTGTAAGATTTTTTTATGCCTTCTGTACTTAGCTTCATTAAAATTGAACGTCAAATTTAGCCCTAATTCCGTATTTAACAATATCCGGGTGGTCTAAATAGTTTAAGCGCCAAATAAAGTCAACACGCAATACCTTGAAAATATTTTCAATACCTATGCTTGCCTCCGCAAAGGGGTGGCGCAAGGTGAACATGTTGGGTTGTAATTCCATTACCTCAAAATGCTTAGGATCCAAACGTCCCCAAACAGCTTTTGCACTGACAACTTCACGCCACTTTAACTTACGCATTAATGGGATTTTATTCAGGAAAAAGCCATCCAAATGGTGTGTTACATGAGCACGTACATATTCATCAGATATGAATTCGAAAAAGTTCATGGTATTGAAGGAGGTTTCATCATAGTAATAGGTTTCATTTCCTTCATGAATGGCCAGTAGCGGATAGGGAAGTGTACCCCAAATTTTCCCAGCTTGAAATTTATAACGTATCCATCCAAAAATTCCTACCGGGAACCAATGGTTATAGCCCATTACTACTTTGTGGTATTCGTAACCAGAATTCAATACGTCAGGAATGCCATAGCTATATTGTGCCTCTAAGATGGGATATTTTGTTCCCAAAGAAATTCGATCAAATTCACCTGAAACAAATTTTTCGTCATAAGCAAAACGGGTAAAATAGGTGACTTCCGCTGTAGTTATTTGCGGGATGTCAATTCGTTGACCTGCTTCTCCAAATTTATAATAATCCAGGGTGCCGAGCGGGCTCAAAGTTCTATGATTTAAGATGATTCTGGAGTTGAAACCAGGAAACCACTCATGATCATAACTCAGCTTAAACTCATCTACAAAACTCAACTTGGTTATTGGATTTCGCGCAAATAAAGTTCTCAATACGTTATCATCGCTTAAGGCATTTTGACCCTGACCCAATTGTTCTACATCATGCTTGTACTTGAAGGATAAAACTTGCCGTGGTTTTTTGGATACCATATACCGGAAGCCTCCACCATATTTCCATTCTTTGTCCGTAAAACCAAAAGCTCCATAGCCGCTTAATTCAAGACGTGTGCTAAAGGCATTGCTAGTTCTACCACCTATACGTACACGGTGACCTTCTACAGGGTTGTAACTGTATAAGGTGTTTAAAGGCCCTATTTCCACTTTACCCCAAACTTTATAACCACCAACAATCATGGTTATGATATCAATGTAAGATTGAACTTGCGGTATGTTTTCGAGCGTGTCCATCATGTAGAAGACAAACTGCTCATTTTGATTTAAGGAATCATGCCGGTGCTCTTTCCAAAACTCGTTGCTTTTATCGTTTACATCATCGGCCACAAAGATGTTTTGTCCGCCCAAATAAAAGCTCTTTTCTTTTGGTTCGTTGATAATGAAATTACGGTAGGATGCCATCCTTCGCCCATAGAACCCCATACTGTTTTCGGTGAGTGAAAAATCCACAAAGAGTTTATCTTTGGTGAGCATCCAAACCTCATTTTGCACTTGGTTGTAGGTTTGCTCTACACTCAAAGAATCTACGAAATTGATGTTGGCATCTTTTGCTAGTGAAGCGGTAATTTTTTTGATGGCAAAAGTGGTGTCGTTCACCCACATATCTCCTACAAAGGTGGGTTCTTGCCGGCGCTTTGGGATAAAGGTGATTTTGTAGCAATAGGAGCTATCCATCCAAACCGAATCCCGCAAATAAAGGTCATAGTATACCTTGGCCATTCCGCTTAATGGGCTGATGAAGCTTTTACCAAAAACGGAAACGTTGTTTTCATAAATATTTACGTTTTGGTACATATCACCCATGAACTGAGAAACGCTATTGTTTTTCACCCCAGAAATACGTGTGGCCTCCACATATTCCTTCTCGGATTTTGGATCCTTTCGATAATAGTATTGAGAAATTGATTCCGTCAGGAAAATCGGTAAATAGGGTTTGTTCTCTGTGCTGTCTACGTGGTCAAAAATGAAATTGAAATGCTTGAACATCCTACTTTCGGTGAAGTTTTCGGACATGTTGTTGAGGTCGAATTCAACCTTGTTGTAGGTTTCATATTCGTAGGCATCCAACTTCTCCCGGTTGTTTACATCTTTGTATTTAATGACCTGTCGCCAAATGGCCCAGGCCGGATCTTCTTCCTTTACTTTTTTGTCGGCAGTAACTTGAAACTCATCCAAAGTACTACCTGCCGATGGTTCCCTTAAAATAATATTTACTTCTTGCTCAACACCAATTTCAATTTTCTGAGCAAAGCGCGCAAATCCGGTCATATCCACTGTAATTGAATCCGTTGCATAGTAAGACTCAATCCTGTAGTTACCATCAAAGTCGGCTTGTGCACTAATTTTGGAATCAGCAAAACGCACAATAGCAAGTGGAACAGGCTCCCCAACGGAGTCCTTTATGGTTCCAAAAACCACGGTAGTTTGGCCCAAGCTACTTAGCGTAATCAGTAGGGTAAACAAGGTTAATATGCCAGCTTTAATGCGCATTAGCTTCAACCCCTAAAGGTAAATAAATTGGATACAATAACGACTTAATTGTTATTTACTGCACTTCTTTTTTGATTTCTTGCAGCGATGATAATACTGATCTCATACAAGAGCATTACAGGTAAGGCGACAATAACCTGACTGAAAAAGTCTGGAGGTGTGATAATTGCAGATAAAATAAGTACGACAACGATGGCGTGTTTTCGATATCTTTTTAAGAATTCCGGAGTAATAATTCCAATCTTACTAAGGATTAAAACAAGCATGGGAAGCTCAAAAAGAAGTCCGCTTAAAAGCGTTGTTGAGGTAATCAAACGCATGTAGGAATTGATGGTAGGTAAGTTGGATACCTCTTCACTTACCATCCAATTACCAAAAAATTGAACGCTCAAGGGGGCCACCAATAGATAACCGAAAGCAGAACCTATCAAAAACAAAAAAGTGGTGAAGAAAACAAAGCCCTTTGAAGCCTTCAATTCTCTTTCTCTCAACGCTGGCTTAATGAAGCCCCAAATCTGCCAAAAGATAAATGGACTCGTAATTACAATGCCAAAAACGATGGCAAAAAAGAGGTTAACAGAGAACTGTCCCATCATTTCGGTACTCACCAAGCTCAACTTTATTTCCTCTGCACAAAGGCTGTCCCCCAGGCCTAACATATGCCCAGTTTCACAGAAAAACTTGTAAGTAGGAAAGCTAGTTTTACTCATGGATACATATAGTGTATCAATCAGAGGCTCGGTGAAAATAAAGGCAACAATAGCTCCCACAACAATAGCAGCCGAGATCTTAACCAAGCGCCAACGGAGTTCTTCCAAATGTCCAATAAATGACATTTTTTTCTCTTGTTCTTGGTCTAAAGGCTGGTCCATCATAAGCTAAGCAGCTGCAAAACTAGCTAAATTTTTATTTGATTAAAGGTGAAAAGTAACTGACTAATAGAGAAAGCTATGCAGTTAGTCGATTTCCGATTTTTTAAAGTTAAAAAAAGACCTATCTTTAGATAAGCAAACGAATAATTTCAGAATGGAAGCAATTCAAACCAGTGCTCAAGAGGCCCTTCAAAAGTATTTTGGCTTTAATAAATTCAAGGGCGAGCAAGAAAAAGTCATCAACAGTTTAATAGATGGCAACGATACTTTCGTAATTATGCCCACCGGTGGGGGGAAGTCCTTGTGCTACCAATTACCTGCTTTAATGTTAGATGGAGTTTCATTAGTTGTTTCTCCACTTATTGCCTTAATGAAGAACCAGGTAGATGCCATCCGTAACGTGTCGGAGGAAGACAGCATTGCTCATTTCATGAATTCTTCCTTAAATAAAACAGAGTTGGCCAAGGTAAGAGCTGACGTTTTAGAAGGAAAAACAAAATTGCTTTACGTTGCACCAGAGTCCCTAACCAAAGAAGAAAACATAGAGTTCCTATCAAAAATTACCATTTCGTTTGTTGCTATTGATGAAGCTCACTGTATTTCTGAATGGGGACATGACTTCCGCCCTGAATACAGAAGACTGCGTCCGATTATTGAAAATATTGGGAATGTTCCGATCATTGCCTTAACTGCAACGGCAACGGAAAAAGTGCAGCAAGACATTCAAAAGAACTTGGGGATGACCAATGCCAATGTATTTAAGGCAAGCTTTAACCGCCCCAATTTATATTATGAAGTACGCCCAAAAAGGGATGTTAATAAAGAAATTATCAAGTATGTTAAGCAGCACCCAGGAAAGTCGGGGATTGTTTACTGCTTGAGCCGTAAAAAGGTAGAGGAAATAGCCGAAAGCCTCCAAGTAAATGGGATAAAGGCATTGCCTTACCACGCCGGTATGGATGCCAATACCAGAGCAAAGCATCAGGACATGTTCTTGATGGAAGATGTAGATGTTATTGTTGCAACCATTGCCTTTGGAATGGGAATTGACAAGCCGGATGTACGTTTTGTGATTCACCATGACATTCCAAAATCACTAGAATCCTATTACCAAGAAACAGGTAGAGCGGGCCGTGACGGAGGCGAAGGAAATTGTGTGGCCTTTTACTCCTATAAGGACATTGAAAAGCTTGAGAAGTTCATGCACGGCAAACCCGTAGCAGAGCAAGAGGTCGGTTTTCAATTGTTGCAGGAGGTAGTTGGTTACGCTGAAACCTCTATGAACAGAAGAAAATACTTGCTGCACTATTTCGGGGAAGAGTTTGATGAAGAAAATGGGGAAGGAGCCGACATGTGCGATAACTCACGTTACCCGAAGGAGAAATTTGAAGGACAAGAATACGTGAAGCTTGTGCTTGAAACAGTTAAAAACCTGAAGAGCAAGCACAAGGTAAAATACATGTGCAAGTTCATTACAGGTACAGAAACTTCAGAGGTTAAAACCTACAAGCATGATCGTCATCCATATTTTGGAAAAGGTAAAGACCAAGATGAACATTTTTGGAATGCCTGTATGCGTCAGGTTGTTGTTAGCGGATACCTGAGAAAGGAAATCGAATCCTACGGTTGCCTTTTATTGACCGAAAAAGGAGAAGCCTTTTTGGAGAACCCACATTCTTTCATGTTAATTAAGGAACACGACTTCTCAAGTGCCGATGATGATGACATCATAACCAATGCTGGAGGAGCTGGAGCTGCCGCTGATGAGAATTTAATGGGAATGTTAAAAGACTTGAGAAAGTCCATTTCCAAGAAAGAGTCCAAACCACCCTTTGTAATTTTCCAAGATCCAAGTTTGGAAGATATGGCCGTGCAGTACCCCATTACCATGGAGGAAATGCAAAACATTGTTGGGGTAGGACAGGGCAAAGCCAAGCGTTACGGTAAACCTTTTATTGAACTTATTGCACGTTATGTGGAGGAAAACAACATTGACCGCCCAGAAGATATGCGTGTTAAATCGGTGGTGAACAAGTCAGGTTCTAAGGTGAACATTATCATGAACATTGACCGCAAGCGACCATTGAATGATATTGCTAGCGGACTTGGAAAAGAACTGCCTGAATTGATCACTGAGATTGAAGCCATTGTTTCCTCAGGAACCAAAGTGAATATCGATTATCACATCAATGAGGTTTTGGATGAAGATGCACAAGAAGAAATCTTTGACTACTTCATGGAGGATGCAGAAACCGATTCTATCGAGGAAGCCCATGCAGAATTTGATGGTGATTACTCAGAAGATGATTTGAGGGTTATGCGTATCAAATTTTTAAGTGAAGTAGGGCACTAAGCACCCTTCTATTCTGCTTCAATTAGTAATTCACATCCTTACACTCCACCGGGCCAATAAATTCTTGGCTAATGGTAGTGTCAACAAGCTCATCCGCATAGCTGGAATCCGATTGAAAGTGTAATTGGGTGCAGTAGCGAATATAATCCTGGTTCACATCAAAAGAAATTTCAGTTAGCGATTCGTTATGGATGTGCAGCACAAACTCACCTCCCTCATCGTGGTAATTGCTTCTGTAAAGTCCACTTTCTCCAATTTTCACACAGCTTTTTTGACTAGGATTTAACAACCAATGCTCATAATCATAGCCGTTTGTTGCGCTTATGCGTTGGTAGGTACTGAGGATGTACATAAGCTCGCCCTTGGATTCAAACTGGCACAAGGGGATGATTTGCTGCCAATCACCATCCCAGTATTCGCTGGCATCCAAAAACCACTGGTTGATTTCATTGGAATCCAATGCTAACTGTTTAATCAGCGTTTTAAAATCTGCGGTATCCACAAGGGTGGCTTCTTGCATCAGTTCTTCCAATTCCTCATGGCTTAAACTAAAAGGCAGCTGAAGTTGCTTTGCCTCAATTTGAAGATCGCTGGTCTCTGTTGATTTATCACTTTGGGGCTCTTGGGCCTCATCACAAGCAAACAATATGACTAAAATTAAATATGACCAGCGCATGGGGTAAAGATAAGGACATCTTAAAATTTAATCCCTATCTTTCTAAACCTTGAATAAATTATTCAAATACGGATCGCTTAGTTTATGCCTACTTTTTGTAGCCTGTAAAAAGGAAGAAATTCCGATGGCCGGACTAGAAGGCAAAACCTTTGTGGAAAAGTATATTTTGGAACCAAGATATGTAACCAACGCGAATGGCGATACGACCCACTACTATACGGAATATGTGGATATAGACAGTACCCGTTTTAAAAATGAAGGGCGGTACTGTTATGTCTCCGCCAGAGGTTATTTTGAGTATTACATATATGGGCATTTAATTAGACGATCGCCTAAAATCAAGGAGATATTTATTCGGAGTGATGGAGCTTTTATGATAAGGTTTGAGAATAGCCCCAGTGACCATTTCATTTGGGATTTTTTACCTGATACTCTAAACGGACAAGTTGTTTATGATATTAATGGTGAATACGGTGATATTTCTGATAACTATTGGTCGTGGAATGGAAGTTATACCAATGGGATGCCTAAAAATGAGGTGGACATTTTAAGAAATGATTCACGATTTGTTTTAGAATAATGAAGAAGTTATTTTTTATAATACTTGTTCTAAGTTTTAATGTGAATTGTTATTCCCAAGTTTTTTTTAGTGCAGAATTAGGGAAAAATGTGCGAAACAGATACTGGAACTTTAGCGCTCATCGTTTTTTCTCTTATTATCAATTAAAATGCGCTCATACCAATACGGTTAACCTATGGCTCGGCTACCAATTTGGTAAGAAAAAAATACGCAATGCTTTTTCGGTAGGATTGCGGCACGAGTCCTTCAGGACAGAAGATAGGAGTTATCCAGTAAATATTCAATATCCCAATGCTGAGGTCTACCCTGACTTGAGGGTGAAGATAAATTCAATTAGCATTGCAAACACCACCTATTACCGATATAAAAAT
>CAXRFO010000014.1:0-415366 GCA_964230025.1 Flavobacteriales bacterium | reverse complement strand
TGGTAACCAGTTAAATGAACCCTTTTTTCTATCGTGCAAGATTTAAAGAAGAGAGCACTTATCATTATTGCTCCGAAAATCATGACTGTTTTATTCATTTTCATTCGTTGTCACTTGTTAAGAACCATGTTCCTTTTTTTTGTGGGTTCAGATCTCCACTCTGTAATCAATTTAAAGATCGTTGACAGAAGCCACAAGCTCACCTTTTTCGGTTCTCATTTGACTTAATTTCTGTTCTACTTGCTTTATCGATCGGCAGCTAAGCACTGCGTGGATCGCTAGGCAGATTATTTGCTAAAGTAAGAATTAAATATCTGAGTTTGTTTTTTCGATTAAAGCGGAAATCCCGCATGGTTTTTGAGCTGCCGTTAAGCTTGTTCAAGAATTGTTAGAGACCACTCTCCCTTTAACCTGAACTTTTGTTTTTTTGATAAAATTACTCCCGTTACAAGTCCAATAGGAGTATAAATCAGAAGTGCTGTAGCTTGATAACCTGTCCATTCACCCCCAATGCCATAATACCACAGAGCAAACCCAATTACACCAGCGAAACTACTTGGAGCGCTCAATAGAAAAGCATTTTTTAATTTACTTTTTTCAGCTGGAATAAATTTAATCATCTCTATTTGGCTCTTAATAATCGCATTTCCATTAATAAATAAATGGTCGTGATTGACGGAGTCAAGAATACCCTTATACTTTGAGGTGTTGGTTTTAACTGTCATCTTTTCTTTAACAGGTATTAAGACTGACTCATCTCCATTTGTGAGATTAATACCACTAAACGTCTCGGTTGTATCAGATGTTTTGGCAAGTACATTGCTCATAACCATAATAGTTAATATGGTCAAGGCGAATTTGTTGTATATCATTTTCGCAAGGTTTAATTTGAGCAATTTACAATACTTCATTAAATATATCATCCTGTTTCCCGCATGTCAAATGAAACTACTTTCGAATTTCGCAAATAATTCAGAGAATTGTACGTTATGCATAACGTTTGGTATAAGAGTAGTGGCGGATTTAAGACCACAACCTTTTCCACCAAGATTGCTGTTTATTAGTTGTTTTACTTTTCAGTTCAGCACTTTGCCCGCCATTACTTTTATACGATGTTGTATGCTTTTTTTCTTTCTTTTTATATGTTGCTGGGTATTTGTTAAAGAAGTAATCAGCCCATGTTTCACGGTCTATTCCTTTTTGTTCTGCATGAATCCATGCTCCTTTGGCATGTTCTTGAAATACTCCAAATTGCTTCAAATCAATTTCACCTTCCCAGACCCTATTTAAAGTCTCGGGGTCTTTAATTTTTAGTACATCTTGACTTTCTAGTATATGTAATCCTTTATAGTCCCATTGTTCAACTAACAAGGTGTCAGATTTTCGGCATTCTTCAACCATACCATTATTCCAATTAATAGTCACTCGAGTAATTGCGTTTTGTGGAATCCCGTAAGGTCTAGCTGGTTCCGTAGATGGTGTAACACCAAAACTTAGTTTGCTACCATCATTTAATATTACATTTGATATTCTTCCATCAAATCTCCAATTCCCTTCTCCATAAATTTCGTTCAACCTTTCTTCAGCATATTTAATTCGAAAATTATACTTTTTCATTAATCTATTATCAGCTGATAAATCACCTTGTTCTTCTCCCTTAAACAAAGAAGAGTTTTGATAGTCAGGATCTTGAGTTAATGGATCGGGTAACGGAAGCCATTTCTCGTTTAGTAATACTTCACTATTAAATGCAATTCCTTTTAGGGATTCATTTTCAATATCATAAACAGTCTGTTCATTTGAGACGCCAAAAGTGGGTGACACGAGATTGATATATTTGCTTTCTTGAAAAGCCCAATAGCCACCCTCGGTTCCTGTTTCCGAATAAAAACAAAGTCTTCCTTCTAGTTCCATTTTTTTAATTGCATACAACGTTCCGGCTATGAAGCGTAGGAACGGTTTGGTTGGTTAGGCCTATGCTTTATAGCCATTGTTGGGCGTTCGTTTTATTTTTTCTTTTTACGTTTTTTCTTCTTCTTGTTTTCAGTTTCAATTGGGTGGTTCAAAGGAGTGTATGTCATTGTAAATTCATTAAACAAAATTTTTCCATCTTTTATAATTCCCGTTTTCTTTTTGAATGTGACCAATTGAGGGTCCAACATGTCTACAGGTATATGAACCGAAAATCTATTAGAACTACAGTTTTTTAATGGCTCAAGGTAGACGACAGAATCCTTGTGGGTGATTTCTATATATTTTCCACACTTTGAATTCTTTCCTTCTGGATCGTCAATTAATTTTCCTTTAAAATTGTCGACTTTTTTCTCTGCTGTAGAAACAAACGAAAATTTTACCCCTTCATCCTCAACGTTTGATTGATTTTCCACTATAATAGGACCTAAAACACTTCCTTTCCATTCTTCACAATTTGAGGTGCAACTAAGATAGATAGAGTCATTGGAAATTTCGTAAGTGCCTTGTGTTAACCGAACCCATAGGTCATCCCGATAAGTGTAATAGAAAGTTTGAGGCTCTTTAGTCAAAAACATCTGTACAGTAATATGACCACCTCCTCCGCTAAACCAAGTCGTGTCATGTTTTATAATACTGTCAGATTGTGCTAAAGCAGTCAATGAAAAACTGCAAAGACAGAGAAGAGATCCAAATATTTTTAATGCCTTTTTATTCATGTTAATGACGCCCAACAACGGGCTATAGCACATTAATGTGCTATATATCCGTTATGTTTATGCTCTAAGATAAACTTAATTTGTCAAATGGGTTAGGTATTTTATGCATTTCTGTGGAGCTAACATGGGTGTATATCTCTGTAGTTCGGATATCCGAATGTCCCAGTATAGCTTGAATATATCGTAAATTAACACCTGACTCTAAAAGATGTGTAGCAAAGCTGTGGCGTAAGGTATGAGGAGTAACACGTTTGTTTATACTAGCCTCTTTTACAGCTCGGTTTAATACTTTAGCAACACTTGTGCGCGAATACGGTTTACCTTTTTCAATGGAATTGAAAAGATAAAGTTCTGGTTTATATTTTGTGAAATACAAGCGTAAAATTTTCAGGGCCGAGTGGTTAAGTGGAATATACCGGTCTTTGGCTCCTTTGCTTTTTCTAATATGAACCTGCATACGTGTTGAATCAATATCTTCTATGCGTAAATTTAACACTTCACCGATACGTAAACCGCACGAATAAATTATTGCCAAAATAGCTCGCTGTTTTAGGTTTTTTGTACAGTTCAAGATTTTCTCAACTTCCTGGATTGATAATACTGTAGGAAGGGGCTTGTCCTTTTTAGGCCTATCTATATGGTAATATTCTCTTGATCTACCTAAAACCTTTTCAAAGTAAAATTTAATCGCATTTATATGCTGGTTTTGGGTAGATTTACTATAGCCTTTTTGAACTAGACCATGGATATAAGCTAGAATTTCATTTTTGGATAGCTCTTTTATTGGTATGGGATAAGTACTTTTTTCCAAGTCCCCAATGCATGCCAAATATGTGTTTAAGGTATTAATTGAGTAGCCAAGTCTTTCTAATTTTTCTCTGAGCTCTTGCTGATTCGTTTTCATTTAGCAAGTATCAAATAAATGAGGGCTATAAATCGTATAAAAAACGTGTAAATACGTAAAATATACGTTTTTGGACGTTTAAAGATCGGTGCTTCCTACTTCCGAATCAATCGCTCCACCACCCAATCTTGAACGATATCTAGTTGTTCATCCAGGGTTAGAATGGTGTTGTCCAGAATAATGGCATCTTCTGCGCGCGTTAAGGGGCTTTCCTTTCTTGTGGTATCAATATCATCCCTTCGGGCAAGGCTTTGCTTTACCTCTTCTAAGGTGATCTTATCTCCGCGATCGGTTAGTTCTTTGTAGCGTCTTTGGGCGCGCACTTCTGTAGTGGCGGTCATAAATACCTTGAGTTCAGCATCCGGAATAACAGCAGTACCAATATCCCTTCCGTCCATTACCACACCTTTGTTTTTTGCAAGTTGTTGCTGAAATTTAACCAGTTTGAGCCTTACTTCTTTAATGGCTGCAATGGGGCTTACCCAGCGAGCAACTTCAAGGGTCCGAATTTTACTTTCAACGTTACGGCCGTTGAGGTAAGTCTCAGAAACCCCGGTGCGGCTGTTAAATGTGAAAGAAATGGTTATGTTTTTAAGCTCGTAAATGAGCTCTTCCACATTGAGTTCTTCATCTTTGACCAAGCCATTCTCGATGGCATATAAGGTAACTGCACGGTACATGGCCCCGGAGTCAATATAAATGAACTTGAATTGAGCGGCTAGTTGTTTAGCTAGGGTGCTTTTCCCACAACTGGAGTAACCATCGATGGCAACATTGATTTTTCTTTTCATCCTTGTTGCCTCCTTCGGTCGCTCAACATCCATCCATATTTCCGTTGCGTTCTCCACATTAATAAATAGGGGGGTAGTTATTTGGGTCAGCCTCACTCATTATACCATAAGCCGTTTCAAAAATATCTTCAATGCTTGGTTTCGAGAAGTAATCTCCATCAGATCCGTAAGCAGGTCTGTGTTCTTTAGATGCAAGGGTTGTAGGTTCTGAATCCAGGTGGAAATAACCTCCTTGTTCCTCTAAAATCTTTTGAAGGATATAAGCAGAGGCACCTCCAGGAACATCCTCATCAACCACCAATAAACGGTTGGTCTTTTTAAGTGATTCCACAATGCTGTGGTTTACATCAAATGGGATTAAAGTTTGGCAGTCGATCAATTCTACATCAATTCCAAATTCCTCAAGGCGCTCAGCAGCCTGTGTACACAAGTTAAATGTAGATCCGTAGGAAACAATGGTTAAATCAGAACCTTCTCTCGTTGTTTCAGGAACTCCAAGAGGCTCTCTAAACTCCCCTAAGTTGCTAGGAACAGGCTCTTTTGTACGATATCCGTTCAATGGTTCAATAACCAAAGCAGGATCATCTGCAGCAAGCAAGGTATTGTAAAATCCAGCGGCTTTTGTCAAGTTTCTTGGGGTACAAACATATATTCCACGAATGGAATTAATGATCATTCCCATAGGGCTACCGGCATGCCAAATTCCTTCCAATCGGTGCCCACGTGTACGAATGATTAACGGTGCTTTCTGTCCACCTTTCGTTCTGTATTGTACGGTTGCTAAATCATCCGAAAGTATTTGAATGGCATAAAGTAAATAATCCAAATACTGAATTTCAGCTATCGGACGTAAACCACGCATGGCCAGACCAATTCCTTGTCCTGCAATCGTACATTCTCTAATTCCGGTATCAGATACGCGCAGTTCACCAAACTCATCTTGCATGCCTTCCATTCCTTGGTTAACACCACCAATTTTACCAGTGTCTTCACCAAAAGTGCATACCTCAGGATGGTTCTTAAATATCTCTCTAAAGTTATCGCGAAGGATTACACGTCCATCTTCCTGTGCATCTGAGTTGTAAACGGGAGCCACGGGCTCAACATTTAAAGCACTCCATTCAGATTCTGAGTATAGGTAGGATGAATAGCGATCCCAGTTTAATTTCTTCCATTCTTCCAACAGGGAAATCAGCTCGTCTTTAGCTGGTGAAGCTTCTTGACGGGCCAAGGCAATGCAATAGCGTGCGTTGCTAATAATGTCTTTTCTTATTGGCTCAGGATTGGATAGTACTGCTTTTGCGGCAGCTTCCATTTTATCACTGTGCTCTGAGCCCTGGGCCATTTGATTGATTAAGTCAGCTACCTGTGCAGCTTCTTCTTTTTGTGGCTGAATAAAGGCATTCCAAGCAGCCTTCTTCCCGTCGCGAACAATTTTCTTCGCTTCCTTTTCTATGGCTTCAAGTTCTTCTGCAGATGCAAGCTTGTCTCCATATACATCTGACTCTAAAATGAATTTCTTGAATTGCGCAATACAGTCGTATTCAGCTGACCATTCCAAACGTTCCTTGCTTTTATAACGCTCATGTGAACCGGAAGTAGAGTGCCCCTGAGGTTGTGTTACTTCCTCAACGTGAATTAAAACAGGGACATGCTCTGTTCGGCATTGTTCAATTGCCTTTTTATAGGTTAGGCATAGGTTAAGATAATCCCATCCTTTCACCTTGAAAATTTCATAACCATTGGTGCCTTCCTTTCTTTGAAAACCTGAAAGCGCCTCTGAAATAGATTCTTTTGTTGTTTGATATTTCTTAGGAACCGAAATTCCGTAGCCATCGTCCCATACGGACATTGCCATTGGAACTTGTAGAACTCCTGCAGCATTTATTGCTTCCCAAAAGGGGCCTTCAGAAGTAGATGCATCTCCAATGGTCCCAAATGCCACTTCATTGCCTTTATTGCTAAAGGTAGTTTTGTCGTGTAGGTCTTTATTCTCTCTATAGAATTTGGATGCTTGTGCAAGTCCAACAAGACGGGCCATTTGTCCTGCAGTAGGAGAGATGTCTGCAGAAGAATTCTTTTGTTCCATTAGGTTCTTCCAAGAACCATCTTCATTTAGGTTACGGGTGGCATAGTGCCCCCCCATTTGACGCCCACCAGAAGCAGGCTCGTGATCGATATCTGTATGGGCATATAAGGCAGCAAAATATTGTTGGACGTTCAATTCACCAATCGCCATCATAAAAGTTTGATCACGGTAGTAACCAGATCTCCAATCACCATCTTGGAATTGCTTAGACATGGCAATTTGAGCAAGCTCTTTTCCATCACCAAATATTCCAAATTTGGCCTTCCCAGTAAGGACCTCTCTTCTTCCAAGCAAAGAACATTCTCTAGAAATAACGGCAAGTTTATAGTCTTCTAAAACCTCATTTCGAACGTCTGTGTACAATTGTTCATCCATTTTTGTCGCTTCTTGTGTTTCTCCCATAGACCTAAGGTTTTGAGGCGCAAAGATAGCAAGAAAATGCGATTTTTTGACCTACAAAATGGAATTGCTATCTCAACAAAACTCAAATTGCTTAATTTGTTTTCAATGAATTCACTGAAAATACTAATTGAACCTATTTGGCAATAGTTAAATGTGAATTTTTTAATAAATTATTGATTGGCTGATATTTTGCAATTTTTTGTTTTCCTAAGGGTATAATAATGGGAGTTTATCCCTTATGATTTTAGCCTTATTTAGTAAAAAGCGTATCGTATTTCCTATTCGAGAATCTCAAATTAGTTCAAAAGTGAAAAAGTTTTAGATATTTGTATGCATGAGCTTTCGGCTAAAGGATGTAAGAATTGGTGTTAGATTAACCATTTGGTTTTTCCTTATTGCGTTGATATCCTCCGCAGTTATTGGTTATATAGCCTACACAAATGCAAAAAGTTCTTTAGAAAAACAAAGCTTTGAAAAACTGACAGCCGTTCGGGAAATGAAAGCTACTCAGATTGAGGAATATTTCATCCATATTAATGATCAAATCAAAAGTTTTTCTCATAATCCAACAATTGTTTCGGCAACCATTGAATTTAAAAGAGCTTTTAATGAGTTGTCCTTTGATTATTTCGGAGATTCGCTTGAAAGAGATCGTAGACTTGAACAGTTTTATCTTGAGAATTTCATACCTGCTCTAGAGAAAAACTCGGATGTTAAGTTCACTTACAAAGATTTACATCCAAATCATATATCAAGCCTAATTCTCCAAGATCTATTTATTAGCAGTAATCCTCATCCGTTGGGAGAGAAGGATAAATTGGACGCTCCAGATGATGAAAGCAGCTACAGCTCAGTGCACAGCAAGTATCACCCTTTTGTAAGGTCTTTTCAGCAAAAGTTTGGGTATTATGATATTTTTCTTGTTGATGACAGAACGGGTAATGTTCTTTACAGTGTTTTTAAAGAGGTTGATTTTGGAACTTCTCTGGTTGATGGGCCACATAAGAATTCAGGTTTAGCTAAAGTTTTTAAAAAAACCAGATCATCTGGAAATGCAGAAGAAGTAGTCTTGATTGACTATGAGAGTTACGTTCCTTCATACAATGCGCCTGCTGCATTTATTGCTTCACCAATTTATGATGGTATTGAGAAGGTCGGGATACTTATATTCCAAATGCCGATTAACAAGATTAATAATATTATGACGTCCAATGAAAAGTGGAAGGATGTAGGTCTTGGAGAAAGTGGTGAAACCTATATTGTTGGTTCTGATTTTTTACTGAGAAATCAATCCCGTTTTTTAATTGAGGACAGCACCAATTACTTCAAAATGATTTCTGAAATCGGGACACCAAAAGAAATTGTGAATCAGATAAAAAGTTTTCACAGCTCCATAGGTTTACAAGAAGTAAAAACAAAAGGTACAATAAGTGCTTTAAAGGGGAAGACCGATCATAAGATATTTAAAGACTACAGAGGTGTTGAGGTATTATCTGCTTATAAGCCTCTTAATATTGAAGGTTTGAATTGGGTGATAATGTCTGAAATTGATGAAGCAGAGGCCTTTGCTCCAGTTAGGAAATTACGTAATTACATCCTATTCATTTTTGGTGGAATATTGATATTTATTCTGGCACTTTCATATTTCGTGTCGGGAAGAATAACAAGACCTTTAAAGCATCTTAAAGGAGGGGCAAAGCAATTGGCCAAGGGAAACATGGACGCCGAAATTAACGTCCAAGGAAAAGATGAGATTGGAGTTCTGGCATTGAGTTTTAAGAAAATGCAGCATTCCATAAAAAAGCTGGTTTCTGATCTTCAGGACATGAACCAGAATTTGGAGAAAAAGGTAGAAGAAAGGACCTACGAGATTCAACTTCAAAAAGAGCAGCTGGAAGTAAAAAATACTGAGATCATGGACTCGATAAATTATGCCCAGCGTCTCCAAACAGCGATACTTCCAAGTAAAACCTTAATGGACCTACATCTGCCAGAGTATTTTGTGCTTTTTAAACCAAAAGATGTCGTTTCAGGTGATTTTTATTGGATGGACTTCAGGCAAGATTCTGTAATAGCAGCGGCAGTGGATTGCACGGGACACGGTGTTCCTGGGGCAATGGTAAGTGTTGTTGGAGCTAATGGTCTAAAGCGTTGTGTGAATGAGTTTAAACTAAGTCATCCAGCGGATATTCTTCATAATCTTACTGATACAGTGATTGAAACTTTTGAAACGGAAAATCATGAAGTAAAAGACGGAATGGATATCGCGTTAATTCATTTTCATAAGAAAAGTATGATTCTAGAATATGCCGGTGCTCATAATCCGCTTTGGTACATTCGTGATGGTGAATTAAATGAGATTAAAGCCAATAAACAACCGATTGGAAAATTTGATCACCGCAGTGACTTTGTAAATCATGAAGTTCAATTAAAAGAAGGAGATTGCATTTATATTTTTACCGATGGTTATGCCGATCAATTTGGTGGTGAAAAAGGTAAGAAACTCAAATCATCTAACTTTAAGCGACTACTCCTTGAAATATGGCAGCTGCCAATGGCGGAACAAAAACAAAAGTTGGATATGACCATAGAAAATTGGAGAGGAGAAATCGAACAGTTAGATGATATTTGTGTCATTGGGATACGTGTTTAATTTCAAGTTATTTTTTATTGGAAATTGATTGTGCAAGCAATGAATTAGGCTAACTTTGTTGGGATGAATAGCCTTGGAAAATTATTCCGCTTAACAACTTTTGGAGAATCACATGGTCCCGCCATAGGGGGTATAATTGATGGGTTCCCATCTAATATTGAAATTGATTTTCAGGCAATTCAAAATGAATTGGGCCGAAGAAAACCGGGTCAATCCGCCATCGTTACTCAAAGGAAAGAACCAGATATAGTAGAGTTTTTATCTGGTTTTGAAAAGGGGAGAACTACAGGTGCCAGTATAGGTTTTATCATTAAGAATCAAAACCAAAAATCCAAGGATTATAGCCATCTGGAAGAGGTATTTAGACCTTCTCACGCTGACTTTACTTATGATGCTAAATATGGCTTGAGATCAGTAGCTGGTGGAGGCAGGAGTTCAGCCAGAGAAACAGCCAATTGGGTTGTTGCAGGAGCCATTGCCAAACAACTATTGCAAGAAAAAAATATTTCGATAAGAGCATACGTGTCTCAAGTAGGATCACTAAAAATGGAGTCAGAGCCACAATGGGATGAAATTGAAAATAATCCCGTTCGTTGTGCATGTCCAGATACCGCTAAAAAGATGGAGGAGCTCATACGAGAGGTGCGAAAAGATGGAGATACCATTGGTGGTGTAGTAACTTGTAAAATTTCTGGAGTGCCAGCCGGTTTAGGAGAACCAATTTTTGATAAGCTACATGCGGATCTTGCAAAGTATATGATGACCATTAATGCTGCAAAGGCATTCGAGTACGGTTCTGGATTTGAAGGTGTCGCTATGAGAGGCTCCGAACACAATGATAAATTTAAAAATTTAGACGGTAAGATTTTGACGGAGAGCAACCATTCCGGAGGGATACAAGGTGGAATTACCAATGGAATGGATATTGATTTTAAGGTAGGGTTTAAGCCCGTTGCAACTTTGATTCAAAAGCAAGATTCGATTAATAAAAAAGGTGAAAGTGTTGAGTTGGAAGGGAAGGGGAGACATGATCCTTGCGTTGTTCCCCGTGCCGTGCCCATCGTGGAGGCACTAGCTAATATGCTCATATTAGATCACTATTTACTTCATAAAAGTAGAACATCATAATGGCGAAAAGAAAAAAAATGGCGCTTCATTGGCGCATTCTTATTGGATTAGGGTTGGGTATTGTTTGGGCTCTCTTGTCAGCAAAAATGGGTTGGCAGGATTTCACTATGGATTGGATAGCACCTTGGGGCGAGATATTCATTAATATCCTGAAATTGATTGCTCTTCCCTTGGTGTTTTTCTCAGTTGTATTGGGTGTGTCAAGTCTTTCTGATATCACAAAGCTAGGGCGAATTGGTGGGAAAACTCTAGGAGCTTACTTGCTTACGACAATTTTTGCCGTAGGAATTGGACTACTACTTGTAAATGTTGTTCAGCCTGGAAAAATGGCAGATGAAGAACGCTTAAAAATAAATCGAATCTCCTATGAACTTTGGGTAAAGGATAACAATAAAAATTATCAGCCAGGAGATGATTTACGATTGCTTGAAGATCCAGCAAATGAAAAATTAATTGCTCGAGCCATTGAACAGAATGGAAAGAATGAGGCAGATTTAAAAACAAAAGTTAGCGGTAAAAAAGCAGAGGCACTTGAAAAGCAAAAAGAAGCAGGTCCTTTGCAATCGTTAGTTGATGTTGTTCCAAGCAACTTTATGGGTGCTTTTAATGCGAACGAAATGCTACAAATAATTTTCATCGCTATATTTTTTGGATTAGCACTAGCTTTCATTGATCCTAAGAAAGGATCTCCAGTTATTGCCTTAGTTGATGGTTTGAATGAGGTCTTTATTAAGATGGTGAATATTGTAATGGAAGGAGCGCCTTTCTTTGTTTTTGCATTATTAGCCGGGAAGATTTCCTCAATGGCTGGTGATGATCCACAAGCCGTTTTAGATACTTTCATGACACTTGGAGGTTATTGTTTAGTAGTTGTTTTAGGATTGGGTATTATGGCCTTCGTGGTGTATCCAATTTTGGTAACAATTTTCGTGAAGAAAATGGGATACAAAAACTTTTTCAAGGGTATTCAAAAAGCACAAATAACAGCCTTTTCTACCAGCTCGAGTGCCGCTACACTCCCTGTAACTTTGAAATGCGTGGATGAAGAATTGGGTGTCTCTAAACGAATTTCTGATTTTGTTTTACCTATAGGGGCAACAGTAAATATGGACGGAACTAGTTTATATCAGGCAGTTGCAGTTATATTCTTGGCACAGTATCATATGGTGGACCTAGATTTTGCAACCCAACTAAGTATTATAATTACAGCTACACTAGCATCTATTGGTTCTGCAGCGGTGCCAAGTGCAGGCTTAATAATGTTAATTATGATTTTAGAGTCAGTTGGCTTAAATCCAGCCTGGATTGCCATTATATTCCCAGTAGATAGGATTTTGGATATGTGTCGTACGGTTGTTAATGTTACTGGGGATGCGGCCGTTTCCAGTATCATTGCATATTCGGAAAATGAAATGGATAATCCCTAAACAAGATTTTGAGTTACCAACTAGGGTTCAATGGGATATAACAAGCTAATCCTTCAATGAGTTTTATAATTTCATTTAAATGAAACTTTTTGGCAAGATTGTAGTATTTAAGAGCGAAAAACAAAGTTAATGATGCGATTATTGTTGGGATTGATCTTCCTTTTTTTGGCAGTTACGGTGAGCGGGCAAGATGATTTTTGCGAGGAGTCTGACAACAAAAAAATCAAGAAAATTTATGAGAAACTTTATGATCGCGAAACTACCGATCGTGAACGCTTTACACTCTTAAAGGAAGCTATTGAAATAGATGAATACTGTGTGCAATGCTATTTTGATATGGGAAACTTGTCCTATTATAACGCTAAGCAAAATATGAAGTCATTTGATGTAGCAAAGAAAATGTTCATCAAATCTATTGAGGTATGTCCAACCTACAAGGCTGATGCGTATTATAACTTAGCCTTGATTGCAGTTTCTGAAGGAGACAAGGGAGAGTCTCTAAGATATATGGATTTATTTTTGAACTTTAAATCGGAGAGTGACAAGGCTTTTGCAAGTAATCATGAAGCGAAAAAAAGCTACATAAATAAAATACGCCCAGAAATAAAATTTTACCACGATTGGGAAAATAATGTGGTTGACTATAAACCAGAAAGGGTAAGAAATGTATCATCTGATCGCAATGAATATTTGCCGATGATGTCTCCGGATAATGAAATAATGTTTTTTACGCGTAAGGAAATGCTTGACGCAAAAACGCAAGTTACCGTTCGTGAAAATGACTATGTTGAACCATTAATGCTTGCATATCGGTCGGATGCCTTAGCAGAATTTGCCAAGGTGGATAAAATGAACGATCCATTTAGTACAGAGCGTTTTGCAGGATTGGGAGGAGTTACAATTTCAGTTGATAACCATGAAATGATCATATGTGGATGTGAGTGGATCAAAGTGGATAACGGTTTGGGAGAAAAAGTGCCTTTTAAAAATTGCGACTTGTATGTAACGCATTATAGTTTGGAGGAAGATCCAAAAACCAAAAAACAAGTCATGAAATGGACTGATTTGGTTCCGCTTAATGAGAGTATTAACACCAATACCGGATGGGAAGCCAATCCAACCTTAAGTGGGGACGGAAAGACCTTATATTTTGCTGTGCAACGACCAGATATGTCGGATGTGGACATTTATTCTGCTGATCGCAAGAAGGATGGAACTTGGGGTACTGCCTATCCTGTAGATGGCTTAAATTCAAATGGTGATGACAAGGCTCCGTTTATGCATGCCGATTCGAAAACCATGTATTTTGTTAGCGGACCGAACCTGCAAAAGCTTTCGGATGCTAAAAACGGTCGATCTAATTATAGCTTCAACCGCTGGGGAGCTGGCAAATTGGATATTTATTACAGCCGTCAAAAGGATGATGGCAGCTGGGAAAAACCAGTTTTAATGGCAAAACCAATCAATACAGAGTTCAATGAATACGGTCTAATTGTTAGTACAGATGGAAAAAGGGCGTATTTCGCTTCAAGCCGGATAGAGGGAAGTGGAGGAGATGATATATACTCCTTTGATTTATATGAAGAAGCGCGACCTGAGGAAGTTGTCATTTTAAAAGGAAAAGTAACGGATGACAGAGGAAATCCAGTGAAGGAGGCGATGGTTGAAATTAATACAACCGATGGTGAAAAAGTTGCGGATGCTAAAGTAAACGAGGATGGTGAATATGCTATGGTTGTGACTGCGGAGAAAAAGAAAGATTTGGTTGTAACAACGCAAAAGAAAGGCGATTTTCCTCAGGCAAAACTTATTAAGCATGAGGATATAGTTGAGGCAGTTGAAAAGAAGGGAGCCGTTATCCAACAAACAGATTTAAAATCAGAAAAAATAGAAAAAGGAAAATCATTTACGCTTCCTGACATTCTTTATGCAACGGCAAGCGCTGATTTGCAAAATGATTCAAAGTTTGTGTTGAATCAATTAGCAAAATTTCTAAAAGAGAATCCAAACGTTAAAATTACTATTGAAGGTCATACAGATAATGAAGGAGATGCTGCCAAAAATATGATTCTATCTGATGAACGTGCAAAGGGGGTAAAGGCTTATTTAGTTTCTCAGGGAATTTCATCTTCTCGTTTAAGTTCAAAGGGATATGGTGAAACAAAGCCGAAAGTACCCAATACTTCAGAAGCCAATAAAGCGAAAAATAGAAGGACGGATATAGTCATACTATCTTTCTAGAAAAAAATGTTTTATGGAATTTCTTAAAATCTGCATCCGAAAAGTATGCGGATTGTCATTTTAATTATCTCAATGTTAATGATTGGATGCGCTGTTCAAAAAGACAGTGTAAGCCTAATAAATAATGATCATTTTATTTGCATGCACGTTGAGCATGTCGCTGTAGAAGAACCAATTTACTTTCATGAAATATATACCCTACATCTAATCAAAGAAGCGGATACAGTTGATATAGATAGTTTTATTGTAAACCAAGGCAATGTTAGAACCAAATTAGCTAGTAAACTAGGAGAAATCCAGATCTCCGAGATGATAAAAGAAATGAGAATAGAAGGGCGAATTTTTTATGAGACAGCCATAGATTCACAGGGTAATTTTGGTAAGTTGAAAATTTTGAGGGGTATTTGTGACTATGATGAACTCATAACGAATCAGCTTCAAGCCAAATTGCTTAATGTGAAAGCTATTTCAGAAGTGTACTACAATACAAGTCTTATTTTTTGTTATCGTTTAAACCGATTTGATTAGGGAGGAGGAGCTTTCTAAAAAGTAGAAATTACATGAAGCCATTGATATGTTTAGTTTAATTGTAAAATAGAAAACTCTCCCTCATCTAGCAAACCATTTTGGTTAAGGTCAGAAAAAAAACAGGCGTATAAATCATGTGGATACCCCTTCACCGAATAGCTTTTACCTTCATCAATGTATTTTTCGATTTCTAATTTGAAGTGTTGCATCCCTTTGCTAACGCGGTATAGCTCAACACGTTTTACTTTTTCATCTTGATAGAAAATATAATTGTGGCCATCTGCCTCTTCTGAAACATAAAGATCCTTAACAGCTCGATCAGCTTCCACAGCAATTCCAGTTCCAGGTGCAAAAACTTCACTCTCCTCAGTGCTCAAACCGGGTAAAAGATGTGAAAATGTACTCTGGTTTTTGCTGAGTGCAATTTGCATAGCAATATAGTCGCCATCTAATTCAGGCAGCTGATAGCGAATTTTTAATTTGCCCCTTGCTTGCTTTACTTTTAATCCTTTAATCCCAAAACTTTGCGTGATATTTTGATTTTTCATGAAGGAAAAACACAAAATAATCGAAACAAAAAAGGCCCCTAAAAAGGAGCCTTTAAATATGTTTTTTGTAACCATTCTTACATGGTTAATTTAATCTTCACCACGCTTTCTTCTCTCTTTTTAGCAGGGCTTACTCCGAAATCAGTAGCATATAATTTTCCTCGTGCTTCCCATTTAGAATCTGATTTTACCAGTGTTAATTTAATTTCTTTGGTAATGTCTTTTATCGTCACATTGCAAGTAGCAATATAACCTTTACCTCCTTCGTTTTTAACTATAGAAGTTGATTCTAAGGAGATGTTTGGAAATGAAGCAGCGTTAAAATAGTCAGCACTTTTTAGATGTGCATCACGTTTTTTGTTCTGGGTATCGATAGTGTTCACTTGAGCCGTTCCATCAAAAGACGATTTGGTCATGTCCGCATTGTTGAAGTTTAAAGTTGCTTTTCCAGTCATTGTTCCCTTAACTTCTTTTGAAACAAAATAGAAGCTTACTTTAACAGGCTTTAACCCAGCAGCGATTTGTTCTGTCTTGTGGTTTGCAGAAATCAATAGACCTGCTCCCAAAAATAATCCTAACGATAGTGTAAATAATTTTTTCATTTTTTTCAATTTTTTTGTGACCTATAAGCAAAGCCTGTGCCAACATTTGTTTTGCTAAAATTAGGAATAAATAGTTAGCAATCAAAGATAAAAGTCATTAATCAATCGACGAAACTCTGGAGTGTATAGATGTCTATCTTCTTCAATAACCAGATTGGCCTGAACGCGATCCTTAGCAGTTTTACTCCAAGTATGGAGAATCCTGTGAACTGGTTTTTCAGCTATTGGTTTAATGTCCAGTTGCTTTTTTAATTGATACTCCTCTTTGATAAGCTCTTTTGAGAATTCTTCAAATATTGTAACAGGAGTAATAAAGGTAGCACTGCCAGTATGATTTAGGAATTGATTTAAAAATTTGACAAAATCAACAATTGGAAAGTGTTTGATATTTCGGGCGTAATCGCGGCCCTCATTCTCGCCAAAATCACCATAATAAAAGGGTGGGTTGATCAATATTTTATCAAATGGCTCCTTTGCCTTGAAATTTTGAAAATCCGAAAGAAAAATGTCGATTGAACTAGCGAATTTCGAATTTTCAATGTTCTCTTTCGCCTCTATGAAGGAGTCATAATGAGGTTCTATGGCGATTATCTTGGCCTTTGGAAAGCGCTGTGCTGCCATAAGGGCAAGCAGTCCAGTGCCCGTTCCAACATCTAAAATTCTAGCAGTATCCTCTTGGCATTCAAAGACTGAGCCCAGAATAACCCCATCTGTTCCTACCTTCATTCCAGCCTTTTCTTGTTTGATTAGAAACTGTTTGAACTGAAAGTCGGGTGTTACTCTTTTCATTAATTTTCTAAGACCTTGGCAATGTCAGGTTTAAAATAAAGATTGCTTTTTAATACTTTTCCGTCCTCTCGATATATAGGTTTACCATTCTCGTCTAACTTACTCATGTTTGATCGCTGAATTTCTTCAAAAACCTCCTCAATTTTGCCTTCCAATCCATGCTTTAAAAGGGTTCCGCAAAGAATGTAAAGTTGATCGCCTAATGCATCTGCTATCTCAACCAAATCCCCATTTTTACAGGCCTCAAGATACTCTTCGTTTTCTTCTTTCATTAGCCTGTATCGTAGTTCGTAGTCCTTTTGACTTAATTCTGCTGTAGCTTTATCAGCATTGCTTATTCCGAAGGCATCATGAAAATCACGGACATGACTTACCAACTGTTGAAACTTTAATTCTTTCATGCTTCAAAAATAAGCTTCTAAATGCCTAATTTCAAGGCCTATTTATCCATAAAGCTTAACCTTTTTTAACAGCGAGGGAAGGGGCTATTTCAGGCATTATGGCAATTTTGTAAGATAGATTGATTGACTATGGAAGAAGCTAATATCCCAAACGAAGAAGTTCAAAAGACCGAACAAACTCCAGGAAAAACCACGATGGACATTCGAGAACTTTCGACCTACATTGAAAAAGAAAGTGCCTTTGTTGACCTCCTTAAAATGGAGATGAATAAAGTTATTGTTGGTCAAGAGTATATGGTCGACAGATTAATTATTGCGCTTCTAGCAAATGGGCATATTTTATTGGAAGGTGTTCCGGGATTGGCCAAAACTTTGGCTATCAATTCTTTGTCAAGATGTGTAGATGCTGGCTTTAGTAGAATTCAGTTTACGCCAGACCTTTTGCCGGCAGATGTAATCGGAACAATGATTTACAACCAATCAAAACAAGAGTTTTCTGTTAAGAAAGGTCCTATTTTTTCAAATTTCATTTTAGCAGATGAGATAAATCGTGCCCCGGCAAAGGTGCAGTCAGCCCTTCTGGAGGCTATGCAGGAACGGCAGGTGACTTTGGGTGAGACAACATTTAAATTAGAAGAGCCCTTCTTGGTAATGGCAACTCAAAACCCAATCGAGCAAGAAGGAACTTACCCATTGCCAGAGGCACAAGTGGATAGATTTATGCTCAAGGTAGTTTTGGATTATCCAAAAATTAATGAGGAACAGTTAATCCTTCGTCAAAACGTATCTGCTGAAGCCTTTCCAAAAACAAGTCCGGTCATATCAAAGGATGTAATCTTAAAGGCCAGATCAGCCGTTCGAAAGGTATACATGGATGAAAAAATTGAAAAGTATATCGTTGATATTGTTCAAGCTACAAGGACTCCAGAAACATACAAAATGGCAAAACTTGATCCGCTTATTGAGTTTGGAGGATCACCAAGAGCATCCATCTCTTTGGCGCTAGCAGCTAAGGCATATGCATTTATCCAAAGAAGAGCCTATGTCATTCCTGAGGACGTCCGTGAAGTAGCAAAAGACGTCTTGAGACACCGTATCGGTTTGAGCTATGAGGCGGAGGCCGAAAACATAAAAGTTGAGCAGGTAATTCATACAATCTTAAATAGAATTGAGGTACCGTAGTGGATGCCAAAGAAATCATAAAAAATGTCCGAAAATTACAGGTTAAGTCAAAAGGCTTAAGTACTCAAATATTTTCGGGGGATTACAGTACAACCTTTAAAGGGAAGGGGATGGCCTTTTCTGAAGTAAGGGAGTATATGATTGGTGATGAAATAAGAACTATTGATTGGAATGTGACGGCGCGCTTCAATGAAACTCACGTCAAGGTTTTTGAGGAAGAGCGTGAGTTAAATATGATGTTGATAGCGGATTTATCAGCATCAGATCATTTCGGAACGAATCAAGTTTCCAAGAGAAGACTTCTTACTGAAATTTGTGCAGTTCTAGCCTTCTCTGCTACTTCAAATTCAGATAAAGTAGGATTGATTATAGTTACGGATAAGGTCGAAAAGTTTATTCCACCCAAAAAAGGGAAGGGGCATGCCCTAAGGATTGTTCGTGAGCTGGTAGACTTTGAGTCTGATAGAAAAGGTACGAGCCTGGATAGCGGGCTAAAAATGCTTCAAAAGCTCATTAAAAAGAAGAGTATAGTATTCCTGTTATCGGATTTTTTGGATAAAGATTATGATCGTTCCTTACAGATGGTAAATTCAAAACATGATCTTATTGCATTACCGATTTTTGATAAGAGAGAATGGGAATTACCAGATATGGGCTGGGTGAACTTCCAAGATCCCGAAACGGGAGAGGAAAGGGTAATAAATACATCCGATAAGGAGGTGCGTGAGGACTATAAAGCACAAGGAGAGTTACGCCATGAAGAATTAAAAAACAAACTTGAAAAGCAAGGAATAGATCATATTTTTCTAGAAACGGGATCAGATTATATTTTACCACTACGTCAATTATTTCACAAAAGATGAGATACTGGTTTCTCATATCGTTTCTAACCACTTTGCTTGCTTTTGGGCAGAAGTTTGACTTAAAGCCAGAGGCTCAAATTATTAAAATAGGTGAGCCCTTGAAAATTGAGGCAAAACTCATTTTTAATAAAAAAGTTGGTAGACCTGAGTGGCCTAAAATTAAAAACGGAGAGAAACTTCATGATAAATATGAGCTCATAAACGTGGGTAAAATTGATAAAAAAGTAAACAGTAATACGGAGATATGGAAGCAGCAGTTTTCCATTATTATGTGGGATA
Organism: Flavobacteriales bacterium; assembly: GCA_964230025.1. Lineage (GTDB taxonomy): Bacteria > Bacteroidota > Bacteroidia > Flavobacteriales_D > JAUILH01 > CAXRFO01. Next base: position 395,849 of record CAXRFO010000014.1, on the reverse strand, counting down.
CAGGACAGTATCAAATGCCTCCAATTTCGGTAAAAATAGGAGCTGATGAGTATTTTTCGGATGCCATATTCTTTGAGGTAATTTCATCCAAGGTCAATACAGAAAAGAATCCTAATGATATTGCTGAAATTAAGGATGCAAATTGGACTTTTTGGGATGTTGTTTGGTTCTGGATAAAGAGCTATTGGTTTTTAATTTTATTACCGGTACTCATTTTTGTGGGGTATTATTTATGGAAGAACAGAAAATCAAAAATTGAAATTTCTCAAAACAAGGAAGATTATACCCCATGGGAATGGGCCAAAAAACGAATAACTGATTTAGAGAACGAGGAGGCCTGGCACCAGATGGGCACGAGAGAATACTATTTTCAACTATCCGATATTTTTAAGGAATATTTGGAAGATCACCTATCAATAAGGGCATTGGATAGGACAAGTAGCCAAATAAGATTAAAATGTCGCAAAGAGAGTTGGTACAAGAATATTGAAGCAGATTTTAAGCGCTTTTTACAGAAAGCGGATTTAGCCAAGTTTGCCAAAGCAAAAACTAGTCCAGCAGAGGCAAAGAAATCACTTGATTTCGTGAAAAAAATGACAGAACTCACTCGGTACTCAACTAATGAATAATGCCCCTAACATATTGCTTATTTCAGACTGGGTTTTCAGAGATCCCTGGATATTTTGGTTTCTGCTAATCATACCATGTTTGATAACCTTCCAAATTCTAATGGAGGGGCAAAAAAGAAAAGCAGCTACTTTAAGCACAGTATCGCAGATCTCTGATGAGTCTGGATCCAAATACAGGCTATTTCGTTACTTGCTTTTTGCGCTGAAAATGTTAGGTATTGCTTTACTGATATTGGCCCTTGCACGACCACAAAATCCAAAATTAGCAAAGGATATCAAGAAAAACTATGTGGATGGTATTGACATAATGCTTGCCTTAGATGTTTCTGGAAGTATGCTTGATCCTGATTTTTATCCGAATAGGATGGAAGCTTCTAAGGAAATGGCAATACGTTTTGTCAACCGAAGAGTAAACGATAACATAGGCCTAGTTTTATTTGGTGGAGAGGCATTCACACAATCGCCTCTTTCCTCAGATCATAAAAGCCTAATTGAGGCGATAGATGAATCTGAAATCGGAGTTGTAAGTCAGTCTACAGCAATAGGAGAGGGACTAGCAGTAGCTGGTGCTGGACTTTTTGAGTCGGAAGCCAAAAGTAAGGTGGTGGTTCTGCTAACCGATGGACAAAATACAGCTGGGGAGGCAGATCCAATGGAGACAGCGGCTCATTTGAAAGCATACAACATTAAGATTTATACAATTGGCATGGGGTCTAATCGCGGCGGAGGCTTGTTGAGAGGATTGAGTTTAGGTAGTGGGGTGGATGAAGTTTTGTTAAGAGATATTGCGGAGTTAACTGGAGGTAAATATTTTCATGCACAAACACGAAAAGGCCTTGATGAAATCTATGCCGAAATCGACCGCATGGAAAAGACTAAAATGGAAATAAATCAATTGCGCATTGAGCCTCCGGAGGTTTTTCATGGCCTTTTGATTGCTGGATTACTTCTGGTTTTAATGGAATTTATATTAATGAGAACTTGGTTAAAAAGTGCTTTGTCATAAATGAATAGTAGCGTATATAATATGTCAAAAATTTTGAAAGGAATTATCCTTTTAGAGCTTTTGTTCGTGCTCATTTGTGCCATTTTTTATGCTATTCCTAGCATGCAAACAGAGACTTTCTCAATTGAGAATCCCTACTACCTTTTAGGGTGTTTGACCTTGCCTATATTCGGTGTGTTCTACTACAATCATTTAAATTGGAAGAACAAGGCGCTTAATAATTATGCGGATAAACATTTATTGGAAAACTTAGTTCCTCCCAGTTCGAATGGGATGGTAATTCTAAGATTTGGCTTATGGCTATTTGCGCTGGGATTCTTTTTTGTTGCACTTTCCAATCCTCAGTTTGGAACAGAGAAGATTACAGGTCAGGTAAAAGGCGCTGAAGTAATTATATGCATGGATGTTAGTAATAGCATGCGCGTCAAAGATTTGAGCTCAAAAAAATCTCGATTGGCACTCGCAAAAAGGAGTGTCGCTAAAAGCCTAAACGAAGATTTTGGGAATGATAAGATTGGTCTAATGTATTTCGCCAATGCCGCATTCCGATATAGTCCACTTACCACGGATTATTCCATGCTGAGAAGAGGGGTTGAAAGCCTATCCCCAGATATGGTGTCCGCACAAGGAAGTAATCTTGGTGATGCCATTGAACAGTCAATAGAACTCTTTGATGAAGAATCTGAAAACACCAAAGCCCTGATCATAATTTCAGATGGAGAAGATCATGAAGATTATTATGATGAAGCCATTGCAGCTGCTAAAAGTAAAGGTGTAGTGATTTTTACGGTTGGTGTTGGAACAGAGGAGGGAGGTAAAGTGCCAGAGTATAGCGATCCAATCAGAGATTATTACAGTCTTAATCCACCCCCAATTAAAAAAGAGTTTACGGGCTACAAAAGGGATCGTTATGGAAATGTTGTTATTTCAAAAATTGAAGAAGAAAGTTTGAAATTGATTGCAAAAAATACCGGTGGTAAATACTTTAAAGCGGTTCCAGGTAATTTTAAATTAAAAGACATTTATCAAATTATAGAAGAAAATAAAGTATCAACTGACTCAGAAGATGCAAGCTTTTTGGACTATAAAGACTACTTTCAATTATTTTTATTTATGGCGATTTCATGTATCGTTATTGATGCCTTCATATATCATGAAAAATGGCGCTTCAAAAACTATAATCCTTACGAAAAATGAGACTAACATTTAATATACTATTTGGTTTTATGTGCTTGAGCTTTCTAGGAACTGCTCAAATAGAAAAGGACATTTATGAAGGGAATCAATATTATGAAAATGGTGATTATATAGAGGCCGAAAAAGCATATAAAACTGCATTGGAAAAGGATGATAAGAATGGTCGAGCTAAGTTTAATTTGGCCAATACCTGGTACAGACAAGGCAGATACCTTGAAGCCGATTCCATTTATAAAGAATTATCAAAAAAGTCATCAGACAATAAGTTGAGAGCTGAAAACCTTCACAATAGTGGGAACGCTCAATTACAGGAGGCATTGCGCCTAAATAAAAGTAACAATCCGAGTGATAAGCAAAAAGCACAAAAGCTTTTCAAAGAGAGTGCAGAGAGCTTCAAAGACGCATTAAGAAATAATCCAAACTCGGAAAGTTCAAGATACAATTATGAATACGCTAAGTCTTTCATTGAGCAAAATCAGAATCAAAACCAACAAAATCAAAACCAAAACCAGAATCAGCAGCAAAACCAACAGAACCAACAACAGCAGCAGAACCAACAGAATCAACAGCAGAACCAGCAACAAAATCAACAACAGCAAAACCAGCAGCAGAATCAGAATCAGCAAAATCAGAATCAGCAGAACCAAAATCAGCAGAATCAACAGCAAAATCAAAACCAACAGAAACAGGATCCTAAACAGAATCAGGACCTTCAGAACCAACAAAACAATCAAAACCAGAACGACCAAAATTCTCAAAATCAACCGCCACAGCAGTCGCAAGGTGGGAATACAAAGCCAAGGAAAAAGGCTCCTGAGCTAAATCCGGATCAAAAGAGGGCAAAACAGGCATTTGAGAAAGCAAGGAGAAAGGAGCAAGAAACCTTAAAAAATATTCAAAGAAAATCTAGCCCTTTTCAAACCCCAAGTCAGAATGATTGGTAATGAGGTATATAATCACATATCTTTTGTTTATCTCTGTTGCCTTCGCACAGAACAGTTACTTTGAGGCCAAAGTTGATCCAAAGGAATACACAACGGATGACTTTATTACCCTTAAGGTGTCTTCAGATTATGAAGGGAATTATCAAAATCCAGATTTTACGGGCTTAAGAATATTGAGTGAATACAAGTCGGAAAGTGTTCAGCAAAATTCTGTAATCATAAATGGTAAGAGACAGTTGAAGCTCGTTCGTCAATTTACCACCACATATGTCTTGAAGGCAACAAAAGAAGGTGAGGTGAAAATTGGATCAGCGATTATACAAAAAGGGTCAGATGTTTTTACCACAAAACCGATTGTTCTGAATATTAAGCCAGGAACTATGCCGCTTGATGGTTCTCTAGAAATAAACCCTGAAGCCCCGTTAACCTTGAGGGTATACGCCGATACAAATAAAGTTTTTGTCGGGCAACCTTTCAAAGTTATAGTGAAGGCTTATTCAAAAAATCAAATGATCAGGGTTCGTAATCTCCAGAAGCCAACCAATTATACGCAACATGCCACGAGTGTTTTGCCCAGTTTAAATGCGGAATTAGATGTTGAATATATCAATGGAGTTCGCATGTATTCCGTTGTGCTATCGGAGGACGTTTTGGTTTATAATACCCCAGGTGATTATACATGGAATCCTTTTGAGATAAGGATGGTATTGAGAAAGGAACCCTATGGTATTGATTATGAAAACGCATTTAGCAATACGGTAGATATTAAGGTCTTAGATCTCCCAATGTCTCCTCCAAATTTTTCGGGTATTGGAGGTTTCGGAATGAAGGATAGTGTTTGGGTTGATAACGAAATAGTAGGTGATGAAGAAGATGGTTTTGAAATTTCAGTTAAAATTTCTGGTTCTGGGAGCATACATAATTTACAAGCCCCTAGCTTGAATATTCCCAACTATTTGGATGTTTATGCTCCAGAAACAGAGGATAATGTCAAAGCCTCTCCTTTGGGGTCGGAGGGCTATAAGATTTTCAAGTATTATATTTTGCCAGAGGCAAACGGTGAGTTTGATTTCCAACCATTGGACTTGTCATATTTTGATTACGATTTGGGTAAGTATGTCGATTTTAAAGGGAAGGACTTAGAAATAAAGGTTAACAAAAGTGGCTTGCCAGAACTAAAAGATTTGAAGGAAAAGGAACTTGAAAAGGAAATTAGCAGTAAAGGGAAGGCAATTGCAGAAAGAAACAATTTTAATAAAGCATCTTATGCGTTCCCGAATACGCTGTGGCAATCCTTGGGTCTTGGATTTTTGAGCCTAGGATTAGTATTTTTTCTCTTTCCAAGAAAAAAAGTGAAGAAAGCTGAAAGTGATGAAATTGATTTTAACCCGGGAATTGCTTCCAAGCTCGCTCAAGAATTTCTGTTGGAAGCTGAAGAAAATATTTCTGGTGAATCAAATTTATTTTTTGACAAACTGAACAAGGGTGTCTATCATTATTTCCAGCAAAAATGGGAGTGGGAACTTTCAAGGGTTAATAAGAGCGCAATTCTTGAGAGATTAAAGGAAGAGGAAATAGATATAGAACTTGTCTCAGAGGTAAAAAATCTTTTGGATCAAGCTCAAATGGGAACTTATTCTCCAATAGAAACGGATAAAGAGACTTTACTCAATACTGCCAAGTCAGTGCTTGAGAAACTTGAAATGAACCTAAAAAAATGAAGTATTTAATTTTCATAGGACTTTTTGTTTTTTCGTTTGTCTCACGTGCATCTGACTGGGAAAATGGTCTTAAAGCAATTGAGTCTGAAGCCTATGAAAAGGCCTTGGTATCGTTCAATAAGCTTGAAAAAAAGGGAGAAGAATCTGCCGCCTTATTTTATAATATGGGACTTTGCTATCACAGTATTTCAAGTAATGGAAAAGCAACCGCTTATTATCTAAAAGCCTTAAAATTGAATCCTAACCAAGATGAAGCCTTGGTCCAATTAAAAAAAATAAATAAGGAGTTAAATCCCTTAAAAGTACTTAAGCACCCAGCTATCTATTTAAAAAATCCAAATAGTTGGTTCTACTTCTTTTTAATTACGGCACTTGTTGCCGGCGTCTTATTTATCATTAACAGAGTCAGATTAAGATCGATTGGTGTTGCTTTGGTGGCCATCTTGTTTACAGGAATTTCATTGGCATGTTACATTTTCTCGTACAAACAATATAGTTATAACAGCACTCACCAGTTGGCAGTAACGACTGAGGTGCCCCAAGAATTAATAACCGCTCCAACTGAAAATGGAAGTGTAATTGAAGAAATCCCAACGGGATCGATATTGAAATTCGTTGAGAAAAAAGATAACTGGTTAAGGGTGGTTTGGAAAGGGAAAAAGGCTTGGATAAAGTCGAAGAATGTTATTCTTGTTTAATTAACTTTGCAAAATGTTTGTTTCAGACAACAGTCTTAGCGCTGCCGTAAACTTTATGATAGAGCGTTTGTCAAAGGTTTACCCGGCTGGTGAGATCCAGAGTATTGTCAAAAATTACTTTTATTATCAGCACGGTTTTTCAGCTAGTGATTTAATTCTTAAGTCGGATAATAAATTATCAGAGTCTGACTTATTACACATTAACGATTCTGTGAAACGTCTGGTTCAAAAAGAACCACTTGCGTACATTATTGGTAAATCAGAGTTTTATGGACTGAATTTGGATCTGAATAGTAATGTTTTAATCCCCAGACCAGAGACAGAAGAACTCGTTGCTTGGGTTTTGGAAGAGGGTGCTCAAGTATCTGTAATTGCTGACCTTTGTACGGGCAGTGGCTGTATTGCTTTAGCGCTAAAAAGCAAATTAAAAAGTGCGGAAGTACTCGGTGTTGACATTTCCAAAGAGGTCTTAGAGGTAGCTTATAAAAATGGGCTTAAAAATCAATTGGAAGTAAAATGGAAACAACTGGATGTCCTTGCCGAGGAGGAATTTTCGCTTGCATTATCTTCTTATGCTGAAAAGATAGATGTAATTGTCTCCAATCCTCCATATGTCTTGGAATCGGATAAAGAGGATATGGATGCCAATGTTTTGGATTTTGAGCCTAAACTTGCACTATTCGTTCCAGATGATCAGGCGTTGAAATTTTATGAATCTATCATTTTTCATGCTCAATATTTGTTAAAAGAAAATGGTAAAATTTACTTTGAAATCCATGAAAATTTTGCCGACGAGACAGTATCTTTACTGCAAAGAGAAGGCTTTGAATTCACTGAAGTAAAGAAAGACCTTCAAGGCAAAAACAGAATGATAAAGGCATGCAGAAGGCAGTTTTAGTACTATTACTTTTAGTTTCGTTAGTTCGTGCGCAAAATAAAAGCTATCTCCTTTTTAGGGATTCTGTTCAGTATGATAAAAAAACCAAATTACTTTTAGGTTTTGATTCTCGCCGATCCTTTTTCGCTGATCGTAATATTAAAGTTTTTGGGCTGAGGATAGGAGTAGAGTACAAACGTGTTCATCGTTTTGGCCTTGGTCTTTATTTCCAAAATAGACCTGAAACGTTCAAAGGATTGCCAGTAAATGAACCAGATGCTACAGATACATCACTTGTAAGATTTTCAGCGGGTTTTACTGCTCTTTTCTATGAAAGAGTAGTTTTTCACAATCGAAAATGGGAGTTTTCTGTTCCTATTTACCTTGGTTCAGGTAATTTGAACAGCGAGTATACTGATACGACTGGAAAATTTACTCCTAGACAACAAATACCCTTTCGGACTTTTGGTATCGCGGCGACTGGAAAATATTATGTTTGGCCTTGGCTGGCTTTAGGAACTGGAGTAGGTTATAGGTTTGTCGGTTCAAAATCGCCAAGAGTACAAGAGGCATTTCAGCAGCCCTTTTACATGCTGAAAGTGCAGGTGCTTTTTGGAGAGTTATATAGATCTATTTTTAAGAAAGAAGAATGAGTCCACAAGAAAGAATTCAAGAGCTTAGTAAGGAATTAAGAGAATACAATTACCAATATTATGTCTTAAACAATTCCTTGATTTCGGATTATGAATTCGACTTAAAATTAAAGGAACTTCAAAAACTTGAAGAGGAATATCCTGCCTTTGCGGATGAGAATTCCCCGACAAAAAGAGTGGGAGGGACTGTTGCGGATGGATTCAACAAGGTTAAGCACCGCTATCCCATGTTGAGTCTTTCTAACTCTTATTCCAAAGAGGAGATTAGTGAGTGGTACGATAGGGTTGAAAAAGGCCTTGGAAAAAAACCAAAACTTGTTTGTGAACTCAAGTATGATGGCGTTGCCATAAGCCTCAATTATAAGAATGGAAAACTTATTCAAGCCCTAACAAGAGGTGATGGTGAATCGGGTGAGGACGTAACAACAAACGTAAAAACAATCCGATCTATTCCGCTCCAACTGCAGGGAGATTATCCGGATGATTTTGAAATACGGGGCGAGATCTTTTTTCCTTTGGAACACTTTGCGGAATTAAATCGTGAACGTGAGAAAAATGGAGAAGCACTTTTTGCTAACCCTCGTAATACAGCATCAGGCACCATTAAAATGCAGGATTCAGCTGTTGTTGCGAGCCGCAAATTGGATTGTTATTTATATTTTTTATTAGGAGAAAATATAACTGTCAAATCCCATTTTGAAAGAATTTCCCTTGCAGGCAGTTGGGGTTTTAAGGTTCCTACGGAAGATAAGAAACTAATTTATCGAACAGATAATTTGGATCAGTTAATGGAGTTTATTTCTTATTGGGATACTGAACGAAAAAATCTTGGTTTTGAGATCGATGGAATTGTTCTCAAAGTAGATGATTTAGATGAGCAGGATGAGCTTGGCTTTACGGCAAAATCACCACGTTGGGCGGTGGCTTACAAATTCCCTGCAGAGGCTGTTGCAACAATTTTGGAAGATGTACACTTTCAGGTAGGAAGAACTGGAGCAATAACTCCAGTTGCTAATTTAAAACCAGTTGCTTTGGCAGGGACCGTTGTTAAAAGAGCATCTTTGCATAATGCTGATCAGATAGAAAAACTTGACCTTAGAATTGGAGACACCGTTTGGGTTGAAAAGGGCGGTGAGATTATTCCCAAAGTAATTGGCGTAAATAAAGAGTTAAGACCGACGACAGCCAAACCCTTCCAATACATTCAAAATTGTCCGGAGTGCGAAACAGAATTGGTTCGAAAAGAAGGAGAAGCCCTGCATTATTGCCCGAATGAAAATGGCTGCCCAACACAAATCAAGGGAAGAATGGAGCACTTTATATCGCGAAAAGCACTCAATATCGACGGAATGGGGCCTGAGACCATTGAGTTGCTCTTTGATAACAATTTGGTACAAAATATTGCTGACTTGTATGTGCTTAGAAAAGAAGAGGTTTTGGCTCTTGAACGTATGGCTGAGAAATCTTCTCAAAATTTAATTGACGGAATAGAAGCTTCCAAACAAGTTCCTTTTCAAAGAGTTTTATTTGGTTTGGGAATTAGATATGTGGGGGAGACTGTCGCAAAAATTTTGGCAAAAAAGTTTAAAAATATAGATGCATTGAGTAAGGCCACCTTTGAGGAATTGGTTGAAGTAAATGAAATTGGAGATCGTATAGCTGAGAGTGTTTGTGCTTACTTTAATGAAGAGCAAAATATTCAACTAGTCGAGAGGTTAAAAGAATATGGTTTGCAGTTAGAGATGGATGATGCTGAGTTAGCTCAGGGCACTAAGTTAGATGGGCTTAGTTTTGTTGTTTCTGGAGTATTTAATCTTTTCAGCCGTACAGAGTTGAAAAAAGCCATCGAAAACAATGGAGGTAAGGTGGCAAGTAGTGTATCTTCGAAAACTTCTTACTTGATTAGAGGGGAGAACATGGGACCTTCAAAATTAAAGAAGGCTGAAGATTTGGGAATTAAAATGATTTCTGAACAAGAATTTGCGGAGATGATTGCATGAGTATATTCAAAAACATAAAAGACAAATTGGCTCAAAAGAGCTTGAAAAAAGAGCAGCAAAGAGAACGAATAGCTCAAATCAGCTCCTTTGATCAGGCAGAGTCGGTTGCTTTTGTTTATGAGAATGGAAGTGCAGAAGATCAAGATTTTATTCGGGCATATATGAAGGAAATTCGCACTAGATTTCATATCAAAGAAACAATGGCCTTGGCTTTTATAGAAGGTAAAGAAGCAGAACCTTATTTGAAAAAAGCTGTTGATCACGATTTCTTCACCTCTAAAGAAATTGCTTGGACAGGAAAGCCAAATTCACAAACCGTTAAGAATTTCACAGATAAATCCTATGATTTGTTAATTGATTTGAGTTTTGGTGATTGTATGCCATTGTTGTACGTTTACAATTGGTCGCAAAGTAAATTTAAAGTGAGTCGGAAAACACCGGTTCACGAACAGTACAGCGATTTGATGATGGATGTTCCTTTAGACTGTAGTTTGGAGGAATACTTAGCATATACCGAACACTATTTAAAATTGATGAAAGCACAATAAGCATGAAAAATATTTTTGAAGGAACAGGTACGGCGCTCGTTACACCAATGGATTCAAAAGGAGACATTGATACTGCAGCTTTGAAGAAACTGGTTCGTTATCAAATTGATAATGATACCGATTTTCTAGTGGTTCAAGGTACCACAGGAGAAAGTCCGGTTTTATCGAAGGATGAGAAGCAGAAGTGCCTGGATATTGTAGCCGAAGAAAATAACGGTGAATTACCCATCGTGTTTGGAATCGGAGGGAACGATACTAGAGCTATTTGTGCCTCTATTGGTGCCTATGATCTCTCAGCTGTAGATGGGATTTTATCGGTTAGTCCGGCATATAATAAACCAACACAAGATGGTATTTATTTGCATTTCAAGGCTGTTTCGGAACATTCAGAACTTCCCATTATTGCTTATAATGTGCCTGGAAGAACCAGCTCTAACATGTCAGCGGAAACAACACTTTCTTTAGCAGATGAGTGCGAAAACGTTGTCGCTGTGAAAGAGGCTTCTGGAGATTTAGGTCAAATCATGGAGATCATTAAAAATAGACCAGAAGGTTTTGCAGTACTGAGCGGTGATGATGCACTTACATTAGCCATAATCGCTTTAGGTGGCAGTGGTGTTATTTCTGTGGTTTCCAATGCATACCCAAAGACCTTTAATGCGATGGTTCATGCCGCTTTAAAGGATGAACTCGAAACAGCAAGAGTGAATCATTACAAATTGACGACCGTAACTGATATGCTTTTTAGAGAAGGTAATCCAGCTGGAGTGAAAGAAGCACTAAAACATATTGGAATTATGAAAAACTTCCTTCGTTTACCGTTAATTCCAGTGTCAGAGGCACTATCGAGAGAAATAGCGGAAGAAACCAATTTGATTATGGATTAATGATAAAAGCTAAATTACATTTCATCATTGGACTTGGTTTTACTGCTCTTCTGGGGATTTCTTCCTGTTCTGATAAGAGTGAAACGCCGACACCAAGTGGTGGAAGTGAGAGTAGTTTTGTGAGTGATACCTTCTTTATTAATAATACATATCCGCCATTTCCAGAAGGTTTTGAGAATGTAATCGAACAGCTTGGTTTTTGTTCGGATTCAGATAGTTCAAAACCAAATTGCAGTCACCATTTGTTTAGGGTATTTGCTTTGGGGCCTAACATACCTTTACAAGAAGGTTTTATGTTGGAAGCTAGGGCTGGAGTACTTTCAGATGGCGTAACAAAAGCCTTGGCGGTGATGCTTTTTGACGGTGAGACCTATCAAATGCAAAATTTCTTGAAAGGTAAATTGTTGGAGACAAGAACCACAAAAGAAGGCCATTTTGAAATTTTAATGAAGTACCGAGCTGAAGGAATTAATACCATTTCTGTAAAACACCAATGGGATGATCGATCGAGTGCATTTTTACCGAAGGATGTTGAAGAATTGAATGAGCACTTTGTAAAAGAGGAATACAAAGACAGCTTGAAACACAGGTATTTATCAGAATTTGCATGGGGCAATTAAACTTGGTAAGATTATTGCAAACCATCGCACAAATTATTTTACATGATTAAGGCATTTATTATTCTGGGATTTTTCGCAATGGGTTATGGATCCTACTGCCCAGAATGTACAGAAGAAAAATCAGTAGCAGCCCTTGAACCGGGTGAAGCGTATGCAAACTATAAGCAAGGTATGGTACTTGATTTTGGACAGGGAGAAGAAGGTTGTGGCTGGATGCTTAAAATCGACGATGAACTCTATCGTCCAAAAAACCTGGATAAAGTTTATCAAAAGGATAGCTTGGATATAAAGGTTGATTTTGAGTTGAGTCTTTCCGATTATCAATGTGCTGAATTTCCAGAAAAAATAAAAGAAGTATATATCCACTGGATTGAGAAGGATAGATAATCTTAAGAAATTAAGTTGACGTGAATTGTGTTTTTTGGGAATTGTTATTTTAGTGCAATTCCATTCCAAGTCCACCTCCCATTTTCATGATAAAACAGACTACTTTTTTCTTCTGGTCGGAGACATAACTCATCGATGAAAATTTCGCTCAAATTTGACGGAAGATCAAATTGAATTTCTAGGTCTTCGTTCTCAATTTTGACCGGTATAGAAACAAACATCCAGCCCTTATCAAAGTCAAAACTTTGGCGACTATCATATCGAGTCTCCCCATTTAAAATTAGATGACTTTGACTGCTGTTTTTAGTACATTTCAACCAATATTCTAATAAATACATTCCTTTATTTAGGTTTTTATTCGGAATAATAACCTTTGATTTAGGTTTTAAACGGATGCTATTTCCAATATATCCTTTATGTTTGGAATTTTTATGCAAAAAGTAATATTTTGACATTGGCGCAATGTATTCACCCTTTTTTGTTGATGTATAGGACGCCTTGTAGTGTTGAAATTCAGTTAACAGCCTATTGCCATTTTGCTTATTTAATACCTTAAAATCTAATTCTCTGAGTTCGTAATTGGCATCTTCAAGGATAGGCTTTGACGCCTCCCAAATTCGTTTTTCATTGGAGTTTAGTCCAGGTGTTTTTTTACTAAGTAGTAAGGCTATTTTCTTTCCTTTTAGATCCTTTAATATTTCTTTTTCAATGAAGGGTTTGCTGAAAATTTGAAGACTCTTTATACTCTCCTTTTTCGATATACGACTTAGGTGAGCAGACATTAAAGGAACACTACTGTGGTAGGACAGCACAGTACTCTCCAAAAATGAATGGGCATTTGGTTTGGAAGGAGCAACAAATAATTCACTTCCAACATGCAAATATGGTAAGGGAAGTATAAGGTCATATTTTTCTTTTTTGAGATAATTGATGCCTCCTTTCAAATATGCATAGTCACTTTTAGGTAATTGTCTCGCATCAAACGGGTTTTGATGGTATTGCTGATGAACGATTGAGTAGTGTAAATATGATCCTTCAAATATTTGTATAGTGGAGAGGATGGCAATTATTATAATTAGCAGTTTTCCTTTAACAGATTTTCTACTTAAGAAGTTATAGATTCCTATAAAGCAAATTAGCCCAAGGGAATAATAAAACACCCAAGCAAACCTCCCAGGAGCTTTGAATTGGCGTAGGGGAGAGAAGTAATCCATGAAGCCTTCTAAACTTGGATGCAATGAAAAGGGCCAGCCCATAGAGAAGAAGAGAAAGACCAAAGCAACAGGCAGTAAGAAGTTTAACTTCATGTTCTCTCTGTACCAAGATTTTATAATGAAATTGATAGAAAGAAATATTGCTAATAATGAGACAATAACACCAACATAAGCCCAACCCTCACCGTGCATGTAGTTGTCTTGCTTGTCAAGACCCAGGTTTAGGTAGAAACTGCTGAAGGGGCTGTTAATACTAGCAAAAACAGTATTAAATTCAGCTCTAAAGTCATCAAAACCTATGGGGACGTCAACACGATCCGTATGGGTATCTGTCAAGTATATCCAAGTGAAATAAATAAGACCAGCAGAAAATAATAGGAAGAAATAAGGTAATAAGTGTTTTTTGAAATCTTTCCATGCGTATAGTGCAACAATTAGAAAAGCCAAGTTCGCCATAAACCCTATGTAAGGGTTAATGAGGTAAAGTATAAGTGTAAAAGAAGAATATAAAACAGTTTTTTTCCATGTCAAACCACGCAATATAGACTGGCACATTACTAAAATCAATGGGATTTCAAAAGCATAGGCCAAACCAGGTTGCCATGGCATTCTTGAAATTTGTGGTCCCAAACATATCAGAGCAATGGAAATTAGGCTTGATGAAATTCGGTCAACTTTAGACCGAATAAGGAAAATGTAAAGCAGTATCGCCCCCAGAAAAAAGCTTAAAAAACTCAATGTGTTTTGAAAGCCAACTGCATGATTTTCAAGTCCAGGAAAGATTTTGCTCAATAGGCGAAAGGAATTGGTTACAATGGGCTGGGCATCACAATAAACGATATGCTCTCCAAAAGGCGCATTCATTCCTTCAAAATGGGTAAATGAGCTGTCATTTTTTGCGTGATAGTTCAATGTAAAGATGACACGAGCACCTTCACCTTTTTCAGATAATATTGTTCCGTTTGGCTGATATACGACCCTGCCATGAATGGCAATTAGAAAAATTAGAAGAAAGGAGCATATAATTCCGAGTGGAATAAGGTGAGTTCGATTTGAATATATATAAGGCCTTAGGTTCAAAGCCTAAAGATATTTATATCTTTAAACTATGGCTAAAAAGATAATTCAGCAGGCAGAATTTAATCCAATTATAAGAAGGTACATATTTTGGGTTGGATTTTTTGGGCTTATAGGAAGTGTTATAGGAATTGTTTTACTTCCATTTTGGATACTTGGTCTAGGACAATATTTTGGGAAAAGATATTTTAAACGCCTTGAATGTACACTTACGGATAAGCATCTTGACTATAAAAAAGGTGCCATTATGCGTGTAGAGAAGACCATTCCTTTAGAGAATATTCAAGATTTAACCTTCATTGATAACCCAATCCTCAGAATATTCGATTTAAGAATTTTAAAGGTTGAAACTGCCGGAAACTCAGGTTCAAATGGGGCAGATATGAAATTAATGGGTATCAGGGAATCAAAGTCTTTCAAGGAAAAGGTATTAGATCAACGGGATTTATTGAAAAGTAATAGTCAACCATCAGGGGCTAATAATCAAAGCGATGAGATGTTGACGGTTCTCAAAGAAATTAGAGATCTACTAAAAGACAAATAAAAAAAGGGAGGCCAAGCCTCCCTCTTCTTGTCAAACTAACCTTGATACTACTCTACTGAGATTGTTCTGTTAAGTGCTTTATTATTTGAAATGATATTTAAGCTGTACATGCCTGAAGATAGGTTTCCTAAATCAAAACTCAAGTTATTCATTCCTGGAACGAAATCTTGGTTTAATTCAAAAACTACTTTCCCCTGCATGTCAACCAATTGAATAAGTACATTCTCGTTTGATTCGTTAGGAATGTTAATGCTTAAATTACCTTGTGTAGGGTTAGGATAGATTTCTAGAGATTCCCAGATATTTTCTTCTATTGAGTTAACAACTGGTAATTCAATTAGAGCTCCGCCAGCAGCTGATGCTACCCATAATCCAAATCCAGCACCGTTGTTGTTCATTCCTGGATCTAGGAATCCACTCGCTAAAACAGTCAATGCGTTTCCAGCAAATGCACTCAAGTCAGCATCATAAGTTACGATAGTTGTGTTACCGTCCATGCTTTGCACGGCTAAATCGTAATTTGCTGGAGCTAAATTTAAGTATCCTTGAGATTCACCGTAAGAAATGTCATCTACTATAGTTCCTGCACCAACTTCTGTTTCAGCAACATCAACTGTTGGAGCGTCTGTAGCACCATGCCATACAACTACGTCAACTTCACTTGGATCCATTGAAGTTTCTTGAGCCATAGCAATTACTTCAAGGCTGAAAGGGGTTGCAGGAGAATATGTTCCTGATCCTACAGTTCCACTTGCAATTACGATATAGGTCATATTACTTTCTAATAAGAATGTTTGCTTGAATAAAGCACCCGCTGTATCTGTACTCGTTGGTAAAGCAATAGATACGTCAAAGTTGCTTCCTGCAGGCGCATCAATAAATGGAGATGCTGTTCTGAACATGAAATCATCTAAAAGTGGTGAAGGTCCATCATTCAACCATACATCCACTGATGCCGCATCCGTTGCTGCGCAGTTATGAATAACTTGAAGACGAGCAGGTGTTACAGCCTTAGCAGGAAAGTCAATAACGGTTCCATCAGGTAATACCCCAATCAATCCAAAAGGCTCCGTTCCAGCTGCGTTGGCAGGATCTAAAAATCCAGAAGCCAAAATAGTGATTGCTCCATCAGCTAAGCCTGATGCATTAACATCGAACTCTCCAGCAACAATTCCTGCTTGTGTTCTTACTTGCACGTCAAAATCAGCGGCAGGCAAAGAAACGTAGGTAGACTGATCTCCGAAAGAAAAATCAGGTACTAATTCTCCAGCAGGTACCTGTACTTCATAAATGTCAACCATCGGCGCATCATATGAACCGTGGATTACATTGGCGCTGATCATTCCCATCATTGAAGATGCTTCCATGCCATCGTATGCACGAAGGTCAAAGGCAGTTCCGTTACTTTCTGCTAATCCTCCACTAGCAACAACCGTATAAGTCTCTCCAGAAGTTAGTGTAAAGTTTTTAGAGAAAATTGGTGCACTGTTGTCAATAGAAGTTGGCGCACACACATCTAGAGTAATTTGCGTCCCTGCAGGTGCATCAATGTATGGACTGGCCTCTTGGTAATTGAAGTCATCCAGTAGGATGGTACCATTTAAATATACATCTACTGTTGCCGCAGCGGCATCAGGGCAATTGTGAATCGCTTGCACTCGAGCAGTCTGAGCGATGGATCCGAAAGTTAGGAAGCTAGCTCCTAGAAATAATAATTGTTTTTTCATGATTTTTAGTTTTGATGTATAAACAACAGTAGTTCTTTAATGTTTAATAAAAAGTAAAAAAAGTTAAACAAAAAATTGAAATTTTGATTTGGCGTGACATACAGAGGGTGTTAAATTTTTGTAAATTGAAAATGATAGACTAAAATTGAATAGCCTTCGATAAAAACCTGTTATAAGTAGACAAGTGTTTTGGAGAACCTAGTGTTAAGGAGCTCTTTAAAAAAAGATAATCTAGGACAGAAGACCAGTTAAAACTCCATTTCGATTTTTGTTTTATGAGATTTACAGGAATAGATAGAAAATTGAAAGTGGCGAATTTGGAATCATCTCAAGAATATCAAAGTGCCCGTATAGTTCAACAAGGCCTTTTACCAAAAAAGAGACACCTTAACCGCCTTTTTGATAGACATTTTGTTTTGTACCTGCCCAAGCATTATGTATCTGGAGATTTTTATTGGGCTGGTGAAGGCCATGGTCTTAAGTATGCGGTTGCGGGTGACTGCACGGGGCACGGAATAAGTGCAGCTCTCTTAAGTGTTTTGGCGCTGAACTTGTTTGAATATGCGGTGATGAACAAAGGGATTAAAAAAACTAATAAAATCTTACAAGAAGTAGACAAGCGTTTTATTGAGTCATTTTCTGACGCCTATTCAGAATATTCTGATAATCCATGGATTGACCTTTCAATGGTCTGTATCGATGAGAGTAAAGGGAAATTATACTACTCTTCGGCAAATAGAAAGGCCTTTCTTGTGAGAAATAATGAGAGTATCTCTGTAATTAAGGGATCTGATTATCCGATTGGAGGTTGGCAAATCGAAGAAAACAGGACTTATACAGCAATCGAATTATCTTACGAAAAAGGTGATAAAATCTACATAGGATCGGATGGTTATCAAGATCAATTCGGCGGTCCAGAAGGGAAGAAGTTTAAATCAAAAAATTTGCACGACTTACTTTTCTCGATTCGTAATGAGAATATGTCAGAGCAAAAGAGAATACTCTTTAATACTTTTGATCGTTGGAAGGGCTTTGAACCCCAAGTAGATGATGTTTGTCTAATGGGAATTAGTTTATGATTTCTATCTTTATGAAATGAAAATTATCTTTTCGTTTATTGCTCTGACACTACTTCTTAATTGCAAAGCTCAGTCCTATACTTCTTATTTTACGGGTGATACATCTGATGTCCAAGTTCAAGCTCAAGGAGGTATATGTTTAATGGGGGGAGCTTCTGAAGATGATAACGCCATGGTTTGGTTTTTAAACCGTGTTAATGCTGGAGATGTTTTGGTGTTGCGAGCAAGCGGTTCAGACGGGTATAATAACTATTTTTATTCGGGATTAGGGGTAAGTATAAACTCAGTTGAAACGATAGTATTTAACAATGCCAGTGCGGCAAACGATCCCTATGTCCACCAACGAATTGAGCGGGCAGAAGCAATTTGGTTTGCTGGTGGAGATCAGTGGGATTATATTTCCTATTGGAGGGGAACAGCAATTGATAGCCTTATTAATATAGCTATTCAAGATAGAAATATAGTTATTGGTGGGACCTCTGCTGGCATGGCAATACAGGGGGGATACTATTTTTCTGCAGAAAACGGGACCGTTACTTCAAACACCGCCTTATCAAATCCTTATGATTTAGATGTTACCGTTGACAGTGGAAGCTTCCTTAAAAACGATATACTCCATGATGTTATTACGGATACACACTATGACAACCCGGATAGAAAAGGTAGACAGATAGTCTTCTTATCACGAATGTGGGAAATGGATGGGATTTATGCGAAGGGTATTGCTTGTGACGAATATACGGCCGTTTGCATTGATACCAATGGCATTGCTTCAGTGTTTGGTGAATATCCAACGTATGATGACTTTGCCTACTTCCTTCAGGTAAATTGCGAGAATTTGAATCCTTCCCCTGAAAACTTGAACAACGGGCAGCCTTTAACTTGGGACTTAAATCAAAGTGCCATTAAAGTCTATCGAATTGGTGGAAATACTACCGGGAGTAACAGTTTTGATTTGAATGACTGGAAAACTGCTTCCGGCGGGGATTGGTACAATTGGTATGTTCAAAATGGAGCGCTGGCGGAACAAAGTTCGCAAGCTCCAAATTGTAATGTGAATACTATTATTGAATCTGATGAAGTGGAAGTAGAGGTTTATCCTAATCCTACTGAAGATTATATAAACATTGAATGCGAAGGTGAAGTTCGGTGTGAGATCTACTCTTTGGAAGGTAGGTTGATTTTGAGCTCTAGGGACAAACGAATTTTTTTAGGATCTCTAGAGAAAGGAACTTATCTTATAAAACTTAGCCAAAAGTCTGGGAGTTCAACTCAAAAGGTTCAATTGTATTAGGGGAATAGAAATTCTTCCAAATTATTGCTTTCATAAGCGGCCATCAATTTTTTAAGGTAACCTTTTCGCTGAAGGTCATGCTTTTTAACATGAACGCATAGATGCCTTATTGCACCTACTTCAATTTCTTTTTCTGAAGGTTCATCATCTTTGTTCTCTAGATAAAAGGTCACCATTCCTGCCAAATAGACTCCATATAAATGGCCATGTTTTTTATCGGCTTTACCTGCATTAGAGTATAAATTGAAGGTATAGGGTGCTCCCTCCATCCATTTTACAATATACAATTTGGCCATGAGATATTCTTTATTGTCAATTGGTTTGCTTCCCAAAATAAACTCAGCGCATTCCAGAACTTTTGGCTCGGCATCAATGTAATCTTCTTTCGAATTAAGTTCTTGATTGAAATAACTCTCGTATTTACCTTGGCTAAAAAGGGTTGAACTAATCAGAAGTAGGGAGAATGCGATTAAGTTTTTCATAACGATAAGATACAAAAAAGCCCCCTAAAAAAGGAGGCTTCTTAATTCGATTATATAAAATCTTACATGTGTGCTTTCAATTTTTCTTCAAGCTGCGCTTTTGGAACCGCTCCAACCACCTTATCAACTACCTCTCCGTTTTTAACGAAAAGGATAGTAGGAATGGAACGCACACCAAACTTCATAGATAATCCTTGATTCTTGTCAACATCAACTTTACCGATAAGTGCTTTTCCTTCGTACTCTCCGTGAAGTTCATCAACAATTGGTCCTACCATTCTACAAGGTCCACACCACTGTGCCCAAAAGTCTACCAATGCTACTTTATCTGATTTTAATACTGTTTCTTCAAAATTATCGTCTGTGAATTCTAATGCCATTATTTCTATTATTTAATTTTTACTAAGTTATATCTATTCTATTTCTTCTCAAACTTGTTGCCACATCTTTTTTTCTGCCATTTTGACAAGCTAACTAGTTTAATTTGAATTTAATTTCTTCAAATTCAGTTAGTTCTTGTATGAAATCATTGGAAAGTTCAACCTTCCTATCTCTACTTGGCATGTTGACATATATGTTCTCAACGTTGTCATATACCCTCATTTTTACCGCACAACTCCCCTCATAACGATTAAACAACTCATCTAATTTCTCAATTAAATCGCCGTTAAGATCATTTATTGAGAACTCCATGTCCAATAATTTCCCCCATTTCTCGCGGGCATCTGCTAATAATTCTATAGAATGAATTTTAAATTCAAGTTCACTTGGATCCTTTGCCCACTTCCGTGCTTGAACCTTTCCTTTGAGCACCAAGAAATGTCCTTCAATCATAAAGTGGCGCAACTTTAGATAGTCCTCACCAAACAAAAAGAATTTGTGGTTACCCGAGTAGTCTTCAAGTTCTATTGTTCCAAAAGGTTTACCATTTCGAGTTACACGGTGTTCCACTACAGTGACAATTCCGGGCAAAATAATTTCCTTACCCGCCAGTTTCGGCAAGTGTTCAAGGTCAGCAAGACTATTGGTGCAGAAATGCTCTATTTCTAACTTAAAATCATCCAAGGGGTGTCCGGTAATAAATATACCAACAACCTCTTTTTCTTTGGACAGCTTTTCAAGGGATCCCCATTCTAAGCATGGAGCAGGGGTAGGCTCTGGGATGTCAATACCACTGTCATCCCCAAAAAGAGAAGCTTGATTGCTCTCATTTCCATTCTGAATAGAGTTACCATATTTAATGGCCAATTCCAATAAGTTTCCATTACCATTTTGATGGAAATACATGGCCCGATGAACGTTTTTGAAATTATCAAATCCGCCCGCTAATGCCAATCCTTCTAGGGTCTTTTTATTTGCAGAGCGCAAATCAATCCGGCTTGTTAGGTCAAAAATTGAGTTGTATAAACCATTTTCTTTTCTCTCCTTAACAATGGATTCAACGGCATTTCCACCAACTCCTTTAATGGCTCCTAGTCCAAATCTAATCTCACCTTTTTGGTTTACCGTAAACTTGTAGTTTGATTCATTAACACAAGGTCCCAATACTGGGATACCCATGCGACGGCATTCCTCCATGAAGAAAGTCACCGTTTTAATGTCATTCATATTATTGGATAATACGGAAGCCATGTATTCAGCAGGGTAGTGGGCTTTGAGGTAAGCTGTTTGAAACGCTACCCAAGCATAACAGGTAGAGTGAGACTTGTTGAAAGCATAGGCTGCAAATGCTTCCCAATCCTTCCAGACCTTCTCTAAAATTTTTGGATCATGCCCACGTTCTTTTCCTCCCTCAATGAACTTGGGCTTCATTTTCTCTAGGAGCGAGAAGATTTTCTTACCCATAGCTTTACGGAGCATATCCGCCTCACCTTTGGTAAACCCAGCCAGTTTCTGTGAAAGAAGCATAACTTGCTCCTGATAGACCGTAATACCATAGGTTTCTTCCAGGTATTCTTCCATCCCTTCCAAATCATAAGCTATTTCTTCGAGCCCATGTTTTCTTTTAACGAAAGATGGAATATACTCAAGGGGTCCAGGTCGATATAGGGCATTCATGGCTATGAGGTCACCAAACACCGTTGGTTTGAGGTCTTTCAGGTACTTCTGCATCCCAGGAGATTCGTATTGGAATACTCCAACCGTTTCTCCCTTTTGAAAAAGTTCGTAGGTTTTCTCATCGTCCAATGGAATTTCATCTGGATTAATTTCAATTCCATGACGATCCTTTACAATGGCAATAGCATCTTTGATAAGGGTTAAAGTTTTAAGCCCTAAAAAGTCCATTTTTAACAGACCTGCATTCTCCACCACCGCATTATCAAATTGGGTGCACCACATGTCACCATCCTTAGTAAGTGCCACGGGTACGTGCTCACGAATATCGGACGGTGTGATAATTACTCCACAAGCGTGTATCCCTGTATTTCTTAATGAGCCTTCTAATACTACCGCTTGAGAAACTGTTTCTCCTTCTAAATCGGCCCTTTTTGAAGTTTCGATAAGTTCCTTCGCCATTTGGATTTGCTCACCTGAAAGTTTCTCTTTCATTTTCCGCTCATCCATAGCAAAAAGCTTGTTTAGCTTCATGTCAGGAACCAACTTAGCCAAACGATCTGTGTCGGGAAGTGGAAGATCCAAAACCCTTCCTGTATCTCTAATAGACGACTTGGCGGCCATTGTACCATAGGTTATGATTTGAGCTACCTGGCTAGAACCGTATTTATTGATTACATAGTCGATGACCTTGCCTCTTCCATCATCGTCGAAATCAATATCAATATCGGGTAAGGATACCCTATCAGGATTTAAGAAACGCTCAAATAGGAGATCATAGGCAATTGGATCAACGTTGGTAATTCCTGTGCAGTAGGCAACAGCTGAACCCGCAGCGGAGCCCCTTCCGGGACCAACCGCTACTCCCATTTTTCTCGCCTCATTGGTGAAATCTTGTACGATCAAAAAGTACCCGGGATAGCCCGTGTTCGCAATAGTTTGAAGTTCAAAGTCTAAACGTTCACGAATCTCATCGGTGATTTCATCGTAGCGTTTCTTCGCACCTTCATAGGTGAGGTGTCGTAAGTAGGCATTTTCACCCCTTTTACCTCCATCTTTTTCATCCTCTGGATCAATGAACTCCTCTGGAATATCATATTTTGGAAGAAGTACATCTCGCGCTAAATCAAAAGGTTCAATTTTGTCAACGATTTCCTTAATGTTGGAAATGGCCTCCGGAAAGTCTGAAAAAATTTCTTTCATTTCCGCTTGTGACTTGAAATAAAATTGATCGTTTGGAAATCCGTAACGATAACCTCTTCCACGCCCAATGGGAGTACTTTTCTTTTCACCCTCTTTCACACATAGCAAAATATCGTGTGATTGGGCATCCTTTTGCTCGAGATAGAATGAGTTGTTTGCTGCAATGTATTTTACACCATGTTTCTGACAAAATGAGATTAAAACACGATTAACGTGTTTTTCTTCCTCTAAACCATGGTCGGTAAGTTCTGCATAAAAGTCTTCACCGAATTGCTCTTTCCACCAAAGGAAAGCTTCTTCGGCTTGTTCTTCACCAACATTTAGAATTAGATGAGGAATCTCCCCCAGAATTCCACCGGTTAAGGCAATAACATCTTCTTTATGTTGGACTAAAATTTCTTTATCAATCCTAGGAACGTAATACATTCCTTCAATGAAAGCTTGAGAAGATAGCTTGGCCAAATTGTGATAACCTTTTCTGTTTTTAGCTAAGAGCGGGACCTGAAACCCGTTGTCCTTTCTGGTCTTATCGGTATGGTTCTCACAGATATTGAATTCACACCCAACGATAGGTTTTAGCGTCTTAGGTCGATAATTTTCTCCCTTTTCTTCTGCCTCTTTTTGCTTACCTTCTTCCGCCTTGTTGTGTTTTAAAACCTTGTTGACAAAGTGAAAGGCCCCCATCATATTCCCAAGGTCCGTCATGGCAACCGCAGGCATACGAAAATCTGCAGCTTTTTTAATTAGATTGTCAATACGCGTAGTTGACTGTAGAACGGAAAATTGAGTATGGTTGTGAAGGTGACAGAAACTGACATCCTCTAGGTCGATATCATCGGCCGTACTTACTACCTTAAGATTATCATCTTCAGCATCTTTAAACTCAACATCATCCGGAGTATAAGGTTCAATGTTAAGACCTATGAGTTCAAAAGGCTCAAGGTTGTGTTCACGAAAGGCATGAATGGACTCTTTACTTACTTGAAGATCTGTGTGATCAAAAACATTGATACGAACCAGTTCCAAGAAACAACGTGCTGTAGCCTCAACATCCGCACTTGCGTTGTGTGCTTCATCAAAACCTTCCTTGAATAGTTTGGTGTGTAGTTCCGTAAGTGTAGGCCATTTAAACTTTCCGCCACGTCCACCAGGTATAGCGCAATAGTTTGCTGTTTTGTCGTGTTTGGTGTCTGCAATAAGCTTATCATGCAGTGGAGTGTCCATTCCTTTTCGGTGGTACTCACAACCCATGATGTTCACATCAAAGCCTATGTTGTGCCCAACATTATGGCTGGCTTTTTCCAGTGCTTCATTGAAATATCCAAGAACCTCTTCCAGGGGTAATCCTTGTCGTTTGGCCCTTTCGGTTGAAATCCCATGAATTTTTTCGGCATTAAAAGGAATCGAGAAACCTTCTGGCTTAATGATGTAGTTTTTGACTTCAACGAGTTCCCCTTTCTCATCATGCAATTGCCAAGCCAACTGCACCAAACGGGGCCAGTTGTCGGTGTCAGTGTACGGGGCATCAAAATTCTTCGGAAGCCCAGTGGTTTCCGTGTCAAAAACTAAATACATAATGGAGTTCTCCTTCTTAGGGTAAAGTTAAGAAGAATGCCCGTGCTGCGGAAGTTCTGTGGATAACTTAGCAGTGTCTTTTATAAACAAGACTTGTTAAAACTCCTCCACAAATTCATCCATTTGGATGTGCAAATCCATGCCTCTTAAATTGGTGGCAATCACTTTTCCCTCTGGATCAATTAAAATGGAGTAGGGAATGGACTTAACGCCATAGGTCTTAGCAATATCACTGTTCCAACCTTTCAAATCACTTACATGATATTTCCATTTAAGTCCGTCTTTTTCTATAGCGCGTTGCCACCGTTTTTTCTCTTTGTCAAGGGATACCGAAAATACATCAAAGCCCTTTCCGTCTTTTAATTTGGCCTTATTGTACTTTTCATAAGCCGAGACTACATTCGGATTTTCATGACGACAAGGTCCGCACCAGCTGGCCCAAAAATCAATTAACACGTACTTCCCTCGTAAACTTGAAAGTTTGAATTTTTTCCCTTTTGGGCTTTCGCCTTCAATCTCGGGTGCTTCCATGCCTTTCTCCAACCAGTTTGGAAGTAGAAGTTCAGATTTTGTTTGGATTTTGTCCGTTTGACTTACAGGCCCAAAAGCAACCAAAAGTCCCAAAGAAATGGCAAAAAGTACACTGATTAAATTCATAAGAGCAAAGTTACAAGATTTGTGCCTATGATCTTTACTCCCCAAAATTGATGTCCTGAAGCAGGGTAGCGGTGGGGTCATTTTTCAAGGAGGTTCCTTTGTTCTTGAGCTCAGCCATATTCAGTTCTATTGAATTGCCTTTAGGAATATCGAATAATTGGGGTTCTTCATTTTTACTTGTTTGATCGTTGGCGCTAATGTAACGATCCACGTAGATCTTCTTTTCTAGGTAAACAGGTTTCTCTATTGTTTGATAAACGGTGTCTCTTTGCTGTATGGTATGAAATACCGTATCAACTTTTGAGATATACTCAGTAGTTTTTTCGGGATTCTTTTCAATAACTTGGGTACGTGGCATAAAAAAGAAGACGATACAGGCAGCCGCTAAAGCCAATAAAACACTTTGGTAAAGGGGGATAGGAGCGAGCAGTCCTTTTTTCTTTTCTTCAATTTGCTCTAAAGATAGAGGAAGAGGGACTACTTTTTCTTCGTCATAGAATAAGCTTTCTGCATCCCTTACTATTTTCCGTTCTAACTGATAATCATAGACTGAGCTATGTTGGAGAACAAAGCTTTTTTCCGTTTTGTCCAAATCCTCAAAATCTTTCGTGAGAATAAGCTTTTGAAGTTGTTCTTCTATTTTATTTAAATGCTTGTCCATGTCAGTTTATTTTAAAGAGTGTTTGCTCATTTTTTGGATCGTATTCTTTCAATTCCTTTGCAATTTTTTTGGTGGCGTAATAAAGTCTTGATTTTACTGTCCCCACAGAGCTATCCATGATTTCAGCTATTTCCTTCAAACTAAATTTCTCATTATAACGGAGGATGAAAACTGTTTTATGGTGATACTCTAGTTGATTAACCTTTTCTTTCAGTAGCCTTTTGAAGTTGTTTTTATCCCATAGATTTTCGTTTGAGCTACTGGGTAGTTCCAGTTTTTCTTCATCAATATCTTGGAGATAGGGCTTTCTAAACTCCGTTTTACACATATTACTTGCTATGGTGAATACCCAGGTATAGAACTTTTTGTTGGTATTAAACTGATGCTTTCTATCCATGATTTTAACAAAAAGATCTTGCAGAAAATCCTGAGCTTTTTCTCGGTCTCCTTTGAACATTTTGATAAAATAGCCCAATAGTTTATGAGCATAACGCTCATATAAAATGGTTAACGCCTTATTGTCGTTTTGGACAATAAGACGTTCCATAAGCGCTTCATCGGATTGATTATGATTATTTTTTTGAAAAAGGCTCAAAGCTGACTATATAACTACTTCCATTACTATTCTGAAACCAACACGAGGATCGGGTCCATTGTAATCAAAACTTTTGTCGAAAGAACAGTCTGGAAATTCTAAAAACCAATTTCCACCTTTGCTGACTCCTTTTTCTTCAAGCATTTCGGAAACGTTTCCCAGGGTGTTGAATAGGCCAAATTCATTTGGGAGGTAGGAATCAACCTTGACTTGAAAGAAGCCACCGTCGTCAAAAAAGCGATCGGGGCCAGTTTTAATATTAGCTAAATAGCAGTCTTTTGAATTTTTTACTTCATCATTCTCAAAACAACTTTTTGACTTAATATCCCCATTTCCCGCAGCGTAGCGCCATTCCTCTTCTGTGGGAAGTCGAAAAATCACTTGCTGATATTTGCGCTTGCTCTGTTGATTATACTGTTGAGTTAACCATTCGCAATATTTTTTTGCCGCGGCATGGCTAATATTAACTATCGGATAATCAGCGTAGGCGGGATGCCAATGGTACATGTCGGTCATAGGCTGAGTGGTTCCCTTGGGAAACTTTTTAACCCATTGAGTGGAATCGTACAAGCAGGATTTGAAAAGTTCTAATTCTCTTGAGAGTAAAATGTTCTCTAAAAACTTGCTATACTCAGCGTTACTGACTTCATATTTGCCAAAGAAGATATTATCATTTACCAATTCCATTTTCTTTTCAATTTCTTTGGTGTTAAGAAGAACTTTATTGAAGGTGTTAGGAACTGAAGCTTCATTTGCTCCCAAAATTTCAGAAATTTCAGATTCTTTACCTGAGCCCTTAGCTAATATAATAATGTACTTTTCTAATTCCTCCATTTTGCTATACTCCTCTGTAGCTTTGTAATGTTGGTAAAGCTTGATGAAGGCCGGTAGATATGTTGGGTTAAAATTTGCTGAGATTTTATCTGATGGATTAAAAGCAAAAGCGACTTTTAAATAATCAAGGAGATATTTCTTTTCATAATTTCTGCGAATAATGCTTACGTTATCTATCTCAATCTCTGAATATTTATAAGAAAGTCCGGTAAGAAACATTTTTCCATAGTACTGTTCAAAATTCCTAGCAGTTACAGACTGGTAGACCGGGCGTTTTCCGTTTTTAAAAATAGCGTCAAATATTTCTTCTTTGAATTTATCAAAATCTTCCTTGCTTTTAATTCCCTCAGTTGTTTTGGAGAATTCAATACCAAGTTCAGAGAAAAGCTTTTTTCTGTATTCATCTTTTAAAATTAGAGATGTGTTTATGACTTGCACATCTGAACGGTGTTGATGAACACCTTGATTAATCCAAAGGGCATAGGTGTCATTATCACCATGCGTAAAGATTATAGCATCTTGATCAAGTTCTGAAAGCGCATTGTAGCCCCAATTCAAAATAGATGCTGGCAGTTCGTTAGCCTTGAACATTTTGTTCGTGAATTTGATAAATTCTCCTTTATCTCTGTTCAACTCAGCTTGAATCATCAGATCGTCAAAAGTTCTAGGGTCATTAGGGTCAATCTCAAAGGCTTTTTTAAGGTATTTAATATTCGCTTTTTCATTGTCTCCTTGCCACCATATGAGGTGATTTCCTTCAAAACTATTTGGGACTGCCTGATATGCGTCTTTGGCTATTTTTTCGCAATTTTCAAAGTGCTTTGTTCTTTCTTTGGAATCCAAAGGAGATAGATTTTTCATGGCTCTTTCAGCGCTGTAATAATTGTACCATGCCTCTGGGTTTTTCGGGTTTTTATCAAGTTCTGCCTTCCATAGCTTGGCTTGGCTCTCATACCAAGAAAACTCATGCATTTCTTTGGTGATACTGTGCACTTTTTGTGCTTCTTGAGCCCATGTTAAGCTTCCGATTAAAAGGCTAAGAATTAAAAGATGTTTTTTCATTTTCATTCATTAAAAAAGAAAGCGCTTTTCTTTGGTTCGAGGGTATTACTCAAAAGGGTCAGAAAGGTTCAATGCAAGATAAAATAAATTTAGATAAACTTTTTAGTGTAGTCTATCCAATTAGCAATCATTGTTTTACCGTTATCAGTCATGATGCTTTCAGGATGGTACTGTACAGCAAAGTGAGGTAAACTTTTGTGTGAGATAGCCATGGGTGTGCCATCTTCTGACTCAGCTACAAGATTCCAACAATCGTTCATCGATTTAATCTTCCAACTATGGTAGCGCGCT
The DNA here is from genome assembly GCA_964230025.1 of Flavobacteriales bacterium. Taxonomy (GTDB): domain Bacteria; phylum Bacteroidota; class Bacteroidia; order Flavobacteriales_D; family JAUILH01; genus CAXRFO01. Next base: position 367,332 of record CAXRFO010000014.1, on the reverse strand, counting down.
ACAATAATGGTTTCAGAAAAGGAATTAAAAAACGGATGTGATTGAAGAATTTTTATTTGATCTGGTTTACCTTGAATAATTGTAGGACATTTATCGAGCTTCAATCCAGTGTGTTCGGCCATTGCTTGCATTCCTAAACAAACTCCAAGTATAGGTTTGTCTTCCCAAACTCTTGCTAGGAATTTTAACAGGTCGCCAGAAGTTTTTGGAATTCCAGGTCCTGGAGAAATAACATAGGCATCATAAGCATTGATTTCTTCCCATACTATTTGGTCGTTTTTCCAAACATCTAAATCACAATAAGGTTCAAGGTAATGGACCAAATTGTAAGTGAAGGAGTCGTAATTATCAATAAGTAAGACGCGCATTAAAGTTTTGCGATATTCAAGTATATGGCAAACTGGGGCTTAAATTTTTGAAAAAATTCAGGGCCTATGTTCACCTTGGTATAGTCAGTTCTAAATCCTACATCAAGTGCCAGACTTTCTTGGGGGAAATAACGATATCCAACCCCTGCGCTTAAACCGTAACCAATTCCACCATAATCGGCATTATTGTATATAATATTTCCGTTATTACTCCTTTGTGTTAGGGTGTAATAAGTTCCGCTCACGTTCATTCTATTATATTCAACTAGGGCAGCAGTTACATTTGCTCCCAGACGGAAATAAGCGGAATTTTCTCCCTTTTCTAATTGATTAAACTCGTATCCCACAAAACCTACAAAACGCCTTTCCTTTCCTTCAATTCCTTCCACTCGAATGTCAGGTTCTGCCGTTTGATTTGCTGGATCCTCAACCTCAAATGTTAATTGCCCAATGGTTTTTAGGTCAATAAAATCAAACGATAGAAAAAATGCGTGAGTTTCATCAGTAAAGTATCCAATAGTTCCATTAAATGAAAGTGCCGGTTGATAAATCAAATTTTCAGGATACTCGCCAAAAGTAAAATCTCTATCATCATAAGAACTTTTAATTCGATTATAAATAGAATACTGATTATTTGGAGCCAGGCTCAAATAATACTCTACCGAGTAATCATAATCATACTCTACATCTGAACCGTCATAGCGAAAGGCAGTGTGCTTGTTTGCTTTGCAGCCGCCTATTCCAGCACTAAATAACCAAGGGCTATTCTGTGTAATACCTATAAAAGGAATTAATATTAGAATTATGCTCCAATGGTTTCTTTGCATGCCTGTAATATTTTTCGGGCTCCTTCTAGTGTGGTAGATTCAGCATAAGTTCTTAGAACTGGTTCAGTTCCTGAAGGCCTTATCATTACCCATTCATTTTCATTGAAGTAATACTTAAATCCATCAATCGTAGTAATGTTTTTCACCTCATATTCTCCAAATGAACTGTATTTGTTGTTCTCGCAATTTTGAACGATTTCTTTTTTTAGTTGCTCTGATATGTGAAGATCATTTCTTTCGAATTTAAACTCTCCAACAAGCTCATAAACCTCATCTACAAGTTGATCAAGACTTTTTCCTGATTTAGCCATATATTCCCATATGATTAATCCCATCCAAATCCCATCTCTTTCAGGAATATGGCCTTTCACAGCTATACCACCAGACTCTTCTCCACCAACAAGAACGTCCTCTTCTAACATGATTCCACAAATATACTTGAATCCTATTTTTACGGTTTCATGCTCAAAACCATAATGTTCTGCTAGCTTTTTGATTCTTGGTGTACAAGAGTGTGCATCACAAATTTTACCTTTCATTCCCTTGTAATTAGCCAAGTAATGAACCAGTAATAAAATGATATGATGTGAATCCACAAACTCACCTTTACCATTTAGTAAACCTATTCTGTCCGCATCACCATCAGTGGCAAGTCCGCAATCAATATTTCCCTTATTCTTAATAAACTCAGAAAATTCTCCTAGGTTTTTAAGGATAGGCTCAGGAGCCACACCATTAAAGGTCGGGTTGTGTTCACAATGAACAAAATCAATATCTGGAAGAATTCTTTTTAGAGCATTTTGTCCTGCTCCAAACATGGCATCATAAGCCAAGTTCAAATTTGAGTTTTGTATAGCATCAATGTCAAAATTAGCTTTAACATGATTTACATACATGGTTTCTAGATCTACATATTCAAGTAGGCCTTCCTGCTCATATTTATTCAGGTCTAGCGTCTCCAAATTGAGTTCGTTTTCAACAGGAATAATATCCTCAATTTCTTGAACTTTATCTGGGGTTAATGGCCCTCCGTAATGTCCCTTTAATTTATAGCCATTGTAGCTTGGCGGATTGTGAGAAGCGGTAAGCACAACTCCTAATCCGGCATCTAATTGAACGGCTCCTAAAGAGACCATTGGAGTGCTTACAAAACCTTTTGCAATTTTTACTTTGAGACCGTGTTGACAAAATACTTTGGCTGCTGTTTGCGTGAATAGTTCTCCTGCAAATCGGCAATCATGACCAATTACAATGCTTTGGGGTAGGTTTTGTTGTTGAAGCCATTTGGCGGTTGCTTGCGAAACTCGTGCAACATTATCAACGGTGAATTCTTTTGCGATTATAGCTCGCCATCCGTCAGTTCCAAATTTTATCTTAGACATATTGTAGGTAGTTATTTATTGTTGTTTTGTTCTTGCCAAATTCGATACTTGGCAACGTTTTTATTGTGTCCGGTTAAGGTAGCCGCAAAGTTATGACCTATTTCGTAACCTTTGGCACACATGTAAAGATAATTGTGTTTTTCATGATTTAAAACAGCATCAATAATTCCTGAAGGCACTATTTTTATTGGGCCAGGGGGCAATCCCTTAATTTTGTAGGTATTATAAGGATGTTCCAATTCAAGGTGTTTGTAGTAAACTCTTTTTAAATCAAAAAGTCCATTTGCGTACTTAACTGTAGGGTCAGATTGAAGTCTGATTCCTTGATTGATTCGGTTTATGTAGAGTCCTGCTACAATTGGCCATTCTCTGTGGGCTCTCATACCACATTCACCATATACTATAGAGGCCAGTGTATATACCTCCCATTGCTCCATTCCTATTTCTTTGGCTTTACTTTTACGCTCATCTGTCCAAACTGATTTATAGACATTAGCCATTTGTGTTAACCAATCTTCTTTGCTTATAGCCCAATCATTTTGATAGGTGTTAGCAAAAAATAGACTGGGTAATGTATTTTTAGTGAAGCCATATTTACTTAGAGTGGCATCATTGTGTAAAAAGCTAATAAGGTCGCTTGAGTCAAGTTCTATATTCTGACATACTTTTCCTACCATCTGTTCTACTGTCCAAACGTTATCCGTAGAAAACTTAACATCTAGGCTGCGTCCGTTACCATTTATTAAACGATTGATTAGCGTTCCTAATTTCCAATCCCCCTGAATGACATACATCCCTGGCTTTACCCTTTCACCACCGTAATTCTTGGATGCCGATAAACTAAGGAAATCAGCTTTATCCTTTATGATATTTTGTTTTGAAAGTTCATCAGCTACCTGTTTTTCGTTCCATCCTGTGCGAATGAATATTGCTTTTCTCTCATCCGTTCCTATGGAGAGTTCTTGATTGTTTAATGACTTTTGTTGCCATAGGGGATAAACGTAGTATGCACCAACGCCAACCATAATAAGTAAGCCCAGCACAGTCCCAAGAACCATAAATCTTCCCGCTTGATTTCTAGCCATTTTTTAATTTTTGATAAATGTGTTGATCTAACCAGTCGTCTTGTAATCGAACCCAAGCTTGTTTAGTGCCGCTTTTATTATATCCAGCCTTTGAAAATAGCTTTTCACTTTCCGGATTATTGGATAGAATGTGCGCATAAATTTGATTGGTCATTAATGTTGAAAATGCATATTTACTGCCTAATTGAAGCATTTCTTCACCAACACCTTTGCCTCTATTTTTTGGGCTAACCCAAATTCCTACACCAATTCGCTGATTTTGTTTGTCCCAATCAAAAAAATCAAGGATTCCGACAGGATTTTTTTCAATCTCTGCAATCCACCTAATTTGCTTGTATTCTTCAACGTTTTGAGGTGAAAGCAAATAATTACGGAGGGTGTTCCTACTAAATGGTTTGATCGTTTCTGAAACCAACCAATTTTCTCTGCTGTTCTCACAGTCAAGCATGAAATCCAAATCCTCTGGTTCTGGAGCTCTAAGTGTTATGTTTTCACCTATTATCATTAATTTTTGAGCCTTTGAATATAGGATTTTATTTCTTTTTCAGTGTATTCCTTAATCTCATATGACTTATTGCCTGTTTCGATATTGTAAACCGTATAATCGATATTATTCTTGTTTAATTCCAAACGCCGAATAAAATCGAAAACAGTTCTGACTTCATTCCAATCTAAATAATCTTTTATTGGGCTTAAGCAGGTCAGGTTTTTAGTGAGGCTTTTATAGTTTTTAAAGTGATCTTCAAAACCGAGGGTGTCTATTTTGTAGTCAGTATGAATATAAAGTATAGGTATCCCTTTCGCTATTAGGCCCTGCTCAATCTCTTGAAAATCACCTATTGACGACTTGTTATACTTTAAGTCAAAGAATTTTCCTTCAGAAACTACAAAAATGTGCGGAGGAACCTTGTTTGGGTATAATAGGATTAGCTTAAACCCTTGCAGAGCACTATTGTCTGATAAATTGAATTTCATTAATTAACAGGATAATTTCCTTCAAAAACAAATTCGGCAGGACCGCACAGATAGATATTCTTAAATGCCTCACCAACTCTTTCAAAAAGAATTTTCAAATCTCCGCCTTGACTTTTTATGTTAACCGGACTGGAGAGCTTGAGTTTAAGATGGGCAGTTAAAGCACATGCCGTTACACCCGTGCCACAGCTTAACGTTTCGTTTTCCACCCCACGTTCGTAGGTTCTAACATGAAGTAAGTTATTTTTATACTCTATTGCATTTACATTAATCCCGCTTTGAGCGTATCTTTCTGAATATCGGATAGATTTCCCATATTCGACTATGTCAAAACCTTCAATATTTTCAACGAAATGCATGAAATGAGGAGATCCAGTATCAATAATCACGTCTGAATTGTTTTCTTCCCACGCATCAACGTCACCCATTTTTATCTCAAGCCAATTTCCATTAACTTTTCCAAGATGCGGACCGTCAATTGCTAAAAACTTGTACTCATCTTTCGTTGCAAGCAGCTCATTGTCCAAACAGTATTTTAGTGCAGCTCGGCTGCCATTGCCACAAAAGCTTTTACTGCCATCAGGGTTAAAGAAATTCATTTCAAAATCAAATTCCGAATGAGATTCAATTGCGATAAATCCATCTGATCCTATACCAAACTTTCTATCACATATTTTTTGGATAAAATTCACATCCAAGTTTAACTCACGATTCCAATTATTGCATATGATAAAATCGTTGCCCGTACCTTGATATTTTTGAAATTTTAGCATTCGACACAAAGGTAGAAATATCGCCTGAATTCTGGTCTGTGTAACGGAAAATGATTAACACTTATTAACGTATAAGGTGCAACAGAAAATTGCTATCTTGCGTTAGTTTGATAAAAAAATAAACAAAATGAATTGGAAAGATATAGCTCAAAAAACAATGATTGGAGGAATGGGAGGAGCTTTAGCTCTTGGGGCTTTTTTACTTGTCTCTCCCAATGAAAAATCACAAAATATTGTGATAGAGAAAAAAATTATTGAAGCGGAACCTGTAACGAACAATTATGCAGCTCGATATACTACTGACGACAACAGTAGTCCTGAAGATCGAATCGATTTTAAGTATGCTTCACAAACAACCGTTAACGCTGTAGTACATATTACTACCACCTATGAGGCAAGCTCGTATAAGGATCCTTTTTATGAATATTTCTACGGTCCTCAAGGTCCCATGAAAGCAACAGGAAGTGGGGTAATCATGTCGAGCGATGGTTATATCGTAACAAATAATCACGTAGTTGAAAAAGGCAGTAAAGTTGAGGTTACCTTAAACGACAAAAGGTCGTATGTAGCAAAGGTGATAGGCTTAGACCCCGCAACTGATTTAGCCTTATTAAAAATAGAGGAAACTAATTTACCAGCAATCGAATTGGGAAATTCTGATAATGTAGAGGTTGGCGAATGGGTGTTGGCTGTCGGTAATCCTTTTAACTTGACATCTACCGTAACAGCGGGTATCGTTAGCGCAAAAGCAAGGAGTATAAATTTATTGCGGGCAGATTTGGACAAGGAAATCTTTCCGATTGAATCCTTTATTCAAACAGACGCGGCTGTTAACCCTGGAAATTCTGGAGGTGCTCTGGTAAACAGTAAAGGTGAGCTTGTAGGAATTAATACTGCCATAGCCAGTAGAACAGGATCTTATGCGGGTTATTCCTTTGCCGTGCCAGTTAACATCATGAAGAAAGTGACTAAGGACTTAATGGAATATGGTATCGTTCAACGCGCATTCCTTGGAGTTAATATTAAAGATATAGACCAAAAACTTGCAAAGGATCTTGATTTAAAAGAGATAAGCGGTGTTTATATTGCGCGAGTTATAGAGGGCGGTGCGGCAAAGGAAGCTGGATTGCAAGTAGGGGATATCGTTACGAAAATTGGAACTGTTGCAGTGAACAATGTACCAGAATTACAAGAGCAGGTGGGAAGATTCCGTCCTGGAGACAAGGTTGCTGTTACCATTAAAAGAGACGGTAAGGAAAAGGTGATTAATATGACCCTAAAAAACAAAGACGGAAATACAGATATCGCTGAAAAACCAGATTCTGAAACTTTGGAGAATCTTGGAGTTACCTTTGAGGAAACAAGTTCTCAAGAGAGAAAGGCCTTAAATATTGACTGTGGTGTTAAGGTTAAAAAACTTACCGCCGGTAAATTGAGAGTAAGAGGAATCAAAGAAGGATTTATTATTACCAAAGTGGACCATGAAGAGGTATGTTCTCCTGAGCAACTTGTAAAAATACTCGAGAAGAAAAAAGGTGGTGTTTTGGTTGAAGGAGTTTATCCGAATGGACAAGCACAATATTTTGGTCTCGGTCTATAGATAACTGTTTAGACAACAATTAATAAAGGGTGATTTATTCACCCTTTTTTTATTCCTCAACCCCCGAAAAATGGGCTTTGTCTAATGCTTGTCAAAAAGCTCAAATTTACGCTTGACATAAGGGTATAAATGGTATATCTTTGCGGCCTTGTTAAACAGAGTATTAATTAATTGTTAAGAGCGCATGAGACAGCTAAAGATTACCAAGTCCATAACAAACAGAGAAAGTCAGTCATTAGATAAGTACCTGCAGGAGATTGGAAAAGAAGATTTGATAACGGCCGATGAAGAAGTTGAATTAGCCAAAAGAATTAGAAAAGGTGATCAAGTAGCTCTCGAAAAATTAACAAAAGCGAATTTAAGATTCGTTGTTTCTGTTTCTAAGCAATATCAAAATCAAGGTTTAACCTTGCCTGATTTAATTAATGAAGGAAACCTTGGCTTAATTAAAGCAGCACAGAGATTTGATGAAACACGTGGATTCAAATTTATCTCCTATGCGGTATGGTGGATTCGTCAATCTATATTGCAAGCGTTAGCTGAGCAATCAAGAATCGTTAGATTACCACTAAATCAGGTAGGTTCTTTGAACAAAATAAACAAAGCCTTCTCTAAATTAGAGCAGGAGTTTGAGCGTCCACCTTCAGCAAGTGAGATAGCACAGGTATTGGATTTGCCCGAGGATAAAGTTGCTGATACAATGAAAGTTTCAGGACGACACGTGTCTGTAGATGCTCCTTTTGTAGATGGAGAAGATAATTCCTTATTGGACGTACTGGTAAACAATGATTCGCCAAAAGCTGATACTGAATTGATGCGTGAATCTCTTCAACGAGAAATAGAAAGATCACTATCAACCTTAACTGAAAGAGAAAGAGACGTTATACGTTTGTTCTTTGGAATAGGGATGAATCATGGTCTTACTTTGGAAGAAATAGGATCAAAATTTGACTTAACTCGTGAGAGAGTTCGTCAGATTAAGGAAAAAGCTATCCGTCGATTGAGACACACTTCCAGAAGTAAACTTCTAAAAGCATATTTAGGATAAACTCTCATAAATGATTGAAATGAAAGAAAAAACCGGCTACGAATCAGAATTAAATGATTGGGTTGGTAAAGAAAAGGCGGCTGTAAGTCTAATCAGTTCGCTTGGAAAACTCATGTATAACAAAGGCACTGAATTGGTGTTGTTTAGAAATCACTTAGTAGATACAAGTGTATCTGAAGTGCTTAAACTACATGAATACGCAGATAAGATTGTCAATAGACCCATTGATGTAAGAACATCTGCAAAACTTGCTGACATCCTTTGTAATTTAAACCTTAAACCAAGTAAGATTGATATAGGGAAGTTGAGCCACGAGTGGCATTCTGAGGGCAAAAATTATGACTCAGAAGAAGCTTTTTTAAATGACAAATTAAGTGGTTTCATAGGAGACGATTTACCAAGCTTTGAGCCTCAAGATGTCGTATTGTTTGGTTTCGGTCGTATTGGTCGATTGGCAGCAAGAGAACTTATCAAACAGGCTGGAAAAGGTCAGCAATTAAGATTGAGAGCTATCGTTGTTCGTCGTTTAGATGATGCAGAAATAATCAAAAGAGCGGCCCTGTTGAGAAACGATTCTGTTCACGGCAAGTTTGCAGGAACCATTGTAGAAGATTTAGAAAGAAAAGCTTTAATTATCAATGGGCAATTGGTGAAATTAATTCAGGCCAATACACCTGAAGAGGCAGATTATGAGGCGCATGGAATACAAGATGCACTCATAATTGATAATACCGGTGTTTATAAAGATAGAGAAGATTTATCAAGACACCTCAAAGCAAAAGGAGCTAAGAAAGTTCTATTAACAGCGCCTGGTTCCGGAATCCCTAACATAGTTTATGGAATCAATAGCAAGGAATTGGATATAGATAATGAGAATATCTATTCAGCTGCTAGTTGTACTACCAATGCAATTAGTCCTGTGCTTAAGGTAATTGAGGATAACTTTGGAATTGAAAAAGGGCATATTGAAACGGTTCATGCATATACCAACGATCAAAATTTGTTGGATAACATGCACAAGAAGCCAAGAAGAGGACGTTCAGCTGCAATCAATATGGTTATAACGTCTACTGGTGCGGGAAAAGCTGTAACTAAGGTAATTCCAAGTTTGGATGGTAAGCTTACTGCAAATGCAGTGCGTGTTCCTACTCCAAATGGTTCTTTGGCAATTATGAGTCTTAACCTTAAAAAAGAGACGAATTTAGAAGAGCTTAACAATACTATTAGAATAGCAGCCTTAAAAGGTGACCTAATTAACCAAATTAATTATAATATCGATCCTGAGTTGGTTTCAAATGATATTATCGGAAATACCTGTTGCTCCGTTTATGACAGTAACGCAACAATTGTATCAAACGATGGCAAAAATGCAGTACTTTATACTTGGTATGATAATGAATTTGGATATACCAAACAGGTTATAAGATTAGCAAAGTATATAGCTAAAGTGAGAAGGCTTATATACTATTAGAATTAATAAAACACTATAAAAATCCCATTTCGTTTTTCGGAATGGGATTTTTTTATCGATAAAAATTGCGTTTCAACGATTAAAGTATGTATCAAGAAATCAATTCTCTGATAATTCATACATTGGCTGAAAAATTAAAAACATGAAAAAATTATTAGAAGAATTTAAAGCATTTGTCCTCAAAGGGAATGTGATTGAACTAGCAGTTGCAGTGGTATTAGGAGCAGCATTTAAGCCTGTTATTGACTCTGTTGTAAGTGGTTTCTTAATGCCAATTATCGGCGCTATTTTCGGAGAGCCAAGTTTTGAGCACATGGCCCTTGAAATAGGAGATGATGGTGCAGCAATTATGTACGGTTTGATTTTGACTACAATTATTAACTTCTTACTTACAGGTCTAGCTTTATTTGCAGTAATAAAGTTGTATAGATCTACTCAAAAGAAAGAAGAAGAAGCTCCTGCAGCGCCACCAGCGCCAACGAAAGAGGAAGTGTTATTAACGGAAATTAGAGATGCTTTAAGAAAATAAGCATTTAATCTAATCTTAAAAAGCGAAAAATACACTGGTACTTTTCGCTTTTTTTTTGCAACTTTAAGGCACTTACTTACTAACTGCCGAAAAATGATTGAAGTGAAAAATGAAAAAGCAGTCTTAAACTGTTTGGTTGTAGATGATGATCCTACTGCAAGATTACTTGTAAATAATTTTATTAATAGAATTCCTTGGATAGTTTGCATTGATTCTGTGGGTTCAGCAGAAGAAGCAACTGCAGCAATGAAGAATGCAGAAGTACATTTTGTACTCCTGGATATCGAAATGCCTGGAATGTCAGGTATAGATTGGGTAGATACTGTGAATAAAGAAGTGGAAATAGTGTTTCTTACCTCTAAAAGTGAATACGCAGTTGAGGCTTTTGAAAAAAATGCAATTGATTATCTCGTTAAACCTTTTGATCTTGAAAGATTCGAGAAAGCCTGTAATAAAGTTTACGAAAGAATAATCTCCTCCAGAGGGGGATCAGACAAAAACATTTTTTACGTTAAATCAGGTACAAATTATGAGCGCATTGATTTAAGTGAAGTAACGCACATAGAGTCCATGGGAGATTATATGTCTATTTTTACTAATCAAAAGCGTATCGTGATAAACGCCACAATGAAGGATACAGAAAAGAAACTTGCGCCGCTTAACTTTTTTAGAATTCATAGATCCTACATTGTAAATATGGATAAAATTGATTCTGTAGAAGACAATCATGTGCTAATTGGCGATAAGAGTTTTCCAATTAGCCGCTCATCTAAAAAAGACTTTTTACAACTCTTAAAAAAGGTATAAATGGAAATAATCATCCTTGACGACGATAGAACGACCAATTTTTTGAATGAAAGAATCATAAAGAAGGTATTTCCTGAGGCTAATGTTAATGTTTTTGACAAAGCTTCACTTCTTATCAAGTTTTTGGATGATGCAAATGATGGTTCCAAGTTCAAGCTCTTGCTGGATGTTAATATGCCAGAAATGGATGGATTTCAATTTTTGGATGAGTGTAGAGCCAAAGCACTTGACTCAAAACTAGAAGTGACGGTAATGTTAAGTACCGAAAGTCCTATTGATGTTAAAGAAAATATGACTTCACGCTCGGTGGAACAGTTTATTCAAAAACCATTGAATGAGGAGAGCTTAAAACAAGTATTTTCCAATGATTGAAGCTCATATTCGTGAAGAGTTTCCGCCTGATATATTTAAGCAGGCTTTAGAGATTTTCATTGAGGATTCAGATGAAGGATTTGAACATTTGAATGAAAAAGACCCAGATGGCATCAAGAAATTCGCGCATAAAATAAAAGGTAGTTCTGGAATGCTGGGCGCCAAGAAATTACACGATTTAGCTGGAAAAATTGAAACCGATCTTGACGACATGGACCTAGGGAAAAGTGTTCAAGAATTAAAAAATACCTACGCTGAACTAAGAGCATATATCAATCAAGAGTTTCTGGTTTAACCGGAATCTTGATGATAAATTTAGTTCCCACCCCAAGCTGACTTACCACATCAATTTCTCCACCAGCTTTTTGAATAATGGTGTTTACCATATACATTCCAACGCCAGAGCCTTCAGCGTTCGTATGTATTCTTCGGAACATGCCAAATAATTTATCGCCATCTTTTTCCATGTCTATTCCCAAACCATTATCTTCTATTTCAAGATAATTATATCCGCCTTTTTGGTAACTTATGAGTGAGATTTCAGGCTTTCGGTCTGGGTGAGAGTATTTGATGGCATTACTTATCAAATTAGCCAATACACTTTTTAAGTTCTCTTTATTAAATAATATGCTTTCTTGCTTAATGTCATATTTAACTTCAACATCCTTATTTAGAAACGCAGAATTATTTTCAACTTCAATCTCCCTCATGATGGCATTTAAACTCACCGTTTCAATGCTTGTTTGCCCGCCTGATTTTAGAACCTCAATAAGTCCTAGTAAATTTTGATGCAATTGCCCAGATGTTTCCTTGAGCATGATATGAATTTGCTGCTTTTCTTCTTCTGGTATACTTTCATCAACTAATATGTTAGATAGCCCTTCAATATTAAGTACAGGATTTTTAAGATCGTGGGAAATAGCGTAGGTATACTCCTTCAATTGCTCATTTTGTTTGTTTAATTGAGAGGTTCTTATATCTACCATTTTTGATAGTCTCTTTGCTAGATTTTTGATTCTTCTAATCCTCATAGTCGCAATAAAATACGTCAGGAGAATAACCAGAATTGCACTTGAAATAATAAACCACCATTTCTTCCAGTAGGGGGTCAGAATTTCAAATCTTAGGCTTGTTTCTTTAAAAGCTTTACCGTTGAGTACCGGTCTAATACGCAGCTTATACTTGCCATCAGGTAATTTTTTATAAATGATATAGGATAAAGGGCTTGGTTTAGACCAAGATTCATCATAATTGTCAAGTTTATATTGGTACAATAAATCTTTACCGTAAAAAGGGCTGATAGCCTGGATGTTGAATTCAATGTTGTATTTCTTGTAGGGTAGTGTAAAATTCTTCTTTACGGGAATTTGTTCCCCATTTACTTTAATATTTTTAAGATGAATTCTATCATCTACGATACGATCAGTAAAATTCAACTTGGATAAGAATAATCTTTCATTTGCTAATATTAGGAAACCATCATCATCTACATGATAATGTGTTCCACCAATAAAATTCACATCATGGCTCTGTTTGAAAAGTTTGCTTTTAGCCTGATCGTAAATTACAAGATCTTCAACAGCAAGAATCGATAATTTTCCTTCTCTTTGATCCAAGGAATAGGCATGAACTGGACTTTCCGGAAAGGATTCTTGTAGAAAACTAAGGCTGTCACTTTTCGTATTAATTCGATAAACACCTTCTCCGCTTGATGCTATCCAGAGGTTTTCACCGATGACCGCTATATCGTTAACGTCAAACGAGCGTAAGCCCGTTGAATATCCAAAATATTCAAAACTGTTTCCATCATATTTTACAAGTCCGGCGCCATTTGTAAAAATCCACGTATCAGAAGTATTTGGGAATTCATACACCATAGCAATATCATTATGGGATAGTCCAGTTTTGGTGTCCCAATTTATCCATGTTCCACTTGGATCTTCTAGATTATATAGATAAACTCCATGCGTTATGGTTGATATATACAATCGGTCCCCGAATAGCTGTAATTTATTAATTCTTAAGTCACTCGTAGGAAGAGCTATTTTATTTATTTTATCCTTGTTTTTTACATAGATGAATTGCTTGTCTGCAAGAAATATACTCCCGTCTTGTACTATAAAGGCTTGATAATTTGTATTCCCATTAAAATATTCAATAAATTCAATTTCAACCTCTCCTGTAAGTTTAAGCTGATAAACTTTATTATTACTTAAGGCATAAATGTCTTCTCCATCCTTATACAAACTTTTGATTTTCGTTGGAAGAGCCTTAAATTCTGCGTAATGAAGCTTTGGGAGACTAAACAATCCTTGTTCATTTGTACCAAGCCATAATTGCCCCTCCGTATCTTCATACAAGCTGTTAATCTCACCTCCATTTAATCCACTCTGCCGACCAATTTTACCGTAATAATTTAATTTATTGTTGTTATGTTCATAAATAACTACTTGCCCGTTATAACCGAAATAAACTTTGGAGCCAAGCGTCCATGATTTTATAATGTTAAAATCTAATTTAAGACTGTCGTAGATTTTTAATGTACTGCTTTCAGCAAGATACATACGTTTTGAATTCGACATCAGAACTTTACCCGATTGCGTGAATAGGCAATTGTTTATTTTGAGCTCATTCTGCAAAAAAGGTATAAAGACAGCGCTTTTTGAATCCCATTTTGAAATTGCATCTTCTCGAAGAATTAATAACTCATTATTTGAAATTCCTATTGATAGTACATTATCGTTCAATAGTGTTTCGTAGTCATATTCTTTATTAAGAATTAAGAGATTGTTGTTGATGTCCCGTACAAAGAATCGCTCATCAAAGGAGACAATGTCAGTGATTTTATTTTTTATTGGACTTTTAATTTGATTGATTTCTCCCTTCTCATAAAGGAACAATTCCCCATAAGAGTTACCAATTAGAAGTCCTGATTTTAAAGCAGTTGCAGCAGATGGGTAGGTATTGTTTAGTTCATTTAAATCAACTAATTTATCCCAGATTCCACCTTGTAACTGATGTACACCGTCACCAGATAGTACGGTTATATAACCAATATTATCTTGAAGAATATCATAAACGAAACCTGAATTTATCTGTGTTCGCTCGTAGTAAGACTTTAAGTGAAAATCTTGAGCATAACTAAGCGAAATACTTAGTGCAAAACATAATGTAGCTAAATAACGGATCAAAGTTTTGAAAACTTACTCAGAGAGCTATCTATCTTAAACTGATACCTGGGTTTACCACCAATGGGTGAAGCGAAAAAAGGTACGGGTTCATTATATTGATTAACCGCATAGAAAACCATATCGTTACTAGAATCGTTCGCTTTTACAATCTGAATATCCATGCTTTTGTTTCGCTCTGTTTCCTCAACTATAATTTGAGATGATTTCCAATCATCATCACCTGAACCGTTTTGTTTATGGCCATTTTTTTTGCTTGAATAAACTTGGATTACACCGTCATTATCAAAATCGAAATTGTACAATGTGATTTTATCCACCTTCGAATCTATGTATGGGTATATATGGGCGACACTTCCTTTTTCTTGTTTTAATTGAAATGAGTACTCGTATGTAAACCCGTTTCCACCAGGAACAGGCACATTGTTTTCTTTTTCAGAACTGAGGAAATATTTATAGTGGTTTCCATCATCTCCTTCTAAACCCTCACAAATAACTTTGAAAACATAACCGTCAAATTCTTCTACATATTCTCCTTCAGTCGGGTTAACCGCACAAAAAAGCTCCCATTTTTCATCTGTAAGTTCATTAATGCCATAGCTTTTGCTTTTCACTAAATTCCCTGTTTTGTAATTTCCTCTTGGGTTAACTCTTCGCGCTTCTTTAGCGCTGTAACAATTTTTCCCGCTGTAAACCGAAAAATTCGTTCTTGAATTAAAATTTCCATTTTTTTGATCCAGTTTTCCTCCATTGTCGGGATCAAATATTTTTAGGTAAACCGTTTTAGTATAGGATTTCGGTACCAACATAAAGAAAATTGATACATTATCATCATCTCCCCAAAAACTTGGAGCTGACTTGCTAAATGTAAGTAGGTGCGATAAGTTTTCGGCGGAACTGGGAATTTCTTGGGCCTTTAACTGACCAAATGCTGAAAATATTATAAGTAGTATAAGTAGCTTTTTCATTTTATAAAGTATAGGATTTTGGTATTTTCTTGTACGCAACTGTTACAGTTGCCATTTTCATCGTAAACAATTAAGCGAACTTCAAATTCTCCTCCTTGTATGTACGTATGTGAAATATTAGCCCCTAACTTAAAGTTGCCATCTCCTAAATCCCAGAGATAGGTGTAATTTTCTTCTACATTTCCTGCACTAAAATTCAACTCTGTATCATGCCAGAGATCTTCGCTAGAGCCATTGACTATTTTGAAGTTATTCTGAACGGGTATATTGACAATGGTAGAATCAACTCGTTTGCTTAGAACTCCTGTGTTCATGTCTTTTGCATGCAAGTAAACTCTTTTTTCACCAGAACTGTTGAAGTAGTATTTACACGTAATTCCAGTTTGTTTTTTCCCTTCATGCTCCCAAATGAACTTTACATTTGGGTTACCTTGATCTATACTTTGGGCGGCAGATAGTTCAAGGACATATGTTTTTTCCTCATTCTCCTCACAGTTTGCATTACATGTGCCTTTTGATTCTGCGTATTTTAAAAGCGCTGACCCTAACTCAGATTCCAATAACTGACCTTCAAGGGTAGCCTTTGCCTCATCGTATTTGCCTAACTTAAGTTGGATTTTGGCAAGCTCTTCAGCATACATAGCAGGATTATTCTTTGCAAGTCTTCCATATAACTTTTCTAATTTCTCATACTCTTGCAAATGGCGATAAGAAACGATAAGTCTTTCAGCCGAATGGCTGTCTTCTTCTTTCTGATAATTTTGCTCGTAGAATCGTGAGGCAATCATGTAATCACCAGATTCAAAGTATTTGTCACCCTGTTTTATAAGGTTTTTATTGGAGCAAGAGCCCAATGCTAAAGCAAAAATGCTGATAGTAATTAAGTAGTAGTTCAAAATAAAAATTTGCCTAAAAATACAAATTAAAATAGAATTTGTACGAGTGTAGTAATTATTAAGATTGCTATTATATTTAGCTTAAATCCGGTTTTCATCATTTCATTGCTGTCGAGTTGTCCGCTGGCAAATACGATGGCATTTGGCGGTGTTGCAATGGGCAACATAAATGCACAGCTAACAGCCAAAGTTGACGATAGTATAAGGGGCAATTCATTCCCTGGGAACTGTGTTGATAATCCAATCAAAATAGGTATGAATAGATTGATAGAAGCTGTGTTGGACGTAATTTCGGTAAAGAAAACTAAAAAGGTAACAAGCAAGAGGCAAACCCATATGAAAGAGAATTCGCCAAAGGAATTTATCCAAACAGAAATTGCCTCATTCAATCCAGAATGTTTAAAGGAATCAGCAATTGCAAATCCCGATCCGAATAGGAATATTATTCCAATCGGTAGACGTTGAATTTCTTTCACTCCTATTAAATTTTTGCCTTTTTCCTTGCTAGGTATAATAAGCAACAGCAAGGCACTGAATATGGCCACGGAACTTTCTTTTACGGTTTCTTCTACTCCTAGGTAATAAGACCATCCTTTAAAATTAAAGTTCCCAATTTCAATTTCTTTCATGGTAAACCAAAGTATTGCGGTAGAAACAAAAATGGCAGCAACCCAACGTTCCTCATAGTCCATTTTACCTAATTTTTGCAGATCTGATTTGAAGTTTGTGCTCATACTCAAGCCGTTGTTTCGCGCAAGATAAACGCGATATAGAACAAGAAAACAGACAAAGAACAGCACAATAGAGAAGGGCATTGCCATGGCCATCCAAGAACTAAATGTTACTTCCATTCCCAAGCTTGACGAGTTAATGGCCTCCGCCGAAATCATGTTTGGGGCTGTTCCGATTAAGGTCGACATACCGCCAATAGAGCTTGCAAAAGCGGTTCCAAGTAATAATGAATTTCCTAATTGCTTGTCTTCCTTGAACTGTCTACAGACAGCCAAAATAACGGGTAAAAGCATGGCTACAACTGCAGTATTCATCATCCACATGCTCAAAAACCAGCTACAAAACATAAATCCGAATAAAATTTGGCCTTTGTTTTTAGAAAAACGACTGAGTATATTCAAAGAAATTCGTTTATGAAGTCCATGTTTCTCAATGGCATATGAGATTAAGAAACCACCTAGGAAAAGAAATATAATATCTTTTAAATAGCTTGGAGCTAGCTCTTTCATTGGAACTATTCCAAACAAAGGCAGAAAAGCAAGCGGAAGAAGAGAGGTAGCATAGATATGCACGGCCTGTGTTATCCACCAAATGGCCATCCAGCTTGTCATCATAAGAACCAATGCCGAATCATTTCCAAGTGCTTGTCTAGTGAGGAAGAATAAAATGAAGCCAATTAAAGGCCCAAGAATTTTCCAAATGTTTTTATCCAATTTGTTTACTTTGCGATAAATCAAAAGTAAGCATTGTCGAAAACCCACCAAATAAAGTGCTATTTGAATTATAAACGGAAGGCCGTTGGTGTTCAGACCTTACATTCTCCTTATATGTTTTCATTTTGGAATGAAATCATAAAAGGTTCATACCAAAATAAAAAATGGACTGACATTGAGAAATGCCGCAAATCACTTTTGAAAAACAAAAATGAAATTCATGTTACAGATTTTGGCGCTGGGTCAAAAGTGATGAAAGGGGACAAGAGAAAAATATCAGACATTGCAAAGTATCAGCTTCAATCACCCAAGGATGGTGCTTTTATGGCAAGAATGATTCACCATCATTCCTATGAGGAGATACTGGAGCTAGGAAGTTCGCTCG
Source organism: Flavobacteriales bacterium (assembly GCA_964230025.1). Lineage (GTDB taxonomy): Bacteria > Bacteroidota > Bacteroidia > Flavobacteriales_D > JAUILH01 > CAXRFO01. The sequence goes on along the minus strand of CAXRFO010000014.1, from coordinate 349,213 downwards.
GTGTTTCCACTTCTTACCTGGCAAGTGAAAATACTTCAGTAACCACGATTGAGGGTTGTTTAAATATTTTGAAAGAAGCAAAATGTGTGTGGGATAATTTGGAGCTAAATAATATCACAGCTGAATTGGGAAATATCGATGATGTTTTAAAGGACTTGGTAAGTTCCAAAGAATTTGATTTATGTTTAATTGATGCAAACCACAGTTATAATGCCTCAATGCGATATTGGGAGTTAATTGAGCCCGTAATGAAGGAAGGTGGGGCCTTGGTATTTGATGACATATACTGGGATCCAGAAATGACCCGAGCATGGAAAGAAATTTGTTCCCTAACAAAGGCGACTCTAAAGCTTGATTTTTTTCATTTTGGAATACTTGTTTTTAATTCTAAGCTTGCTCCGCAGTCCTTTACTATAAAATACGCCTAGATTAAGCGAATCATTTCCGTAAGATAAAAAGGAATATTATTCCATCAACTAATTCCGTTTCTTACCTTTGCTAAGTGAAGGTTTTTACCGACATAAGTAAAGTAGAAGGTATAATAAACCCTGTTGTAACTTCAGGAACATTTGACGGCGTTCATAAGGGTCACCGCCATGTAATAAATCACCTCAATAAAGTGGCAAGGGAGAAGAATGGGGAAAGCGTTTTGCTAACTTTTTTTCCACATCCAAGAATGGTTTTATTTCCGGATGACGACAGCCTTAAGCTGATTAATTCCCAGTCGGAAAAAATAAAACTGCTTGCTGAAACCGGTTTAGAGAACCTCATTATCTATCCCTTTACAAAGGAGTTTTCCAAACTGAACTATGTTGAGTACGTCAGAGATGTGTTGATTGAGACTGTAGGGACCAAACATTTGGTAATTGGTTATGACCATCATTTTGGAAGAAATAGGGAAGGCAATTACGAAAAACTTGAGGAGCTGGCACCTGTATATGATTATACAGTGCAAGAAATTCCAGCTCATGTAGTTAATGATGTTAACGTTAGCTCTACAAAGGTTCGAAAGGCTATCCAAAACGGCAAAATACATTTGGCAAATAATTATTTGGGGTATAATTTTCATTTTTCTGGGGTTGTTAGAAATGGAAAAAAGCTCGGAAGAACGATTGATTTTCCAACGGCCAATATTGAACTGATAGATTCCTATAAAATCTTACCCAAAAACGGAGTTTACGCAGTAAAAATTTATTGGAAAGATTCTTGTTATAAAGGAATGATGAACATAGGTAATAAACCTACTGTTTCAGATGAAATGAAGCAAAGCATAGAAGTCAATATCTTCAACTTTGATGAGGATATATATGATGAACTTTTGAAAATTGAAGTCGTAAGACATTTGAGGGATGAGGTTAAATTTGAAGGAGTTGATTCACTTAAAGCACAGCTCGAAAAGGATAAGGTAACCGCACTTACAGTATTGTGAAACTAATTATCTACATACTATTATTTGTACCCATAATAGGAAATGCTCAATTATTGAGTATAGAAGATTTAGATACATGTAAGGTATTTACATCAATTGAAGCAGCCTTGAAATCACCCGATGAAGTGTATAGGCTCAAATTAAAGGGTGATAAATTGGATAGTATTCCTCAGGAAGTCTTTCAGTTTAAAAACTTACAAGAACTTAACTTAAAGCGAAATAATATTAAGGCTGTTCCAGAGGAGATTGCTCAACTAGAAAATTTGCAAATTTTAATTTTGGTTAATAATGCCTTCGACTCTTTTCCAACTGAAGTAACGAAATTGAAAAATCTAAAGAAGTTATACCTTGGATCTAACATGATTCCTGAAATTCCCGATGAAATTGTTTTGCTTCAAAAATTAGAGTTTCTGGATATGTATTCAAATCCCATTGAAAAGATGAGCGTAAAAATGGCCCAAATGGAGTCACTTAAGACTTTGGATTTAAGAGTGATTCAGTTTCCACAAAAACAACAATATTACTGGCATAAGACACTGCCCAATGTAGATATTAAATTTTCTAATGATTGTGGCTGTGGCTAGGTATCTGCATATATTATTGCTTCTTTTCATATTGGCGTCTTGTAATAAGGGCAAAAATAATCCTAATGCTTGCAATGGTTCTTCTACTAGGAGAGAGGTTAAACTTACCACGGATGATCAGGCAAGTCAAATCGATACGAATCAAATTATAATCGGAGTTAAGGAAATAGGGGAGTTGTCAGTTCCTGAAATTGACTCAGAGGATAGCCGTCAGGAAGTTGAAAAGAAGGTTTTTACGATCCGCGCTTTAGTTCATAAGGTAAGCAAGCACAGAGATGGTGACTGGAAAGTAAAACTTACTGATGAAGAAGATCATTATATCAATTGTGAGGCTCCAAATCCAGGATGTGAATTCATGGTAGATAGCCGTTTTGAATCTGAAATATCTGAAGTTAGGCATTGGTTGGATGAACATGCAGAAGACCTTGAAGGCAAAGTAGTTGAGATTAGCGGAGTAGGATTTATTGATATTGATCATCGATATCCAAGAAATGCAGCTGAAAACGAAATGGAAATTCACCCAATTCTTAGGATTTCATTCTGATAGGAATCCATTTTTTATAGGTCCAACAGCGCCATAGCCATTCGAGAGGTCCAAATCGATAATAACGCAGCCAAATCACACTGACAATAATTTGGAATAGATAGAAGATCATTCCTATGAGCATTATCTCCGCTAAAGTGAAGCAAAACATATAGCCAAAGCCAAGCTTACAAAAGAAAAGTATTCCAAAAATGGATTGAAATAAATAGTTAGTCAAGGCCATTTTACCAACGGGAGCAAATAACTTAAAACGATCCGGACTTTTATTAAAGCCCAGGGCTATTAAACTAAAATAGGCTAAGGCAAGAGGAACGACTCCAAGAGCATCCCAGAAAAATGTTCCTAGGTATCCCACCTTATATTCTAATGGTATTAGGCATGCGGGTAGTCCGATTATTAATCCAAAAAAAGCTATTTTTTTTAGGAGTTGCGTGTTGGTGTGGATCTTTACCTCCAATATTTTTTTACCTATTACAAGTCCAATAAGGAAACATGCAAACACTTTAAAAAATCTTCCATCCAGCAGAAATTGAGAGAGTCTAATAAGTGGCAATTTGATATTCAAAGACCAATATTCTATCAAACTTTGTGTGTAAATTCTATCGTGAAAAGGAGAGCTCCCTTCGTCGTAGAATGAATTATAATAGGCATTTAACTTAAGCGGGTAAAAGCTCCCACTTGTCTGCATACTATAAAAATGGATCAGAGGTAGGAATAGAGAAACGGAGGCAATAAGTAGAAGTTTTTTATTATCGATATTTTTAAATAGTAGTAAGATAAAACCGAGCAAAGCGTATAGGGCAAGTATATCTCCCACCCAAATAAGGAACATGTGCAAAATTCCAAGCATTAATAGCCCCAGCATTCTGCGACTAAAAACACGATTTACATTTCCCCCTTTCAGCTTTATGTTATTGAACTGGATCGCGAAACCAATCCCGAATAAAATTGAAAAGATTGAATACCATTTTTGTTTTAAAAGTAATTCAACTAAGTAATGTATAAACTCATTGCTTTCTTCCGTTCTTATCGCATTGGGATAGCTGTCCCAGGCTGAAAAGCTCAATAGGTTTACCAAGAAAATAAATAGGATGGCGATTCCACGAAGGGAATCTAAAAAATCAATTCTATTTTCTTTTTGGATAGGCTTCAAAACAAAAAATGCGACCACAAAGATCGCATTTCAAATCCAAGGATTTTTTTCTAGTACTTATAAATCAGTTTCTCTTCCCAACCGTCAATTCTCAGGTGTACCTCACCAGATTCATCATTTCCATATCTGGCTTCAGTAATATCAAAAACCAGCTTTTCTGATTTTAGTTCTCTACAAGCATCACCATTGTTATCATGCTTTAACATAATTGGTAATTGTGGAGGTAGGGATTTCATGTACATTCCGCGTGTGATTAATTCAAAGTTGTGTTCTTCACATCCACCGCTATACTCAACATTTAAGGTAAGGAAATCACCTTTCACTGCTGCTGACTTAATCGTTACGGCAGGCATATCTTTATCTTGCTGATAATCTATGTTTACAAGAAGTTTAGGCACCTCTGCTGCTGCTTCTTCAATATCTACTCCTTCTTCAGCCATTTCTTCTGCTTTTTTCTCGCACTTGCTTGACATCAATGGGAAAGCAAGCAACAATAATGCGTATATTCCAATTTTACTCATATCCTTTTTTCAACTTACAATGAAATTATAATGCCAAGATAGTTAATTTAATTCTTTGAGCTTTTTCTCTAGCTCAAACATCTCATCCCTAAATTGAGCTGCTTTGACAAAATCAAGTTCTTTCGCTGCACCTTCCATTTGTTTCTTAACGTTACGAATGAGTTTTTGAATTTCTTCTTTACTCATATAGGCAACAATAGGATCAGCGGCAAGTTTAGCCTTCTCCTCCATACTGTCAGATCCATACTGAGCTAAGGCACTTTTCTTTTTCTTTTTAAGTTGCATTGGAGTGATGCCATTAGCTTCATTGTATTCTTGTTGAATGGAGCGCCTCCTTTCGGTTTCATCAATGGTTTTTTGCATACTGTCCGTAATTTTATCCGCATACATTACAACCCTTCCATTTACATTTCTTGCAGCTCTACCTACGGTTTGCACAAGTGAACGTACATTTCTTAAAAAGCCTTCTTTATCTGCATCTAAAATAGCAACTAGGCTAACTTCAGGAAGGTCAAGTCCCTCCCTCAATAGGTTAACGCCCACCAAAACATCAAAATCACCATCCCTAAGTTGTTGGAGGATTTCTACTCGGTCCAAGGTATCTACTTCTGAGTGAATATAACGGCATTTGATACCATTTTTTTCAAAATATTTGGTTAGCTCTTCGGCCATTCTTTTGGTCAGAGTTGTAACTAGCGCACGCTCTTCTCTTTCAACCGTTAGCGCAATTTCTTCCATTAAATCATCAATTTGATTTAAACTTGGACGTACATCAATTTTTGGATCTATTAGACCTGTCGGGCGTATAATTTGTTCAACGTAAATACCCTCACTTTCCTCCAATTCGAAATCCGCAGGCGTTGCTGAAACATAAATGGTTTGCCCCATAATAGCATAGAACTCTTCAAACTTTAATGGACGGTTATCCATTGCGGCTGGGATTCTAAATCCGTACTCTACTAAGTTTATTTTTCTACTTCTATCACCACCATACATGGCCCTAACTTGCGGCATGGTAACGTGACTTTCGTCCACAAACATCAAATAATCATCTGGAAAATAATCCAACAGGCAAAATGGTCGACTTCCAGGGGCACGGCGATCAAAGTAGCGCGAATAATTCTCTATACCCGAGCAATACCCGAGCTCTCGAATCATTTCCAAATCCATGGTAGTTCTCTCTTTTACACGCTGCGCTTCTAAATGTCTGCCTTCCGACAAAAATTGCTCATAACGCTTTCCTAGATCAATTTCTATTTCAGCTATAGCTTGGTTAATGGTCTCAGGCGTAGTTACAAAGAGGTTTGCAGGAAAGATATTGAACTCCGTAAATTCCTCAAGTATATTGCCATTGGTGGGATCAAAGGTTTGTATTTTTTCTAATTCATCTCCCCAAAAAATAATTCGGACGGCATGATCTGCATATGCAAGAAAAACATCCACAGTATCCCCTTGAACTCTGAATGAACCTCTTTTAAAATCGTGTAAACTTCTGCTGTAAAGGTTTGCAACAAGGGCATGAAGGAATTTATTGCGTGGAATTACATCTCCTTGTTTTATATGTATGGTACTCTTGTTAAATTCTTGTGGATTTCCAATTCCATATATACAGGAAACACTAGCTACCACAATCACGTCTCTTCTACCAGAGAGAAGAGAAGATGTTGCACTTAACCTAAGTTTTTCAATTTCTTCATTGATCGACATGTCCTTTTCAATGAACACGTCCGTAGTTGGTAGATAGGCTTCAGGTTGATAGTAGTCATAATAGGAAACAAAATACTCTACAGCATTATTGGGGAAGAAACTTTTAAATTCAGAATATAATTGTGCCGCCAGTGTCTTGTTGTGTGAGAGAATGAGTGCTGGCCTTTGTGATTCTTTGATAACATTGGCCATGGTAAAAGTTTTACCTGAGCCGGTAACTCCTAACAAGGTTTGAGCAGGGGTGCCTTCCTCTAATCCAGCTAATAATTGTCGTATTGCTTCTGGTTGATCTCCGGTAGGTTTATATTCCGAATTAAGTTCAAATTTCATCGCTTGTAAAATTACGTATCTTTACCTTCAAAAGGGAGTAAAATGGGATTTTTTAGTTCACCAAAATCAACGGAAAACAAGAGTTTAAAATGGATGTATCGTATGAACCGATTGGCCATTGTTCTTTTCGTTATTGCCTTAGTATACTGGCTTATCAAATACATTTTTTAATGAATGGTTTTTGGGCTTTTATAAAACTAACTAGACCAGTAAACTTAATTTTTATTGGTGTTAATGCCTATATACTAAAGTTCGTTTTTGAGAATAATTGGGCTACTACCGATTGGTTTTCAAATTCAGATTTCATTGGCTGGAAACATGAGGTACTTTTCGCTTTAATGGTGCTTTCTATGATGTCCATTGCCGCTGCAGGAAATATAATCAATGATTATTTTGATATTAAAGCCGATCGCATAAATAAGCCAAATCGAACTTTTGTCTCAAGAAAACTGAAAAAACGTTGGGCAATCGTAACGCATTGGTGGTTTAACATTTTGGGATTATTGTTTGCGCTGACCCTGGCATATTTTAAGTGGAACTTATTCTTATTTATAATTCCTTTTTTAACAGCTGGGGTGCTTTGGTACTATAGTGTCAAGCTCAAAAGAATGAGTTTGGTAGGGAATTTTTCTGTTGCGTTTTTAACGGCCTTGGTACCGTTCATGTTTTTTCTGTTTTACTACTCATCTGATGATTATCTCCTTTTGTCAGCTCAAAAAAGTAATGCGTTAAAAGCATTGGTTGTTTTTCTAATGTTCTGTGCCTTTATTCTCAATTTAATGCGAGAGTTAATTAAGGATGTAGAAGACTTAGAGGGAGATAAAAGGATGGGTTGTCAGACCTTTCCTATCGTCAATGGAGTGAGAAAAAGCCAGCTCTTAATTACTGGTATTTCCGCTTTTTTCTCTCTTATATTGCTTATGCTGGTATATGCAATCTACGTTCACACACAAACACAAGCCCAACTATTGTTGGTCTTATTAGGAGCTGAAGCTATTTTAGGAATTGCTTTGTGTGTTTTGGTTTGGAGAAATTCTGAAACTACTTGGTTCGCCAAGCTTTCTAATTATGTGAAAATAATGATGTTAATTGGCATTATAATCCCCTTAATATTTATTTGACAGAATGCTCGCAGAGAAGTTTAGAAATACAAATATTATCCTTGCCAGTAAATCACCAAGAAGACAAGAGCTTTTAAAAGGCTTAGAATTGCCTTTTGACATAAAAACAAAAGATACCGATGAGTCTTATGATGAAGGAATGCTACCAAGGGATGTCCCTGCCTATTTGAGTGAAAAAAAGGCAGCCGCATTTGAGGGTGAACTTGAAGAAAACACATTACTTATTACATCTGACACTATTGTTTGTATTGGTGATGAAATATTGGAGAAGCCAAAAGATAGGGATCACGCAATACAAATGCTGCAAAAGCTCTCGGCCAATACTCATTCAGTTTATACGGGACTGCATGTTCGGTGGGGAGACAAGAAAAGAACATTGGTAGATGAAACAAAAGTCACCTTTAAGGAACTCTCCATGGAGGAGATTGAATTTTACCTAGACAATTTCCAACCCTATGATAAAGCTGGATCCTATGGAGTTCAAGAATGGATAGGATATATTGCGGTTGAGAAAATGGAAGGAAGTTTTTATACAGTTATGGGTCTGCCATTGGCCCCCTTGTATAAAATTTTAAAAAATATTTGAACCTTTCCTTTCATCAAGGGTAACAACTGATATAAAACAATGAAAATGTTGCGAATAATATTCATTTTATTGATAATTCCCGTGCTGAGTTTTGGTCAACAACAAGACCCGGATACGAGCTTAAAAAAAGCAAAGGAGAAGTCGACACATACAGTTGCACCTACCTTTGATTCTGGTGCTGATTCGCATGTGAAACTGCAGGAAAGCAGTGCAGCGGTTTTAAACCAAGAGCAATATCAAGCTTACCAAAATTTTATCTCGGATTATGATCAATACCTGCAGTCAGGGAATTATAAAGTTGACAAGGCAGAGAAGGAAAAGTTAAGAGAAGAAGTCAAAATTCTAACTTCAACCAGTATAGCAAGAAAAGAAGTTTACCTTGTTAATTATCTCCTTGAGGACTTCTCAAAAGAAAATTTCAAGCTTTTACAAGCAGCTTATAATTTTGACCCCAATGATCAAAGAGTTCTTGTTGAAATGGTTAAGTACCATGAGGTTTTTGACGAATTAAATGAACCAAGTTATTTAAAGGGTTTAAAAAATATTGGGTACTTCACTGCTTCAGATTTAAATTTTGCCAAAAATCAATTGTATGCGCTGCCTCAAAATGCGCGACTGATTGCCAATGCCAAATCGGATAGTTATGCGCTATGGTATGCTCAAAAAGTATTGGGACTTAGAAAAGATGTTAGTGTTATATCTCTTGAGTTAATGCCTGAAAAGCCATACCGAGATAAATGGGCGGCAAAACTCAGTGGTGGCGGCTTATCGATGAACAATTACAAAGGGAATTTAGCGCAATGGATAAAAAAATCGAAAGGGAATAAAGACTTTGTTAGCCTGACAGTTAGAAAGGATATTTTGAGTTTGTTAGAACACATTACCTTGAGTGATGGTAGCACCAAACAACATCATCAATCAGGATTGTGTTATCGTTTAAATTCGAATAAATCAGATGTAAATAATGAGCTTGCTATGTATGCAAAAATGAATTTTCAGCATATTTCGAAAGCAAAGGCGCAGGCAATTGACCGCAATTATTTGCCTCTTTTATATCGTTTATACCTGCATTATAAAGAGTCTGAAAACAAAGCTAAAGAAAAAGAAATTAAAGAGTTAATGCTGAAAATTGCCCGTGATCAAGGCATAGAAAAACGCATTAAAGCCTTGCTATAAATGGGAGTGTTCTCTGTAAATATTGCCGAAAAGTCGGATGAAGATTTGATGCGAGAGGTTGCTAAAGGGGATGTTAAATCCTTTAATGTAATCTATGAGCGTTATTCTCAAAGATTAATGGGCTACTTCTGGCGAATGCTATGGAAGGATAGAGAAAAGGCGGAAGATTTTGTTCACGATATTTTCGCAAAGATTGTAGAAAGACCAGAATTGTATAATCCGGAAAGGCCATTTAAAACATGGATTTTTAGTGTAGCCAACAATATGTGTAAAAACGAATATAGAAAACAGTCAATCCGACAAACAAAGAGCTCAGATTTAAGCAATTTGATGCATCTGGTAACCAGTGGTGATTCACCAGATTTGGATTCGGAGAAAAGTCTTTTTCGTGAAGCACTAGCAATAGCGATGGAAAATTTGGATGAAAAACATAAAACGGTATTCATCCTAAGGTATAAAATGAACCTTTCAGTGAAAGAAGTTTCAGAAAGTATGGGTATAAGTGAAGGAACAGTTAAAAGTAGACTTTTTTATGCCCTAAAAAAATTGGCGGTTGAATTGGAAGATTTTAAACCAGAAAACTTAAAAGAAAATGGATAGTAGATTTGAATTTTTAGATTTGGATGCCTTACTAGGTAAGTCCTTTTCAGAGCTGACAGAGGTGGAGTTGGCTTTCTTGGAAAGTGAAGGCATTGGAGAGCAAATGTTCCACCAAATGCAAGGAGTTCATTCAGAGGCTTCCATTGAAACTGAGGTACCAACTGTTCCTGGGTATATTTCCACCGCACTTATGGAGCAGTTTGCTGAGCAAAATCATGGAGCTGCAGCTGCTTCTGTTGAAGATAAGAAATCGGGTAAAAAGAAAGTCGCTTGGCTATATTGGACTGGAGCCGCAGCCATAGCGGCAGTTTTAGTACTAGGTGTTTTAAACATTGATTTTTCTAATGAAAACGAGACAAATGTTGCCTTAAACGAAACACAGGAGAAGAAAGAAACTGAAACGATAAAAAGCGATGAAGAAAAGACAAGCGAAAAGTTAATTGATGCTGAAAACGCCGAGCACATTGATGAGACGAAACTTGAAGAAGAGACAAACTTGACAAATGAGCAGGCTGCAGGTGATAAAAGCCTTGAGCTGGCCAAGGAACTTGATCTTAAGGATAGTCGCGACTTGGCTTCAAAATTTGCTTCTGAAGGAAAAGGACAAAACAAAAGCTCGTCTGATGACCTAATGGACGGTATGGATATGGCTGCTGGTGGAGCGAGCGGGGCTGCAACAGGATTTAAGTTTAACGGTACAAGTGACATTCATGATGATGCCGCAGGAATGAATGAAGACATACTATTGGAATCAGAAGAATATGCAACGCAGCCTTTAAGTGCTGTTGGAAATATGTATTCCACGGATGCGGTTAGAACCTCATCTGTGCCTGGGATTTCATCTCGTGAAGCTAAAAGTGACAGTAAAGACTTAATTGGTCCTGATCAAGATCCTATGCTCGATATCCTTCATACCTCATGGTAGATTTTTTTGATTCCTCTGCAACAGTAAAAATCAATTTTGTTACCTTTATGCTATGCGAATCAGCACCGTATCCGAAAAGCCAGAACAGCAGGTTTTAAAATCTGCCAAGAACATTGTTTTAGGTAAAGATCGTCCACCGATTTTAACGCAAATTCTGTTGCTGGTAGCGCTGATGTGCTTCTGTTATTACTTTTTCTGGAACGGCCTAAGAATTGTCGCCTTGAATTATGTAAGTAATTTAGAAGATGGAGGAGATGCGCAAGGTGTAATCAATGCGCTAGGCGCCAAGTTTAGCATTGATGAACCTATCAAGGCATTCAAGTTATATGGAATGGGGATGATGGCCTCATGGGGAGCAGCTTTACTCGGAATGGCCTTCGTCTGGAGAAGAAAGGTTTGGGCATATTATATTTTCTTTTTGGGAATGCTAGCAGCTTTTCTGTGTCCCATCATATTTTTAAGCTTGAAATATTTTATGGGTGGAATTGATTGGGTAGACTATGTTATACCTCCAGTTTTGATCGGGCTGTTCTATCTCAGCATGATGCGTCTGAGAAAACTTAAGGAAAAAGCCGAAATGGCGAAATTGGCTTAAAATTTCTTTTAATTAAGTTATGCATGCATACTAAAAATTAGTATATTTGAGCATGCAGCAACAAGAAACAATTGACTTTCATACCCGGAAAATTTGGCATGGAATGTCACGGCTTTATAATGCAGAAGCCAATAAATACGGCCTTACAATGTCAGGAGGCTTTTTATTATTGAATATTTCGAAGGAAGGAACTCCGTCAACCAAGCTTGGGCCAATGATGGGAATGGAACCACGCTCACTCACCAGAACCTTGAAAATGTTGCACGATAAAGGTTGGATAAGAAAGGAATCCGATCCCAAGGATAAAAGGATCGTTCTTATTTACCTGACTGAAGAGGGAGCCGAAAAGAGAAAAATTGCAAAAGAATTTGTAATTCGACTGAATGAATTCATCATGGATGGAATCACTGAAGAAGAGCTACACACCTTTATAAAAGTTTGTAACCAAGTTGAATCCAATTTGGAAAGAAACGACATTCTAAATCAAGATTGATATGACAAAGAATATTAAAAAAGTTGCCATTTTAGGTTCAGGAGTTATGGGCTCCAGAATTGCTTGCCATTTTGCCAATATTGGTGTTCAGGCATTGCTTTTGGATATTGTGCATCCTGACTTTAAGGAATCCAATGACCAGGGGAAAAGAAATAAATTGGTGAATGATGCCTTAAAAACGGCAATAAAATCAAATCCATCACCGGTTTACAGTAAGAAAGCAAAGTTGCTGAATCTTATCGAGACAGGTAATTTAGAAGATGACCTTCATAAAATTGCAGATTGTGATTGGATCATGGAGGCCGTAATTGAGCGACTCGATATCAAACAACAGGTTTTCGAGAATGTCGAGAAGCACCGTAAGCCTGGTACGATAGTCTCCTCCAATACATCTGGTATTCCAATAAACATGATGTTGGAAGGTAGAAGTGAGGATTTTCAAAAGCACTTTTTAGGTACGCACTTCTTTAATCCACCAAGATATTTGAAGTTACTGGAAATCATTCCAACGCCTAAAACCGATCCTGCATTGGTTGATTTCTTGATGCACTATGGACAACGCTATCTTGGGAAAACAACGGTACTTTGTAAAGACACTCCAGCATTTATTGCGAACAGAATTGGTGTGTTTTCCATCATGAGTCTATTCCATACGGTAAAAGAAATGGACCTAACCATTGAGGAAGTTGATAAGCTAACAGGCCCAGTTTTGGGCAGGCCAAAGTCAGCAACCTTTAGAACATGTGATGTTGTTGGACTCGATACACTCGCTAAGGTAGCGACGGGCTTAAAAGAAAATTGTCCGAATGATGAAAAAAATGAACTTTTTAAGCTTCCAGATTTTATCCAAAAAATGTTGGATAACAATTGGTTAGGAAGCAAGTCAGGACAAGGCTTTTATAAAAAGGTAAAAGATGAAAAAGGAAAGAGTAACATTCTGTCCCTTGATTTAAACACGCTTGAATATCGTGAAAAACAACGGGCTAAGTTTGCCACTTTGGAGCAAACCAAGCCGGTAGATGATTTAGTTGAAAGAACCAAAATGCTTTACCATGGAAAAGATAGGGCAGGGGAATTTTATCAAAAAACCTTCCATGCTCTCTTCGCTTATGTGACGCAACGTGTTCCTGAAATTTCTGATGAAATATACAAGATTGATGATGCCATGCGTGCTGGATTCGGCTGGGAACTTGGTCCTTTTGAGGCCTGGGATGCCATTGGACTTGAAAAAGCCTTGGCTAAAATGGATGAGGCAGGTGTTGAGGTAAATGCTTGGATTAAAGAAATGATTTCCAATGGTCACAAGAGTTTCTATAAGATTGAAGACGGTGTACGTAAATATTACGATCAAAAAACAAACAGCTATGTTGAGGTACCAGGTGGGCCTGAGTTGAACTTAACGGTCTTAAATCAAGACAATATCGTTTGGCAGAATAAGGATGCTACCATTACAGACATTGGTGATGGAGTTTTAAATGTTTCCTTCCATTCAAAGATGAATACCATTGGTGGCGGCACATTACAGGCCATCAATAAAGCTATTGACCTGGGAGAATCTGAAGACTATCGAGGAGTAACAATCTACAATGAAGGACAAAACTTTTCTGCTGGAGCGAATGTAGGCTTGATTTTCATGTTTGCAGTAGAGCAGGAGTGGGAGGAGTTGGATTTTGCCATTCGCTCCTTCCAAAATACCATGATGCGGGTTCGTTATTCGGCCTGCCCTGTGGTTGTCGCTCCGCATAATATGGCCTTAGGTGGAGGATGTGAACTCTCCATGCACGCAGATAAAGTTATCGCGCATGCAGAAACCTATATGGGCTTGGTTGAGTTCGGAGTAGGTTTAATCCCAGGTGGTGGTGGAACAAAAGAATTTGCTCTTCGCCTTAATGACTCTATAAAAGAAGGGGATGTAGCCATGAATACTTTTAGGGATAAATTTCTTACCATTGGTCAAGCTAAAGTGGCCACCAGTGCACAAGAGGCCTTCGAATTAGGTTATTTGCGTGAGGGAATTGATGAAATAGAGGTGTCAAGAGATTTCCAACTTTCAAGAGCAAAAGAAGCTGTCTTGGAAATGTATGAAAATGGATACACACAACCTGCCGAAAGAAAGGATATAACCATTATGGGCCAACAAGCTCTCGGATTGGTGTATGTTGGTGCGAACTCTTACATGGCAGCAAATTACATGTCAAAACATGACCAATTAATTTCTGAAAAACTGGGCTATGTGTTGGCAGGTGGAGATATATCTCAACCCACAGATGTGAGTGAAAAGTATCTCCTTGGATTGGAACGCAGGGCCTTTTTGGAATTGTGTCAAGAAAAGAAAACTCTTGAGCGTATTCAGTCTATTTTAACCACAGGTAAAGTATTAAGAAACTAAGAAACAAAAGTCATGAGAAAAGCATATATCGTAGGAGGTTACCGTTCAGCGGTTGGAAAAGCAAACAGAGGAGGCTTTCGTTTTAGTCGACCAGATGATTTGGCTGCACATGTTATCCAACACTTATTAAAAGATTTTCCGGATGAAGTTAGAGGAAAGGTTGATGATTTAATTGTTGGAAATGCAATGCCGGAGGCAGAGCAAGGACTGAATGTGGGAAGACTTATTTCTTTAATGAGCTTTAACAGTGATAAAGTTCCAGGAATGACTGTGAACCGTTACTGTTCTTCAGGTTTGGAAACAATTTCTATAGCTACCGCTAAAATTAAGGCTGGAATGGCCGACTGTATTATTGCAGGTGGTGTAGAATTTATGTCGCCTATTCCAATGGGAGGTTGGAAAGTTGTTCCAAATCCTAATGTAGCCAAAGAAAACCCAACATGGTACTGGGGGATGGGATTAACCGCAGAGGCAGTTGCTAAAAAATACAATATTAGCCGTGAGGATCAAGATAAATTTGCCTTAGAATCTCATAAAAGATCTTTAGCAGCGATAGAAAATGGGAAGTTTAAAGATGAGATTGTACCATACACGGTAAAGGAAGTTTACTTAGATGAAAATGAGAAAAGACAGGAAAGAGAGTTTACAGTTGACACAGATGAAGGTCCAAGAGCCGACACTAATTTGGAAGCCTTAGGTCGATTAAAACCAGTATTTGCTGCTGGCGGTAGTGTTACGGCTGGTAACTCGTCTCAAACATCCGACGGTGCTGCTTTTGTTATGATTATGTCGGAGGAAATGGTGAAGGAACTTGGGGTTACTCCAATAGCCGAATTAAAAGGATATGCTGTAGCAGGAGTTGATCCAGAAATTATGGGAATTGGCCCGGTAGATGCAGTTCCTATGGTACTTAAACGTACAGGACTTGAATTAAAAGACATTGACCTCTTTGAATTAAATGAAGCCTTTGCCTCTCAGTCCGTTGCTGTGATAAGAGAACTTGGTTTAGATCCAAACATTGTAAACGTAAACGGTGGAGCCATCTCGTTAGGACATCCTCTAGGTTGTACGGGTGCTAAACTAACCGTTCAAATGATACATGAACTCAAACGTCAAGGTAAAAAACGCGGTATAGTTACCATGTGCGTTGGAACTGGACAAGGAGCTGCTGGGGTCATAGAGTTGGTATAGTCGAGCATTGAGCGGAGTCGAAATGCGATTTATAATTTAGATGGTGATTTTTTATCCGAATCACGCCCTTTTAGCTTGCATTTTATAAACCTCTATACTCTCCATAGCTTTATCTAAGGATGAAACGACAATGGTCGTATTTATGGGTTTAAAAATTTTCAAATACAATTGAACTTCAACCTTCATTACCCATGACCTAACGATAAAGATGTCGAGTATTCGAACGTTTGCGGATTCTTGATTCTCTGCAACCCATTTTTTAGCCTCTCTTGAAAAAGTAACAATACCATCTGTCATGTCAAGAACAAAGAAATAGGGAGTATCACCAATTAATTTCTTACGTAAATCCCTAATGTCAATGATATCTTGCTCCGTCAACTTTCGGTCAACTGTATACTTGGCAAGTATTACATCATCGCTAATCCTGGTTAGGGTTCCAGCAGAGAATTCATATGCTTTGTTACTTTCCATGCTTGCCTTTTTGAACTAATTCAATGGGGTAATAAATTAAATTTCTACTCCTAATATACAAATATCATCTACTTGAAAGGAGTCAGATTGCCATTCATCTAAGAATTCTTCTATTGCTTTTCTCTGTTCATTAAGAGATAATTCGGATGTCAAAATTAGCAGTTCATTAAATCTATTTTGCTGAATTTTCTTTCCCTCAAAACCACCAAATTGATCTAAAAAACCGTCGCTAAGTAAGAAAATTCTATCCGATTTTTCAATGGAAATAGTTAAAGATTCAAATTTATGGTCAATAGATTCATAACCAATACTTTTTCGAGCTGAGGAGAAAATATCCAATTGATTACCTCTTAAATGATATATAGAATTACGTGCGCCTGAAACCTTAAAAATTTTATTCTTTTTATCATAATAACTCAAAACGCAATCCATTCCATCATATACAGGAACATCATTATTTGATTTATTCAATGTACTTACAACTCCCTTATTTAGAATATCTAGTAATTTCCCAGGGTCAACAACACCCTTATCATTGACTCCATAGGATAAAAAATGATTTCCAATAAAACTCATAAAAGCGCCTGGGACCCCATGACCGGTGCAATCAAAAACCCCAAAAAAAGCTGCATGCTCATTTTTTGGGTCTTTTTCAAACCAATAAAAATCACCACTCACAATGTCTTTAGGCTTGAATATGATTTCTATCTCTTTAAACCAATTAGAAAGAACATCTTGACTCGGTAGAATGGCGTTCTGAATTCTAGATGCATACATCAAACTGCTGTATACATGTTCATTCGCTTTTTTTAACTCGATCTGTACTTTCTTTCTATCCGTAATGTCCTCTGATAGCCCAATCATTTTAGAAATGCTACCATCAGCTTCATTTTTACAATATGCTTTGGAATGAATCCACCTAATACTGCCATCGTTCAGCACAATTCTATATTCCTCTGAGAATTGATTGTTCAGTGCGTTTTCTTTGAAGGCTGTTACAACCCTTTCCTTGTCATCCCGATGAATTTTATCAGACCAAGAATTCGGATTATTGATAAGTTGTTGTGGATCCGTTTCAAATAAGTCATGGTAGGACTGGCTGACATATATGGTTTTACCTAGTTTAAGGTCACGAATCCAAAATACCTCTCCCATACATGCAATGAGGTCCATGAATTCTTCTCCCAGATTATCTCGGATGTTTGATGTTTTTTCCATCAATTAATAAAATTTTTAATTCATTTTTCAATGAATTATGGTAGTTAGGAATACGTTATACCCCTATTTGGTTTTGGTTAAAGTTACATCTAAGGTAAGAATTTTATTCATAATCTCCGATTGATTGTCATTGTGTTTTAGTGCTTGAAGACTTGCAAATAATTTATTGGTGGCGAACTAATAAGAGATTATTAATCCATACTGGTAGAATGTTTTAAAAATGTTTACAACCGATTTTTTTTACCTTTGCTTACTTCAAAAAAGGACACCCTTATTAGCCGAATGACCACTGATGAAATAGATAGATTGAATCATGAATTTTGGGAAACCCGAAGGAATGATTTTGTTGCTATTTATGCACAGTGCATGGACCTACTCCGAGACGCAAAAAATAAGAATTATCAAAAGGGAGTAGCCGCCGCTCATCGTACCTTAGGCTATTGCTATTGGCGATTTTCTGATTTTGCTAAGGCAATGACACACTCAACCAAGGCACTTCATATTTATGAGCAACTTGAGGATTTCAAGGGGCAAGCAGATTGCATCAACAATATTGGTGCTGTTTATATGTTTCAAAATAAAGGTGAGGAGCGCCTACAAGCTAACATTCAATGCCTTGAATTACGAGAAAGAATTGGTGATTTGAAAGGTATTTCAGGGTCACAAAACAATATTGGTGAAAGTTATTTTGATTTAAATCAATTCGATAAAGCGGAAGAGTGGTTTATTACTTGTTTATCTAATCCAAACGGTGAAAACTATGTTTGGGATATGGCTAATCTAAACCTAGGGAGAATCTACCTTGAAAAAGAAAACTACTCAAAAGCCAACCATCACCTGGAGTTAGCTGTTGATCTAGCAATTAAAAATGGTGATAATGTAGTCCTTTGTGATTCTAAATATTACTTGGCCCTGATGGCAGTCAAAGAAAATAAGCTTGATGAGGCCCTTACTTTTTTAAATGATTCCATTGAAATTTCGGAGCAAAACAAACTGAAAAGTGAGCTTCAGCGGGCCATGCTTTTGAAGTCAGAAATTTTGGAAAGGAAAGGTGAGTTGGAAGAGTCTTTAGCCAGCTACAAGTCCTTTCATAACTTATATGCTGAGATTTTTAATGAAGACAACGACTTAAAAATTAAGAACCTAGAGCACAAGTATGAGATGGACAGGGTGCAGGTTGAGCGTGAATTGGAACTAGAGAAAAATGAAGCCCTTCAAGAGGTGAACAAGCACCTGGTTGATAGTATAGTGCATGCAAAACGAACGCAAAGTGCCTTGCTGGGCAGCATGAAAAGTGTCAGTGATTCAGGATTAAAATATAGTTTATCATTCTTGCCAAAAGATATCGTTTCTGGGGACTTTTATTGGACGTATAGAAAGGGTAACTATCTCTATGCTGCAGTAATAGATTGCACTGGACACGGTGTTTCAGGAGCCTTTTTAACAGTGCTTGGGATAAGTTATTTAAACGATATCATGTTGGGTTCAAAACACCCAAAACCAAATGAAATTTTAAGTCAGTTAGTGGCTAAATTAAAAAGTGACTTAAAAGCTAATACGAATTTCAGAGATGGGATGGATGCTTCCTTGGTAAGAATTGACCTTGACAGCAAGGAAATGTTTTGGTCCGGTGCAATGAGGCCTTTATGGATTCTGAAAACGGATGGTGAACTAGAAGAATGGAAAGGGGATCGCCAGTCCATTTGTTATGCTGAGGAAACACCCCAGTTTTCAGAAAAAGAAATAGTACTACAAAAAAACCATAGGATTTTACTTTTCACAGATGGCTATACCGATCAGTTTGGAGGTAAAGAGGATAAGAAAATAAAATCTCGCGGGCTGCGAGATATTTTAGAAAAGAATAAGAATGCTCAAGCCGATGAGCTGGGTAGCATACTTGAAAATTTCTTTAATGACTGGAAAGGGGATCAAACCCAAATAGATGATATGTGCTTTCTTGTGCTTCAATTGAACTAGTATTTCCTATTCTTTCATAGATGCGATTTGAGCTAAACTATCGATTCTATTATTTATCATATCAATAGAAGCATAGCAGACCTTACCATCGCCTTTTAGGGCGAATATTTGATTGTTCAAAATCACAAAATCTCTCACCCTCCCTTTGCTCATTAATGGGTAGTATCTGTTATTTTTTTCATAGAGTAAAGCGTGTCCAAACCAATGTGCACTCTCCTCAACAGAACATTCCACCAAAACACGTTCATCGTTAATTTGTGGATCCATCGTTGACGCCCTAAAAGCTCCCGCTAGAATTCCATGTCCTTTGTAGATCTCACAGTGACTAAATGCCACTTGACCGTAATTATAATCCATGTTGATTTCAGGATAGATTTGTCCCCGCACGTATACTGTTTGGGATTGTTTGTTGAAATTTTTTTGATAGCCTCCCAGACCGGATGATATGACATATAGAGTGTCGCCTATAGCAGTGATTTCATAACTGTTTAGATATTGATGGTATTGTATACCATTCATGTACTTCACAGTGTCAGCTTTGTACTGATAAATTGCTCCAGACGCTACAAAATAAAGAGCACTTTCACTTGCACACATTTTTTCATATTTCTGCTGTCTGTAGCCATGTGCTGAAAAAGCTTTAATCTCATCTTCCTCCATGCAAGCAAGGTAACATGAGATGCTATCGTTTACTTTACTAAAATGCCCAGAGACATATAGTTTATTTTGAAAAATACTCATCGCATTCACGCTTCCGTTAAAGTGGGCAAGCTTTTGCCATTTGTTATCTTTTAGCTTAAGGAGCTGATAAGGCATTTCTTCATGGTACATTAAAACCGAAAGGTAGATTTCACCCCATAATATTTTAAGGTCTAAAATTTTGCCGTCAACTGGATCACCGATTTTTTCCCAGTCTTGGGTTCTGGTGCTATAACTGGCCAATTCATGTTGTGAACTCTGCTCAGATTTTATAACTGCTATTAGACTGGAAGGAAAGTTCCCTTTAAATAAGGAGATAATCTCTCCTTTTGCCGGCTTTACATTTTTCCATTCAATCGGACTTGGAGCAGCACAAACGGGTACGGGAGGTCCATAAGTTGGCTGAATTAAGGCAAGTTCATCCAGGCTTAAACCAGAAGCCTCTTGCCACGAAAGTAAATCTGGATGCTCAATATCACGCAAGTAGAAAAGAAGCTGTTGGTCGGCAATTTCACGAGCCATTTTCCCATGACCACTTTCTTTCATCAAATAGCCAACGGCACAATGCGTATTTTGGGCATCTATAAAAATGGGTACTCTCTCTTGCCTAAGGTGATTGAGTGGAAATCGTCCTCGTTTTGCATAAAACTCAAGTGTCTTTATATGCATCTCGCGCTGTGTAACTTGCTGTGTGGTCAGATGAGAGGTATTTTGTTGTTTTAAATAGGATACAACATTGATCAAATGCAATTGCACCAACTCTTGTTCAGAAAATGCTATGTACGAATGTTCAATCTTATTTTGTTTTCCCTTCCACTGCGTATTTACTTCTAATAATTGCTCATAGCATTTAGCTTGCATTTCTTGAGCGTTCAGCTTTAATCCCAAGCTAGCAAGGCAAATTAGAAATAGTGCCGTCTTACTATATCTTCTTCTCAGTTCCATCGTTGTTGAAATATTTTATTTGATAGCTGGGTTTAATTTCTTCACTCATTTTGAGTTGTCCATTCGGATAGTATAAACTTCTGTGAATAAGCTTTTCAGGGCTTATGCCATCAATACAGCTATAGCGTTCCAAAAGTAAAATACGGCCTTTGTTGTCATAAGTATAAAACTCCAAAAAACTAGATCTATTTGAGTTATTGGAAAAACAACGATGGTCCATATTGCCATTTGATAAATAATGAGCAAACTTCAGAACTTCACTGTCCTTGTTTTGGGGGTAGGGTGTGCTTTGATGAAACTCATATTTTAGTTTTCCTACCGAGTACCAGTGAAATTCTTCCATCAAACCTCCGGCCCACAATTCATGTTTTGTCCTAACACCTTCCTTAAAATACTCCCAGTAGCCGTATTTATTTAGGTTAGTATTGCTCCAAACGGCTTTCTTGTTAATCGCCCAATAATCCACTTGTTTTATAAGCATGCGAAAGCCAGCAGCAGTCATCTCCTTTGAAATAGAATCAAATTCTTCCACATAGTAAAGAGGATAATTAGGGTACTGTATAAAGTATTTTGCTTTAACTGAACCGTTTGTATAATGACTGGTGCTGTCAAGTTTCATCTCATTTTTGAAGGCAGCTCTACTGGAGAAAAAGTCAGGTGATTCTCCTAAATCAAGTGGATCAAAAAACTTCATTTCTTTCAATTTATAAGCGCCTTCCTTGAAGGGTATAATAACTTGGCCATTCGTATTCAACTTAGATATTTGAACTTTCATGTATTCTAAGCCGCTTGTATTGTCAAAGCCTTTCTTTCGGCTGATTTCCAATTCATATTCTTGGTCTTTGTTAATTTCAATTAAACCAGCCTGTAGCTTATGATCGCTTGTTGGGTTAAGATGGGTGCTATCCTTGGTCCTAATACTAATATTCAAGGTATGGTAATATGACTCACATGCGAAGAGCTGCTGATGTTCATTTGGATAGAGCATGTAAGAATTCGATTTATACAGAGGAACAATCACTCCCTGGTTGCATACTTGCAGATAAAGTTTAACAGTATTCCCAGCATGGCAATAAGAGCCAATTAAGAAAGCTAGGAATAAAAGAAACTGTTTTGGGGCTTTAAACATATCGGAAGATACAATCAAAAAAGCAGTTGGTTCATTAGATCTAGTATTTCATATAGAAGATTTAGTTGCTTCAATGGGAGTTGGTATATTTAGCACATGCAAATCCGCTTAAGCATCATATTCATATTGCTGAACTTTCTGGTTTCGGGGCAAGAACCCAAGTATTTTTCCTTTGGATTTGAACAGTTTAACGGGACAGATATCTATGATGCTATCCAAGATGACGAAGGCAACTATTATTTCGCCACCAATCACGGATTGTTTTTGCATGACGGCTACAGTTATTCCAAATTAAGTAGCCCCGAAATGAAAAGTCTTTCCCTTTTTAATTTGAGGAAAGACCATCGAGGAAACATCTATTGTTACAACCTAAAAAATCAACTATTTAAGATTCGAGATAAAAAAATAAAGTTGTTTTATGAACTTCCTATAGTTGAGCAACACCGATATCTATACCTTGAAATTTTGGATGATACGGTTCATCTTTTTGCAGAAAATTTGATAAAACTAGATTCTAAGGGTAATCCCAACATGTATCCGGTAAATTTTGGTCAGGATAAAATGAGAATAGCCTATCATATACTCAAAGATGGCAGCAGTGTGGGCTTATCTCAAAAAGAAATCTTGCACTTAACAAATGCAGGACAACAACAGTATAATATTGAAACGGACAAAGATTCTAATGTTGTTTTTTCAGCATGGATAAACCTAGGGGAGGATAGCTATGCAATAGATAGAAAAGCCATGGGCGTCTATCGCTTTGAAAAAGCAAGTAAAAAATTTGAATTTCAGAAGTACCTTGACTGCCCAACACTTTTAAACTCTTCGATTAGAACCTACAAGGTTAAAAATCAAGTATGGGTAATAGGTCATCAAAACGGAGCCTATGTGTTTGATGAAAATTGGGAGCCACTATATGATGGTGCTAGTATTTTTCAAGATTATTTTATCTCAGATATCTATGAGGATAAGGAGGGGAATATACTTTTAAGTACCCTGGGAGAAGGGGTGCTTGTGATTCCCGATTTGAGAATGAAAAGTATTCATGCTAACAAAAATGAAGGACTCATTTCCCTTTGTAGCGATGGAGAAAAGAATCAGTTTATTGCAACTGCAGAAGGAAATATTTATTCCTACTCAACAGCAACAAATAGATTGAATAAAATTTACCAATCTCCTATAAAAAAACCGGTGGATTATTTAGCCTTTTGGAAGGAACAAAATTTACTAGTATTTACTACTCCATCGGGCTTCAGTTTAGCAAAATGGGATGGTAATAACTTGAGCATTATAAAGGAGCTCAAAGGCTCAATTAAAGATGCCATTTATAGAGATATGGATGCTTTACTAGCACTTAATACGGGAGTGTATAGGTTGACATTTAAGGAGGGCCAATTTGAAAAGAGTATCTACTTAAAAGATAAGATTCGCTCTTTTTCAATTGAGGATTATAACCCATATGAAGCTATAGTATTAAACTCAGCAGAAGGTATTTTCATCATTGACCAAAATAAGAACAAGAGAGAAGTCCTTTACAAAGGCCAAAAGTTTATCAGTACGAGCATAAAAGCGGTTAAAGATCTTCTTTATATTGGAACAGCCTTTAATGGCATTCTGGTTTTTAAGGATGGAAAATTTGAGAAACAACTTAAAGTCCCTGAAACTATTTTGGATATTATTCCCATGGGTTCAAAGATATTCGCCCGTAGTTCACATGAGATTTATATCTATGACTCCCTAACTTCTGACATAAGTGCCTTGACTCCTCGTCTA
This sequence comes from Flavobacteriales bacterium, assembly GCA_964230025.1. Taxonomy (GTDB): domain Bacteria; phylum Bacteroidota; class Bacteroidia; order Flavobacteriales_D; family JAUILH01; genus CAXRFO01. The sequence goes on along the minus strand of CAXRFO010000014.1, from coordinate 325,657 downwards.
GGATTAGGAAGAAAAGCTATTAAAGATTTGCATTTCGAAGGTGACAACATTTTCCTATGTTATTCCAATGAGATTGCTGTAATACCGGATGATTTAATTTCAAATGAAACAACTGAAATTCCGATTGAAATTACAGGCCTGAAGGTCAATGGTAAAAACGTAAAGAACAAGAAATTTCCTTCTAACTCCACGTTGATTACTTTCAAATTTAAAGTTAACACTCTCAGGCATAGGAAAAACATACAATACCGCTACCGATTAAAGGGCTATGATAACCAATGGAGAGAGCAAGCCTATGAGAATAATTCTGTCCTCTACCAAGGACTTCCAGCGGGTGATTATGTGTTTGAAGTTCAGAGTAAAAATGGAACAAGACTTAGTGCCATTGCTTCCTATAAGCTAAGCATAAAAGCACCTTACTATCAAAAACTCTGGTTCTATCTGCTTCTGGTTGTGCTCATAGCTTTACTTTTTTTCTTTCTTTTCCGTTGGAGGTTATCTGCGATCAAGCGAAAGAACAAAGAAGCCCTAAAACAACAGGCTTTAAAAACCGATCTTTTAAAAATGGAACTGAAAGCCTTGCGTTCTCAAATGAATCCGCATTTCATTTTTAATTCCTTGAATTCTATTCAACACTTGGTTTTAAAGGAAGACACGGACAATTCTTACGACTATTTGGTTCTCTTTGCGAAACTGGTACGTAATACCCTCAATTATTCGGATCTAAACTTTATCAATATCAGTGATGAGCTTGAATTTTTGAAAGTATATATAGAACTTGAAAAGCTGCGTTTCAAGGAGAATTTTGAATGTAATTTAACTTATGAGGGAGATGATGAAATAAAGGTGCCTCCGCTAATCGTTCAGCCCTTTATTGAAAATGCTTTGGTTCACGGTTTGTTGCATAAAGAAGGGGAGAGGAAGCTCAATATTAACTTATACTTGAAAGAGGATTGCTTGGAGTGTATCATAGAAGATAACGGGGTTGGCCGTGAAAAGGCTAAGGAAATTAACGAGAGAAGAGGAGTCAAACATCAGTCCTTTGCCATGACTGCCATGGAACAGCGCATAGCTTTAATGAATCAGCATCTGAATACCAAGGTTGGAAAATTTAAACTGATTGATTTATATGAGGATGGAAAGGCAGTTGGTACGCGCGTAGAATTGTATTTACCCATCGTTCATTCTTATTGATGGTAAATTAAAATCAACCATTCGTAAATTGTAGACGGGTGATTTGTTCAGAAATTCGGATAATTGCAATATGAAAGCCCTGGACATATTGGTGGTGGATGACGAAGAAGCTGCACGTGAGGTACTGAGCAGTCTCATTAGCAAGTCAGGTATAGAAATTTCATCCATTCGAACGGCTAAAAATCTTATGGAAGCTGTTGACGAAATCAATAAGTCCTGTCCAGATGTTGCTTTTTTAGATATCAACATGCCCAATTATGCGGGTTATGAAATCGGAAAGTTTTTTGATGAAATCCCTTGTGAGTTAATATTTGTAACCGCCTATGACAAGTATGCCATCAAGGCCTTTGAGTTGAGCGCAGTAGACTATTTGGTAAAGCCCTTAGAGCGCGCACGTTTAAATGAAGCTCTGGATAAACTACAGTCTAGAATTAGCCTAAAAGAAATGAAGAAAAGCTATCAGGTTTTGTTAGATTCAATGAATTCTAAAAAGCTGGATAAGATTGTTGTCTCTGAACTCACCGATGGACAAATTAAAAAACATGTACTTCCCTTAAACGAAATAGTAGCTTTAAAAGCCAACGGTGCCTACACTGAAATTTATTTGTTAGATGCTACATCCATATTGGTGAGCAAGAACATTAAAAATATGGGTGAGCGATTACCTGAGAATGATAGTTTCATGCGCACCCATCGTTCATGGATTATCAATTTAGACCATGTTACTTCCTACCATGCTTCCAGCGGTGATGTTAGTATGAAAGCGGAAGTAATTGCCAAGGTCTCTAAAACAGCCAAAGAGCTTTTTGAAGTTCGCAACTCAATCGATTCGTAAAGCGGAAATCTCTTTTCGTAAAGTTCGTTCTCGGAGTTCACACATAGTACGCATATTTAGGCTTGATAAATAACAATTAATATTGAAATGAGAATTTTACTTTTATCGCTATTAGGAATTACATCTTTGTTTTCTTTTTCGCAGAATCAAACTGAATTGGCCTCTCAGTGGTCATCAGGAGAATATCCTTTTTTTGAATACTGGCGCAGTGATTGGGCCAAGCCTAAAGGAGATTTAACCCTAACAATTAATATGGGGCAAAGTGGTTACCCTGAGTCCATTAAAATATGGGATACAGAATACGAATGGGGAGATTTTAGAGGGAGTGATAAATTGATTTATTCCGATTCCTATAATCAGTACGGTCTGTATTTTACAAAAGATGTTATCGTTCGCTACTACATAGAGCGCGATGAGATAAGAGTTAAGACACTCATTGGAAAGAAGGGGAAGAAATCTATAAGCGACGAATTAGTTAAGGAAATAGAAGCATATGCTCTGAAGGCGACTGCAGTTAAAAGGGAGAAGGCCAAAGAAGAAGAGAGAAAGGCGGTATACAAAGGAGGTAAATACTCAATAAAAGGTAAAGAAATAGTTAGCGTAGAATTTGAGGTGCTTGAGGCAAAACAAATTAACAATGAGCGAGCAAGTATCCAGGTAGGTTTAATTACGAAATTAAAAGATGGAACTGTTTTAAAGTCCAGAAATATAGGAGGATATCAAGAGGAGGAAGACTATGATCTTGTTCTACCAGGCGGTAGACTTTCTAGTTTTGCGTACAAAAAAGCTCATCAGTATGAATATATCGTGGATTTAGATTGCAGGTTCATGGAGAATGGCAAACTTCCTTTAAGGGTATATAGCGCCTACGAACACGATAAATTAGTAGCAGAGAAGTTATTTTCCTTTGAATGTTATCAGCCAGATGTTAACAGAAGCATTCAAATAGGAGCAAATAAATATGAGAAATCAATAAAAGAATCCTTCAAGACGTATAAAGGAGAAGGTAAAGCTACACTGGAAAAACTATACTATTTTAAAAATCCGGATACGCTTCAAAGTTTTAATGAAAGAAGCTCACATTTGGCGATATTAAAAGCAAGAAATAGTCCCGAATATGTGGTATTAAATACGGCTGCATCTGAATATACTGCTGAAGGGTGGGTGCTAAAAGGAGGTTACCAACTAATAAAATACAAAGAGGAAAACGGAAAATTTAAGGAAGTAAAAAAAGGAACTCCAGCCATTGGATCCTTCAAAAGAAAAATGGGACTAGACTATAACACCTTTGAGCAGTTTAACGATGGCTATATGGCAGCGGGGGGACACATTTTTGCAATTTTTGATAAAAGTTTAAACCCACTACATGTAGTAACTATAGAAGATGTTGCCATAATGTCTGCAGTTAAACTGGAGGAGGTAGACCGGGTAGTGCTGCTAACTGTAGATGATGAAACAGGGAAGTTTGGTGTGATGTTGTATGACTATGCGAAGAATGAAGTTATATCTACATTGGACCTTAGCAAAGGTCTTCGGATAGACGACCGGTCAAATAAAATTTATAGTTCGGTTTCAAACAAAATCTTCTTAAAGGATCGGATGTTAATTATTGCTCATCAAACGCAACACAAAAAAAGCGATAGAAGATACAGTGCATATGGGATGCGTTATTTAAAATTAAGTTTGAATGATCTTGAAACAGCAAATGAGGATTATAACGTCTATTTTGATAAAAGATACGAGCAAAAATTGAAAGGAATTAAAATGACTTCCGATGGAAGAATAGTGGGGACGGCAACTTTTGATAAAAGACACTATTATGAAACATTTGTGCTTTTTGAGTTTAGTGCGGATGCAAAAAGCAATGAAGCATTTGATGAGAGTTTAAATTTTGTTAGAAACTCTAATTACGATGAAGTGTTAGACAATGAATTTGCTAGAATAGGTTCCAATCTCATTTACTATGTTGGTTTTGGGAAGAACAAGTACGGCTATAAGAATGCTTCAGCAATAGCTATTTATAATTACAACGCAGAATTAAGGGGACAATATAGGTTGATGACTAAATATGACCCTTTTATAATTAATGATTATGGTGATGAAGAATACGGTTCAGGTTACTATAAATTTGCTTTCGATGATGACAGATATAATTTTGATGATGTTAGTAACCATATAACGAATGTGTATTGGACTTTCGGTGGAGCTGGAGATATATCAAAATTAGCTTGGGCGGGTAGCAATTATAACGAGAAGGATAATTACATAGACTATCATGAATACCCAAACGCTGATAATCATTTTGAGGATTGGAAAGGGGCTAACCTTAACAAAGGTGTGCTGGACGTATTCCCAGTTGAAAATTCAAATCAGGCTATAATCTTGACGCAAAGAGCTTTAATCAAAGTTGATTTTAATGAATACGTTCCGTGTCCTTTAAAAGGTAATATCTGGGATTATGATGACCCGAATGACCCAAGAAACAGGAAGGAATCTGATGTTGCAACAACTGCTTCAACTCCAAAGAAAACCTCTAGCTCCAGCAGCAGTTCAAGTAAATCTTCTTCATCCTCTAGCTCTTCTTCCAGCAGCAGCGAACCTAAAATGGTGAGAATTAGGGTTAATCCTAATAGTGCGGGTCAAAGTAATGTGAAAGTTTACTGGCAGGTAAATGGATCATGGAAAAAGCAAACCATGAATAATCGAACAACTACTAATATAGGTGAAATAGCTGCAGGTACTGATTTGTACTACACAGTTGATAGTGAGAGCGAGAGTAAGAAACGAAAATTTTATACGGTTCCCAGCAATCGCTCTAACAGTGAAACAGCAACAATCAAATAGAATGCTATTAGGATGAGTTTCTGATAAATTCATTCATAAACTGAAATGATGGTTCTGTTAACTCTATTTTAAGGCGATTTATCAATCCCCTAGATTCGCAATATAAAACTATTGTACATGAAAAAATTATTACTAGGAACAGCATTATTTATGGGCATTCATGCTGGTGCACAAAACTTTGAATTTTGGGGGCTAACTCAAGCTTCTGGAGATAACAACAAAGGAACAATCTATAAGGTAGATTCGTCAGGATCCACTTCAACTGTGGTATACAGTTTCATCGATGGGGATAAGCCAACAGGCTCACTGCTATTGGCCTCAAACGGTAAGCTATATGGTTCAACCTCATTTGGTGGTTCTGATGACTATGGGATAATATTTTCAATTGATCCAATAACAGAGGTATTTACAAAGCATTGGGACTTGACACCTACAACAGGTGGTCGCACAAGGGGCAGTTTAATGCAGGCCTCAAACGGCATGTTGTATATGACAACGTACGAAGGCGGTATGAATGGTAAAGGAACTATTCTTGAGCTTGATCCTTCAACTAATAACTTGATTATCCGTCACCATTTTGGCGCGACTGCTTCTGACCCAACTAACCCTATGGCTGGTGAGCTTATTGAGCTTAGTAATGGTATGCTATATGGAACCACGCGTTTTGGTGGAAACAATGATGATGGAACCATTTATGAGTATGACCTTTCTACGCACACAGTTACTAAAATACATGACTTTAGCAGTGCATCTAACGGAGCTCATCCATTTAGTTCTTTGACGCTAGCTTCTAACGGTTTAGTATACGGCCTCACTTATGAAGGTGGCCCAACCAATGGGGGAGTTTTATTTGCCTATGATGTGGCGGTAGATACCTTCCAAGTGCAAGAGTACTTTTCAAATGCTGGAACTGTTGGTACAAAGCCACAAGCAGCATTAATAGAAGCGGCTGATGGACTGCTTTACGGTACTACGAGCAATGGTGGCTACTTATTCGCTTTTGACACCCAAACAAAAGACGTAACAGGTATAAACTCAGTTGGAGATACCAGGGGTACCATGCTAGAGGCCTCAAACGGGAATCTTTACGGTACAACATATACAGGGACTTTATTTAAATACGATCCAGTTGCTGACGCATTTAACAATCTTTTGGGTACAGGTATTTATAGTTTGTACGGAGCTGTTATTGAAGTTCCTGTTGGAGGTGCAGTTAGCCTAGAGGAGAATAACTTGAGTAAGGTTAATGTATTCCCTAACCCTGCCACAAATTGGTTAAACATTGAAGGAGATGTCCTTTCTGTTGAGGTTTACGACCTGTCTGGGAAATTGGTTCAAAGCGAATTCACAAATAGTTTTTCAGTAGCGAACTTAGCTAGCGGAAGCTACGTTATTAAAGTTATCACTGAAGAAGGTATTTCAAGAAGTCAGTTTGTAAAGCAATAAAGAAGCTTACTACAAAGAAGAGGGAGTGGTAGTAACGGCCGCTCCTTTTTCGTTTGTAGCGCATACAAATCCAAATTTTTTGTCTTCGTAAAGCGAAATTGGGCCTTCATAAAGTCGGCTTTAATATGCTAAGGCATGACCTTATACTTGACAAATCAAATCAATGTCTATGAAAAAAATTATACTTTTTACCAGCCTTTTACTTGGCGGAGCAGCATTAGCTCAAAATGTAAACATCCCAGATGCCAACTTTAAAGCTTATTTGGTTGGGAATACATCTATTAATACTAACATGGATACCGAGATTCAGGTAACTGAGGCTGCCGCTTTTGTTGGTATGTTAAACTGTCCGAACCTTGGGATAACGGATATGACCGGAGTAGAAGCTTTTCCAGGCCTAACACAGATTAGATGTCAGCAAAATCAATTAACATCACTAGATGTAAGCCAAAATTTAAATATTACACAGCTTCACTGCTACGGAAACAGTTTAACTAGTCTAGATGTAAGCGCAAATACACAACTTGCTGAATTGTATTGCGCCCAAAACCAATTAACTTCCTTAACCTTAGGGGCCAATTCTACTTTATGGAAATTAGAATGTAATGTAAATAATCTCACGGCTTTGGATGTGACTCAAAATACGGGTTTAATTGAATTACGTTGTCAACAGAACGGTATCGCATCCTTGGATGTTAGTAATTGTACATCACTATCAATCTTAATTTGTGGTATAAACTCCTTAAGCACTATTGATTTGACACAAAATACCGCTTTGACATTTTTAAGCTGCACAAATAATAACTTAACTACTCTTGATATTACACAAAATACAGCCCTCACTCAAGTTTCTTGTGATTATAATCAGATTTCCTCTTTGGATCTATCTCAAAATTCGAGCCTTGAAGCAGCTTTTCTAAGTAATAATCAACTTTTGAGCCTAGACCTTGCTCAAAATTCAAATCTTCTAGAACTGGATTTTGATAACAACCAAGTAACAAACTTAGATGTATCTCAAAACACATTACTTGAGTATCTTGATTGCAGAGATAATGCACTAACTGAGTTGCTGGCTGCTAATGGGAATAATACTAACCTGACAACTTTCAGAGCTACGGGTAACCCAGGTCTTACTTGTATAGAAGTAGATGATTCTACTTATAGTGCAACAAACTGGACTGAAATTGATGGAACTGCTGCCTTCAGTGAAAACTGTGGTGGAGGTTCTGTTGGTATAGAAGAAGAAATAATATTAGAAGTTGCGGTTTTTCCAAACCCATGTTTTGATCGACTAAACATTGAAGGGTCTGTATTGTCTGTTGAGGTATATGATCTTTCAGGGAAAGTGGTTCAAAGCGAGCAAACAAACTCCTTTTCAGTAGAGAACTTAAAAAAGGGTATGTACTTAATTAAAATTGAAACTCCAGATGGATTGCGCAGAGCACAATTCATCAAGCAATAGGGGAGTATTTTTCATAGTTAAAGCGGTCTTTGGCCGCTTTTTTTATAAACTCAAATCAGCTCTTCATAAAGTCCAGTTTTTATAGGGACTTGGATAGCTTATCCTTGACAAAACAAATCTATTTCTATGAAAAAAATTATACTTTTTACCGGCCTTTTACTTGGCGGAGCTGCACTAGCTCAAAATGTAAACATTCCAGATGCTAATTTTAAAGCTTATTTGGTTGGAAATACTTCAATTAACACGAATGCGGATTCGGAAATTCAAGTATCGGAGGCGCAAGCATTTACTGGATATATCTTCTGCAATGGACTAGGGATTTCGGATTTAACGGGAATAGAGGCTTTTGTAAACCTAGACTCTCTGGCTTGCGAATCTAATTCAATTGCTACACTTGACGTAAGTCAAAATACGGGACTTAAATATTTAAGATGTGGAGCAAATCAATTAACAGCTTTGGATGTAAGCTCAAATACTTCACTGACCTTCCTTCAGTGCAGCGTGAATCAAATATCATCATTGGATGTTAGTGCCAATACAGCTCTCGTCTTTTTAAATTGTTGGTCAAACAATATTTCAAGTTTGGATTTAAGTCAGAACACTGCGTTGGAAGATATCAATTGTAGTGGAAATGATTTGACAACCCTAGATTTGTCCGTACATGGACAACTTACATCTATTCAGTGTAGAGACAATCAGTTGTCATCGCTTTATGTCTCTAACGGTAACAACACAAACGTAACCTTCTTTTGGGCTGACCAAAACCCAAATCTCACATGTATTGAGGTTGATGATGCCGCTTATAGTACAGCCAACTGGACATTAATTGATGCAGGAACATCATTTGACGAAGACTGTTGTTATTTAAATACGAATGTTTTAGTCAATGGAATTACCCTCAGCGCTGAATTGAATACGATGGCTTATCAATGGATAGATTGCGACAATGGAAATCAACCCATAGCTGGTGCGACGAGTCAAAGCTATACTCCAACAACGAATGGTAATTATGCATGTATCGTAGACAATCTTATTTGTTCGGATACCTCAGAGTGCATTGCAGTTACAACTGTTGGTATCAAGGAGATTGAAAGCAAGCTAATAAGCGTCTATCCAAATCCTGCAAATGACAGACTTAACATTGAAGGAGACATTCTTTCTGCTGAGTTATATGACCTTTCTGGAAAATTGGTTCAAAGCGAGCAAACAAACTCTTTTTCAGTAGAGAACTTAAAAAGGGGCATGTACCTGATTAAAATCGAAACTCCTGATGGATTGCGTAGAGCACAATTCATCAAGCAATAGGGGAGTATTTTTCATAGTTAAAGCGGTCTTTGGCCGCTTTTTTTATAAACTCAAATCAGCTCTTCATAAAGTCCAGTTTTTCAATCCTCTTCGATACACTATCCTTGACAAAACAAATTAATGTCTATGAAAAAAATTATACTTTTTACCAGCCTTATACTTGGCGGAGCAGCTTTTGCTCAAAATGTAAATATCCCTGATGCCAACTTTAAAGCTTATTTGGTGGGAAATACTTCAATCAACACAAATGCGGATACCTCTATTCAGGTTTCTGAAGCTTTGGCTTATTTCGGACCAATTATTTGCGCCAACATGAATATTAGTGATTTAACTGGAATTGAAGCATTTCCAAATATCACTTATTTACTATGTAATAATAATAATATTTCGGCGTTGGATTTGAGTCAGAATACTGCGATAAGCGAGCTTAGCTGCCAAAACAACCTGCTAAGCGATTTAGATGTAAGTCAGAACACTGCATTAACTACATTATCGTGTTATAATAATCAAATTGACAGTTTGGATGTTACTCAGAATACCCAATTACTTTCTGTTTCAGCAGGCGGCAATCAAATGGTATATTTTAATATTGGTGCTAATAGTAATGTGCAACAGATAACACTTTCGAATAACTCATTGTCAGCTATAGATCTTACTCAATGTCCTGGGTTAATTACTCTTTATTTGAATAATAATGTAATAGGATCATTAGATGTAACTCAGAACCTTTTTCTAAGAAATTTACAATGTCCTGAAAACAATATGAGCAGTATAGATCTGAGTAATTCGGATTCGCTTACACAACTTGATCTTAGTTACACCAACATTACAGCTCTCGATTTATCGAACAATCTAAAATTAATCAACTTTAATTGTAATGGTAACAACATTAGTCAGATTGATTTAAGTCAAAACTCACTATTAAAAGTTTTTAATTGTTCTGATAGTCAGTTTACTGATTTGGATTTAAGCTCGAACCCAGTATTGAACGATTTAAATTGTGCCAATAACCAACTGGTATCTTTGAATATAGCTAACGGAAACAATACCAATATGTATATAAACGCAACTGGGAATATTAATCTGGGTTGTATTCAAGTAGATGATTCGACCTATAGTGCTAATAATTGGTCAGGAGATATACACCCGAGTTCCTACTTTAGTGAAAACTGCTCAGGAGCAGTTGGATTAAATGAGCAAGAAGTAGAAGTTTTAAGCGTTTATCCAAACCCATGTTTTGATCGACTAAACATTGAAGGAACTGTACTTTCTGTTGAGGTATATGACCTTTCAGGGAAAGTGGTTCAAAGCGAGCAAACAAACTCTTTTTCAGTAGAGAACTTAAAAAAGGGCATGTACCTAATTAAAATCGAAACTCCTGATGGATTGCGTAGAGCACAATTCATCAAACAATAGTGGAGTATTTCTTCATAAATAAAGAAAGCGGTCATTTGGCCGCTTTTTTTATGGAGTAATGTATCGTTTCAGTATCAGCATGGGGTGGACAAGCCTCAAAGCCCAAGGCTTTTACCAGCTGGGCAGAGGATTGGTTATCGGGTAAAAACTGGACCCTAATTTCTACCTTATTCCATTCTTCAAATAAGGCTTGGATCACATGCTCCAGGGCTTCTTTTGCGTAACCTTTTCCGTGTTCCTCTTTTATTAAGGTACAACCCAATTCACAGATCTTTTCATCTTCTAAAAAGTGGATGCCCACGTCACCGATAAGCTGCTTGCTATCTTTTGAGATGATAGCCAGTTGAAACCAAGAGTTCGGCTCGTTAAAGCTGTTAGGGCGCTTCTTCATCCAAGCAAGGAGTTCTTCCATATTTTCAGGAATAAAGCCTTGGTAACGGTTGGTTTCCTTATCGGAACGATAGGAATAAACCGCTTCCGCATCTTCCATTTCCATGGGGCGTAATATGAGTCGCTGGCTCTCTACGTGCATTCCAATTTTGTATTACTCAATGAACTTGTGTTCCATTAAGAAATCAATGATTCCAATTTGAACTTTAGGAGAGATTCGGAAAAAACGCCAGTAGGATTTGTTGTCATCTAAATCCACATAGCGGCCTTCTGCATCCGTCCCGTGTTCCGCTTCATGGGCTACAATGGTCGTTAAATTATTAAGTCTATCTCCTGAGAAACACTCTTCTAAGCGAGCAATATTTTCTTTATAGGGTACTATCCAATCATTTTCACCGTAAATGGCTAAAAATGGTTTGTCAAACTTTTTAAGCGCTTCTTTCGGGTCGTAGGAGTGACGTCTCACCCAAAGCTCGTCAATTCCTTCCACACTGGGTGGAATATCCGTGTCGTCCAATAAATCGTACCAACCATCTCTCTCAGCTAATGCTAAAAGTTCCTTAAATCGTGCAAAATTTGCTTTTGTAGCCTTGGCAGAGAACATCATATTGGTGTATTCCAACAAATCCTTTTTGGCTTCCTGAGGCAAGTCGTAGTAGGTGAGACCGTATTCCATGGATTGCATTTGCTGCTCATAAACGGAAGTAGAAGGTCCCACAACGCCAATCAGAAAATCAAAACTTGTTTTTTCCTGGGCCTTCATCATTACCCAGCCGCCTGCACTGCTGCCAATAACCCCAATTTTAGAATAGCCGTTGCTATGCTTGGATAAAAACTCCTTACAGGCGACTACATCATTGGCTAAATCAGCAATGGTCGCTGTAGCACAATCTCTTGTCGACTTTCCAGTTCCTCTTTTGTTGTACACCAAAACCGAAATCCCATATTCACGTAAAAGTTTGGCCCACAAATCATACTTGGTACTGCCGGCATAGCAACTTCTTCCTCCAACAATTATAATGGCTGTAGTGGATCTATTGTTGGGAACGTGCAAGTGACCGTAAAGGGAAACAGTGTCGCTTTTTAACGTGATTTCCTCCACCGTAAAACCATCTTTTGGGGGCTGTGGTACTTTTTTTAGGTGAACGTGTATGACAGGCAGACTTCCTTCAATCGTTCCCACCAGTTCCAAGGAATTGCTATCCAAGTGCATGAGTGCTTTTCCCTTGCCTGAATTAAAGCTAATTTGTCCCATAGAATCAATGCTCACGGGAACAACAAACTCACCAAACTGCGGGTGCCATTCTTCCATTATTTGCAGGGAGGAAAATTCTCCGTTCTCCTTATAAAATTGAATGTCAAACTTTTGGTAGCTGTTGTTTTTAATAAAGGCTCCTTCCCAGTGACCCTCTAGTACTGAAAATAGTTTTTCAGCTTTGTCATTGGCAGAGGCATTTATGGTAAATAGGCTAAAAATAAGGAGGCCCAAGAGCTGCACTAATCTTTTTTTCATTTGTTGATTTTTACACCATTTATTATTGCAGCGGCAACTCAATGGTTTTGGTTCGAAGGTACTAAATATTTCAGGGGGCCTTATTTATAGGGCTTTCTCGGAAGACTAATCCACACTTCTTCTGAACAATTCAGCTTAGGATTTGTTCTAAAGTAAAGAATCTTAAGATGTTAGAATTTTTTCAAAAGTACTACCCAGTAATTTTAGCCTTTGTGAGCTTTATACTTTCTGTGACACTTTGGTTCAGTGGAAACCGTGAAGAAGGAATCTTTGTTGGTATTTGGGTACCATCCATTTTGGGATTCGGAATATTTATTAATCTCTTAAACAACGACTCTCATGACTAACGTATTAATCTTTTCAGTAGGAACTGCAATTTTCGCGTCTTACATGTTTTTTCTTGTAAGAATGATCTACAGACAGCACAAAAAGCAAGCGGAAGAACTAAAAATTAGCGAATCCAACAGCGATAAGTATAAAATCAAGCATTACCGCGAGCAAGAGGAGGAGCAAGATGAAGCTCAATCCATGGTATCCTAGTGCCACTGCGAATCCTTGCTTCTTTCTATCAGTTTCTTTAGCACCTCCAGGTCCACATCCGCCAGTTTATTGATGTAAAGGCAACCTTTGCCCCATTTGGCTTTGCCCAGCTTTTTTAACAGGTCTTCTTGCTTTGAAATATCGCAGGTGAGGTAAACGGTAAGTTTTGTTTTTCTGGGAGCAAAGCCCACATTAAACCACTCAAATTCTTCTTTGCCGTTTTTGCGGGTATAGCTGTACTTACCAAAGCCAATAATAAAGTTATCGCCCCAAATTTTGGCTTTGTGGCCGGTAATTTCTTCCATCATTTGAACTAAAAGCTCGGCATCTGCCTTTTTGCTTTTGTTCTCTATGCTCTCAATAAACTGAGCTACACTTTTATTGGTTTCTTTGGTGGCTAATCCGGACATGGTTGGTTATTTAATTAAGCAATTGACTTCTCATAAGCTTCAGAAATCCATGCTTTCAGTTCATCATCAATTTCTGAGACATCTATGAGTTGCACTCTATGGGTGCACATGGTGCCAAAGGGACCAGAGTCTCCAAGTCTATCCGTAGTGGCTTTATCCTTTAGTTTTAAGCCCAAATCAATGCGGGTTTTTGTGGCGGGTTTGATAAGAACAAACTGTCTTTTTCTGATCACGCTAACACTGGCTTTTTTGGGTGCAATGCTCACATCCGCTCCCAATGAATTAACATAAGAAATGAGCTTATCATAAATAGGCACCAGCTTTTCTTTCCCCTCATATTGTGCCTGAACCAAATCCTCATCTGATGAATCATTATCTTTTGATAAGCTAACGATGGTGTTTGCAAAACCGTGGGTAACGCCGTGTTCCGACTTTAAAAATTTTACTCCTTCGGAATGTTTAGCAAAGGCTTTTTTATTGAGGATTTTTTTCCATTCCTCCAGTGACTTGCCTGTTTTTTCAGGCATATTTTCAATCATCGTTTGCAATGCTTTATCCATTAGTCAATTTTTGAGTATTAATTAAAGTGGGGCTATTGTTAAGTAGCTAACAAGCAGCAAAGTGCTTAAATCCGAAGGTACGAAATAATAACTTGCTAACTAGGGATGGGTATGAGATACAATTACGAGTTAGCGACGGGTATCTTTTTTTATTCTACTTCTTCCAATATTACCCCTGGTGTTATGTCTAAGAGTTTTTTATTTTTGATAAGCAAGCCGTTCAAAAGGAAAATTAAATTATTCATATTTACAGGGAGTGATAAATCTATTTCATAAAGCTTCATCAGAGAGGCTTCTCTGTTCAATTTTAATAGCTCTTTACCAACACTTATATCTTCATCTAGTATTTTAACTATTTCGTCTTTTAAAGGAGAAAGTTGAAATCGGAGTCTAAACTTGTTCCTTAATAGTCCTTCCCAATTTTTACTTTTAAAATGTTTGTACGCTAATTCAGTAAAAAGGTTTTTTAATGCAATGTCATTGGTTTCTAAGCTTGCATAAATTCCATTCAGTAGTCTTTCATTATCATAATTCCCTTCCCAATCCTCTTTACATTTGTATCTCAAACTGTGGTCGATTTCGTGCCATCCTTCCGAGAGAATTGTCCTTAATTGAAGTTCAAAAGTTGAGTCAAGTAAATTATAATAATCCTTTTTACTTGTTTGTAGAACCTCCAAAAATATCTTGCTTTGGGTTTCATTGAAAGAACAAATGATGTTAGTTCTTTTTGGTTTGAAAACTGTTAGTTCAGGATTATCAATTTCTTCATCTTTAAAAGTTATTATTCTCGATAAGATATCTTTAACTAAGTTAACATCATCTCGGAAATAAGTAACTACTCGCACTCCTATAATATCTTGGATAAGTTTGCTATTTACCTCATATGGTCTTCCTTCTTTTGCTTTTCTAGCAATTTTTTCTGTAATAGATTTTTCATCTTTAGATCTACTGAAAATCCTATAATGAATACCTATTTTGTCAAGTTCATCTTTAATTTTTTGACAAATCTCTTCTTCGATTAATTGAAAACCTGTAATCATAGCTGAGATTTATTTTGGTTAAAATAATTTATTCCGGATTTTGAAATAAATCCAACATCATCCTTAAAGTACAGATGTCCTTTGCTTTTGAGGCTACTTAAAACCTTGTTTATTTCTTTTGGTTGATATTCTATTAATATGTCTTTCAATTGAGAAAATTTCCGTGCCCTTGGCTTTAAATTTCCAATCCCAAAGAATTGACTTAATACGAATATGTCATTCAATTCTTTATGTGCTACTCTTTGTGTTTGATTCTCTTCTATGCTATCGTTAAAATACGAGTCTAGATTTCCTAGAAAATCATTATCAGCGGTACAAGCAAAAACTGCAAAATCGTTAAACTTTTTGTTGTCATAAAGCTCTAATTCACAATTATAAAATGTACAGTTGTGAAATGTGGAATCAGAAAATGCTTTAAGCTTAAACACGCAATTATTAAATGTGATATTGGAAAATACACACTCCTTGAATTGTTGGTTTTTTTCAAAAAGAATATTGTTTAACTCGTTATCGTCAATGTACAAATTATTATACTCTCTACTTAATTCATTTCCATATGAATACTCCAGATTGAAAAAGAACTTTGGTTCAAAATTAAATGGTTTTGAATTGAATCGCTTCAATAGCTTTTTGCGCCTGTCTACACTCTGAATTTTGAAAGATTGAACTGCTTTTGAGGCAAAGTCTTGTGGGAGAATTTTATCAATTTCAGGATAGTATTCCTCATATTTGTTCAGAATCAAGTTATCACCGACGAGTAAACCAAAAATAAAATCATTCACGAACCCGATATCACCGTTGGGCTTTCTATCCAAAAACACATGATTTGAAAGAGTTTCAACCAAGTCTTCCATAGATGGCTTTTCTTCGGAAAGATAATCTTTTAAGCTACTTTGAAGAATTTTTTGATTATACGACTTTATCAAATCCTTAATTGTATCTTTTGATTCAGCTGTAATATTGAACTCAGTCATAAATCGCATTAACTTTCTAAAAATGCGGAGTTGTGTTTCTGTGTTAAGTTTAATGTTTTGTCTAATTTGTTCCCTTTTTAATAGATAGTCGACATATTTATCTATTAACGAACTTTCTTGTGATTCATTCAAATATGACTGAAGTTTTTCTTTAGTTATATTTTTCAGATAAGATAGTAAAACAGGGTTGGCGATTTGGTCTAATGGAAAGTTATTTTGTTTAAGCAAATCCATTCTCTCCCCGGATAGCCAATTTTCAATTGTTGGTTCTTTTATTTCAATTCGTGCGAGGGAAAATTCGTTCTTGGATTCATTAATTGAATTTAGAAATTCATCACTATTGAAAATAGCTGTTTTTCGTGAAGTAATAATAATTTTTGCCTTACCTTTCAACAATTCAACAATTGTTGTAAGCATACTTTCAACCTCTTCTTTGTTACTTTCTTTCGATATTAATTCATCAAAACCATCAATTATCAGTGGGATACGACCTTTAGTGATTTGCTCAATCACAATGTTTTGTTTTATACCGTTAGGAAATTGTTCGTCTATTTCTTTTAGTAAGATATGTTTAAATATCCTTGCTTCACGATTTCTAGATAGTTCTGTGAAAAATGGTAATTGTTTTGTGTGCTTTGTAGAGAAAGTATTTAAAACTTCATAAGCAGTGCAAGTTTTACCAAAACCAGCTGCCGCTTCTAGAATAATAAATAGGGCGCCTTTGGATTCCGACATTAGGGAGTTCAATTTTTCAATTAAGGGAAGTCCAGTTGAACTATCATAAGTTTGGGTTTCGATTAAGGCACCTGTTTCATCTTGATGAAGAATATCATATGAACTTTTGACATATTCATATTTACTTCCTTCTGGCAGGTTTTTTATTTGCTTTGAAACAAATTGTTTATATCTTGTTTTCAATTCATTACCTAAGGGAGTTTTGATAAAGAATCCTTCAAATAAATATTCCTCAATATTTTCAATGTCTTTAAGTGGTCGTATTTCTGTGGCATATCCAAGTTCTGAAAATTCAGATTTAATCTCCCTTGGATCAAACTCTTCGTTAATAAGAAGAATTTCGGCAGCGTGATACATTCCATACCTGAGGGTGTAAATCCTAACTTCTGAATTTGATTTGCTTGATACGCTGTAATTATATGATTTAAATAACTCGTCTAGCTTGTCTATTTTCTTGTTTCCCATTTAGGTTTAAATCGTTAGTTTTATAGTTATATACAACTTGATTATAAATTGAATTTATCCTCACGTCAATATACCGATATTGCTTTTTATCCACATTTCCGGTCAATTCACCCGCCCAAAATACAAAAATCCAAGCGCTTTTCCTCTCACTGAATTCCGTGATATTTAAAACAAAAAAGCCCACCAAAGGCGGGCTTTTTTGTTTAGCACAGTTGTGCTTATTTCATTTTTGACAGCTTGCGCATGTTTTCCATTTGTTCTTTCAACTTTGGCCAGAAGTCTTCGCTTACAGGCAGGTTAAAGTCGGTTTTTAGGCTAAAGCCTTTGTACTGGATGTTGGCAGAACCGGCAATGCCCTTGCTGGATACCTTATCCAGGGTAGCAGATCCGCTTTCATCTTGCTTGGTGCTCAAAATCATTTTGTTTTTGCCTTCTGCATCTCCAGCGTAGCAGAATACATCCACAGCCTTTCCTTCCTTAAACATGTCCAGTTTGTCGTAAGTTCCAGGCTCTAAAGGCTCCGGGAAACCTTCTGGGTCGGTAGAAATTTCTCCTAAAAACTCAATTAAAACGTAGTACTGTCCTGCTTCTGGTTGTGCTGCGTAAGACCAAGTACTGCTCAACTCAATCTCTTTGTTTGAGAAAACCACCACATGGGCTTGTCGGTTTTTTTCTTTCCCAACATTACGTCCAAAAGTAAAGGCCTTGGCGTGCTTAAATTCTATGCCGCTCAGGTCTTCTTCATCAGAGGATACCTCTATGTTAAACTCATTTTTAAACTTTTCTCCAGCGGCTTTTTCTCCTTCGGCTCCACCTTTTTCACCGCATGCGGTAAATAAAAGGCTAAGGGCTACAAGGCCCATGCTAATTTGCTTTTTCATGTGTGTTATTTAAAGTTATCGTAATCTATTTCTACTTTGCTGTCGTTCTTCATTTCGCCCTTCAGTTTTTCTTCGTGTTGGAAGTAGGTGAGGGGAGCGTTCTCCTGACGGGCTATTTCGGTGTACTCACTCGTCACTTGGTCGCTGGTTTTATCCAACAAGTAGCTCATCACCTCTGTTTGTTCGTTTAGGAGGATTTCTTCCAAGCTTTTATCGGATAGAATTTCAGCCAAGAGCTCTTTGTACACCTCTAAATTGTTGATGTCTTGCGTCTTTTTGATACGGTTAAGTGTATCCAAAGGAGTCGGCACCAACATCCAAACTTTCTTCCAAGGATCAGCCAAAATGCTGTCCAGCGTCCAGCCCCAAATTTTGTTCATGGACTCGTAAAAACGTTTGGATGATTTACGAATGGCAATGAGGGCCTTTAAATCTTTTTCAGGCTCAAACCATCCGCGCAATTTGGTTTTGCATAAGTGGTAATCCCACAAGGACTTTGAAAATTGTATCACCACCACCATTTCGGAAATAAAGCGGTAGTTCTCTTTTTGGTTCGCCTGGTTTTGAAGCTCAATGTTGTAAGTCAATTGGTCATCACATAAAGACTCATTGGCTACTCGTATTAAATTCTTAAACTGGTTTCTAAAACCGCTATTGTTGGGGTCCAAGGCTTCAAAAATGGGATTGTAAATGTCCTTTAAATCTTCCGATACTATTTTCCACAGCATTTCTTCCTTCTCCAGAATGATGTTCATTTCCAGAAGGTCGTCCGTGCGGTTGGCAACATCAAAAATGTTTTCGTAGGCACGTTCTGCATTTTTGCGATAGCCCTGTTGTTTAACGGCATCATAAGAAGCACGGTACTGGTTTAAAAACTCACTTACCGTGGGTAGGTTGGCCTGCGCATTTTCAATTTGCGCGTGGTCTTTTTCGGTTTGATCAGCTGGTGGTTGGCTTGCCTTGGTAATTAAGCCCGTTTGTTTGGCTTCCAAACCAGAGCTGCTGAATTCGGACATGAATGCCATCATATCGGTGTGTTTTTCACCCAAGGCGTTTACCTCAGCTTTATAAGCTTCTATTTCCGCCTTTACGCCCTCATCCGAACAAGGAACCGAATCAAAAACAGATAAATAACCGTTAACTACTTGTTGTATAATCGCATCCATTTATTACCTCCCTTCTTCTCTTGGTTCAACAAAACGATAATCGCCGCCTTCCTCTTGGGGTGGCAAGGCCATGTATACTTTTCTTTTGGATCGGGCTCCTTCCGATTTCCCAATTTCTTTGATTCTATCCTTGTGGCCCTTTAT
The DNA here is from genome assembly GCA_964230025.1 of Flavobacteriales bacterium. Lineage (GTDB taxonomy): Bacteria > Bacteroidota > Bacteroidia > Flavobacteriales_D > JAUILH01 > CAXRFO01. Next base: position 306,337 of record CAXRFO010000014.1, on the reverse strand, counting down.
GGTACTCCAAATGGCGTTAAATTCATCATCACAAACATTGGGCTCATAATAAGCAGCAGCGTTTCCGCCTTTAATATCATGCGCCCAGGCCTTAAAGTTTTCATACTCCGCATCCGATAAGCCCACATGCTCACGGTAGTAGCTGTCGTTTAAACAGGCCTCCAAACTTGAGCTGTAACCGTTCATTTCATGGGCTACTTTGTTCACTTTTTGCTCAATTTCAGCTGGATTATCATAATCCGTTCGAGCTAAAAACTGCAGGTACAGTTGGAAAAGCTCATTGATGCATCCCACCAACTGTCCGCGTTTATTTAAATGGCGGCTTACCTCTTGCTCATAACCTGTGGCAAAAGCCTGAGAGTGGTCAGCGGCTACTTCATTGTATTTTTGGTCGTAGGTGGCAGCTACCTCTGGAAAACCGTTGGCTGTTGCAGCATCCCTCAGACTGGCCATTTTATCTAAAAACAGGGCCTGACCTGGTTTTTCATAATAACCTTGTTCCTTCATTTTGGCTTGGATTTCTTCCAAACTGCTGCAGGTGCCAACTAGGGCTTTAATTTCTTCGTAAACTTGTTTCTGTCTGGGGCTCCGTCCCGACTTTTCGAATTTGTCTATCAGCAACTGATAGTACTCTTGCGAGCGCTCAATTTTGTTCATAGGTCTTAATATCAGGACCTTAAATTAACAATATTTTCTTGTTTATAAGTCCTATTTAGAGTTAAGTAATTATCCGTATTTTTGTCGTCTTATTTTTATTCTATGACTTGGACAAGAGAAAAAATATCTGAAGTTTACAATACTCCCTTGATGGAGTTATTATATAAGGCAGCAACTGTTCACCGTGAGCACCACAATCCATTGGATGTTCAAATGAGTTCTTTGATCTCAATCAAAACAGGAGGTTGCCCAGAAGATTGTGGCTATTGTCCGCAAGCAGCACGTTACCATACTGATATTGATGGTCACAAATTAATGCCAGTAGATCAAGTTGTTGAAATGGCACAAAACGCGAAAGCCAATGGTTCTTCTCGTGTGTGCATGGGAGCAGCTTGGAGAAATGTGCGCGATAACAAAGAGTTTGATCAAGTATTGGAGATGGTGAGAGCCATTAACGGACTTGACATGGAGGTATGTTGTACACTTGGAATGTTAACAGAAGACCAAGCCAAGCGTTTGGAAAAGGCCGGTTTGTATGCCTACAACCACAACGTGGATACTTCTGAAGATTTTTATGAAGATATTATCTCTACCAGAGAGTACAAAGATCGATTGAACACAATTGATAACGTTCGTAAAACAGGAATTTCTGTTTGTTCAGGTGGTATTATCGGAATGGGAGAGAAGCCAGAGCACCGTATCGGTATGTTGGAGACTTTCGCCAAGATGGAAAACCCACCAGAGTCAGTTCCAATAAACGCTTTGGTTCCTGTGGAAGGAACGCCACTTGAGAATCAGGAAACGGCTTCTATTTGGGAAATGGTGCGTATGATTGCTACAACGCGTATTGTACTTCCTGAGTCTATCGTTCGTTTATCGGCGGGCAGAACTCAAATGACAAAAGAAGGTCAAGCACTTTGCTTTATGGCAGGAGCGTCCTCAATATTTGCTGGAGATACACTTCTTACCACACCAAACCCAGAGTATAACGATGACTTGGAGTTATTCAAAATATTAGGATTGAATCCTAAAGAGCCTTTCGTTGATGGTCAGCGTCCTGAAATTGTAGAAGATGAGGTTTTGGAAGCTAATAAAGCGAAAGAACAAGAACGTATTGCTAAGCAAAAGGCAAATGCTGAAAAAGCGAAAGCTGACAGCTTTGAGCCAAGAAAAGTTGTTGTAGAATAAAGCTTCTCGTATGTTACAAAGAATTCAAAGTCTTTACCTTTTATTGGCAGCTATTTGTGTGCTGTGCATGTTGTTTTTTCCTGTAGCCACCTTTAATGTGGAGACCAATCATGGGACCATTCATTTTGAAACGGGCATGAGCGGAATGAAAAAGGAAATTTCGGGAACCAAGTATAAGGCGGATAAAGAATACATGGAGAGTGTGATCGACACTAAGAATGAAAGTAAGTACAGCAAGTTCTTCAATATGGGTAGAATTGGTGTTTTGGTCTTTTTTATCTTGATCATGGTCGTTATCTTTTTGTACAAAAAACTGGACCTTCAAATCAGTATGACAACCTTATTATTGGGTATTTCTGTAGCCTTTTTATTGGCTGTACTTTTCATGCCTAGCCTGGGACAAAAGTTCATCACCGAAGAAGCTGGTTTTTTCAATGAAATAAAAATTAAAGACACCAGTGTTTCTAGAGGGCTTTCAACTTGGTTGCCTGCGGGTACCATTGCCTTTACTTTATTGGCTTTGTTAAAGATGAAGAGGGACAGAAAACTGCTAAAGTCTTTGGATCGATTGCGTTAGTTCTTAAGCAATTCCTTGGCTGTTTTTATGGCCGAATCTTGCACGGTTTCACCGCTTAGCATTTTAGCGATTTCAACTATGCGCTCGTCAGCGTTAAGTAGCTTAACTTCTGTAGTTGTCTTGCCGTCATTTACTGATTTTTCAACACGCATGTGATGCTTGGCCTTGCTTGCTACCTGTGGCAGGTGTGTGATGCTGAAGACTTGGATGCTTTTTCCAAGATCTTCTAAGATACTTCCAGCCTTACTGGCCACCGCACCTGAAATCCCATTGTCAATCTCGTCAAATAGGATAGTGGGCAAGTGAGATTTTTTAGCATAAATGCTCTTTAAGCTCAACATCAAGCGTGAAAGTTCACCACCGGAAGCCGCCTTGTCTATCGGCTGCAGTGCCATTCCTGGGTTAGCTGAAAACATAAAGGCAGGATCAGAAATCCCGTTATGTGAAAGTTCACAAGCCTTTAATTCAACTTCAAAGCGGGCATTTTCCATGGCCAAGGCAGCCAAGAGTTCTTGCAGCTCCTTTTCAAGGCCCGATTTGTGCTTTTTTCTGAGCTGATCTATATCTGTAGCAAGTTTTAAGCACTTGCTTTCTTGGTCTTTAATATTGGCCTCAAGTTGTACGATTTGTGTACCGTAGGCCGAAATGCTCTCAAGTTTTTCGCTTAGTTCATTTTTGATGGCAATCAATTCCTCAATTTCCGTTACATGATGCTTGTGAAAGAGGCTGTTGATTTGGTTCATCTCATCAGCCAAGGCTTCCAACTCGTTCGGGTTAACCTCTCCCATATCCAAAAAGCGACCAAGGTCCGTTTGAACCTCTTGCAATTCTATTTTGGATGAGGTGATGCGTTCTATGATTTCATCCAACTTTTCGCTTTTGTTTTTAGGCAAAGTACTTTCAAGGCTGTTCAGTAAATCAAGAATACCGTTCTCGTTTTCTAGAATTTCCACACCCTGACCTATGCTGCTTTGCAATTGTTCGGCGTTTTCCATCCACTCCAAGCGCTCCTTGTTTTCTAAATAAGCATCAGCATCCAATGGAATGGCATCCAATTCATCAAATTGAAATTGGAAATAATCGCGGTCCTTTTCACTTTGAATTTGGAGCTCCTTTAGTTGCTCTAATTCCTTCTTATCGGATTTTAACTTTCTGAATTCGGATCGATAGGTCTTTATGGCATCCAAGTTACCTGAATAAGCATCCAAAAGCCCACACTGAAAATCGTTGTTCTTCAGTTTCAAGGTTTGGTGCTGCTCGTGTATGTCTATTAGCTTAGAAGCGAATTCCTGCAATAAATCAAGCTTAACGGGGGTGTCATTTATAAATGCTCTAGATTTGCCTGAAGGCAATAATTCCCTCCTAAAGACACTAACAGCTTCATAGTCCAAATCATTTTCCTCAAACACTTTTTTAGGTATTAAGGGGTCGACTTTGAAGTAGCCTTCAACGATACACTTTTCTTCAGGATTTCCGATCGCGGATAAGTTTGCTCGGCTCCCCAGAATAAGTTGAATGGCATTTAAAAGGATGGATTTACCGGCACCTGTTTCTCCCGTAACAGCCGTGTAGCCATCAGAAAAAAGCAACTCTTCCTCCTGAATGAGAACAAAGTTCTTGATGTAGAGTTTTTGAAGCATCTAGCCTTTATTTATACCGTCGTACTTACTGGAATTGAGGGGATCGGTTTTTTTCAATATTTCAATTGCCCGCGTTTTTTCTTGCGGTGTAGCTTTTTTGAAAATCTCGATCAGTTCTTCTGATTTAGCACGGTAAAATGCTTGAACGTTCACAGCACCTGGTCGGCTGTTGTATACTTGTTGAAGGTAATTCAAACATTTGCTGATTACTTTTCTGCTTTCTGCCATGTTGGCCTCATAGAAAGTATCCATACCCAAACGGTGGTACTCATAAAAACATTTTCTCAAGGGCTTGAAAGCGGAATGCAAGGCATTTTCAACCAACCAATAACGGTTGCTAATACTTTCATTTGATTTCCATCCAGTCTCGGGTGCATTGCTCGCATTGGTCACTATTTGCTGTGCCTTGGTGAAGTATGGAGTGCCACCTTCTAAAGAAAAGCTATCGTAATCATAGGCTAACACCATGTATGCATAAAATGCCAAAACAGAAGTTAGGTTGTCCCGGTGTTGATCGATACTCCAATCCAAACGGGCATTTCTTACATATCTGAAATTGAAGTCAGGATCATTAAAATTAAATAGGGTAGTGGGCATGTTTCCATTGTATACTGGGCGGCTGCTTGTAACTTGAATTTCTGCTTGGAACCTGTCTTGTCCTTCCACCTGGTTAACGGTAACTTGAATTTCACAGTCAATACGCTCCTCAACCTTATACATATCCGTGGTCCAACGCTTATTGTTCATGAAGTCACGGATACTGGTTTCGAGTTCTGTAAAAACAGCCTCATCCACTTGGGCAGTCTGTGCATTCTGTCCACGGATAATACGAACATTACAGTTTAATTCCTGAGAAAATCCAACACTTAGGAAGAGGGTAAAAACAATAATAAGGGCCGTTTTTAGCATATCTTTTCTAGTACAAAATTTATGATGTCTTCAGCGACTTTACTTTTAGACTTTAACTCAAAAGTACGCATATTATTGTTAGACTCAATGATTGTTATTTTGTTCGTGTCGTGTTGAAAACCTGCACCTTTATCAGCTAAAGTATTTAGAATAATGGCATCTAAATTCTTTCGTTCCAATTTCCCTTTGGCATTTTCGAGTCCATTTTCGGATTCTAAGGCAAAACCAATCAGCAATTGCTTTTTCTTTTGTTTGCCAAGTTCTGCAAGAATGTCTTTGGTTCTTTTTAAAGCTATGTTTAAATCGCCCTCTTTCTTCTTTAGCTTAGTATCTGAATAGGATAGGGGAGTGTAGTCAGCTACGGCAGCTGCTTTAATGCAAACATCACTAGCATCAAAGTTTGCAGTCATAGCCTCAAACATTTCTTGAGCTGATTTTACTTTAATCAATTCAAGCTTTGGATGGCTTAGCGTCTCTTGACTTGGTCCACTGACCAAAGTAACACTTGCACCTAAATTTAAGGCAGCTTTGGCCAGTTCATAGCCCATTTTACCTGAACTGTTATTCCCAAGGTATCGAACAGGATCTATGGCCTCATGCGTTGGACCTGCACTGATTAAAAAGTGCTTCCCCTTAAGACTTAGCTTAGGATTGAAATGTTCAATAATTAATTGGCAAATATCTTCCGGTTCCGCCATTCTTCCTTCTCCGGAAAGTCCAGAAGCTAATTCTCCTGTTCCAGCGGGGATTATGGTATTTCCAAAGGATGCTAACTTATCCAGGTTTTCTTTGGTGGCAGGATGTTGGTACATATCCAAGTCCATTGCAGGTGAGATAAAAACCGGACATTTTGCACTCATGTATGTCGCTAAAAGGAAATTATCCGATTGACCCGTGGCCATTTTACCTAAGGTGTTGGAAGTGGCTGGAGCTATGATCATGGCATCTGCCCAAAGGCCAAGTTCAACGTGGTTGGTCCATTCTCCTGTGTCAGCGTCTTCCGTAAAGTCGCTAAAAACTGGGTTTTTGGAAAGTGTACTGAGGGTGAGAGGCGTTACAAAGTCAAGTGCAGCTGGTGTAAGCACAACTTTGACCTCTGCGCCATATTTCACAAAAAGTCTGACTAAAAAAGCAGACTTATAGGCGGCAATTCCACCGCTAATTCCTAGCAGTATTTTTTTGCCTTTTAACATATAAGTGGGGAAGATTTACTCTTCTACAGGTTCAGGATACTTGAAGTATACATCTTCCTTTTCAAACTCCTGAATAGCAATAGCTGCAGGCTTAGGAAGTCTTTCATAGAAACGAGAAACTTCTATCTGCTCTCTGTTTTCAAAGATTTCTTCCAAGTTATCCGTGTGAGAAGCAAATTCATCCAATTTTTGGTTCAATTCTTCTTTAAGCTCTCCGTTTACTTGATTAGCTCTTTTTGAAATTACAACCAAAGCTTCATAAAGGTTACCACATTTTTGTTCGATTTCCTTTACATCTCTTGTGATGGTTGTTCTTTCTGCAGTTGAATTCTTATACGACATTCTATTCCCGGTTTTAATCTAATTCTTTATCCGCTTCATTTTTCAGAGCAACTGCCTTTGCAAACAGTCCACTTTCTGGAAAAGCGGCTACAAAGGTACGATAAGATTTGATTGATTTATCATATGCAGCCCGTTTTTTTTCTGGGTCAGCATTTTTCAAAATCTCAACGTTTCTCTCAATATCACTGAAAAGAGCGCTTTCATACTCCGTGTTTATGGAATTGATAAGGGTCATAACCCTTTCTGTTTCTAATTGCTCTGGGTAAAGCCTTTTAATGGATTTGTAGCTTCCTCTGGCATAAGCTAGGTAGCTGCTCTTCAATTTCTCTTCGGCTTTTTGCGCACGTTGATAAGCGCGTTCCATTTCGAGAAAGAGGAAATTTTGAAGCTCAATGTTTGCCTTGTTTCGTAGGCTGGTAGCCTCATCCATGTATTTGCTTTCAGGATAAACCTTAGCAAAAGTCTTGTAATATTCTAATGAACTTTCCAAACGTTCAGCTTTCTTGCTTTCAACACTATTGATACCCAATTCCATTGCTGATTCAACAAGTAAGAACATGGCTTGCTCCTTGAATTGAGAGCCTGGGTATTCTTCAATAAAATGTTCAAGTGCAACAACCGCCGACTTGTACTTCATCGTGTGATGATAAATACGAGCATTTTCAAAATCCTTGCGCTCAATTTTTAAGTTCAAATTTTTAAGGAGTTGATAACAGGTATCGGTGTAAGTTGAATTTGGATAGCGATCAACGAACAATTGTAAATCTTGAATGGCTTTTTTGGTATCGGTTTGATCCAATGTATAAGCCGGACTCAGTTTTACTTTGCAAAGTGCAGACTTAAACAGTGCCTCTTGTGCTTTTTTGTGGCTGGGGTACTTCTTATTAAAGGTTTTAAAGTAATAACCTGCGAGGTAGTAATCCTTCATCCCAAAATGGCATTCCGCAAAACGGTAAAAAACAGTTGCACCCATGGGGGTAAGTCGGGTTGTAGGAATTAAATCCTCATATAAACCAACTGCTAAGCTGTATTTTTCTTGACGGTAATATTTGTCCGCATATTTTATTTTAACGGAGTCATCGATCGATTTTTGCACCTTTCTATAAGGAAGGTCTTTTCCGTCAGCTTCAACGGTAATCTTATTCCCTTTATTACAAGAAACGGCTGCAATAGCAGTAAGCAGTATTAAAATGAGTTTTTTCATTCGCGGCAAAGATAGTATTTCGGCTTCAATTAGAAAGATGATTTTATGAGTGATGGATTTTTAATAAAAAAGGTTGTAAATCACTTAAGAACGAGCACTTGTGGATAAAATTGTAGCTAGCTTGGGTCAGATTCTTGGGTTTCTAGACTAGTTTAATGTAAATTTGCCGTTTGAAATTGCAATAAGAGCAGTAGATACATAGTATATGAGTATAGATATATTTGAAAAAATCAAAGGGAACAGAGGTCCTTTAGGACAGCACTCTAAAGAAGCACACGGATATTTTACCTTCCCAAAGTTAGAAGGTCCAATTTCCAATAAAATGATGTTTAGAGGAAAAGAAGTTCTTACATGGAGTATTAACAACTACTTAGGATTGGCAAATCATCCTGAAATTAGAAAGGTTGATGCTGAGGCGGCTGAAGAGTGGGGAATGGGTTATCCAATGGGAGCTCGTATGATGTCAGGTCAAACGAAATACCATGAGCAGCTGGAGCAAGAGCTAGCGAACTATATGTTGCAGGAAGACGCCTACTTATTGAACTTTGGTTACCAAGGATTCATGTCAGTTATTGACGCATTGGTTGATAGAAAGGACGTGATAGTTTACGATTCTGAATGTCATGCCTGTATTTTAGACGGTGTGCGTTTGCACCAAGGAAAGCGCTTTGTTTATGTTCATAATGACATGGAGAGCTGTGAGAAGCAGCTGATAAGAGCTCAAAAAATGGTGGAAGAGACTGGCGGAGGAATACTTCTAATTACAGAAGGTGTTTTCGGTATGTCGGGTGACCAAGGGAAATTAAAAGAGATTGTTGAGCTAAGAAAATCTTCTGGTATTCAGTTTAGAATGTTGGTTGATGATGCACACGGATTTGGAACTTTAGGAGAGCACGGACGTGGAGCGGCTGAAGAGCAAGGTGTTCACGATGAAATCGATATTTACCTGTGTACTTTCGCTAAGTCGATGGCAAGCATTGGAGCTTTCGTAGCATCCAACGAAAATGTGATTGACTACTTGCGTTATAACATGCGCTCGCAGGTTTTCGCTAAGTCTTTACCTATGCCATTGGTTATTGGAGCTTTAAAGCGTCTTGAAATGGTGAAAGACACCAGTCACAAAGATAAATTATGGACCATTGCTAATGCCCTTCAAAATGGATTGAAAGAGGCAGGATTTAGTATCGGTAACTCTAATTCATGTGTAACACCGGTAATGTTGCAAGGAAATGTTGGAGAGGCGACAAACATTACGTTCGATTTGAGAGAGAATTACAACATTTTCTGTTCGATTGTGGTATATCCGGTTGTTCCTAAGGGAATGATCTTGTTGCGTTTGATTCCAACAGCATCTCACACACTGGAAGATGTGGAGTACACCATTGATACTTTCAAAAAAGTACAAGAGAAATTAACAGCTGGAGAATACCACCACGAAGGTGAAGGTATTTTGAACATGAACAGCTAAGAAAATAGCTTTCAATTTATTGGAAATCCCTCATCAGTTTTGGTGGGGGATTTTTTTGTATTTTTTATCTTGTGCAATAGCCCACAGATGGTCTATATATTGCTTAAATTAAGTTAACAAGATTGTTCTACTCCGAATGGATGTACAAAATACTTCCAGCTTTCAGTAGCTCAATAAGGGGAGCAATTTTTTCATGGGGTACTGCAGGGCAGCCCTTGCTTCTGCCAAGGATTCCGTTTTTTGAGATGTGCTGGTCAGAGCAATAATCAGCACCATGTAGTACTATACCCCGTTGCTTTGCATTGTCGTTTACGCCTTTTTCTAATCCTACAAGTCGCAAGGATGTCCCATGTTTACCCTGATAAACTTCATCTGTGAGATAAAAGCCTTTGGAGCTTTTATAGGATTTGTGTTTGTTTGAAAAATCTTTGGCGTATAGTTCGCCAGAGTTAATGCCATGTGAACAAAGGGTCGACAAAATGATTGCCTTCTTCTTAAGGTCAATTACAAATAAACGCTCTTTGGTTGAGGGTTTTGAAAAATCAACGATGGTGAGAAGGTCGTAGTTCTTAGCACCTTCAAATGTTCTAAACCTACAAAGACCAGCAATAAAGGCCTCTTTAGTTATTCGTTCAGCCCCTGAAATGTCCTTGTATAGTTGTTCGGCTTCTTTTGTACTAATTGCCTTCCTCTGGTCACTGCAGGCGCACAATACAAGCAAAATAAAGATCATATAGAAAACATAATTCCTCATTTTATTAAATGGATAAATCCGCTTTTTATTACCGCCTTATTATCTGGGTCACGAGCCCTTATCGAATAAAAATAAACTCCTTCATAGAGTTCTTGACCTGATTGATTTTTACCATTCCAAGCGCTTGAATTTTGAGAAGAACTTGAATATACCAAGTTCCCCCAACGGTTGCATATGGAAAGGCTTTCAAAACGCAAACAACTGTCTAATACGGGTTCAAAAATGTCATTGACTTAGTCATTGTTTGGAGTAAAAATGTTCGGTGCACTAATTGTTTTATCCGTGCATGTTGGTATGGCACTCGTGTCGATGGGAGGTGGACCTACGACAACTCCACTATCAATTGTACACTCGAACTCGAGAAAGCTTAGTCCGAGAGCGTAATTAGCGCCTGGTTTATTGTAGATAAATTCAAGGGTAGAAATATTCGGTCCCTGCCATAATATTTCCAATGACACACTGTTCCCAATGGGTTCTATGGTCCCAGAAAAGAAAGAATGATTACCAATTTGACTAATGACACTGGTGGGGGTGTGATTAAAATTATTCAAGTATTCTTCTGGGTTGCCCGAACTGCTTTGCTTGTCCTCATCCAATCCAACAATTCCAAGCTTTACATTTTTCACCGGAAAATTGAATTCAATTTTTATAGGAATTTGATTGGATAAATTGGCTGAAGGCAGCGCCGGAAATATCGCTCCATTCGTAATGCTTGTGTCGCTAGAATTTTGTGCGTTTGTAAACCCACCCGTATTGGTCGTGCTAATTTGGAAGAAATAGTTTGTATCACATAAAAAGTAATTTGGGCTGGTATCTCTTACAGCTGTTATCTTAGTTACCCAAGAAAGACTATCCCTAATTCCTTGCCCAAAGGTTTGATTAGTCACAATAACTATTAAAAATATGGGCAAAAGCTTGAGCATGCTGCTAGCAAATTAATAAGAAAAGGCATCATAATAAAAGCCCCACCGATCTTTTAGTTTAGCACTAGTAGCCCCAGGTAATTCTTCAAATTTATTTTTCTTGTAGCTCTTTAGTCCTTCCAAATAACTTTTAATATCATCCATGGTTTCTGATGTGTGGGGCAAATCGAGCTTTGAATAAATGGATTTTATGGTGGAAAAACCATCTTCCTCCAATTCATTAAATGAAATTTCTATCAATTTTCCTTCTGGAATGAGCTGCCTTTCACTGAGGTATTTTTGTAGTGTTTTTTCGAAATTGTACAAGACCATTTCCTCAAGCTCCTCAGCCGTGCAGCTCTGTAAAAACTGGGTATGCACCAACTTGTTAAAAAGGTGCATGGTGCTTCTAAAAACATCTTCAGGACTGCGATAAATGAAGATGAATTTTGCCTTAGGATACAACTCTAATAGCGCCTTTACTCTTCCGGTGTTGTGAGGGTTTTTGAGGAGTAAGGGCTTATTTTTATTGTAAAAGGCTATTCCCTGAACGACTTTATGGTAATCATTTTTCCAACGCTTGTATTCTTCATCTGTGATGTTTTCAAAAAGGTTGTAGCGATCGAAATAACTTCTGTTTTTTGGTAACCAAAAATGATGAATACCTGTTCTATGGCTTGTACAACTTAGTGGCTGTTCTTCTTCAGCAGGTGCCTCTGGAGACATTTTTATGTTGTCTTGAGGACGCGTTTCAGGAAAAAAACGAGCAGTAATCTTTCGCACCAATCGTGGACTCAACAGGGCTAAATTGTATATGTAGGCCTGGTGGTTATTTAGGTAGCCCAAGCGTTTATCCTGACTAAGGGTGTAATGCAAATGTGTTGTTCCGCTTCTCCAATGTCCCAAAATGAAAAGGGGGTCTTCACTTAACTCAAGTTGGTTTATCTTTTTTTGAAAACGCCATTTCTGAAGTTTTTGTAGTGGGTGTGTTAAGCGAGAATAGCGATCAATTTTCTTAACCCTCCCCAAATATTCGGGCGAGAATTCATTGTCCTTCTTAAGCTTACGCCAGACCTTCCTGTCAACTGTGTAAAGTTGATGTTGGCTGATATCTTTTTCTTTTTTACTCAAAAATAAAACTGACTAATTACGGGATTGTGATCAGAAAGGAAGCTGCTCTTCCCCCAATTGTAGGATGGATGAAAAATCTGTGTCCAAGCATACTTCAGACTCGAGTTCTTGTTCAGAAAAATAAAATCTATCCAACGTGCATTTTTATTAGCGGGAAATAAGCCGTTGCCTTTCAAGCTGGAACTGCAACAAACATCTCCTTTCTTTTTCCCGTTTTTGGCATTCAATAAACTCAATGTTTTCAAATAAGCTTTTGATTGAAAGGCCATGTTAAAGTCACCAACGAATATCTGCGCATCTGTTGTAGTATCGATAATTTCTTTTAATTCTTTTACCTGCGCAATTCGAATGCTATCAAGTTCTTCTCCTTTCATGGCTTGAAGATGGGTGCCTATCAGTTGAATGCTTTTACCACTCACCTCAAAATGAACCGAGATAGCGGCTTTTTTGGCTAGGGCATCTGCTCCTTTATTTTCTGAATAAACTTTAACTTCTCTTTTGTGGATTGGGAATTTAGAAAATATAACAACGCCAGAATTGAGCTTTAATAAGCCATCTTCTTTTTTGCTAGGTATTGCTTCATAAGGATAAACCTCTGATAAGAGCTCCTTACATTTTTTTACTGAACTTTTTTTTAAAACCTCTTGTAAAACAATGACGTCAGCTTTGCTTTCCAATAGCCATTTGCAGCTTGGCTTTATCCGTTTATTTTGATGATCATTCATTATCCACGGACGTTGAAAGATATTCCAAGTTAATACCTTCAGGCTATCCTGACCAAAGGAAGTTGCGCAGAAAAAAAATGCAAATAAAACTAGAGTTAGGCGCATAGCCTAAAGTTATAAATTATTGACCAATGTTGACTCTCAATCCCATAAACAACCTAATTCCTTGGTTTGGTGCATATACATAACTCGGATCAAAAGAAAGAGCATTTGGGTTGTTTGGTGTTGCTAGGACTTGTCCGTCGTCATTAAATTGAACACCTCTATCAAAAGGATCGAAAGCACGTGCGATTGAATTGGCAGGTGGGGTGAAGTTTAGTAAGTTCTTTACACCCCAATAAACTTCAATATTCTTTTTCGGAAACTCCTTTCTTATTTGAATATTTTGAATGCTATACCAATCCGAATATTCATTGCGGTTGTCTAGTTCACCAAGTAGCGGGAGTCTCATAGGTCCATATAAATTTCCTGTATAGTCAACTTGCCAGTTGTTATCAAAGGAATAGGAGATGGTCCAAACACCGGAAACGCTCTCTGTTAAAATAGGTCGAGTTTTGATTCCATTTTCCTCTGTTGAAACATCCATTATACTGGTACCTAGGCTAACATTCAACTTATCACCAATGTAGTCAATGTTAAGTGCAATACCTTTGGAAATCGCCTTTCCTCTTAAGTTCTCATAAATAATAAGGTTCGGATCTGAATCATAGTCTGGAATAATTCTATTAAAGAAATGGGTGTAAAATAGGGAAGCATCAATGCTAATTAGTTTTTGCTTTTCCAAGTAGATTTTGTTTACCCAGTTCAGGTTGGCGTTCCAGGAGGTTTCAGGCTTTAACTCTTCGGCAAACACTACGTCTCTAGCTCCCGTAAGTGCAGCATGATCTTCTGTAAATACATTGGCCACACGGTATCCGTTTCCTAGAGATAAACGAAGGGTGTTCTTACCTTTTTGATCGGCCCATTTGTAGTTTAATCGTGGACTGAAAATCTTGCCATGATTGGAGTTGTAATCCATTCTTACCCCCGCAAGAATAGTGTTTTGTGCATTTAAAGTGATTTCATCTTGAAGGAAAGCTCCAGGAAGGTATTGGTGAGATACTTCTGCCGTAGCAGGGGTATTGTCATCATAATAGGTGTAGCGATAACTAAGACCACTCAAAAGGTTGTGTCGTGTTCCAATTTCTTTATGCCATCTCAATTGACCAAAATAAATGTTTTGTTGGGCAATGTAGGGCATATCACCGTATACCGAATTTTGATTATGCCCGTTGGCACTAAATTGCAAAAGGATAATTTCATCAAGAGGTAACTGGTAGCTTCCAAATGCTTCCCATCTAGATGTATAAATACTTTCCCCGTAAATTTGGTCTCCGCCTCTATATTCAGGAGTCCAGTTCATTTCACCACCCCAGCGGTCCTCATATACATAGCGTCCTGCAAGACTAAAAACGCGATTATTTTTTCTATCGAAAGTCCATTTATTGAATATCGAAATTCTATCTTGTAGGGTCACATCCGTAAAGTTGTCGCCATTGTTATCAATCGGGTTTGAGTAGTTGAAATAGTTCACTCCCAGCATAGAGTGGCTTTTTTTACCCACCCCAAAGACATAACTTAGATCTGTATTTGACTCTAACCAGGATGTTCCATAACTGTCAACGCTTAAAAGGCTTTTACCTTCAGGGCGTTTTGTGATAACATTAATAATTCCACCAACAGCTTCTGAGCCGTATAGGGTAGAGGCGGGCCCTTTTACAATTTCAACACGCTCGATCAGGGATTGAGGAATACCATTAAGCCCGTAAACTGTACTTAATCCGCTAACGATGGGTAGTCCATCGATGAGTACCATGGTATAGGGACCTTCCAAACCATTGATATGTATGTCGCCCGTATTACAAACATTACAATTTATTTGTGGTCGAACACCGTTAACATTTTGCATACTCTCAAAAACCGAAGGGTTAGGATTAGACCTAAAGAATTCTTTGTCATATACTTCAATAGGAACAGGACTTTTAGAACGAGCTCTTTCCATTAAGTCTCCTGATACGACCATTTCTTCTAGGTGCTTATTATTTTTAAGCAGCACGGTAATATGATGGCATTTTTCACCGCTTGTTGGTATCACTTTGACAGTGTCCTCAATAAAATCAATAGATTGTATTTTGAAATAAAAGGGTACTTCTGAAACGTTTTCAAACTTGAATGCACCATTAGCATCTGATTGAACTACCTGCTTTCCATCCAATGAGACCAGGTTCGTGTATGGACTTACATTCTGCTTTTCATCCAATAATAACCCTTCAACGCAATATTGGGCATAGCTTCCAAGATGGAAAGCAATAAGAATAAAAGCTGTTAGTTGTTTCAAAATCTAAAATTAGATACGCAAATATATAAAGTTAGACTAATCTAACAAAATATTTTAAGGCATTTTATTTATCTTTGACGGAATGGCTTCTCAGACCGAAGAAAATTATCTAAAGGCACTGTTTTTTTTGGATGTAAAAAATCCTGAAATCGCGATATCCGACTTGAGTAAAAAACTGAAGGTTTCTACTCCTACAGCGAATAGTATGGTGAAAAAACTTGCGGTAAAAGGACTCGTAAAATATGAGAAGTATCGACCTTTAATGTTAACAGCAAAGGGGAGAAAAACGGCAGCCTTAATTATCCGTAAACACCGCCTAACAGAAATGTACTTGGTAGAAGAGATGGGTTTTGGCTGGGAAGAAGTACATGATATAGCAGAGCAGATGGAGCATTTAAATTCTCCGGCTTTCTTTTTGCGAATGGATGAAATTCTTGGTTTCCCTAGTCAAGATCCTCACGGCTCTCCTATACCGGATAAAGATGGTAATATACAACGCCAATCATATACTTCTCTATCTTCCTTTGAAGCTGGAGAAAGGGGAGTTTTATCGGCCTTATCTAATTCCTCTAAGGATTTTTTGGACTTTTTAAATTCAAAAAATATTCAGTTGGGTATGGAATTCCATGTATTAAAAATGGAAACTTTCGATTCCAGTATTGAAGTAGAGGTGGAAGAGCAAAGTCTTACCTTGAGTAAATTGGTTACAGACCGGCTTTTAATGGTAAAGGTCTAGTAGTAAGGTCTTAGCATTAGATAAACGATCACACCCGTTACTGCAACGTACAACCAAAGAGGAAAAGCGATTTTAGCCCACTTTTTATGAGCTTCATAATTTCCACTCCAGGCTTTTACATAAGTAAATAAAACTATGGGAAGTATACCAATACTAAGGGCAATGTGAGTAATTAAAACGAAGAAGTAAATGGCTTTAGAAACTCCTTCACCTCCATAAACCGTATGCCCTGTAGTTACATGATAAATGACATACATTAGCAAAAATAAGAGCGAAAAGGCCATACATAGCTTTATTAAATTTTCGTGCAATTTTCGCTTCTCGTTTTTAATCGCTATCACCGCTGCCACCAAACAAATAGCGGTTAGTCCATTCATTGCCGCATAAATAGGAGGTAGGAATGTGGTATCAAGGTTTCCGATGGGTTCTCTAATACCTAATAATACTGCTACTACCAACGGTACTGCAATGGAAACAGCAATAACCCATTTCCTAACGCTCAATTCCTTCTCATTTGCTTTCATCCAGTAATAATTTTGTGTCTTCTATCAATTGATCTATTTCTTCACTTTTCGTACCGTCGTAATAACCCCTTATGCGTAACTGTGTATCAATTAGTATTAAATATGGACTGTGAAGGTCTCCCATTTCAACACCATCGTCAGAAATCCCTGCTGTAACCAAGTAAGATTCTTCTGCTACTTTTTTCGTTCGTTCTAATGGAGCGTATAAAAATTGCCAATTGGAATCATCTATTCCCGCTTCTTTTATATAGGTTTGGTAGCGTTCTGCGGTATCATTTTGAGGGTCGATGGTATGTGAAACGAGCATGAAGCGCTCATCTTCTATATGTTGTTGAACGCGTTTCATGGAATTCGTCATTTTTGGACATTGTAAAGGGCAATGCGTAAAAAAGAAATCAACCAAAACTACTTTTCCGAGCATGTCTTCCCTTAAAAACTCTTCTTTATTTTGATTGTGAAAGGAAAAGTAACCGATTTGATGATAAATACTATCCTTGGTTTCAGGGTCGTATTCCGTTTGACCATAAATTGGAAGGCTAGGAGCGTTTTCTGTAGAAGAAGTATTTTCTTCTTCTTTATTAGAGCTACAAGCTGCCAAAAACACAAATAAGGTTATAAAGCTTAAAATTCTCATCTGTTTTTATAATCTTCTTCTTTCTTAAGAAGTTTAATATCCGTGACTAAGTTTCTCATTTCTCCCTCATATCGGAGATCATGAATTCCCCTAACATGTCTTTCTTTATCTATAACAACCGCAATTTGATGGTGAGCTTCATGTCGAGTTCCTTTCGATTCAGCAACTTCAAGCATGTTTTTCGCTTTTCTGGAAGGCGCAAAATCATAGAAACCATTTTTTGGAGTCACTATAAACTTCCAACCTTTAGCTTGTTGTGCCAACAAAAAGTCATTTAACTCATCTTCAATAATTACCCCATTCGGATCGTAATAATCGGTTAACTGAGCAACAATCACAACGTCCTTATAGTTCTTGTTATTATAAAAAACCTTGTTCATGTTTTTAGAGAAGTTGTCTGTAGCAAAGGCGCAGTCATGAGGACAAGTTTTGCCGAGAATAAAGCTAATAATGAATTTGCCTTTGAAATCATCTAAACTTCCCATACTGCCATCCAAATACTTGAAATTGAAATTTGGTAATGTGAAGTATGAAGAGTCTCCTTGTTCGTCGACAGTATGGATACCGTAGTAGGGAGCCTTATTAAAGTTTTGTGTGCCTTTACTCAAAAAGAAAAGGAATCCCGCTGGGATTCCTAATAATGCTGCGAATAACGCTATTTTGTTTAGTATCTTTTTCTTAAACATTAACCACCAATGAAGCTAGTAATTGTATCTTTAATATATGTTGACTCCATGAAGATTATGAAAATCAAATATATGATGAAGAAAATGTAGGGAGCTAAAATAGTCCAACGTAGATTTTTTCTTTCATCTCCAAGGTGCATAAATACAAGTACAATGTAACCTGCTTTAATTAAAGTAAGGATAACATAGAACCACTTGATTCCCATCCATGTGCTTGGTGAAGCAGACAAACGGTTAACTCCTGCCATACCAATACCAATTTCAATGGCAGTAATTATACATAGAATTACAGTTACAAGATAAATCTTCTTTCTAATCTTCACTCCCTCTTCTTCAGAGTGGTGTGCGTTTAAAGAGTAACTGTCGTTTACTATTAAATCGTCTCTTTCCATTTCTTAAGACTTAAATATTGTTATTATAATAAGTAGTAAAAGGTAAATACGAATACCCAAACTAAATCTACAAAGTGCCAGTATAGACCAGTTTTTTCAACCATTTCGTAATGTCCTCTTCTTTCAAAGACACCCATCATTGCTTGAATAAGAATTATCAAGTTAATTATAACTCCTGAGAATACGTGGAATCCGTGAAATCCTGTTACAAAGAAGAAGAACTGACCGTAAGCAAGAGGGCCTGTAACTGCGGCGATTGGACCATCGTGATGACCGTGTCCATCTTTACTGTGGTGTAAATATTCTTCAGCTAAATAGTTTTCAGGAACTGCAACTCCATCAACCATTAAATCTTTTCCATCTTCAGACCAAGTAACGATTTTTGGATTTTCAGCCTTCGCATGATGTTCCATGTATTCTTTAATATATACAGGAGAAAACGCATGATTACTAGTTTCCTTGGTAATTCGTCCGTAATAGTTTTGTTTTAGGGTGGCATTGTCTTCCCATGTTGAAAGATCACCATCAGGTCCAGCAATAAAGGTTGACCATTCCCAAGCTTGTGATCCAACGAAAATGAAACCACCAACTACAGTCCATGCCATCCATTTTATCACACCTCTTTTATTGTTTCGGTGTCCTGCTTCCACAGCAAGTACCATGGTTACAGATGAGATAATAAGGATTAATGTCATCATGGCAACATATAATAGCGGTGCATGAATTCCACCAGGAAAGTGAAAGAATACATCTTCAGAAACCGGCCAAGTACCTTGGAAGGTATATCTAAAGAATCCATAAGCTATTAAAAGTCCACTAAATGTTAGGGCATCAGAGACGAGGAAGAACCACATCATCATTTTTCCATAACTCGTCGAATATGGGGACATATTTCCTCCCCAAAGATCTGATTTATCAATATGTTCAGCGTGTCCAGCCATAATATTAAAGGTTTAAATCATCTGCAAGTTTAAGCAATTAAAGTCAGAAAAGAATATAAAAAGAGCCACAAAAATCCCAGAAAATGCCAGTATATCCCAACTAGTTTGATTTTTAAGGGGTTAGCAACGCCTATTTTGTTTCTAAAGATATTAACAACAACATATGTTAAATAAATCAATCCTCCTATCAAATGTAATAGGTGAAATACAGAAAGGATGTAAATAAATGTGCTTCTAAAGTTTCTTGAAGCATCAAGGTCCATTAGATCTCCTTCATTTAACTCATTTCCTTTAAAGTAGAGTCGCCTGTTCTTGTATTCAAGACGCTCTCCCTTGTAGGATATCCAATAATCTTTTCCGTAAGTCCCATTTAAGAAAAAGTCGCCCTTGTTGTCTAAGATGTTTTCTGCCAATTGCTGTAATTCTCTCGACTGAACTACTGTAATAGGATGTTCTCTGCCAGATGGAGACTTACTTATGAGTTTATTGTTTTCGTAAGTAAAGAAACTTTCAAATTTTACGTTTTCTGGTTTGTAAAGGATTTTAAAGTCATTGAATTTATCCAGGTTATAGTTTCTTTCTTTTGGATCAGCTTTAGCAACTTGAGCTAAAAATGAATGAAGTTCCTTTTTTAATTCTGGGCTTATTTTAGAGTCATTGTATTTATATTCAATTCCATCAAATAAAATAAGTTTATCCTTGTAATAGATGTCAAAAGTTTGCCCGTAACGGCCATAGGATGAAATGGGGCCAACAAAGTAATTGCCTTCTGACATCATTTTATTCCAACCAATAAATTGTGAACCTGCAAAACCAACACTGCTCAATACAGTGAGTATGACGTATAGCTGCACCATTTTTTGCTTACCAGCTCTTGCTGCTTTTAAGCATAGCCATATAAATAAAGAAGCAAGAACAACCAAAATGCTTGAAATAAGAAACTGAGAAGGGAGTGCAAATGTTACCCAAAATGAATTGTACATCAAGACCAAATAGGCACTTGTAAATCCTGCAAAGACCATAAATATGCTGATCATTGCTAACCAAAGCAAGGTCTTAGATTTTCTTTCTTTAATTTCTGGGCTTTCCTCTACTTTCCAATTATTCATATTAGAACTTTATCAAAAACGTATGCAAACTGCACGATTGGTAAATAAACAAATGAGGCGAACATAAGTTTTTTTGCATCTGATAATTCATTGCTGGCATGCAGTTTAAAAGCATACCAATAGAACATGAGACCACTAAGTGCAACTATTATCATTGAAACATGGCCTACAGTAAAGCCAAATTGTTCAGCATATGCGCCTGTTTGGAATAACAGGTAGGGTAGTAGACTAATAATTATGAGGCAGATGGTATACAATAAGATTTGCATGCTGGTAAACTTGTTTCTTCCCCCATTGGAAGGCAACATTTTATACCCGGCTTTCTGATAATCATCATGCCCCACCCAAGCAATGGCCCAGAAATGTGGGAATTGCCATACAAATTGTATGAAAAATAGTATACCTGGAATAAAGCCTAATTCATTTGTAGCTGCCACATAACCTAAAAGTGGAGGCATTGCACCTGGGAAGGCACCGGCAAAAACACACCAAGAGCTAACCCGCTTCATAGGTGTATAAATTACTACGTACATCACAAGGCTCAATAAGCCAAGCCATGCCGTTTTCGGATTGCACTGAAACCACAAGACTAGGGTACCGATAGTTCCGGTCAAAATTGCAATAACCATGGCTTCAGGGACTCCCATTCTCCCAGATGGAAGAGGGCGATCCGCCGTACGCTTCATTTTTTTATCAATTTCGCGCTCTATTATTTGATTGAAGGTATTGGAAGATGCAGTAACTAAAAAACCACCCAGACAGAGCCAAAGAATTTCTTCTAAACTCCTAAATCCAACAGCAAAGGCATAGCCTGAAATTGCCGAAATAACTACCAAAAACGAAAGTCTAAACTTTACAAGCTTAGCATAATCCTTTATTTTACTTACTTCTGCCAGAGGTGCGGTTGTATAGATGTTTTTTTCCAACGCCGCAAAGGTAGCCAATCATAAAAGAATTAGCTAATTTTTAATTCTGATTTTAATCACGTTGGCTATTTAATAAAACGAATATCCAATAGATAACCTGACTCACAGCGGCTAAGGCAGCAACCAAATAAGTCATGGCAGCCCATTTTAGCGCATCCTTTGACATGGCATATTCAGATTTCGTAACAACCCCCGTCTTGTCTATCCATGCCAAAGCTCGTTTTGAAGCATCAAATTCAACAGGTAAAGTAACAAGACTAAATAAGGCCAAGGCACCATTTCCTGCTATTATAATGTACAAGATGGTATTAATGGCATTTTGTCCGTATGCAATCCCGGATAAAATCGATAATCCCAAAACTAAAAAGGGCATAACTCGACTTACCAAGCTTAACATTGGAACCATTTTGGACCTAAAACCAAGAAAAGCATAGGCAGTTGCATGTTGCACGGCATGTCCGCATTCATGTGCTGAGACTGCTGCAGCCGCAGCATTCCGTCCATTATAAACTTCAGGACTCAAATTTACTGATCTGTCCCTTGGGTTGTAGTGGTCGGTTAACTTGCCTGGTACGGAAATGATTTTAACATCATGCAGCCCATGATCCGCAAGCATTTTCTCAGCAATCTCCTTACCCGATAGTCCAGATTGTAGTGAAGTTTTTGAGTATTTCGCAAACTTACTCTTAAGGCGACTTCCAACGAGCCAACTAATTCCCATAAATAGTGCAGCGATGACCATGGGCCATATGTGCACTTGGGTGTATGTTATTGCTAGGATTGACATGATCTAAAAATTATTCGTCACCCATTAATCTCAGCAGTGACAAGAACAAGTTGATAAATAAGATGTACAACTGCAGACCACCAATTAAGGCCAGTTTATTTCTTTCCGTTCCGCTAAACTCAGGGTTGCTAGACATGTACTTAAGCTCTTGCATTTTGTAGGCGGTAAGACCGGTGAAAACAACAACTCCTATGATGCTTATGATCCAGTCCAAACCACTTGATTGCATGAATATGTTAACCATGGAAGCAATGAAAAGTCCGATAAACAATATGTACATAATGCTTCCAAACTTGGTAAGGTCTGTTTTAGTGGTGTATCCCAAAACCGCTACAGCTCCATAGGTTAAAGATGTTACCATAAACACCTTGAAAAGTGTACCCATGCTATAAGCTAAGAAGATCGTACTTAATCCCAATCCTAAAAGAACTGAGTAGGCAACAAATAAACCGATTAACATACCAACAGATAAACGGTTCATTCCCATTTGCATCCAAAGAACAATACCTAAAGGTGCAAACATTACCAAATAACCAACTGCACTAAAGCCTCCGGTTGCATTAAACATACTAAGCATGATCTCTGGTTGTTGAAAAGCAACATACCAAGCAGTTAATGCCGTTAGGCCTAGTGCTCCAAACATGTAAGCAAATACCTGTGAGAAAAAATCTTTGGTCATTGCCTGACCTTTCTCGTATCCTAAATCTCTATCTAATAAATCCAACATAATTTTCTGTTTTTATCCGTAATATTCTATATAATTATTTTCTGTTTCAACTACCTTTATCGAATGCATCAGGCATCCTAATGCTTCAATGTCCGGCTTTAATTGATTCCAAATTTCAACAGCTAAAACTTCTGTAGAAGCCATTTTTCCTTTCATGAAATCAACATCCAAATTAAGGTTTTTATGATCAAGTTTATCTACAATCTTTTCTTTCATTATTTTAGAGATGTCCTTCAAATCAGCAACAAAGCCAGTTTGCGGGTCTATTGTTCCTTTAACCGTTAGAAAGAGTTCATAGTTATGACCATGCCAATTTGGATTGGAACATTTACCAAATACTTCTTCGTTTCTTTCTTGATCCCACTCCTCAATCCAAAGTTTGTGAGCGGCATTAAATCTTTCCCTTCTTGTCAGATAAACCATCTTTTTTCTTGTATTGTGAACAAAGGTAATAACTTTGTCGACTGAAAGACATAGTATAAATTTTATGCCATGTTAAAATTTGTGACAAACTGACATTTATGATAGTAGTAACAGGAGCAGCTGGATTTATTGGGTCGTGCCTTTTGGCAAAATTGGAAGAGGAAAACTATACTGATTTAGTGGCCGTTGATGATTTTTCACGAGAGGATAAAATGAAAAACCTGGCAGGCAAAACTGTCAAATTGGTTGATAGGAATGATTTTGATGCTTGGCTAGAAGAAAATGAGAAATTGGTTCAGTTTGTTTTTCATTTAGGAGCTAGGACGGACACCACAGAATTTGATCGCGATTTATTTGATCGTTTGAACCTGAACTACACTAAAAAAGTTTGGGAGATTTGTGTGAAATATGGTCTGCCGCTCGTTTACGCAAGTTCAGCAGCTACCTATGGTTTAGGAGAGCACGGCTATGAAGATTCCCATGACATCATACCTGAATTAAAACCGCTTAATCCCTATGGCGATTCAAAGAATGACTTTGATAAATGGGCGTTACAGCAAGAAGAAAAGCCTTATTTCTGGGCGGGTCTAAAATTCTTTAATGTATACGGTCCCAATGAATTTCACAAAGGAAGAATGGCAAGCGTTATTTTTCATGCTTTTAATCAAATTGAAAAGACAGGGGCAATGAAATTGTTTAGATCGCACAAAGATGAATATGCAAATGGAGAACAAAGTCGTGATTTTGTCTATGTGAAGGATGTGGTTGATGTTTTGTTCTTTTTAATGCTGCACAGAAAAGATTCTGGTATTTATAACTTGGGGAGTGGAAAGGCCAGGTCATTTAATGATCTTGTTAAAGCAACCTTTGCCGCGATGGATAAAAAGGTTGATATATCTTATATAGATACTCCGGAGGATATCAGGGATACCTATCAGTATTTCACTGAAGCCAATATGAATAAGCTAAAATCCATAGGTTATAATAAGGAGTTTACCTGCTTAGAAGATGGGGTAGAGGACTATGTAAAAAAACACCTTATCCCGAATTCTTATTATTAGCATACCATTTTTAGGGGGCACCATGCATGTTGCAGATCACGAATGAACAATCGCATTAAAGCACAACTGTTGAAAACTAAAAGGCATGATGCTTGTAATGAGCGAGAAAACATTTCATTTTTGTTAAAAATTGTACGATGAGAAACATATATAAAGCAAGTCTATTTTTAGGCATTTCAATAGCGGTAGCATCTTGTGTGCCTGCTAAGGTTCATGAAGAACTTCAGGCTAAATACGATAAGTGTAGTTCTGAGGTATCGGATGCAAAAAAAGCAGCTGCAGACGCTGAGAATAAATTAGCGGATGTTGAAACCGAGCTAAGTGAGTTGAAAAAAGCACATGCTAAAATCAAAGAGGACACCACCATAATGGGTAGCTCTTACCGTATTATGACTTCTCGTTACAATGATATGGAGCGTTTGAATAAAGAAATTCAAGAAAAATTGAGGTTGCTCCAAAATTCAGCAGAAAATGAAAATGCAAAGCTTAACGATGAGCTTTCTAAAAAAGAATTGGAACTGCAGCGTAAGGAGCTTGAGCTAATGAAGTTGGAGTCTAGCTTAACGAAACTACAAGTTTCACTAGAACAAAAAGAAAAAGATCTAGAAGCTAAGCAAAAGAGAATTGATGAGTTAGAAGAGCTTTTAAGACAAAAAGATGAGAAAGTAAAAGCCCTAAAAGACAAGGTTTACAATGCGCTATTGGCTTTTAAAGATAAAGGTCTTACCGTAACCGAAAAAGATGGTAAGGTATACGTGAGCATGGAAGCTAAATTGTTATTTGCTTCAGGTTCTACGAAAGTAGGAGCAGAAGGAATTAAAGCACTTGTAGAATTGGCAAAAGTACTTGAGAATCAAAGTGACATGGAAGTTATTGTAGAAGGTCACACCGATACGGATAAAATGAGCTCAAGTTCACATCCAAAAAATAACTGGGAATTATCAGTTTTAAGAGCTACTTCAGTTGTTCAAATCTTATTGGATAACAGTAGCATTGATCCTAAGATTCTTACGGCTAGTGGGCGTTCTGAGTACCACCCGGTATCTGATGACAAAGCTAAAAACAGAAGAATTGAAATTATTCTAGCTCCAAACTTGGATGAATTATTCAAGATCTTGAATGAGAATGAATAAGACCAAATAATTTTGAAACAAAAAAGGCGAACCAAACGGTTCGCCTTTTTTGTTTTAATTGCTTTTTAATCTAAACTTATTACTGGAGCAATTTGCTCCTTCAACTTATCATCAAATAAAAAGTCGTATTCCTTTCCGTCAGGGGTTGTTACGTTAAGCATGTAGTTCTTTCTAACGTCTCTTCCTTTTTTAATCTTGAGGTTTTTTAGCTCTTCATCGATCATTGGTTTTCCTTTAGCACCGGCACCAATAAGTGCACCAATTGCACCAAACATCATGGTCCACTTTGGGGGCTTTAAAAAAGTTAAGCGGTCTTCTGTAATAATCATGGTACCCGGAAAAGCTTGCATTTTGCTTTTGTACCACATCAACTTTTTATTTAGAATTTCTTTGCTCATAGAATTGTTTTATAGAGATCTAAAGCTAAACATTTTATTCTAAAGTTTGTACAATACTAAATGTTCAGATTTGAAGGCTATTTCAAAATTTAAACGGCGTTGGTTTGAAATTAAAAGGTATTGTAATTCCGGATACAGATCTTTTATTTTAAGCCAATCTTCTTCGCTTAGTTTGTTGTAGTTGGGAATGATTTTTTTTGCGGATTCTAGTTTCTGGTTTCGATTTAAAAGTTTCAGGCGTTTGTGCCATTCAACTATATCGTCTGCAGCTTGAGGAGAGTGTTTCCAAGAGACGAACATGGCTCTATCATAATTAATATAAAAGAAAACATCATCCGGCCGTGTCATGATAACAGCATCCTTTGGTGTATGCTCTTTTACCCAGTTTTGCATCTTTACGTCATAAAAGGCCGCTCGCTCAATATGTGAAATGCCCTCTGCTAGTTTAAACTGCTTAAGTAGGAAGGGCAGAAAAAGTAAGATAATGCTGCCGTTGACCAAAATTTTCAATTGCTTTTTGCGGCCATTGATTTCAAATGGGATTTTACTCATCCAATAAGCTAAACAATACATGGCAATAATTGGAAGTACGGCATCTCCAAATCTAAAAAAGTAATACTTCAATAAATGTGAGGGACCTAAAAGGTAGATAAGAATTCCAACTATAGAATAAAAAGTGCCTGAAAGAGCCACGGTGGCTAATAAGCGCATTCGTCTTTCTTTGGCTAAGTAAAAAACAGAAAGGCTGATTAAACTGAATGAGATCAGCATTATCCAATAAGTATATGCAAATGTGTCGGGTTTTACGTGATGCGGAACCCTAAGATTAACGTATATATCCCAACCTAAATTGCTTTTTGTTGTTTGAAAAAGTAATTGACTTAAGACACCATATATTCCTATTGAACCGCTTATTGCATAGGCCAAGGCAGCATAAGCAACGGTTTGCTTCTTAATTTGCTTCCAGTCAATCAAAAGCATAGCGAATAAGGCAGCGGTAAAATAGATTCCAACCAACAAGTGAAAGCTTAAGCTCAGTCCGGCAAACATGGCGGCCAGGGTATATTTTTTACGAAGAAAAAATGATGTCCCCAGAATCACAAAGGAGTAGGCCAAAGATTTGGTTTCAAGACCACCTACCATCCATTCTCCAGCTCCCATGCCGTCCCTAAAAATGAGAATGTAGATGGTCATAGCAATCCAAAAGGTAATTGGTTTAATGATGTCTTTAAGACTGTTCCTTAAATGTATAAGTGCGGCTGAAAATAATAGGTAGCACAATATCCTCCCAAAAAATATCGTGTAAGCTATTCCCACTTTATCAATGAAGAAACCAATGATATAGCTGAAGAAATATCGGTAAGGAATTTTTAAACTTAAGTACCAGTCATTTTTTAACCAATCATTGTCGTATACCGAACGTGCGTATGGTAAAACATCCATTTCATTTTCAATCAAGCGGAATTCAAAAATGACCAGAAAAAAAATAAGGGTCAGGCACAGAACTTCTGTGAAATAGAGGAAGGTTTTATTTTTAAAAATTTCCATTTACAAAAAAACCCGACGGTGAGGTCGGGTTTTAGATTTATTCTTTTGCTAATTACGCGTCAATGTTTGCGTATTTCGCATTCTTTTCAATGAATTCTCTACGTGGTGGAACTTCATCGCCCATCAACATACTGAAAATTCTATCAGATTCCGCTGCGTTATCAATGGTAACTTGGCGTAAAGTTCTGTTCTCAGGGTTCATAGTTGTATCCCAAAGCTGAGAAGCGTTCATCTCTCCAAGACCTTTGTAACGTTGAATACCAACAGAGCTTTCAGTTCCAGATCCTTTCATTTCAGCAACCAAAGCATCTCTTTCTTTATCGTTCCATGCATATTCTTGCTTTTTACCTTTTTTAACCAAGTAAAGAGGAGGTGTTGCAATGTATATGTGTCCGTTTTCGATTAATTCTTTCATGTGACGGAAGAAGAAAGTCAAGATTAGGGTCTCAATGTGAGAACCATCCACATCCGCATCACACATAATTACAACCTTATGGTAACGTAATTTCTCTGTATTAAGCGCTTTTGAATCTTCTTCAGTTCCAACTCTTACACCAAGGGCAGTATAGATATTCTTGATCTCTTCATTCTCGAAGATTTTGTGGTGCATTGCTTTTTCCACATTTAAAATCTTACCACGAAGAGGCATAATAGCCTGGAAGTTTCTATCACGTCCTTGCTTGGCTGTACCACCTGCCGAATCTCCCTCGACAAGGAATATCTCACATTTTGCAGCATCTCTTTCGGAACAATCTGCCAATTTACCTGGAAGCCCAGACCCTGACATTACGTTCTTTCTTTGCACCATTTCACGTGCCTTTCTGGCTGCGTGACGTGCTTGTGCTGCAAGGATTACCTTATTTACGATTTGCTTGGCATCATTTGGATGCTCTTCCAAATAATCAGCAAGCATTTCACTTACCGCTTGCGAAACTGGAGCAGTTACCTCACGGTTTCCTAATTTGGTTTTTGTTTGCCCCTCAAATTGTGGCTCCGATACCTTAACAGAAACAATAGCGGTGAGTCCTTCACGGAAATCATCTCCACTAATGTCAAATTTCAACTTGTCTAAAAGTCCAGATTCGTCCGCATACTTTTTTAAGGTATTCGTAAGTCCTCTCCTAAAACCAGAGAGGTGAGTACCACCTTCATGGGTATTGATATTATTTACGTAAGAGTGAATGTTTTCGCCGTAAGAAGTGTTGTATATCATGGCCACTTCCACAGGTATACCATTTTTCTCACCTTCTACAGCTATTACTTCTTCGATTAGTGGTTCTCTTGTCTCATCTAAGAAACGAACGAATTCACTTAAACCTTCTTCGGAATGAAAAACATCTTGAATGAAGTTTCCTTCCTCATCAGTTTGTCTCTCATCAGTTAGGGTAACGGTAATACCTTTATTTAGGTAAGCCAACTCACGCATTCTTGACGCTAACGTATCGTAATTATACTCGAGTACGTCAAAGATAGTATCGTCCGGTTGAAATTTTACGGTTGTACCTTTCTTATCAGTAGTACCTATTTCCTTAACGGGTTCAATTGCCTTACCTCTTTCATAGCTTTGTTCGTAGACCTTACCTTGTCTATGTACAGTTGCTGTAAGACTTTTGGATAATGCATTCACACATGAAACACCAACACCGTGAAGACCACCAGAAACCTTATAAGAATCCTTATCAAATTTTCCTCCGGCTCCAATCTTGGTCATTACAACCTCAAGGGCAGATACGCCCTCTTTTTTGTGCATGTCCACAGGAATACCTCTTCCGTTATCACTAACCAATATTCCTTCACCGTTCAAGATCGTTACACTTATCGTGTCGCAATATCCGGCTAAGGCTTCATCAATAGAGTTATCTACTACCTCATACACAAGGTGATGTAAACCACGTGTGCCAACGTCTCCAATGTACATTGAAGGTCGCATTCTCACGTGTTCCATTCCTTCTAAGGCCTGAATACTATCCGCCGAATAATTATGTTCTTTCTCACTCATATCATTCAAAAATTCACAGCTAACAAAAATAATCAATTGAAGCCGTCTAAAACCCGCATTAAAGGGCGGTAATTAACTACTTTTTAACAGGTAATTAACAATTGCGTTAAAAGCAACCATTTTATCTCTTTAAACATCCTTTTATGGATGACTCTGGCATCTTATTTGAAATACGACAACATACTTTACATAACTTTGTAAGTTCGAATGCGGATAATTCTTTTCCTAATATTTAATTGTTTGTTGCTTGAGGGTTTTTCTCAGGCTGATTCATTGGTTTTAGATACTACAAAACATTTGAATGATAAAACGTTGGCTATAGGAGAGGTTGTCGATAAAGATTCTCGCGCAAGCTTACTTAATGCCATTGTGATTAAAAAAGGATGGGGTGGAAAATTTTTGAATCCAGATGGATCTTTTCAAATTTATTTGGAGCAAGGAGATACCCTGGTCATATCATGCATGGGTTACCTTCCTTATGAATTTTATGCCGATAGTATTAAAGGGGATACTACCTATTTGGGTGTAATTAAAATGGATAAAGCATTTAATGAACTGGCGCAACACACGGTTTTTCCGAAAAGGAAAATAAGTGAGATACACGATGATCTGGAGAAGACAAGGCTGGAATTACCGGATAGACCGACAGGTACTAATGCCTTGCAAAGTCCGTTAACTGCCTTGTACATGCGTTTTAGTAAGATGGAACAAAGCAAAGCCATTGTTGCCCGAATGGAATATGAGGATAGAAAAAATGCACTTTTAAAAGAACTTTTTCGCGTGTATGTTGACGCAGAAATCATAAATTTGTCGCCTGATGAATTTGAAAACTTCATCGATTTTGCCAACGTGTCGGATCATTTCCTGCGAACGGCAAGCGAATATGAGTTAATTAGTTTTTTCCAATTGCGCTACCAAGAGTATGTTGCGTTGAAAAGAAAATAAGGATGGAAGGAGATAGAATGTTTGAAATTAAAAAATCATTCGCATCTGGGTATGTTCACCCTAAGGTAGGACGATCAAAGGTTGCTGAGCTTGATGAAAAAGCCGCAAATGATGCCCCAAAGATTACAGCCTTAAAGGTTGTAAAAGACGATTTTAGAGATTATCAAAGACGTTTAGCTGAATGTCGCTTTGACATTATGCAAAAGAAGGAGGAAAAGGAGCTGGCTGAATCCTTACTCAAGTTCATAGCTGTGGTAGAAGCACATGAAAAAACTTGGGCTAAATATGGTAAACTAGTTTCGAAAGCTTCTGACGAATCTATATTGGATGTGAAGATTGGGACGGAAACCGACCCTATGTACATACTGTCAGAATTGAACGAAATGAGAAAAGTTCAATATGCTGATTTGAATAAAGAAATGAAGAAAGACATAGATAAGTTTGTCGATACTTATCCTGAATTTTCAAAGGAATTATATCGTTGCCACTTATCTGTTGCCAAATATAAATAATGGCAGATAATACTGAGAAATACGATAAGCTAAAGGAGTTGATGGATGAAAATCCTAAATGGCCAAGGGTTTATGTCTATAAATTTATTGTTAGAAACTTGAGCGGGAAAGTTTCTGAGGTAAAACAACACTTTGAAAGCGCCGAAATGTCTGAGAATATCAGCAAAAATGGAAATTTTGTAAGTATAACAGTCAAGGAAATGGTAACCAGTTCGGACTATGTTATTCAAAAATACAAGGCAATGGAAAATATTAACGGTTTAATTAGTCTTTAATGGGAAAACAAAATTGGTATATCATCATAGGATCCCTAATACTGACATTAATCGTTTATGTGCTGTTAAAAGCCTTATCAGCTAACGTAAATACCTATTTGATCATTGCTGCCTTTGTGGGAGCTGTATTTGCAGTGCTTCTTGCTTCTAAGTTTATACAACTTTATCTTTTTCCGAAATCAAATTCTAAAGATGAAGTAGAAATTAAGCACTACGCTTTTCTTCACCCCTATGAACTTCAACCGGCAAACGGAAATATTGAATTATGCTTTGAACTCCCAGAGAGTGATGAAGTTAAATTTTACATGGAATCCGAAAGGGGCGGCTTGAAATTGGACATCATGTCTGGAAACCTTGAAAAAGGTGTTTACCCATGTACCTTTGATACTAAACAGTTGTCGAACGGCGTTTATTTTTATATTTTGGAAACGTCAAACCAGCGAGTTATGAAAAAACTGGCGGTATTAAACAACTAAGTTGAAGCACCTAGCACTTAGCATCTTAATTTTTTTGTCCTTAGCGCAAAGCTTATCTGCACAAAAGCGTTTTGGGATTGATATGGAAGTTGGATTACCCGTCAACATAGCTAATAGAGCTTACAGGGCTATTGCTGAAGGTATTGCTGATTCACGTTTGAGCGTATACCGAATTAGCAACAAAGGTTTAGGTGTTAAGGGAGGGGTCCAATACCTTTTCAATGACCTTAATCCGAATGCGGATCCCAATATTGGATATTATTTGCAAGGAGATTTTCATACCATTGGACCAATGGCGGGTATATTTTACAGGCAAGATGGCGGATTAAAATTTGAGGCTGAATATGGTCTCAACTTTTCTTATCTATATCACAGTCTGAGGTCCAATTATTGTCCTGACCCCTCAAGATGGGAGTCTATTTCATTTAATCCGTACTTCAAATTGATTTTGCCAAGTTCTAATACTAAACTCTTCTTTAGTTTTTTTACCGGCTACAATTTCCAGAATTATGAATTCAGTCACGATTACCTTTGTAATACTGGCTTACAAGGTTATTCGGAAGATGATTTTAAGGGACCCGTCCATTACTTGAGCTTTGGTTTTGGGTTTAATTATGTTATAAAGGACTAAAATGTCAGGTATTTCTGGAGCTTATAAAACCTATACGAATCTCAAGGAAGAGGAAATTCTTAACTTGAAAAAAAGGCTAAACTTGATGGTTTGGGCTCGCGTTCTCTGGACGCTTCTGTGTGGAATTGGAATTTACATCTCTTGGGTTAGCTTATTTACAGCAGCCATCTTCATTTTATTTATTGCCGTTTTTCTCTTTCTTGTTAAACACAATGAAGGATTAAAAGTAGCTTTGAAAATAGCCCAACTTGAAAAAGAGCGTGCTGAAAGAGAAATTGAATACCTGAATTCTCGTGATGTTTCTCATTTTGATGAAGGTCAAGAATTTATAGATAGTGGGCATTCATTTACTTATGACCTAGATGTATTTGGGAAAAAGTCCCTATTTCAATGGCTGAACAGGACGTCAACTGTTGGCGGAAAATTCTCCTTGGCAAATGCTTGTCGGAATTTGAATGCCAGCAATAATGCTGAAAATGCCATTTTATCTCAAGAGTTAGCTTCCCAATGGGAATTGTCTTTTAAATTCTATGCGTACGGCAAAGCAATAAACACTGAAGACAATGAACTGGAGAAATTAGAATCAGCCATTAAGGAAAGTGAACCTCAGGTGAACATGCTACTTAACTTATGTCGCTTTTTCATGCCTTTAGTTTCATTAACGGCTTTGGTCTTAATCTCAATGGAGCAGATTACAGCGATTCAATTTTTATTAATGTGCGCTGTTGCATTGATTCCCATTTCTTTGGTTCTAAAAAAGACGAACCATAACATGAAAAAATTGGAAGAAGTCGAGAAAATTGTCTCTAAGTATGCCTCATTGATAGCAATTGCGGAGGAGATGGAATGGTCGACAAAATCAGATAAGTTATCTTCCTCAGCTTTTAAGAGTTTATTATCTGTTATTCATACCTTTAATAATAGAAATAACCCGGTGGCAGGATTGATTTTTAATGTTTTTGCTGCTTACGACCTTCACGCACATTATAAGCT
This sequence comes from Flavobacteriales bacterium, assembly GCA_964230025.1. Taxonomy (GTDB): domain Bacteria; phylum Bacteroidota; class Bacteroidia; order Flavobacteriales_D; family JAUILH01; genus CAXRFO01. The sequence goes on along the minus strand of CAXRFO010000014.1, from coordinate 273,414 downwards.
TCATAAATGGAAAACAAAGCATGCCGATAAAATGGTGGCTAATATACTCGCTATTTATAGACTTGATATGCTGTTAAGCCTGAGCAATGTTAGGGCAAATCACCCAGAATTTAATTATGCCAATTTTACGGATGGATATTTTGAAGCAGAAAATTTATACCACCCCTTATTGGACTCCAAAGTGGCAGTTAAAAACAATGTAAGCCTTACTTCAGAAGGGCAGATGTTAATAGTTACTGGTCCGAACATGGCAGGTAAAAGTACCTTACAGCGTTCAGTTGGAGTGGCTGTTATATTGGCGAACATGGGTTGCCCATTGCCGGCAAGCCGTTTAAACTTAAGAAAGCTTGATCTCTACACGAGCATGCGAGCCAGTGATGATTTGAGTGAGAATGAATCCTATTTCTTTTCTGAATTGAAGCGACTAAAATTTATTTTGGATGGCGCCCGAAAAGACACATCTTGCATGGTGCTTTTAGATGAAATTCTAAGAGGCACGAACTCAAAAGATAAGGCAGAAGGATCGGCAAAATATATCCAGAAATTAAGTTCTACAAAAGCCTTCGGACTGGTAGCTACGCACGATCTAAGTTTGACAAAAATGGCAAACGAAATTCCAAAATTTGAGAACTGGTATTTTGACGCCAAAATAGAAGGAGCGGAAATTTATTTCGACTATAAATTACGACCAGGTGTTTGCCAAAATATGAATGCCACCTTCCTAATGAAAAATATGGATTTGGTATAAATCAAATTTTTATGAAGGTCATTGAACGTATTGTTTGCACAATTGTATACCTCAAAAAAAACAATTAAATGCGCACACTACTCACACTTGTTTCATTAATCTCAATATCCTATGCCCAATACGTGGGTCCAATTGAAAGAAACGTTCATTATCGGATAAACAAAAAGGATTATACGCCGCTAAAAGACTTTAAAATTCACTTTTCAGATACAGCCGTAAAGGAGGAGAAGGTTGGAAGAATGCCTTTTTATATAAATACTTACAGTGTAAACGACAAGAGCATCAATGTAAACCAGTTTTCTGAGTACTTGATCATTGAAAGTAAAGGGCAAGAAATGTGGATAAAAAGCGCTCCTAACAATCGCCACGGAGATGTAGCCATCCCTTTTATCCCCGGAGTTTTCAAATTTCCATCCGGTTATTTTGGATATAAATTGGATTGGGGAGAAGGAGTTCTTTTAAATGAAGACGTCAAAAATTTTAAGGTTAAAGACACTTCCAGAACTCCCAAAGGGATACTGGTAGGAGAGGAACTTACAACTTCCGTGAGCTTTTCAAATAATAAAGGCTTAATTGATGTCAGTTTTAATTCAAAAGAGAATTTGTTGGGGCTCGTATTTCAGCCATCGCCCAATGAACTTAACATTGAAGTTCGAAATACAATGAATGATTTGAGAGAAAAATGGGGTTCTGTATACATTGATTCCCTGCAGGGGAGAATTGACGTTAGTATCAAAAATAGTTATGAGGCTTATCTCTGCTATCATAGAAGGAGCCCCTTTCAAAACAAGGTTTTTTACACAAAAAATAAAGGTGCCGAGTGGAAGGAAATTTTATTTGGGATAAGTCCAGTTGAGTTCTTTTTCGAAGGTGATAAAACATACGTCCTTTCCTATGATCCAAAGAATAGGCAAATGGGAGTATACATGTACACAAAAACCCCTAATAGTTGGAAGCCAATAAATCAGAGTATAGCGTATTACGGATTTTTCAGTACCAACTACAAATCACCGTTTAGAATTCTTGATAATGAGGTGTACATAGGTTATAAAATTGAGCGAAATAGGCAGCTCGGTTCGGAAAGTATGCTGCATATTCCTATTCAATCATCTGTTTTTGATTGGGGTATGAAAGAGAGTAAATTTTATCTCAACAAAGGGAAACAAGAACTTCTTTCAAGCCAAAACACCTTTATACCATTTGCCAGTGGCGATAAAATAGTATTGGTCTGCAATGACTTCTTTCTATACAGTATTGACGGAGGAATATCATGGCAACGCAAATTCTTTAGCTTGGGTAACGCACAGGATGCTTATGTTTGGAATGAAAATCAGGACTTTAGGCAAAAAATGAATCAGCTCCTTAGCATGACACGTGAATTGTACACGGAAATTGATGGGAATGAATTAAGGGCTTATGGAAATCTCGGAATTTGGGAAATTGACGTAAGTTCTCTGTGGGAGTGATATATTTGTCCTGTGACTAAAAAATGGGATAGTATAGCCATCGGAGCTGGAGCGGCAAGCTACTTCTATGCCATCAATTTTAAGTTAAATTATCCGGACAAGTCAGTTCTTATTCTTGAGCAAAGCAATAAAACGCTTTCAAAGGTTAGAATTTCTGGAGGGGGGAGATGCAATGTAACCCATGCCTGTTTCGAGCCTAAAGAATTAGTGAAGTTTTATCCGAGAGGTTCAAGGGAATTATTGGGGCCTTTTCACAAGTTTCAACCGGGTGATACCATAGCTTGGTTTGCTGAGCATGGAGTAGAGTTAAAAATAGAAGAGGATGGCAGGATGTTTCCCGTTTCTAACTCTAGTCAGAGCATTGTTGACTGCTTTGAAGGTTTGGCCAAAAAACTGGATATAAAACTGAATTTGAACAGTAAAATCGACCAGATTTCACCACAGGAAGACGGGGTTGTTTTAGAAACATATACTAAAGAAGCCTATGAATGCAAAAATTTATTCCTTGGAGCGGGTTCATCAAAGATTTTATGGAAGGTTTTCGGGAATTTGGGTTGTGAGCTTATTAAACCAGTTCCAAGTCTGTTTACTTTCAACTGTAAGGATAAAAGATTAAAGGATTTAATGGGCTTAAGTCTAGCAAATGCAGAGGTCAAAATACCCAAACTTAAGGTGTCAGAAACAGGTCCACTTTTGGTAACACATTGGGGTATGTCAGGTCCTGGAATTTTAAAACTTTCTTCTCGATCTGCTCGTGAACTTGCCGACCTTAATTATCACTTCTCTGTTAAAATAAATTCTTGTTTTCCCTATAAACAAAATGAGATTGAAGAAGAGTTATTGCGCAACAAGAAATTGCTCTCAAATGAACGAATAGACAAAAATCCAATTTTAAAGTTGCCTAAAAGGTGGTGGTTAAAGAATTTGGAATTTGCAGGTATAGGGCAGGAGGCCTACCGAGATGTGTCTGACAAAAAACTCCGAATCATGGCCGAGAGTCTTTGTAATGGATCTTATTCAATTAACGGAAAATCAACATTTAAAGAAGAGTTTGTTACGGCTGGAGGTCTTGATTTAAAAGAAATTGACTGGAAAACAATGCGCTTAAAAAAGTATCCGAATATTCAGGCCGCAGGAGAGTTTTTAAATGTTGATGCCTTAACCGGTGGTTTCAATTTTCAGGCTGCTTGGACAGGGGCATGGATAGCTGCTAACAATTAACTTGGTTAATAACTCAAAACAAGTATCTTTTTTTAGCGGTCTGATTTGTTTAACTTTGCATTCCTTTATGGGCAATGTTCGTCTTCACGATAAAGAATTCAAACCATACCTAAGCGCCGAAAGCATCCAGAGCGCTATTAGCACACTTGCGTCCAAGATTAACCACGATTATGAGGGTAAAAAGCCTCATTTCCTTGTTGTTTTGAACGGTGCTTTTATGTTTGCTTCTGATTTGTTAAAAAATATCAAGGTTGACTGTGAAATATCTTTCATCCGTCTTTCTTCTTATGAAGGTACAGAGACCACCGGTATTGTTAAAGAGGTTGTTGGGCTTGCTGATGATATGGAAGGAAGAGACATTATTGTTGTTGAAGACATCATTGATACTGGCAATACCATATCTGCTCTTGATATAATTCTTGAAAAGGAGAAGCCAAATAGTATTAAATACTGCACGCTGCTTTTGAAGCCTGAAGCTTATAAGAAAGATATAAAAATAGACTACGTTGCTCTCGAAATCCCAAATGATTTCGTAGTAGGATTTGGATTAGACTACGAAGAGTTGGGGAGAAACTTAAATGCGATTTACGTACTAAACAACACAAAACAAATGTTAAACATTGTGCTTTTTGGCCCTCCGGGTGCTGGAAAAGGAACGCAATCAGAGCGTTTACAAAAGGAATATTCTTTGGTACACCTTTCTACAGGGGATATTTTTAGAAGAAACATCAAGGAAGAAACAGAGCTTGGTAAATTGGCTAAATCATACATTGATCAAGGTAATTTAGTGCCAAATGAAGTTACGATTGATATGTTGAACTCTGAAATGAGCCTTCACCAAGATGCGAACGGTTTTATATTCGATGGATTTCCAAGGAATAAGGATCAAGCAAAGGCTTTGGATGAGCTCATGTCCAAAAGAAATTCATCAATATCAATGATGTTGGCATTGGATGTAGAGGAAGAAGAGCTTAAAACTCGATTGGCTGAAAGAGCAAAGGTTTCGGGTCGTCCAGATGATGCTAAACCAGAAGTGATTGCGAATAGAATTTCAGTTTATAAATCTGAAACAGCTCCAGTAAAGGAATACTATCAAGAATGTGAAAAGTTTCACAAGATTGACGGTATGGGATCAATCGATGAGATTACACAAAGACTTTACGATCAAATTAATGCGCTAGCGTAACAAATATGGCAGATTCTAACTTTATTGACTACGTTAAAATCTGCTGTAGAAGCGGAAAAGGTGGCGGAGGTTCAGCTCATCTACACCGTGATAGAACAACGGCTAAAGGTGGTCCTGACGGCGGTGATGGTGGTCGTGGAGGACATGTAATAATTCGTGGAAATTCACAACTTTGGACCCTTCTGCATCTTAAGTACAGAAAGCACATCATCGCAGGTCATGGTGAAATGGGAGGCTCATCACTCAAATCTGGTAAGATGGGAGAAGATGAGATTATTGAAGTTCCTCTGGGTACAGTTGCTAAAGATGCTGAAACCGGTGAACAAATCATCGAAATCACGGAGGACGGAGAAGAGTTTGTATTGGTAGAAGGTGGTCGCGGAGGCCGTGGAAATAACCATTTTAAAAGTCCTACCAACCAAACACCAAGGTATGCCCAACCCGGAGAAGACGGGAAAGAGGAATGGAAGATCCTTGAGCTGAAACTTTTAGCTGATGTCGGTTTGGTAGGATTTCCAAATGCTGGAAAATCAACCCTTTTGAGTGTGTTGTCTGCAGCTAAACCTGAAATAGCCAACTACCCATTTACAACGCTTGTTCCAAACCTAGGTATGATATCATATCGAAATTATAAGTCCTTTGTGATGGCAGATATTCCTGGAATAATTGAAGGAGCCCATGAAGGTAAAGGACTTGGAATACGTTTTCTAAGACATATTGAAAGGAATTCTTTGCTATTGTTTATGGTGCCTGCTGATAGTGAAAACATCCACAAAGAGTATAATATATTGTTGAACGAATTGAAACAGTATAATCCCGAAATGCTCGATAAGGAAAGGATTTTGGCCATTTCAAAATCGGATATGTTGGATGACGAGCTAAAAGCAGAGATTAGAAAAGATTTACCAGATATACCCAATCTATTCATTTCTTCCGTTGCTCAGCTTGGACTAACTGAATTAAAAGACTTAATTTGGACCACACTTAACGACTGATGTTTAAAGCACTAGAAAATTTTGATTACAACCTATTCTTCATAATAAATGGAGCTCATAGCCCTTTGTTTGATGATATTTTCTGGTGGATTAGCAACAAATTTATTTGGATTCCACTTTATCTTCTTATAGCATTTTTGCTTTACAAAACTTATGGCTGGAAGGGCTTAGGAATTTCACTGCTAGGTGCGGGTATCACAATTTTAGTGGTAGACCAAACGGCAGTTCTGGCCTTTAAAGAGGTTTTTATGCGCTACCGTCCAACCCACAATTTAGATATAAAGCATATCGTTCACACCGTAAACGATTATAATGGGGGCCAATATGGATTTGTGAGTAATCATGCAGCCAATTGTTTTGCAATTCTGGGTTTCTCTTCGGTGCTTCTTGCTAAATCGTTTAAATGGTTAACACCGATTCTTTTGCTGTGGGTTTTACTGGTAGGATATAGCAGGGTTTACCTTGGCGTTCATTATCCTTCAGATATTCTTGGAGGAGCTATTTTAGGCTACTTTGTTGCTATCGGATTCGCATATCTAGTTCAGTTTATTATCAAGAAAATAAACATTCAATCATCCAAATAATGAATGTATTAGCCGTATTTATTGGTGGTGGAATTGGTTCTGTATTTCGTTTTGGAATTTCTAAATTACTCGTAGATAAGGCTGGTCAATTTCCTTTGGCTACGCTTATTGCTAATTTTTTATCCTGTGTGGTACTCGCAGTGGGAGTAATGTATATTCTGCCTAAAATTCAACAATCAGAATTTTGGCAAGCCTTCTTATTGATTGGTGTATGTGGCGGTTTTAGTACCTTCAGCACCTTTAGCAATGAGTCTGTTTTACTCATAAAATCGGGTTTATTCGGCTTAGTTCTTTTAAACTTGCTCTTGAATATTCTATTTTGTTTCGGAATCTTATACTTGTTTTACGTAAGTAAAAAGTAGTTTCAACCAATTCTCTTACTAACAAGGCTGTCCACCAAAAGGTACAATTGTTCAGGTTTGTAGGTCCTCCATGCCATGTCTTGAAGTTTTCCTCCCATCAAGAAATAGTGGTCTATATTGTACTCGGAAAACTCTTCTATTACGTGGTCTCTAAAATTGAGTAAGCTGATCCAGCCATCTTCAATATCTTCAAACCATTCTTCGTAATAGTCGTCTGAATCTGCATGAAAATTCAGCACGTTTTCCCCTATCAAAATGAACTTATTTATTCCTTCATTTAGCAGTAAATCACAAAAGTCTCTTTTAAGTTTGATGATATCGGAGTAAAGAAGATCGTTCCATTCTCCAATAAGCTCAATTATCGCATAACCTTCATCATAGTCACAAAAGAGCAGCTTTAGGAATAAAGTTTGCGAGCCAATATCATCCCACTGCGGGTGAATAGCGAAATTGTAAATTGAATTCGTAAATTCAAACTCACTGTATACGGTTCCATAAAAAGGTGAACGAGCATCTTCCTCTGCCGTGTAATAAGATCTCCAAGAATAATATGGTTCGATACTATGCAAGCCTCAAAGTTAGAAAGATCCAATCGTAAAAAATAGTTAAGATTCCCTTTCTTTTGTAGTTTTTTTGCAACTTTGTAGAAACTAATTGTTCCTATGAGAAATACCATTTCCCTTTTACTTTTATCTACTCTTTTCATTTTTGCTTCTTGTGGAGATAAAAAGGATAAAAAAGAGAATAATTCATTAGCTAAAGTTGGCGGTTCAGCTGAAGCTAATAAAACAGCCTTCTTAAGCATGATGAATGCCTTCGATCAATCCGTTTTTTACTGGGAGATGAAAGGTAAACAGTTACTTGACAAGTCAGGCTTTGCTGATTTAGCTGGAGGTTTTGCCACCATCATGGGAGCTGACTTTTCAAAGAACTATCACATAACCGCTGGAAAGTATAAGGATGAATTAGCTGTTTTATTCATGTTTGGGATTGCGGATGCTGAAATGTTAGAAACGAATCTTGAAACCTACGGTGCATCTGTAAAAATGGAAGCTCACAGAGGTCTTCGAATTGGTAAGGTAAAATATCAAAAAGTAGATCTTTTTGTAGCCATGAATAACAACATGGCCATTATGATGCCAGCAAATTTCGGATTCAAAAACAAAAGCGAATGGAGAGATTTAGCTGTGGCTTTGTTTGAGAACGGAGCTAAAAAGAAGGTTGAGAAGGACTATCTTAAAAAATTAGCTCAAAAAGATGAAGACTTGATGATGTGGGTTTCTATGACCAATATGAAGAATAGTCTTGATGATAAGATGAGAGCGGATCTTGAAAAGTTAATGGATCAAGTAAATAAAGGCAGCAATACAAATGTGAGTATTAAAGAGATCCCGGAAGGAGAGGGATATTTCTCATTGAATTTTGAAGCAGGTAAAATTGCGGCAAAATATGAGATTGACGCTCCTGGATTGGACAATAAAAAAGTTTTTGATCACCACCGCTTTGCTAATAGTTTGACCGATGGTGACTTGATTGCATATTTCTTCACGCAAATGGAAGTAGACAGCCTTGTAGTGAATATGAAAGGTAGCAAGCAGTTCAAGGATATAGAAGAGAAGTTAGGTTTTGACCCAGCATTACTATCTGAGGTATTGGATGGCGGTATTGCTATGGGAATGTCGGATTATCCACCACTGCCTGAAAGTGATGAGGCTGAGGAGAGTACCTCTTTAATTGACGATTTGGATGCTCGTCTGGACGCTTTAGAGGATGATGAAGAAGTTAAGATTGAGGATAAGGTAAAAGAGGAACTGAATAAAGTAGACCCGAAAGAGGCCATGAAAAACATAGTCTTCAACATTGGTCTTAAAGAGAACAGTGAAAACAAGGTAATAGAGGTTCTTAATTCTGTTTCAGAGTTAACAGGTGCAAAAGGGATGTACAAAACCAAAGAAGGTATAAATATCGTGGTTAGAAGCAACAAAATACTCGTCACTGGATCTGATGAAGTAGCCAACAGCTTTTTTGCTAAAGGTGAATTGAAGACTGTATCAATGGATCCTATGTTACTAAGTCAACAGCTGAGCGGTTTGTTTGATTTTAAAGGACTTTCTGATTATGTTCTAAAGGCAAGCGGCAATCAAGAAATGGCAGATTTTATGGCACTTTTTGAAAGTGCTGAAATGTACGGTGGTACGCAGTCAGGTTCTTTTGAAATCATTCTTACCGATAAGAATAACAATGCTTTAGAAGCTATCATTTTAGCTGCAAGAGAAAGCTTTGCAAGCAACTTTGGTGCTATGCTACCATAGTGCTATGAAAAAAGAATTTGCATTTCAATCAGAAATAGAATTAACCATTGATTGGAGTGATCTAGATTTATTTGGCCACGTGAATAACGTGGCCATTTTTCGTTTTATACAGAGCTCCAGAATCCGCTTTTGGGAAGAATGCTCCTTCAATAAACTTTACGATGAAATCAAGATAGGACCAATACTCGCTTCTTGTAAATGTGATTTCTTGAAAGAGTTGAAATATCCCAACACCATCCGCATAGAAACAACTTTGGCTCATGTGGGTAAAACAAGCTTTAAATTAGAACATAAACTAATCAGCCAGGATGAATTAATCGTCAGGGGAGAAGATGTGATTGTGTGCTTTGACTTTGACCAAAAGGAAAAAGTAGAAATTCCGGAAAGTCTAAAAAAAGCTTGGCGATCTTAGGCTTGACTATCAATAGCAGCACGCACACTTCCATGCTCTAAAAGCAACTTTTGAGCTTGCTCATAGTCAATATTCAGTTCATTCATAACCATTTGCGTTCCTCTATCTACCAATTTATTGTTGCTCAATTGCATATCCACCATTCGATTTCCCTTCACTCTGCCCAGTTGAATCATAAGACTGGTGGAAATCATGTTTAGAATTAACTTTTGAGCAGTTCCTGCTTTCATTCGGGTACTTCCAGTGACATACTCCGGACCCGTTATACATTCAATAGGAAATGCCGCTTCCGCCGCAACAGGTGAACCTGGATTACAGACAATACATCCTGTTTTAATCCCATTTTCATTGGCTTTTTTTAGGCCTCCGATAACATAGGGTGTGGTTCCGCTTGCGGCAATACCAATCAAGAAGTCATTCTCATTTAATTGATGCTCTTTAAGGTCATTCCATGCCATTTCAGCACTGTCTTCGGCAAATTCAACCGCTTTACGCATGGCCTTATCACCTCCAGCCATCAAACCAACAACTAAGCCGTGAGGCACACCAAAGGTGGGTGGGCATTCAGATGCATCAACTATACCCAAACGACCACTCGTACCAGCACCAATGTAAAAAAGTCTACCTCCTTTTTTCATGTTCTCTAGTGCAGCATTAATTAGCGCTTCAATTTGATCCAAACATTGTTCAATCGCTTGCGGAACGGTCTTATCCTCTTGATTAATTTCTCTAATTAGCTCTGCAGTAGATTTTTTATCTAAGTTGTCGTATTTCGATTCGGATTCTGTGATTCTATTCATCTCCAATGGCTTGCAAAAGGTCGTTTAAAATATCTTCTTTATCCTCCAATCCAACGCTTACACGCACAAAGCCAGGAGTAATTCCTACGGCAAGTCGTTCTTCTTCGCTTAATTTGGAATGGGTGGTAGAACTAGGATGGGATACGATGGTTCTAGCATCACCTAGGTTAGCTGTCAAACGACACATTTTAAGCTTATTTAAAAAACGCTTACCTTCTTCTAAGCTGCCCAACTCAAATGCAAATAAGCCACCACCATTTTTCATTTGGTTTGCAGCAATCTCATATTGAGGGTGGGAGGGAAGGCCAGGGTATTTTAGCTGTTTAATTTTTGGGTGGGAACTTAGCTTTTCTGCTAAATAAAGCGCATTGCTAGCGTGTCGTTCCATCCTTAATTCTAGCAGTTCAAGACTTTTACTCAAAACCCAAGCATTGAAGGGTGAGATAGAGGGTCCTGTTGCTCTTACAAAGTTGGCAATCGGCTCAATTAATTCCTCTCGTCCTAAAACAGCGCCTCCCAATACACGACCTTGTCCATCAATAAATTTGGTAGCTGAATGAATAACAAAGTCAGCTCCCAGCTCGATGGGGGTCTGAACAATAGGGCTAGCAAAACAATTGTCTATTACCAACAAAAGCTTGTGTTTCTTACAAAAAGCAGAGAGAGCCTTAATGTCAACAATGTCAAGGGTAGGATTACTTGGGCTTTCGGCATAAACCATTTTGGTATTTTCCGTCACTAATTCATCCCAGTCATCCAATTTAAGCCCATTACCGTAAATGGTTTTGATGCCAAATTTTGGTAATACTTTGGTGAAAACTGAGTGCGTTGAACCGAAAATGGCTCGTGTACTAATAATTTCATCTCCCTGCTCTAGGTGAGCACCAAAAGTAGCTTGGATGGCTGCCATTCCTGTTGCTGTTGCAACGCCCGTTTCGGCTCCTTCAAGTATGCATAAACGATGGATGAATTCATCAAAATTTGGGTTGGTAAAACGGCTATAAATATTGTTGTCTGTTTCACCCTGAAATGTAGCACTCATTTCATCAGCGTCATCAAAACAAAAGCCACTGCTCAAATAAATGGATGAACTGTTCTCTTTGAATTGACTTGGTCCTGCTTGAGTATGTATTAATTGTGAGGTCTTTTTCATTTTTCTACTGTTTGGCCATTTAACTCTATGCTATAATCAATTGCAGCTGCCTTCTTGAGCATCATACCAACCGAGCAATATTTGTCCATGCTTAGCTCAACGGCACGTTTCAATTTATTTTCAACGAGTTCAGATCCTTTAAAAATAAAGCGCACATGAATATTGTCAAATACAGCAGGAGTTTCATCTACTCGATTCCCATCCACCTCAATCTCTAATTCGTAGTCTTCGATTTTTTGTTTTTTGAGAATACTAACCACATCAATTCCCGAGCAACCGGCCAAGCCCATGAGCAACAATTCCATAGGCCTTACTCCTTTATCCTCACCACCAATGGCAGGACTTCCATCCATATCTAATGAATTCCCATTCTCGTTTTGTGCCTGAAAATGGACTGCTTTGTTTTTACGTTGAACAACTACCTTCATTTTGTGCTTTTTTCAAAGGTAGGATTAAGAATTTATTTTTCCTTCTTTTCGCGAATTTCTCGTTGCTCTCCGGGGAAAAAATAACGCAGATCAATGCTAAAAAAGTTACCAGGGAGATAAGATGAGGTTCTTCTTTTTTCTATGCCACCGGATAGGTAGGAAAGGTCAGCTCGCATAACATCTCTGAACGGTCGATGAAGCGATAAACCAAAATAGATATTCCCAGATTCCGGGGTGCGGTATTCCACACCCACATTAGCAAGTAAACTGAGGGTCATCCATCCCCGTTTATCAATGTAGGTTTGGTAATTGTTCTGCTCACTGTTCTTGTAAACATCCGAAGGGTTCATGTTAAAGGAAATACCCGACATAACGTTCATGAACCATTCTCTAGAAATCTGTTGGTAATATAGGCCGCGAACTGGGATCTCATAATTTATAAAGCCCACCTGCATTTCTTCGCTTTCTTCATTAAAATCATTATCGGCTGACACCACAAGGTTTCTGCGCAATTGATTGATGCCTGTTTCTATGCTCCATTTATCTGTGAAATCATGGCGTATGATCATCCCAAAACCAAAACCTAACTTAGACGAAACACTGCCCGATAGGGAATCGGTTTGCATATTGGTTGGCGCCCCACTAAAAAACTCATTGGGAACCAGGGTACGGAACTGTAGTCCAAAATGTACTTTTTGGGCAAATACTGAAAGGGGTAGGATTAGGAATAATAATAAACGCGTCTTCATCAAGATTTTAAGAAGTTGTAAACTGCTAAACTAATTAACGCCAAAGTAGCCAATAATATTATAATTCCTATCCATCTTGGTATAAAGCGCTCCCTATATTTAGCATACGATAGGAAATTACAATTTAACGCCTTTTTAAAGTATTGCTTGTGAACTCCAAATAGCATTTTATTTACGGGACCTTCATCATCAAAATGGTATTCAAAAGGAATATTTTCTTTTTCTAAAAGACTTTGAAAGTATTCTCCTTGCTCCATTCTAGCAAAGCTAAAAACGGTGTAGGAGTTATTGTTGGGATGATCCGTGTAGTTGGTTAAGTTCATTCTTTAATCCATTCGGTATAATACTCAATGGGTCTGCGTTGCCCTTTTTTAGGCCATTCTTCTGGGTAGCCCAGGTAAAAGAAGCCCAAACATTTGTCCTTAGCTTCTAAGCCTAAGAACTCCTTTGTTTCAGGTTCGTTTATTGGAAAACCTGAACTCCAGTAACCTGCCAAGCCGTAAGCTGAACACATCAAATACATGTTTTGAACGGCAGCACCTATGCTTGCAATTTCCTCCCATTCAGGTATACTTTCTTTCGGATCTCTATCCAGGCAAATGGCAATAACTGCTGAACTCTGCATGGGTTTACCCAAAAGCTTTGCATGTTTTTCTGCTTTGAAATCCGTGGGCATCTTCTGCTCATACAAATTACCTTGAAAACGTGCGAATTTTTCCAAGCCCTTTTCCATAAACACTTTAAAACGCCAAGGTTGTGTTAGCTTGTGCGTTGGTGCCCAACGAGCCATATCAAGTAATTCTTCAACAATTTCTTGATGCACTTTGCGCTGGCTAAACTGATTGGGATAGATGGATCTTCTATCTTCAATTATGGCTTTGAGTTCACTTAAATTGTATTTCATGCCTATTAATTCTTAGGCAAAGATAGGAATGCTCTTATTTTAGCGTTGCGCTAGGGTAAAATAAACTTTACAGCTCTTCCATTCACTTGAACAATATAAGCTCCTGGGCTTAGAGATTCTGTAGAAAAGTAGGAATAATCAAAACCGTTCATTTGTTCGATTAACTGACCTCTGATATTAAATAAAAGTGCGCTGTGCTCACCTTTGAAATCCACTTTTATTTGTTGGTTGTAGGGCAAGTATATGACAGATATTTCTTCAGAATTCTCAGGTAGCGAAAACGGATCGCTAACTTCAATTTGCTGTATGAGTGTTTCGTTTTCACATCCATTTTGGCAGTTTAAGCTTACCGTATAAAAACCAGCTGCAGCGTAGGTATGTGTTGGATTTGCTGCAGTACTTTGATTACCATCTCCGAAATCCCACGTACATTGGTCATGGTTAGTGCTTTCATTGCTAAAGCTAATCTCATAGCCTCCTAAATCTGAATAACTGAAGGCCGTATTCAGGTCAAACGCACCAATATTCCAAGTCTCCAAAGAATCAAAGACGGCATTGTGTGCCATCTGTTGTAAAAACTGGGCATCCGTTTGACTTAAAGTAGATATGAAACTATTTCCTACAGGGCTTTCTCTAAAAAGTGTTCCATAAAAAACACATGCGGCCAAATAGGAGCCGTTAATGTTTGGGTGGGATTCATCTGCCGTGTATAAACTCAGAGTCGGGTTGTTAATTCTGGCTGCCCACCACGCACTTCCAACAGGAGCGCAAATGGCATTGTTGTCTACGGTCATTTCCAAGTAACTTGTTCTTAAGCGGTCTTGCATACCTTCATAGGTGCAAAGTGGAGGATAGCTTGCACAATTCGCTTGATCACCATTTTCACGACCCCAGGTCATATAAAAAACAGTTTCGGTGCAGCTATCGTTATCAACAATCATTGAGTCTAACTGACGGGCATAGGGATAAACATCTGCCTCAACTTGGGCAGGTGGAAAACTGGGCTTCTGGCTTTGCTCCTGTAATACCACATAATCCCAATTGTTAGAATAAATTTTTGAGATACTGGTCGCATTTGAAGCATGTTGGATGAGCTGATGACCTCCCGGCGTGTTTTTGTCATGGATCAGTACCTGATTGTTAGTAGCAGCCAGGTTTTCAATCAGCACCGGTAAATTATTACTGGTGGTGTAACTGTTACCTAGAAATAAGACATTAAGGGTATCTTGAGCATTAAGGAATAGAGGTAAGAATAAGAGAAGAGAGCTGATTTTTTTCATAATGTTTTTCTCATTAACGATACATTTCTGGAAGGGTTGCCTGTGGTCTGTTAAAAGTCTATTATTTCTTTTTGAAGATAAGGCTTTTGCCTGTATCACTTATGCTATGATGACTTTTATTAAGTTCATGTATAAGGGGATGTGTTTTTGCAACTACGATTAAGTCGAATTCGTCCATATTGGACAAATCATCGGGTGTAGCTAAAAAGTAAGTATTTTCATTAATAAAATGATAGTACAAAAAACGGTCAAACTCTCTGGATCCAACAAAAGCAACCGACTCCGCTTGACGAACCTCATCTTCAAAGTTTGATAATTTATTGGGGTCCTTTATTTCATTTAAATAGTTGAATTTAATGACAAAAGTGACCAGGAAAACCGCTACAACAAGTCCTGAAAAGGCGAGAAGCTTTTTTATACTTTCTTTAATAAAGAACCAGGTGTTAACCGCAAGCAGCGGCCAGATAGGAGCGTAATACCAAAGTAAACCAGCTTTTGAAATAGATAAAAACAACAGTAAGGGTAGCCAAGTTAAAAATAAATTCCGTTGAAATTTATCCTTCCAAAAATCTTTAAAGACGGTTCCTTTTGTAAGAATTCCGCTAAGTAGCATGGATAGATAGGCCACATATATCCAAATAGAAAACTTGGCATCACTGGCTTGAAAAAAGCCGAAAACAGAACTTGCTTCTGGTGCATTTTCATATCCTTCTGTGAACCGTTGTTTTAAATCATAGTTCAGCATCACATCCAATAGATTTTCTCCATAGCTATTATCCAAATAAGGCATGGAGTATTGCTTTATCAGAAAAGCCCATATCCCTATTATAGCAGCCGGGATAATGAGTATCAGATACGATTGTACCCTTGATAGTATTGCTTTTAATTTCTTAGAAAAAATTAAGCACAAAAACCATCCAGGTAAGAAAACAAATGCAGCGGCGGCTTTTGTAAGAAAAGCAAGTCCCAAAAACAGACCTGCGTATAGCGCTGATTTTTTTTGATCAAAGTCAAGATATTTGAAGCAATGAAAATGTGCTAGGAATAGAAAAAGTACAAGGAGGGCATCAGTGTCGCCGGTTCTCCCTACATGCGGACCAATAAGTCCATTGATGCCAATTAAAATCAAACACACATGAAAGGCAAAGCCTTTGGATTCATACCTTGTAATATGCCTGAAAAAGAAGATTAGGAGCAATACGATAGACAGGGCAGAGGGAAACCGCAAAGCAAAATTATTTACCCCAAAAACGGAATAAGATCCAGCAATACTCCATATGGCGAGCTGGGGTTTTGCAAACCAATATTCCGGAGCTCCGCCAAATTGGTAGTTCAAATAATCTCCGG
Organism: Flavobacteriales bacterium; assembly: GCA_964230025.1. GTDB lineage: Bacteria > Bacteroidota > Bacteroidia > Flavobacteriales_D > JAUILH01 > CAXRFO01. The sequence continues at coordinate 257,467 of CAXRFO010000014.1, read as the reverse complement.
ATAGTATCATTTGATAGGCCAACTCACCATGCAAGGATTCGTCCCAAGGGCTGAGGGTATGGCTCCCCAGTTTAAAAAAAGCAAAGAACAGAGCTAAGCCAATAACAACTATAAGCGCATAGTTCTTAGTGTTTAAAAACTTCAGGTATTTCTTGCCTAGTTCTCCCATTTGGGTTGCCAATTTAGATAAAAGAATCTAGGTGAGGTAGACCAGGTCCGTAGTTCGAGCCGGTAAAAAAGTATTAAAACAAAAAAAGCTCCATTCATAAATTGAATGAAGCTTTTTAAAAGTGATCCCTTGGAGACAAAATTAAATTTCACTTAACTTACAAGGACTTCATGTATAACTTAATTAATGATGCTATTGGAGGATGGTTGTTGAAATTCAATGAACGTGAATAAAAACCTAGAAATCAGGGGCTAAAACGTTCAAAGATGCACATTTTTTTGTACCAGACTTTCTTTTTATCATATAACTTTGGATTGCAAACGTTCAATATTTGTACCCCAATGACTAAATTATTCATTCTTTTTTGCGTCTTTCTGAAACGTCTCGCGTCTATAAATGTATGGGAAGATATTTAAGCAGAGTTTGTGCAGTCATTTGCATTTGTGGTATTCTGCCTCAAGTCAGCTTTGGGCAATCAGATGCCCACCTAGATTCTCTAATTAGTTGGGCTAAATCTAATAACCAATTTATTGCTGCAAGTCAATTAGCTATAGATCAGGCTTCAGCACAAGGCATATTCGACTTGGAAGATCCGCAACTTCTAATTCAATCTCCTTCTACTGAGTTCTATACTATTGGTGTTTATCAATCGTTTGAATCTCCGTTTACCTATTTTCGGAAAAGAGATGCACGCACGGCAGAAATAGATTTGCGGGGCAAACAAAAAATACTCACAGAAAAAGGAATCGAACTTCAGGTTCAAGAACTGTACAATACAGTTGCGTATTTTGCGTCTGAAGTGCAGATATATCAATCTTTTGATACCCTCATTAATAGCTTTGTTGAAACCACAACACGAAAACGGCAAGCAGGCTTGGTAGATTCGCTTCAACTATTAATAGCACATAATTCCAAACTAGAGTTTATCAATAAATTAACTGTTGCAAAAGAGCAACTAACTAATGCGGTTAAAGGTCTGGCTTTGTTCTGCGGTGTAAATACTTCCAAAATTCAAAAACCTACGGACTACAGCGCAGAAATGCTAACCTTGGGTATAGAACTTGACGATTCATCTGCAAACGCCATTATTGAAGTTGCAAAGGCACAAATAGTTAAGGCTGAAATTGATTACAAGCTTAAACGTAGCCAAATATTCGAAGGGTTTTCGATTGGTTACATGAACCAAGGTGCTAGAAATTCACCCATTGGCAACAGATTTGAGCTTGGTATATCGGTGCCTCTTTGGTTCTGGAAGCACAAAAAACAGATGAAGGTTGCTCGTCTTGAGATTGAACGTACAAAAAACGAAATGGCTGGTACTAAACTGGATATTCAGATTAAAATTAATGAACTCTTAGGTGAAGCGCTCCGATTGAAAACACAAATCATGTACTACGAGCAAACCATGCTTCTGCAATTACAACAAACGCAACAAATGGCACAACGCTTATTTGAAGCAGGAGAATCTGAGTTCTCAACCATTCTACTTGCTCAACAAAATTTATTTGATGGGCAATTGCGCTATAATAAGATGATACATGAATACACCAATATCATGTTCAGAATTTCATATTACACTGGATAAATGAAAGTACTTTTAACCATATTGTTTGCATCAACAACGCTTTTGTGTTCGGCACAACACGATCATGATCATGCTGGCCACGACCATGCTGGACATAGCCATGGAGAACCCGTTAACACCTCAAAGGCAACATACTTTAGTATTTCCGAATCTACAAAGTCTGCCGAATATGTTTTGCACTACGAGCCATTCCAAAAAAATCAAAGAACAAAACTGAAATTATATGTCTCCGATTGGGAAACAAATGTACCCATAGATAGTGCCAAAATGATAATTAAATGCGAGGAACTTGACAAGCGTTTCTCTTTCTCAAAAATTGGTCCTGGTATATACGAGATTACCGCAAGTTTCCCAGACAATAAGGCCTATGAGTTGTCTATCGATTTAAAGGCGCCTTTCGAAGATCGGATCCATATATTCGGCATTGAACCTGGTAAGTCTCTTGAGGAAGAGGTTACGGAAGAAGAGGGGGAGCATTTGTTTACATGGGTAACATGGCTCTTCTTGGGTCTTGGATTTCTTTTTGGGGTAGTACTCACGATAATAGCAAAACAAAAAGCTAAGTAAACTATGAAAAATAAGCAGCTAAATAGAGTGGCCCTAGTGATAGGAGGAGTTATACTCAGTATCTTATTTATTCGGGCGGTATATCCGTCAACTAATGATCAGGATCAACACGACCATTCAGGACACGACCACTCAGGGCACGATCATTCAGGACACGACCATTCAGGACACGACCATTCAGGGCACGACCATTCAGGACACGACCATTCAGGACACGACCACTCAGGGCACGACCACTCAGGGCACGATCATTCAGGGCACGACCACTCAGATATTAAACCTAATGAATGTGAAGTCCCAAAAGAATCTCAATTCTTACTGGGTGTGCAAACTCGATTGACGAAATCGTCAAAAAAGACCATAGTGAGTAAGTTAATGGGAACGGTTCGCTCACACACAAACGGAAGTGTGAGTATCAATAGCCCTCAAAACGCAACTGTGCGAAAGATTCATGTAAATATTGGTGAGCGGGTAAAAAAAGGACAGGTACTTGTTTCCATGACCCAGAATATTGGCTCTATGGATAAACTCCAAATTAAAGCCGAGTTAAAAAACATGGAAGGCGAATTGGCCAAGTTTGAAGCTGAGAAACTAAGACTTAAAGATGTTCAAGACTTGGTAGCGAAAAAGAGATTAGAAGAAGTTGAAATTGAAATTGCCAAATTATCAAATCTCATAACGGCTTACCGCTCTGCGCTTTCAGGAGGTACTAGTTCGTTTACCATAACTGCTCCTATAGATGGGGTGGTAGAGGATTTTGAATTATCTAACGGACAACAGGTGAGCGAGTCAGATTTATTATTAGCCATTCATAATTCACAGCTTGTAAAAGTTGAAGCGATCGTTTATCCAACAGAAATGGACGCTGTATCCGATTCTGTTTCGTATGAGATTCGAGACTTAACAACTGGAAATCTAATTGGGCAAGGTATTACTAACGCTGTTATAAGCCCTACAGTTGATGAGCAGAGTCAAACGGGAACATTAATTCTGTCTATCACAAATGACAACCTGACACTCAGACTTGGTCAGCAAGTTTCAGTTGAAGTAACAAAGGAATTGCCCGAAGATGTAATCTCCGTGCCTACGGAAGCGATAATAGAACATCAAGGAATTCCAGTAGTTTTTGTTCATACTCAACCGGAAAGGTTCGAGTTTGTCTCTGTCAATCCAGGAGTTAGAGGTACTAAATACACACAAATTATAGATGGACTAGAACCGGGCCTTAGAGTTGTAACCAAAAGTGCGCACCGAGTGCATGCCATATACATGAGTAAATAGAGCGTATGTTAAACAAACTGGTAGGATTTTCTTTACAAAATAGGTTGATGGTACTCACCATCGCTATTATTCTGGTCGGTACTGGTATAAACATTACTGTAAATATGCCGGTGGATGTATTGCCAGATCTAACCAGACCGAGGGTCACCATATTTCTGGAGTCAGAAGGTATGGCAGCCGAAGAAGTTGAGCAGTATGTTGTATTTCCTGTTGAATCAGCCGTGAATGGTGCACCAAATGTCATCACCACTCGGTCCAATTCTACGGCAGGTTATGGAATCGTTTTCGTAGAGTTTGACTATGGGACAGAGATTTATGAAGCGCGCCAAATTGTTTCTGAGAAACTTCAAACTGTCGAAACGCTTCCCTCAGGTATAACACCAAAACTAGGGCCTGTGGTTTCGGTTACTGGTCAAATTATGACCATCGGACTTCAGTCAGATAAAATCTCTATTGATTCGTTAAGGCTATTGGCAGACTATACGATAAGCCGCAGACTCAAAGCTGTGCCAGGTGTTTCAGAAGTACTCCCAACTGGAGGAGGGGTCATGCAGATCCACGTTAACCTGTCGATGGAAAAAATGAAAGGACTCAACATTTCTGCTTCACAAATAGAATCTGCTCTAGCGTCCTCAAATAAAAACACAACGGGTGGATATATCCATAGGTCGGGTAAAACGGTGCTGATCAGAAATTTGGGACGTATTCGCAACAAAGATGAACTTGAAGACTTAGTTGTTGCTTACCGCAATAATCGACCTATACTTCTGTCTCAGGTAACTAAATCAATACAGTTTGACACAAAGCAAAAAATTGGTGATGCAAGCATGAATGGCAAGCCAGCTATTCTCATGGTTATTGAAAAACAGCCAGGAAGTGGCACACTGGAAGTCACCAAAGATGTTGAAGACGCTTTAGAGGAATTGCAGGCATCACTTCCAGAAGGCACGGTCATTAACTCGGAGTTATTTCGCCAAGCTGATTTTATTGAAAACGCTGTAGGCAATGTTCAGGAAGCCCTAGAATTAGGAGCAATTTTCGTCGTGATTGTCTTGTTCTTTTTTCTCATGAATTTGAGAGCCACGTTCATCACCTTGCTCTCTATTCCCATTTCCCTCTTGGTCTCGGCAATCGTGTTCAAGTTAATCGGCATTACAGTGAATACAATGACACTAGGTGGGCTAGCCATTGCTATTGGGGAGTTGGTGGATGATTCTATCGTAGATGTAGAGAACATTTATAGAAGATTAAGACTTAACCCCAAAGGTAACCGACTAAGAACCACGTATAAAGCTTCCTTGGAAGTTCGGAATACCATCATCTACTCAACCATCATAGTCATACTCATTTTCTCTCCACTCTTTGCGCTTGAGGGTATGGAAGGTAAAATATTCACACCACTCGGTATCGCGTATATCGTGAGCATAATTGTCTCTACCATCGTATCGATGACCGTTACCCCTGTACTTGGATCATTGCTCCTAAAACCATCGAAAAACAGGGAGATCAAGGATACTTGGCTTGTTCGCGTACTCAAGAATTTAGATGCTAAGATTCTTAATCACACCTTAAAACATACTTGGGTAGTTCTTATAACTGCATTAGTTATACTCCTTAGTTCTTTAGCCATTTTACCCTATACTGGCAGCGAATTTCTTCCTGGGTTTAATGAAGGCTCTTTGACGATTGGTGTGAGCCTGCCAACAGGTTCTTCCATTGAAGAAAGCAACGAGATAGGTGTTCTTGTTGAAAAAGAGCTGCTTGAAATTCCTGAGGTCAGATTCACTGGAAGACGAATTGGAAGGGCTGAACTTGATGAACACATAGACCCACCTAACATAGCAGATGTTGAAGTTTCGTTGCGAGAAAGTAATCGTACCCGAACTGAAATCATTGCTGAAATACGTGAAAGGTTGGCGAAATTCAAGGGTATTAACATTAATGTAGGACAACCTTTATCGCATAAAATCGAACACCTTGAGTCAGGCGTAAGTGCCATGATAGCCATTAAAATCTATGGTCCAGATTTGTTGAAACTTCAGCAATACTCTTACGAGATCAAGCAGATTCTAGATAAAACCACAGGCGTTGTTGATGTTAACGTACAACAACAGCAGTTCACAAAACAGCTAACCATTAAACCACGAGAAGAAGACCTCAAACGATTTGGTTTAACTCGCGGGCAAGTTGTAGATGATCTAGAGCATGTATTACAAGGCACTACCATTACACATTTAAGAGTCGAAGAAAAACGTATTGCCGTGGTCATGCGACTGTCAAAAGATGAGCGAGAAAAGGAAGAGTCAATCAATGGAATCATGATAGAAACACCAAGCGCTGGTTTGGTTCCTTTAGATGAAATAGCCACGGTTGAATTTGTAAAAGGACCAAGTGCAATTTCACATCAAAATACCCAAAGAAATATTACGGTGTCTTGCAACGTGGCAGATAGAGATATTGGAAGTGTAGTAGAAGAAATAGAAAGTCAAATTAAAGATGAGGTGGAATTTGACAATGGTTACTTTGTTGTTTTTGAAGGGCAATATGCCAACCGAGATTCAGCGGCACAAAACATGCTGCTTTTAGGGCTTTTAGCCTTCCTGCTGACAGTAGTTCTTCTTTACGGAAAGTACAAATCGTGGCTATTGGTAATTCAGGTGCTTATGAGCATACCGTTTGCGATAATTGGAGGAATTGTAGCCATCATGATGGCAGACGGAATAATGTCTCTTTCTTCCATGATCGGGTTCATAGCACTTGCCGGAATAGCTTCACGAAACGGTCTATTGCTTATTGGACGTTACATTACCATGATAGAGGACGAAGGGCAAGAACTTAACGATGACCTTATTGTTAGAGGTTCACAAGAAAGACTCGTTCCAGTGTTAATGACAGCTCTTACGGCAATTTTAGCCCTTATACCATTGTTATTTGACCCGCTAGCGCCAGGAAAAGAGCTACTATATCCATTAGCTGTTGTGATGGTAGGTGGTTTGGTGTCATCAACTTTTTTAGAAATTATTATTACACCAGTGGTATTTAAGATGATCGGAAAGAAAGCGATGAAGAGTTATCTATCGAGTAAACAAGAGCGCATTGATCTTTCGGATAACCCAAATGAAATCGAGTAAACAAAATCCTGTATGAGTAGCGTTAAGACAGAGGAAGGTCATGAATGTATGGCATGCAGTGGTCCCAGTCATGCAGCCTGTGTACAATCGTCGGATGAAGAAGGCAGACAGCCCAGGTTATTAGATTGGTTACAGCCTTATATTCCTTCTATCATTTCCGCTATTGTTCTGTTAACGGCATTGGTTTTAGAGCATCTGGTACAGTTAAAATGTTTTAATGATGAGACAAGACTTCTGATATATATTTTGGCTTATGTGCCTGTTGCTATACCTATATTCAGATATGCCTGGAAAGCAATCAAGCAGCGAGATGTTTTTTCTGAGTTTACATTGATGATCATCGCCACGCTTGGTGCCTTCTATATTGGAGAGTATCCTGAAGGTGTGGCTGTTATGTTGTTTTATACTGTAGGCGAATTGTTTCAGGTAGCTGCTGTTCGTAAGGCTAGAGGTAATATTAGATCATTATTGGATCTAAGAGCCGATTCTGCCAATGTGATTATTGATGGAGAGCAATTACAAATAGACCCTGTTAATGTTGAAGTTGGTCAGATTATTAGAGTAAGAACGGGAGAGAAAGTACCCTTGGATGGTATCCTAAACTCTGATTTTGGTATTTTCAATGCTTCTGTACTCACAGGTGAAAGTATTCCACAGGAAATAGATAAAGGAAAACCTGTTTTGGCAGGAATGATAAATACAGGTACGGTGGTGGATATCACAACCACCCAAACATTTTCAAATAGTGCGATAAGCCGAATTTTGAATCTGGTCGAGAATGCTGCTGCACATAAAGCTCCCACCGAACTTTTCATTAGAAAATTCTCACGAGTTTACACGCCAATTGTCGTCTTTTTGGCAATTGGGTTGACCTTTCTGCCCTTTCTATTTGTGGAAGAATATGTATTTAATGATTGGTTTTACAGAGCCCTCGTGTTTCTTGTCATATCCTGTCCATGTGCTTTGGTCATCTCAATTCCCTTAGGATATTTTGGAGGCATAGGCGCTGCTTCACGGAATGGTATTTTGGTTAAGGGGTCGAATTACTTGGATGTTCTTACTAAAGTAAATACTGTTGTCATGGACAAAACAGGAACCCTAACAAAAGGTGTTTTTACTGTAAAAGAAGTTAATTCTGAAGGCATGCCAACTGAGCAATTATTATCCCTTGTCGCTGCGGTTGAAGAGAATTCAACACACCCCATTGGACAAGCGATTTGGTTTGCTGCAAAGGACATACAGAGCAGACCCAAGGTTCAGAATGTCAATGAAATTCCTGGTCATGGAATTGAAGCGAGCGTTGAAGGCATTCCTGCTTTGGTCGGTAATAAAAGGCTGCTAGATCGGTTTAATATCACAGTACCACAAATTGCAAGTACTATAGAGAATAGTCACATCCTTGTAGCGTATGAAGGAAAATATGCGGGATACATTACGGTGTCAGATCAAATCAAGGAGGATAGCATGGTCTGCATAGATGGTCTCATAAAGAAGGAAATAAAACCAATTATGTTGTCGGGCGATAATGAGTTGATCGTTAAAGAAGTTGCCGCTGAACTTGGTATCTCAGAGGCTCATGGAGGACTTCTTCCAGAACACAAGGTCGAAAAAGTAAATGAGATACTTAATCAACCTAACAGGGTAGTTGCCTTTGTTGGAGACGGCATCAATGATGCTCCAGTTTTGGCATTTAGTGATGTTGGAATCGCAATGGGCGGAATGGGCAGTGATGTTGCAATAGAGACCGCTGATGTTGTCATACAGTCTGATCGTCCATCCAAAATTCCAGTGGCGATCGAAATAGCCAAAAAAACAAAGACAGTTGTAGTTCAAAACATTGCTCTTGCTTTCGGTGTTAAGTTAATTGTATTGTTACTAGGAGCAGGAGGTATTGCATCAATGTGGGAAGCTGTATTTGCAGATGTTGGTGTTGCACTTCTGGCCATACTCAATGCCATCCGAGTTCAGAAGATGAACTTCTAAATACTCATACTAACAAATTATATAAGGCTTGATTACAATTTTGGAATTAAGAATCTTCCCATCTTTTAGAATGGCTACGTGATATGTGCCTTCTTTCAATCCTAGAGGCATTGAGAACGTTTTTGTTTTCGAATTCATCTTCCCGCCATATACAAGTCTTCCTGCGGCATCAAGTACGATTACATCAACGTCTCCTCTAATTTGATCAGAAAATTAGATGGTTAAATACGAATCAAATGGATTTGGGTATATTTTAATCAGTTCATTGATATTTCCTTGTTCATGGACTGTGACGGAGTTTTTTGTGATCAAAGTCACTCTTTCGCAAACCGTATCTGCTGGAATGTTGAAGTCAAAGAAGCAAATGTCAACGATTTTAGTCCCTGATTGCCCATTTGGAAAGTAAGAAATCTGTGCCCAAAGTGTATCGTGGGGTTCTACAGACAGGGTTTCTGGTTGGCCAGCAACAGGCACAGCACAACCATCGAACGTGATTATTTGAAGTTGTTCCGGGCAACCCTTGTATGGTAGAATCAATTACTGCAACAAGAACGGGCATGGAATCTTCGTTGGTAAAATTCACATTAAAAGCAAGAGGGTACGTTTGAGTTCTCGTAAACCGTGTCAGGCCAACTGATTATGGTCAAAGGACTTTGGGTTTTACCCAACACAGCAAGATCACAAGAAATGAAAAACCTATTGTTTTGATCACACACTAAAGTTAGAAAACAAATAATTGAGGTCAATAAAAAAGAATTGCTCTAAGTGTAACTTATGGAAAATCATGAATCTTTCGTATCCCGATTTGTACCCTTTCTTAAACCCTTCAAAACAAAAAAATCCTCAATCGCTTTTAATAAAGGAATTTAAAAGTGTTTCAATGATCCTATCAGGGGCTTGAACCCAGAGATTGCGATAGCAATCGATGACGAACCTCCGATTCGTTGAATCGTAAAGAGGTGAGGTAGACCAGGTCCGTAGTTTGAGCCAGTGAATAAGTATCTAACAAAAAAAACCTCACCCGTTATGCGAATGAGGTTTTAAAAAAGTGATCCCTCTGGGGCTTACTTCAGCTCCGCTGCGCTACGTTCAGCATAAACTGCTCGCCCCAAATGGTTTTATAACAAAAAACCTCACCCGCTGAAGCGAATGAGGTTTAGAAAGTGATCCCTCTGGGGCTCGAACCCAGAGATTGCGATAGCAATCGAAGACGAACCTCCGATTCGTTGAATCGAAAAGAGGTGAGGTAGACCAGGTCCGTAGTTCGAGCCAGTAAGAAAGATTGTAAAACAAAAAACCTCACCCGCAATGCGAATGAGGTTTTAAAAAAAGTGATCCCTCTGGGGCTCGAACCCAGGACCCTATCCTTAAAAGGGATATGCTCTACCAACTGAGCTAAGAGATCAAAAAAGTGCAATTAATGGAAAACGTTTTTCCCTTTTGCGGGTGCAAATATACAGGCTTAAATATTTCTGACAAATAAAATGAAGGAAAAAATCAACTTTATTTCTCAACTGCTTTAGTATTAGTGATTTCTTTCCTTTCAAATGGGGTATTCCGATCAAATAAATAACGCATGCAGGCCATTTCTCGCATTTTCTTTGCACCTAAATCTTCTACAATTTTGATCATCTTGGGGTTAAAATCACCTATCCATGTAATGACCAAATCCTTGTAATGTCCTTTTGCCTGAACCGTATCGGCCATGTGCTTAAAAATAAGGCTCTCAACTCCTTGCCCCTGAAAATCGGAAGCAATACCAAAAACCAAGGCAAAACAACGCTTGGATGTTTTCTTTTTCTTGTGATAGAGGAATTTTAGCTTTCCCCAAAGGTTTAAATTTCCGTTGATATGTCTAAAAATTTGATTGATTTCCGGTAATTGGACGTACATGCCAATGGGCTCGTCATCATAATAAGCAAAGAAGACCAATTCAGGATCTAGAATAGGTTTAAGGCTGTTCATAATGGCCTTGCTTTGGGCTTCACTCATTTCTGAAAAGCCTTTTTCTCTCTTTCCCCAAGCCTCATTGTATACAATTCTAAAGTCTTCCGTGAACTTTTCCAATTTGCTCATTTCTAAGCAACGTGTTTCAAATTTAGGATCATCGATAAGATCTTGGGCTCGTTCTACAAATTTGTCTTGCAGGGGCTCCGTTATATCGCGGTAAAAAATGAACTGCTTATAGTAAACCTCAAAGCCGTAATTCTTAAAGAAGTCAACGTAGTACTCAGGATTATAATTCTGACCGTAGTAGGGAGGTTCGTTAAAATTCTCCGTAACAAGACCCCAAAACTGATGGTTTTCTCCAAAATTAATGGGACCATCCATGCGCGTCATTCCCTTCTTTTCCAACCATTCCTTCGCTGTATCAAACAATAAAAAGGCAACTTGCTCATCCTTAATACACTCAAAAAAACCACAACCGCTACGGTACTCTTTGTTTGAGCCATCCTCAAAAGCAGCAATTCTTCCTATACATTTCCCTTCAGGGCTATAAACCACCCAGCGAATGGCACTTCCATTTTTAAACTTTTTGTTTTTCTGTGGATCAAATATCTTCTCAATATCTTGCTTGATATGCGGAATCCAATTGGGATCATTTTTATAAATCTCAAAGGGAAGTTGGTGAAAATCGGCTCTAGTTCTTTTATCTTTGACTTCTTTAAGAAGCATAAGTTGTATTTAGTTCATACAAATATAAGATGAAGATTTTACTAACAGGCTTTATGGGCAGTGGAAAGAGCTATTGGGCAAAAAAAATAGCTGAACACTATAATTTGGACTGTTTTGATTTGGATGAACTTATTGAGAAACAAGAGAAACTGAGTATTCCTGAAATTTTTGAAAAAAGGGGAGAAGCCTACTTCCGAAAGCTCGAGAGAGAAATGCTGCTTAGCTTTACAGAGAGGGATAATTTTGTTCTTGCAACGGGTGGTGGAACATTGGCAAGGATTGGAAATATGAATCAAGCTAAGGCGATTGGAAAGGTCATCTACCTGAAAGAAGATTTTGAACTGCTTTACGACAGAATAAATGAAGATAAAAACCGTCCCTTAGCAAGGTTACCCTTTGATGAACTAAGACAATTGTTGGCTAAACGAGAACTCACCTACTCTCAAGCGGATATTACGATAAAAGCGTCACGCTTAAAAATGGACTTACTTAAAGAAATCCTAGCGTAAAATCACCGTTTTAGCTTCCAAATCAACTTCAATGTGCTCTTGTAAAGTAGTTGAAAGCGTCATCCCCACAATATCCGCTCGAATCGGGAATTTACGGTGTCTTCTATCCACCAAAACGATGGTGGTAAGTTCTTTTATATTCGCATCCAAAAGGTGAGATGCTGCATGTATCAAGGTAATTCCTGAATTCAAAACGTCATCGACCAGAGCCACAACTTTACCATCCAAGTCTTTTTTTGAAAAACTGATTTCGGGCTCTGCTTTCAATTCGCCCTTCTTTAATTTTAAGCTTTCTAGGGTAATTTTTGGTTCAGCAAATGACCGTAATTCATCCGCAATTTTCTCCGCTAGCAAGGCTCCTTTCTCACGGATTCCAACCACAACAATTTCAGATTCATCAGCAAATTTCTCATAAATCTGATAAGCCATACGCTTTATTTTTTGGTCTATCTTTTCCTCCTTGAGTATTACGGTTGAATTTGCCATGCAACAAAGAAATTAAATAAATTCCATTTTTTTCTTTTTGCTTACGAGAAATATGGGACAAAAAAAGCACCACATAATTGCGGTGCTTAGATTTTCAAAAAATAGAAAGATTAGTAAGGCATTAGGCCAGCTTTCTTCTTCGCTTTTAAAATTTTCTTGGCTTGTTTACTGTGCTTAGGCTCAGTAACAATATCCATTTCTTCAATCAAATGAGTCGCTCCTGCATACTTATCGATAATGAAAAGAATGTAGCTCGCAGAAACGCAAATGGTACGCTGTAAATTCTCCTCAAAGTCAATATCACCACTCATAGCCTCCCAGTTTCCATCAAAGGCACAACCAATCAATTCACCGTGACCATTTATTACAGGTGAACCAGAATTTCCACCGGTAATATCATTGTTGGTTAAGAAACAAACCCTTAATTCACCGTTAATGGCATACTGTCCGTAATCTTTGTTCTTGTAAAGCGTCTCAAGCTTTTCAGGTACAACAAACTCTGGGTTAGAGTTGTCCTTTTTAGCCATAAGTCCATCCAAAGTAGTGTAGTAACCATATTTTACAGCATCTGCAGCTTTGTACGAATACACATTACCATAGGTTAATCGAACTGTTGAGTTCGCATCTGGGGCGTACAACTCCTCAGGATTCATCTTTCTTAAACCGTCTACAAATTTACGCATTGCAATATCTAACTGTGCTTCATTTGCAGCTGACATTGGAATGATTTTCCCACGGTAAGCTTCAATGAAAGAGCTCATCAACTTCCAACCTTTATCTTCTTCGATTTGCTCTTTTGTTAGAGTAGGCAGAGCAGCTTTAAATTTCTCAAATGATGTAAATTTTGAGGCCGCAAAAACTTCTTCAGCAAATTTTTCAAAGTTACCGTTGTACTTTTCATTGATTTCAATCAAGTAGTCTGGTTGAAGTTTAACAGGAACATCCTCCACATACATTTTAAGCATTGCAGCATAAATTTCTTTGTCAAGTGGTGCGTGGAAGTCCTTATAAAAATCCTTTGCATCTTCAATTAAAGCTTTTTGAGTTTCTTCATCCAATTTCCCATCTTCAGAAGCCTCCAAACGAGCATTGATTCCTCTTAATCTCGTCCAATAGAATAAGTTGATTTCTGGTCCAAATACAGCTTCATTAATGTAGGTGCTGCCTTGCCAGTAATCATTTTTTTGACGGTAGGCATCAGCAATGGCATCTACAACATCACCGTACATTGCTTTTCTTGTTGGATCAGCAATTGCCCATTTGTGGAATTTATCTTCCAAGTTCTTTTTTAACTCATAAACATTGTTGTTTTTTAATTGAGCTGTTTGACCAATGAAGTACTTCCAATAGTTAGATACTTGCGCATATTTTGAGGCATACTGAATTCTAACTTTGTCGCTTTCATCCATGTATTTTTTCATTAGGTCCAATTTCTTAGCTCTAATTTTCACACGGGCAGGTTGATCTTTTTCAATAGCCAATTTAACGCCATAAGATGTAAGGAATCTGTCAGTACTTCCTGGATAACCCATAATCATTGCAAAATCGCCTTCAGCAACTCCACCAATATTTACTTTTAAGTGATGGCGTGGGTTAAATGGTTTGTTATCCTTGCTATAAGCAGCAGGCTTATTGTCTTTACCGGCATAAATTCTGAACATGGTAAAATCTCCCGTATGTCTTGGCCACATCCAGTTATCAGTATCACCACCATATTTCCCAACAGAAGATGGAGGAGCTCCAACCATTCTAATATCTGTGAAAACCTCATTTACGAAAAGGTAATACTCGTTACCGTAAAAGAAATCTCTAACATAAGCTTTGTAGTGAGTTCCTTCAATGGCTTTTGCCGCAATTTCTGCTTTTCTCTTCTCAATTAAAGCGATTCTTTCGTTCTCATCTGTCTCATCAGTAATTCCCTCAAGAATTTGAGCTGAAACATCTTCCATTCGAATCAAGAAAGTCATGGTCATGTTAGGAACATGTATTTCTTGCTCGCGACTCATGGCCCAAAAACCATCTGTTAAATAGTCGTTTTCTTCTGTTGAAAATTCCTGAATTGCACCGTAACCACAATGATGGTTAGTTAGAAGTAATCCTTCACTTGAAATCATTTCAGCCGTACAGCTTCCGCTGTTCATTGTACACACTGCATCTTTCATCGAGGAACCGTTAATATTATAGATATCATCTGGCTTTAATTTTAGCCCTTTCGCTTTCATTTCCTTGTAGTTCTTTCCGATTAATGAAAGCATCCACATTCCCTCATCTGCCTTTACGCTTCCCGCTAAGAAAATGGCAATAATTAAAAGTATTTTCTTCATTACGAATTTAATTTAGGATTGCAAAAATAGGATTTTGTTTGGCATATGCTAAAACACAGCACCATAATTCAAAAAGCAATGCTAACTTTGTTAGGAATGAAAGAAATGAATGTCAACTTTGGTGAATTACAAAACACCGAACTACCAAAAATTATTTCAGCGGCTGTAAAAGCAGAGCGCAAAATAGCCGTATTGGTTGATGAGAACAGCCTCAAGCACTGTTTCCCCAAGTTGATGCATGCTTGTCCAAATTTGGATAAAGCAGAGTTGATTGAAATAGAGAGTGGCGAGCGTAATAAAACCATTGAGATATGCTCGGGAATTTGGGAAGCTTTGGCGGAGTTAAATTTTAACCGCAACGACCTTTTCATTAGTCTTGGTGGCGGTGTAGTGTGTGATATAGGGGGATTTATTGCAGCTTGTTATAAAAGAGGAATGCCCTTTTACCATATCCCTACAACCCTTCTTGCACAGGTAGATGCTTCCATCGGTGGGAAGTGCGGTGTTGATTTAGGTGTCATGAAAAATTTAGTAGGTGTGATTGAAAATGCCAATGGGGTATATATTGATCCCACCTTTATAAAAACGCTTCCAAAAGATGAGCTTTTTGCAGGCTTGGCCGAAATGCTAAAACACGGATTAATTTATGATAAAGCTTATTGGGATAAGATGGCCAAAATGGAATTTAACCGTTTGGCAGATTTTGAAGATTTAATCTTCCGTTCCATTGAGATAAAAAGCGAGATTGTAAAGAAAGATCCCAAAGAAAAAAGGGAACGTAAAGCCTTAAATTTTGGTCATACCATTGGGCATGCCATTGAAAGTTTTAGTCATGAAAATCCCGGCAAAAGTTTATTGCATGGAGAGGCAATTGCGATCGGAATGCTTTGTGAAGCAAAGATTTCAATGGATAGGGGCTTACTTTCTCCAGTTGCCTTTGGAAGCATTTGCGACTTGGTTTTAAAATTTTATCCCAGCTATATTTTTAGTGCAGTAGCTGACCATCGCCTTTTTGAACTTATGAAAAAGGATAAGAAGAATGAGAATAAAGAGGTAAATCTTACCTTATTGGATGGAATTGGAAAGTACAAGGTTAATCAAAGTATCAGCTTTGAGGAATTCTCTGAGGTAATGAACTTTTATAGGTCCTTGGTTGCAGATGAAGAAGAGTAAGCTTATTGAATTCAAATTACCGGCAAGTAAAAGTCTAAGCAACAGAGCTTTAATTTTAAATCATTTACTGCCTGATTTTGAGCTGTCGAACTTATCGATGGCTAATGACACTGTTTTTCTGCAAGAGGCCTTAAAATCTTTAGATCAAAATAAGAAGACTATAAACTGTGGTGAAGGTGGTACAACTTACCGCTTTTTAACGGCCTTAGCTGTTGCTTTACAAAAGGATGTCAAGTTAGAAGCAGAAGGGAGAATGCAAGAGCGTCCGATATCGGATTTGATATCGGCTCTGAGGCAAATTGGGGCTCAAATCGAATACCTAGGCAAGGAAGGTTGCCCGCCTATCAAAATAAGTCCGTCACAACTGATCGCCCAAACCATTAAAATCGACCCTTCCGTTTCGAGTCAGTTTATTACGGCTTTGATGTTAATCGCTCCCAAATTAGATTTCGATTTAGAAATTGAGTTTACTAAAGAGCCAGTTAGTTTTTCCTACTTGCAGATGACCAAGGGTATTATGGAGCATGCAGGATTGCAGGTAAATCTTTCAAAAGAAAGTGTGCTTGTACAGTCGAAGAATGCGGTACCTAAGGCCTATACCGTAGAGAATGATTGGTCGAGTGCTAGCTATGCTTACTTGGCAAGAATGCTTTCTGATAATGATATTTTGTTACCCAACCTAAGCTTAAATTCTTTGCAAGGGGATGTAGGAATTGTGCAAGTTTTCGATAAACTCGGCGTAGAAACAGAACAGAGCGGAAAGAATTTAATCTTGAGAAAAGTTGACCCCAAGATTGATTACCTAGAAGTAGATTGTGAACAGATGCCCGACATGGCGATGAGCTTTATGATGGGTGCAGTGCTATGTGGCATAGGGGGGAGGTTCACAGGTATAGAAACTTTGCCTAAAAAGGAGTCGCAACGGATTGACGTTATGCATATGATTATTGAACAATTGGGTGGAAAGTGTGAATCGAATCTTGAAGAATTAAGTTTTGATGCTTTTGATTGGAGCAATCAAGATAAAATTTTAATTAATACACATGAGGATCACCGAATATTAATGATAGGAGGGGTCCTGAAATTGAAAAATCTTAAGGTTCAATTATCTGAAAACAAGTCACATAAGAAAAGTTTTCCCGATTTTTGGCAAGAGTTGGAAAAACTAAGAGAATAAAATTACATTTGCCGCCAATATTTTAAACTATGGACGCATTAGGAAATCACATTTTAGTTGAGTTCACGGGTTGTTCGCCTGAGGTAATGAATGATGTTATTACCATTGAAAGAGAAATGGTAGAAGCGGCTGTTCAAGCTGAAATGACTGTCATTAACTCAACCTTTCATCACTTTTCACCTTATGGCGTGAGTGGGGTAGTTGTTGTTCAAGAATCACATTTAGCTATTCATACGTGGCCAGAATACGGTTACGCTGCTGTGGATATATTCACTTGTGGTCCAACCAATATTTGGGCAGCCTTCGATCATTTAGAGAAAATTTTCCAATCAAAGAATTATTCAGCGATTCAAATGAAAAGGGGAGTATTAAACCTTTTGGATCGTTTGGATTTTGATTTGCGGTCTATGAGAAGTCAGGCTCAGGGTAGAGCCAATCCTGATAAATTCACGCGCAATGTGTGGTTTACTGATAAAGATGATTATCAAGCTCTGTCATTAAGATACACAGGAGAGGTTTTATATGAAGAACAGTCGGATTACCAAAAAGTAAGGGTTTTAGAATCGTACAAGTATGGAAAAATGCTAGCCTTGGATGAAATGGTAATGACCACGATTGAGGATGAATTCCACTATCATGAAATGATTTCTCATCCTGCTATGTTTGCCCATGGTTCGGCTAAAAATATCTTGGTTATCGGTGGTGGAGATGGAGGTACAGTTAGAGAACTTTTGAAGCATAATGTTGAAAAAGTGACTATGGTGGAAATCGACGATAAAGTGGTTGAAGCTTGTAAGGAACATTTACCTCAAATAGCTGCATCGTTTGATGATCCGCGTCTGGAATTAAGAATAGAGGATGGGATAAAATTCGTGCAGGAAGCACAAGATGCTAGCTACGATCTACTAATTGTAGATGGTTCTGATCCTGTTGGACCAGCAGAAGGATTATTTTCCGTGTCCTTTTATGAAAATTGTAAACGCCTTTTGAAAGACAAGGGAATTTTGGTAGCTCAAGGGGAGTCACCCAAATTTAATGATGGGGCTTTCAAAGAATTGAACCATACTTTACAAGATATTTTTGGACCAACCAATACTAAGGTAAACTTGTTTTTTGTACCAACCTATCCAACTGGAATGTGGAGTTTTCAATGGGGGGTAAAAGGAGATATAGAGCCTCTAGATATGGAAGTAATAGAAGAGCGTATATCCTCCTATCCAAAGCAGAATGAATTCCGATATTACAATGTCGACATTCATCGTTCTGCCTTTGCTTTGCCTAATTTTGTAAAACAAATGATTGAAAAATAATGGGCTTTGATCCTGAAGGCGTAGGTATAAGAAATGGGAATATTTTTGGTTTCCCTTATTCAGAAGAGGAAGCTGAGGTGCTAATTATTCCGGTTACGTGGGATGCTACTGCCAGTTTTGGAAAAGGAACCGCAAAAGGTCCTCAAGCGATTCTGGATGCCAGCGTTCAATTGGATTTTTACCATCCTGAAATCAAAAGTGCTTGGGAACGAAAGATTCATATGCTTCCAATTTCTCAGGATTTGTTAGAGGTAAACAATCACTTCTTAAAACAGACTGAAGAGTACATCAATTACCTTGAGGAGGGGGGCTCGCTTGATGCATCTCCATCATTTAAAATTATGTTGGAGGAAGTTGAAAAGGCTCAAAATAACATTAAGAATGGGCTTAAATCTAGGGTTTTAGACTGTTTCGATAAAGGCAAGTTTCCAATTATCCTTGGTGGTGAACACAGTGTTTCATTGGGAGCCATTGAAGCAGCAGCTGAAAAATTTGGAGAAATTACAATCGTCCAGTTAGATGCCCATGCCGATCTACGTGATTCCTATGAAGGTTTTAAGCAATCTCACGCCAGTATTATGTTCAATGCTTTGAAATTAAGAAGCATTAAAGAAATTCGTGCCTTAGGTATTAGAGATGTATCAAATTCTGAGGTGGAATTGGCATCTACTGAGCGAGTAAAAACAGTTTATGGCTGGGATTTATCTGAAAAGGAATTCAAAGGAGATAGTTGGGACAGCATTTGTATGGAGATGTTAGAGGGAATTTCAGGTCCGGTTTATCTAACAGTAGATATAGATGTTTTAGACCCATCCAATTGTCCAAATACAGGAACGCCCGTTCCTGGTGGATGGAGTTTTAAGCAATTAAAATATTTTCTGTCCAAATTAAGAAACAAAGGGCTGAATATAGTTGCTGCAGATTTGGTTGAAGTAGCCGATAAAGACTGGGATGCCAATGTTGGTGCCCGAGTATTATGGGAGCTGTGTCTTTTAAATGGGTGACGAATTAGGGAATTCTTCGGTTTAATAGGATTATTTTCACGATAAACTTGCATCCTTAGCTAAAATTGCTACCTTTGATATTAGGGAGAGTAAAGGAGATGACGTTGAATATAGAGATGACAACGAAGACACCCATGATAGATTTTGATGCTAGTCAGGGAGTTATGAGGATATGGGGTAGATCCCT
Source organism: Flavobacteriales bacterium (assembly GCA_964230025.1). Taxonomy (GTDB): domain Bacteria; phylum Bacteroidota; class Bacteroidia; order Flavobacteriales_D; family JAUILH01; genus CAXRFO01. The sequence continues at coordinate 237,905 of CAXRFO010000014.1, read as the reverse complement.
TCCAGAGAATGCAGCGGACTTTTATGGTCCGATTATTAGGGCAATTGACGAATATAAAAGTCAACCTCAGCCCACAACAAAACTTGATATATCATTAGAGTATTTCAATACAAGCACTTCAAGAATTTTACTTGATATCATTCGCAGTTTTGAATGGTTAAAGAAAGCTGAAAAGTCGGATCTTAAGGTAGTGTGGAGTTATGAGAAAGATGACTGGGAAATGGAAGATGCTGGAAAAGAGTATCAAAGTATTCTAAGTGATATTGACTTTGAATTAAAAGAGGTGGAGCAATTTCAGTACAGAAAGTCCTAAGTCCGTCCATCCAACATTAACATCTTTTATCACTTAGTATTTTTTTTCTGAACAAGCTAGGGTTACATTTGTTGGAAATAATGTTATGTTGAGAGCCCTACCACTTTTTCTGTTCATTTTATTCGCTGGTTTTTCTTTCGGTCAGACTAAATTTTCAGGTACCGCCGTTGACTCCCTAGGAGATGGACTTCCAAATGCCACTGTATCTTTATACAATCCTACCGATTCAATGGTTGTTGCATATACCTTGACATCCTTGGATGGTGATTTTCTATTAGAGTCGAGTGACAGTGGATTTTATTGGTTACAGGTAAATTTATCCGGTTTTGCACCGTATCGTTTAGAGTTTAATCTATCTGGAAAAGACACCTTAATAAACTTAGGTACTTTCTCAATGGAAGAAGGAAATATGCTGGGAACCTTTGATGTAGTGGCTCGACATATCCCCATCATGATAAAAAATGACACCATTCAATACAATGCTGATGCATTTAAAACGGATAAGAATGCTGCAGTAGAAGACTTATTTAAAAAATTGCCAGGTATTGAAGTTGACCAAGATGGAAATATCAAAGCAAACGGCGAGAATGTTACCAGAATTCTGGTAAACGGTGAAGAATTTTTCGGAAACGATCCAAAACTTATATCAAAAAACTTAGGTGCTGGTGCAGTAGATAAGGTAGAAGTATTTGATAAAAAATCAGAGAAAGCAGAATTCACGGGAGTGGACGATGGAAATACAGAAAAGACCATCAACATTGTTACGAAAAAAGGAATGATGGATGGTTATTTTGGGTCAATTACAGGCGGCTATGGAACGGATGATCGTTTCCTAGGAAAAGGAAACCTTAATAAGTTCACGGATAAGAGTCAGTTTAGCCTCATTGCCCTAGGGAACAATACAAATGAATCAGGTTTTACCGTTGATGATTATATCAACTTTATGGGAGGTTGGAGCAACATTGGAACGGGTGCGGGAATGCAATTGCGTTATGGTGGTGCTAATGATCTTTTCTTACCGGTAAATGAGGGAAGAGCGAATGGTAATACGAATACTTATTCAGGCGGTTTGAATTATTCGCACAAATTTTCGAAGAAGCTAAAAATTTCGAGCTCCTATCTTTTCTATGCCTACGATCTTTTCCAAAAGGATAGCACGGACAGGGAGACATTCATCGAGGGAGGTTCCTTTCAACAATTATCGTCAAAAGAAACGAATAATGATGGTATGTCTCATAAAGCCAATATGAATATTGAATGGAAACCCACAAAGAGATTGTGGTTTGAGTCTAATTCAAGTTTTAATACAGGTGTAGGAAGTAGTCAGTCTTCTTCTTTCCAAGAGACCTATAATATTGAAGGTGTTCTGCAAAATGACGCTAACAATACCCAAGATATCAATAGAGAAAATATGGGCTTTGAGACACAGTTAGACATTAAAAAACGTTTCAAAAAAAGAGGTAGGTCAATCTATGTTACTGGGAATTATCAAATAGCTCAAGGAAATGACTTCATGAACCTAATGAATAACAATAATTTCTATTTAAACGGTGGAAGCACCTTCTTTATCATGCAAGACCAAGAAACGGTAAATAATGATGGGATGTACAAAGCAGACTTCAGTTACACAGAGCCGATTAAAAAGAACTATTACGTTGAATTGAATGCAGAGCACGCTAATTACAAAAACGAACAAGACTTTGATGTTTATGACGTAGAAAACGGAAGAATTTACCTTGATTTTCTTTCCAACGAATACCGCAAAGATTATAGCTACAATTCAGCTGGTTTCAATGTTCGATATTTAAAAGGTAGCAAGAATTTCCAAGTTGGATTAAAAGGGATGGAGTCTCATCTGAACGGTACCACAACAGGTAATGATCCAATCAACAATACTTATCAATTCCTATTACCTTACGCAAATATTACCTTTAGTAAGAGCATGGCTTCACGTTTAAAGTTGACTTATACAACCAATGTAAGTGAGCCGGATATTACGCAATTACAGCCAAGATTTAATAATACAGATCCTTTGAACATTTATGAAGGTAATCCAAACTTGGATCCAGAATACCGTCACAATTTCAGATTAAACTTCCACCGATTTAAGGCGGAGACTTTTAGTGGAACTTTTGCATTTGCGCAATTTCAGTACACCCAGGATAAAATTATTACAGCTCGTAATATTGACGAGAACTTCATCACGACTACACGTCCTATAAACGTGGCAAGAGATTATAACGGAACTGTGTTTGGTGGTTTCACGAAATCAATTGAGAAATTAGGGGTTAGAGTAAATGGAAACACTTCTTATTACTATGGTTACGGTATAGCATACCTAAACAACATTGAAAATACTTCTGAAGTTCATAGTAACAGTTTAAATCTTACGGTAAATAACTTGGATGCTGATGTGATTGATATCTTTGTTGGAGCAGGTTGGAATAGAACGAACACCTTGTACAATATCAATACCGAGTTTAATCAGAGTTTTACAACGGTTAATGCTTTTGCCGATCTGAGGTATCGCAAGAAAAGATGGGTGCTTAACACCGGATTTGACTATAAACTTTATGATGGTCAAGCCTTTTTAAATAACACTACAATTTATCTTTTGACAGCTAGTGTAAGTCGCTATTTCTTTGAAAGTGAAAACGGAGAATTAAAGTTGAGTGCCTTTGATCTTTTAAATCAAAACGTTGGGATCTCTCAGAACACGCAAGGGGCTTTCGTAGAGCAGCAGTGGAGTAACTCAATTGGACGTTATTTTATGCTGAGCTTTACGTACACTGTAAAAGATAAAAAATCTCAAGGCGGTGATCCTTCAAGAGGGAAGGGGATGAAATGGAGAAGAGGATAAGCTAGACCCCACAAGGTCAATCTTATTAATCTATGGTATAACTACAGCCAAAATTGTACTTTTGCACGAAATAATTTAAAGTTGAAGTATTTACTTTTTTTCCCTTTCATCGCAATTTTCTTCCAGTCAAATGGGCAAGCGGTATCAGAAACGTTCATCCAATGTGATACCATTAAATTAGAGGGAGGTAGGAAAACCCCATGTAAAATTCAAGAAGTTAATTCAAGAGAATTAGCATATTTTGCGTGCTGCGATAGTTGTAATGCTGCATTTATAATACAAGCTAAGTACGTTAAAGAAATTGTATGGAGTGAAGAGACTCGTGATAGGTTAGACGGTGAACCAGATACCACAAGTATTAAGAAATCATTTGGGACGAATTCTTTTTTTGCAGATTTAGGTATAAACCCCATAGGTTACTTTGAGGCTAGTTTAACCTATGAAAGTTTACCATCGCATAATTTGGAAAACCTACATAAGGCTATTGGATACCAAATATCTGCCGGAACCTATGCTGTTTGGGGAGATGGAGGTCCATTTGTGAGGGCCAGCGCAGTATACTTATTAGGCAAAAAGAATCATCATCTTGAATTTAACGGAGGATTGACCGGATTTTTAAATGGAGATTTAGCTGGTATTAATGGCTTATCTCCTCTTGCCGGTTTCGGATATAGATTTCAATCTATCCGTAGACCACACTCACCAGTTTTTAGGGTAGGGATTTCTTGGCCGCAAGGCTTGCATTTTGGATTGGGTTTTTCCTTTTAGTTAGTTCCACCCAAAACGTTCCACAGCCATATCAGCTATTTGTCCACCTATTGCTAAGCTTGCTGTAGCAGCCGGTGATGGAGCATTCAATACGTGGATACTGTTATCCTTGTATTCAATTCTAAAGTCATCTTTTGTATCACCTTTTGTGTTTAAAAGCATGGCACGAACTCCTGCTCTTCCAGGACGAATATCCTTCATTTCTAATTCGGGAACCAAACGTTGAAGAGTTTTTAGGAATAGTCTTTTACTGAAAGCGCGACGGTATTCATTAATGCCAAATTTCATATTACCAAAGAATAGTTTCCAGGTACCACCGTAGGTTAAGGCATCCCAAGAGTCTTTGAATGAAAAGTCCGTTTTTCGATAGCCCTCACGTTTAAAAGTAAATACGGCATTTGGTCCACATTCAATCTCACCGTTTGTCATACGAGTGAAGTGCACGCCAAGAAATGGAAATGCTGGGTTAGGAACAGGGTAAATTAGATTTTTAACCTTGTGCTTTGCATGGTCTTCAAGCTCATAGTAATCTCCTCTAAAGCCAACAACTTTCTCTTTTAGTTTAACTCCATCTTTTCTTGCCACTCTATCGGCTTGTAAGCCGGCACAGTAAATTACGTTTCTTGCTGTAAATACTTTGTTCTGGGTTATAAGCTGAGAATTTTCACCCTCGTGTTCAATTCCAATTAACTCTTGTCCAAGTTCAAGCTTGGAATTTGGGTTTTTAGCCAAGGCTATTTCCACCATTTTTTCAGTGGCTCCTCTAAAATCAATGATTCCTGTGCAGGGTACATGTATCCCAGCTACAGCTTTAACAAAAGGTTCAATTTCCCTTACTTGATCACCCGTGATTTTCTCAATTCCTTCTGTGTTGTTTGCCAATCCATTTTGAAAAATTTGATCCATAAATGGAAGTTCTTTTTCATCAGCAGCAGCTACAACCTTCCCACAAACATCATGGTCAATTTTGTGTTCTTTGGCAAAGGCAACCAGTTCATGTCTTCCGGCAACACAATTTTTAGCTTTTAAAGATCCAGGCTTATAATATAGACCTGAATGTATTACCCCCGAATTGTTTCCGGTTTGATGGTCAGCCAGCCTATCCATCTTCTCAATCATAAGAATACGTTTATCAGGGAAACGAGTTTGCAACTTATAAAACGTTGCTGCTCCTACAATTCCTCCTCCTACAATGGCTATGTCAAAAAGCTGGTTTTGTTCACTCATGCTGCAAATTTACACCTGCTTTTTTAAATCACCTCAAATATTTTAAACATTTCCATGCAATGGCCTTTGGAATGCTTGATTTGCTTGAGGGATATGTTAACTTTGTAAGCTTAATTTTTTAGAATGAAAATTTCCTACAACTGGATAAAGAAATATTTGGACATAGACCTTCCTGCAGAGGAGTTGTCAGAAATTCTAACCGATACAGGACTTGAGGTAGACGGCTTTGAAGAAGTATATCCCATTAAAGGTGGTCTTAAAAATGTTGTCATTGGAGAGGTTATCGAATGTGAAAAGCATGAGAATGCTGACCGTTTGAATGTTACAAAGGTAGATGTTGGTGGCGCGATGAATCAAATAGTTTGTGGAGCACCCAATGTGGCTAAAGGACAAAAAGTTATTGTTGCTTTACCAGGAGCAGAACTTTATCCTACTGGAAATGAAGAAGGTTTTACGATAAAAAAAGCTAAAATCCGTGGTGTTGAATCCATTGGGATGATTTGTGCTGAAGATGAATTGGGTATCGGAACAACTCATGATGGTATTATGGTACTGAATGATGCACCATCAAACGGTAGTTCGGCGGCCAAATATTTAGGCCTCGAGCCTGATATTCAATTTGAAATTGGTTTAACACCAAATCGTTGTGATGCTATGTCACACCTAGGGGTGGCGAGAGATATTAGAGCGTACATGAACTTTCATAAGGGAGCCAATTTGGAAATTAAAACCCCGGAAGTAGAGAGTATTGAAAAGGGAGCAAGTCCGATTAAGATAGAATTAGAATGGGAAGAGGCCTGTCCTTATTACTCTGGCGTTTTACTTGAAAATGTTGAAGTAAAAGAATCTCCAGAATGCATTCAAAAAAGGTTAAAATCCATTGGCCTAAAGCCCATTAACAATGTTGTAGACATTACAAATTTCGTTCTACATGAATGTGGACAACCGCTGCATGCTTTTGATGCAGATGTGGTTGGCGACACCATCTTAGTTCGTCAAACAAAAAAAGGTGAAAAATTTATAACACTGGATGAGGCTGAACTTGAATTGTCCGGTGAGGAGACAATGATTGCGAATAAATCTGAAGGAATGTGTTTGGCAGGTGTCTATGGAGGCATTGAGTCTGGAACCACTGAAAAAACCAATCGAGTTTATTTAGAATCTGCATTTTTTAGTCCAGCGCATGCTCGTAAAACGGCGAAGTCCAACGGCTTGCATACAGATGCAAGTTTCCGCTTTGAAAGAGGAGTTGACCCTAGTTTAGTGTCCTATGCATTAAATAGAGCGGTAGCCTTATTGCAAGAATATGCTGGAGCTAAAGTTGTTGGTGGAGTTGGAGAAGAGGGTAAGCTCCCAAGTCTATATCGCTCTGTTGATTTTAATCCTAAAAAATCTAACGATCTTTTGGGTATAGAGATTTCTGAGCAGGAGCAAGAACAAATTTTAAATCTACTTGACATAAAAGTGAAGGAGAAATCTGCGGATAAGTGGATTTGTGAAGTTCCTTCTTATCGCTGGGACGTAACGCGAGCGGCAGATATTTCAGAGGAAATTATTCGAATTTATGGAATCAACCGTATTCAAATTCCTGAGAAATTAAATACGAGTATCGTTTTAGATAAGGGAATTGATCGACATGCATGGCAAAACAAGATCAGCGAAATGTTAGTAGGTGCTGGTTTCTCGGAAATAATGAACAATTCGTTAAGCAAACCCAAGTATGCTGAATGGTCTGAGATGAAGGAGAGAGCGGTAACAATGTTGAATCCACTTAGTTCTGAGCTAAGCACTATGAGGGTGAATGCTGTTTTCCCAATCTTAGAGAGTATTGCATATAACAAGAATAGAAGAGCCGAAAGTTTGCGCTTTTTCGAATTTGGGAATAGCTATTCTTTTTACGAAAACGAAGAAGGGAAAGTTTATCAGCAACAAGCATTTTTAGCACTGGCTTTATTTGGTAAGAAGGGTGCTGAGAATTGGTCGGAAGAACACATAAACTTTAGTTATTTCGATTTAAAATCTGTGGTATTAAACCTCTTAAATCGCTTAGGTCTTAATAAGAATACACGCTGGAGTGGAATTGAGAAAGATTCAATTTATGAGGATGGTGAAAAGCTAGGAATAGCTAAGAAAAAAGATGTTGTAAAACTCGGTTGGATTAAAACTGACTTCATGAATAAAATGGGGATTGAGGAACCGACTTTAATTGCAGAAATCAACTGGGATGCTGTTTTGGAGCTTCAAAACATGAACAGGGTTAAATTCAAAGAACTCCCTAAATTCCCGGAAGTGAAAAGAGATTTAAGCCTTTTATTGGATAAAGAAGTGACTTTCGCTGAATTGAAACAAGAGGCCGAAAAGGCAGAAAAGAAATTGTTAAAGTCTGTTGGATTATTTGATGTATATGAAGGCAAAAACCTTGAAAAAGGGAAAAAATCATATGCCTTACGCTTTGTTTTAGCTGATGAAAACAAAACTCTTTCGGATAAAGAAATAGACAAAAGCATGGATAGAATTCAAAAATCCTTGCTTGAAAAGTTTGATGCCTCTTTACGATAAATGAAAAAACGTTATAATTATTGGTATTGGCTCGTAGGGAAGTGGATTAAACGTGGAGTTGATGTTTATTTTCGTCGCCGTGTTACAACTGGTCTTGAAAATGTTCCCTTTGACAAACCAATAATTTTTGCCCCCAACCATCAAAATGCTTTTATGGATGCATTTTGCTGTGTGCTTCCTGTAAACATAAAGAAGCAGACAGGCTTCATGGTTCGTGCTGATGTATTTAAGGCTAAACTAGCGAATAAGCTACTTAGGAGTTTGAAAATGTTTCCCGCCTATCGTATGAGGGACGGTATAGAGAACTTGTCAAAAAATGAAGAGGCATTTGCAGAAGCTTACGAGCTTTTGGAACATAATGAGGGTCTGATCATATTCCCAGAAGCAAACCATGCATTGCCGAGATCATTGCGACCTTTAAAAAAGGGAATATGTCGGTCGGCATTTGGTGCGGAGGTCAAAAATAATTGGGAACTGGATGTTCAGATTGTTCCTGTTGGAATGAATTATTCGGACCAAGAAAATTTTGGTGGTGAATGCTTGGTTAACTATGGTAAGCCGATCCGTCTAGCTGATTATAGAGCCTTATTTGAGGAAAGCCCTGGAAAGGCAAATAAAGAACTTATCGAAACTATTTCGGAACGATTGAGCCCATTGCTCATAGATATTCAAAACAAGGAAATGTTGGAGTCAATTGAGATCTTACGCGAAATTGACCTCAATAATTCCATAGGCAGAAAAGCACCCGTAGAGGAAAAGTTTAAGGTTTATAAGGCTTCTATAGAGAAATGGGAAAAGTTTTTCAAGGACAATCCAAGCAAGCAAGATGAGATTAAAACGAAAGTAGGGGAGTATAAGCATGAATTGTATAGGCACAGACTATCGGATCACCTTATTGGAACTGATGTGAAAGGACTTTCATATTTTTTTATTTCCTTTTTAATTTTATTAATGTTTTCTCCAATCTTTTTAAGTAGTGCACTTATACATGCCTTTCCATTTTGGTACCCAGCTAAAATGGCAAAAAAGGTCAAAGATGTTGGTTTCCGTTCAAGTATAAAGGTGGCTGTAGGAATGGTCCTCTTCCTACTATTATATTTACTATTAACAATTGTTGGACTGTTTGTCTTGCCCCATTGGTGGTGGGCCTTAGGAATTCCAATTTTAGCTGGGGTGTTGGGTATGCTTGGCTTGACTTGGTTAAGGAAATGGAATAAAACAGTTCATTTGTGGCGCTATAAAGGGCTAAAAAACCATGGAGAACTAAATAAAGCTGAAACTCTTCGTGAGGAACTAGGTCAAACCTCATAAACAAAAACCGCCACTAAAAGTGGCGGCTATTTTTTTAGTTTAAGTTGAGCTCTACAACTTTCGATCTTGTCTTTATGGCTTGGTAAGACTGACTAAATTTTTTGATAAACTCAACGCTATTTTTTTTCGGTGACAGATTTAAAGTGCATGTCGCTACACTCTTAGTAACTTTTGTTTGCATAGGCTCTATTAATATCGTTCAACATAAAAGCTAAACGTATGAAAAAGAGCAATATTGTATATCAATTAAAATAAAATAGTTGTATCGACATGATTCCTTTTGTATTTTTGCAATATGAAAATCGAACAACTAATTAAGCAGGACAATTTTGACAGTGAACTTTTGCGTTTATTGGTCAACCTTAAATTTACGAGTAATGCTTTGGATTATGAGGAGTTTTTGATTCTTAAGCAGTTCGATTTATCCTCCCAGCAATTCAACATCTTAAGAATTGTAAAAGGACAAAAGGGGAAGGCAATTCCTCTAAAGTTAATCACCGAAAGGATGATAGATCGAATGTCAAACACCAGCCGTTTAGTGGATAAACTTGTTGCAAAAGATTTCTTGTCCAAGGAAACCAATAAACTGTCTAAAAGACAAATCGATATCAACATAACTAAAAAAGGCCTTGCCGTTATAGACAAAGCCTCTGTTGCTCTTGATTCCTTTTTTAAGTCTAATTCAAAGCTTAGTGAATCGGAATTGAAAAAATTTAATGAGTTGGTAGATAAACTAAGAGATTCTTACACCTCTTATTGATTACTCTTCATCTCTTTCTTAATTTCTTTTCTTAGGTTGGCACCATGGTCATTAAAAGCACCACTTATTCCGCCAAAGCCATCAATATAAGCGTTTCCACCTTTTGTGTTGTGACCTTTGCTTCCGCCTTTGTTACCTTTCTTACCACCTTTACTCTTATCTTTCCCATCATTTAAAGCCTCCTCATGTGTGCTTTCTATTGTAGAGTAGGTAGGTAAATCCTCTCTTAATTGATTTAGGGAATAAACCGTTTGAACATCAACCTTTGAGATATCAAAAAACTGATTGTCCTCGTATTCGGTTTTAACGAATTCAGCAATATTGATTTCATGCACATTTAATACATAATCGGCTTCTGCACCATCACCTACTACGGTAATTTTACCCTTGCCGATAGCGTTTGAAATCTCCTCTTTAAAGATTCTTCGGATTTCATCATCGCTCATATTGGCAAAGTGTTTTTCTTGATCGTTTGTAAAATCAACTTTGACAGCTGCACCGTCAGTTTGGATTCTAACACTGGTCTCCTTTAAGATTGCTTTCTCACATGAGGTGAAAAATAATGGAGCTACTAAGGCAAGGAATAATAATTTTTTCATAATTCGTAGTTTTCCTGTTTGATTGCAAACATTATGCCGTAAATGGCGTGTTTGTGTTTGCTTTAATAAATATATATAAAAAGGCCTTTCAACGCAATTTTTGGATAGAGAATTTATGAATGAATAGCAGTTATTTGGGGTAACTATGATTGAGAAACTTTACCAATCACTTATATTTGTTGAAGTTTCTCGTGCTAAGGGAGTTAGTATAACTCATTCACTTATCCACAGTCAAACGACGATAAACTTTTTGGATATTCCCTTGCAATTCATTTATGAACTGTTATATTTGAAACGGTAATTATTAATTTATACAACTATGAACAAATTTTTAAGTAAATTTTTCTTAGGAGTTTTCGCTCTTTCTTTAGTTGCTACTACATTAACTTCTTGTGGAGGTGATGATGAAGCAGAAGAAAACGAAGATGACAAAGAAGCTGAAGAGTAAATCTCGCTTCTCTAAGAACAAAAAGTCCCTTTGCGATAGCCTAGGGACTTTTTTGTTTTATTAACCATTTGATTGCGTCTTCTTTTTTTGTAAAAACTTTAGTTGGTTTAGGTGGGCGTTTTACTTTCAAGTAAGTATTGGCGATTAACTTGTGTGCCAAAGATCGAATGATAATGGCATCAGCAATGGTGTGCATGTTACCCTCCGAATCAGAAGCCCAATCCTTAACGTCCTCCATTACCTTGCTGTTTTTTCCTAACTCATATAGATTTCGAAAGCTTTTATTCTCATCAAACTCTTTGAGAATGTCTAGGCATTGGTTCACATCATCCATAGAAACCAGGCAATTTTCCTTCACTTTATAATGCATAATATCATGTTCTTGATACTGCACATCAATTTTTGAAAAACGCCATATTTTGATTGTCTCTAAATCCATTCCCTTGACAAAGAATTTCTAATTTAAACAGCTATCTTTGAGCAAAACAAATGTAATGAGAAATTCTTATTTTATTCTCCTGTTTATATCCTGTTTTGTTTCGTGCGCCTCTGATGAGATGACTGCAGATACGGCAGTAAATAAGAATCAAGAAGAGATAGCAGTAAAAGATACCTTATCTATAATTGACACACAGAAAAAAGTAGTTTATGAAATAGAGGAAGGCTGCAGCAGTAAGAACTCAGCATTAATCAGCTTAAGGGTAAATGATTTAGAATCCTCTTATGATTTTTATACAAAATTAGGCTGGAGCAAACTTGAAGATAAAAGCAATGATGATTATATCGTTCTATATGATGGATCCTCATTAATAGCATTGAATTCTAAACAGGATAAAAAAGTGAAATATGTATATCATCTTACAGATGAGCTATTTCAAAAGTATTTTGATTCTATTCAACCAGTTGATTTTTTAGACGACTATTTTGAGGCAACTTTCCCAGATTCTCTGACAATCGAGTTTATTAATTCTGAGCTTGAGTTTCCATGTACTCAAAACATGCAAGTGGTTTTGGAAACAGGTGATTTCATGAACATACCAATGCACAACAAAGTTTTAGGATGCTACGCAGAATTGGCTATGAATTATGATAAAGTTGAAGAAGCTATTGAAATCACGGAAAGACTAGGTTTTAAAAACAATGGGCTTCAAACCATGCCTTACAAGTGGGTAGCTATGTCAGATGGCCTTTCACTCTTATCTTATCATAATACAAATGAATGGTCGGGGATGAACATAACCTATTTCGGTAAAAACAATGATGATAAGGCAGAAATGCTCAAAGAAAATGGGATTGACATGGAAGCTGTTGAAATGGGTGGACAAGTCTTACCAGGGAACTATATTTTAGAAGATCCCGATGGAAATAAAATATTTATGTTTCAATTATTCTAAACTAGGAAAATGAAAGAATATCAAAATTACGTTCAAGGAAAGTGGATAACAGGAGACGGAGAAGGATTCCCGTTATACAATGCAATTACTGGCGAGCAATTCGGAACATGCAGTTCTGAGGGCCTTGATTATGAAGGTATATTAAAGTATGGTCGTGAAACAGGTGGGCCAGCGCTGAGAAAAATGACCTTTCAGGAAAGAGGAAGAATGCTCAAAGCTCTTGCCCTTCATTTGATATCCATTAAAGAAAAATTCTATACCCTAAGTGCAGCAACTGGTGCTACTAAAATTGATAGTTGGATTGATATTGAGGGAGGAATAGGAAACTTGTTTGCAAATGCCTCTTTAAGAAGACAGTTTCCTGATTTGCCATATTATGTAGATGGTTCAATGGCTCCGTTGTCAAAAGGTGGAACTTTTATTGGTCATCATATTATGGTACCTAAAAGAGGAGTTGCAGTTCACATAAATGCTTTTAATTTCCCTATTTGGGGAATGCTAGAAAAGATTGCGGTAAACCTAATGGCGGGAGTTCCTGCGGTGGTTAAACCATCAGAGTATACTTGCTACTTGACCGAACTTATGGTTCGTGAAATCATTGCCAGTAAAATTTTACCTGAAGGATCTTTACAATTGGTTTGTGGGCTAGGTCGTGGAGTAATTGACCATGTGGATTTTCAAGATGTAGTAACCTTCACTGGTTCTGCAGCGACAGGTAAAAAATTAAAAGGACTTCCACATATTATTGAAAACTCTGTACCCTTTAATCTAGAAGCTGATTCTTTAAACGCCTGTGTATTGGGAGAAGAAGCCGTACCGGGTACTGCCGAATTTGATCTTTTCATTAAAGAAGTTCAGAGAGAGATTACAGTTAAAACAGGACAAAAATGTACTGCGGTTAGAAGAATACTGGTACCTGAAAAATTAATGGATGAGGTGCAAAACGCTTTGAGCGCACGCCTTTCTAAAACGGTCATTGGCGATCCTTCTGTTGAAGGAGTCCGCATGGGGGCCTTGGCTACACCTTCTCAAGTTTTACGCGTAAAAGAAAACGTAGAGTTACTTTCTAAATCTCAAAGCATTGTATATGGAGACATGGAAAACTTTGACGTTACAGGAGCGGATAAAAATAAAGGTGCCTTTTTCTCACCGATATTATTTAGAAATGAAAAGCCGCTTGAGCAAACAGCAGTGCATGAGGTAGAAGCATTTGGTCCTGTGTCTACCATTATGCCTTACAAGGATTTGGAAGAAGCAGCTCGTATCGTTGAAATGGGAAGAGGTTCATTGGTTACCTCAATAGTTACTGCAGATGATAAGAAAGCACGTGAGTTTGTTGTGAATGCTGCTCATGCTAATGGAAGAATTCTTGTCTTAAATAATGACTGTGCTAAAGAAAGTACAGGTCATGGTTCGCCAATGCCTTTGTTAACACATGGTGGACCCGGTAGAGCTGGTGGTGGTGAAGAAATGGGCGGTAAAAGAGGTGTTTTGCACTATCTGCAAAGAACCGCTATACAAGGGCACCCAACGACTATAGGTGAAATCACGCAACAATATCAAGTGGGGGGAGCACAGCCTGAGGCAAATCCTCATTCTTTCCGAAAGCATTTTGAGGAATTGAACGTAGGTGATACCGTATTTACACATAAGCATACCGTTACAGTTTCTGATATCGTCAACTTTGCCAATGTAAGTGGAGATAATTTCTATGCACACATGGATGAAACAAGCCTTGATGGGACCATATTCGAACAACGCGTGGCACACGGTTATTTTATTTTATCCAAGGCAGCGGGCTTATTTGTAGATCCTAAAAAAGGTCCTGTTCTGTTAAATTACGGAATTGACGAATGTCGTTTTACAAAACCTGTATATCCGGGTACTACAATAGGTGTAAGGTTTACCGTAAAGGAAAAAATCGATCAGGAAAAGCGTTCGGAAGAGGATATAGCGAAAGGTATCGTAAAATTCCTAGTGGATGTATACGACGACGAAGGAGAAACAGTTGCTCTAGCAACAATTCTAACCATGGTGAAAAAACTGGATCAAAGCGCGTGAAACACTTTTCTAAAAATAACGTAAAGGGAGGCATGCGAAAAAGTATTATAACCCTGATATTTTTGGGTTTAATCAGCTCCTGTCACAAGTCGGATAGGGATTTTGATCAATCAGTGAAAGCTTCTGAAGATGCTAACCTAGCCAACATTTTTGTGAAAGACGTATTCTTCCATATGGATGAAGCTTTCCGTATTGAACTTGGCCAACTAGGTTCGGAAGAAATGGGATTAATAACTTGTGCAAGCAGGTCTTCAACACTGAATTCAAACCCAGTAACGCTAAACTTGGATTTCGGTGATTCATGTGCAGGTTCTGATAATCGCTACAGAGGTGGTCAGCTCTATTTTGAGCTTTCTAATGGAGCTTTCAAAGACTCTGGAAGTATGATTACAGCAAACTTTATTGACTTTAGCTACTTGAATATGGCTGTTTCTGGTCAAGTTGATTTTGTTTGGGGTGGTACTGATAATAATGGTAAACAATCTATTACAGTTTCTAGCTCTAGTTTAAGATTTGTTCAAGAAACACCTGCTTGGAATTCAGATCTGGCTTTCACCTTTATTATGACTGAGCTTGACGGTGAGAATACACCAAGCATTAGCGATGACAGCTATTCGGTTACAGAAAGCTTTGATTCTAGATCAAGGTCAGGAAATGCTTTTACAGTTGATACACAGGTTGCAATGATTTGGGCTGCATCTTGTCCTTACATTACAACAGGTCAGGTTTGGGTAAGACCTGAAAATCTAACTCCTAGAGATGTGACTTTTGGAACAGGAGAGTGCGATAGTATTGTAGATTTATTCTTCAATGGGACAGAACATATAATCGTCAGTCCTTAATGTCCTCCCTTAATGATTATTACAAACTTCTTGGATTAAAACCTACGGCCACCAAGGCAGAGGTTAAAAAACGCTACCGCAGCTTGGCCATGAAGCTGCATCCCGACAAAAACCCAGACCCATTAGCGCATCAAGTCTTTGTTAAAATAACAGAAGCATATGAAGCCATATCTGAGGGGAAAATTCCGAAAAAAAGGCAATACAGAGAAAAAACGTCTAAAGAGAATGTTGTTTATCGGAGAGGGAATGAGGAATATACCAAAGAGGAATTTGAAGAAAAGATTAGAAAGGCTAAAGAATATGCGGAACGAAAAAAGGTACTCTTGGAGGAGCGCTTTTATCAACGCTTTTTTTCGTCCAAACTCTTTCGCTATCACCTATACATAGCAAGTGCATTCATCTTTTTGTCATTTATACTCTTATTAGATTATCAAGTACATTCGAAAGAAGAAAGCTACAAAAATTTTGAAATAGCCAGAGGTAGTTCCTTTTATGAATTGTATTTGGGAAAAAGTAAGGCGGCCATCCCAGAGGAACTAATGTTATTTTCAACAGGAAGGGTAGAGGAGATCACCGTAAGAAGGTCATTTATTTTTAGAATACCAAAAGAACTATCCTTCCAATTTGATTATAAAATGCCCTCAGAAAGAAAGGTTGTGTATGAATGGGTTCCTGTAATACGGACCGTGCACGATGGCTTTTGGTTCTATTTTCTAATTTTCTTTATGCCCGTCAGTTCCTTCTTTTTTCATAAACGTAAAGGCCTGGGCGATTTCTTTGTCAAAGTGAATACGACGGTACCACTTTTTGTGTTGCTTATTTTTTGCGTCCAGTTGTTTCTTAGTTATTAATTTATACATTTGTAGTATGATTTTGAATGCACAGAACTATTATTATCCAGCTCAACCCTAGGTCGAGAGGAATAGTTGTACACAATATTTTGAACCCTTTCGATTGATTTCGGAAGGGTTTTTTTATGCCTTTTATTAAAACAAAAACAGAAAAATGAAACAAGAAATGCAAAATTACACAAAGGAGGACCTCAAGGTATGGTCTACTTTGTTCGATCGACAGATTAGGAACCTACAAGACAAGTCGTGTGGAGCATATCTTGACTGTTTGTTGGAAATGAATCCCGTTTTAAACGCAAGTAAGATTCCTAATTTTATGGAGATAAATGAATGGTTTCATGCTAAAACAGGCTGGGAAATTGCTGTGGTTCCAGGAATGATTCCGGTGGATGACTTCTTTACAGTTCTAAGTGAGAAGAAATTCTGTAGCAGCACTTGGTTGCGTACTTGGGAGGAATTGGATTACCTGAGTGAGCCCGATATGTTCCATGATATATTTGGCCATATCCCACTTTTGGCAAACCCAGTTTTTTCCGATTTCGTTTTTGAGTTCGCAAAATTAGGAAGAGCGGCTATAGGAAACGAGGAACTTCTTATCCAGCTTCAACGCTTATACTGGTTTACCATTGAGTTTGGTTTGATGAAAGAAAACAACGAGTTGAGAATTTACGGAGCGGGTATAATTTCAAGTTTTGGAGAAAGTATAAGCAGTATTTCTACTGATATGGTGCACCACGATTTTGATATGAACAGCATATTAAACAAGAGCTTTGTAAACAATGAGCCACAAACCGAGTATTTCGTAATTGAAAGTTTGGATCAACTTTACAAAGAAGTATTAAAATTAAAAAAGGAACACCATGGAATGGAAATTATCAGCTGAAGTACTGAGCAAAGAATTTGAATTCGATCGCTTTAGAAGTGCAGTTGAGTTCTTGGAAAAATTAACTCCCATATGTGACAATCTGCAACATCATCCAGATGTAGAACTTCATTCTTATAATAAGCTCAGGTTTAGTCTTAAAACGCATGATGCCGATAAAGTCACGGAAAAGGATTACCGACTGGCCAATGAGATTGATGCCCTTTTTAAGCGCTAAAGTCTCTTTAAAATCCGTTTAGCTCGAGAGGTGAAACCCACACTGTTTCTCGGCATTTCATTCAATAATATTTCCCGGAACTCTTCTTTGAGTTCCGGGTATTTTTTGCAAAAATTTTCACAGGTATACAGTGCATGTGCCTTAACAGCCACTTTGGTATTGGGATCTGAAATCCAGAAAAAGGCGAGTTCCAAGACCTCACTTTCAATAGTGTCAGGAATGATGGATTGCGATAAAATAAAAGATAAATTGCGTTCATAACCAGGAAAGTCCATGCGATTTTTTTTTGCTAGCAAATCTTTTAGGTAGGCTTCAAAACATCTAGGCTCTAACCTTACCATGTGATCAATGACCCAAGAAATACGGTAAGGAAGTGGTGTTTCCAATTCCAGAATATCTAAGCAATCTTCTTGCTGCTGATTCTTCAGCATAAGAGAGGCAATTCGTTTGATATTCTCGACACCACGGTTCTCGCTCAGGGAGGCGATTATTTCCTTTTTCGTCACTCTGCTAAGATAATATTTCTCCTATCTTTGAAAGAGATGGATGAAAAAGGCTTTTGTAAGTGGATAGGGATAGAACATCCTGTTATTATGGCTCCCATGTTCTTGGTCAGTAATGCAGAGATGATCAAAGCAGCTTTGGATAGCGGAATAACAGGAGCAATTCCGGCCCTAAATTATCGTAAAGATGAGGAACTGAGAGCTGCCATCAATGACATTCGTTCGCACACCGTAAAGCCCTTTGGAATCAACCTAATTGTCAATAAATCCAATCCCAAATGGAAAAAGCAATTGGCTACATGCATTGATTTAAAAATAGACTTTATTATTACCAGTTTGGGTAGCCCAAAAGAGGTGATTGAAAAGGCAAAACCAAAAGGCATTAAAGTTTTTTGTGATGTGACCAATTTGAAATACGCCAAAAAGGTGGAAGAATTGGGAGCGGATGCGGTTATAGCTGTTACATCTCAAGCAGGTGGGCATGCAGGTCCTAGTGCGGCTCAAAAACTAATTCCAGAGTTAGCTGAAAACCTTTCCATACCGGTAATTGGTGCAGGAGGTATTGCAAACCGAGCACATTTAGATGATTATTTGAAGCTTGGAGCTGTAGGGGCAAGTATAGGAACTGTTTTCATTGCGAGTAATGAATCCCCAGTTTCAGAAGATTACAAGAATGCTCTGGTTGAATATGGGGCAGATGACGTTGTTTTTACAACAAGGTTATCTGGTAGTCCTTTGACCGTGATAAACACCCCATACGTTCAAAAAATGAACAAAAAGTCGAGTTGGCTGGAACGCCTTGCAAAAAGAAACAAGCGTTTTAAAAAAATTGCCAAAATGATCATCTTCTTGAGAGGGATGAAGAAGATTAGAAAAGCCACTTTTGAACCCAGTTATCAAACCGTATGGTGCGCTGGTCCCGTTATTGAACACGTCAAGTCCATTCGACCTATAAAGGAAATTGTAAAAGATATAGTTCAATCATAGTTCCGTCTCAACAGAGATTCAAAGTGATATTATTTTAAATAATATGACTCTACCGCCTCAATGGCAGATTTAGGGAATAGATGTTTGTTTAATAGTTGAGAAACTAGCTCTAGCGGCAGTTTTTGACCTTCCTTCGGAAAATAAAGCCTAAAACTCCGCTTGTCCAATTCGTTAAATTTTAAGGACCAAGCATATTTCATATTTGCATATACACTATTGTTGAAGTTCATATGTCCGTGCTTACTTTCGCAAAAAGGGTCACTGCACCGATACCAAGAATAAAAGCTAAACTCATAACTATTTCCAGCGCTATCACTCAAATCGAACAAGTAGTTTTGGCTGTCTCTTGAGGGAAAGGCAAATTTCAGCACTGTGCTATCTCTATTGGGAAGCTTGATTTTCTTTTGTAAAACAATTTGCGTGTCGGGTGGAAACAAATTTTCACCGTAGGTATGACCTTTCTTGAAACGATGAAAGCTATATGTAGTATCCGAGTAATAACGATATTGGACACTGTCAAATTCTTTTAGCTCCTTATAAGCCGTCCAACTACCATCTCGTTTCTGATAAAATCCAACTGAAATAGGCTCCTGTACAGTGTAGGTATAAGGAAACTTAAAACTCACCTTTGACTCGTATGTCAAATGCAGCTTCAGTTGTTCTCTTTGTAAGTTCTGCTCAGGCTTTATATTGGTGCATGAGAACAAGCATATTAAGATAAAAGGACACAGTAATTTTATCATGTCTTAAAATTAGTGAAAGGGCATAAACGTAAATTCTGTAATTGGTGTATAGCCGTTTTCACTGTGTAGAAGCTAAGTCTCAACCAAAGCTTTAAATCCTCCATAAAACATTCGGCTGGCATCAAAAACAACTTTACCATCTTGATTAATTGGGGCTAGTATTTCTGCCATTCTTGTGTCTAGGGGTACTTTTATGTTTGCTTCATCACGAGCTGCCTTTGACGGAAAAACAACCCATCCAAAAACAAACACCTCATCGGCCTTCACCTCAATAGCCTCCGCAAAGGATCGTGTTCCTTCCAATTTCATATCGTCACCCACATATTCTTGGTAGGATAGGGCACCATACTCCTTCCAAATTTCCGCCACCTTCAAGGCAACATTTTTATACTTTTCTAACTCCGCCATAGGAAGTGGGAAAACAAAGCCGTCTATATAATTTTCCATTCTTGTGGTCTTTTCAGTGAATTTAAAAAAGATAAACTTGGATTGGTTAAATAATAGAAATCCTTACTAAAACACAAATACCACCATTTAACATTATTTAGTTTTCGCTCTGATATTATTATTGAATTTTTGCAGCATGATAAAAAGTACGCTCTGCACAGCATTTTTCTTTCTTCTTGCAATCGCAAATGGACAGTCAACACTAACAGGAACGCTCATAACTTCTGAAGATGAGCCCGTTTTATTTGCAAACGCAATCTTATTCAGTCAAAATGATAGCGCTATAGTAAAAACAGCTGCTTCAAACGATACAGGTGTTTTCGTGATGCAAAATATCCCTTACGGCACTTACTTCCTAGTGGCAAAAAATGTGGGAATGCCTGATTTATTAAAGTCAGATATTATAGTTGATAGTCCCGAAACGGACCTTGGGCAGCTAGTTTTTAAAGCAACCGTTGATAGCCTTGAAGGATTTACGGTGAAAGGTCAACGTGATCTCATTGAAGTGAAGCCGGATAAAATAGTATTTAATGTGGAAGGTACTGTAAACAGTGTAGGGTCCAATGCGCTTGAATTACTCAGAAAAGCGCCATCTGTAACAGTAGACAACAACGACAATGTATATGTCATGGGACGCTCCGGTGTAATGGTCTATATTGATGGCAAGCGACTGCCTTTATCAGGAGAGGACTTATCCAACTATCTAAAAAATTTACCCGCAGAGCAAATCGACCGTATAGAAATTATTACCTCACCTGGGGCAAAGTATGATGCCGAAGGAAATGCAGGTATTGTTGATATTCAATTAAAGAAAGATAAGTCCATTGGAGCCAACGGTTCTATCAGTGGAACCTACACGCAAGGTGATCTTACACGATACAACACCAATGCAACTGGGAATTATCGCAACAAGAAAATGAATGTATTTGGATCCTTGGGCTACAACAAAAACAACAACTTTTTTGAGATTGACGGTACCAATGCGCAGAATGGGGTATTAACGGATGGCTATAATTACACGCAAAACAATCGTGACATTATTAATTATCGAGTTGGAAGTGATTTCTTCTTAAATAAGAAACATACCGTCGGATTTTTAGTTTCAGGTGGATTAATTGATGGTGATGTAGATGGTACAAATGATGTAGCCATCAGTCAGCTTTCCAGTCCAAATTCAGTGGATAGTGTCTTAATCGCAAGAATAAGAGGCAATAATGAGCGTCAGCAAGCCACTTACAACTTGAATTACCAATATCAAGGCGATTCAGGACAAGTAGTTATCATCGATTTAGATTACGGTTCCTACGACAACACCAATTTTAGCAATCAGCAAAACACCTATCGACCAAACTTTTCATCAGATCAAGTATTAACGAATAACAACTATAACTTCAATACTCCAAACGCAATTGATATTTATACAGCCAAGCTTGACTATGAGCGTAAACTTTGGGGAGGTCAGTTTGGAGCAGGTGTAAAATACAGTTTAGTTTCTACCGATAATACCTTTGAAGTTTCCGATTACGAAACGGGAACAGTTGTTTTGGATAGCAGCCGATCCAATCAATTTGCCTATGATGAAAATGTATATGCAGGCTACTTGAGTCATGCTGGGAACCTCTCAAAAAAATGGGCTTACTCAGTTGGTTTAAGAGGGGAGCATACTATTTCTAAAGGGGATTTAACTGCCTACGATACCAGCAAGCAAGAGGATCCAGTGAATCAAGAATACTTTAACCTTTTTCCTACAATTGGTTTAACTTGGAATTTTAAACCTGTGCAATCTTTGGGGATTAATTATGGTAGAAGAATTAATCGACCTGATTACAACGTATTAAACCCCTTTGAGAATCAATTAAGTGAGGTAAATTACGAAAAAGGGAACCCGCGTTTGCAACCGGAAATAGTAAACAATGTTGAATTGAGTTATACCTTGTTCTATCGCTACACAGCTAAACTTGGTTTTAGCAGAACAACCAACGCCATTACACGTTTAATTGGCCCGGATGAAGATGATCCAAGGGCAGCCTATGTTTCCTGGGATAACTTGAGCACTCAAGATGTTATAAGCATGAACATAAGCTTACCCCTGCAGATCCAAAAATGGTGGATGGCATTTATTAACTTTAGCGCTTCTTATATCGATAACCAAGCAGATTACGGCAACGGGGCAATTGTAGATCTTCAGCTTTGGAGCTACAATATGTTCCAATCTCACACCTTTAATTTACCCAAAGGATTTAAGGCAGAACTATCTGGTTTTATGAATGGGCCTGGTGTTTGGGGTGGTGTTTTCCGTTATGATGCTAACTACCAAATTAATTTAGGATTGCAACGCAAGTTCTTAAAGGATGCACTTAAAGTTAGAGCAAGCTACAACAACATAACGAACCGACAAGGTTTTTATGGAAGTTCATCCTTTAACGGACTAGTTGCAGAAAGTGTCGGGGGTTGGGATAACCGCTTTTATAGTTTAAGTGTAAGCTACAATTTCGGTAACCAAAATATCAAATCCAGAAAAAGGGAAACCGGTTTAGAGAAAGAAACAGATAGGGTAGGAGGATAGGCGCTATATTTTAACCCCGATGATACAAACATCATCGATTTGTTCGATATCTCCGCGCCAGTTTTCGAATTCATCTGAGAGAAGTTGTCGCTGGGAACCCATATCTTGCTCTTGGATGGATAGAAAATAGCGTTTTAGCTTTCCGGACTTATATTTTTTGCCTCTTTCTCCACCAAATTGATCCGGATAACCATCTGAGAAAATATAGATAGAATCTCCTTTTTCAAGTTTAATGATATGGTTAGTAAAAGCTTTGCTTTCCCCATATTTCCCGATGGGTTGTTTGTCTGCTTTTATCTCCTCAACTTCATCGCTTCCATTGCGAATAATCCAAAGTGGGTTGTTAGCTCCAGCCCACTGCATTTCACCCGTTTTCCAATTAAGTGCGCAAAGAGAAATATCCATACCATCCTTTATTTCTTCTTCTGATCTTCCAAATCGTTCAATCACGAGTTCACGTGTTCTATCCAATATACTAGCAGGGCTGGATTTTCCTTCTTCCAGTAAGGATTTGCTCAAGGCATTGGAACAAACAACAGAAACCATTGCACCAGGCACACCATGCCCCGTGCAATCTGCAGCCGCAAAGTAAATCCAATTATCAACGGACTCCATCCAATAAAAATCACCTGCAACAATGTCTTTGGGTTTGTATAAAATAAAACTTTGAGGTAGCCATTCTTTTACCAAGCGCTGCGGCGGAAGAATAGCTTCCTGCAGACGTTTCGCGTAAGTAATGGAGTCTATAATTTCTTTATTCTTTTCTTCAACAATATCCTTTTGCAATTCTACTTCTGCCTTTTGATGCCGAATGATTTTATTTGCTCGCTTACGAGCCATATTTGAACGCCATAAAATAAAAGCATATAAAAGAAGTATTACAAGACCCGCAATACTTGCCATTATTAACCATCGACCTCTCTGTATTTCAGCATTTTTCTTGGCATCAGATGCCCTTTTTTCAGCTCTTTGTAATTTTAACTCTTCTGCATGGGCAAGACTATCCGTTAATAAGACCTTATTAAAGCCATACTTCATCTCTCTTTGAGTGATATCGCGCATACTTGATACGTTATGCAAGGAATCTTCTAATTCATCTGTTATCATGGAATACTCATAAGCTTTCTTATAATCTCCAATGGCTTCATAGCTTTCTCTCAAGCACAAGCAGGCTTCATATTGACTGTCCAATATTGAATCTCTGTCTGCAAGTTCCTTTGCTCGCATACAATATGCAATTGCTTTTTGAAAATTACCTTGGTTATATTCTGCAGAACCTAGATTTCTGTTCGTAATTGACATACCTTCCGTTTCCTTCAGGCTATCACTTATAAAAAGACTTTTTTTGTAGTATTCGATAGCGCCAAGGTCGTCACCTTGATCCATTAGTAACAAGCCTAAGTTATTTAGGGCATTAGAGTACCCCACAGGATTACCAATATCTTTATGGATTTCCGCAGCTTTACTATAACATTCTTTTGCTTTTTCGTACTGCGTCATTCTATGGTAAGCCCCTCCCATATTTACCATGCTAGCTGCAATTCCTGGAGGGTAATTTTGCATACTGTCAATGGTTATAGCTTCTTTATAATAGTCTATTGAGGCTTTAGGTCTTCCTGTTAATTGATTAATATCTCCCAACCCACATAGGGCAATGGCTTGTCCGTTTAGATTTTCAATTTCCTCAAATACCTCCAAAGATTTTAAGTAGAATTCCATTGCCTTGTCGTATTCACCCATATCAATGTAGATATTGCCCTTGATATTGTAGCAATGTGCGATTCCCGATTTGAAATTCGCGCGTTCAAAATAATCCAGGGCTTCTTGAACGGCTTTAAATGAAAGACCAAACTTGCTCTTATGTTGAAACATTTTAGCTTTTGCATGAGCCGCTCTTCCAGCCCAAATGGGGTGCCTGCTTTTAGTACTTTCAATCTGCTCATCTAATATTTCTATAGCGCCTTGAAAATCCGAATATTCGGTATAATTAGCATACTTAATGGCCGCCTCAGCGCGTAAAGTGTCATGTTCTTGGTTATCCTCAAAAACACCTTTTAGAGAGTCCAGTTGTGCTTGTTGTGCACTAGAAAAAAGGCATAGGGCCGAAAGCAATATGAGAAGTGATGATTTCAAGCTATAGCAATATAAGAAAATCTAGAGACTAGCCTAATCTACAAGAGAAACACAGGAAACTTTAACATTTATATTACTATAAACTTTTAAGTTTTTTTCTTAAAAACTGGGATATTCTCTGTGCACGCTTGTTAATAGATTCCAAAGTTTCACTGATTGACTGAGCGTTCATGGCCACACTTCTAGTCATGATAAAATAATTGTTTATATCCTTTTCGGAATTTGGAAAAACAAAGCGCTTTACTGGTGTCTTTAGAGCAAGATCTAGACTATCATTAATTTGCTTCTGGGCTTCATACCAATTGAACCATCCAAGCTGTGCATCCTGAAAAGCTTTTACCCTTTCTGCAAATAGTATAAAGTTGGATTCAAGATGTTCAATCTCATTATAGTAAAGATTTATACTATCAATTATTGATGGATCTCTGATAAGCGCAAAACCACCATTACTTAATTGAGAATACGATGATTTAATTGGCCGGTAGACCTTGTATCCATCGGAAAGTGGTTTAATTAAACCTATGAATTTACGCATGTTACCATCCAATAAAAGACTGTCAAGTGATTTGTGTAAATCTGACAAAACACCAGAATATCGCTTTAAGTCTTCACTAACATTTAACTGCTCTTTTTGGTCGATTTCTAAGTCATTAATAACTCCATTAATGTAGGACTTTGCTTTGTTGGATTTTTCATAGCTTTCTCTGTAACTTTCAGCAAGAAAGCCAAGATAAACCGCTAAAAAAAGTAATAGAAACTCAAATAGGTAAGGTAGCGCTCTTCTTCTTTTAGTTAATATGGATTTAATAAATTGCTTCATCCATTAAGTTTAATTAATTCTCAGAAAGGTAAGAGTTTTAATTTATACTCTGATTTTCGGTTGTTCAATTTGCTGCCCTCTTTAGTCTATCGTTAATTGATTTTCCTAAACCATAATCCGGAAATTCTTCAACTACAATTAAATCAAGATTTAATTGATCTAGTCTATGCAATGCAGCATACAAGTTTGAAGCGGCCTCATTTAAGTTTTGAGAATAGGAGAGTATTTCAACACTCTTCACGTTGGGAAATACAAAGTTTTCACTAAAACTAAGCACACCTATGGATTTTTCCTTATTGTTTCGTAAAAACAGCTTAACATCACTGCATAGATGTGTTTTTGTTCTTGGAGAGTAATGTTTGGCCATCATTCCAGGCGCATTTGGAGCTTCATTGTTCTTGTTTTTTATTTTTATCTCTCCAATTACCTTTTCTATTTCTTCAATTGATATAGCTCCTAAGCGATATAGAACTGCTTGCTCGTCTTCAAAACCAATTATTGTTGATTCAATTCCATTATTACATTCACCTCCATCAAGAACCATATCGAGTGAATTTGCGAAATAGTTTTCCACATGTACTGCTGAAGTAGGGCTAATTCTATTAAATGGATTAGCACTAGGAGCAGCCAGTGGAAATGATAAGTTTTTTAAAAGTGCTCGAGTAATTGGATGTTTTGGAATGCGCACTGCAACGGTATCCTTACCGGCAGTTATCAAGTCTGGAACATTTTCATTTTTTTTCAGAATGAGTGTTAATGGGCCGGGCCAAAATGAATTTGCTAATCTTTTTGCTATGGGAGGAATTGATAAGGTAATTTCGTTTAATTGTTCAATTGAATATAAGTGAACTATTAGTGGGTTAATGAGCGGGCGATTTTTAATTTCAAAAATTTTACGGATAGCTTTTTCACTATAAATGTTTCCAGCCAGACCATATACAGTTTCTGTAGGGATCGCAACTACATCATCTTTATTTAGGATGGTTACAGCCTTGGCTATGTCGCTTGAAATGATGCTCATTTGTTTGAAAGGAATTTTAAAATTATCTGCTTTTATACTAAGGAGTCATTTTAAACTTAAGGAAAGAATAAGGCCATTCATCTTGGTGTTAATTTATACTCGTAAAATTTTCTCCATCTTACGGCCCTTGGCTAATTCATCAATCAATTTTTCCATACGCCTGCAGTCACGGTACAAGGCAAATTCTTCAGGGATTTCTTCTATTCGATAACCACATACCACTCCTTTAATCATATGGGCATTGCTATGTATTTTAGCTCCAGCAAAAAAGTCACGATAATTGCCTTCCCCTGATATAAAGCTATCCAGTTCCTCTTGAGAATAATCCGTTAACCACTTAATTACTTGGTCTAGTTCTTCCTTAGTTCTCCCATGCTTTTCGATTCTATTTAGATAATGCGGATAAATAGATCCGAAATTCATTTTTGCAATTTGCTCGTTTTTCTCAGCTGTAACTTCTGCCATTTAAATTAATCTCAATTATTTGATATGTAATTTGAAGTGTACCGAAGGTAATAATTTTATTTTGAGACTCAAGAGACCTTATTTGGGTGTTATGACCCCAGTGCTAACTAACAACCACATTCTCCAACTATCTGTCCCGAGTACACTACTTTACCTTTAGTGGTCCTTATTATTATCTCACCACGCACATAATGAATAAAGTCCCTCAAATCACGGTAATGGATGTGCATTTCAGCCTGAAACACCTCATTTACCCAATAGGCATAATTCTCTTTAGCTTTTAACAATTTAAAACTGTAGATGCTATCCGATAATTTGCAAAATCCCGTGCTGTCTGCGTCATCAATCCATATGAAATCACCACTTTCATATTGGTACTGATATTGTGAAAAAGAACAGGAGCAGGCCTCTATTGATGCTGGGAATTCCTCTGGAAAATTAATGACTCCTAATTCATATCTACTGCAAGAAAGGAGTAATAAACTACAAAGTAGACTAAAGAAA
Organism: Flavobacteriales bacterium; assembly: GCA_964230025.1. Taxonomy (GTDB): domain Bacteria; phylum Bacteroidota; class Bacteroidia; order Flavobacteriales_D; family JAUILH01; genus CAXRFO01. The sequence continues at coordinate 210,623 of CAXRFO010000014.1, read as the reverse complement.
AATGCCCTCATACTCTTGCTCCAAATAAAGAACTACCCACTCGTATCATTGTACTGCCTTCCGATATAGCCAATTCATAATCACCGCTCATTCCCATGGATATTTCCTTAAAAGAAGTCTGATGCTTGAAATATTGCTCCTTTAATTGCTCAAAGAAGAAGCGCAAATGGGCAAATTCCTCCTTGACTTGTACCTCATTGTCTATATACGTAGCCATGCCCATTACACCAACCACCTCAATGTTCTTCATTTCTTGGAACTCATCGCTTTCCAACAAGTTTGCTGCTTCTTCCCAACCTAATCCAAACTTACTTTCTTCTTGCGCTATATGGAATTGCAACAAAACCTTAATTGATCGCTCATTTTTCTCTGCCTCCTTGTTTATTTCTTTCAACAAGCGCAAGCTATCAACAGAGTGTATTAAATGAATGAAAGGCGCAATGTACTTCACTTTGTTTCGCTGCAAGTGGCCAATAGCATGCCAACGAATATCTTTGGGTAGGGCAGGGTACTTCTCTTGTAACTCTTGTACACGGTTTTCGCCGAAATCCCTGTGACCGCTTCCGTAGGCATCTTCAATAGCAGAAATTGGTTTGGTTTTAGAAACCGCTACCAATGTGACATTTTCTGCTAATGTTTTTTTTAGTTCTATAATCTTATCCGCTACACTCATCTTACTTCTTCAATTTAGGATCCAGAGCATCCCGCAATCCTTCACCTATCAGGTTATAAATCGTAATAGTTACGAAAATAGCCAAGCCAGGAAAGACTATCAACCACCAAGCCTCATCATTTTGACGGTATTCATTCAGCAAACTTCCCCAAGTTACCGTTTCTTCAGGCACACCTATACCCAAAAAACTCAAACTACTTTCTATAAGAATAGCAGAGGCAATCCCAAAAGCAATGGACACAAATACAGGAGCCAAAGCGTTTGGGGTGGCATGCTTAAATATCGCTCGACGATTTGAATATCCTAAGGCACGAGTGGCTTCCATGTAATTTAACTCCCTGATACGCAAAAATTCAGCTCGCGTAAAGCGTGCTATACCTGTCCAGCTAGTAAGACCAATTACTATCATTATCAATACCAGGCTTTTTTCTTCAAAGGAGGCTGCAATGGTAATAATTAAGAGCAAACGAGGAATAGAGTTAAGTACTTCAATGGCACGCATGACAATTCTGTCCAAAGGGATAAGCATAGGTTTGGCCAAAAACTTAATTCCCATGAATAGTTTTGATAAATATGCAAACAGCACCGGTAGACCGAATAATAAAAGGCTTTTAATCAAATACACGAGCAACACTGAACCATCTTCATTACGGGCGTTTTCAGCTGCAAATTCCATCGTAACAAAGGCATAAAAATAGCCCATCACCAGCCCTAATATTATCATAAGATAAGTTATCCTAGGTGCCAACAAACGGTCGTTTCCATAGAAACCAGCCAGGGCGCCAAGCACTATTCCTATCAACGCGGCAATCCCCATGGATATAAGACCAACGGTAAGGCTAATTCGGGTGGCGTGTACCAATCCTGCGGCAACATCCCGTCCAATTTGATCGGTTCCTAAATGATGGCGAAAACGCCCATCCATCTCTACAAATTTACCTTGCCCTAACTTATCTCTCTGTTTACCGCCTGGTGAAGCAAAGTTTCTGTTGTACTTGTCATTATCGGTCGGTGAATAGGGTATAAGCGCAAAATAGCTTTTCTCCTTGCTAAGTTTTCTCCATTGAATTTGCCCATAGGGTACATCTTTTCCATCCAACTCAAAGCTCGGCGTAGGATCAATTAGTTGGGTATAGACGGGTGTATGCAGTTTACCATCCTGTTCGACAAAAATAGGGGTGGAGTTTGCTAGGAAATCAGCATAAAATCCAATCATTACCAGTCCACCCAATATGTAAAGACCAACACGTGCAGGAATATTTTTGTGGAATTGTTGTAGCGCGTATTTCGTAAAATTAAACTCCTTTGAATGGTACTTTTTCTTTAAAAACTTTTCTTTATTAAGCCGAGATAAAAGTAGAAGCCCGGCGATAAGAGCTATCATATCTAACTCAAACAAACCATTTATAAACAAGCCCGTATACCCTTGGTAAACAGGATGTAATAATGAGTAAAAAGAGAGAAGTAATCCAGAAATAATAATTAATCTATTTAAGCGCTCTGTACCTTCAAAGAAGCTTGCCCAACGGTAAATCCATAAAAAGAAAATGGCAATACCTATAAAGTGAACCCAGTTCAAAGGCAACCAATAGCATTGTATAATTATTAATGAAAACCACCAGGGTAATTTTGTTTTTTGAATAGCTTTTATCAAGCCATAAAATGGGATAAGATAACCTTTGTTAGAAGCGTCCGTAGTTCTAGAAAAGAAATAGGGAAGTATGGCCGTTATGACGGCAAGAACGAGTAAATGTAAACCGATATGTTGTACAATTAAACTCATTTCTTCTTGGATAAACTTATTCTTGGATCAACCAAAGTGTACATAATATCGGATACCAAATAACCAATCATGGTTAACATTCCTGCCAAACAGAATACGGCAATGACAATGGGGTAATCGCCCTCATATATGGCTTTTAAGCTGGCCATTCCCATCCCATTATAACTAAATATCATTTCAATAATCACAGATCCTCCAACAGCCAATGGGAAAATATTAGCGAATATTGTAATAATGGGAAGTAGGGAGTTTTTAAAGGCATGTTTCCATACCACTTTGCTTTCTGACAAACCTTTGGCACGAGCAGTTCGAATGTAGTCCTGATTTAAGGTCTCAAGCATTCCCACGCGCATGATCCTTGAAATAAAGGCAAACATAGCGTAACAATAGCTTACAATAGGAAGCACCATATAAGGAGCAGAGTGTTTCAGACGTTCCCAATAACTCATTTCATAGTAAACATCTTCTGCCATGGTGTAGTCATGGTAACCATTGGAATAGAACCACATAAAATTATCCGGATTGGAGAAGTACCTTATGAGTAACAAAGCCACAAAAAAGTTGGGTAGAGAGTAAAGTATAAAAAGGATTAGGGAACTGCCTTTGTCAAAAAGACTATCCTTTTTGTAGGCTCCATAAACACCGATGGGTATAGAAACCAAGTAGGCAAGAATTACGGCAATTAAAACCAATTCAAAGGATATTTTAAACTTTCTCCATATTTCAGCATTTACACTTTCACCTGTCAAATAACTTAAACCAAAGTCTCCGCGAATTAGTCCTCCAGGTAATGTAGTATCTTGGCTACCGAAGGGGCGTGTTCCAACCAGCCAAGCATGGTATTGATTATCCATACCGTTTATCTGTATGCTCGGGATGTAATTTTTCCAGCTGGTACTCTTTTGCTCCATGATTTTTCTGGCTTTCTTAAGCCTGTGATAACTCTTATCATATGGGTAAAGAAAACTGTATGCGTCAAATAAACTGTCGCTCCTCGAAAAAACATCCTTCACCACGGCATCATTTTCCGATTCCAACAGTGTATTATAATTGTTGAGGATGGTGTTTTTCGAATTATTTATATCATCCTTTTTATAAATGTACCGTAAGCTACTGTCCGCACGGTACCTGTATTCTTTATAGATCGTATCTTTTTTAAAACAAACCCATTCTTTTACGGAGTCCCTATGGCTACTGTCGTACAAATGGATGCAATTTTTCTTGTATAAAACGGTCTTGTTACTACTGTCGATATATGGCCTGAATTGCCCATTTACCATCCAGCCTTCAACAGCAGTGTCTCTTTGCACTATCTCTGGAAATAGAAACTCCGTATTTGCATCATAAATGGAGTCAACAGAAAGTTGAGTTAAATCTGCCTTAGCTTTTTTTATGCTATTGTAATAGTCGTTTATCTCTTTCCAGTTACCATACTTTCGTGTAAGTCGGTGCAGATTTTCTCTATGGTTCTGGTCTATGACTTTGTGCAGCTCATCCGAATCTGCCAGGGTTCCAAATGAGAAATAAAATGTCGGCTTATCTAGTCCCAACCGTTTTCTTACTTGAGCCTTAACTTGGTCATTACTAACGTTATTTTGTTGTGCTGCACTTTTTCCAGCCTTTGAGTTAGCAATGGCCTCTACAGGATCCATTGGTGAACTTTTGAGTATGAAGAAGGCCAGTAGAGTAATAATAAAAAAGGTGGGTATGAAAAGCACTACGCGCTTTAGGATATATAATAGCTTTTGAGGTTCATTGAACATCAAGCGGGTAGTAAGAAAAGCACTGATAAAAATGATGCCAGCGTAAAAAACAAGCTCAAAAACATCCTTTTGTCCTCCAAAAACTATGAATACAGTCCCGAAGGCGCTCAATACCCCTATGCCAAGAAGCAGGTTCCATTTTGGTTCAAAATTCTGTTCCCTCTTGTTTAAAGCGTAAGCAGCAATAAAACCAGGAGTAAACCAAGCTATAAGGCATATTACGATATGGAGTAAGGAACTTATCACTTAGACGGTTTTTTACTCGCTCCACCCATAGAGAATGCTTGAAGGATAACACCGGGCTTTTCAGCGTAAACCTCAGGGTTAATAAATCTTTTGTGTATAGCTACCTTCTTTTTTATTTGGTACATAAATACATAAGGCTGCTCATCATATAAAACAGCCTGAAATTCTTGAATAGCAGCTTTAAATTTTTCAGGGTCAATTTGACTATTGACATAACGTATTAAACTATCGGAATAACTGTTTCCGAAACCAGTAAAGTTGTAGCCTTTTGTCGCCCAAGCTTCAGTGCTCCATAGCTGGCCCATGTCAGAATAAATAGCCGATCCCTGCCAGCTGCCAATCATAGCATCAAAATCATGCTGTAAGGCTTGACCATAAAAGCTTCCAAATTCAAGGCTATTGGGATTAGCTTCAACACCTACTTTGGCCATTTCGTCTTTAATCATCAAAGCCATGGCCTCAAAATCGGCATTCGTTATATAGTTCAATTGAAAGCTAAGCTTAATTTTTTCACCATTAATTACCTTATCTCGGATGTTATCTCCATCTGTATCCTTCCAACCGGCTTCATCCAAAAGTTTTTCAGCCTTCTTATGGTCCAAGGGAATTGGTTTTAACTTATCGTTATAATAGCTTGCTAATGGTGATATGTTAGCCACTTGCCTTTCTGCCTGTCCATATACCATTACCTCAATAATATCATCAACCGGAACTAAATGGGCTATTGCTTGACGAACTTTTTTCTCTGCAAAAACAGGTTTTCTTTTAACCCCATCAGGTTTCATGTTCAAACCTATATAAGTGTATGCAAATTGATCCGCAAACTCGGAATAATAGTTGGCATTAAATGCTGCTGATTTACGCAAACGGATCAAATCTTTCGTTGAGAGTTTAGTACTTACGTCAATATCACCACGTTTTAACTCCATATAGGTATTATGATCTTCCGTAATAACCCTAAAAACAATAGTATCTGGAATGTTCTTGTAATAAATGCTTGTATCACCTTCTCCCCACCAGTTTTTCTTTTTAACAAAACGTAGGGCATTGTCCTCCCAAGCAATAATTTTGTAGGGACCTAATCCATTCAGTTCTTCAGGATTTGAGCGATTGATAGGCTTATTATAGTTTTCAAAGTGCCTTGTTACTTCTTCTGACCATTTTTTATTTGGATTCTTGATATCCTTAAAACTAACCTTGTCTAATATATATTCTGGATCATAGTATTGTTGTTGAACCAAGTATATATCAGCCATTACAGAACCATTGCTCACATTCTTACCTAGCATAACCAGATCAAATTTATATGGGTCTTCAGGGTATAAACGCACACTGTCAATTACAGATCGTAGCACTGGTTTCATGTTTGGATTGTTACATAAATCGTGTAAAACAGATTTTACTGTAAACTCAACGTCCTTTCCTGTGAAATCTTGACCGTCGTCCCATTTAATATCTTTTCTTAATTCATAGGTATATACTTTACCATCATCAGAAATAATTGGTTCATCAATACAAAGCGTGGGGATTATTTCATTGGTTCTTAGATCTACTTGATAAAGCGGCTTGTGAACAATGGTTGAAATAAATTGATGTGGACCAGAGCTCTTATTCGTGGGATGCAAACCATCTGGTTTTGAGTTTAGGTGAGCGTATACCGTATTTGATTCAAGGGACCTTCTGTTTTCAACGCATGATAGCAATAAAACAGCAAAAATCAATGGGTAATAAAACTTATTGCTCACAGCAACAAATATAACATTTTCAATCACTAATTCTCTCGAAAATAAAAGTGCCAAAGACTACTTATTTTATTAAGATTTTTAACTTTATGAGCTAAACTTTGAACTATGAGAACCTTGTTTTTTTGGGTATCGATTATTACCTGTCTTGTCGTATTAGGAATGGGTGCTGTATGGAAAGAAAGCCTATGGTCATTCTTAATAATAGGTCCCATTTGTTTGATTGGCTGGTACGATATGCTGCAAAAAAAGCATGCAATTCGGAGAAACTTCCCCGTTCTTGGGCATTTCCGTTACATGTTAGAAGGTATTCGTCCTGAAATTATGCAATACTTTGTTGAAACGGATACAGAGGGTAAACCTTTCAACAGGTTAAATAGAAGCCTAGTATATAGACGTTCAAAAAATGTTTCAGATAAAACACCTTTTGGAACCCAATTCGACACCTATTCCGAAGGTTATGAGTGGGTTGGTCATTCTATTTACCCAACAGATCCAAAGGAAATAAGAAAAAAGCTAAAGGTTACTATAGGGGAGGGCAACTGCAAGCATCCATATGAATGTTCGGTGCTAAATGTAAGTGCCATGAGTTTCGGATCACTATCGGACCGGGCTGTACTTGCATTGAATGGTGGTGCTAAAATTGGTGGCTTTGCTCACAACACGGGAGAAGGCGGGGTAAGTCCTTATCACTTGAAACATGGTGGAGATTTAATTTGGCAAATTGGAACTGGTTATTTTGGTTGCCGTGCGGAAGATGGCGGTTTTAGTCGAGAGAGATATGAAGAGACGGTCGCGCATCCGAATGTAAAAATGATTGAACTTAAGTTATCGCAAGGAGCCAAGCCAGGACATGGGGGGATTCTTCCTGCTTCAAAGAACACAAAAGAGATTGCAAAAATTAGAGGTGTTGAACCCCATAAAGATGTGGATAGTCCGCCGTATCATAAAGCTTTTACAAACGCCGAAGAAATGATGCAATTTATTTCAAACCTACGTGAATGGAGCGGAGGGAAACCTGTTGGATTTAAGCTATGTGTTGGGCGTGCTGAAGAGTTTGTTGATATTTGCCGCGCTATCCAAAAGACGGGATTTTATCCGGATTTTATTGCCGTAGATGGAGGTGAGGGAGGAACTGGAGCAGCACCCGTTGAGTTCTCAGATTCTGTTGGAATGCCTATGAGAGATGGCCTGGCCTTTGTGCATGATATGTTAACCGGTTTTGGTTTAAGAGATAAAATTAAACTTGCCGCTAGCGGTAAAATAACAACTGGTTTTGATATGCTTAGAGCAATCGCATTAGGTGCTGACTTCTGTTATTCAGCAAGAGCTATGATGATGAGTTTAGGATGTATTCAAGCCTTACAATGTAATTCCAATAATTGCCCAGTGGGAATTGCAACACAGGACAGGGAGCTTATAAACGGGCTCGTTGTAAAAGATAAAGAACAGCGTGTTGCGAATTTCCACTACAAAACTGTTAGAAGCCTAGCTCAGTTAATGGGAAGTGCAGGGATGAATGATATGACCAGTGTTAAAAGAAAATTAATTCTGCGAAGGACTGCGGTAAACATGGTTGAAAGTTACGAGCAAATATATCCTTCTATAGAATTTGGAAGCTTCATTAACGGAGTAATACCTAAACACTTTGAGAGTTTCCTGGTCCCTGAAGAGACTTTGGTAAGTTAAGATTCGGAATGAATAACATCCATTTTTTGCAATGCTTCCTTTAACTCAAGAGGTTCTGGGTGCCCAATACTCATTTTCCTCAATTTTCCACCCTCAGTATAATCTATTAGTAGAGCATTCAGGCTATGTATATTGTATAACCACCCATTCGGTGTAAATCTAATTCCAAGGCCCCAATACCAAGGGGTACGAGTTGGTCTTAACTCATTAATCTTGTCAATTTTTTTAGTAAACTTGATTATACCGACTCCATAACTCAAAACAACTTTATCCTTATAAACGCGAATGGTTAACTGGTAAAACAGCAAAAGAATAAGAATCGCTGTTCCAAAAATTATATAGAAACTAAGTTCCATATCCTTCATCGTAAATAAAGGGATAGTTGCTCCAACCATCATAATTAGACATATGATTATGAGTATTAGACCGGCTTGTTGTTTTTGATATATCATGAACTAAAAATTAGGTAATTTATTTACTTCCCATAAAGCTAAGGATTTTCCTCTAAAATCTTTTTTATACTTCATGGGAAAACTTTCGAGCCACTGATACTCGCTATCAGGGAAGTAAAATGGCTTTCTTTTTAAGTTAAGTGGGCGCCATTTTCCAGTTGGGATATTAAAATTGAAAGTGTAGTCTTCAAAATGAGTGCACAATAGATATTTACTTCCTGAAGCTTTAATATTTCTGACGGTTTGATGAATATCTTCAAAAGGCATATGAACCCAAACATCTCGCACAATGACCAGCTCTTTTTTGGGAATTTGGTCTCGAACCATATTGAGCTTTTTGAACTGAATCAGATCGCTTTTATATTGGTAGTTTTGATCAATAAGGGAATCAACAATGTCAACACCCAAGTATTGAGAATTACCTAGGTCAACTTGCTTCATCCAGTTAAAATCTCCACATGCAAGATCAATAATAGAGCTAATCCGATAATCCTTTATTATTTGACCAATTGCATTTATTGCATTTTCTGCAGATGCTAATTCAGATCCTCTTCCCGAGGGTGTTTCCTTACTTCCCCAATGGTTTTCCTCATGTATTTCAGTGAAATCCTTCTCATGTGAACGCTTAAAACGATGATTTTTAAGATAAAATAATCGATCGAGAAAATAATTTGGAAGTATTGATTTCATGAAACTCAAATATAAGAAGCTTTTAATTTTAACTTTGGCCTATGCAATATTTCCAAAATAAGGTCATATGGATTACCGGGGCGAGCAGTGGAATTGGTCTTGCCCTTGCCAAGCAACTTTCAAAAATGAATTGTAAGCTCATCCTTTCATCACGATCAAACATGGAAGCGAGCGAGTTCGGGAATTCAGCCCTCTGGTTAGCTATTGATCTAGCTGATCCAAATAGCATTAAAGCTTGTTTTGAAAAAATTAAAGAGACTTATGGCCGTGTTGATGTATTGTTTTCAAATGGTGGAATGAGCCAAAGGGGTCATGCTGCTGATACAAAAATGCAAGTAGACCGCCAGATTATGGAAGTCAATTATTTTGGGAATATTCACCTTGCAAAATTGTGCTTACCCTTAATGAAAGAAAACGGTTTTGGGCATTTTGTAATCACCAGCAGCATTGCTGGGAAGTTCGGGTTTTTTGAGCGTTCATCATACAGTGCAAGTAAACATGCACTACATGGATATTATGAATCTTTAGCATTAGAGGAGGAAAAAAACAATATACACGTAACCATGGTATGTCCTGGTCGCATTAAAACAAATATTTCAAAAAACGCATTGAGTGGAGATGGTTCGGTACACGGTACAATGGATTATGCTCAAGAAAGTGGAATGAGTGCAGAAGATTGTGCGAGACAAATGTTAAAGGCAACAGCCAAGCAAAAGCCTGAGATTCTTATTGGTGGAAAAGAAATAAAGGCGGTTACCTTAAAACGGTTCTTACCCAAGATTTTCAGAAAAGTTATTCGAAAACAAAAGCCCAACGGTTAATTTATTTTTACTCGCTTTAGATCGAGTTGATTCATTGCATTGCTTTCTAATCCACTTACATTTTTACTGACAACACGCATTATTTGATCGTAAAATAATGGGATTACAGGGCATTCTTCAATTAGAATATCTTCCATGCGTTTGAACATTTCTTGACGTTTTTTATCGTTCATCTCAATTTCAGATGCTTCAAAAAGACGATCGAACTCTTCGTTTTTGAAATGCGTATAATTTGGTCCAAATTCGGGCGAAAAATTACTTGAATGGAAAAGCATTAAAAAATTGGACGGATCGGGATAATCACAGGTCCATGACTTTCTGAAAAAATGTGCATTATGAGTTGCGACAGCCTGCTTAAAACCGGGTGTCCGCATTACATTCAATTCAGTGTCAAAACCAATTTCTTTGAGGTCGTTAACAATTTGACTTCCTAACTTTTTGTACTGGAGTGAAACTGTAAGCTTAAGTTTTATCTTTTTACTCCCGTCAAATCCAGCTTTCAAAAGATGTTCTTTGGCCTTCGCTAAATTATATTCAAATCCATCAACTTTGTTACCGTTATAAATGTTTAACCCTTCTGGCACAAAACCATTATGAGCAGGTGTTCCCAGATTTTTCCTTACATACTTAACAAGCTTCTCTCGGTTGATAGAATAGGAGATAGCTTTACGAACATCCTTTAATAATTCAGGATTATTACGCACGCTCGGATCTTCACTATCAATATAGAAAGCTAGATAATCTGTCTTAAGCCATGGTTGCTTTTCAAGCCGGAATTCATTCTTAAATTTTTTATTCAGTTCCCCGTCATCATTAAGCAATTCATCTTGGAAACTTGGGTCAAGCCCAGACATCATTTCTAGGTTACCTTTCTTAAGTTGTTCGAACTCGCTAATTCTTGATCCTATAAATGAAACAGAAACAGCATCAAGATAGGGGAGCTGGTTTCCGTCAGCATCCTTTTCATGGTAAAACTCATTTTTTATAAGCACCAATCTTTTATCTAAACTCCAAATCTTTAGCTTAAATGGCCCTGTTCCCGAGGGGTGTTGATTATAGCTGGCACCATATTTTTCGACGGCTTCCATATCTACGACAAAACAATAGGGTAGGGTTAGTAAATTAAGAAAGGAACGCTGAGGCTTCTTCAGTTTGATAACTAATTCATGTTTTGATTTAGCATAGACACCAAGCTTGTTTGGTGTACCTTCTTTGTCGAGATTTTGAAAGATAAATTTACCGGCTGAGGCATTTTCTGGATCCATAATGCGGAAAAAGCTTTCGACAAAATCATTTGCTTCCAATTTCCTTCCAATCTCGCCAGAATTAGAATGAAAATGAACGTCATCTCTTAAGAAAAAACGATAAGTAAGCCCATCATCACTAATTTCCCATTTTTTAGCAATATCAGGGGATACCCTAAGGTTTTTATCCAACCTAACTAGGCCGTTGTACATCTGCTTCATTAACCATATGTCCTCAAAGCGCTCGCTGTGGAGAGGGTCAAGCCATGTGATACCACTAGCTTCATTGTACCGCAAAATCATTTTGTCATCACGATTTTTCTGACGGGTACATGAACTTAAGATTAAAACTAAAGAAAGGCTTATAAAAAATAGGTTCCGCATGATTCAAAAATAAACCATGATGAATTGAATAATTAGAAAAGAACGAGAATTTCTGAACAAGCTAAAGTTGACTAAAAAGGAAGCTTTAGTTGTTTTTGTTTGTCAGTTGCCTGACGCATGAATTGCTGAAAAAGTTGGTTTTGGAATTTATTACTGGATCTGAATACCTGATCGTAATTATAGCCCATTTTGGTAAACCAAGTAATGAAGTTCTCCAACACTTCTGGTGGTATATCCTTTTGAATTTTTTCTTTCATTATTGAAAGTAAATGCTGTCAATAACTTCTTTTCCGAGCTTTTTGTTAATCGCTTGGATAATTTTTTCTTGTTTATACTTGAGTTCTTCTTTTGGAACAGAGCTGTGCAATTTGACGAATAGTTTTTTGTCTTTAATAAAGATGTTTTGTGTACGCTTACTAATGGCCTTGCCCATTAGTTCCTCCCATGCATCAATGGCATCTAATTCTACGAACTTGTCCTCAAGTCTATATATCTTAAGAAACTTATCTAAAACCTGTCCAATACTCTCTTGGTTACTTTTTCTTTTCATTTATTCGTCCGTTTCTTATTTCAAAAGCTTGAATACTACCTCCATTTGCTTTTACCATGTTAGGAACCTTCTCAAGGCTGGTATCACTTATAAATACCTGGCTTTCCATTTTATTCAAACTAATCTTAAGTAGTTTATCAATTCGCTCGTCATCCAATTTATCGAAAATATCGTCCAAAAGCAAAATTGGCGCAACAGTTAGTTCTTTTTTTAATAACTCAAGTTGTGCTAGCTTCAAGGCTATTAGGTAACTTTTTTGTTGACCTTGAGACCCAAATTTCTTAAGAGGATAGCCAGAAATAGTAAAATTCAAGTCATCCCTATGTATACCAACACTAGTGTATTGAACCGCTCTGTCTTTTTCATAATGTTTGAGAAGAAGATCATTTAAGTTAGTGTCTGTTAATTGTGATTGGTATTCTAATGCAACCTTCTCAGCATTGCCGCTAATTTTTTTATAGTAGCGATTAAAAATAGGATTGAATTTGTCCACAAACTCTTTACGGACTTTATGTACATGAGTCCCAAAATCAGAAAGCTGGTCATTCCAGACTTCAAGAACATCTAATTGGTATTTACCAGTTTTGGCAAAGTTTTTAAGTAAAGAATTCCTCTGGCTTAAAGCTTTATTATATTGGATTAATTTATTCAGATAAGTTCTATCCAATTGCGAAATTATGGCATCCATAAGCTTTCTTCGCTCTTCGCTGCCATCGCTGATCAATTTAGTGTCATAAGGGGTAATCATAACACTCGGGAATAACCCTATGTGATCCGCCAATCTATCGTATTCTTTTTTGTTTCTTTTAAATACTTTCTTCTTTCTTTTTTTAATCCCGCAATGTATCTCTTCTTTTTTATCCTTACGATCAAATACGCCTTGTATCATAAAGAACTCTTGTTCAAAACGTATGTTCTGACTGTCAATGGGATTAAAATAGGATTTGCAGAATGAAAGATAATGAATGGCATCTAGTAGATTTGTTTTACCTGATCCATTATTACCCAAGAAGGCTACAACCCCTGGTTCTAAATGGAGTTCAGCTTCTTCGTAGTTCTTAAAATTAATGAGGGATAACTTTTCAAGATGCATCTGTTGCAAAAATAGGAGAATCTCTTCGCTAAAGCACCTTTACTAAGAAAAAAAAGTATATTTTTGTGGGCTGAAATTTACCGTTTATGGCAGATACAAATGAGATTTTTGGAGAAAGTGAGGTTTTACTTAACGCAAAGACTTGGTACGAAAAAAATAAGAAGAGTGTTTGGATTATTGGTGCAAGCATAGTTCTTATTGTTGGAGGGTTTTTAGCTTGGCGTTATATGAAAAGCGCAAAGGAAGAGAAAGCAGCTGTTATGCTTTACACCAATGGACCTGCAACAAATAACTCGCCACTGAGCTTGTACTTCCAAGATAGTATCAATGCGGCTGTTAATGCTCAAGGGAATGGATTATATAAGATTACCAAAGATTATGATGGTACTAAGGCCGGAGAAATTTCGCAATTTGCTTTAGGTATGAGCTATTTGAAGTTAGGTAAAGAGAATGAAGCTAACTACAACAATGCTATTAAAGTATTGAAGCAAGTTGATTTTGGAGATGAAGATATAGCCATCAAAACAGAAGCTTTAGGAGCGATTGGAGATGCGTACTGGGAATTAGGTGATTTGAAAAATGCTAAATCATTTTATTCAAAAGCTGCAAAAAGATTTCCTAACCCAGCCTTAACTCCTATTTTCCTACATAAAAGAGCAATGGTGGAGGAAGAAATGAAATCATGGAAATCAGTTTTAGGTACTTACCAAAAAATTGAAAAGGATTATCCTGATTACTTTATAAGAGAAGGATTAAAGAAAGATAAATTAAGAGCTGAATACAGCGTAAAATAAGTCATGGCTACGATAGATAAGAATTTATCGGAATATAAGCCTGAAGAAATTCCAAACGGTGCCGATTACAAAATCGGCATTGTTGTTTCTGAATGGAACCATGATATCACTTCTGGTTTATTAGAAGGTGCCCAAGAGATTTTTGAAAAGGCGAATGTTGCTAAAGACAACCTTCACTTAATATGGGTGCCTGGTGCTTTTGAGCTGCCTTTAGGTGCAAAATATTTGTTAGATGCTGATTTAGACCTTGACGGTGTGATTGTTATTGGTTGTGTTATTCAAGGAGAAACCAAGCATTTTGATTTTGTATGTGATGGAGTAACACAGGGAGTTACTCGACTTAACCTAGATTATTCTAAGCCAGTTAGTTTTTGTGTACTTACCGATAATACCAAACAACAGAGCATTGATAGGAGTGGAGGTAAACACGGAAACAAGGGTATTGAGTGTGGCCTCACATTGTTAAAGATGATAGCTTTAAAAAAAGGTATTTAACGCGTTACTTCTAAGGGGTAGTTTCATTCACTTGAAATGAAACAGTTCCTAACAATAATACCCTTACTTTTTCTTTATTCTTGTGTATTTCCGGAGCAGCATTTTCAAGCTAAAAAGCTAGAAGAAAGCTCCTACGAAAGACACACAAATCGGGATACTTTTACCTGAAAAAAGCGAAAACTATTCATCTGACGTTGCTTTGTGTGACAATCTCAGTCAGGGAATTGCACCTGTTCCTTAAAGAATTGGAAATGGAGATGATCTTCTGATTGAGAGTGTAGGTAGTGATTTAATTTTAGGAACCCAGTAATTCATGGCACCTGAAGCATATTCTGTTCATGCAGCTGTTAACGCTTGGTTGCAAGGCGAAAGTCAAGAAAACATAGAGTCTGCAGCTAGTTTAGCGTATCATAACTATCAAAGAAACTGTCCAATCTCTTGGTCAAATGCCATCTTCGGAATTGAGCAATAAAAAAGCCAGTTAAAAACTGGCTTTCAAATTCTTTATGGATTGGAATTAGAACTTAGCTCTAACTTTCCTTCTTTTTCCTCCACGGCTATTCAACCAACCGTAATTCTGACGGTAGAATGAGTGTCTTCTAAGTACTCTAGAATAACTAACAGTTGAGAAAAAGTAGTTATCATTGTATTCTGCATCTCCTCTTTGATTTCCTGGTTCATAGTGAAGTGCTCCAGATTCTTGAGTTCCATCGAATCCTAAAGGTAAGTTCTCAACGGCAACGTCACCAGTTCTGTTAATGAAGTAGTCGTAGTAAGCGCTGTTTTGGGCGGTTCTTTCTGGATAGAAACCAGAAATATCATCCAAATAATCAGTAAAAGTCATCATCCAGTTTAATTCCCAACCGATTCTGTGAATTCTTCTGTGAGTGAAATAAAGTCCAACTCCTGTTGGAATACTTAGTCCCCAGTTTCCGTATGTTGCGATATTTTGTCCAGTTCCTTGATCTGTAGCATTTGTACCTAAATCTTTTAATGCTGTCCAGGCACCTCCGTTATAGTTTGGATTTTGAGCTTTTGGGTTGTGATGAAAACCAGCAACACCGGCAAGTAAATACACTTTCATTTCTGTACGATATCTACCTGTACCTCCAACGTCTTGTATGTTTAAAAGGTATAATTCCCCTCTTAAGGAAAGCTCTTTGATGTCATTACGAAACGACAAATTTCTACCAACCCTTGGGCGATTTGTAGATAAGGCGTCATCACCTTGAATTCTACCATAAGTAAAGTGCACAGATCCTGCGAAAAGAGGATGGAATAAGTGACGTGCAAAACCACCAAAAGCAAATGACGTTTCTTGCATTTTCATATCCCAGATGAAACGACGAGCTGTTTGTTCTTTCCCTCCTATATCACCTAAAACGTTTGCTCCTCCTAGCTTAAAGCCAAAATCTGTATAATACTGACCTTGTCCTGAGAAAGCAAAAAATGCCACAAAAATCGCAAGTAAAGATTTTTTCATAGTATCAAATATACTACATTAAGCAGCTATTAGTCAAATATTTCACAGAAAATCTATGAACAGTCGATTATGAATGACAGACAGTTGATTTTTAGGCTCGAATTTGACTCATTAAAATTGCAGTGGCTGTTGCAACATTAAGACTTTCCATTGTACCATATTTTTCGATAGTAATTTGGTTAGAAAAACGTTCGGATAGTTTATTTGAAACGCCATGAGATTCACTACCCATAAGTAATACACCAGATTTCGGGTAAGTTATTTCTTTAGAATTTTTACCTGACATTTCAGCTGTAAATACCAATCGGGATTCATGCCTAAAATATTCTTCTAAGTCCATTTTAACAACAGGGATTTTGAATATTCCTCCCATGGTGCTTTGAACAACTTTTGATTGATATGGATCACAGCTATTTTTCGAGCATATTACGTTGTCAAATCCAAACCAAACAGCTAAACGAATGATGGTCCCTAAATTTCCCGGATCGTTAATGTCTTCCAGAACTACAGTCCAACCCGTTCTTGTTAAATCAGGCTTCTCGTTGATTTTGACCGTAGCAAGAAATTTGTTTGGACTTTTTAAACTTGAAATTTGTTTTAGCTCTCTTTCCGTAATCTCTATAACGCCCTCAAAATGAGGATGGCTTTCAGTGCCATAAAGCTCAACAATTGGAGCATGATTCGCTAGGGCCTCATCAACCAACTTTTCACCCTCAATAAGGTAAAGTTTTTCCGTTTTTCTATACTTACCAAGCTGTAAGCTTTTCAACCGTTTTATTTCACTCTTACTTATCAAAAGGTTTATTAGTTTTGTGGGATAAAGGTACAACTTGTCAAAGATAAATTACAGGACATATCTTATTTTGATCGCACTAATTTCGGCGCTATCGTCTTGTGATTTAACACGCCGACTTAATCAAAATGAATACTTATTGGATGAAAACTACACCTTGGTTCTTCATGATTCAATGTCTGTGGCTCATTTAGATTCGGCATTTCAGGATAGTAGTCGCAAGTATCCTGAAATTAAGTCTGAATACCTTCGGAAAGATAGCTTGACAGAGAATTTTTCTAAAAATGTTGATGCCTACGAAATAAATGAGATAATAAAGCAACAACCGAACAGAAAGATTTTTGGTGTTAAGTTCCATGCTTGGGTGCATACTTGGCCAGATCCTGAAAAAGTCAAAGAAAAGGCCATTGAGAAGCATCAAAAAACGGATGCGAAAAATGAAAAGAGAAGGATAAAGGATATCAATAAGAATATCAAGCGTAAATCAAAGGGGAAGGAACCCAAGGATTATAGAGCGCCTAAGCAATATAGGAGTAGCGTTGGTGAATGGTTAATGTATGTCGTTGGTGAGCCCCTAGTAGTTGTAGATAGTGCAAAAGTACAGCAAGGAACCGAACAAATAGAGACTTACATGTTAAAGCACGGATACTTTGATGCCAAAGTAGATTACCGTATAAGCTATTCTAAAAAAAAGAACAAAGGTTCCGTTTATTACTTTATTAAGGAAAAGGAACCTTATTATGTGAATTGTGTTAACTACTTCATTCTTGACAATAGCTTGGACAAGACAATATCCTACGCATTGCAGGAGGATTCAATATTAAAAGTGGGCCAAGTTTTCGACTTTGATTTGCTTACCAAGCAACGGAATTATATTGAGCAATATCTTAGAAACCGTGGCTATTACAATTTTTCTAAGGACTACATTTATTATGATGTCGATTCTACAGTTGGAAATCATCGTGTAGATGTAAAAATGGGAATTGAAAAGGCTATTCAGAACTATGGCGTTAAGGAAGCTATTCGTGTAAATCACAAGATTTATCAAATTGGAGAAGTTCACGTTTTTACGGATTATGTCCTTAGCAAACAAAACATTGATGACTATTCAGATACTTCTTTTTATGACATGAACATGTATTATCAAGACTACATGCGTGTTAGACCCTATGTTCTCTCACAAAGAATACATATAAAAAAGGGATATAAATACCGCGACAAGGAAGTAGAGGCTACCTACAATCAATTAGCAGATTTGGGAATATTCAGATCCGTTCAAATCCAATTCAAGGAAGTAGCAACGAATGATGAGGGCGGTTTGATTGACTGTTATATTTATCTGAGTCGTCAAAAGCGCCAAAGTTTTGCTTTGGAAGCTGATGGAACAAATAATGGAGGTAATTTGGGAATTAATGGAGAGATAAATTACACCAATAAGAACATTTTCCGCGGGGCAGAAAATTTAAAACTTTCCTTAGCAGGTGGACTAGAAGTTCAGCAATTATTAACAAATCAGAATGAGGGTGTTCTCAATCAAGAAGGTTTTAACCCTCTAACAAGCTTCAACACTATTGAGTTTGGTCCAAGAATACGCATGAATATTCCGAAACTTCCTTTTATAGATCAAATAGTTGCAAAAAATTGGGCTCATACGGCGACGAGTTTTGGTGCTTCCCTTAATTTTCAGCAACGTCCAGATTTCACAAGAAATATTGAAGAGGCAAATATTGGTTTTGAGGCTCAGGTTACGAATGAATTCTTCACACGTGTTACTTTTGGGTTTTCAGCACTTGATATAAAGAATGAGTCTCAAGAATTTCTGGATTTATTGGTAGAATTAAACGATCCAGTTTTAACGGCAAGTTTTAGGGATCATATTATCGCGAATGGGATATTACATTTTGTATATCGCCCAAATAGGAAGAGCTTTTTTAATCGCCTTGAAAGTTACTATGCCCTTAATTTTGAATCAGCTGGTGGTGCGCTCCGATTTTTAATGAAGCAGTTTGATAATGATTATCAATCAGGAAAGACCTATAATATTCTTGGGATTCAGTTCGCACACTATTTTAAGATAAGTCCCGAATTGAGGTGGTATTTTACTATGAATGATAAAAGTTCTTTGGCATATCGTTTTTATGGGGGGTATGGAAGTCCTCAAGCTAATACCCCTCAGGCACTTCCTTTCGAAAAAGCATATTTCATTGGTGGAAGTAATTCCGTAAGGGCATGGAGGGCTCGTACCCTCGGTCCTGGAACCTATCTTGATGAAAGTTTTAGCCGTAGATTTGATAAAATAGGGGATTTTCAGTTGGAGGCTAATTTTGAATATCGCTTTGATCTATTTGATTTCATTGAAGGTGCTCTTTTTGCAGATGGTGGAAATATTTGGCTTAGCCACACTCAGAGCACCCGGCCTGGTGGAAAATTCAACACAAGTTTTTATAAGGCCTTAGCACTAGGAACAGGTGTGGGACTCAGAATAGATCTTGATTTTTTCTTAGTCCGATTTGATCTTGCAATGCAAACACACGATCCGTCACTTCCGGAAGGAGAAAAATGGGTTTTTAGTGATAAGACTGAAACCAACACCTTAAGAAATGATGCTGGCCTTGACGATTATTCGCCCGTATTTAATCTTAATTTTGGAATTGGATATCCTTTCTAATTGGACAGCTTAAGTTGGTCATCGTTTTTGATATGTTCATCCATAATTGGCCACTTTTCTGATTGTTATTGCGTCTATATAACAAACGACGAAACAATTATGAACGTTGATACCAAAATAAGATTTGACCTAATCCAAAATAACTTAACTGAAGCCACAACCTTTTTGGACCAAGCTAAAAGCTTAGTTCATAATAAGTATGCATCAAATGAAATGGAAGACCGCTTTTTCCTTGCTTTGAAAAGATGCATTCTACATTTAAAAGAAGCCCGTAAACTGGGTGCCCCTGAGGACCAAATTGGTGAAATTTCCAATCAGCTCAACGCTCTTATATCTTCCCAACTCAACTGATTGGTTTATCAATTGGGAAGCGATTAATTTCGCTTCCCTGCCAAAGGGATTTCATTCTTCTATGTAATCGAACATGTTTTTATAGACCAATAACTCATTAGTTATTTCTACTTGGTAGGGTAAAGACGGAATCTCAGTACTATCAACAAGTTCTTGAATTTTTGATAAAAACATTTCCTTCTTAAGTGGTAAATCCCAGCCAAGATTTTTTTCTTCAAGTTTTCTCCACGGAGTTTTATCTGATATCAATACTGGAATCCCGCATTGCATAGCTTCCAAAATTGAATGACCAAAATTCTCGCCAAGTGTAGGGTGGAAGAATATATGTTGGTTTTCGAAAGCGTCCATCAGATTATCTGGATGAATAGCCTCTATGTGTTTAAAATCTAATGACTGTCCTAATCCTTCTACTTTTTTTAGACAAGATTGGTAATAGGCTTCATCATTTACAGAGCCTATCCAACAGAGCTCAATTTTTCCTTTGATTCCCTCTAAACACTCAAGTTGAAAAAGACAATTCTTTTCTGGCGAAATTCTACCAATATAAACCATCTTTAGCCGCCCTTTTTCTTTTTTTCCGGAAAGGCTTTTCTCGACATTAATTTTTCTAGGAAGGTTGGCTATTATAATGGTGTTAGCATTTTTAGAGACCTTCAATTTTACCTGTTCACTTTCTACCTCATTGGTGACATGAAATTTTATTCCTTTGTAAAGACCTTTCATCTTGGCCCAACTCAAAAAGGCAATTTTCTTCCATTTCTTAACGGCTAAGGCACCAGGAGCAAACATTCCTCTGCTTGCAACTATGGTTTTGTGCTGTAGATTTTCTTTTTTAATGGTAAGAAGCGGTTTAATACTAAAATCTTGACTAAAAATCCCATTGATATATATCCAATCAGGATTTATTTCATGAAAAATGGTCTTGTATGCCATTTCAGTTCTTTGATCTTTACTTAAGTATTGAATTGTAGCATTGTAGTTTTTAACCCATTCGTTTGGTGTTACTTCAAGAGCTTTTGTTTCATTATATTCTTCATTCCCACAAACAAGATAAAATTCGCAAACTTCATGGAGTTGGTCTATCATGTTCGCCATGCTGCGAACCGGACCACCAGCTTTATAAGCCGGCAAGAACCAATCAATAAATATTAAAACTTTAGGCTTATTCAATTTCGTTAGTCTCTAACCAATGATTTAAACATATAAGCGGCCATAACCTGCTCCAGGTAACTCTTGGATTTCCACTTAAAAAATCTTTCCAAAGAGATTGCATAGATCGCTCATTAAAATACTCCCTTTTCGAAAGGGAATGGATGTGGTGCTCACAAAATTCTTTTAACTCATTTTTCATCCAATGCTGCCAAGGAAGTGTGAAGCCCATTTTTTTTCTGTGTACAATCTCATTTGGCAATAAATCACCCATGCTTTCAACCAACAATTGTTTTGGGTAGTCTGGGTATTTGTGATGGTCTGGAATGCTCAAGGCATAATCAACCAAGGTATGATCTAAAAAGGGTACTCTAATTTCTAGGGCGTGTGCCATACTCATTTGGTCAGAATCTCTTAATAGAACCGACTGCATATAAGATTGCATTTCCGACCATGAAACCTTACTTAAGTAGGGTAGGGCAAAGCCTTTGGTTTCAAATCCTACGCTTGCTTTAATCTTGTTTTTTAGGGCATTATCATGAAGCGGACCTGAAACGAGATCATTCAATTTATTTTCAGTATAAATTTTTCGTGTAAGCGCATATACCTCAGGGAAATCCCAATAGTCAAGACTTAGCAGTTCTGCCATTTTATCACCAGCAACAGATCGTTTTACTCCTCTTAATCCACTTGCAGCCCATCTTCTAAAAAGAGGTGGAAAACTCATTATCCATTTCTTTTTATCTAATTCAGGTAGACGAGTGAAAACATCATAGCCACAAAATAATTCATCACCTCCTAAGCCAGATAGCGCCATGGTTACACCAGCTTTCTTTACAGCCTGTGAGATTACATAGGTGTTAGGGCCATCCCCGGATGGATGATCCATGCTTGACAATATATCTGGGAGTTGATTTTTTAATTCGTTAGCACTTAGCTCAATATTCTGATGATCGGTATCAAATTTATTCGCAATTAGCTCTGCGTATTTTCTTTCTGAAAATTCTTCCTCCTCAAAAGTGACAGAAAAGCTTTTTACCTTGCTTGATTCCTGTGCCATCATGGCCACTACCGCAGAACTATCAATTCCTCCAGAGAGAAAAGCCCCGAAAGGCACGTCAGCGACGAGTCTTCTTTTTACAGAACTCCTGAATAGTTGATGAATCTTTTCTTTTGTTTCTTCTTTTGAATCCTGGTTTATCTTGGTTTCTTCAGGGTTCCAGTACCGCTTAATCTCAAAATTGTTATCGGATATCCAGGCGCAATGTCCTTGAGCTAAAATTTGGATATTTTCAACTATGGTGTTGGGTGTGTGCACGGTTTGATATCTTAAATAATCGTGCAATCCTTTCTTTGATAGTTTTTTAGGTACAAGGCCAGTGCTGAGAATTGCTCTTAACTCAGAAGAGAATATAAAGTTTTCATTCTCATAGTAATAGTAGAAAGGCTTTATTCCCATTCTGTCACGAGCCACAAAAAGCTTTTGCTTTTCAACATCCCAAATGGCAAAGGCAAACATTCCATTCAACTCATGAAGCACATCTTCCCCCATTTCAATAAACCCTTGGAGTAGTATTTCAGTATCTGAATTGGTTTGGAAGCTTTGTTTTTTAAGTTTAGTCTTTAATTCCAGGTAATTATAAATTTCACCATTAAAAACCATACAAAACTTTCCATCCTCACTATACATGGGTTGGTTTGATGCCTCATTTAAATCAATAATCGAAAGCCTTTGGTGGCCCATGATAAGATTTTGGAAAGTTGCAATTCCAGATGCATCTGGACCTCTATGGGCTAAACTGTCATTCATTTTCGACACTAGCAATTCAGCCGAGTCGAGTTTTTCTAAACCAAAAATCCCATTTATTCCGCACATATCCTATCTAGAAATCAAGGGTAAATATCGCTTATTTCTTTGAGTTAGATAGAATATAAACTTGATTATAATAGAAGAAATAGAAAGTCAATGAGCTTTCTTAAACATTGATTGCGTCAAATTGTTAGTTAGCTATGAGAATATACCAGCTGGACATAACGCAAAATTTACCCATCGGAATAGATGAAGCTTGGGATTTTTTTTCCAATCCTAAGAATTTAGCTGAAATTACACCTAATGATTTAGACTTCAATATTTTGATGGGTGCGGATGAAAAAATGTTTCAAGGTCAAATAATACATTATAAGCTTAAACCACTTTTATCCATTCCTGTGCGTTGGACCACCGAAATTTGTCATGTGGAGCATAAGAAATATTTCGTCGATCAACAGTTGTTTGGACCTTACGCCCTGTGGCATCACAAGCATTTTTTCAAGGAAATAGATGGTGGTATTCAAATGCGGGATTTATTGCATTATGCCATGCCTTTGGGAGTTGTGGGAAGGGCTATGAATTCAATTTTCATTGCTAAGAAAGTAAAGTCTATCTTTGACTATCGCTTCAAAGTTCTAGAGGAAAGGTTCGGGAAAATGTGATAATTTTTCAGATAAATGCTTTATTGTTGTTATTCCTGCTTAGAATATACTATCTTTGCAGCCTGATTTTAGATCAGTACATAATAATCATTTAATCAATATTGGCATGTATTTAACAGCAGAAAAGAAAAGAGAAATTTTTAAAAAGCACGGAAAGTCTGCAGAAGACACCGGAACAACTGAAGGTCAAGTAGCATTATTCACATACAGAATTGGGCACTTAACAGAGCACTTAAAGAAGAACCGTAAAGATTACGGAACGCAAAGAGCGCTTCAAACAATGGTAGGTAAGAGAAGAAGCTTATTGGATAGTTTGAAAGCAAAAGATATCGAAAGATATAGAGCTATTGTAAAAGAACTAGGATTAAGAAGATAATTTGAAATCCTTTTCGAACATATTTTAAAGTGGGGGCAGTTTATTAAACTGCCTTTTCTTTTTTAAAGAGTAAATTATATACACACAATAAAAGTCTGGCAAACGGTCGGACATAAAAATCACAAAATGAAACCAACAAAAATTGAAAAAACCATCAGATTAGCTGATGGAAGAGAAATTTCAGTAGAGACTGGAGTTTTAGCAAAACAGGCCGATGGTTCTGTAGTTGTAAAAATGGGAGGTACTATGTTGCTTGCAACTGTTGTATCTTCAAAAGATGTAAAAGATGACGTAGATTTTATGCCACTTACAGTGGATTATAGAGAAAAATACGCATCTGTAGGAAAATTCCCTGGAGGCTTTTTCAAAAGAGAAGCTCGTCCATCGGAATATGAGATTTTAACTATGCGATTAGTGGACAGAGCTTTGCGTCCATTATTCCCAGATGATTACCATGCGGATACGCAAGTAATGATTCAGTTAATTTCTTCTGACAAAATTGAAAACCCTGATGCCTTAGCTTGTTTGGCTGCATCATCTGCCTTGGCAGTATCAGATATACCTTTTAATGGTCCTGTTTCTGAAGTAAGAGTGGGGCGTATCAATGGAGAATTTGTAATTAATCCTAACATTGAGCAGATGAAGTCATCTGACATTGATATGGTTATTGCAGGTACCATGGATAACATTATGATGGTTGAAGGAGAAATGAAATTCATTTCTGAAGACGAAATGTTAGGAGCTATTGAAGCTGCTCACAATGCAATTAAAGAACAATGTCAATTACAATTAGACTTATCAGCTGCAGTGCCTTCATCTCAAACGAAAAGAGAGTACTGTCATGAAAAATCTAACGACGAGTTAAAAGCTAAATTCAGAGAGTTTGCTTATCAAAAATTCTATGACATTGCTAAGCAAGGTCTTGCTGACAAGCATAAAAGATCTGAGCTTTTTGGAGGTGTTTATGAGGAATTCAAGGCAACATTATCTGAGGAAGAATTAGATGAAAATTCTTTCTTATTGAAACAATTCTACAAGTCAATCCAAAAAGAAGCGGTAAGACGTTGTGTATTAGATGAAAAAATCAGATTGGATGGTAGAAAAACTACTGAAATTCGTCCAATTTGGTCAGAAATTGATTACTTGCCAGGTGCACACGGTTCGTCTATATTCACCAGAGGTGAGACACAGTCTTTAACGACACTTACTTTTGGAACTAAATTAGATGAGCAAACCATTGATGGTGCTGTATTGGAAGGAACAGAAAAGTTCTTGTTACACTATAATTTCCCACCATTCTCAACGGGTGAAGCTCGTCCAATTAGAGGAACTTCTCGTCGTGAAGTTGGTCACGGAAACTTAGCTCAGAGAGCTTTGAAACAAGTTTTACCTGCTGCAGAGGATAACCCTTATACTTTACGTATTGTATCGGACATCCTTGAGTCTAACGGATCTTCTTCCATGGCAACAGTTTGTGCGGGTACTTTAGCATTAATGGACGGTGGTGTTCAAATTAAGGCACCTGTTTCTGGAATCGCAATGGGATTAATTTCTGATGCTGATGGAAATTATGCAGTACTTTCTGATATCCTTGGAGATGAGGATTTCTTAGGTGATATGGACTTTAAAGTTACTGGAACCGAAGAAGGAATCACTGCTTGTCAAATGGATATAAAAGTAGACGGTCTTTCTCACCAAATCTTGAAAGAAGCGTTAATGCAAGCAAGAGATGGAAGACTTCACATCTTAGGTGAAATGATGAAGACAATTGATGCTCCTAGAGGAGAATTAAAGTCTCACGTTCCTAGAATTGAAGCCTTCAATGTTCCTAATGACATGATTGGTGCGATTATCGGTCCTGGTGGAAAGATTATCCAAGAAATTCAAAAGGAAACAGAAACTACAATTACCATTGAAGAGCTTGAAAATGGTGAAGGTCATGTTCAAATTGCATCTAACAATGCAGATAACATGAACGCTGCTATCAAGCGTGTGAAAGATATCGCTTTCCCTCCAACAGTTGAAGTAGGTGAGATCTACGAAGGAAAAGTAAAAACAATCATGCCTTACGGTGCTTTTGTTGAAATTATTCCTGGAACAGACGGTCTAATTCACATTTCTGAATTGGAATGGAGAAAGGTTGATAAGGTTGAGGACATCTTAAAAGAAGGTGAGATTGTTAAATTCAAAATCACTGGAAAAGATCCTAAAACCAAAAAGCTTAAACTTTCTAGAAAGGTTTTATTAGAAAAACCACAAAAGGAAGAAGCGAAAGCTGAGTAAGATTTAAACCGAGATAAGTAAAGCCCTTGTTTGAAAAAGCAAGGGCTTTTTTTGTAACATTTCAGCTCTTCTAAATGTTCTAATATTATGAAATTAATCACCCTCTTTATTTTAGTTTCTTTCTTAGGAAATAGTCAAATAGAATCCAGTATTCAAGCTTACGGCGGTGTTTCCAATTATAAAGCATCTAATAAGGTCTATAGGGAAGGAGAGTATTACCGTGATTTTTTTAAGCTATCTTATGGAATATATTTTAACACGAGCTTTTATTTTGATTCTTCGTTTGCAATTGGGCTTGGTGTAGGTATGCATGAAACTAACGGACTCGGCTCATATAGAATAGAAATGGATGATAATTATACAGGGCAAGTAAATACAACAAACATTGATGGTACAGAATACAGAGTTGTTGAAAACACAGAAAGAAAAGAATACTATTTGGAACTTCCTCTATATATACTTTACAGATTCAAAAAATGGCGCTATTTAAATGGCTTTTCTCTTGGATATCAGCTTAAAGAAAGTTCTTCCCGTATAAGCTATAATGCGATGAGTGGTACTTATTCCGATGGGTTTGATTTGTCTTATTTAAAGAAATGGAATTTATCTTTCTACATGGAGATTGAACGTTATTTAAGTGATAGATGGTTTCTAGGACTCAGCTTAAGAAAAGGCTTAAGTAATATTGGGGCTCCAGAGGAAGGATTTGAAGCTTTGATTCAACGAAATCAAATTTTACTTGGTGCTGGTTATCGCTTTTAGCCAAACGGAATGACTATCTTTATGAGGTCTTGAAACGGCTTAACAAATATTTAAAAGAGATAGAGCGTCAAATTCCAAATGCTCATGAAAAAGATGAGAAGGTATCTGCTCAATCGGTAGGTTGGCAGTTGGATCATACGCTGCGTGTAATTATTGGGATAAGTAAGGAGCTTGCCAAAGAAAAAGAAGCTGATTATAAAAGTAAACGTAACGTAGCCAAAAGCTATATTTTTCTGACCAAAACTATCCCGAGAGGAAAGGGCAGAGCTCCGGAGCGGGTGGTAAGCAAAGACAATGATTTTACCACTGAAAAACTAAGTTCATTGCTTGATCTTGCCCGTGAGTCACTAGCACAACTAAAAGCTGTACCTAAAGATAATTTCTTCACTCATCCGCTTTTTGGTGATTTAAAGAAAAAGAAAGCCATTAAATTCATTGGTATTCATACCAAACACCACTTGAAAATTGTGCGAGATATTTTGACATAGAACAGGCTAAACAGGAAAGCTTAACCTTATATGATTGCTCAAGGAGTTCACCTTCCATTCAATTTTCCCCTTAATTTGCTCAACAAGGTCCATTATTAATTCCTTTCGGTGAGCTTTGTTTTTGTTTGTATCTCTTAAGTCATTATAATTGAGTTCAATTACACATCCGTCCGCACAACTTGTATTTATATTCAAAGTTTCATAATCGTACAAATTAATGAGTTCGTGAATGATTACACTTATCGGGACAGAGTCTTCTAAATTCAATTCAGGAGCTATATGCTCCGAGTAGGATAATTTGATATTTACTTTGTTCTGACTTAAGTCGGTCAATACGCTTTCAATCGAAACACTGGGAACACCTTCTTGAAAACGCACGTTTTTATGCACCGCTTTAATCGCTTCCATTTTATTTAAAAGACCTTTAAAGCCTTTTTTTAATTCATCATTTTTATAGCTGAACATTTGAATTTTGGTAAAACTAGAGAGTAATTGAACGTTGTTAAAGATTCTATGATGTATCTCACGAAGAATCATGTCTTCTTTCCGCTTAATTATTTTACTGTAGTAAATAGCGATTAAAACAGCTACAAAAGCACAGGAGAAAATAGAGAACTGCATCAAGTAAGCGGTTTCCATTTGTGAAATAGCGTAGATAGGTTGAGTATTTAACCCAAACAATACCGAGCACAAATAAATAAATGCGATTAACCCGGATATCCTAAGTTTAAGCATTATACTAGTTTTTGAACTGAGTGAAATAAGCAATACAATCAGCCACATAAAAAGATTAAGTCCGCTCCCAATTCCAAGGAAATAGACGCCCATTAAAGAATGCGTAATAACTTCTAATGAACAGGCAATAAAAACCGAAAAGCTATATTCAGGCTTTCGGCGGACCCCAATTCTGGCTAATAAATAAAATAATACACTTCCTATATTAAATATGACTAGTTCATTGATTCCTAAATAATAGAAGTAGAATATCATCGAAAAATGAAATCCGAGACCTAATAAGGTTGCCACCTTAATACCTTCTTCAAGATAGGGGTCTCTATTACCGTATAAAACGTTTTGTTCTTGTTTGTTCATGCAGAATTTACGAACGAAATGAAGATTTGGATTTTTATGGCAATTGAGAAAGCCTATTAAAGAACCTGAACAGACCGCATTTTCCATAGCCAAAGGGGCTTAAAAACAAAAAAGGCCAACTGATGTTGACCTTTTTTTAGCGCTCCTTCCTGGGCTCGAACCAGGGACCCTCTGATTAACAGTCAGATGCTCTAACCAACTGAGCTAAAGAAGCAATTTGTTGCCCGAAAACGGGAGGGCAAATATAAAAAACTTTTTATTTATGAGAATTCAAAAAAAGAAAAATATTGAAAAAAAATTTCTTTCCGATACTTTGCTGAAAAGCCCCGTTAGAATCTACTATATTTGCAGCAAATTATTTTTATGAGCTTATTAGTTGTCGGTACCGTAGCCTTTGATGCTATCGAAACACCTTTCGGAAAAACAGATAAAATTGTAGGAGGAGCAGGGACATATATCTTGTACTCTGGTTCTTACTTTACCAATAAAGCAAACCTTATCTCAGTGGTTGGAGATGATTTCCCAAACGAAACACTTGAAGACTTGAAGTCAAGGGGTGTTAACCTTGATGGTTTGCAGATCAAAGAGGGAGAAAAGACTTTTTTCTGGAGTGGTAAGTATCACTATGATATGAATACTCGTGATACCATGGATACTCAATTAAATGTTTTAGAGGCATTTGATCCTGTTATCCCAGAGTCTTACCAAGATTGTGAGTATTTGATGCTTGGCAACCTTGCGCCAGCTGTTCAACTTTCTGTAATAAAGAACCTAAGGAAGAGACCAAAGTTAATCGTATTGGATACGATGAATTTCTGGATGGATATTGCCATGGATACTTTGAAAGAGGTATTGAAAGAAATTGATGTTCTTACCATTAATGATGAAGAGGCGCGCCAACTTTCTGGTGAATATTCTTTGGTAAAGGCGGCTAAATTAATTTTAGCAATGGGTCCAAAACGTTTAATTATTAAAAAGGGTGAGCACGGCGCTTTATTGTTTGACCAAGACAATGTATTCTTTGCACCCGCATTGCCATTAGAAGATGTTCTTGATCCAACTGGGGCTGGGGATACTTTTGCTGGTGGTTTCATTGGGTACCTAGCGCATACAGATGATACTAGCTTTGAAAACATGAAGAGAGCTATCGTTATGGGATCTGCTTTAGCATCATTTACTTGTGAGAAGTTTGGTACTGAACGAATAGCTAGCTTAAGCGAAGGTGAATTAGATGCAAGAATTCAACGCTTTGTTGATTTAGTTGATTTTGATATCGTATTGGAAGAGCAGGTTTAATTGACTTGATAATATTATGAGGGGCCTCAGAAATGTGGCCCCTTTTTTTATGCGCATAATTTAGATTAGTATCCGCCTTGCCATTTTCTAACAAGCCATTCAAGACTGAATAAGGCTAGTATAAAATAGAATAGTAACTTCCAATTAATAAGGTCCTCAAAGCTATTCTCCTTGTAAACAATATCCACCATATCGTCTCTGTTCAAAATGGCGTTTTCTAATTCTGAAAGTTGACTTGGAAAAAACATTGCACCATCGTGTTCTTGTGCTATTTGATACAACAGTCGGTGATCAGCCACGGAATTAATCATTTCGCGCTTTAATTCAATAACATTAAATGCTCCTTGCACCGTAAAACTTTCTCCATTAATCTCTGTTTTTGCGGTATAAGTATATGTTCCATTGGGGTAGTTGCCCGCATTTAAGCGGTAGGCATTTCCAGATTTTGAAAAGCTGTGCTCAAAGACTTCATCTTTCTCATTTTTGATAGTTAAATCAAGTTCTGGGTCATTAACAAGCTCATACGACTCGTTAAATACTTCTGCGTTTATAATGAGAGGTTCGTTTGTAGAATAGGTCTCTTTAGCATTTACCCTTAATCTATTTTTATCTTCGGTGACCGATAAGAACTGTACGGTCTTATTCACTAATTCATTAAAGAGTTTTGGTTTGTAGAGCTTCCACCGCCAAATTCCTTCACCCGTAATAAGTCCTGTTTTAACTCCATTCCATTTAGAAAATGAAATAAGCGCATCTGATTTTCCAATGCCATTGATGGATTGATAACATAAAACATTTTGACTGTTTGGCGCTCGTTGCTGGCCAAAAGGAACGTGCAGAGGAGGAAATGATTTAAGCTCATTTTTTAATTCCGAACTGATCGTAAAGCTATTAAAGTCAGAGGATAGGAGAGGAGTTACGTCTTCGAGTTCTCCCCGAAATCCAACAAGCTTAAAAGGATAGCTTGAGTTATTTATGTAACCAAAATTACTTAATCCGCCCCAGACAAAAAGTGTTGGAATTTTCTTGCTTTCAATTTGCTTTAACCATTGTTGAACCTTGGGGTTTTGATTAGGAAGTTGATGTAAAATAATCAAATTACTTTTATCAAAATTCCCGTCGAATTTTGAATGGTAAACGATTTTCGCTTCATAGTTTTGATTTCTTTCGATAGCAATACGGAGCGCGCCTAGATCAGGATGAGGGCCATTCGCTAATAGTAAAACCTTCTTTTTGGAGCTTAACACCTGAATATAAAAATCCTTGACATTGTTTTTGTAAGTTAATTCCCCATCAATTTGTGAGAGACTCACACTATAACGGTGCACCCCAATTTTACTAGCATTTATACGGAAGGGAAGGATGGCATTGAAAGAGTTATTATCAATTTCAATTTGCTTTGTTTCTAATAGTTTTTCTCCTTCTTTAAGTTCCAAGGTGAATTTCCCACCTCTGAGTTTATTCGCTTTTATTTCAACCTCCACAGGAAAATCGTTTCCTAGGTAAGCGGTTTTATTGTTTTTAATTTGTTCAATCAACAAATCTTTTCGAACGGTGGTATCTCCAAGAGCAATAGTGTAAATAGAGGTGTTCTGTATTTGTTTTGCAGCACCTAGCGGATAGTTTCCTTCATTAAATATCCCATCAGTAGCTAAAACTATCGTACCAATATTTCTTTTGTAATAGCGTTGTGATATTTCATTAAAAGCTAAGGCAAGGTTGGAGCCTTCTGCTTTAAAATCAATATCATTGTTGAGTTTAAAATCCTGGCCAACCGTGTATTCATCTATCTCAAAACGATCAGATAGTCTCGTAATAAGCTTTTTATAAGCTGCTTTGTAGTCTTTTTTAATGTAGCTACTATCTTCCCCAATTAACAATGAATTAGAGTTGTCATGAACGAAGATCAAAATGGGTTTTTCTCTGCTTTCTTCAGTCGATTTGAATAAAGGAGATAATAACAAAAAGCATATTATGCTCACTCCTATAAAGCGAAAAGCACCCAATATGGACTTTAGCCAAATGGGTGCTTCTTTAAGTTTTCGATCACGTAAATATAATGCAACGGCATAAGCTAATCCTGCTATAAAACAGAGAAAAAGTTGCCAGCTAGGTGCATTAAAAATCAAATTCAAGATTCAAGGGATCTTAGGTTAACATTCCACCACAAACATGGATTGTTTGTCCTGTAATGTAGGCGCTCATATCTGATGCTAAAAACAAACATGCGTTTGCCACATCCTCAGTTGAACCTCCTCTTTTAAGTGGAATTGAATCCCTCCACTCTTGAACTACTTTTTCATCTAGAACTTCCGTCATTTCTGTCTCAATAAATCCTGGAGCTATGGCATTACAACGAATGTTACGGCTTCCTAATTCTTGAGCTACTGATTTCGTAAATCCAATGATTCCTGCTTTAGAGGCTGCATAATTAGCTTGTCCTGCATTTCCTTTTACACCAACCACGGAACTAATATTTACAATTGATCCGGATCTTGCCTTCAACATGGTTCTTTGAACAGCTTTGGTCAGATTGAATACAGATTTAAGGTTTGTGTTAATCACCTCATCCCAATTTTCTTCAGTCATTCTCATTAACAATCCGTCTCGTGTAATCCCTGCGTTATTAATTACGATATCAACCGTCCCATGATCAGCGACAATGTCATTAATCAATTTCTCTGCTGCATCATATTCAGCTGCGTTACTCTTATAGCCCTTGGCATTACCACCTAATTCATTTTCAAGTGCTTTCGCTTTCTCCTCAGAACTTAAGTAAGTAAAACAAACTGTTGCGCCTTCCTTGGCAAATTTTTCGGCAATTCCTTTTCCTATGCCGCGTGAAGCTCCTGTAATAAGAGCTACTTTACCGTCTAATATTCCCATTTCGTCAATTAATTATCTTTGTTTATCTGGTTTTTGGACTAAAGTTTTAACTTTAACCAAAATTCAAAGATAATGAGAATATGTTACCTACTACTGGGCTTTTTGACTTTTAATCTTAGTGCTCAACAATGGATAGATTTTGGGGTTAAAGGCGGTTATGGAGCCAATTTGTTAATTAATTCAAACGCATTTAACGATATTGAAGTAAACCCTAAAGTTAAGGGAGGATATATGTTTGGTGTAAAAGCTGGATATAACTTAGCCCAGAACCATGAAATAACATTTGACTTCATTTATTCAGGTTTTAGGGGTATGAATAGTTATAGTCGAGAAATTGATTCTGTTTCTTCTGATCGTTTTGATCAAGAAATCTCCTTTAATAGTTTAGGATTCCAATTATTGTACAGGAACAATAACGATGATGGGATGTACTTTGAATTTGGCCCTGAGCTGAGATTATTTAGAAATGCGAATGAAACAATACTAAGGGACGGTGTTACCACTAATCCAGACGTAAGTGATAAGTTCATCGATAAGGGATATGGCCTAATCATGGGATTTGGAAACTATATGATGGGTTGGGATAATGTTGGTTTAACACTGGGATTGCGCTTCAACTATGCTTTAAGTGATGTGATTGCAGAGAAATATCATGATGCAGCAAATTACCCTTTAAATGGTAGTTATGATTCCTATAAAGGTAGTCACCCCTTCAGCGCTGTGCTTGTTTCCGAGTTAAATTTTGATTTTGGTTATTTAGCAAGGGCTAACTGTGGTAAAAGAACCAAACTTTTACTTTTCTAATAGGATTTCAATAATTGGACTTTATCCTGTTGGGAATTACATAAAGCTTTTCTAATATTGGAAAGCTAAACTTCCAATAGGATCAAATGAAACCATCAACCGAACTTTTCGAACTTATTAAGAGTCTCTCGAAATCAGAGAAACGCTTTTTTAAATTGTCTTCCTCTTTGCAGAGTGGCGAGAAGAACTATTTAAAAATATTTGATGCCATTGAAAAGCAGAGCTCATATGATGAGGATGCCATAAAAAAACAGTTCAAAAACGAAAAATTTGTAAAGCATTTTCCTTCTGAGAAAAACCATCTTTACAAGATTATATTAAAATCTTTGCGCTCCTACCATGCCGACAATTCCATCTCAGGAATATTAAAGCAGGAACTAAAGAATATTGAAATCCTTTATAAGAAAGCACTGTACAAGGAATGTAACAAGTTCGTGTCTAAGGCTAAGAAACTTGCTATACAACATGAAAAAATCTACTACTGGTTTGAACTAATTAATTGGGAGAAAACATTATTGGAAGAAGCCTATGAATCCGGGAACTTTGATCTAGATCTAGATAAACTTATAGAGGAAGAGGCTGAAGTAATTGAAAAGTTGAGAAACTTAGCAGAGTATCATTATTTGTATTCAAAAATAAACCACATATTCAGAAGTGGTGGTTTCGCTAGAAATAACGAAGAGAAAGAGGCTGTTGCTGAAATTGAGAATTACCACCTCATTAAAGGCAAGAATACCGCATTAACAAGTCGTGCGGCTTCTATTTGTTATTACATAAAAGGTCTCTGCGCAAGTACCAATCGAGATTATGAATCTGCATTTACCTTTTTTAATAGGGTTAAAGACATTCTGGATAATAACCCTTTGATAAAACAGGACCTAGCTAAACGCTATGTAAGAACTTTACGACATTTGTTGTTGTGTTATGTTGATGCCGGAAACTTCAAGGCTGCAGAGGAATTGATGATTCGCATGCAAAAACTGCCAAAAGAGAAGGGCTTCAAATCTGTTGATATCCAAGTAAAGATCTTCACTACAACTTCAATTACGCATTTGATGATAGGGGTCAGAAGAGGTGATTTTAAAGGTACGGAAGCCATGTTAGAAGACATAATTAAGAACATGGAGGCTTTTGGGGATAAAATCAACAAGGAGAAGGAGCTCATCTTCGCCTACAATATAGCATATGTTTACTTTGGTTGTGGGGAATACAATAAAGCTTTGTTCTGGATTAATCGTGTATTAAATGAAAATGAACAAAATTTACGACAGGATATTTTCAGCTTTGCACGGATTTTTAATCTCATTATTCATTACGAGTTAGAGAACTTGGACTTATTAGAATACATCATCAAATCAACAAATAGATACTTGAGTAAGAGTGATAAAGATTTTAATATCGAAAAGCTGATGCTCAAGCATATTAGGCGACTTGCCAAGAACCCGGGTGAAGAGGAAACGCTCAAAGAATTTGATTCAATGCTTAGTTCAATTAACGAATCGTTTAAAACTGAAAGAGAGAAAGTTATATTAGATTACCTTGATGTAAAGTCCTGGGCTGAAAGTAAGGTTAAAAAAGAAAGTTTTGCGCAATCAATAAGGAAAAACTCAAAGGAGCTGGCGTAGTCTTTCATAACAAATTACACCTGCTGCAACTGCTACATTCAGGCTGTTAGTTACACCTGTCATAGGTATTTTCAATTCTTGATTACACATTTTTCTGAATACAGGAGAAACACCCGTGTCTTCGGATCCCATAATTACTGCTGTGCCGCTTGTTAAATCAGCATCAGAAATATTTTTCTCTCCTTTTTCTGTGCAAGCAACAATTTGGCAGCCCGAATTTTTAAGGTATTCAATTGCGTCTTGTAGGAATTTAACACGACATACAGCTATTCTATTTAAAGCTCCCGCGCTTGTTTTAACAGCATCTGAAGTGATTTGTGCTCCGCCTTTTTGAGGAATTACGATGGCATGTACTCCGCAACATTCAGCTGATCGGGCAATAGCTCCAAAATTTCTAACGTCAGTTACACCATCCAGGATTAGAACAAAAGGGTTTTCACCCTTCTCGAAAACTCCAGGAATGATAAGCTCTAGATCACTGTAATTAACAGGAGAAAAAAGAGCAATAACGCCTTGGTGATTACCTTTTGTAAGCCTATTTAGTTTTTCAGCAGGTACATATTGAATCTTGTCCTTGTGAGGACCAAGAAGCTTTTTGAGTTCATAAAATAAGTCACCACCCAAACCCTTTTTGATCATTATTTTATTTGGTTCTCTTCCGCTATCAAGCGCCTCCTCAATAGCGTGAATGCCATATACTAAATCCTTATTTTTCATCAATATGCTCTATAAATTCTTCCTGATCTCCAGGTATCCACTGCTCGCATCCAAATGGGTTTGTACATTGAAATTCTGTTCAATTCGTAATAATCACCAAAGGTGCTGTTTTTTCTTTTATAAAATTTAAAGGACAAGGTTTGAGCGTTCCTTTCATCACCGTAATACCAATATTCTGCGTTTCCACCACTTCTGACGGTTCGGGGTTCTCCAAAAACTAGATATATCATCCCCATGTCGGTTTTCCATCCCTCAGTAAAGGTGGTAAAATGCTTATTGGCATGTTCTGCACGTGTATAAAACTCTTTTATAAGATCTCTTGCTTTGTCACGGTTTTTAGCTCTTTCCTCCCAGAATTTTTCAACTGCCAGTCGCGGGTTTTCGCTGTTTTTAAGACTAGTATATTCATCTTTGCTACAGATGAATCGGAGCGGTTCTAAAAGGGCTTTTTCCGTTCTTATTTTTGGGAATCCCTTATCGAACACATGAATTACAAAGCTTTGTGAGTAATTGCTGACAGGTACATAACTTCCTTCTTTCTTGAAATTGACTACTGCAGAATCCAAAAAAGGGAACTCTAGAATAGAATCAGATTCAAAAACCGGCAAGGAAATTCCCTTAGAAGAAAAAATGGGAGGAGGGAGATTACCTTCCGCATTGATATATTTAAATGCAAGCTTGTCTCCAAAATAGGTTTCGCTTTTAAAAACGTGACTTCCAACAGATAGAAAAGGGTAGGAATAATTGATTTTATTGTCCTTAAAACTCAAAAAGTCTTCCTTGTTTAATGCATCCTTCTTACCAAGAACGATTCGTTTACTTACAGTTGTATTTCTCGAATAGTCCATTATGGTAAGGTATATAATATTGCCATTATCCATTGTAGGAATAAATACCTTTTGTTGGATGTAATAAGCTTTTGAGGACTCTTTTAGTTCTTTGAATTTGAAGGTTGCTGAATCTAAAATTTTTTTTTCATTTTCTTCATACCTTTCATATCTAATGGCATAATTCGACTCATATCTATTTGAATTTATGGGTCTGACGAAAAGTAATTCGCTCGATTTTATCCTTACATATACTTCATGCCCAAGTTGGGTCTTATATACTTGAAAATCAGGTTTAAGAATGTTCGCGTTCTTCTTGTTTGGGGCTGTGTAGGTAATCGAATTTACGGGCTTGTTCGAACATGATACAATTGTCAAAGAGATTAATATGAAGAAAAGTAATCTCAAGCTTCTAATTGATTTTCCTCAAAGTCTTCAGGAAGGTCTTTCGAGCTACTTACGCCAAGTTCTTTCAGTTTTGTTGCCTTTCGCACAAGGTTGTCTTTACCCGTATGCAATTTTTTCTTGGCATTATCAAAATGTTTAAAAGTAACCTCAAATGACTTTTCTACCTTGTTCATATCCTCCAAGAAAGATACAAATTTGTCATACATTTTACCAGCTTGCCGTGCGATTTCCTGGGCGTTTTTATTATGCTTCTCCTGTTTCCAAATGGCAGAAACAGTTTTTAGAGAGGCTAGGAGAGTGCTCGGACTTACAAGGACAATACGTTTCTCCCAAGCATAATTAAAAATCTCTTTATCTGCCTTAAATGCTGCACTAAAAGCGGGTTCTATTGGCATAAACAACATCACAAAGTCAGGTGTATTTAAATGAGATGTTCCGGTATAGTTTTTCTCGTTTAATTGCTTTATGTGCGTTTTCAGACTTAATAGATGTTGCTTCAAAAAGCTTTGCTGCTCATTATCATCTTCAGCGTTAATATAGTTTTCATATGCTACTAGACTAACCTTTGAGTCGATTATGATATGCTTATTTTCAGGAAGATAAACTACTACATCAGGCTTAATAAGATTTCCCTCATCGTGTCTATCCGTAACTTGTGTTTTGTATTCTTCGTCTTTTTCTAACCCGCTTTGTTCAAGAATCCGCTCAAGGATCATCTCTCCCCAATTTCCTTGTGTCTTGTTGTCACCCTTAAGGGCATTAGTAAGGTTTTTCGCATCTGTGCGCATTTGCTCATTTAATTGCGTCAGTTGTTGAATGCGCTCCGCAAGTGCCGACCTTTCTTTTAAGCCTTTTTCATAAGTACTTTCTACTTTGTTTTCAAATTCCTTAATTTTATTTTGGAATGGAGTCAAAAGCGCTCCTAATTTTTGACTGTTTTGCTCAGTGAATTTTTCCGACTTCTCGTCAAATATTTTTTGAGCAAGGATTTCAAAGTCTTTGCGTAATTCTTCACGTGCCTTTCCGAGTTCGGTTTGGTTTGCTTGAATTTTTTCCTTCAGGTTCAAGCTTTCCTGCTTACTAGCAGCCAAATCTTGTAACAAATCTTCGTTTTTTAATCTAGCTGCCTGAAGCTGCGCATTTATCTCTTGATTCTGATCTTTTAAAGCTTTTTCTTCACCGCTGAGCATAGCAAGACGCTCTCTCAATACATTTGCTTCATTCCTTAGGTCATCATAATCTATAAGACTATCTTTTCCATTCTTTTCAAATAGAAACTTGAATAAAACTAGTCCAATGATTATTCCACCAATTAAGCCTATTAAAAGCCATAAAATTTCCATTCTTCAAAGATACTCAAGATGCCTTAATTATAATTCTTGCCGCTCATCATAGTTGTTTGAAGTTATGCACAGAAATTGTTAAATTTAGCAAGATATAAATTTGATTATGATGAAGAAACTACCCTTGCTGGGTCTTGGAGTTATAGGTTTGGTAGGCATTGCCCCATTAAGTTCTACTGCTCAAGATTCATTTATGGAACGTGTAAGTGCTCAGCACAAAACATGCGCTCAAAAAAACTTTAAAAGTCACGGGCATACGCACAATTCGCGCCTAGAAGTGACCTATTTGGACCGAAAAAGAACCCCTGATTACAATCGACAAAGCTATTTAAGAAGCCAATTACCTTGGCAAAACTTTTTATCTCAGAATGGTCAATGGTGGGTTCAGTTTAACGAGGATAATGGAAAACCTCAACGAGCGATGGGTAAGCCCATCCCTACTTATGGAGCTAGTTTCAAAGAAAGAGCCGAAAATTTCATAGCTAACCAATTGAGCGAATTCAATATTCCTATAGCGGAATTGGAATACACTGGTGAGAGCTTAACAGAGAAGCATGCATACGTCCGATTTAAGCAAAAACATGCTGGGATGGAGGTTTTATGGTCTGAAATGGTTGTAAAGATGCTCCAAACAGGTGAGGTTATTATGTTTGGAAGCAATGTTTATAATAATATCACGACGGATCCCATTACAAATATTTCAATTGCAGTTGCAGAAAATAAAGCAAAGCAAGACGTTGTATTAAATAACCTAACGGTTACAACAAACCCTGATTTATTTCTTTTACCTACCCCGGATAACAACTCGGTAAAAATGAAGTTGGTTTATGAAATTCGAGTGATGGGAGAAGACGATCATGGTGTTCCATCTAAGTTCTACTGTTTGGTTGATGCACACAATGGTGACTTACTTTACAGAACTGACCTGGTATCTCATGCAGTTGAATTGGATGTGACTGGAGATTTACATCTTGAAAATTCATATACACCTGTGACCTCTGAAATGCTAGCTAACATGGATGTAATAGTCAATGGGAATGCATACAAAACAGATGCCAATGGTCATGTACTAACTACTGAAACGGGACCTACAACAGCAACCTTTACTCTGTCAGGAGATTGGAGCACTGTTCTAACAAACGGAACAACGCCAAGTTTTACAATGAGCGTTAATGACGGCGCCAATGCGATTGATTTTACAGGAAACGCTACAACTCAAGAATTGAGTGCATACTATCATGTGAACCAAATTCACGATCATATGAAAGGTTGGATGCCAAGTTTTACGGGAATGGATTTTTCATTACCTACTAATGTAGATTTAACTACAGGTACATGTAACGCGTTTTATAACGGTAGTTCAATTAATTTTTATGCCGATGGTGGAGGATGTAACACATATGCAAATGTTGCTGATGTAGTTTATCATGAATACGGTCATGGAATTAACGATAACTTTTACCAAGACAATGGATCATTTTTTCAAAATGGAGCAATGGGTGAAGGCTATGCAGATTTTTGGGCTTTGTCACTTACATTAAATCCAATCTTAGGTGTTGGAGGAGATCAAGTTGATCAGACGGCATTCATTAGAAGATATGATCAAGATCCTAAAGTTTATCCAGATGATATCGCTGGTCAAGTTCACAACGATGGTGAGATAATCTGTGGTGCATGGTGGGACACGCACCTGCTTATGGGAGGAAATATCAATAACATCATGCCTTTATGGGTTGACGCATATGCTGGCCTACAAGCTGCAACAGCGAATGGAAATGAAGGAACGGCTTATACAAATGTTCTGATAGATGTTCTTCAGGCTGATGATAACGATGGTGATATAACCAACGGAACACCGAATGGTAATGAAATTGTTGAAGGCTTTAAAATGCATGGAATTTATCTGATTTCTAATGCAACTATCGATCATACAGACTTGCTTGCCGAGCAAGAGAATACAGGAATTGATATTACAGCTGACTTAAACCTTAACTTCCCGTATACACAATATTTAGGAGGAGTTAAGATGGCTTATTCCTTAAATAATTCAAATACTTGGGACACATTGGTTATGACCAATACAAGTGGAAATGTATATGATGCTACCATTCCTGCTCAACCGCAGGGTACTATCGTAAATTACTTCATTTTTGCTGATGATTTTTACGGTAATATTGCAGTAGTTGATCCTATTGCTAGTGCAGTACCAGTATACAGAAACTTAACTCATCAAATTTTGGTAGGATACTACCTAGAAGGAACGGATGATGTAGCAGATGCCAGTCAAGATTTTGGAAACTGGACAGTTGGTTTACCTACTGATAATGCAACTACTGGTGAATGGGAAATTGCAATTCCATTAGGTTCATACTCGGATCCTGCAGATCCTTCAACCATTGTACAAACAAATGAAGATCATACTGCGGTAGGTGACATTTGTTTCGTAACCGGTAATGCGAACACTACCTCTGATGGAATAGGAACGAATGATGTTGATGCTGGTGTCACTACTTTAGAATCACCAATCATAGATTTGACTTCATATGTTAATCCCGCATTTTCCTACTGGAGATGGTATACAAATAACCCGCCTTCAGGAGCAAATCCTAATGCAGATTGGTGGCAAGTTCAGGTTTCTGACGATGGAGGAGCAACATGGGTATATGTTGAAAATAACCTTAATGGACAGAGAGCATGGAGAAGAAACGCATTTAGAGTAGCGGATTATGTTAATGTTACCAGCCAGTTCCAAATGAGGTTTATGGCTTCTGATAGTCTGCGTCCTGGTCAAAACCTAGATGGTGGGTCACTCGTTGAAGCAGCTTTAGATGATATACAACTTTGGGAAGAAGGTGTCTTAAGTATTGAAGATAATTCAGTTTTTACAGCTGTAGAGTTATATCCAAATCCAGCACACGAAAATGTTAAGTTAAATGTAACTTCATTGGTGGCTGAAAATGCTTCAGTTAAAGTTTTCAATGCTGAAGGTAAGCTAGTGAAAGAACTTTCAATTAAGCTTTTGATAGGTGAAAATACCTTGGACTTTAACGTTGATGATTTAAGTTCAGGACTATATAACCTAACGGTTAGTATAGGAGATGATATTAAACATCTGAAACTTTCAGTTGAATAAAACAGTAATCAATTTATATTTAAAAAAAGCTCTCTTCGGAGGGCTTTTTTTATGCCTTGTCCTTTTTACGGAGTCAATTTGATGGTTCACTTATTTCTAACCGAGTAGGCTTTCAATTGTTTTTAAATTGAAAAGAAAAAAATGAAAAAAGTAATTTTATTCCTACCTATTCTGTTTCTTATTTCGTGTTCAGGAGAAATAAAATCAAGAAATAAAGATACCAGTCTTAACAGCGGTCAGTCTTATAAGAAATACTCAGAAGACAGTAAAGCAGCGGAGTCAACAGAAGAGATTTATGATCTTGATGAGTCGGGTTCAGAAATTCAGCTTTCAGAAAGAAAGCTAATCAAGACAGCCAATCTATCATATGAGAAGAAAGATTTAGCTCAAGAAAGAAGTCGCATACATGACTTACTAAAAGAGTTTAAAGGTTATACCACAAGCGAAGATGAATATCATTATTCAAACTCAAAAGGAATGAATATCAGTGTCAAAGTTCCTGCAAAGGATTTTGATGCGTTCATAGCTAAACTGGGTTCATCAGTTAATAATTTCATTCGGAAAGATATTTATACCGAAGATGTAACAGAAGAGTTTGTTGATGCCAAAGCTCGCATTAAGAGCAAACATGCTTTGGAGGAAAGGTATATGCAGTTACTACAGAAGGCCAATCAAATGGAAGATATGCTGCTCATAGAAGAAAAACTTGCGGAAGTTAGAAATGAAATAGAGGGTATTCAAGGCAGACTAAATTACCTAAAAAACATGACCAGCTATTCGACCATACATTTAAGAATTTCTTATCCGATAAAGCAAAAGAAAAAGCAAGCTCCTGGGTTTGGTGATAGAAGTGTATCTGCCTTTAAAAGAGGTTGGGATGCCTTGGTTACTTTCTTTGTTAATGTCATAAGCGCATGGCCGGCATTGAGCTTTATGTTAATTGCTTTTTTCATTCTCAAGGGACTCTATAAGCGATATAAAAGAAATCATTTAGCGGATTAAACTTATTCACAAAGTTGAGATAGAATAAGGCTTTCTTATAACTTTGAGTTGTGAAGCTGTGTATTGCCGAGAAACCGAGTGTTGCAAAGGATTTAGCCCAAGTTTTAGGGGCTAAAACGAGAAGGGATGGGTACTTTGAAGGAAATGGTTATACCGTAACATGGACCTTTGGGCATCTATGCACATTAAAAGAACCAAACGATTATACCGAGAAATGGCGTGCTTGGAACGTGCACTCCCTACCCATGATACCCAGTAAGTTTGGAATTAAGGTTATGGATAATTCAGGTGTTAAGAAACAGTTTCGCACCATAGAGACCTTGGTAAAGAAAGCCACAGAGATCATAAACTGCGGGGATGCTGGTCAGGAGGGCGAGCTTATTCAGCGTTGGGTGTTATCTAAGGCAAAGAACACGAAACCCATAAAGCGCCTATGGATTTCTAGTTTGACGGAGGAGGCTATAAAAGATGGGTTTAAAAATCTAAGAGACGGAAAAGAGTTCAATCGCTTATATGCCGCAGGGTCATGTCGTGCCATTGGGGATTGGCTTTTGGGTCTGAACGCTACAAGATTATACACCATAATGTTTGGAACGAACCGTCAAGTTTTGTCTATCGGTCGTGTTCAAACACCGACTTTAGCCATGATCGTTGAGCGCCAAGAGGCAATTGATCTTTTTACTCCTGAGAATTACTGGGAAATAGATACGCTATATAGAAATACGGTCTTCTCCTATGAAAAGGGGCGTTTTTCTAAAAAGGAAAAGGCAGAAAAAGTGCTGGAAGATATTACGTCCAAGGACTTGGTGATTTCTAGTTTCAAACAGAAGGAAGGTAAAGAAACTCCTCCGCAGCTCTATGACTTAACTTCATTGCAGGTTGCTTGTAACAGAAAATATGGTTTTTCTGCTGAAGATACCTTGAAAATGACGCAGAGTCTTTACGAAAAAAAATTGGTGACATATCCTAGGGTTGATACACGTTATCTGCCGAATGACCAATACCCAAAAATCAAAGGAATCTTAACCAAATTACCTTTCGCTAAATTGACCGAACCTCTATTGGGAAAGAAAATCAGGAAGAGTTCAAAGGTTTTTAACGATAAAAAAGTGACCGATCACCATGCTATTATTCCTACAGGTGTTAATCCAAGTGGAATAAATTTAGATGAGAGAAAGGTCTATGAAACGATTACGAAAACCTTCATCGCCGCCTTTTATTCTGATTGTATCGTATCCAATACTACGGTTAAGGCCAAAGTTGACAAACATCCTTTTAAGGCTACTGGAAAACAAATTCTAGATCCAGGATGGAGAGTAGTATTCGGAGGAACAGAAAGTACAGAAGAAGATGTAATGCCCGTTTTTGAAGAAGGAGAAAA
Organism: Flavobacteriales bacterium; assembly: GCA_964230025.1. GTDB lineage: Bacteria > Bacteroidota > Bacteroidia > Flavobacteriales_D > JAUILH01 > CAXRFO01. The sequence continues at coordinate 166,865 of CAXRFO010000014.1, read as the reverse complement.
CGGAGAGCATCAGCCTCAATTATTGACAAAAAAAACCAAGCCACCTGCCTATTACACAGAGGCTAGTTTATTGCGTGCAATGGAAACAGCGGGTAAATCTGTTGACAATGATGAGTTACGCGAGCTAATGAAGGAAAATGGGATAGGACGACCTTCTACGCGAGCTAATATCATTGAGACCCTCTTTAAAAGAGGGTATATTAAGAAGGAGAAGAAGCGCATCATTGCGACGGATACGGGCAAAAAGCTTATCAACCTGATACATTTTGACATCCTTAAATCACCTGCACTTACCGGCCAATGGGAGCGAAAGCTAAGAGAGATTGAAAAGGGAGAATTGAGCGTTAATGAATTTAAATCTGAGCTAAATAAAATGGTTACACGTCTTGTCCATGAAGTTAAGCACGGTATTCGTCCGAAACAAGTTAAGCTTTCTGAGTTGAGTTGTCCAAAGTGTCAGGGTCAAATGCTAGCAGGAAGAAAAGCTTATGGTTGTAGTGGCTATAAAACCGGTTGTGACTTTGTGATTCCCTTTGTAGTCGACAATAAAAAGGTGGATAGTAATCGATTGAAGGAAATCATCGATAATTTTGATGCCAAGGCAGTCAAAACGGCTTAGAAAACGTATTTTTGAAACTCAAAGAATTTTATGGAAGCATATATAGTGGATGCTGTTAGAACAGCAATCGGAAATTTCGGAGGAACACTTTCTCCTGTGAGAGCGGATGATTTAGCAGCTATTCCTTTGAGGGAACTGTTAGCAAGAAACAAGCAACTTAACCCTGAGGCAATAGAGGATGTGATTTTAGGCTGTGCGAACCAAGCGGGAGAGGACAATAGGAATGTGGCTAGAATGGCTTCTTTGTTGGCAGGTTATCCAACAACAGTTCCTGGAGAAACAGTTAACCGCTTATGCTCATCTGGTATGGCTTCTGCCGTAAACGCTATGCGCGCTATTAAAAATGGCGATGGTGATATTTATGTCACTGGTGGAATGGAGCATATGACCAGAGGTCCTTGGGTAATTTCAAAAGTTTCTAAGCCTTTTGGGCGTGATGCACAAATGCATGATTCTAGTTTTGGCTGGCGTTTTGTCAATCCTAAAATGCATGAAATGTACGGTACAGACGGCATGGGAGTGACGGCTGAAAACCTGGTTGAGAAGTATGGTATCTCCCGAGAAGACCAAGATTTATTTGCATACAATTCACAAATGAAGGCGGCCAAAGCACAAGAAAATGGAAGGTTAGCTGAGGAAATTGTTGCTGTCAGTATTCCACAGCGTAAGAAAGACGATATCATTTTTGAAAAGGACGAATTTATAAAGCCACATTCAACTTTAGAGAAGTTGGGGACTCTGAGAGCAGCTTTCAAAAAAGAGGGTGGCTCTGTCACCGCAGGGAATGCATCTGGTTTAAATGATGGTGCGGCAGCTATGCTGATTGCTTCTGATCAAGGTTTAAAAGACCATAATTTGACACCAAAGGCAAGAATTGTTTCAGCTGCTGTTGCAGGTGTTGAACCTAGAATTATGGGTATTGGACCTGTCTACGCCTCTCAAAAAGCTCTAAAACGTGCTGGTTTGAGCCTGGCGGACATGGATATTATCGAGATTAATGAGGCTTTTGCCGCTCAAGTTTTGGCTTGCACGCGCACTTTAGGTGTTGAAGACAATGATCCACGTATCAATCCAAATGGTGGAGGAATTGCTATAGGACATCCTCTGGGTATGTCAGGCGCTAGAATCCTTCAAACAGCGGCCATTGAGCTGCATAAACAAAATAAGAAATATGCACTTGTTACCATGTGTATCGGTGTTGGACAGGGTTATGCTACCGTAATTGAGCGAGTGTAAGAGATGAAAAATTTAGGTGCTATAATTGTAATGTTAACAGGATTAATTCTTATTTCCTGCGGGTATATGTTTCGAGAGGTAGTAACAACTAATTCCTGCCAAAAGTGCTATGTAGTGCATGAAACTACACTTGATACGGTGTGGTCGGAAGATGATTGTGGAGGGGGAGTGCACCGTATGGAAGATCGTTGCAAGATTGCTGCCTATGATTACGGTTGCGAATATGTATGTACCTGTGAGTCTTATAAACAAGATACTGAAGAATGATATTTGAATTTGATGGCTTTAAGCCGGTTATACACCCAAGTGCCTATATTCACCCTCAAGCAAATGTGACGGGTAACGTCTTTATTGGTAAAGATGTTTACGTTGGTCCCGGTGCCGCAATCAGAGGTGACTGGGGGAGAATCATTATAGAAGACGGTTGCAATGTTCAAGAAAATTGCACCATTCATATGTTTCCAGGCACAACGGTAACGCTAAAAAAGGCTGCTCATATAGGTCATGGAGCGGTTGTGCATGGTGCTACGATTGGTGAAAACTCATTGATTGGCATGAATGCTGTTTTGATGGATGATGTGGTAATCGGAAAGGAGTGTATTGTTGGTGCGCTATGCTTTGTTCCTGCAAAAATGGAAATTCCAGACCGCAAAATTGTAGTTGGAAATCCAGCTAAAATTGTGAAAGATGTCTCCGATAAAATGGCCGAATGGAAAACCATTGGTACAAAACTTTACCAACAGTTGCCCCAAGATTGCCGCGATAGCTTAAAGCCCTGCGAGCCACTAACAGAGCCTGAGCCAAACCGACCAGAACAAGAAGCCAAATATAAAATTTGGAAGGAGCAGTAATAGTCCTTTGAGTAGGTTGCTTGAGGCTCATTAATTTAAAACTTAAAACCAGCACTAATATTTAAAGCCTCAGGAAAGGATGCATTTGCTCTAAAAATAAATTTACCCAGAGGTTTATTGTATCGATAACCAATTGTTCCAGAAGGAAACAAACCCATCAAATCACCTGAAAAACCATAAAAAACACCTGCGCTTATCTCAAAGTGATGAATGTCTTTTCCTAGTAACCATCCATAATGCGAGAATGCCCATGGACCTCCATACTCGGGGCTCCAATCCCAAATCAGATAATAACCTGAGCCTAATTTGGCAAAAGTGGAGATGTTTTTATTGAATAAATTAGTGTTGAGCCCGCGCTCATAGGTTAATGAAGCTCCATGCCACAAAACAGCTGTACCTGCGCTAAAGTATATAGCATTTAAGTCGTTCGCTTTTTCTTTATAATCATCCTGTTGGGAGTAGGTGTTTTTACAAAAAAAATGCAAAGACAAAATTAATATTACAGTAAAAGGATGTCTTACTCTTCTTTTCATAATCTCATGAAACCTTTTGTTTAATATGATATTCTCTCCAAATACTCCAAATGTAGGCTTTATTGTGCTCATAGATCTTAACAAATAAAATTCTAGGGTTTGTTTAAACATTTTAATAAAAATCAAAAATTCTCATAACTTAAGCGGGACATTGTAAAAGGAAATTCATGCGCATTGTAAACGCCTATCAAAACAACCTGAAAAACATTGATCTGGAAATTCCAGAGGGTCAATTGATTGTTCTCACAGGGCTTTCGGGTTCAGGTAAATCCTCTTTGGCAATGGGAGTGATAGCAAATGAGGGCTATCGCCACTTTTTAGAAAGTTTACCGCAATACACCCAGCAAAATGCACTGAGTATTCCCAGTGCTGATGTAGGTGAAATACATGATCTTCCCCCGGTGGTTAAAGTTGAACAAAGCAAACTGTTCCAGTCAACCAAAGCAACCTTTGGAACCCTGTCCGAATTATCGGCTGTATTCCGCATTTTATTTGCTCGCTTTTCTTCGGATCAAACATTGAGTAAATCCTTGTTTTCCTTCAATCATCCTATGGGTACTTGTGAGAATTGCAGGGGCATGGGTAAGGAGGAGTTTATTGATCTTAACAAATTACTTAACGATGAAGAATTAAGCTTAAAAGAAGGTGTTATAAAAACAACACTTCCAAATGGTTACATTGTTTATTCTCAAGTTACAGTTGAGGAATTGAATAAGGTTTGTGGTGCGCATGGTTTTGATGTCAACACCCCTTGGAAAGAGCTCAGTGAAGAGCAAAAAAATGTCATTTTATACGGAAGCGTTCGCATCAAAGTATTTTATGGGAAACACAGTATTGAGTCGCGCTTAAAATGGTCGGGCATAAAGGCTAAACCAAGAGAAGAGGGCTACTATAAAGGAATGTTTCCCATTATGGAGGATATTCTTAAGCGGGATAGGAACGATAATATTCTTCGTTTTGTGAGCTCGAGAGAGTGCACCAGCTGTAAGGGAGCGCGTATTAAGGCTGAGCATATGCAATACAAATGGAAGGGATTAAACTTCAACGAATGGATGTGTTTGCCCCTTGATGCATTGCATGAAAAACTTGGGGAGCTCAGTTATTCCGAAGGAGAGGAAAAGCTACTAGCCCCTCTTAAGACAAAACTTTACGATTTCATTCGTTTAGGAATGGGCTCTTTGAGCATGGCCACACCGAGCGCAGAGCTCTCCGCCGGGGATGCCCAGCGGATTAAGCTAATCAATCAGGTAAATGCAAATTTGCAAGGTATTTTATATGTCTTTGATGAACCTTCAATTGGACTTTCATGCGACTATCAAGTATACCTATTGCATATACTGAAACGTCTCATTAACCGTGGAAATACGGTTATGGTTGTGGAACACGACTTGGACTTTATCCGATCCGCGGATTGGATAATAGAACTTGGACCCAGGGCTGGAAAGGAGGGAGGAAGCCTTGTTTTTAATGGGGAACTAAAGGATTTTCTTTCTGCTGAAGGGCTTGACAGTCCTACCCTCAAGGCCATTCAAGAAAGTCCAAAAGTTAATAATGGACGGGCACGGAAAATTAAACAACTTTCAACCGGTCTAAAACCACAAGAACTACTTGTGATTACTAGGAAAACGAAAGAACTTCAAGAAGAGCTTTCAAGTTTCTGCCAAAAAAGGGATTTAAATTTAGTAGTTGTTTCCGACAAGCCAATTGGCAAGACGCCAAGAAGTAATCCATCTACCTACACTGGTATAGCTGATAAAATTCGTGATCTGTTGGCAAAAACACCTAAGGCTAAAGAGCTAAAGCTAACAAAGAGTGCCTTCTCCTTCAATAATAAGCTTGGGCGCTGTGAGGAATGCGAAGGTGCTGGTGTAATTACACTTTCAATGAGTGTTATGGGTACTGTAAATCAAGTTTGTCCGAGCTGCAATGGTAAACGCTTCAAACCTGAAGTTTTGCAGGTGCTGTGGGAAGGGAAGAATATTGCTGACATTTACAATCTAAGCATTGAGTCAGCCTATGCCTTTTTTAAAAAGGTAGTAAAGTTAAGCAAAGCTCTGGCTCTCATGCGTCAATTGGGTTTAGGCTATCTTAAGTTGGGCCAGGCATCCAATACATTATCGGGTGGAGAAGCACAACGTATTAAACTGAGCAAGCATTTTGCAAAAAGTTCTCTAAAAACATTACTCGTTATGGAAGAGCCGAGCATTGGACTGCACCAGCAAAATGTTCAAGAACTCCTGCTCGCCTTACATCAATTGAAAGAGGAATGCGCAGGTATCGTTTGTTTTGAAACCCATCAGCTATTTCAAGGGCAAGCGGACACACTGTTGGATAATACCATAAAACCCACTTGGGAGCCAACTAAAAGCTTGGAGAATCAAGCTACGGATAGCGTTAAAATTAGAGGAGCAAGAACACACAGTCTGAAAAACCTAAACTTGGATATACCAAAGGGCAAACTAACCGTAGTAACTGGTCTTTCCGGTTCCGGAAAGTCCTCACTGGTAATTGATACCTTGCATGCATATGGTCAGCAGGAACTGAGCAAACAGTTTTCAAGCTATCAAAATGCACGACTTGGAAGCGATTATCAATTTGAGGTCGATAGTATTGAGGGCTTAACTCCAAGCATTTGTGTAACAAGAAAACATCAACATTATTCCAATCGCTCGGATATTTCCAAACGAACGGGAATTGATCGAATCCTACGCTTTGCCTTTTCCAGAAAGGCTTTGCTCGAAAAGAAAGAATGGTCAGCAAGTCATTTTTCTGACAATCACGAACTTGGTAAGTGTCCTACTTGTGATGGCATAGGACAGGTCAAACGACCTGATTTGAATAAAATAGTTCAGGATGCAACAAAAAGCATCAATCAGGGCTTGTTTGAACACAATAAAAAACTGGCTTATTATGGTCACCCCGGAAGCCAGTATGCTGCTATCCTTGAAGAACTTGGGAAAAAGCACGGATTCAATTTGGATACCCCCTGGGAGCAATTATCAGAAAAACAGAAGGACATTATTCTTAACGGAACAGGTGACAAGGAATGGAAGACCACTTGGCGGTTCAAAACCAAAACCCGAGAGGGGAAGCAGGCACTATCTATGCCCTGGAAAGGCTTTCTGAATTATTTGCAAGAAGATTATTTCTTAACCGTTCATAACAAAAATACAAGCGAGCTAGAAGCCTTGTTTTCAGAAGAGACTTGCTCAACTTGTCACGCTAGCGGTTTAAAAACAGAGCGTTTAGAAATAAAGCTGGCTTCAAAGGCGATTCATGAGCTTAAATCAATGAACTTTATGGAGTTCTTGGATTGGTTAAAGGAGGCTAAAGTAGCTTTTGAAATCGATCGGAAATTAATGGATAACATTCTTCAAAATGTTGAGAGTACCGCTAAAGTAGCGCAACAATTACACATTGACCATTTGTCATTGAACAGAAAATCAAGCACACTTTCTGGGGGTGAAAATCAGCGTATTGAACTTATCAAACAACTCAATAGTCCCTTGAAGGGAATAACTTATTTGTTGGATGAACCCTCTGCAGGTCTTTCTAAACAAAACATCCCTGATTTAATTGAGTTATTGCAGGAACTGGGTGCAAAAGGAAATACGGTGATCGCTATAGAGCACAACAAGGATCTTATGTGTGCAGCAGATTATTTAGTTCAGCTCGGACCAAAAGCAGGAAAGGATGGAGGTGAGATAACTTTTAAGGGAAAAGCAGAGGCCTTATTTGCGCAAGCAGGCTGTCACCCTTTTCTAAAAACAGCACAAAAGGAGCTTCAACTGGCTAAAGGAGAACGCTTCATAAAACTAAAAGACATTGATGTTTATACCCTCAAACGAGCTGAGCTTAAGATTCCGGTTGGAGGTATAACGGCCATAACTGGAAATTCTGGTGTGGGAAAGACTACGCTTGTAAAAGAGGTGTTAATTCCCAGTATAAGGCAAGCTAGACCGATTTTTTGTTCGGATGTAGAACTATCTAAGGAATACACACGCGCTCATTACTTTGAAGCTGCTGCCTTGCGAACCCATAACAATACCTTACTTGCTGATTATTTAGGACTGCTATCTGATTTAATGAAGCTCTTTGCAAAAGAAACAGGAAGAAAAAGCAAGGACTTTTCATATAAAAATAAAGCAAGCCAATGCGATAATTGTAATGGTTTAGGGATTGTTGAAACACATTTGGATATAAGCTCCAAACATATTGAACTATGTTCTGTATGCAAGGGAAAAAGATATACTGACGAAATTTTAAGCTTTAAAATTAAAGCTCAATCCATAGCTGATTTACTCGATTTAAACATAAATGAAATATCGGATTACCTAGAATCTTTTAAAGTTTCTTCCAAAACAATAGTTCTATTGAAGCGTTTAAATGAAATAGGACTTGGGCATTTAAGCTTGAATCAACCTGTGCGTTCCCTTTCTTCGGGTGAAAAACAACGTTTACTACTTCTGAATTGGCTACATGAAAAGGCAGAAAATCAACTTTATATTTTAGATGAACCCAGCACGGGGCTTCATTTTTCCGATATTGACCTTTTATTTGACATCCTAAAAAAGCTTTCCAGTCAAAATGATGTTTTGGTTATAGATCACAACCCCTACTTGCTTGAAAAGATTGCCGTAGGTCTTGAGTTGAAATGAAATAGAGTCGTGCTCCAACAGCTTTAGTTTGCACAATACGAGTATTTTAGTTACTTTTCATGTAAACTTTTACTACTATGAAAAAATTTGCTACCCTTATTTTATTGCCAACAGTTGGCCTTATTTCACACGCGCAAGTCATTACCTATGACATTCCCATTGGTCAAACCATAGGTTTACAGCAAACCACGGGTGATATTTGTTCAGCGCCTTGGACTGTGGAGGAAGCTTTTCAAGATACGGCATCAACACCCTGGGGATGCACATGGATGAGCACGGGCTCGGGCACCGCTACTTCTATTGAAATTACACTTGGCTTTACCGTAACGGATGGGGGAGGAACTTTTCCAACGACAATTAACGGGGTATTTAGCAACAACGTGAGTGATGGAGCTGCAAAAAACTGTGAAAACAGCACTCTGATGACTTGGAATATTGATCCTGCAGGCTACAATGCGGGTGGTATGAATACTTTTTTGGTGGATTTTGCTACAGCTCAAAATGTAAGTCAATTGGATAACTTACCATTTGCTGGAGATCCCTATTTAAGAATTTTCGTGGATTATTCTCCTTGCCAGCCTATAGATACCACCGTGACGGAAAATGGAGGAACATTGACATCCAATACTAACAACATGAGCTACCAGTGGATTAATTGTGAATCAGGCCTGGAAGAAACTGGAGAAACCAATATTTCATTTACTCCCACAAGCAGCGGAAACTATGCCGTAGTAATAACGGATACCACTTCTGGCTGTTCCGATACTTCCGTTTGCACCAATGTAACTGTTTCGAACTTAGTTGAGAATGAGATATCCCTTATCAATTTATATCCAAATCCTACAAGCGGTGAACTGCTAATCGATTTGTCAACTATTGATGGCAATGTTGATTTTCAGATATATGATATTGGTGGGAAGTTAGTTTTAACTCACAGTTTAAATGGAAGTATGAACACCTACAACATGGATGTAAGTCAATTGAACAAAGGAATGTATCAATTATTGATCAGTGATGGTAAAACCCAAAAGCGAGCTTCTTTTGTCAAAGAGTAAGATAAAGAACAGTAAATACCCCTTAAGTTTATAGCTCACATGAAGGCATTGAGCTTCATATTTTTTGTTTTCAGTATATCCACTTTCCTTAAAGTTTATGGGCAAAGCTTTTCAAATGGAGACTTGAATGGTTCCGTTAATTTTGTAAGTGTACCCACTTCATGGACACAAATTCCGGATACAGACCCCATTTGCCAAGCTAATGCACCGGCTCAGGCTACAGTTGATATTTTGGATGCTCTTGGCCCCAATCAAGTAGGAGGAGTGGCAGGTAATCCGCAGTCTGGAAATACCTTTTGTTCGGGACTTCATGGAAGTGACAACGCAACATCATTATGGCATGAGGGCATTATGCAAAACGTGAATGGATTTACTCCAGGAAATCAATACTCCATTAGTTTTTATCAGGCCGTTGTCAAACAGCAAAACATGTTAGATCCTTCCGGTTCATGGAGTGTCTATGTTGATGGTACACTAGCCGCAACCACGGCTCCCAGCAACAGCAATTTGACCTATGATGATGTCAATTTAATTTGGGAATGCCGCACAGTAACGTTTACCGCCACTGCGGCCAGTCACGATATAAAATTTATTCCGCTAGACGATGATCCTAATTTATCCAACGACCCCAACGATCCCAACGGGGGCTTGCGGATGGGGATTGACGACATAAGTTTTGTTCCAACTCTTGACCCCACTATAAGTCCTGAAGGTCCTCTATGTTTGAATGCAGGATCCATCAATTTGACTGCGGTTGATCCTGGAGGAGTATGGACAGGAAACGGAATCACAGATGCCAATTTAGGCACCTTTGACCCTGCAGTTGCAGGTATTGGGACGCATGATATTGTGTACACTTTAGCTGTGGGGTGTGGGTTTGAAGATGATACCTTGAGCATTAGTGTTGTCAACAATGCGGATGCCGGCTGGACGGATCCATCTCCCTTGTGTGAGGGGGATGCACCTTTAGATCTAGACAACTTGCTTACAGGAGATTTGGGTGGAACTTGGTCGGGAAATGGAGTTACAGGTTCAAACTTTGACCCCAGCAGCGGAACTTCAACAGTGACTTATACGGTCGGCAGTGGAAGTTGCCAATCCGACTCAAGTATCAATATCAACGTTACAACTCAAGATGATCCAGGTTTCTTTTATCCGAACCCCATAGTGTGTGAGAATGACGCAAACCCAAGTCCAACTATAACTGGGTTTGGAGGCGGAACTTTTATTATAAGCGCAGGTGGCAGTATTGACGCCACAAGTGGAGAAATAGATTTAAATAACACAGCTCCTGGGATTTATCAAATCACTTATACCACCAATGGTACCTGTCCAGCGGACAGTGTTTTTGCTGTAGAAATAACAACAGGCTTGGATGCCAGTTTTACTACCTTAGGTCCTTTTTGTGAAAGCGATCCTTCGCAGATCTTTGTTGCAAACGAAATAGGAGGGGAGTGGTCGGCGAGTTGTGGCACATGTATTGACCCCTTAACGGGTGAATTTAGTCCAAACACTGCTGGTCCAGGGATTCATAACATTGTATATACCCTCCAAGGCGCTTGCGGAGGAAGCAGCAACCAAGACGTAGAAGTTTACGAAAGTGCTGAGGCAAATTTTGCCGTCACAGACAATACTGTTTTGGCATCTGAGGCTACGATTGAGTTTACCAACCAATCTACAGGAGCAGACACTTACCTTTGGAATTTTGGTGATGGAGAAAGTTCAACAGAAGTTAATCCAAGTCATGAATTTGAAAGTATTGGTGATTTTATAGTTTGCTTGGAAGCGAACAATCCCAATGGCTGTCCTTCACAAGCCTGTTTGCTTATTACGGTGGAAGGAGACTTCTATATATATGTACCCAACAGCTTTATTCCAAACGGCGACGGGATTAACGATGAGTTTTTCCCTGTAGTAACAGGTGGTGAAGGCTTCACCTATGAATTGCTCATTTACGATCGTTGGGGCCAGCTCATTTTTGAAACGGAAGACCTGAGCATCCATTGGGATGGGACCGATCTATCCGGTGCTACAGCAAAATCCGGTGTTTTTGTTTGGAAGCTTGTGGTTTATGAGAATGAGGTAAACGTAAAAAAGAGTTTAGTGGGACACGTTAATTTAATTAGATAAGAATTAGATTTTTATTCCCATAATGGTGATGTCATCCACTTGCTCATATTTGTCCGAAATCCAATTTTTAAGTTCATTACCCAAGGCGTTCAATTGTTCCTGCATGGAGAGTTCGTGAATGTTGACTAATAGATCTTTAAAACGCTTAAGTTTATACTTCTTACCATCTATTCCACCAAATTGGTCTTGAAAGCCGTCTGAGCACATGTAGATAATATCCTCTTTCATCAACTGAAAGCTTTCCGTTTTGTAGGTAAAATCATCTTTTTCTATATCGTTACCAATCGCTTTCTTATCTCCTTTAAGACTGATAATTTCCTTATTTCGAACTATGTAAATTGGGTTTTTGGCGCAAGAATAATACAGTTTAAGGGTGGCTGTTTCAATTGCTCCAAGAGTTAAATCCATTCCATCTCGAATTAAAACGTCCGACCGTTCAAAAGAGTTTTTAATTCCTTGATTGATAAAATCAAGGGCTTCTCCCGTGCTATTTATATTACTATTGTAGGTGCCAAGGTTCAAAAAATTGATACCAAGAATACTCACTAACGCTCCAGGAATCCCATGTCCCGTGCAATCTCCTACACAAAACAGTTTCAACTCCGTATCATCAGAGGTTACAACATCATCGGTCCAATAAAAATCTCCACTTAGCTTATCCTTTGGTTTATAAAAGATGAAATTATTTGGAAAAAGTTTACTTATGGAATTATCAGAAGGCATCAGGGCTGACTGAATTCTCTTTGCATACTGAATGCTATCATCAATCTCCTTACTTCTTATGGATAGAAGCTCCTTTTGTCGCGCTACTTCCTTATTCTTTTTACGGTAAATGGCCAGAAAATATAAAATGGCCAGTATCAACAATAAACTTATGATTAGTGCGATTAAAAAGAGTCGATTGTTCCGTTTTTCCTGTGCTGTTTTTTCTTTAGCTAGTTTTTCATTTCGTTCGCTAATGGCATTTTGCTCTTTGAGCATAGAGATTTCCTTTGCCTTTTTTTCGTCTTCGTATTGGATTTTTAGCTCCTGCAAGGCTTTATCATTTTCTACATTTAAAACAGAGTCGTTAATCTCAGTATACTGCTGCAGGTACTTAAACGCTGAATCCGAATTTACCCCTTCGTATGAATAGGCCAAACCTTTATAGATACTCGGTAATTCAAAGTATTTCTTTTCTCTTTCTGCTAGGTTTAAAGCTTCACGGTAGAAGTAAAGGGCATCCTTTTCAAGTCCAGCATTAGCCTTGACTTCAGCTGACATTCTTAGACTGGAAATATTATAATCAGGAAATTTATTTTGATCAATATCTTTAATATTGGCATTCAAAATAGTTAAGGCAGAATCATTATATCCCAAGTTTGAAAGGATGAGTGCCTTACTAATTTCAGAGTTAGCTTTCAGTGAACTTAAACGATCTATTTGGGACCATATTTTCGTAGCACTGTCCAGGTAAACTATAGCTCTATCAAACTCTTCTTGTTCAACATCATACTCACTCAAAACCATATATATTTGAGCGGCCAAAATATTGTTGTTCAATTTTTTGCTAATAGCTAGTGCATCCTTATAAAAGTTAATGGCCTGCCCTTTTTGGTTTTGGCTAAAAAATACTGCCGCTGTTTCATAATAAGCATTCGAGAGAGCTACGGATATCGTATCAAGTGCCTCTAGGGTCTTTACGCGCAGTAAATGGTTTTTTAAGCCCATTGATCGGTTGTTCAGAAAACCATATGCCCATGCTTTAAGGCGATAAACACTATCAATTGAATAAGGACTAGATTTCTCTGTCGCTATATCTAAGCATAGTTCAGCTATTTCGATTGCCTTATTGGGATAATCTTGTTTAAGTTTCCATCCTTCATTTAGCAATAGCGTGATTTTTTCATTTTCTGAAGACAGCTTTTCAAGCTTAAGCGTAGTACTATCTGGGATTTCCGCCAATAAAGACCGAGAGGCGAAAAACATGATAAGGATCAATAATTTATTCTTCATATAAAGTAGAGCCTTTGGTAGAACAATTCTCTGAATTTACGGAAATATTTAGTTTACGGATTCTAATAAACTATATAAAAAACAAAACCCCAGCTGCAAGCAACCGGGGTTTTAGTCAAAAAAACACTCAACACTGAAATACCACTCTCAAAAGTATTTCAGCAAATTTCTTTCCGTAGGTCAGGAAAGGGGTTGAATTCAAACGCAATTACTTTAGTATTGCAAATAGTAAAAAAATAAAAGTGATTGAAATCGTTCGAATGGTTTCGGAGAGACCCCTCCTCTAGGATGTTCATTCGATAAACCAAAGATAAGTAAAATATTTTATTTCTCCAAGAGACTTAATTCATAAGCTGATAGCCCTTTTTTACCGTCTTTAATCTTGAACTTTACTGAGATTCCTTCCTCTATACCTTCTGGAGTTCCCTTGCCGTTAAAATATAGTTCAAGACCTGCTTCAGGTACTTGTATAAAGCCAAAATTGTTTTTGGGATCAAAAAATTTAACTTTTCCCTCAAAGAATCTATTTTCTAATTCGCTAGCATTTTCCATAACCCTCAATCAAAATTCCAAATGCGTGGTATACCTAAAGATACGAAATATTGTGTTACCTTACTTGTTTATTTGTTACTATGGGACGCAAATTACTATTTTTCATTCTTTTAATCGCATTTAATTCACGAGCGGATAAAATCGATATACAAGAAGCCGTAGATAAAAATCTCATTGAGCTTGAGTTAAAAGGTCTAGGCAGCTATTCAGGTGATGTTTTACAAGTTCGTATTAAGAACATAAGCAAGACGAAATTGGAAATAGCAATCCCTGCAGGTCGTCGTTTTTTATCGGATGATGAAAGTGATCAGGATTTGCTATTGTGCAAGGATGCCTTACTTGCCGTTAACAAAGGTAAGATGGACAGCACCGCTCTTTTTGTGTTTTGCTGTCAAGCGAGCAATCACGGTCCAGCTAAAGGAGCTGGTTTTTCTTTGGGGAAAATAGCAGATGAAAAGCTCCTGGCTCTGGCTAAACATGTTAATGAGTCGAGCTACTCAAAGCATATTATACAAGATGCCGTTTGGGTGGTTTCAGACGATAAGGAGATGTACACCGTGCACTCTGGTGACGAAGAAGAACTTGGTAAAATGCACCGTTTTTTGAATAAACTGACAGGTAAGCCGATTCCTGATTATACGGTAGATTATGAAAATGGAGGAGAAGGATCAGCTGCCTTTAACCCACAACCTAAAGAATTTCACCATGAAATTGAATACACAGTGCGAACAAGTACTACAGTAACTTGCATAATAGTTGATAAAAACGGTAGGGTTTTCCGTCGTGTGCTGGACAAACAACCTATAAGACCGGGGGATTATTATTTCAATATTGACATTGAAACAAAGGGAATTACTGGAGAGTTTACGCTTAAATTTTATGAAGGCGATCAGCTTAAAATTAAGCGAAAGTTTGAACTCTAGGATATTTTACTCCCATTTTTAACCTTATTATCCGGGCTAAATAGGTGAACTTCTTTGTCATCTCCCAATACTCCTAAAACTAGGCATTCGCTCATTATTGTGGCTATTTGTTTGGGTGGAAAATTTACAACCGCAATGATTTGCTTTCCAATTAGGTTTTCTTTTTGATAGAGTTTTGTTATTTGAGCAGAAGACTTTTTTATGCCTAATTCACCAAAGTCAATTTTTAGAATATATGATGGATTCCGTGCTTCTGGAAAGTCGGAAACTTCCAATACAGTTCCAACGCGCATATCCACTTTGGAAAAATCTTCCCAACTTATCATCCCAAAGAAATTACAATACCCGCTTCATAAACCAGTGGGAAGTCGTTAACCAAATAGAAATTCCTATAAGGTGAAGCTGGGTCATCTATGAAGTCATATTTGAATAAGAAGTACATGTAATTGTCTTCATCTCCTTGGATAAACCCTAAGCCTAACCAAGCCATCGGTGTGAAACGTCTTTTGGCCGTTGAAAAGGCACTGGTCTCAGGATGGTTCATCATTTCCAATTCACCGTGCAATAAAACTGGACTAAATACACAGCGTGCAAAAGGACCTGCACCAAATTCCCATCCGCTGCGGTTATTATTTCCGTTTACCGAATAACGAATGGTTGAGTTTATTCCTGCCGATAGGTTTTCCGTAATCTTATATCCTACCAAAGGTCCTAATCCAAATAGTCCATAGTTATTTGCAAAAAATAGATCAGCACGACCACCTACATAAAGTCTTTCCTTAAAAGGTTTGGTACTCTTAATTTTTGATGTCGTATCGTTTTCCCAATACTGAGCGCTAGAGCTGAAAAGGCAAAACAAGAATGAAACAAATAGTAGTTTCTTCATATTAATTCATTTGGTTTATCAAATCCGTCCAGTAAACGTAAAAGTCTTGAGGTTTTACATCATGCTTTCCGGGTAGTGCTCGGACATCAAATTTTATTCCGCTATTATCAAATTTAGCAATTTGCTTTTTAATTTCTTCCTCATTGGCGAATTCATCTTGCTTGGCATAAACTAAGTTGCAGCTGATTTTATTGAATTTATCCAAAGAAATTTCAGGTAAATCAGGCGGGAAAACTCCGCACCAAAGCGTCAAACTTTTCAGGTTTGAATTACCGAGTGCGAGCCATCGGCTGGCGGTGGCCGCACCTTGACTAAAACCAAGGCAGTGAAGCTCAGTGTCCGGAAATTCAGCCTTAATTTTTTCAGCAAGGGCATCTAGGTAGTTTACATAATCATTTATGTCCTGTTGCCTGTCGTCACTGGTCATCCAACTGCAACCTACACGACCAGAGTAGCCTTGCAAATAATAACGATGAAGCCCTTCTGGAGCTATGATTAAGGTGTTTTCATCTGCTTTAAATTTCCTTATGAAAAACTCTGGATGTTGGCCGTATCCGTGTAAAACGAAAAGTACTCGTTCTGGATGCTCGCAGTCATTACTGTAATAGCGATAGGATCTTTTTACCTCAATGTGCTGCATCATGATTCATTTCTTCTATGATTTCAGAAATCATTTTAATACACTTGTCGATGGTCGCTTTCTTTGTTCTAAAAGATAGAATGGCCATGCGTATAACGAATTTATCATCGATTCGGGAAGAGCTCAGGAATACGCGTCCATCCTGATGAATTCGTCTCATTAATTCTTGATTGAATTCATCTTGTTTCTCAGCTTTCGGAAACCAGAAGAAACTAACGCTAAGATCGGGCGGAGGGCCCACTTCAAATCCCATTTTACCCAACTCTTGGCGAAAGTATTCTGTTAAAAGAAGCTTTTCACTTAAACATGCTTTAAAGGGTTCGATTCCATGGTATTGCAACGGAAGCCACATTCTTAAACCGCGGAAATGTTTGGTTAATTCAGGCGAAAGATCTGCCGGGTTAATTTGATTGGGCTCAAGCGCATCTTGCATGTAGTTGGCAGTATAATGATTGGAATGAAATACCGCCTCTTTGTTTTTTACAAGTACAGCACCCGTTCCGTAAGGTAAGAAAAGACTTTTATGGGGGTCAACAACCAAGGAGTCGGCCTTTTCTATGCCCTTAAATAGCTCTTTTTTCTCATCACAAAGGATAAAAAAGCCTCCGTATGCTCCATCCACATGGAACCACATATCCTTTTCATGGCATAGATCCGCCAAGTCAGACAATGGATCGATTGCACCCGTATCCGTTGTCCCTGCAGATCCAATTAATAGAAAAGGTTCTAATTGCTTTTCTATATCTGCTTTTATCTGCTCCTCAGCGAATTTAAGGTCGATTCGGTGCCGACTATTTAATTTCAATTCTCTTATTTGAATGTCCTCAAGTCCTAAAATACGAATGGCCTTGTGCAGGCAATGGTGCACTTGCGGACTTAAATAAATGACGGATTTCTCGATCTTATCCTTTTTAATTTTCTTGGCATCTCGAGCTGCATTTAACGCAATTAAATTGGCTATAGACCCTCCAGAACATAGGTTTCCTACAGCATTTTCAGGAAAGGAGAATTGTTTTTTAATCCAATTCAAACAAGCATTTTCCATACTTACTGCTCCAGGGGAACCGTAGTACATCCCGGCATACTCATTTGAAACAGCAGCCAGATAATCTCCAAGTGCTGAAAGATAAATCCCTCCTCCGGGAATATAACCGATATGACCACCTGAAGCAGGATTTATTCCGTATTCTATGACTTCTTTTTGATATACTTTATTTAGTCCTTTTAAATCTTTTGGCTCATCCGTAATTTCAAATTTGGAATAATCTGGATTTCCCGGGAAATAAGATTTTCTTTTCTCGGTATTTTCAATAAAATCCTCCGTTAAAATTGAGATTTCTTTTAAACCTATTTTTCTTTCTTCCGAATTAGGTTCAAGCCCGGAGGAAATTTTTTCTAGTGCTTCAATTTTCTGTTCTAGGTTCATAGGGGCATTCCTTTTATGATGCAATGATTTCCGGCCTTGCCTTTGATTGTTATATACTCCCACTTATAAGAATCAGATTTAATACCTGAGATGAGTTCTTCAAAGTCAGATTTTGTATAAGTCCGAGCATTAGAAACGGCTCCATCCCATGCTATGGCTAGGGGTAAAATAGGGATGAGGTAGGTAAAAACAAGTTGTTGCCAAGTCATCGGACGGACAAAAAATGTAAAAAACAAGGTCATTAAAAAGCCAATTGGAATGGAAATCCACCAAAACCAAATCGGGGGAACACTGTTATCGCTGAGTTCAAAAACTAGCATAGCTTGCTTTTTATCCTGGGCATCTTTCAATATGTTCTTTGCGATTTTTGGTGGCATATGGTGCAAAGAGCAGATCATTGTCCTGACAAACTCATTAGTCGTGTTTACATCTGAAGCATCAACCTTTTCTAATTTATAGCTTATGGCTCCTTTTTTAGCGTTGATTCTTTGGGCGGCATTTGTATTTGGATAAAGATCGCTGAGCTGAATCTCTATATCTCTTAAATCCGAATTTGCTACTAATTCTTGGTGCACTAATTCCATAGGACCTCCACCTCCGGAGCAAAGGTCAATTACCTTGCTTGATTGATTATCTTTTAACAGTTCCTTCAATTCCTTTGCAATGATGGGCGCAGTGTTAAACTTCCGGTGTAAAGCGACCAAGTAATTGGTCATTGGAACTCTAAAGAAATCTGGGAACCAAGATAAATCCTCAAATTCAAAAAGTTGAATTCTTTTCATAGCTGTAAATTTCATCATTTATTTGATAATTGACTAACTTTGCAGTATGGAATTATTTTTAATAGCAACAGGACTTCTTGCTTTAGCTTTTGCTGGTATTGCCATTAAAATTTTGGTCAAAAAAAATGGAGAATTTGCTGGAACTTGCGCTTCTAATAACCCTATGATACAGGAAGAAGGGGCAAGTTGTGGAATTTGTGGAGCGCGACCAGAGGAAAAATGTAAAAAATCAGAGGATTAAATTTTTATCTTTGCGCCGCTTTTAATATTCAGGAATGAAAACAATGCCGGTAGATTTTTCATGGACAACTAACGATACTAAGCTTGTCCTGCCCATCATGTTAACTCTTTTGGGTTTTGTAATTTATTGGTTCTTTGCGCAGTCACCAAGGATTCGTAAGTCATACTTTGACAAATATGATGAGGACAAAGCATCTGAAAAGCATTATCTTTTTGGGAAATTCAGCGGTTTTGCGTGGATGGCTATTTTCCCTTTAATTTTTATGTTAACCTTGTTACCTGAATATTCTTTAAAGGATTATGGGCTTTGGATAGAAATGGAAACCTTTCCGCTGTCATTAGCCTATTTAGCAGGCATTTGCGCCTTAGCAATTCCTCTGGCTTATATAAGCGCAAAAAAGCCTAGAAACCTATTGAACTACCCTCAAATCAGAGCAAAAGAGTGGGATAGAAGAAGAATGGTAATGTCAGGATTAGGATGGTTTGCCTACCTATTTGCATATGAATTCTTATTTCGAGGAATGTTACTTATTCCAACGGTAGAAGTGCTTGGTATATGGCCAGCTATTGCAATAAATTTAGCTCTGTATAGTGGTACACATATTCCAAAAGGTTTGGATGAAACTTTGGGTGCAATTCCTATGGGGATTGTGCTTTGCATTGTAACACTTCAAACGGGATCTCTGTTTGCTCCAGTAATTGGTCACGTAGCTTTGGCATGGACCAATAATTTCACAGCATTAAAGTATCATCCGGAGATGCGTGTAATCAAGCGTAGCAATGGCTAGGCAAGTCTTTGTCACAGGAGCAACAGGTTTCATTGGTTCCTATCTAGTAAAACGTTTAGCTGAACAAGGTTATACGGTCGTTGGTTTAGCAAGAAATCTTTCAAAAGAGAAATTTGAGCATCCCAATGTGAGCTATAAAAAAGGTGACATTCTCGACAAGGAGAGCCTTATCGCAGCAAGTAAAAATTGTGACGAATTATATCATTTAGCTGCCTTTGCAAAGGTTTGGTCAAAGAATCAATCCGACTTTTATGACTATAATGTGGTTGGCACAACCAATGTTCTTGATGCAGCCTTAGAAAATGGGATTAAGGATATAGTAATTACCGGTACCGCAGGTATTTGGGGAGCAAGTATTCGTGGTGATATCAATGAAGAATATTCAAGAGATCTGGATTTCTTTAACGAATATGAAGGTTCAAAATGTTTTAGCGAATCCCGCGTCAAAGATTATATCATTCGACATGATTTGAATGTGCGAATTGTAGCCCCTACCAGGGTATACGGTAATTTCTTATTTGGAAAGCCACAAGGTATAAGCTTGTTAATTGACAAATATGTCAACGGAAAATGGCGTCTTATTCCTGGTGGAGGAGATAAGGTTGGTAATTATGTTCATGTCATAGACGTTGCCGAAGGACACCTTTTGGCTATGGAAAAAGGTAAAAAAGGTGAGTCGTATATTTTAGGGGGTGAAAACCTCTCTTACCGAGCATTTTTTAATGAGTTGTCCGTGCAAGCTGGTGTTAAAAGGAGAATGATACCCATGCCGCATTGGGCTCAAACGGCTTTTGCAAAGATTCAATTAGGAAAAGCTAAACTATTTGGATCGGAACCCTTGATTACACCAAAATGGACTGCAAAAGGGAAATATCATTGGAGGGTAGATTGCTCGAAGGCAAAGCAAGAATTATCATACCAGCCCATGAGATTTAAGGAAGGAGTTAGGAAAGATCTAGCGTAAGACCACAAAACGGCTGTTACCTATTAATTCGCCAATTCTATATTGCAAAATATAACTCCCGTTGATTAAAGCTGAAATATCGACAGCTCCTTCGTACTGTCCATCTGAAATTAGCCTTCCCTTTAAGTCATATATTTTATACTCAGATCCATGTGGTAAGTCAATTGAAATATGCTGCTGAGCTGGGTTAGGATAAACCGTTAAACCATCTGAAACTAATTCAGCTAATTCGTTGAGCAGGTACATTCTGCGTAGAGAAATAAAACTGTAAATCTCATTTACTTTGTTTTCCCAAATAAAAGGATCGCTTGGGTTTGACCAGCGCAAGGATTGATTAAGGATGTGAGGTTTCACTTCCCGAATAAGATTATCCAGTTCTAGTTTAACATTCATCGGATTGAGTTCTTCATTCAATGGGTCCAGTGCAGTCCGGTAAAGCAGTTGTTTGAAATTGTGGTTCTCGATAAGCTTTTGGTATAAAACTCCCAGAATGTTGTTGGGGTTTTCTTCATTCGCTAAATAGTCGAAAAACTTCAAATCGCTTTTATAAAAACAAGCATCACAATCAAAGGCTAGGAATCTAATTTTAGACTGGGCAGAATCATCATACATTATTTTCACATTCCTTTGCGTTAGATCCCAATTTGCAGCATAAGCCTGATGTATAAGAAAACTAGCCAAATTAACCAAGTCTATTTTTGTGGAAATGAATGAATAATTTGCGCTATCACTTAAATCATTTGATCGGATGTAGGAAAGCAATTCCTTCCAATGAGTATCATTTCCGGAACTGAGTGAGGAGTTATTCTCAAGAATTGTTATGTTTTCAGGGTTACCTCCGTGATGTTCGGTAAAATAATATTTATCGGGCCGTTCTTTTAGGAAATAGAGTCCCCAATATTCTCCATTGACGAACAAGTTTGAGGATTGATATTCCAAATAATCCAAATCTGATGACCTCAGGAGTCGTGTAAAAAGTATATCTCGGATTGCGGATGAGGTGAAATCACTACTGGGACTTCTTAAAACAAAGCGCTTAAGGCTGATTGAATCGGGTCTTTTCTCAAACGGATTATCCCAGAAGCGCTCTCCATATTTTTCTTTAATATAGAATCTAAGCGACTTTTGAGGGGATTGCCGACTACCTAAACCATTTAATTTAAAATCTACTTTTTGTGCTTGGGTTAGACTTTTATTAATGAAAAACTCAAGGAAGCCTGACTTCTCCCAGTCATCTGTATCCCCTAAATATTCCGGCTTGTATCCTTCTGTAAAGAGGCCATCTGAAAAATGGAATAATTCATTTTTATCCAAGCTTAAGCTAAATACATAATCACATAATTTATCTTGGAGAAGAAAGGTACGAGTTTCCTTCTCAGAAACTGGGCAACCTAGGTAATAACTCTGCGCTGTAAGAACTGGTGAATAGATATCATTTCTTGGTTCTGTCCAATCATCGCTTGTTGGGATAGAGGACAAATTTTCGGGCTTATTAAGATTGCTAAATGGAGTAGTAGAATAGCTCGCATCAAACAGGTTAGGTTTGACGCCTTTGAGGTTGAACTTTACTTCATATTGTAAGTTGGATTCGATGGTGAGTAATTCATTTTCATCAATAAATCCAGCTTCATGGCTCCAGCTCAAGCTATCAATAGGAATGTTTATTACACTGTTGAACGTGTTCCCTGGACTTGGCACAGAATCCCAGAAAACCGAGTTTAGCAAAGGGTCCCTTGCCAGGCTGTAACCGCTTGGAACACATTGTTTCTCCAGAGAATCAATAATAACAGCGTTTGAACTTAAGTAAATCGCTTCACCTTCGCTTTTCAACTTAAAATTTGCGTGAATTTCATTATTTGTAATAGTGTCTAGTCCAGAAGCGTAAACTAATAAATAAGCTCCTGGCTGCAGTGTAGTATCGGGTAGTTTCCATTTGTTTAAGTATGAACGATTGTCGGTTAAGTAGATTTGGTTGATAGAAATGGCCAAGCTGCTTGGGTTTTGAATTTCAATCCAATCCGGATAGTCACCAGTGAAATCCATCAGTACCTCATTGGAGTTGTTCATTTCACTTATGACAATATTCTGCCCACGGACCATGCTGAATGCAAGTAAGAACGTGTATATGAGGGTATGCTTCATATATGGATAGATAGCCCTAAATTAACCCCAAAAGCGTAATCCGTAAACTCGAACTGATTTCCGTAAAATGTTTTAAATCTAAAATATGTCAGTTGTGAAAGTAAATAAATGGGACCAGTTCCCAACTTTCTTAAGACTTCAAGTTGGAGGCTTTCTCTCCCCCGAATGACAGTGCTTT
Source organism: Flavobacteriales bacterium (assembly GCA_964230025.1). Classification (GTDB taxonomy): domain Bacteria; phylum Bacteroidota; class Bacteroidia; order Flavobacteriales_D; family JAUILH01; genus CAXRFO01. Next base: position 144,267 of record CAXRFO010000014.1, on the reverse strand, counting down.
CATCAATAATATCCTTGTTGTTCTTTATAGCTAATCTTGTTCCTACATTAAATCTAAAACGCCACGATTCAGTTGTTGCACTTGCACAAAGGTAAATGGGGACCTGGTTTAAAACACTTCCTCCTTGCCAACCGATATTAAAGCCAAAGGATAAGCTATTAGTTTGAATAGGTTCAAATCCAAAGGAAATAAAAGGTCCTGGATTAAGAATAAGATCGTTTGAGTTAAGAATTACAGAACTTCCAAAACCAGCATCAAAGTGTAAATTAAGGCTATCTGTTGGTTGTGACCTTACTGATGTTAGGCTTAATAAGGCGCATATGAAGAGTAGCTTTTTCAAACACTATTTGATCTCATCAACGTAATCAATGATACGCAGCGCATAAGCTCCTGCTGTTTCAGAATCTGGTCCTTCTGAATAAACCCTAATAATGGGCTCGGTGTTGGATTTTCTTAGGTGAACCCAGCCCTTGTCAAACTCTACTTTAACACCGTCAACCGTATTCAGGGGAAAGTCCGCGAACTTGCTTTCAACTTTTTCCAATATCGAATCGACATTAATTTCTGGTGTTAGTTGGATTTTGTTCTTGGATATAGTGTATTCTGGATAAGATTTTCTTAGTTCCGAACAACTCATATCTGACTTGGCCAAGTGAGATAAAAAGAGGGCAATTCCTGCCAAGGCATCACGTCCGTAATGAAGGTCGGGAACAATGATACCACCATTTCCTTCACCACCAATTACGGCGTTAACTTCTTTCATTTTTGTCACCACATTCACCTCTCCGACAGCAGATGCATGATATTCATATCCAGCAGATTGAGTCACATCTCTTAAAGCTCTTGTTGATGATAGATTGCTTACAGTATTCCCACCTTTATTTTTCAGGAAATAATCAGCAACAGCCACCAAAGTGTACTCTTCTCCAAACATACTTCCGTCTTCACAAAGCAGAGCAAGTCGGTCAACATCTGGATCCACTACTATACCTAAATCAGCATGTTCTTCTTTAATAAGTTCCGAGATATCTGTCAGGTTCTCTGGTAGCGGTTCTGGGTTATGTGGGAATTTTCCATTCGGCTCACAATAAAGCTTAAGGCATTTTACTCCTAACTTTTCTAATAGATAAGGGATAAAAGTTCCACCCGTAGAATTGACCGCATCAACGGCCACGGTGTATCCTTTTGCTCTGATGGCATCAACATCTACTAAGGGATGGTCTAGGATGAGCTTTATGTGCTTATCCATGTAAGTGTCATCTTTACGGATATTTCCCAATTCGGTAACTCCAGCAAATTTAAACTCTTCCGCCTCAGCTATTCTTAGTATTTCAGCTCCATCTGCTCCAGAAACAAATTCTCCTTTTTCATTGAGAAGCTTAAGGGCATTCCATTGCACTGGGTTATGACTGGCTGTTAATATTATACCACCATGGGCATTTTCCATTGGGACCGCTACCTCCACAGTGGGTGTAGTGCTCAAACCAAGGTCTATTACATTTATTCCTAGCCCTACAAGGGTTTGCGATACCAATTGACTTATCATTTCTCCTGACGGCCGAGCATCACGTCCAATAACAACGGTACACGTCAATGGATTTCTTTTTTGCAACCAAGTACCATAAGCTGCGGCAAATTTTACCGCATCAATTGGTGTTAGATTTTCGTTCGTTTCACCTCCAATGGTCCCACGAATTCCAGAAATAGATTTGATTAAAGTCATAGCTCAAAAATACTATTGAAAGCTGGGCTTTTTGAATTCTTTTGGAAAAAATTTCCAACAATTTTTCGTTTACTTCCAATCAAAATACTAAGTTTATGGCTGTAACAACAATATTTTAGAAGCTTGTTGTTGTGTTTGTTTGCGCCACGCTCCCATGCGTGGCGCTTTTAATTATGGCAATATTAGTAGCAGATAGTGGGTCAACAAAATGTTCTTGGCGCTTGGTTGACAACGAAAGCGTGAAGTCATTTAGCAGCCTTGGCATAAACCCTGTTTTTCGTTCGGAAAGTCAGTGTATTGAAATAATTGAGGCCTGTTTTTTCGAAGAAGATTGTGATAAAGTACAAGAGGTATATTTCTATGGAGCCGGATGTTCGAATGATGAAAGGAAGTCAAAAATAGCAAAGGCACTGAGGCATATATTTAAGTCGGCAAGAATAGCTGTAGATCATGATATACTTGCCTCATGCAGAGCATTGTGTGGCAAAGAACCCGGTATGGCTGCTATTCTTGGAACTGGAACAAATACCTGCACCTTTGACGGTGCTAACATTTTGCACAATGTACCAGCTATGGGTTATATTCTTGGTGATGAAGGGAGCGGGTCATACCTGGGCAAACGGCTTCTAACAGATTATTTTAGAGGCCTAGTTCCAGAAGAACTTAGAATTAAATTGGCGAAAGAGTTCAATTTAGATAAGGATCTTGTGATAGAACGAGTTTATTCCGATGACGCTCCCAATAGATATTTGGCTTCATTTTCTTTGTTTGTTAGCAGCAATAAAGAACATCCCTATTGTTTGAATCTTATAAAATCAGGTTTTGAAGATTTCTTCAAATACCATGTGAGTCGCTACAAAGATTACACAAGCTATGAATTGAATGTTTTAGGATCCGTAGCTTTTTATAACAGAGATGTTTTAGAAAGTGTTGCTAAAAACTTCAATGTACGTATAGGGAAGGTTATTCAAGAACCAATTGCCTCATTAACTTTGTACCATGCGCCACATCTGGATTCTTAGTTTACTATTAATAGCTTGTTCTGAGCCTAATTCTGGGGCTGAAGAGTCAAAAGAAAGGGTAGATCAGGATACAAAAGCTAAAATTGATACTTGTATCTGCGACGGGCAAGACTTTAAACTGTGCATTGAAAAGAAAGACCCTAAAATAAAATTCAGAGATTATCTCAAGCATTGTGATTACCCTGCTATATATGATAACTATGTTGACAGCCTTTGCAGTTGTACAAATAAACTACAACAAGTTGGTCTTGATTGTGATTTCTTAATCGAAAGAATGGAGCAGCGCTTTTCAAAAGCAGAGTTAAACTTTGTGTCTTACTTGTACGAAAAGAAAGCCTGTTTTAAGAATTAAGAATCAACTTTGCTTCAGGTCCCTTGTTAAAAATCAAGTCGAGTATACTAAGCTTAGGGTGAAAAGGATGTTTGTCTGAATATACCTGGAAATATGGCTTATGACTGAAGTCACTCTCTTTTTTTGGTGAGATGGTAAGGCGTAAATCTTCACTCTTATATGACAGGAATTCAGAACTTAATTCGTCCTTACATTCTATTTCAAGACACGCTAATATCCAATGGTGTAAATTTCTATTAAAGCTCACCAGTGAGTCCTCTTCGGTATTATATATTTGATGAAGCTCATCCTTATAATATTCATAATATGCTGAATGGTTATAGGCTGCATCAAGACTTTTGATATGGTTTGTTCGCCAGTTTTTAGAATCGTCAATCTGAACCTGTTTCATAGGTAATTTACTATTCCAAAATACGGGTATGTTTAAAGTGAAAAGGCCTTGTGGACCCAAGAGATGACAGCGGGTTCGGTAGGACTGTTTTACAAAGAACTCGTGCTGGTCAATGATGACCTTATCTGCACTCAAATAATGAGCATAGTATTCTATGTTACCCGCATAAAATGAAGGAAGAATTAACCCGCCCATTTGAATACTCTATCCCAACGAATACCTCCTTTTAAGAAGCCATATTCTGGATCAACACTCATCCATATAAGTACCGCTTTTCCAACTACGTGATCTTCCGGCACAAAGCCCCAGAATCTTGAATCAGCCGAATTGTGACGGTTGTCTCCCATAAGCCAGTAGTAGTTCATTTCAAACTTGTATTCTTTGGCTTCTTTACCGTCAATCAAAACTTTTCCGTCTTTTTGACTTAGTGTATGTCCTTCAAAAACAGTAATGCAACGCCCATAAAGAATTACGTTTTCCTCAGTTAATTCAATTTTAGCGCCTTTTTTTGGTACCCAAATCGGACCGTAATTATTAACTGTCCAGTCAACGAATTTAGGGTGGTTAGGGTAGAGTAGTCGTATGTCTGCAGAGGCTCTGCCTAGGCGCTCATTTGTTCCAAATCCGCTTATTACCTGTGGATTCATTTTGTATTTTACAGGCTGGGTTTTTGATTTAATGAAATCATGCGCCTCCTTTGTTAAAGGCATAATAACTGAATCTTGAGTACGGTTTAGACCAATATCACGATTGAATATTAAATCATATTCCTCTCGCATTCCATCCAATAGTCCTTGGTTAACGATTTTTCTGTCAATTAAATAATTAAACTGTAGTCCTTCAAAATGCGGTGCATTTTTCCCGTTAACGATTAATTGGTCGTCTATAATTTGGATTTTGTCACCAGGTATTCCTACACAACGTTTGATGTAGTTTTCTCTTTTATCTACCGGACGTCTAATGAGTCCATATTCTTCTTGAAGATAATTATTGGCAATTTTTCTGTAGGGTCCAGGATTCTTGTAAAAATCAGCAGGATTGAAGTTTGTTTTGTTTGAGGATTTCATGTACATCTCGTACATGGCTATTTCATCTCTTATTTTAGAAAAGGTATGCCCCATGAGTCCTTCAACGCCCGGATCGTTAATGGCTGTATCTCCAGCAGGAAAATTGAAAACCATTACGTCATTTCGCTTCACCTCACTAAAACCAGGTAGTCTGGTGTGGTCTATTTTCCACCATTCTACATAAGATTTGGTATTTATTATGGGAATAGTGTTATGTACAAAGGGTATTGCCAACGGTGTGTTGGGTAGCTTTGGTCCGTAGTGTAGCTTACTTACAAACAAATAGTCACCAACAAGCATGTTTTTTTCCATGGAAGGTGTGGGGATGGTATATGCCTCAAACACATATGTTCTAATTCCACTTGCAGCAACAATTGCGAATAAAATAGCTGATACCCATTCTGCTGTTCTGCTTTTCTTTTTGGGTTTATCCTTGTACATAAAACCAAAGGCGTAGTATAGTGCATGTCCCAAAAACGGCACAGTAAAAAAGAGAGCGACATGATCTGAAAGTTCTCTTTCCTTTCTTTGCTCATCAATAGCCCAATCAGTATCACCAAAGTAGACGGCATCCTTGAAGGCTAAATCAAAATAGGTCCAGTGTGGGAGAAAGATTTGTGTCAAAGTTTCTTTCCAATGAAACTTTCTGAATGTTCTTCCCATTTCAACATTACAAATGATCATCATGAGGAAGTTTATACCCGGCATAATGAAGAAGATCATCCACCACCAAGGTCGTTTCATGACTTTTAGTGCAATGTAAAAGTTGTAAACAGGAACATAGCCTTCCCAAGAAGGTCGTCCTACCTTATCAAAAATTCTTGGCAGTGTAATAAAGTAAGTCGCCAACATGGCGTAGATATAAACACTGAATATTATTTGTGCTGTTGTCATTCTAGTATTCTAAATTTAGCACGTCTTGCATGGAGTAAATACCTTTTTTATCTTGTATAAACTCTGCAGCTAAAAGCGCTCCTGAAGCAAATCCTTTGCGGTTGTGTGCCGTATGTTTTATTTCAATTTCGTCAATATCTGATCCATAAGTCACTATATGTGTCCCTGGAACATTTTCAATTCGTTCATGGCTAACGCTAAACTTGTCTGTTTCGTTCGTTTCGCCATGAATCCATCTATTTTTCTTGCTAAGATTTGTTAAGATGTCATTTGCAATACTTACTGCGGTGCCACTGGGAGCGTCAAGTTTTTTGGTATGGTGCACTTCATGAACATGAACTTGATAATCTTCATGCTTGTCCATCCATTTAGCCAATAGTTTATTCATTTGGAAAAACAGATTTACTCCGATGGAAAAATTAGAGGCTGGAAGTATACATCCATTATTTTTCAATACGTAAGTCAAAACCTCATCTTCCTTCTCTTGCCAAGCTGTGGTTCCAACAACTACAGGAATTCCAAGATTGATACATGACTTAATATTCGCAACCACCGTTGATGGAATGCTGAACTCAATAGCCACATCTGCACCTTTCAAAAGTTCATTTATCTGCCCGGCATTTTCAGAAGATATTTTACAATGAATGCTGTGACCTTTTTGAAGTGCAATAGCTTCAATTTCTTTACCCATTCTACCGTATCCAATTAGCGCTATCTTCATCTTGCAAAGCTGACAAAAATAGGGCTTTATTCTATTCTTTAAAAGTTTAGTTTGAAACTTAATCCAGCACTTTGAGAAAAGCCCGTAAACATTGATGTAGGTTGAATTCTGAAGCTCAAATCGGGATTGATTTTCTCCTCAAAGTAGAAGAAATGAGCATCAACAGCTGCGTCTACAATTTGTAGGGCATAAAAAACTCCAGTAAAAAGTATGGAATAGTCTCGCCAGCTGTGATGTTGATCTTGTAAGGCAAAATTTTGTGCAGAGCTCAAGTCGGTTGTTTGACCATCTAGATTCTTTAGATACTCTGATTTGTAAAACTGGAATTTTTGATGATTGTCAATGATAAAATAAATACCAGCACCTAAACCAGCATATACCACAGGCATTTTCCAGTACTTTTTATTGTAAAACTGACCAGCTGAGGGTAGTAAAGCACTATAAAGTGCTGCCTTTTTTGGGGAATGTAAAGTGTCTTTAGGAAGGGAGTCGTTTTTAAGTATGAAGTTGTCTTCATGGGCAAAACTGTTAAAAGTCAAGCAGATCAATAATGCGCTTAAACTCAGTCTCATCACCAAAATTGATAACAATTTTACCATTTCCGTTACTTCCTTTCTTTATGGCGATTTTAGTGCCTAAATATGACTCTAAATCACCTTTTACTTTTTGATGCTCGAAAGACAAACTTACATCATTTGTTTCATTGCTTTCTTTTTTCGGCTCGGCAATTTTCTTTGTAGCGGCTTCTAATTGTCTAACCGACCAGCCGTTTTTCAAACAGTTTTTTAGAAGTTTTATTGCATCTACCTCTTTTTCAACACCAGCTAAGGCACGTGCATGCCCCATACTAATTTCTTTATCCCTTACCGCAATTTGCACTTCAGCAGGTAGCTTTAATAAGCGGACAAAATTTGTAACAGAGGACCTGCTTTTGCCTATTTTCTTACTCAGTTCTTCTTGCGTTAATTCGCATTCATCCATTAGCCTTTTGTAAGAAACCGCGACCTCAATTGCATCAAGGTTTTCTCGTTGAATATTTTCGACCAAGGCCATTTCCAGAACCTTTTGATCATTGGCTTCTCGGACATAAGCTGGAATGTGGGTATTTCCAATAAGAATGGAAGCTCTATACCTTCTTTCTCCAGAAATTATTTGATATTTAGAACCAACCTTTCTAACTGTAATAGGTTGTATAACCCCGTGGTTCTTGATGGAAGCAGATAATTCATCCAGTGCCTCTTTTTCAAATTTGGTTCTTGGGTTAAATGGGTTTGCTTCAATTTTAGAAATCTCTATTTCTGCAATTCCTGAATCCGCTGTAGTTGCTCTCTCTCTATTGTTTGAAACATTAGAGTCTTCCAAAAGAGCGCTTAAACCTTTTCCTAATCCTTTTCTTTTAGAGCTCATTTCCAACATTTATAACCTTATCCGCCTCTGACATTCTTGTCATTTCATTCTTTTGCAAAATCTCTCTAGCGAAATTCAAATAATTTATTGCTCCTTTCGAGCTGGCATCATGTAAAATAATGGATTCACCGTAAGATGGAGCCTCACCAAGTCGAGTGTTGCGGTGGATAATAGTTTCAAACACCAAATGTTGGAAGTGCGTTTTCACTTCATCAACAACTTGATTAGCAAGCCTTAATCGTGTATCATACATAGTGAGCAAAATCCCTTCTAAGACCAACTCATCATTCAGTCTTGTTTGAACAATTTTTATGGTGTTTAGAAGCTTTCCAAGTCCTTCTAATGCAAAATACTCGCATTGCACTGGTACAATTACAGAGTCAGCAGCCACAAGGGAGTTGACAGTTATCAAACCGAGAGATGGAGAACAGTCTATGATAATGAAGTCATAATCATCCTTAACCTTATCCAAAGCTCTTTTAAGCATGAACTCTCGGTTAGGAAGATTGATCATCTCTATTTCAGCACCTACTAAATCAATATGTGCTGGTAGTAATTCTAAGTTTGGATGAGAAGTTGATAAGATGCATTCACTGGTATCAGCTTCATCAATCAGGCACTCGTAGATACTTTTCTTCACGTTTTTTGGGTCAAAACCAATCCCAGAAGTAGAGTTCGCCTGTGGATCAGCATCTACAATCAAGGTCTTTTTCTCTAAAACCCCCATGCTTGCTGCAAGGTTAATTGCAGTCGTCGTTTTTCCTACGCCACCTTTTTGATTTGCTATTGCAATAATCTTTCCCATCGAATAAAATTTGAAAAAGTAAAGTTACGGCATAATCGATAGTACTTGACAGGATATATTCCATAATTTTGAACAGAATTAATTGAAAAAAAAATGTCCAAAACAACCATCATTTGCGGGTCGAACAGAATTGAAAGTAATAGTTCAGTCTTGAGCTCATATATTGCAGATAATCTGAAAGATAAAAACTTGAGTACTTCACATCTGAACTTATTTGACCTCAATTCTAAGATTGAACTTGGGGATATGTATTTCAATTCGGATGAAAGTTTTGAACAGCTCAAAAAGGAGCTTATTCAGGACAGTGATAAATTTATTTTTGTAATTCCTGAATACAATGGAAGCTTTCCAGGGGCATTAAAATTATTTATCGATACGGTGCCACCTGAATATTGGAAAGGAAAAAAAGCTGGCTTAGTGGGTCTAAGTTCTGGAATGCAAGGAGGTGCTCTTGCTATGTCACAATTCACAAACGTATTAAACTACTTAAAGTGTTCCGTTTATTATCACAAACCTAAAATACCTCTAATTGATAGTAAGATTGAAAATCGTCGTTTAATTAATACGGATGAAATGGAAAAGATTGATGCTTTTCTGAAAGGATTTTTAGCTTTTTAACTATTCTGCAGCTTCTTTGTAGGGTAAATCATCAAAATCAACGTCAGCACTGTATGCGTTGTTACCTTCATTAAGCTCTTCTAACTTGCTCAGACTTTCTTCTAAACCATCTGAAAACTTCTCAAAATCTTCTTTGTACAAGTATATTTTGTGCTTTTGAAAGTTGACAGACCCATCTTGTTCAGTACGCTTTTTACTTTCTGTAAGGACTAGGTAATGATCACCATTTTTAGTCTTTCGGACATCAAAAAAATAGGTGCGTTTTCCGGCTCGGACAACCGTAGAGTGTATAATACCTTTATCGCTGCTATAATTTCCATTCTCCATACGGTTCGTTTTAAGCTTCTACCAAATATAAGGAAATAAAAGTTAAACACGCAAAAATACCCTATGAGTCAATGGTTTTAAGGGTTTAAGCTAGTAATTGTTCAAAAAAGGCACCTATTTGTAACTCCTCATCTATGAAGTGAATTTCATAAATCCAATGGCGCTCAAGTCCATTTTTGTCCGGAGAAAGCATGGTTTTATTATTGTTGGGGTGGATGTAATTAACCTCCTCTTCTCCTTGAACCTTTTCATGAGGGAATTCGCCTATCAGGTGACCGGCATGAATGTTCCCAAAAGCCCAACCGTATTTCTTCGCTAGAACTTTCGTGTATGCATAAAGTTCTGCTCCGCTTATAAATTCTTTATTCTCCTCAAAAAAAGCTTTTCCTTCATACCAAGCTTTTTCCACATCATTTTTAAGTTGGATTTTTCTTAGGTCTTCTCCAATGACATAGGTTCTTCCAAAATCGGCCTCCCAATCTTCGAACACTGGTCCAAAATCCAAAAAAAGAATATCATCCTCTTTTAAAGTAAGGTTTTCGGGGTTATGTTGATAGGGAAGAAGGGTATTTGCCCCTGCTCGCACTATTCTTTTGTGCCAATACTTTTTAATTCCAAAAAGTTCATGAGCAAGTGCATATACGGCTAAGTTGACTTCTTTTTCTGTGAGCCCAGGACGAATAAGTCCGCGCTCATCTATCTCATTAAAAAGTTGCTGGGCTTTTTCTTCAGCCTTAATAAGATTCTCTAAAGTTGAGTTCATATCTATTCCTCTTCAACTTGTTTCAAGTAGAGCTGATGGTATGCACCTTTTTTGTTCATTAACTCTTCGTGTGTTCCATGCTCAATGATATGCCCATCTTCAAGGAATAAAATTCGATTTGCATGTGATATGCTGGATATTCTATGAGAAATAATAATGGTTGTTTTTTCCGCCATTAAATCCTTTAATTCGTTAAGGATTTTTTGTTCTGTTTCATTATCAACTGCGCTTAAACAGTCATCAAAAACTAATATGGGTGGTTTTTTTATTACAGCACGAGCAATACTAACTCTCTGTTTTTGCCCTCCACTTAGGGTCACTCCTCGCTCTCCTAAAAGGGTTTCAAATCCTTTGCTAAAATCGACAATGTTGCTGTACACTTGAGCTCTTTTTGCAGCCCATTCAATTTCTTCCTGGGCTAATTCTTCATCAGATCCGAATTGAATATTGTTGGCAATGGTGTCAGAAAACAGGAAATTTTCTTGGGGAACATAACCTATTGAAGATCGAATGATATCAAGATTATGTTCACTAAGGATTTTATTATCAACCAGGATTTCACCTTCTGTACTGTCGTAAATTCGTCCTACAAGTTGAGCAATAGTTGACTTACCACTACCTGTTCTACCAAGAATAGCGAGGGTTTCACCCGGTTTCACTTTAAAACTTACACCTTTTAAAGCGTGTACTCCTGTGTCCGGATATTCAAAGTGAACATTCTTAAATTCAATTTCACCTCTAATGCTGTAATTTTCATTACTAGGATTCGTAATTTCTGGTTCAACACTCAGAAATTCGTTGATTCTTGTTTGAGAAGCTGCAGCTCTTTGAATCAGTGAAGTAACCCATCCAATGCTTGTTACTGGCCATGTTAGCATGTTGATATAAATTACAAACTGCACTATTTGACCGTAGGTGAGTGTGCCTGCGTTCACCATAGTTCCTCCAATATAAATGGTGATAATCGTGCTTAAGCCAACCAAACCAATAATTGTAGGCATAAAGATGGAATTCACTTTTGCCAAACGCATACTTTTATCAAAGTAACCTTGACTTTCATTTTCAAAGTCACGAATAAACTCATCTTGCTTAAAATGCGCCTTTATGACTCTGATGCCAGAGAAGCTCTCCTGCGCAAAAGTGGAAATGTCGGACTGTTGACGTTGAACCTTTTCGCTTAGTTTATTCATTGTGCTACTCACGAAATAAATAATAACGGACATAACAGGAAGCGGTGTCAAAGCGTATAGAGTAAGTTCAGGACTAATGCTCAGCATGAAGTATAGAACAAAGCCAAAAAGAAAGAAAACATTAATGCTATACATTATTCCCGGACCGAGATAAGAACGCACCTTTGTAACATCTTCTGATATTCTATTCATTAGGTCACCGGTAGAGTTTCTTTTATAGAATGACATTGATAATTGCTGGTATTTATCAAATATTTCATTTTTAAGATCGTATTCTATTTTCCGGCTCATAACGATGATAAATTGGCGGTTAAGGAATTGGAATAGGGCCTTACCGATGGTCATTCCAAAGTAAATACCTATAAAAATGAGTCCAATTTTAATTAAATCAGCTTGAGAATTTCCGTCCGAATACTTAATTATCCGATCAATTTCACGTCCTAAATAATTGGTTTTAAAGGCGTCTAAGAAGTTTGTACAGGCTATTGTCAAAATACCACCAATTAGATGCCAACGATATTTCCAGAAATATTTATTTAAGTGGCCTAATGATTTCATTCAATTGACTATTTTTGCACTGCTTATTAAAAGCACAAAACTAATAGATATTTAGGTATAAAGTTCTTTAGCATGATGAATGTAACACAAATTTCAGAAGATCAGGTTCAGGAGAATCCAGTGATCAATCAAATGGCACAAATGGGCCATGAGCAAATTTTATTTTGCCAAGATCAAGCCTCAGGCTTAAAGGCAATTATTGCTGTTCACAACACAACATGTGGACCAGCACTGGGTGGGACACGAATGTGGGCTTACAACAATGAGTTAGAAGCTTTGAATGATGTTTTGCGTTTATCTAGGGGTATGACCTACAAAAATGCTATTTCAGGATTGAATCTAGGCGGCGGAAAGGCTGTAATCATTGGAAATTCAAAAACAGATAAATCTGAAGCTTTATTTAGAAGGTTTGGCCAATTCGTTGACTCATTAGCCGGAAAATATATCACAGCAGAGGATGTTGGAATTAGTCCAAAGGATATGGACTATGTGAACATGGAAACAAATCATGTTGTAGGATTAGAAGGTAAGAGTGGTGACCCCTCGCCAGTTACTGCCTATGGCGTCTATGTTGGAATGAAAGCTTGTGTGAAGCATCAAACAGGTTCAGATTCACTTGGAGGAAAAAAAGTTTTGGTTCAAGGTGTAGGGCACGTTGGGGAGTATCTTGTAAAGCACCTACATGAAGAGGGAGCCCAAATAATGATTTCTGATATTGATGAAGAAACATTGAGAAGAGTTTCTGAAAATTACGGAGCAGAAATCATTGGAATTAATGATGTTTATTCGGCTGATATGGATATTTACGCTCCTTGTGCTCTAGGAGCAACAGTAAACGATGATACCATAGGCCAGCTTAAAGCGAGCATCATTTGTGGGGCAGCGAACAATCAATTAAGAGATGAGAACGTTCACGGTAAAAAACTGACCGAAATGGGGTTGATTTATGCTCCTGATTTTATGGTAAATGCCGGGGGTGTTATTAATTGCTATTCAGAAGTTGCAGGTTTAACGTCAGAATGGGCTATGTCTAAAGCACAAGATATCTACAATACAACCACTGAAATCTTAAAAAGAAGTTCGGCTGAAAATGTGCCTTCTTATCAAATAGCTAATAAAATGGCTGAAGAGAGAGTGGAAGCAATGGGTAAACTTAAACTATCACACCGTTAATGTTAGTAAACAGAAGACATCTTAGAATTAAAGTTTTTCATGGCTTGTACGCCTATTTTTCTGATGAAAGTCCGGATATAGTTAAGCATCAAAAAAGCTTGGTGAAATCCGTTCACAGCATGTACGATTTATATGTGCAACTGCTATCCGTGTTTGATAAATTACATCAGACCGCAATTAATAGAGTAGAGGACGGAAAAAAGAAAAGATTACCGACGGAAGAGGACTTGAACCCAAACATGAAGTTTATTGAAAACAAGGCCTTGAATTTCTTTGTATTAAACAATGATCTTAACACTAGCATTGAAAAGAAAAAGTTAAAGTGGACGGATAGTGAAGAAACGTTCAAAACTATTTTTGCTGAGATAAGAGAAAGCGAGGAATTTCAAAACTACATGGCTTCCGAAGAAAGAAGCCTTGAAGAGGATAAGAAAATCCTAGTGGCGATTTTCAAAAAGCATATTGCCAATAATGAAATTATTCAGCACCAAATAGAAGAGAAAGAAATATTTTGGGCAGATGATTTGGACTTGGTTTCTTCTATGGTATTGAAAACAATCAAAATGATAGAGGAAGGTTGGGATGAATACACTAAGCTTCCAGAGCTTTTTAAGGATGAAGAAGACGAAACGGAGTTTTTTAAAATTCTTTTCAGAAAAACGATTGTGCATTCAGATGATTTCGGAGACATCATCGCAAAAAATGCAACGAATTGGGAGTCGGATAGAATTGCCATGTTGGATTTAATCCTGATGAAAATGGCTCTTACGGAAGCCGTAGAATTCAAATCAATTCCAATTAAAGTTAGCTTGAATGAGTACATTGACTTATCAAAGTATTACAGTACACCAAAAAGTTCAGTTTTCATTAATGGTATTTTGGATAAAGCCTTTAAAGAGTTAAAGGAGAATGGAAAAATCAAAAAAATAGGAAGGGGGTTAATGCAATGAAAAATCTAATCTTTTTATTTCTGATGCTTGGTGTGGTTTCATGTTTTCATACGGATAAGGATCCCTCCCTAAAAACCTTTGATGATGATGAAATCAACTCGGATAATCCGCCGATAATGACCTTTGACCATGAAGATTATGATTTTGGAAAGGTAGTAAAAGGAGCTACAGTGAAACATGAGTTCCCTTTCACAAATACAGGAAAAACGACTCTTATTATTGTTGATGTTAAAGGATCTTGTTCATGTACATCACCGAGTTGGCCAAGTGAACCGATAGGACCAGGTGAGAGCGGAGTAATTACCGCCTTAGTTGATACAAAGAAGTTAAGCGGGAGTGTAGATAAAAGTTTAAGAATTAGTGCAAATACTTATCCGAATAAGATAAGCTTGGTACATTTGCACGGAGAAGTAATCGATCACAAATGAAAAAATTGATATTTAGAATTGGGAAGACATTTGTTTTCTGCTCTGCGATGACATTCTTCATCTCTTGTGAAGAAGAAGGGAACAAATTACCTGAAGCTGAGAGAGACACAAGTAGAAAAAAGATGGAGCTAGGTGAATTTCAAGGTGATGCCTACGTTCCTTACGATCACGAAATGGATACGGTAAACCCTCCAGAGTTAACTTTTGAGGTAAAAGAATATGATTTTGGTTCAGTTGAAGAAGGTAAACTTGTGAAGTATGCATTTAAGTTTAAAAACACAGGAAAGTCGGATTTGATCATAACGGATGCAAAAGCAGGTTGTAGTTGCACAGTTCCAACCATTCCACTTGAACCTATTGCGCCAGGCGAATCTGGACAAATAGATGTTGTTTTTAATTCTGAGGGTAAAGGAAACAGTTCACAATCAAAAACAATTAGGGTGTATGCAAATACTTACCCTGAGATGGTAACAAAAGTAGTTTTAAAAGGTAAAGTAAAGTAGTATGCCAACAATGTTAATGTTCGGTTTAATCATTTTAGTCATGTATTTCTTCATGATTAGACCACAAGTAAAGAAACAAAAGGAAGAAAAGAAATTTCGTGAAAGCCTTGGAAAAGGAACCAAAGTAGTTACTATTGGTGGAATTCACGGAACAGTTATAGAAATAAAGGACACAACAATCTTAATTGATACAGGTAACGGAAAACTAACAATTGAACGTGCTGCTGTATCTATGGAGTATTCGCACGGATTGGAGCAAAAATAATGCGCTGCATAGGAATCACTGGGGGAATCGGTTCTGGGAAAACATCAATTTCCAAAGCCTTTGCTACTTTAGGTGTTCCAGTTTATAATTCAGATGTTCGGGCTAAATTTCTTATGCTTGAAAATCAGGATCTGAAGCATTCTATTATCGAGCATTTTGGTCCTGAATCCTACGATGAAAATGGACTAAATAGGGCCTTTTTAGCTGAAAAGGTGTTCAAGGAAAAGGTTGAGCTAGAAAAGTTAAATTCTCTCGTTCATCCTGCTGTTTTCAAAGACTATGATGAATGGAAACAGAAGCAAGATTTTTGTTATCATCTTAAGGAAGCCGCCATCCTTTTTGAAAGTGGTTCTTATAAAACCTGTAATGAAGTAATTCTTGTTATCGTTCCTTTAGAAGAAAGGATTCATCGCGTCATGAAACGTGATGGCTGGTCGAAAGAGCAGGTCCTAGAGAGGATATCAAAACAATGGTCAGATGAAAAAAAAATAGCATTGGCCGATCATGTCTGGAAAAATGACAATGAAGAGAAGCTATTAGAAAAAGTTCTGAAGTTTCATAATTCCCAGCTAAAGGCCTAAATGCTTTTTTCAATTTTTAATTGTATTCTTGAATAAAAGCTAAGCATCAGCACCAGAGTACAACCATAAACTACATGTCCAACATAGCTTCCTATAATATTAAATGGAGTAGGAGGGAACATGGCTCCATCTTGGGCTAAGAAAAGAACAATATCCAAGCAAAGCCAGATTATTACACCATAAGCCATTCCATATAGCACTTTTTGTTGCTTTAACTCCGGTATAAGCCGTTGCAGTCCTAAAAAAGAAAGAGCTAATCCTCCGCCATTGAATATATATCGCCAAGCGTAAGCAGCAATGGTAGCTTGTTCATTCTCGAAACCCAAAGCAAAACCAATTTTGGGAATAAAATCGTCCCACCCATAGTAAATAAAAGGAATTCGAGATAGGTCATACAGGAATACAGCAATTACTCCTGCCGACCAATATTTTAGGAAAGTCTCCATTTTATCTCCTAGCTTGAACATTAAAATTAGAACTATCCAAGCAGGGAATACCAAGCACAAGGCTGAGGTTTTCAGGTCAACTATATTACAGGCATGTAATGCAATGGCGAGAACAGGTAGGCCGCCAATGATTGAAATTAAGCTATTTTGTATGAGCCTATTCATTCAGTTTTTTATTTTTTTCAGGGGCTTTGTTTTTTCCTTCTTCTGGAATTTCTAACATTTCAAATCTAGGTTCGATTACTGCACAACCCATTGGAATCATCTCCTCAATTTCTTCTAAAGAATATTCCGCAGATTTTATTTCATTTGGTGGAGGTAAATAAAGTATTTCATCTATTTTGTTTCTATCGTTTATATGAAATACATAACGGTGTTTTTGAACTTTACCGCTATCAAGCTCTTCTAAATAAAAAATCCGATATAACTTTCGCTCTTCCTTTTTTATCTCCAAGGCAGGGAAGGAGGCAAGGTGTAAAAATGAAACTGCTGATAGACTTCCCTTGATTGTATCAGGAGTGCTTTCTCGGTTCACATTGTACCAAAGTATTTCATTTTCTCTGTATACATATTCTCTTTTTTTATCCCCCGTATTCAGGGCAGATAAAAATATCGACATAGCTTTTTCCGTTTCTTTTTGCTCCAAATTGAGTTGTGGGAAATATTCTTTTTCATCATGCTTCTCAGAGATATGGAAACTCAATAGTATAAATAATGGGAGGGTGAGCGCGAAATACTTCATATTTTTTTCTTTTAAATTTATATTAATCTATAGTTGTTACACTTAAGAATGAGTAAGCGTTCAATTTGAATGAGTATTTGTTCCATTTTATTCCATAAAATAAATGCAACAATGTTTCACATAGGCAATCTTCTTGTAAATTTGCGCCCAAGAAAATCATTTTATGAGCAAGTTATTTCCCGTTTTGTTTATCCTAGTATTGAGTTTAGCTTCCTGTGAAATAAAGGAAGAAAAGGTTCAAGGGGATTTAAATATCGTATGTACTACAAGTATTATAGGTGATATGGTAAAGTCGACCGTAAAGGATGACGCAAAAGTTAAGGTACTTATGGGTGCGGGAGTAGATCCGCATGAGTATACACCAACTAAGAATGATTTGGATGTTTTAAGTAAGGCAAATGTAATTGTAGTACACGGACTTGAGCTAGAAGGGAAGATGTCAGAAATTTTTAGAAATCTCAAGAAGCAAGGAAAGAAAATAATTTATGTGACAGATGGCATTGATAAAACTAAACTATTGAAAGTTGACGAAAATGATGGCCATCATCATTCCCATTATGACCCACATTGCTGGAATAACCCAGCGCTTTGGACTGAGGCAACAAAGTATACGAGTGAGCAATTAGCAAAACTGGATACAGCCAATGCAGCTTCCTATCGAAAGAATGTAGAAGTCTACATATCGGAAATAGACAAAATGCACACAAAATATTCAGAAGCCTTCAATAATTTTGGAGATGAAAAATACCTGGTTACAGCGCATGATGCTTTTTCCTATTTAGGTGACTCCTATGGATTTAAAGTAAAAAGTCTTCAAGGGGCTTCAACTGCTGCTGAGTTTGGGATTAAAGACAAGATTGAATTGGTCAACTTTTTAATTGACAAAGACATAAAGTATGTTTTTACAGAAAGTAGTGTGCCAAATAAAAATATGAAAAGCTTGATGGAAGATTGCGCATCCAAAGGACATAATGTAACTTTGGGAGGTGAATTGTACTCAGATGCACTTGGTCCGGAAGGGTCAGAAGCGGGAAGTTACGTGGGCATGATGACGTACAATCTAGAAACCATATTAAATGCAATCAGATAAATTAATCTCTGTACATAATCTAAGTGTAGCTTATGAAAGAAAAACAGCTCTTTGGAGTGTAGATTTCGATATACCGCAAGGTGTTATTTGTGGAGTTATCGGTCCCAATGGCTCGGGAAAATCAACACTTTTGAAGACCATTATGGGCCTAGTGCCGCCGGTAGGAGGAAACGTTAAAATATTTGATTCCAACTTAAAACATGTGCGCAGTCGCATATCTTATGTTCCTCAGCGAGAAAGCGTAGACTGGGAATTTCCTTCTTCGGTACTAGATGTTGTGTTGATGGGAAGATATAATCCTAAAAATTTATTCAAAAGAACTACCAAGCTCGATAAAGAAATCGCTCTTAATTCTCTTGAGAAAGTTGGAATGTTGTCTTATAAAGATCGACAAATAGGACAGCTCTCAGGAGGACAGCAACAACGCGTATTCCTTGCAAGAGCTTTAGCACAACAGGCAGATTTATATATTTTAGATGAGCCTTTTGTGGGTATAGATGCAAGTACTGAAGAGGCGATATTAGCTGTTCTTACCGAACTTAAAGAACAGGGTAAATCGGTAATAATAGTGCATCATGATATTCACACTTGTTCAAGGTATTTTGACTATATCGTTTTACTAAATACGAGATTAGTTGCGCACGGATGGAAGGATGAGGTTTTAACACCTGAAAATTTAAAGGAGGCATATGGTTCTCAATTAACAATTTTATCAGAAGTAGCCAACGAACTTTCAAAAAGTGCCAGTCCAATTAGAGAGAAGTCGTACGACGATAAGTAATGAATTTTGTAGACTTTATATCGTTTTCAGACCCTACACTTCAGAAAGCACTTTTAGGTTCCTTATTTATATCTATATGCGCTGCTTTGGTTGGGGTTTTTACATACTATCAAAAGAAGTCGCTTGTAGGTGATGCTGTAGCTCACAGTGTATTTCCAGGAATCTGTATGGCATTCATTATTTCAGGAACTAAGAATCCTATTTTTCTGCTTCTAGGGGCCTTTATAGCTGGATGGTTAAGTATAATTAGTTTCGATTTTTTATTGCGTGACAAAAGAATTAAGTCAGATGCTGCTTTGGCTTCCGTCTTATCCGTGTTTTTTGGATTAGGAATTTTATTATTGAATCACATCCAGAACGGTGGCAATGCTAACCAAATTGGCTTACAACATTTTTTAATGGGTAATGTTGCTGCGATGAGCTCTCAAGACGTTATGACTTATGGTTTAATAAGTTCATTTGTAAGTTTGGTAATCATCTTATTTTTCCCAGTTTTCAAGCTTATTTCTTTTAACAAGGATTTTGCGCACAGTAAAGGATACAAAGTCAAAAGCATACAGTTTCTATTTTCTTCCTTGATTGTTATTTGCATTGCGATAGGGATTAATGCAGTTGGGGTTATACTGATGGCTGCTCTTTTGATTACTCCAGCTTCTTCCGCGCGTTGGTGGAGCAATAAATTGGAACGGATAGCAATTTTAGCGGTATTATTTTCTGTTATTTCGGCTACTATCGGAGCATATATTTCATTTTCTTATGCTCGGATGCCTGCAGGACCCTGGATGGTGATTATTTTAAGTGTGATAGCCCTATTATCAATACTATTCTCATATCCAAAAGGAGTTATTTACGGAATGTTAAGAAGAAGAAAAGCTCAGGAAAAAATGTTGGTTGAAAACGTTCTAAAAAGCTTTTATCATATCGAAGAAAGAGAAGGTGAGGAGTTAATAAGTGCTGTGCAGTTAGCCAACACAAGAAGTTATGATGGTGCGAAATTATCATTGGCCTTAAGAAAACTCAAGAAAAGAAGTTTGGTTTTGGTGTCTGGGCAAAATTATCAGCTTAGTAAGGAGGGCAGGGCTGAGGCTAAACGAATTATTCGTTTGCACCGTTTGTGGGAATTATATCTGGGTAGTAAACTAAACTTCAAAAAAGATCATGTTCATAATGACGCTGAAGCTATTGAGCATATAATAACACCTGAAATAGAAAAGCAGTTAATTGAGGAATTAGGTGAGCCTGAAATTGGCTTACATAATGATAAAATCCCCTTGCGATGAACGATTTATGGATTTTAGTCATATCGTTTTTAGTTGCTGGCTCTTGTGCATTATTGGGTTGTTTCATGGTGCTTAGAAAAATGTCAATGATGTCAGATGCTGTTTCTCATGCGGTACTACCCGGAATTGTTATTGCAGCAATTTTTAGCGGATTCAACTATTTTAATATGCTCTTATATGCTGTTGCTTTTGGTTTGTTGGCCAGTTTTGTAATTCAATGGCTGACCAATCGTGTTAAAATGAATTCTGACGCCTCCCTAGGTATTATCTATACTTTGTTTTTTGCCATTGGAATTGTTTTGATATCCATGTATCAAGATGTCATTATTATTTCCTCGGAACATGTTCTACAAGGAAATATCGAATTCGCGCCTCTTGATTTACTCATCGTTCAAGAGAAATATAGCCTTGGTCCAAAGGCCTTTGTTGGCAATCTTTTTTCTTTCTTTTTGGTAGTGCTCTTCGTATTTAGTTCATACAAAGCATTGAAAATAACATCCTTTGATGAAGCATTTGCTGAAAGTTTGGGTATTAATACAAAAAGATGGAACGGTTTATTATTAGCCCTAGTTACTTTAGTAACAGTTGTTGCATTTGATTCGGTTGGTGCTATTTTAGTCATTGGCTTTATGGTAGTGCCTGCTTTGAGTGCTCATTTGTGGGTTAACAAGTTGGGACAGATGATAATTTTGTCTTTAATATTTGCCTTTATTTCGTGCATTATTGGACTCCAAATCGCAAATTGGTTTAATTATTCAATTTCTGGCAGTATTTGTGTTACGATGGGTTCTATTCTAATTGCTTCATTTGCAGCAAGAAAAGTGAGAACAAGAAGTCGACTAGAGCATTTAGAAGTAGGGAATTTAAACAAACAACGTTAATAAGTATGTTTTGCATATTGGCGCTTTAATTAAATATTCGTTTATTTTTGTACTCATGTCAAGTTTAAAAACATTCGCGCTTGCCACAATTTCAGTAGTTACTATTGGAACTATGGCTTCATTTACCCTTAATTCTAATCAGACAGTGGCTACAGTGAAATCACTTGACATGCATAGCTACCATATCCAAGGTAAAATTATTGATAAGGCTACTGGATTAGAGGTTGGAGGAGCTACCATTCAAGTTTTGTATCAAAGTAAGGATATAGCTAATAATACATCCGGAGAAACAGGTGAGTTTGAGTTAAAATTTGACCATACAAAAAAGTTTACTGGAGCAGAATTAGTCTTTATTATCAAAAGAGAAGGCTATGAAACAAAACGTGTACCTAATGTTCCATGTCAACCTGGTGTCCCAGTTGTAGTGAACTTTAAAATCGAAAGAGAGCCATTTAAGTTTAAAAAAGATCCTCATCATAGAAGATGGGAAACTTATGAGTATCTAAAAAAGTTTTAGTGCTCAACCTCATCAATTAGGAGGCCTTCTTCATTATATTCTACCCAACGACCTATTTTTTTTCCGTATTCGTACTGACCTTTAATTTTGGTTATTCCGTTGTCATGGTATTCGATATACTCTCCATGCGGCTCTCCAGCAACAAAGTTAATTAGCTCTCTTTTTTTCGTATTTGGATAATACCTATATAAAGCCCCATCTTCTTTATCATTTTTAAAGTTGGCAATGACATAAAGTTCACCAGTCCCAAAATATTGTTCCATTGCACCGTTTCTTTCACCGTCCTTATATATAAGTCTTTCCTTTAATAAACCGTTTTTGTAAAAAGCTTTTTGCTCACCGTTCTTCAGTCCATTTTTGTAAGGAACAATTAACATAGTATCACCTGAGTCAAAAAATCTGTATTCGGTGTCAATTTGAATTCCTTTTTTGAATTTCGCTAGGAACCTTGTCGTTTGTGCCGTATCAAACTTTTTTACAATTCCATTTAACTCGCCGTTCTTCCAATTAGAAATTTCGGCAACTTGACCATTTGGATGAAAAAATTTGAATTTGCCGTGCATTTTATCATTTCGATAATTTCCACTGCTCATAAGTAATCCTTCTGGAGTATAAAACTTCCATTCTCCAATTTTAAGATTGTTTTTCAGATATCCGGTGGAATCAACATGACCACTTTTGTTATGTCTCTTGTGTAGCACCTGATTTTCTTCAGTACCACATGAGATCAATATAGCACCGACCAAGAAAGAGTATATCAGGTATTTATGCATCCGGTAATATTTTTCCAGGGTTCATTATGTTGTTAGGGTCAAATACGTTTTTAATTGATCTCATTAGTTCAATTTCTGTATTTGAAAATGCTATGTTCATGTAGTTTTTTTGAACCCATCCGATACCGTGTTCCCCACTTATGGTGCCTCCCAACTTAATGGTAAGTTCAAATATTTCTTTAATGGCTTTCTCAAGTCCCTTATTCCATGCTTCATCATTCATATCTTCTTTTAAAATGTTGATGTGCAAGTTTCCATCACCAGCATGGCCATAGCAAACTGATTTAAAACCATAGGAAGATCCAATCCTTTTAACACCTTTCAAAAGCTCAGCTAGTTCATATCTTGGAACAACAGTATCTTCCTCTTTGTAGATAGATTGGGCTTTAACTGCCTCTCCAACTTTTCTTCTCAAACTCCAAAGTTTGTCTTTCTCAGCTTCAGATTGAGCAAGCAGTATTTCACCTATCGGAAAGTTCGCTAATAGCTCAAATAATTCTTCAGCTTCACGCATCAAAACATCCTCAAACTTTCCATCCAGTTCAATTAGGAGGTGGGCTTTCTCATCGGTTCCTACCTCAAATGGCGCTTCTCCTATAAAATCTATGGCATATTCTATAGCTTCTCGCTCCATAAATTCAATAGCACTTGGAGTTATTCCTGACTTGAAAATTTCAGCAACGGCCTCACATGCAGCGCTTTCTTCTGTGAAAGGCACAAGCATGAGCAGTTGAAACTTAGGTTTTGAAAGAAGTTTAAGACGAGCTTCTGTAATAATACCAAGGGTACCTTCGGACCCGACTAACAATTGAGTCAAATTATAGCCCGTACTGTTTTTTAGTGTATTTGCGCCGGTTTGGATAATTTCCCCATTGGCTAGTACAACTTCTAAATTTAATACAAAGTCCTTTGTTACACCATACTTTAGAGCCCTAGGGCCACCGGAGTTTTCAGCTAAATTCCCGCCTATAAAGCAACTACCCCTGCTTGCTGGATCGGGCGCATAAAATAGTCCTTTCTTCTCAACCTCTTCTTGTAAAACTTGGGTAATTACTCCAGGCTGAACACTTACTTGTAAGTTATTTTCATCTATTTCAAGAATTCGATTGAATTTCTCCATTGATAGTCCAACACCTTTGTATACAGATAATGCACCACCACTTAAGCCTGTTCTTGCTCCTATGGTCGTAACAGGAATTTTATGTTGATTACAGTAGGAAAGTATTATTGAAATATCCTTGCTCGTTGAGGGCTTTACTAGCACGCCAGGCGGAAAGTTTAAATCCTCCGTTTCGTCATGACCATATTCTAAAAGAACCTCTTTTGTGCTAAAAACTCCTTCAGTGCCTATGATGCCTTCAAAATAGGCTATGTCCCTCTCATCAATTTCTTTATACTCGCCCATTATTATTGGTCTGAAATTTGGTAACTTCACAACAAATTTAAACGCATTATCGAATGAAAAAAAGTGTTTTAGTACTTTGCTCTATATTCTTATTAACAAACCTAGGTCTCACTCAAAAAGAGTTGACGCTAGAAAGTATTTGGAAACCAGGTTCACCTTTTAGGCAAAATTCTGTTAGCGCTGTGCGCTCAATGAATGACGGTTTGCGCTATACTGCATTTGATTATCAAAAATCGGGCTTAGAGATTGGAATTTACTCTTATGCCTCTCGCGAGAAGATAGGAACACTAATTAAAGAAGCCGACCTTAAATTGGATGGTTCTAAGGAAAGCCTTAAACTCTCGGGTTATTCCTTCAATGCGAATGAAACAAAAATGTTGTTGGAAACAGATGTTAAACCGATATATAGAAGATCCTATACCGCGCAATTTTATGTTTACGATATTAAAACCAAAGCCTTAGAAAAATTAAGTACAAGTAACTCAGCTCAACAATTAGCGGAATTTTCTCCTGATGGTAATAAGGTTGCATACTTGATGGATAACAACATTTATTACAAGGATTTCACAACAGGGAAAACAGTGCAGATTACAAATGACGGTGAAAAGAATAAAATAATTAACGGTTCTACAGACTGGGTCTATGAAGAAGAGTTCGCCATTGTCAAAGCATTTTATTGGAATTCTGATGGTACAAAAATCGCTTACCTAAAATTTGATGAATCTGAAGTGCCAGAATTCCAAATGGAATATTACGGAGACCTTTATCCAGAAATCTATAAATTCAAGTACCCAAAAGCAGGAGAAAAAAACTCAGATATTGGTTTGTTTATATACGATTACAATAAAAATAACACCACCGCTATTGAGTCCCAATTTGTTGATGATAACAGTTATATACCAAGAATAAACTGGACCAAAAACCCGAATGAATTGCTGGTTCAAAGATTAAACCGCCATCAAAATCACCTACGTTATTTCAAAATAAAACATGACAATACGGTAGGTCCACAAATGCAAAAGTACTCAGAAGAGCTTGTGTATGAGGAAACCTCTAAAACTTATATAGAGATTGACGATAACCTAATTTTCACTGAAGATGGTAAATACTTTATCCGCACAAGTGAGCAAAACGGTTATATGCACATTTATAAAATAGGCTTTGATAAATCTATTCAACAAATTACAAAAGGTGAGTGGGACGTAATTGAGTTCAAAGGCTTGGATGCTAAAAAAGGTCTTATTTATTACACAAGCGCGGAAGAGGGAGCAATCTACAAGTCTCTTTATGTAATAGGACTAAATGGTAAAAAGAAGAAGAAGCTTTCGACCAGAAAAGGACAGAATGATGCCGTGTTTAGCACTGGAATGAAGTACTACATTAACTATCATACTGATGCTAACACACCTATGTACGTTACACTCCATGAAGCAAACGGCAAAGAATTAAAGGTTTTAGAAGATAATGCTGAATTGAAGAAAGAGCTTGCCCAATATGACCTATCAAATAAAGAGTTCTTTAAAATTCAAGGGGCAGAGGGTGAATTAAATGCATGGATGATAAAGCCATCTAATTTCGATCCCAACAAAAAATATCCAGTTTATATGAATGTATACTGTGGCCCAGGCCATAATACAGTTTTGGATTCATATGATGGGACAAGCTATTTATGGCATCAATTACTTGCAAAAAAAGGTTACATAGTTGTAAGTGTTGATCCAAGAGGTACCATGTATAGAGGGCAAGATTTTAAGAAGAGCACCTACTTACAATTGGGCAAGTTAGAAACTGAAGATATGATAGCCAGTGCAAAGTGGTTGTCTAAGCAGAGCTACATTGACAAAGATAGAATTGGTATTCAAGGATGGTCGTATGGCGGATATATGTCTTCACTGTGCATGACCAAAGGAGCAGATTTCTTTAAAATGGGGATAGCTGTTGCACCTGTAACGAATTGGAGATTTTATGATAGTATTTATACTGAGCGTTTTATGAGAACTCCTCAAGAAAATGCCGATGGGTATGATGATAATTCACCTATCAATCACGTTGAACAATTAAAAGGATCTTATTTATTAGTTCACGGAAGCGCTGATGATAACGTACATCATCAAAATACGATGGAAATGGTAAGTGCTCTTGTGAATGCAGATAAGCAGTTCGATCTGTTTATTTACCCCAATAAAAACCATGGTATATATGGTGGCAATACGCGTTTCCACCTCTTCAACAAAATGTTGAATTTTACTTTGGAGAACCTTTAATGTCGGATAAAGCGCAAGAAGAAAAAAAAGCAGTTTGGTTACTTGTTCTAAACATCATGAGCTTAGCCTTACCAATTTTATTTATTGCTTATTATTCGATTATCCATTCTAATTTGCCGGCAAAAGTTGCAGTACATTACAATTTCGAAGGGGAGGCAGACAGATGGGGTAGTCCAATAGTGTATCCAATTATAGCTTGTGTTGGTTTTTTCCTTTCGCTTGGACTTGTTTTACTTCAGAGAATACCACACAAACATAACTACCCAGTAAAATTAACAGAAGAAAATAAAAACCGCCTATATCAACGATCGAATGAACTTTTAGGAACTGTTGCTTTTGTATTGTCAAGTGGAATGATGCTTCTCTTGCTTCAATCGCTTAATTTAGCTTTAAATAAGCCTGCTTTTATTGGAATTTCACTTGTTTCTTTTGTATTTGCATTATTGGCAGTAATTTTGATTGGCTTTTACAGATTAAAAAAGAGTGCGTAAATATTTTTTCATAGCGTTTATTTTTACCTTGGTGCTTAACTCAAAGTCCCAGGACAGCACATCAACTTTAGATAGTGTGTCAATCAGCGTTCCTGATTCTATCTCATGGTTAAGCTTTGAAGAAGCAATCACACTAAATAAGCTTGAAAAAAGAAAAATCGTAGTATTTATATATACCGATTGGTGTGCTATATGCAAACGCATGGAAAGCACTAGTTTTCAAGATACTGTCGTAAAGATACTTTTATCAGAAAACTATTATGCGGTGAAGTTAAACGCCGAATCAACGGACACAATTGCCTACAAAGGCAACACATTCTCTAATGTTTATTTTAGTGATTTTAAAAAGAACTACCACGAACTTGCCGTTGGATTAGCTGAATTTGATGTCACATTTCCTGCTATGGTGTTTTTAGATGAAACAGAAAGAAGATTACATACCATTAAAGGATATAAAAACGCCGATTATATCAATTCAATTCTTGGTTATTATTTGGATGACATGCATTTAAAGCAACAAAAAACAGGTTTTGGTCAAAATTTCAGATACAATTGTCAGAACCCAAGTCACCCGCATAATAGACTAAATCAGGCGGCTCGAAAACCTGATGTAAATATCCCCGAAAAGTGAGAAGGCAAAATGATGAATGGTTTCAGCTTTTTGGGCATGGGAAGAAAAATCCAGGGCAAAAAAAGATACTGTTTTACGCCCTCGTTTTTATTCTAATCCTTAACTTCAGCCTGATTTTGAGATACTGGCTTAAATGATTAGAGGAGATTTCTCGTTTGATAAAAAATTTGTTCCTGAACAACACACAACCAAAGGTGGTTTTTCAGCTGAGGAAAAGGTTCATGTTACCTTTATAGATGACTATAACAGTGTACATCTAGTAAAACATTATTCAAAAGTTTCCTGCTCAGATATTTATAAAAAAATTGAAAAAGGGGAGAGCATTGACTTAAACGAATGTTACGTTCAGAACTTTTCGCTCACCGCATTAAGAGAAGAATTAGGTCTAGGCAATAATGAATTCATTGATATTAAAGGAATCAACGCTTCCGACTCTTTTTTTGAGGCAGATGATACCGTTGATTTTTCATATGCTAGGATTTCTGATACCGTAAATTTCGAGTCTTGCTTTTTTGGAAACGGTAACGTCTCTTTTTACCAGGCACAATTCCAAGATTGTCGGGTGAATTTTTCTAAGTCATTTTTGGGTAAGGGGCACACTATTTTCCAATATGTCAAATTTGGAAAAGGCGGAAAAAGTTTTGATAAACTCTCTAATGTTGGAAATCTGTCTTTCATTAATTCGGATTTCGGTGACGGAAAACTAAGTTTTAAGGAGGTCGCATTTGGATCGGGAGTTATTGAGTTTCATTTCTCAAGATTTGGAAATTCTGATATCAGTTTTGACAAATCTGTCTTTGAGGGAAAAAGGGTAGATTTTAGGAAATGTGAATTCCGTGATGGAAAAAAAGATTTCAGAAGGGTTGATTTCGGTAATGCACACATCAATTTTGATGAATCGGAATTTGGCAAAGGGAAGATAAATTTTAGAAGATCTATTTTTGGCGACGGTCCTGTATCATTTGAGCTTTGTAATTTCAAGAATGAAGAAGTGCTTTTCCAAGGTGCGGAATTCGGCAGCGGGAACCTTTCGTTTAAAGGCGCAAAGGCAGGAAAAATATCCTTCAATACTTGTCAGCTAAATAATTACATTGACTTTCGTTTTGAATCATGTAAAACCTTAGATTTATCGGATACAATCGTGCGTGATGTTGTTGATTTTAAGAAAGGTAAGTACCCTGTGTTGATTGATAAGTTGAACTTAATTAATGTTCGGAATTTAGGAAAGCTGATATTAGAATGGGACGAAAATAATCTTGAAAATGCTATTGCATCTCAATCCTGCACACTAAAGGAGAAAGCAGATCAATTTAGACTTTTAAAAGAAGACTTTGGATCAAGCGGGCAATATGAGGATGAAGATAAAGCCTATGTTACATTTAAACGTTATGAATTAAAGTACCTTCATGAGCAGCGGATTGCAGAAGGGGGCTTAAAGAAGATTCTTGCCTATCCCATGAAATGGAGCAACCAACTTGTTTTTGATAAAATGGGAGTATACGCAACTGATCCGGCAAGGGTATTATTAAGCATGATTGTTACCTATGTTCTTTTCAGTTTGGTATACCTTGGAATGATACACCTTCAGTTAGGTGAATTAAGACCAGGATTTGATCCTCCGGAAGATCTTTCAACATTCGCTGTCTCCTTTTATCACTCAGCGATTACATTCTTAACCATTGGTTATGGGGATTATGCACCATGGGGTGCTATTCGATTTGTATCGAGTTTAGAGGGCTTTGTAGGTCTCTTTTTGATGTCCTATTTTACAGTGGCATTCGTCCGAAAAATTCTGCGGTAAAAAATTGTGCCAAAGTGTGGAAAATTTGCTTTCGTTGTGTATATTTGGAGGCGAACAGATAAATAACACAAAAACATTAATAAAGAATGAGCGAGACTGCAAAAATTTCAGTTAAAGGACAAGAAGTAGAGCTTCCCCTGGTTGTTGGAACCGAAAATGAAGTAGGAATTGATATAGGTAAGTTTAGAGGTCAATCAGGTGGTGTAATTACCCTTGACCCTGGATTTAAGAACACAGGTTCTACGCAGTCTGCCATAACATTCTTAAATGGTGAAGAGGGTATTCTTCGCTACAGAGGTTATCCAATTGAGCAACTAGCTGAGAATGCAGAGTTTCTTGAAGTTGCTTATTTGTTAATCTATGGTGATTTGCCAAGTAAAGAACAATATTTAAAGTTCAAGGATGATATAACGCATCATACCTTAGTGCACGAGGACTTCAAACAATTTATTGAAGCTTTTCCAGCTAAGGCTCACCCTATGGGAATGATGTCTTCAATGGTTTGTACATTATCAACCTTTTATCCAGAATCTTTAGATCCTAATCGTTCGCTTGAGGCTAAGGATTTAACCATCCAACGTCTTATCGCAAAAATGCCAACTTTGGCTGCTTGGTCATACAAAAACAGAATGCGTCATCCATTGATGTATCCTAACAATGATTTTGATTACTGCGAGAATTTCTTGTACATGATGTTCGGAATGCCAACAGAAGAGTACACGCCAAATCCAGTTGTATCTAAGGCTTTGAACAAATTACTAATCTTGCATGCTGATCACGAGCAAAACTGTTCAACTTCTACTGTTCGTATAGTTGGTTCTGCTCAAACAAACTTGTATGCGTCAATATCGGCAGGAGTTTCTGCTCTTTGGGGACCACTTCATGGTGGTGCTAACCAAGCTGTAATTGAAATGTTGGAGGCTATAAAAGCTGACGGTGGAGATACAGATAAGTGGATTGCAAAAGCAAAAGATAAAGAAGATCCATTCCGTTTGATGGGATTCGGGCATAGAGTTTATAAAAACTTTGATCCTAGAGCTACTATTATTAAAAAGGCGGCAGATGACGTTTTAGACGCATTAGGAATTGATGATCCAGTATTGGATATTGCAAAGAAATTAGAGAAAGTTGCTTTAGAAGATGAGTATTTCAAGGCAAGAGGATTATATCCGAACGTTGATTTCTATTCAGGAATTATCTACAGAGCACTTGGAATTCCTTCTGAAATGTTTACAGTAATGTTTGCCTTAGGAAGATTACCAGGATGGATTGCACAATGGAAAGAAATGATTGAGAATAATGAGCCAATTGGTCGTCCACGTCAAATATACACTGGACACAATAAGAGAGATTATATCCCATTGGATAAAAGATAATAAACGTATAATTTAAACTTGATACCTCTGCCTTTTGGTAGGGGTATTTTTTTGTTATGAAAGCCTTATTTAACCCTAAAGTAAAAGATGATCAATATTTTCAACTCGACTTATCTGTTGAGAATGAAGAATTGAACGGCATTGACATCTTTGATCCACTTAGCATGCAAAACTTTATTAAATCTAAAATAGAGGCTAACAAAAAGACCTATGCTATTGGAGGATATTTAGAAAAAAGAAATATTTATAAGAAGTCAGGACATTTTGATGGAGAGGTAGAAGACCGTAACATTCATTTGGGAATTGATCTTTGGGCTGATGCCAATGAACCTGTTTATTCGCCCTGGGAAGGTAAAGTTCATAGCTTTCAAAACAATAGTAATAATGGTGACTATGGTCCCACGATTATATTGGAACATGAGTTACAGGATGAGCGGTTCTATTCGCTTTATGGTCACTTAAACCTTGATTCACTTAATGAAATTATCATTGGGCAATCTATAAAAGCGGGTGAGGTCTTTTGTAACATTGGTGATGCAAGTGTCAATGGCGGTTATGCACCTCATCTTCATTTTCAAATCATTAAGGACATCCAGGATAAAAAAGGAGATTATCCCGGCGTATGCGGTAAATCTGAAATTGACTTCTATGAAAAGAATTGTCCTAACCCCTTAACTTATCTTAATTTTTCTTTGTAATTTTTCATCATGATAAAGTATTTTACTGCCGCACTGGTTTGCATTGTCTTGGCTTGTTCTGGCTCAAAATCAGTGAATCACAAAAAAGATCTAATTAAGGGAGGGGAGCCCAGAAATGAAAAAAATGACACCATAAGTGCCCCCGTAGTCAAAAAAGCTTTCATAAATAAAGGAGGCAAGGCTAGTGGTGGTTCAGATTATTATGTTCAACGTTCCATCCAAGACTATTTCATTAAATTTTGTGAAAGCAAAGTTGGCAGAAGTACCCTAGAACAGGAACTTGCAAAACAGAGCGGCATGATAAAAACACTGAAAATGGTGGTTTCAATTAGAGAGGGGGAATGGGATCGTTGTCCGGGTCAAGGTGAGGTTCAAAGCAGAATTGGAAACTACATGGTAATACACGAAATTTTAAAATAATGGATAAGTCATTAATTGCAGAAGCGAGCATTGTTACTCAAAAATCAAGGGAGGATTTATGGGATGCACTTACAAATCCTGAAAAAATTGCCAAGTATTTATTCGGTACAGAAACGATAACGAGCTGGGAAGAGGGGAGCGATATCATATTTCAAGGAGTCTATGAAGGACATAAGTATAAGGACAAAGGAAAGGTTGTTAATTTTAAACCTAAGCAAAGGTTAACCTACTTATATTGGAGTCAATTTTCTGGAACCGAGGATAAAATTGAGAACTACGGTGAAGTAGACGTCACCATAAATAATGAATCAAATCAACAGGTTCTAAGCTGGAAACAAACGGGCTTTACTTCACCTAAAAATTGTGAACATACCCAAAATGGGCTTAGCGCCATGCTAGAACAAATATGTGAATTAGCTTAAGTATTTACTTGCAATTTTCACGCATAGCAGAAAGTTTTTCTGCTTTGAATTTCTCTTCCAAGGCTGCGCATTTTTGGTGCTCTTCCTTATTATCTTCTGCAAATTTTTCAAAGTCATCTGAAGCGAACAAACGGTCGGCATAATCCGAGCATTTACAAACTTCTTCTTGTTCCATCTCTTCCAATGACTTTTGCTTGTTTGCCTCCTTTTCTTCTGCACCACAGCTAAACAAAAACAGGCCGATACTTAAAACTATTACTGATTTCTTCATGTTAAGGAAATTCAATTTGTTTCAAAAGTAACAAATCATTCTGAGAAAATAGTTCCTGGAATTATATCACACTCTAAACTATCTATTAAAGATCCATTACTCGATAAAACATAGGCCCAGCCATTAATCGCATAGTTTTTTGCATCTGTCAACATCATTAGGTTTTGCCCCAAATATTTAAAGCCATAATAGGTGTGGTTTTGGTTGTATAAACTGGTAAATACTCCTGCGTTGTATATGCTTGTCGACCAAACCCCTCCTGATATAAAGAATAGGCTATCCTTTGCGTCATTTACTTGCAGGGAGCCTGGTGAGTTATTAATTCCTCCAAAGTTATGTTGTTGAAGTACCTGCTTGTTTTGAGGGTTTATTTGATATAAAATGGGTTGTTCCAGCTGATAGCCACCGGAACAAAGTACCCAAACAAAATCATTTTGATCCTTTATAGCTTTTCCAGGACCTTTATTGAGTGCTATACTATCCTCTAACATATATTGTTGATTGATAATGTATACCTGCCCTGTATTGACACCAGAGACCCAACATTCATTGGCCACCACCTCCAATTGCTCTGTCCAATCAGCTATCGGGATAAAGCCAGTTTTTGTATAACTGTTTGGGTCGAGAACATGTATCCCATTTCCATATAAATCTGTGCATAAGACCTTGTTCCCAAAAGCTTTTAAAAAACGTGGTGAGCCTAGACCCATAATTTGATTTAGAAGATTAAAGTTAGTGTCACAAATAAGTACTTTACCGCTATTGTTTACACTAATCCAGTATTCATCTCCTAAGCGAATCATATCCTGTGGAATATCGCCCAATGGAATTCCATTTTGAGCTTGAAAAATTCCATTGGCACTCGTTTGGGAATTAATATCGTATTGGGTAATACTGCCATTTCCCGATCCAAAATTTCCTTCATTCAGAATGTAAATTCTCCCTTGATTGGATGAATTTCCAATTTCATATTGCGGGCCAATCAAATCCTTATCGCATGCGCTCAATAAGAAGATTAAGAATATGTACAGTAAACTACGCATGTTTTATAATTAAACTTATTTGATAGGATCTACCAGGCATAGGAAAATATGGGGTGCTTTGGTACATTTTATTAAAAGCGTTCCTAACCCTAAAATTGAAATGTAGATTAGTTTTGCTATGTTTTCCAGACTTGAATTGCGGATTTAACTTATAACTAATTAGTGCTGAGTGCAAGTCAACGGCAGGCATAAAAATTGAGTTCTCAAAATTGGTGTAATAACGACTGTTCATTTGGTTTTGATATAGAAGAGACCAACGATTATATTCCATCTTTATGGAAGCCTGGAAATTGAAATTTGGCACAAAGGGAGACTCTTTCCATTCATTAGAGCTTGACTTAAGCTCAGAAATCAATCCTTCGAAACCAGAATTTAAAGTAAAGGATAATTTTTTTAGTTCAAAATTAGTTTCAATGCGAGAGCGGATGCCCATTTGTTTTTGCAATTCAACGTTTTCAGCTTGCCACACGCCATTGGTGGGCAGCCAACGAATGCCGTTTTCGGTTTGGTTATAGTAAGCCTCATAGTACCACAGCAACTTATTCAAAGGCATAAATCGTAAGTAAAGTGAGGCTGAATTACTGGATTCGGGTTCAAGCTGTTCATTTCCTCCAGGTCGCCAATACAAATCGTTGAAAGTAGGAAAGCGGTAATTTTTTCCAATTGAAATTCCAATGGCCGGTTTATACCTTTTATTCTGTACAATGAATTCATGACCTATTGTTGGGGTGGTTGGCCCAAAACGTTGAAGATTATATTCTTTTCTTAATGTGAGATAGGTGCGTTGGCTAGGCTTCCATTGCATGGCGACAAAAGTTGAAAGTGAAGCCTGTAAATTCATACGTATATCTTCATATGCTGCCACAGCTAAGTCTTGAGTCATGGCATCAATACTAGAGCGCCAGCTGAGCTTCTCTTTGAAGTAAATCCTCTTCCAAGTACTTTTAAATTGTAAGTTTTTGCTTTTTGTCTCGCTGAAAATCTCAGTCGAACTATCTTGGTAATTTTGAATTTGTCCGTAATAACCAAGGAAGGTTTCGGACTTCCATTTTGAAAATTCCCTGTGATAACTTAGTTGAAGTAATCCCATTAAATCTTCCAAACCAGCCTTGGAAGGACTTAAAAGGCTGGGAGGGACTTCTCTGAAATTATGGCTAAGGAAGCCGTTAATTCCCCAGAAACATTTGTCATTCTGATAGTACTTATATTGAATATGGCCATATGTTCTATTAACCTTTGCGTGCTCCTGATATTCAGTTGGTCTGCCAATCTTGGCAATATTTAAGAAAGGAAAGTTATTTATCGCTTGATAGGAACCACCCCCAATTTGGAAGGCACTTTTCTTTTTTAACATATAGGCGCTTGCATTTAAAGCTCTCTCACCAAAACTTCCGCCTAAAAGTTCTAATTCAATTCCTGATTTATCAATTTGTTTTGGACGGAGGTTAATTGTTCCTCCTAAGCCACCTGAACCATGGACTTGACTGTTCAAACCAAGGCTAACATCAATACCTCCAATCATTCCATTCGGAATTACATTAGGGTCTGAAAGTCCCAGACTGGGATAATTAATTTTAATACCATTCCACAATAATTGGGTTTGCTGAGGAGTTCCCCCACCTAGCTGCAATGTAGCAATACCTCCCGGACCATAGTTTCTTATGAAAATGGGTAGAGAGTTGGAAAGTATTTCAGTCAAATTGGAAGAAGAATTGACCTCAGTTGGCTTGTCAATAATGAAGTCTGTCTCAATTGATGTATTACTCTTATCTATTAGCTCAAAAGACTTTAAGGTATCAGGCTGCGCATAGCATTGATAGCCAAATAAAAAAAGGAATATGTATCTTATTTTTTGCAAACTTTCAAATTCCGCGTCCCCTTATTCGTTTGAATATTTAAGGAATAGATACCTTGAGGCAAGTGCGCTATGGATAGTTGTTTTGTTTGGCCTCCGTCCATTAATTTCCCACTCAAATCATATAATTCCCAAGAAAGTCCAAATTCTATACTCTTGATGTATAACCAGTCTGATGTTGGATTTGGGTAAACACTCACTTCCAACTGATTCTCCTCAATGCTCTGAACAAGGTTTAAAAGTGCCATGGCATCCAAATCGAACCCTGAACTTGCAAAATTGGTCGGGTAGGGATCATTGATTATTGTCCCTATGGAATCAGTCGTGCCGTATTGAGGATTAATACTGCCTACAACATCAACAATTCGAACAAAGCGGACATTACTTTTATTCAATAAGGTGTCATTTGGAAGTTCTGCTAAGTCAAAAGGCACACCATATCCTCCTCTATATTTTCCAGCAAGGTTATAGATTTCAGTTGGATCCGTATTATCGAAAGCTCCTGCTTGAGAGTCCGTTTGAACTTCAGTAATGGATGGGAATCGAAAGTAATTACTTCCGTCGCTACTGACTTCCACATGTGCCAATTCCAAATAATCATCTGAAAAGGAATTTTCAAAAATGGCAAAATCATAGCCAGGTCCATCTGTCAATGCACCAACACCTAAAATGTATGTTGCCACCCCAGAATCACCCAGAGATATTACGACATTATCTGCATAGCCCGTAGCATCATTATCTGTACCATGAGTGGCCAAACCATTCCCAGGATTGGCAATGTCCATATAACCTCTTTCAACAGTACAAAAGTCAGCCCAAGCTGCAATGATACTGCTGTCCTTATGAATGGCCTGACTTCCCGGTTGACCGGCAGCAGGATCAAATGAACCTTGACCAAAACTCAAGGCTCCGATCAAGGTTAATAATATCGTAAAGGTTAATTTTTTATCCATTTTGTAGTTGCATTAAAGTTTGCAGATTGCAAATTAAGAATATAAAGGCCATTAGCTAAATCACTGATGTCAATTTTATTCATTGAGGTGGTCAAAATTCTTTTTCCCTTCATATCAATGAATTCTAAAACAAATTCACCTTTAATATCTATGTTTAGGTAATCACTGCTAGGATTTGGATAAACAGATAGACTTAGCATGTTTTCAGTTAAGCCATTTGGAGCTCCCGCATTTACTGGAGTATTTGGTCGTATAACCGGTGCAAAATCTGTGTAAGAACAACCAAAGAATTTTAAACCTGATAAATTCTCAGAAATGCCTGAATTCATTTGCCAGTTTCCTAGGTTAGAAGCACTCCAGGTTCCCCAATAGTTTGGACTCCCACCAATTCCGCTATTGGTATTGAAAACAATATCGTTTAGAAAGCCACCTGTCATATCCACAGTAAAAGAGGAATAAGCTGCAGCTATATCATTTAACATGTCTTCTGCAGTTTTAGTCCCGTCATGTAGGTAGCCAAAGGCATTGGAGCTAATCCCAATCAGAGATAAAAAGTCAACAACTAATATTGTGCTATCGCTACCCGTGCCTACCCAGTGACTCACATCTGCATTGGTAAATGCAAAAGGCTCGAATGCAGGAATGGGAGTTCCTGGATTCAATAAAGCATTATAGGGTGGACTAGAATTAAAGGCGGTAAATGAACAGGCATAAAAATTTCCATTTTGCAAAACCTCTGTAATTCCAGAGTTGGCTGCTAAACTTGCAAAATCTTGTCCTGAATAAGTTGCCCAATATTGGTTATTTGTGCCTCCTACACCAGCATGCACGTGGTAGTTAATATCGTTAAGAAATCCACCTGCCATATTTACACTAAAATTGACATCTGCAGCGGCAATATCATTCAACATGTTTTCCATTGTTGCTCCTGCATTGTATAGGTAACCCCATGCGGAAGAACTATCAAATGTTCCTGTATGAAAATCAACAACTAAAATGGCCGTATCATTTCCTGTACCTACCCAATATTGAATATTGTTGCTGGTAAATTGTGCTTGAGAACTGAGTCCTGCAAAAGCTAAAAAATAAAGTAATCCTTTTTTCATATTCCTGTGTTTAAGCGTTTTTATAAATAATGGAATATGACCAAACAGAACGTTTGTATTCTAAATTAGAATCCTTTAGCCTGAAGGTCCTATTCCTATGTAATCTGGCAGGTCTTCTGGCTCATTCAAGTTTACTTCCCTTCCCGCTAAAGCAGTGGTTATTGAAGTAAGATCTAAGAATTTACAGCTTCAGGTAAAGCTCCAGATTTTCACTGGATTCCCTTTTAATTCCGAATTAACGGATACCAAAATTCAGCGCAAATATACGGCATTATTTAATCAATGAATCCTACCGTTTGTAATTTTAATTCAAGTGTTCCTTTTATTCTCTTTATTTTCGTGGGATATGAAAAAATCAATCGTAGCGTTATTATTCTTATTAGCTAACACAAGTTTCGCCCAGAATTACAATATCAATTTATTAGGTCAGTTGGACCTTGTGACAATTCACAACTCTGATGCAAGCGACATTTGGGCTTACGTTGATGGAACAGGAAAAGAATATGCTATAGTTGGATTAAATGACGGAACATCCATTGTAGACATATCAAATCCAG
Source organism: Flavobacteriales bacterium (assembly GCA_964230025.1). Taxonomy (GTDB): domain Bacteria; phylum Bacteroidota; class Bacteroidia; order Flavobacteriales_D; family JAUILH01; genus CAXRFO01. The sequence continues at coordinate 106,726 of CAXRFO010000014.1, read as the reverse complement.
CAAGTCCTACCGAAATATTTTATGAGCCAGGTCTTAATTCAATTTGGAGAGATATGAAAACATACAATGGCTATGCTTATGTGACTACAGAGGCTCAAAATGGACTTCTAATTATAGATTTGAACAGTCTTCCAAACGCTACCGGAATAACTGCCAGTTATTACAACGGACCTACAGGAAATGAATGGGAAAGTGCACATAATATTTACATTGACTCTTCTGGTATCGCTTATATTTTCGGAGCAAACAGAGGAAATGGGGGGTGCATCATGCTTGATTTGAATACAAATCCTACAAACCCAACAGAAATTGGAGAGGTAGATGATTGGTACGCTCACGATGGTGTTGCTTTTAACGATACTTTAATGATGGGACACATTAATGATGGTTGGATGTCGATTTATGATGTCTCTAATCCATCAAGCCCTGTATTACTTGGAACAAAAACTACAGCGGGGAACTTCTCTCATAACCTTTGGTTCTCTGTATATCATGATTACGTTTTTACAACAGATGAAATCTCAAACGGATACATTGCAGCTTATGATGTAAGCAACCCCAGTAATATTTTTGAAACGGATAGAATTCAAAGCTCACCAGGAATGAACGTTATTCCTCATAACGCGCACACGATTGGAAATTATTTGGTTACTTCATACTATCGTGATGGCGTTACCATTCATGACGTTTCTGATCCTTATAATTTGGTGGAAGTTGGGCGGTATGACAGCTCGCCATTGGATGGAGATGGTTTTAACGGTTGCTGGGGTGCATATCCATGGTTGCCGTCTGGAAATATTATAATATCTGATATAGAAGCCGGCTTACTCATTTTGGGACCTACCTATGTTCAGGGCTGTTATATTGATGGTAATATTAAAGATGCAAGTACCTTATTCAATATTCCAGGAGCAAACATTGAACTGATTGGAGCAAGTCTTCAGGATCAATCAGATTTGAATGGAGATTATCTCACAGGTCACGGTGTTCCAGGAACTTACGATTTAGTTTATTCTAAGCCTGGTTATTATAATGATACCGTTCAAAATGTAAATTTGGTTTCTGGCCAAACGGTTACGGTTGATGTACAATTAACTCCGATTCCAAGTCATGATATCGTTATTGAAATTAGCAATTCAGGCGCTGGTTTAAGCACAGCAGATTTTGAAATGACAGATGGTGCCTTGAGTTTTAATGGTCAGACAAATGGAGCAGGCTATCTAAGTTTAAATAGTGTTACGGAAGGTACCTATGACTACTTTGCTGGCAAATGGGAATATATTACCAGCTGCTCATCCATAACTGTTGACGGGACTCAAGATACGATTAGCATTGCATTACTTTCAGGTTATTATGATGACTTTACCTTTGATTTTTCATGGAGTGTAACAGGAACATCAACGGTTGGAATATGGGAAATAGCCGAACCAGCCGAAACAAATTTTGGTGGAGGTTTTGGGATCTCAAATCCCGGTGAAGATTACCAAGGTGACTGCAGTGATCAAGCCTATATAACCGGAAATAATGATGCTTCTGTTGGAGCTGATGACGTTGATGATGGTACCATGATTTTATTTAGTCCTACAATGGACTTAACAAGCTACAATAACCCACAAATCGACTTGTACTACTGGTGGGTAAACGCAGGCGGTGGTTCCACAGGAAATGATCAAATGTATATCATGATTGACAATGGTGTTGAAACAGACACTGTGCTAAGTTTGGATGTTAATGATGTTGTTCAAGATTGGACGGCCTTTTCTTTTGTGGTTTCTGATTATCAAACACCAAGTGCAAACCAAACTTTAATTGTAAAAACAGCAGATGACAATCCTGGACACCTGGTAGAAGCTGGATTGGATTACTTTAGGGTTAGCGAAGGTCCTGTTTCTATAGACGAAAATCAACTATCGACTATTGATGTTTATCCGAACCCAAGTAATGGTTTGGTTCAGCTTGACAAACTTCCTGCTGGTGAGAAAACAATATTATTACTTGATGCACAAGGTAAACTAATCCAATCTTACCAAACAATAGCTGAAAGCTACAGTCTGGTTATTGAGGGTGGTTCAGGCATTTATTTCTTACTTATATTGGGTGAAGAACAAATAAATACCCATAAGATTGTCAAGAAATAATACTCCATTTAAGACTACACTTTTATTACTATTTCTTAGCTTATTTTTAGGCGACCTTACAGCGCAAGGTCCAGATTATAATGTCCAATTTGTATCTCAGCTTGAGTTGTCGCAAATGCATCCAGGAAGAGTAAATGATGTTTGGGGTTATGTAGATTCTCTAGGAAATGAATATGCGATTGTTGGAATGGAGGAGGGGACATCCATTGTCGATTTATCCGACCCTTTAAACCCTGTCGAAATTTTTTACGAACCAGGTCTTTACAGCACTTGGCGCGACATTAAGACATATAATGGTTATGCCTATGTAACCACGGAAGCACCAAATGGAATGCTTATCATTGACATGACAACACTTCCGGACACCTCTGGACTGAGTGCTACATACTTCTATGGAAGTCAGGGTGGTGCCCTATATTCTAGTGCTCATAACATATACATAGATTCTTTGGGATATGCCTACTTAATTGGGGCCAATATTGGAGTCGGGGGATGCACCATATACGATCTTAATCAAAATCCGCTTAGTCCAGTTCAAACTGGAATAGCCGACGATTGGTACGGACATGATGCCGTAGTGTTCAACGACACACTTTTGCTTTCAAATATTTCTGACGGACACTTAAGTGTATATGATGTCTCCGATAAGAGTAATCCTGTTTTATTAGGAATTAAAGCTACTCCAGGGAATTTTACCCATAACGCATGGCAATCCTCCGACCATAAGTATGCTTTTACAACGGACGAAATTTCGGGTGGTTATTTGGCTGCAGTTGACATAAGTGACCCCATGAATATGGATATTGTTGATAAGGTTAGAACCCTTTCCGCTGATTATATTGTTCCCCATAATACGCACACCATTGGGAATCATATTGTAACCAGCTATTACTCAGATGGGATTGTGATACATGATGTTAGTAATCCTGAAAACATGATAGAAGTTGGGCGCTTTGATACGTACTCTGGTTCAACTTCCAATTTTGATGGCTGTTGGGGAGCATATCCATGGCTACCTTCGGGTTTAATTCTTGCTACGGACAGGACAAATGGTCTTTTTGTACTCAACCCAACTTATGTTCAAGCCTGTTATTTGGAGGGCACAATATCAGATGCTCAAACATCTCTTGGAATTAATAATGCTGAGTTGGAAATTCAGCAAACCTTGATTTCTGAAAACACTTCCTTAGATGGTACCTATGCTACAGGGTACTCTGCAGCCGGAAGTTATACGGTAATAGCCAAAAAAATTGGATATTATTCCGACACGATCTATAATGTTATTCTAAGCCCAGGAAATACTACGTATTTAGATATTGCTCTTGAGCCGCAACCAAAAATTGACATTACAATTAATGTTCAAAATGACATGTCCAATAATATTTCCTACGCAAGGGTATATATAAAAAGTGAGGACGATAGCATAGTAGGTATGTGTGACCAAAATGGGAACATCAACTTTTCCAATATGTTACAAAACAATTACGATATATACGCTTATAAGTGGGGATACAGAACCGAGTGCATGAACCAAATTAATATCGAGAGCGATACCCTGATTAGTTTCGAGCTGACAGGGCTATATTACGATGATTTTTCAACGGATATGGGCTGGCAAGTCAATAGCACAAGTAGTTCCGGTGCTTGGGAAAGAGCCTTTCCTAAGGAAACGGTATTTCAAGATGCTACCCAGACTATTCCAGCGAATGCTGCGAATGATGTATCAAATGATTGCGGAGAAATAGCATATATCACTGGAAACAACAGTGTATCAATTGGTGATGTAGAGTCAAATGATGTGGAAAACGGCTATACCGAACTTATATCTCCCTATATGAACCTCAGCTTCTTCACAAACCCTCAACTAAACTTCCGTTTTTATTGGTCGAACCCAGGGATACAAAATGGCCAGTACGATACGTTGGAATTTTGGGCTATTACACCAAATTCTGCTATACTCTTGGATGATCATTACGGTCAAGCCAATTATTGGATTCCGAAAAATATCTATTTAAACAATTATATGAATCCTCAAGACAGTGTGCAATTTATGCTGAAAGTAAGGGCACACGGTGATAAAGGGGTGTGTGAGGCTGGCCTTGATCGCTTTATTGTTTATGGCGGAGTCCCAGATGCCTCACCTGATTTAAGTTCCCAAACAATCATAGAAGTTTTCCCTAATCCCACCTATGGAAAAGTTTTTATAAAAGGTATTGAAGGACCGACAAATATGATATTAACTGATTTTGCAGGAAGGCTTCTTCAAGAAGACCTGATTAGGAGCGATACAGAAATCATTTTACCTGAAACAAAGGGTATTTACTTTATAACTATCTTTAAGCATGGCAAATCGGAAACTCATAAACTTATTCGTTTGTAGCATTTTATCCTTTATTGGACTTGCTCAACCCAGTATTAATCAACTGGGATATTTGGATATTCCGGCAGTTCATGGAGAGGATTTAAATGATATTTGGGGCTACGTGGATGGTAACGGAAATGAATATGCACTGGTAGGAGCTGAAAATGGTGTGAGCGTAGTGGATGTTAGCGATCCGAATAATCCAACGGAGGTTTTTTGGAAAACTGGAATGAACTCGGTGTGGAGAGATTTAAAAACCTACAACGGGTATTGTTATGTTACCACTGAGGCGCAAGAGGGCTTATTAATACTTGATTTAAACGGACTTCCAAATGCTAGTTTAATTGATTCAGCCTACTTCTATGGAAGCGGCTGGTTGTCCGCTCACAATTTATACATTGACGAATTTGGTTACATGTACATCTTCGGTGCCAACAGAGGGAATGGGGGAGTAATTATTTACGATTTAAATGTTGATCCTTGGAATCCGGTTGAAGTTGGTGATTTTGATAATTACTATATCCATGACGGTTATGCTCGAAACAATAGGCTATATTCTGGTCATATTTTCGACGGTTTTTTCTCAGTTGTGGATGTGACAAATAAATCAAACCCTGTTCTTCTAGGTACACATGCCACACCAAATGCCTTTTCACATAATGTTTGGCTTTCAGATGACGGTTTATCTGCTTTTACTACGGATGAACTGGAGGGCTCATATGTAGCGTCTTTTGATGTGTCAGATCCTTCAAACATTGTCGAGCTTGATAAGATTCAGAGCACTCCTGAAGTAGGCACCATTCCTCATAACACACACGTTCTAAACGATTATCTAATTACCTCTTGGTACACGGATGGTGTTGTCATTCATGATGTCGCCAATCCAAGCAATATTGTTGAAATTGCTTCATTCGATTCATCTCCTTTTACTGCTGCAACTTATGAAGGTAATTGGGGTGCCTATCCTTTTCTTCCATCTGGTAATTTACTCATATCCGATCGCCAAGAAGGACTTTTTGTTCTGGGTGTAAACTACCAAAGAGCTTGTTATATAGAAGGAACGATTACGGATGCAAGCACTACTTTTGCGATTCCGAATGCAACTGCCCAAATCATTTCCGATAGTCATATTGAAAACAGTGATTTAAACGGATTCTATGAAACTGGAATTGCTATTCCTGGAACTTATGATATTGCTTATGACAAATACGGATATTTCCCTGACACCTTGTATGGTGTAGTGGCACAAACTGCTAATGTTACTACAGCAGATATTGCCCTTCAGCCTAAGGCAGCATTTTCTTTAGCTATTATAGTGAAAGATCAAAATGGCAATCCCATAGAAGACGCTGTGGTAGAGTTAAAATCAGTTTATATCACGCATGACCTCATGTCAAATGCAAGTGGAATAGCCGCTCAAAGTGGTGCCTATGAAGACTATTACAATCTTACAGTAGGGAAGTGGGGCTATGGTAATTTTTGTCAGGATTCAATTTATTTTGAACCCTCAAATAATTCTATGACAGTTACACTTACCGAAGGCTATTATGATGATTTTGCACTGGATTTAGGGTGGACAATTACTGGAGATGCCTCAACGGGAATGTGGGAGAGAGCTGAGCCAATAGGAACTTCTAACGGAAATTCCAATCCTGAGTTTGATAGCCCTTTTGGTTGCCGTGATATGGCTATGATAACTGGTAATGGAGGCAATGGAGCTGACTTTGATGACATTGATTACGGATATACCCAAATGGAATCACCTTCCTTTGATGTATCAGGCATGACAGATCCTCATGTTAACTACTTCAAATGGTTTTATTGCAAATTTGGGCCTTATCCAGAAGATGACAGTTTGCTAATCTATATTTCTGATGGAAGCACCAAGGTACTTATTGACTCTATGACTTTTGCGAGCACAAATCAGAGCGAGTGGGTGGACACAAGTATCCGAATTCTTGACCATATTGGAATCACCAACCCCTTGAGTTTAATTGTTCATGCTGCTGATTTGGACACCTTTATAAACATTACAGAAGCAGGTTTTGATCATTTTTATATTTCGGAAGGTAATGCCCAAGGCACGGAAGAACCTGTCCTTACTGATATCAATCTCTTTCCAAATCCAAACAATGGTATTTTTACCCTAAGCTCTGAACTCTATATAGGACGTCTTGATGTTTATGCCATCGATGGTCGTTTGATTGAGAGTTATGAAATTAATGCCAAACAACAGGAACTAGACCTTCAGCACCTTAAAGCTGGAAACTATATTTTAAGCTTTAGGAATACAGCAGTCCCTGTAATTATCGTCAAGTAATTTTGGATTAATCCTTATCATTGCAGTATGTCAAAGAAAATTGCATTGATTACCGGAGCTAGTTCAGGTATTGGTAGAGAAACTGCCAAGTTTCTTTCTCAAAATCATAGACTTATACTCTGTGGAAGAAGAAAGGAAAAATTGTTAGAACTTCAAGAAGAACTTGCAGACTATACCGAATCAATCATCCTAACCTATGATGTTAGAAATAGAGAGGAGGTTATTTCTGCAATCGACGGGTTAGAGGATAGTTGGAAGGAAATAGATGTCCTGATAAATAATGCAGGAAACGCTCATGGACTTGACAAGTTAGAGCATGGCGACACGGATGATTGGGATGCAATGATGGATGGAAATGTAAAAGGCTTATTATACGTCTCAAAAGCTGTTATCCCTTTAATGACGAAAAGAAATACAGGTCATATTGTAAATATAAGCTCAATAGCTGGTAAACAGACCTATGTGAACGGTGTGGTTTATTGCGCATCAAAAAAAGCAGTTGAGGCCATCAGTGAGGGGATGCGACTAGAGCTCACTGAAAGAGGAATAAAAGTGACCAATATTGCTCCCGGAGCGGTACATACAGACTTTTCAAATGTGCGTTTTAAAGGAAATGAAGAAAAGGCAGAACGAGTTTATCAGAATTATACTCCTTTATATGCAGAAGACATTGCAAATACCATTGCTTTTGCAGTCAACGCACCAGAACACGTGACGATTGCTGATTTAACCATATTGCCAAAAGCCCAAGCTGCAGCTAGTATCATCCATAAAAACACCAATTGATGCTAATAATACGCACTTGGTGGGTGGAATACTTCCATTGGCCGAAATTATTCCAGCCTAGCTTAATTCCTAGTAATTTTATACGGTGAGGTTTATCTCAAATATGCTTTTAAAATTGCGCGGGTGGAAGGTGCAAGGAGATTACTCTGGAGAGAAGAGAAGCTGTATCATCATTGTTGCTCCGCACACCAGTCAATGGGACTTTGTTTGGGGCTTGCTAGCTAGATCCAGTTATAGAATAAGAGCAAAATACCTTATTAAAAAAAGCTTCTTTAAGCCAGGGATCGCTTGGTTTTTCAGATGGACTGGAGGAATTCCTGTTGATCGATCCAAAAAAAACGACCTCACCCAAACACTTAAAAATTGGTTGGAGCAAGGAAAAGAATTAAAAATTGTATTCACTCCCGAAGGGACACGTAGTAAATCCGAACGATGGAAGACAGGATTTTATTGGACTGCCATAGATACCGGTTTACCTATCGTTATGCAGTCCATGGATTATAAAAAACGGGTAATCGCACAAAGTGAGTTACTTTATCCAACAGGTGATTGGGAAGAAGACAAAAAGAAAATTATTGAATTTTATAAAGATGTTACAGCAAAACATCCTTCTAAATTCAGCGTAGATATTTAGATTTGAATCAGCGTTTATTACCCGCCTACTTGCTCACCTTGGTGAATGTCATGGGATTCTCGATTCTAATGCCTGTTTTGCCCTTTGTTGTGGCTGACTATGGTGCGGAAAAATGGGTATATGGACTTCTTTTAACCTGTTATTCGGCCTTTCAATTTATAGGAGCACCATGGCTCGGTGCTTTATCAGATAGAGTAGGGCGTAAGCCCGTTTTACTGATAAGTCAAGCTGGTACCTTATTGAGCTGGTTGGTCTTTATTCTAGCACTATACTTGCCGAACTATAGTGTTTTGGGCTTAGCCTTTCCATTATGGATCATTTTGTTTTCTCGTGTTTTGGATGGCCTTACCGGTGGAAATGTATCTGTGACTAATGCATATGTGTCGGATATTACTACCCCTGAAGAAAAGAACTACATTTTTGCCTACTTGGGTGGAATTGCTGGACTTGGAATGATACTTGGTCCTGGACTTGGCGGATGGTCTGCTTCAACCTCCTGGGGTTATTTGGGAACCTTGAGTCTCGCTTCTGGTATATCAATTCTTGCCCTTTTATGCATTTTCTTTTTACTGAAAGAGAGCAGAAAACCAAACCAAGTAGAGGAGGAGCCACATAAAAGGAAATCCGTCTTAAGTAGCGTTCTTGTTTTAAGAAGAATTCGAGAAATAAACCCGAGCCCCTTTATCAAACGTTTGTTTTTAGCCAAGTTTCTTTTCATGACCATGATGGCCTTCTATATAGCCACCATTGCTCTTTTCATGATAGATATTTTTCATTTTAACAAACAGGAGCTGGGACTATTTATGCTTGTGGTAGGTATTTTCCTAGCCTTTAATCAAGCTTTTTTAGCTCAAAAATTTATCAAGAGAATAGGGCCACTTAAAACTTTGTACACGGGTCTAATTTTATCAGTAGTAGGCTTGTTCTGTATTACCTTAACACACAATTTATGGCTCTATTGCGCCTTGTATTACGTAATGAACCTAGGGCTGGCATTGTGCTTCCCAACCTTTAACAGTTTAATATCAACCCATGGAAATAAGGATAAAATGGGTGAAATCATGGGGGTAAGTGAATCGCTTAACTCTTTAGCTACCGCAGCCTTTCCCTTAATTGCCGCCAGTCTTTATGGTGTTTTTGGTTATCCTATCTATTATTTTATGAGTGTTTTACCACTTGTTGCATTCTGGGTAATATTGGAGCCTAAAAAGAAGAACACAGCAATTGAACAGTAATCCTATAAAATTATTTTCTGACGCAATAAAGCGTATATTAGAGCTTATATAATACGTATTGCTTAATGAAAAACAAGGTGTTCATAGCAACAAGCATAGATGGCTGTATAGCCGATAGAAACAATAAAATAGACTGGTTACATTCCATCCCTAATCCTGACAACATTGATATGGGCTACAATGAATTTATTTCAGAAATAGATGCTTTGATCATGGGACGAACTACCTATGAGACAGTCCTTGGCTTTGATATCGAATGGCCTTATGAAAAACCAGTTTATGTATTAAGCACTAAGTTAAACCAAGTCCCTGAAGAGTTAGTTGGTAAGGTTGAAATTGTAGATGGCAAGCTTAAAGAGGTTCTGACAGGAATTCATAAGAAAGGGCACCTGAACCTTTACATTGATGGAGGAAAAACCATCCAAAGTTTTCTGAAAGAAGATTTAGTCGATGAAATAACGATTACAATAATCCCTTATGTATTAGGCGGTGGTGCAAAATTATTCACCGAGTTGGAGAAGCCATTAAAATTTGAATGTGTAGATTCAAAAATCTATTTGAATCAGCTTGTCCAGAATCGTTTTGTAAGAACAAAATAATAACCTGTGAATCAGCTTTCTAAATTCGATCGTTTTTATCTAGATGCTAGAAAAAATAGATGGTACTGGTATTTCTCTATCCTATGCCGCCTCTTATTGGCTTATGCCTTTATTGTAGCAGGTCTTGTTAAAATTATGGATGAGCGCTTTGCAAGTGGTTTATCCGAGTTGCATCCAATGGGTGCTTATTTAACTGCCTTGCATAAAACAGGTTATTATTATTCATTCATTGGTGTTGGACAGATTCTTGCGGCAATTTTATTGCTTATCCCTCGAACAGTTACGATAGGAGCATTAATTTATTTTCCAATAATTGTAAATATTTGCATTTTATCTTTAGCTGTCAGATTTGAGGGATCATTCGTAAGTTCTATTTTGATGGTTTTCGCAAACGTGTACATTTTATTTTGGAATTATGATAGATTGAAATATATACTCCCATTTAAAAAGGTGCCAGACTATGGAATAGTTGAAAGTCCCGAAAAATACACCAATAAATTCCCTTTTGTCTTCTTTGGAAGCGTATTTATAGTATTTGTTCTTACGGTTTTTATATCTATTAACGCCTTTGACATAATGCCAAGAAACTCAGAGAAAGACTGTAAGAAACAATATCAAAACACAAAATATGAAACTATCGCAAATGAGTTTTGCGAATGTGTCCATAGCCAAGGAAACACCCTAGATTCATGTCTTGAAAAATTTAAGCTTGAAAAAAGTAAAATAGATAAGTAGTAACTTGAGTTTAAATCCTATTAGCCTTTCCATCGAGAAATACCGCAACCATACCGTCCCAAAAATACCTCAAGCCATGCGCTTATCCGATTATGGTATTGGTCTTTTTGAGGAGGTGAACACCAAGTCAGCCTTAAAAAAAGCAATAAAAAAGGACTGTTTTAAGGTTAATGGTGAAAAAGCATTCACGGGAACATTCGTTAGGGAAGGGGACTGCATCCAGTTTTCACCTCCAGCACCTGTCCTGCCAAAGAAGAAGCTCATTCTTAAGTTAAAAGTGCTCTATGAAGACGATTATTTGGCTCTAATTCACAAGCCAGCCGGTATTTTGGTTAGTGGTAATAAATTCATGACAGTCAAGAACGCTTTGGAGCAAAACTTAGAAAAAAGCAGTCAGCCGGACGCAACCAATCCACAGCCCATTCATCGCTTGGATTACGCAACAACTGGGATTTTGTTGGTCGGAAAAACGTTAAGTAGTATTCGCGCCTTAAATAAAATGTTCGAGAACAAGGAAATCAAAAAAAGCTACAGAGCCATTAGTATTGGTGAAATGAAGGCTCAAGGTGAAATTTGTACTGAAATAGATGGCAAAGAAGCCAAATCTCGTTATAAGGTTTTGGATTCTGTAGATTCAGAAAGGTTTGAAAAACTAAATTTAGTTGAACTAGTTCCTGAAACTGGTCGCAGACATCAGCTGAGAAAACATCTGCTCAGCATAGGTCATCCCGTTTTAGGCGATAAAGATTATTTCCTTAAAGGATTAATCCTAAAAGGAAAAGGTATGTACTTGCATGCATATTCTTTAGAATTCAAGCATCCATTTACATCTGAACCCTTAAAGTTAATATCAGAGCTCCCTAATAAGTTTAGAAAAATATTTAGTCCTTGAATAGATATTTAACCTACAATGACCTATACCATTGTACCGTTGGAATAGGGAAGGGCACCAAATCATTATCAAATACAAGTCCAGTAAAACCAAACTGAAAAGCCTTTCCTTTTTCTTGGTGAACACGTATCCCAGGCGTAAAAATCATAACCCCCGGATTTCTATTTGTATAGGTATTACCGTTAGGATCTGTGCTAGTAATTGTTTGGCCTGGCAAGACAATAAATGAGTCAAAAACAAGGCTGATTTTTTCACCAACTTTCACCATTCCAGCGACACTCATCAGAGCTCTTCCTTCCGCGTCTCCACCATCAAATATAGCACCGTAACCTCCCGAAAAAGCAATATTTCTTGTTCTATTTCCAAAAGACAAAGTAGCAAAGGGAAGAGCGCCTCCTAAATCAATTGCAGCCCACGAACCTGTCCCAAAAAGACCACCCAATGCAAATTGTGTATATTCATTAAGCTCCCAGCTTTTCTTAATTGTTCCAACCAAAGGAACACCAAACCAAGAAGACATTATCCCAACACCAAAATTTTTACCCAAACCAAATTGAAAATCTGGACCAAACAAATTCCATTGTATATAATGTTCACCTTTTTTAATTGGTAAGCCATTGGTGGTTAGGAAATATCGTGTGGCGAAAGCATCTTCACCTATAAAAGTTCCTTTTTCATTGAATTCCGTAGCATCAATTTTTATGATTTCTTGTATAGCATGCTGCGGAACATAAATTCGTCGATTATCCTTTGTAAGCAATAAGATCTCACGTTCATCTTGTTCTAAAATTTTACCAATGAGTTCGCCACCATCTGTTTTTACAATTCTGTAGGTAGATGTGGTGTCCGACCACATGGTTTTATTTTCTTGGGCAAATCCTTCAATTGAGATACTTGAAAGAATTATAACGAAGAGGAAGATGAACTTATTCATATGACAATTTTCGTCAAATATAATTCAATTAAATGTTAAGCTGTAGATGATTTATATCAATATAAAAAACTTATAATCTACATTATGTTAAATAGTGTTTGCTATTATCCAAACTTCATCTTTTTTTATTCATTTTTAAAGTCTTTTTTTAGACGTGGTATTTGCTTAAGACGGTATAATTCTTGTTACACAGAATATCTAATTTGAACACTCCGATATGATAAAAATTCTAAGTTTAGCATTGTTTTGCTTTTTAATTTCCCCGCGTTATTCACTAGGTATATTCTCGCTTAAAGCAAAAAATATTAATGAGTTATACCTAACATATGACACTCTTCTTCCTATTAACTTTGGGAGTGAGATTCAGTTTCAGGTATTTGCTGTTTGTAAAAATAACGATACTATTAATGTTTCACATTCTAAGAAACTCTTCGTATCGGGCGAAAATATTGATGTTAACAATGGGAAGTTACAAATAATTGGTTCTCCAAATAAAATATCTTATGATTGGATTCATTTGGAATTATCTTTTCAAGATAAAGAAATAAAAAATTTCCATGACTCGATTAAATTAAATTATTTGTCTTATCTATTTATTGATAAATCAGGGCACGATGGTGAAAATGGAGAAAACGGTACTGAGAATGTGTCGATTTTTACATTTGGAAACGGTTGGGACGGAGATGACGGAGAAAATGGGTCAAATGGCTCTAAGGGATCTGATCTACTTTGCTTATTATGGAAAGGGCCCGGAGATTATTATTTTTTGCGGGTGACAGACACAAACTCACAAACTAGTGAGTTATATAAAATTTCCAATCCAGTTCAAATTAATATTGACATATCTGGAGGTAACGGTGGTCATGGAGGTAACGGAGGAAAAGGTGAAAATGCTGATGACGCAACAGAAGATCGTTGTGCTGGTAACGGTGGCGACGGCGGTAATGGTGGTAATGGTGGTAATGCGGGTTGTCCAGGTAGTATAAAGATAATCGTTCATCCTAACTCCAAGGATTTGATAAAAAAAATAAATATCACAACAAGTGGAGCAATTCCTGGTAAAGCTGGAAAAGGAGGTGCAAGAGGAAATGGAGGTGCACGCAGTGTAGAATACCATGCTGGCGAAAGAGGAAGATTGGGTGCAAATGGGATAAAGGGATCAGCATGTATAAACGTAACGAATCAGGATTTTCTGATTAAAGCTTTTGAAATTCCTACTTGAATAATTGATGTAACAACTTAAACAATTAGAATATTATCTTTGCGCCTCCAAATGAGCACACAGCAGTATAAAACGGTTTCATATTACACCTTAGGTTGTAAGCTAAATTTTGCTGAAACTAGTACCATTGCACGTCAAATGACGGATGCAGGTTTTGCCAAAATACCTTTTGGTGAAGGCTCTGATGTTACGGTTATAAACACTTGTTCCGTGACTGAAAATGCGGATAAAAAATGCCGTCAATTGGTGAAGAAAGCTGTGAAAGCGAATCCCAACTCTTTTGTGACCATTATTGGTTGCTTTGCTCAATTAAAACCACAGCAAATAGCTGAAATTAAAGGGGTTGACATGGTTTTAGGGGCCAACGAGAAGTTCAATATTGTTGAGCATTTGGCTGATTTGGACAAAAAAGAAATTGCCAAAATTGAAAATGAGCACATTAAGGAAACAAAAAGTTTTGTTCCCTCCTACTCTTTTGGCGACAGAACAAGAAGTTTCCTAAAGGTTCAAGACGGCTGCGATTATTTCTGCTCTTTTTGCACCATTCCCTTGGCCAGAGGTCGTTCTAGGTCTGCGACAATCGCAGAAACCCTAAAACAAGCCCAAGATGTAGCTAAAACGGATGTTAAGGAAGTCGTTTTAACCGGAGTAAACATTGGAGATTTTGGTGCCGGAAACAATGAAAGCTTTTTTGAACTTATCCAAGAATTGGATAAAGTTGAGGGAATTGAGCGTTTTAGAATATCTTCTATAGAACCCAATTTACTGTCTGATGACATCATTGCCTTTGTTGCTAACTCAAAGCGCTTTGTGCCTCATTTTCATATTCCCCTGCAATCGGGTAATAATGAGATGCTGAAAGAAATGCGCCGTCGCTATGATAGGGAACTCTATGCTAACCGTGTGGCACATATTAAAAAAGTAATGCCCAACGCTTGTATTGGTGTGGATGTAATTACAGGATTCCCTGGTGAAACGGATGCTCATTTTGTAGACTCAATGGAATTCATAAAGTCTTTGGATGTTTCTTATTTACATGCCTTCACTTATTCGGAGCGTGCCAACACCACTGCACTTAGAAAAGATGAAATTATTCCGGTTAATATCCGTAGAGAGCGTTCCCGTCAATTGCAACAATTAAGTCACAAACTGAGAAGAGCTTTTTACGAAAGTCAGCTCGGAAATGAGTTTTCAGTTCTGTTTGAAGACGAGGATCATGATGGCTTTATTCACGGATTTACAGAGAATTACGTTAAAGTAATTCATCCATTTGATGAAACACTTCCGAACACTTTGCAAAAGGCAAAATTAGAGTCAATTGATTCTGAAGGTTTTGTTCGAGTGACTTAATCTTTGGGCCACTCTAATTTACTTTTACAATCAATCAGTTTATTTCCTTCTGAAGTATGACAGGCATAATTAAAGCCATTGTACATAGAGTATCCACCTGCTACTCCATCAGCAGTTAAGGCTAAAAAACCAACCTGCAAACCATTTACGTCCTTATGAATTTTGTGAATGTGTTCAACGGCCTCTTTACATGCTTCTTCAGGTTGGTATCCTTGTTTCATTAATTGTACCACCAAATGACTTCCACAAGCCCTAATAACTGCTTCTCCAAGTCCAGTTGCGCATGCTGCACCTACTTCTCCATTAACATAAAGGCCTGCTCCAACTATCGGTGAATCACCCACCCTACCGTGAAGTTTATACGCTGCTCCACTGGTCGTACAAGCCCCACTAAGTCGACCATTCGCATCCAAGGCTAACATCCCTATAGTGTCATGGTTTTCAATATTGATAACTGGTTTGTATTCTGATTTTTCCAACCATTCCTTCCAGTCTTTCTCTGATTCAGGAATCAAAAGATTCATGGTTTCAAAACCTTGCTCCAAAGCAAATTGCTTTGCCCCCTTCCCTACCAGCATCACGTGAGCTGTCTCTGTCATTACCTTTCTGGCTACTGAAATTGGGTTTTTTATATCCTCTAAAAAAGCCACGGCACCGCAATCGTAGAGCTCATTCATAATACAAGCATCTAAAGTCACCTTGCCTTCACGGTCGGGTCTGCCACCATAACCCACGCTTCTTTCTTCAGGATCATCCTCTGAAATACGGACGCCACTTTCCACGGCATCCAGCGCGTATCCATTATCAGCTAGAATATTCCATGCAGCCTCATTGGCCTTTAAACCATGTTTCCAAGTAGAAACAACAATGGGTTTCGTGCCCTTAATTTTTATAGGACTTTCAGCTTCACTTTTATCCGATTCTTCAGGTAAAGGAGTGCTACAGGCTTGAAAAGCAACTCCTGCAGCTGCTATACTGGACAGTTTAATAAAATCTCTTCTAGATTTCTCAGACATTCATGCAATATACAAAAGTCTGGCAAAGTGCTACTTAGCTTCTAAATTTAAATCAAGGAGTCCTTCAGGTAGGTCCAGGTGAATTTCTTTTGCTTTTTTATTGATGCTTTTAATGAAGTCATCGTGCATAGGGACCATCGCTTCATCCCCCGATTTAAGTTTAATCTCAATTTGGGGATTTCCTGGTATATCAAGAACACTAAGGATTTTACCTAAACTTTTTTGATTTACAATTACATCAAAACCTTCTATTTCATGGTGGTAAAACTCATCATCCGATTCCATAACAGGTAACAAAGAACTTGGCAGCATCACAGCCTTACCTGTCAGGTTTTTTGCATCAACATCCGTATCAATACCTTCCAACTTCACGATAAATTCATTCCCTCTTTTGTGCGACATATGTTCTACAACAAAGGGCACTTGCCCCATAGGCATTTGCACGAAAAGCGCATCCAATTGACCATACTTCATGGGGTCGTCCGCAGTTGACTTAAACTGTAAATTTCCTTTGAATCCATGAATTTTCGCAAAATATCCTATCTCAAAAAAGTCTTCTGACATGCCGCAAAATTAGCCTTTTTATTAACTTTATAGCATGAGATTATGGGTCTTTTTTATGGTGTTTAGCTTCATAGCTTGTAATGAGAAGGCTAATAATATTGAAACGGGTGAAGCAAAAGAAAAGACAGAAATTGAAATCATAAAAGAATTCATGCCCCAGCTAAATGGTATTTGGTACTCAGGCAACACCGTTGAACATTGGCGACAAATAAACGACTCTTGTTTTCAAGCTTACGTATATAACAATGAAACCTTTGATACACTTGAACGCATTGATGTATACCCCATGAAAGGTGCTTATATTTTTGCGCCGACGGTTTTCGGTCAGAACGACGATGACCCTATTTTCTTTGAATTTAAGTCATTAGAAGGCGATAAAATCAGCTTTATCAATCCATCTCACGATTGGCCTAAAGAGATATCCTACAAAACTGCAAAAGGTGATTCACTTTTTGCTGTTGTTTCTGGAACAGAAAATGGAAAGTATGAAGAATTAAAGATTACCTACTTCCCTAGCCCTCAATAGCAGGACTGTCCACATAATCAAATAAAGCGTGCTCTTTGATGCTTTCCGCCACTACACTTGGTACCATCTCTTCCCAACCGTTTTCTCCGTTTTTAATCATGTCAATTACCTGATCAGAATAAATGTTGAGCACATCCGTATTGGCATTTTCAATGTGACACAGCTTCTTGTTGGTTTTTAGATAGTCATAAAGCCCTTGTACATCCTCAGGAATATGAATATTGTCACAAGTATAGAGCTCGTCTGATTTAGAGTTGATTTTAATCGCAGGATAAACCAACATTTTCATCGGCTTTCCAAACCCTAAACCAAAGGCTTCAATAATTCCACCCTGAAGGTTATCGTAATAAGACTTGTCAAAGATGGTTTCAAGGTTATACACACCCAAAATCACACCAACCTTATAACCCATAGTCAATGAGGAAACATATTCAATTACCTTGTAATATTTTACATAGTTAGAAATCATTACATTTTGCCCCAGGAGACCAAGGAGTTCTACCCTATCAAGATAATCCTGCTCATCAATATCACCTTCTGCTTTGAGGTCCTTTAAGGTAAGCTCAAATAAGGTGAATACTTTCTCAGGATCAACATCTTTTGAATTAAGGAATTGCTTGTGCCCCTTTTCCAACATATCGAAATTAACATGTGTTGGAGGTCTGAAACGCCCACGCAGCATCAGTACATTCTTTTTATACAATGCGGTTGTAGGCTGCAATACATTTCCATTGGGATCAAACATAGTGGCCTCTGTCATTCCCATTTTAACCAGCTTTAGGGCGATAAGTCGGTTGTCAAAATGTTCAAAATCAGGGCCATTTACCTTAATCATATCGATCTCCATACGATCTCTGGAAAGACGGTCACCCAGCGCTTTCAAAAAAGTATCAACGGAATCCATTTGGTAATAGGCCGCATATACCAAGTTTACACCAAGAATCCCCAAGGCTTCTTGCTGCCAAGTATTTCTGCTGTCAAACATCTTAACGTGTAAGATGATCTCATTTGGTTCGGATTCAGGTTCTACTTGAAATTTGATACCTACCCATCCTTGTCCCTGATTCGTTTTATGATAATTAAGGCTTTCAACGGTATTACAAAAGGCGAAAAAGCGTTTCTCTGGTTTTTTCTCATCCAGCATGTCCGACATCATTCCAAATTCCTTGTCCAACATGGTTTCTAAACGTTCTTCACAAACGTAACGACGACATTCACCATAAATACGATCGGATACTTTCATGTCATAAGCAGAACGCGTCCATGCAATGGTGCCGCTGCTCCCTCCTGCTCTAAAAAAATTGGCTGCAACCTCTTGTCCTGCGCCAATCTCGTTAAAACTTCCGTAAATAGAGCTATCTAAATTTATTCGCAGCGCCTTTTCTTCGCTACTCAAACGTTGAGTTCCTGACATAAAATTCCTTACAAGTTCTAACAAAGGTACTTTCTTAAATGCGGAAGTTCAAGAAAAAGCAAAACTTATTATTTAGAATTGAATTTGAATCCAAAATTGTACATTTATGGCAAATATTTGCTTCATGGAGAAATTACTTATACGGCTTATAGAAGAACACGATTCAATCATCATCCCTGATTTTGGTACACTATTAAAGTCCGGTGATAAGATAATTTTTAATTCCTTTTTAAAGTTTAACGACGGCAAACTACAAAAAGCACTTTCTGAAGATAAAGGCATCAGCTTGGATGAAGCTAAGGAAGAGATTCAGAAATTAGCCAACCACTTAGCGTCACAAGCCGAATCTGGAGAAACTGCGGTTATTGAAGGTCTTGGTTCTTTTTACAAAGACTCAGCAGGTAGTATTGTTTTTACTGGGTTCTCTGATGGTCAAGCTGCTCCGGAAAAGCCCAAAGATGAAATAAAGAAGGAAGAAAAGCCTGAACCCGTTAAGGAGGAGAAAAAGGAAGCTCCTAAGAAAGAGGAGGAAGCGGTATCCAATGCGGATAAAGAATTGGATGAAGCCCTGGATAATTCCAACGATGAGGTGGAGAAAGAGGTGCCCCCTGCTCCAGTTATAGAAGCCAAAAAAGAAAAAGAAGTCTCTAAAAAGGAAGACAAAGAGGAAGTAAAACCAGAAGCTAAGAAAACGGAAAAGCCGGCAAAGGAGAAAAAAGAGAAGAAAGAGAAAAAGAAGAAGCCAACTGCAAATAAAGAAACTACTAAGAAAGAGAAGAAAGAAACGCCAAAACCACCTGTAGAAGAAGCAAAACTTCCTGAGGATAAAATAAATGAAAAGGCGCCCAAGGTTTCGGAGGAAGTTAAGGAGGAAGAAATAGAAGCACCATTCTTTGATAAAAACGATCGCCTTGAGGAGAAAGTTTTAGATAAGCCTGAAACTGCAGTCAAAGCAGATGGGCCAAAAAAAGAGGTTGTTTCTAAAGCAGAGGCTATGGCACATGTTGCACCGGAAGTTGATGGTCACGAACTACCGCCGGTTGAGCCACAACCTAAGAAGAAAAAGAAAAAACGTTTTATTTGGTTAGTACTGCTATTGCTTTTAATTGGCGGAGGTGTTTTTGCTGGATTAAAATGGGATATGGTTTCGGAATGGATAGGTCTGAAGGATAAAACCGAGAAGAAAGCCGAAGACAAAGAAAAAGAGCCTGAGAATAAAGAGAGTAAAATTGAAGAAGAACTTAGCGACCCTATTCAGGATGATGCTCATGAGGAAGTTCTTGTTGAAGAAAGCGACTCTTCAGAAATTGTAGTTGACGATGAAATTGTAGAGGATGAAGTTGAACCAGTTGTGGAGGAAGTTATTGAAGAGCCTACTCCTGACCCAGAACCTGTTGTTGTTGAGCCAACAGTAACACAAAACGCAGGTTCAAGTTCTGGATCTCACCACGTAATTGCAGGAGCTTTTACTTCAAAAGGAAATGCAGATGCCTTGGTAACTAAACTACAAGGACAAGGCTTTTCTTCTGCTCGTCTTTTGGGTCGATTTAATGGTGAATTCTACCAAGTGGCTGCTGGATCTTATAATTCAGCTTCAGAAGCTAATGCTCAACTGTCAGGAGTAAATGCTGCGATTGGCGGAGGAGCCTGGGTTCTGGTAAAAGACCTTTAAAATGGGATTATCTATTGCACTTCTATTTGGAGTGTTTCTCTCCTACCGTATTGCTAAATACAGCAAGGAGCAAGGTTACTACTTTTATAAAAGCTTTGTAATGATGTTAATGCTTTGGTCAGCGGGAACAGTCTACATTTACTTCAAATTCTTTTACCTTAAATAAGCTGAATTAGGTACAGTGCAATAAGGTAGAACGGAAAAGCATACAGGGCGCTGTCCAATCTATCGAGTATCCCACCATGTCCAGGGATAAACTTACCGGAATCCTTAACTTCTGCTTGACGCTTCATGGTGGATTCATATAGATCTCCAATAACTCCAAAAATACATACTACCCCAGCTGCAACAGCCATATCTATATATGGCAAATGCCAATAATGAGCGAGTAACGCTCCTGCCGCCATGGTAAAAACCATGCCTCCAAAAAATCCTTCCCAGGTTTTTTTGGGAGATATTTTAGGAGCTAGCTTAGTTCTACCAATCATTTTACCAACAACGTATGCAAAGGTGTCAGAACACCAAATGAATATAAAAAAGGACAGCACTAACATCCAGCTATAGTCATGGTTATTGTATAGTAAATAGACCATAGTTCCCATTGGGAAAATCAAATAAGACAGACTTAAAAATGCCGTAAAGCGTTTGAATGGACTATGATTTAAAATTATGGCAATAGATGAAGCTATAGCCAACAAGCCCAAAGGAATATCCCATTTTGAGCTAAAAATAATTAGTGCTGCTATTACGGATCCCAATAAAAATATGGGGGTGCTCAAATAGATAACTCCTCCCCTTTTTACGTTGATGTTGTTCAACTCAATATGACCAACAAAAATGAAAATGAAGGATAAAATACCAAATAATATTGGACTATACATGATAGAAAGAACAAGAGCCGCAACATAGGCGGCTCCAAAAATTGTTCTTTGAGTTAACTCGTTCATTACTGCTTACCGTCGTCCGAATCTTTCTCAGATGTATCCTCATCCTTATTTTCTTCGGAATCAGAAAGTTTAGGCGTATCTCCTATCTTCGGTAAATCTTGAATCGCATTTGGAGCTTTATCTTCAGATGAAAGTACGTCTTCCTTTGTTTTTTCATCCAATTTTTGTGGCATAACTTCTTCCTTATCCCACTGACGTTTACCAAATATCTCTTCTAAATCTTCTTTAAAGATTACCTCTTTTTCCAATAACTTATCTGCCAGAGCAAGTAACTTATCTTTGTTATCCGTCAAGATTTTCTTAGCTCTTTCATATTGGAATTCAATCATCTTAGAGATCTCTTCATCCATTGTTTTAGCCGTCTCTTCCGAGTATGGCTTTTGGAATCTATCATTCCCTGATGAATCATAGTAAGATATGTTTCCAATCTTATCGTTCAGGCCGTAAATCATTACCATGGCTTGAGCCTGCTTGGTCACTTTCTCTAAATCAGATAAAGCTCCTGTTGAGATTTCATTAAAGACTATCTTCTCTGCTGCTCTACCTCCTAGTGCCGCGCACATTTCATCCAAAATCTGGTCGGTTCTAGTAATACTTCTTTCTTCTGGTAAGTACCATGCTGCCCCAAGCGATTGTCCTCTTGGAACAATAGTAACTTTTACCAGTGGATGCGCGTGCTCACACAACCAAGAAACGGTTGCGTGTCCTGCCTCATGGATAGCAATAGCTTTTTTCTCTTCTGGTGTAATGATTTTATTCTTCTTCTCAAGACCACCAATAATTCTATCCACAGCATCTAAGAAATCTTGTTTCTCTACTGACTTTTTATCTTTTCTGGCTGCAATTAGTGCAGCTTCATTACAAATGTTAGCAATATCTGCACCTGAAAATCCTGGAGTTTGCTTAGCTAAAAAGTCCTTATCAACTTCAGAAGCTAATTTCAAAGGCTTCAAGTGAACTTCAAAGATTTCCTTACGCTCATTTAAATCAGGCATATCCACATAGATCTGACGATCAAATCTACCCGCCCTCATCAAGGCGCGATCTAGGATATCTGCACGGTTGGTAGCAGCAAGTATAATCACACCACTATTCGTACCGAAACCATCCATCTCAGTTAATAACTGATTTAAGGTGTTTTCTCTTTCATCGTTAGATCCCATGTTAGGGGACTTGCCCCTTGCTCTACCAATGGCATCAATTTCATCAATGAAAATGATACATGGCGATTTTTCCTTTGCCTGCTTAAACAAGTCACGTACTCTTGAAGCACCAACTCCAACAAACATTTCAACGAAATCTGAACCTGAAAGTGAAAAGAAAGGAACTTTAGCCTCACCTGCCACAGCCTTAGCCAGCAATGTCTTTCCTGTTCCTGGAGGTCCTACAAGTAAAGCACCTTTTGGAATCTTTGCTCCCAGCTGCGTATACTTCTTAGGGTTCTTTAGGAACTCAACTATTTCTTGGATTTCTTCTTTAGCACCTTCTAAACCGGCAACATCCTTAAAGCTAACATTGGTGCTTTTTCCCTTATCAAAAAGCTGGGCCTTTGATTTGCCTATGTTAAAGATTTGAGGGCCACCACCGCCACCGCCAGAGATTCTTCTCATTAAGAATACCCATATTAATATCATGATTCCCAATGGAAGCACCCAGCTTAATATGTCTCTTGTCCAATTCGTTCGTTGAACAGAATTGTGAGTAAACAAACTCCATTTTGGATTTTTTGCCTTGAACTTTTCGATGAGTGCTGTATCGCTTTCAATTTCATCATGAAGCTCTACCAAAGGCGTACCCACCGTTTCTGGATCATACCCAAAGGTATAATGCGGTCCTTTTTTGTTTTTTGATTTAGCAACATCCTCGTGAACCTTTGTGTTCTTCAAAGAGTCTTCATAGATATATACCTCTACCTGCTCCCTATTGACGATTAACACTTTCTCTACGTGACCAATTTTGGCCATATCTTCAAACTCACTGAAGGTAGTCTCTTTCGGTCCTCCTCCAAGGTTGATTACATTAAATCCGATAATGGCCAACAACAGGATACCATATATCCAATAAAAGTTGAAGCCTTTTTTATCGTTGCCCTTTCCAGGCTTATTTGATTGATTTTTATTTGCCATTTAATTTAGCAGCTTAATTTTAAACTTGATACTCTATTTTCTCCACTTTCGCGTCACCCCACAATCCCTCAATATCGTAAAACTCTCTAGCCTCATGATAAAAAACGTGTGCTACAACATTAACATAATCCATTAACATCCATTGCGCACTCTCTTTACCTTCTGAGTGCCAGGGTCTTTCCTGCAGCTTAGTTTTAATGTCTCTTTCGATTCCATCAGCAATTGCTTGAACTTGAGTGTCAGAATCTCCATGACAGACTACAAAGAATTCACAAACAGCGCCATTTAGCTCTCTTAAATCCAATACAACAATGTCCTTGGCTTTTTTTTCTTGCATAGCTTCCACTATGGCATCTGTCAATTCTTTACTACTTACAAAATTGTTTCCCATTAATTATAGATAGGTTAGCAAAAGTAATTAATTTTAACGTACAAAAAATGGACAAAACATTCTCAGAAATCAAGGCGGAAAGCACCCTGTTTGTAGGAAGGAATTGCGTTCATTTTGACACGCTTGATTCCACGAACAATTATGCTGCCACAGCATTAAAAGAAAGCAATTTGGCAGAAGGTACTGCAATTTTGACACGTACCCAATTGAAAGGAAAGGGTCAAGCCTTGAATAAATGGTATAGTGAACCTGGAGAAAACCTAACCTTTAGCCTTATTCTTGAACCCAAATTTCTTAAAGCTGATGAGATTTTTCATTTGAACATTCTTGCCTCCATTGCCATTCATAAGCTTTTAGAAACTTATAACATTAAATCAACGATTAAATGGCCGAATGATGTTTTGGTGAACAAAGAAAAAATCGCCGGTATATTGGTTGAAGCCAACTGGAACAAGCAAAAGATTAAACATGCCATCGTCGGTGTTGGTTTAAATGTAAACCAAACGGATTTTGCTGGATTAAATGCCTGCTCTATGAAATCTGTAATTGGAGATGCTATGCCTTTAACAGAAGTTTTTGATGCCTTCTGCAAATATTTTGAATCGCTTTACCTCCAGCTCAAGTCGGGCAAAAAAGACCATATTATTGGACTATATCTAGACCATCTTTACGCCTACAAAAAACCTGTACTAGCTATGCACAATGGAAAAGAAGTAAGTCTAGAGATTGTTGGTTTGGATAAAACGGGTAAAATAATCTCCTACCTAAATGGAGAAATGATGCTGCTTGGGAATAAAGAAATCTCTTTTATTCTTCATTCATAACCACCACCAAACGGTCGGCTATGTAGTTGAAGAGATTTGTCAAAGGCTTTTCAACCATAAGTTTCAAGAAAGGATTCACCTTACCATCAAACAATTGGTAGCCAAAGGTTCCATCTTCTTTCTCTTCCAAATGGATATCAAGTGTAAACGGAAAGGGAGATTTATCCCCTGAAACCAAATGAATTAAGTTAAACTCCTTCGCTTCCTTAAACTGAATATCTATGGTAGCAGTGTTTTGAACTTTAAAAGAACAGTAATCCTCCTTACTCTCCCAGTTAGAAATTTTATCTTGAGGCAACAACTCCTTAAAGTTGTTAAGGTCACACAAATAATTAAAGACCACTTTTTGATCTTTCTTTACACTTACCTCTTTACTCTTAATTTTTAAGCTCATGCTTTTTCAACATTCCAATCAGCAGGATTCGTTCGCCATGCTTGTAATGAGCTCAACTGATCTTGATTAATATATTCTTTTTCCAAAGCAGTTTCAATTAAGTGCTTGTAGTCACTTAAACTTGTAAACTCACATTTGGCCTCTGCAAAATTCTGCTCAGAAAAAGGAAAATTGTAAGTGAAAATACTGATCAATCCTTTAACATTCGCGCCGTGCTCTCTCAAGGCAGCAACGGCATTCAAACTACTTTTACCTGTACTGATCAAATCTTCAATAACAACCACGTTGCTGCCAGATTCAACTACACCTTCTATTTGATTGGTCATTCCATGCTTCTTAGCAGATGAGCGCACATAAGCAAATGGAAGTCCAAGTTCTTGAGCAACAAGAGCACCAATAGCAATACCGCCAGTTGCAACACCAGCAATAATTTCTGCATTTGGGTACTTCTCTGCGATTACCCTTACAAACTCCTGACGAATATACGTCCTAACTTGCGGGTAGGAAAGCGTTTTGCGATTATCACAATAAATAGGCGAATGCCACCCAGATGCCCACGAAAAAGGATCATTGGGTTGCAATTGAACTGCTTTTATTTGCAGCAAAAATTCCGATATCTTTACAGCCGAATCGTTGTCAAAAACCATCGCGCAAATGTATAAAGTTTTCAATCAGTCCCAGCAGATTTTTTTTACCTCAAATAAAGAAGAAATTAACAAAGACACTGGAAAAAGTATAATTTATCAAAACAGGGAGAACATGTTTGTCCTAGACCCAAAGGAAACATTGCATCAAAAATCAGACTTTGTCATTGTTACAGAAGAGCCTGCAAGCACCTTTCACAAAGTTTTTAAAGACTTTAAAAAGATTGATGCTTGCGGTGGACTGATTGTAAAAGGCAAGGAACTTTTAATGATAAAACGACTAGGCAAATGGGATTTACCTAAAGGGAAATTGGAAAAAAACGAAGGTCTTGAGGAATGTGCTATTCGTGAATGCCAAGAAGAATGTAACATAAGTGATATTGAAATAAAAAAAGAACTCCCAAGTACTTACCACATATACCCGCATCCAAAAAAAGACAAGGTAGTTCTCAAAAGAACATATTGGTATCTAATGGAGGCCAAAGGTGATGCTCAACTAAGTCCTCAAGAGGAAGAAGGTATTGAATGGGTTGGTTTTGTGCCCTTTACTGACTTAGAAGAAAAGATGAAGAACTCGTACGAGAACATCAAACTCTGTCTGGAAAATTCTGGTTTACTCTAGGGACTTTGCCTTGAATGCCTTATAACTCTCAGTAATAACTATTTTACATACCGAATAAACAGGAACGGCCAATATCATCCCTCCTATTCCAGCCAAAGTTCCTGCACTTAAAACCACTAGGAACACTTCTAGAGGGTGCGCATTAACACTTTGTGAGAAAATCAATGGATGAAAAACAAAATTGTCCAACAATTGCGCAATGGCAAAAACCAAGAAAATCATGAAAATAAACCATCCATATTGGTCCACTTCCAAGATTTCAAATGACGTAGCAAGTCCCAGTATAATTCCTACAAATCCACCAATGATAGGTCCAACATAAGGAATGGTATTAAATAGTCCAGCTACTATCCCTATTAAAAAGGGGTTTTTAACTCCTATGATTATCATCCCTATGGTAACAAGCGTTGTGAACACGGCAATTTGTATCAACATTCCCAACAAATAGTTACTTAGCGTGCTTTTAGATTTTTCGAGTACCGATCGAAGGGCTTTCTTATTCTTATCCGGTGTGAACCTGTATATACCTTTATAAATTTTCTTTCTGTCTTTGAGCAAGAAAAAGCTTATGAAAAGTATTGATGACAAGGCGGCCAAGAAGAATCCTATACGACCGATAATACCGGAAATAATGGCCTCCATATCGAAATAGTTAATCAATTTAAACCAATTTTCTTGGACATACTCTTGCTTATCTACCCCTTCAGGAATCCATCCCACAGACTCCAGCCAGCTTCCAATCTTTTCACTGTGCGGTCCAATTTTTTCAGTAAATGTCTGCTCATCAATATTTGCAAGTATTTCAGCTTCTTCTTGAATCCATGGGTACAAGATACTTCCCAAAGTGAAGAGTATTCCTACAATCGATACCAAGGTTAAGAATGCAGCAAGTCCAGAAGGCATTTTCTTTCTTTCAAAAAACTTGATGATGGGTCTGCCAAGAAGGGTAATAACTACGGAAATAGCTACGAACAATACAACTACTCTTATTTGATAAAGAAGAAAAACAAGCGCTATTATAGCGGCTGCAAATAGTATCGAACGTACTTGAGCATTCATCCTGCTAAGGTACTATAACTATTGAATATTTAAACTCTTTGGCATAGTGGGTACCCACTTTTTACTGTTCGTAAGTCGCCAGGTATTTAAATCCTTGAATTTTGGATGACAATTATCCACAATAAACTTTGTTTTTTGACTCTCATACTTTATCACGGAGCCAGCAACGTGCCAAGGTATATCCTTTAACCTTATGGTACCAGTTGTCTTATTAACTCTCAATAATCCCCATGTGTCTCCGCTGTGCTGATAAAACACACCACTAATATTCGTAATCCCTTTGTTTTTTATAAAAATACCTGCCCTTCTTGGAGCATGTTCTATATGAAAGTTACTTACTTCAAACAACTTTACTGCAGGACTACCCATATCGTCAAAATGTATTCCATATTCAATTTCTTTATGACCTTCCGAAATACAATCACGAATTACACACCCCCCGCTTCCTTCAATATCAAAGGAGCTATGTCCTGTTTTACTTGCATATACCTTGCAATTCTGAATTACCGAATGATTGGACTGACTGTTCATTGAGCTTCCACCCCATTCTATGCCCGTTCGCAATCGGAAATTGTATTTTGCCGCAGCGGTTGAGTGACAATGTTCTATGATGGTATTTAGACCAAATTGAACATCTACAGCTGCTTCCTTTTGACTAATGAAATTACAAAAGCTAATCTTTGAGCCATAACTTGCACCAAGATTAATAGCTTTCCTTCCTCCCTTAAAAGTAAAGTTCTGAATCACAAAACGCGTTGACATGTATTTGTTCAAAGCCGTTTTCTGATTGCTTGGCATCCGATTGAAAATACATATCGTGTCAGTTTTAGCTTGTATCTTACAACCATTCCCTTCTATAATAATAAGACGTTTACCAAGTCGGTGGTATTTTGGTAATTCAAGACACTGGTTGATATTATAGGTCCTCATACCATTGAATTCTACTTTTCCCTGTCCTACACTATCTATATAACGGAAGGCTCTGTTTATTCCAATCGCATGGTCTTTTTCTCCTGCCTTTATAAAATCATCAACTTTTATTTGAGCAAAAGCGCTGCTTAGGGCTAGGGATAATATGATGCTAAAAACTATTTTCATACCGTATATGATTCAAAAATGAAACCAAAGAAACTAACTATTCATTAAATTTGTTAAAAAACGAGAAGATGTTTGGAAATAACATGATGAAAAAGATGCAGGAAATGCAAGCCCAAGTGGAAGAAACCAAAAAAAGATTGGACACCATAACTGTGGACGGAGAAGCCATGGAAGGTAAAGTTAAAGTGACACTTAACGGTAACCGAAAATTGGTGGGAATCCATGTGGCAGATAGCATGTTAAATGACAAAGAGGAATTGGAAGACATGTTAGCCGTAGCCTTTAATAGAGCATTGGAAAAGGCTGAAAATGTTAATGAGACGGAAATGCGTTCGGCAGCTTCAGGTCTTATGCCAGGCATGTAAGATGCACAAAGCAGATCTACGCAAAAAATACAAAACACTTAGAAAAGAATTAGGTGAGGAAGAACGTGCAACACGATCTAAACTGGTTTGCTCACAGCTTTCCAATTTACTTACCAGCAATGAGTTGGTGCATTGCTATCTTCCAATAAAGCGCTTGTTTGAATTAGACACCCAGTACTTTATGGATAGCTATCCAAAGGATCAATTGGTCGTTTCTAAATCAAATTTCCTTGATTTTTCTATGACACATTATCGCTACGCTTCAGTTTCAAATTGGAAAGAAAGCGACTACAAAATAAAAGAACCAGTTGACGGTGAAATTATTGAGGCCAATGAAATAACTGCCGTGCTTACCCCTCTTTTGTGCACCGACAAGAAAGGAAACCGCGTGGGTTATGGAGCTGGATTTTATGATCGTTTTTTAAGTCAATGTAATCCAAACTGCAAAAAAATAGGTCTCAGCTTTTTTGATAACCTGGAAGAAATTGATGACCCAAACCCCAAGGACATTCCCCTAGACTTTCTTGTCCACCCAAATGGAGTAATTAAATTTTAAATCCCAAATGCTTTTCGTAATCGAATTGCTCCACGTATTCGGATAGCACATCCCTGTTTTTTTGAATATCCACAAAATGAATGATATCGTATCCTAGCTTATAATAAACTTCTACATGAAATCCTTCCAGTGCAAACAAATGCACGTAGTAACTGTGCATAAATCGTGAGGCTATATAACTACCTTTTGCCTCCACAAGCTTCAATCGCTTTTTTAAACAAAGCCTATTAAAATCACGCTCTTCCACCAGTTCAAATTAAGTAAATATTTCAATTCGGCGAAATAGAAATGCAGTTCGTCGACTTTCTTATCTGTCATTTGCTTTAATATATATATTTGGCGCATAAACTTCTAAAAACCTAGCAGTTTTGCTGTTAAGTTGAAAGAGGTTTCTTTTCATGGGTAATTGCCTCCGTCTTTATGGCGGGGGTTTTTTTTTGACCAAAACTGGCACTCCAGTTTCAGTCACTTAGGGCCCAAAAAATTTATAAGGATTTACTAAGCTTGAAAGCTTACAGCTTAATTAATGCTGTTGCTCTTCAATAATTCATCATAAAACTCAGGAGATGGGTTCATTCTTCCTTCCCCTATCTCTTCAAGCAGATTATTTAGAATAACTCCTACAAACATGTTGTTGTATTTTTTCTGAATCTCCTCCCAGGTTTTAATAACATCTTCCAAAACAAGGTTCGTCCCATAATCTATCGTAGGTGTATTATCAATACCCAACATACAATATGACATATAGTCTTTGAACATCTCATCGAGTTCAGCTCCAAAATCAGTCTCAGGGTATTCCTTGATATAAGACTCACACTCAGCTGCAAGCTCAGCATATCTATCTCTTGACAAAACAAGTCCGCCATCTTCAACAAACTTTGTATCCTGATAATATTGTTGAATAGCATAAAACTCTTGCTCTTCCTTTGACATGAAAGGCATAAAGATATCATTGGCAAATGAACTATTGGGTATGATGTAATACTCACCTTCCGATTGTTCAAGCTTAGCCCCATTCTCCTTTAAAAACTTGCTTACGATTTCTAGGTCACCGTCAGTATCTGAAAAACTAACCAAACGCTCCCACTGCTCAGCAACTGGACTATTTGTCATATTGAAGCGTTGCGTATTCTTCTCAAGATATGCATCCATTTTTTTCTTGGCGTATTCGGCCAACTCCGGACTTGCCTCCAAATACAAGGCTAAAGAATCCTTCAATGCAGCATTAGCTTCTAAATTTTCACCCAAGCCTTGAACCAAGTTATCAATATCTTCAGCGGTATAGCCTGGAATCTCCTCTTTTTCTGTAGAACTGTGCGTTTGAGCAGTATCCTTTTTTATTATGCGATCAGCTTTTTCCTGCTTTGCCTCTTTTTCTTGTTCACCCGAACATGAAAAAAGAAATAGTGCCGTTGTAAGTATTAGTAGCTTTTTCATTTATCTAAATTTTCCGCCCCAAACCTGATACATATAGTTCTTCTCGTCTCGAGCAATTTTAATTTTATTCTTTAATTCTTTAATCTCTAGGTAGTTTTTGAGGGACTCGTTTTGATTCATATGATTCATACATGCACTAGCAATTGTATCAGTATTTAAAACATGCACCAAACCAATCAATGAGTCTCCATCAATATGTCTATACACACTAGCCGTTTTAAGTTTCAAGGGCTCTTGATAACAAACCATGGTATCACTCAAATGCATCACAGCTGGAAATATTTCTTCGACACGACGACTAACTTTTCGTTTTATCAGAAATGGTTCTGAAAAACCGAGACTGTCTTTCTCCAAGCTGCTCAATATCTTGCTAAACTTAGCTTTAAGGCTATCTTCAACCGGCAAGCTAAATATCCCTGTGCTATCCTTGATATAATTCAAGCGCTGAAAGCTCTCTTTTTCTTGCACTACCATCTCGTGGTACAACAAAGAATCTTGTGCAAAATTCTTCTTATCAGAATCATTAAAAACCTTTCTGTTATCTACTCTCTCACAAGAAAAAAACAAAGCCGTGAGGAAAATAAAGGTGACCGCGATTTTCTGCATGGCGCAAAGTTACTTTTTATGTTGTAAAAGCTTCCAAATCATGGTATAAATTTTGCACCCAAATTAGCATGAAGCCAACTACACTTATTCTCTTATCAATGACTTTCATTTTTGTTTCTTGTAACAAAGACCTTGAACGTGAAAAACACGAATTCAAAGGAAGGCTTGTTGCAATAGACAAAGGAACAGAATCCGCAGTAAGTAACTTTCAGTTAAGACTGGTAGAAACTGAGGTAGAAGATGATTTTCATACCAGCAATGCCGTGGATAACGATGAGGGAATTGTAACAGCCATTGAATATACCAGTTCCAGCGGATATTTTGAATTCCCAGAGCAAACCCTTAGAATCCAGGATGGAAAGTACGCCTACCGTCAAAACTTTTATATCGGAAGTGTAAGTGATTTTACCAATGACGAATACAGTGTTTTTTATCTTTTTGATAGCAAAGGTGAACGCCATGAGTTAAGAGAAATAGACCTTAACGATGGAGGGCGTATCCAAGCATTTAACTTAAAAAACGTGGATTATTTTGACTCCAAAATAGTACAGTATAAAATGGGTGAGCTCAATCTTCTTTATGACTATTCAACTCCTCCAGATCCAAACGATACCCTTTTCGTCCAAGTATATGACCCCATTGAAAACGACTATTTTCAAGTTGCCAAGGTTTATTCAAGCATCCAAACGCAGCCCATTCAAACAAAAACACATTATGCTACCGCAGATAGCCTGCAGTTGATTCTTGTAAAATCCAATAATGGGGTTCGCAGTACTTCTGACACCACTATCAGTCTCGACTATGCAGAATATAAAACGGTACTACTCCCTTTTAACTAAACAAGGGTATTGAACAAAGCGTAGATTTTATCCAAGCTCTCATCAGAAATGCAAAAAGGAGGGTTTAGATATACCGTATTCCCTAAAGGACGCATCATTAGCTTGTTATCCCTATATGTTTGTCGCAATTGCTTAGCTCTTTGACTAAAATAACCCGACTGCTCATCAGGAAGTTCAAAAGCCATAATAGTCCCTAGTTGTCTGCTTTCCAAAGCAAAGTTCTTTCGGAATTCCTCATGTCGTCGAGCTACTCTCGCAATATTCGCTTGTACCTCATCTGATGCTAATACCTCCAAGCTGGCATTTGCCGCAGCACAACCCAATGGATTGGCCGTAAAACTATGCCCATGAAGAAAAGCCTTGCTCTTATCGTCGTCCAAAAAAGCTTCATAAATATGATCCTTACACAAGGTCAACCCCAAAGGCATAAAACCTCCTGTTAAGCCTTTGGATAAGCAAACAATATCCGGTTCCGCTTCACAATAATGCATAGCAAAGTTCTTCCCCGTTCTTCCAAAACCGGTCATAATCTCATCAGCAATAATGGTCGCCTTATTTTCCTGAAAAGCCTTTATAATCCTATCCAACAAAGTACTTTCGTACATACGCATCCCTCCTGCTCCTTGAACCAATGGTTCAAAAACAAAGGCCAGGACCTCTTTTTCGGATGAGATTTGATCAAGGATCTGTTCAATATTCTCCTTGCTTGGTAAGGGAATGGTTTTTACCTCAAACATGTAGTCCTCAAAAGGGGTAAAGAACTGACTGCTTTTCCCTAAACTCATAGAACCAAAGGTGTCACCATGATATCCCTGCTCTATGGCGTAAATAACATGCTTCTTTTTATCGCTTTTTTGCTGTGCCTGAATGGCCATTTTTAAGCCTACTTCAACAGCAGTACTCCCATTATCACTAAAGAATGTTCTACGCATTCCTTTACCATAAGCGGCACATACGGCCTTTGAAAGTCTTTCGGCGCTTTCGTGGGTTGCATCAGCAAATATCACGTGCTCCAGGGTATCCAATTGCTTTTTTAAAGCAGCAATTATGGTAGGATGCCGGTGTTCATAATTTACGGTCCACCAGCTCGAATTCCCATCAATCCACTTATTACCATCCTTGTCGATGACAAACTCCTTCTCCGATTTTACAATAGGTATAAAATCAGTCTCGGTTTTCATTTGTGTAAAAGGGTGCCAAGCGGCAGAATCTTTCTTATCGTACCAATTCATATACAGCGTTTAAGTCAGTATCTGGCCAGTTCTCAGGGGCATTCAAATCCAAGTCTGGAATATGTATATAAGATAAATCAGGATGGCAATTTTTGATAACCGCCTCCGAGCTCTCATGTGCTTCACCATTAAATACGACAACAAGCTTATCCGAAATTTCCTTTGCCTTCTCTATGCTCAAAATGCTATGATTAATCGATCCCAAGTAGTGCTTTATAACCATTACTAAAGGGATATTCCAAGCTTTTATCAGATCGGATATCAACTCACCTTTATAATTCAAGGGAACCTGTAAACCACCTGCTCCCTCAATAAGTGTTGGACGCTCAAAATCTGGTTCATTAAAATCCTTAATGCCAATTTCCTTACCTTCTAACTCAGCTGATAAATGAGGGCTTGCGGGTAATTGAAAATGAAAAGCTTCTGAGTGTATGATAGCACCTTCTTGCATGTAGTTGCGAACAAAAGGACTGTCCGTTTCTGTTCCTGTTTGCACAGGTTTCCAATAGTCCCAACCCAACTTATTTAGCAAATAGGCCGAAACCACACTCTTTCCTACATCTGTTCCAATTCCTGATACAAATACTGCGTTCATGGCAGCAAATCTAGTAAGAGATTTACTTCTTCCCTAGTATTATAAGCATGTAAACACAAACGCAAGCGTTCTTTTCCCTCTGGCACGGTTGGAGATTTGATGGGTCGGATATCGATCCCCTTGGAATACAGAAACTCGGATAACTCAGAAACCTTCTGATTCCCAGGGCATGGCACATAGGCTATGGGACTATCGTTCACTACAATTGTTCCCTTTGTATACTCCTTTAAATAAGCGTTTAAATCCGCTATTTTTTTTCGTTCCTCTTCTGCTCCCTTCACCCTTTTTATTTGCTGAATGACGGTTTCGCAAAAATGCTCATCAGGTCCGGTGGAGTATATAAAGGGTCTTGAAAAGTTGCATAAGAAAGCCTTAAAGCGCTTACTGCAAAGGATTACAGCTCCATGATAACCGGCTGCTTTCCCAAAGGTTACAAGCTTAATATCAATAAACGCGTCTAATTCATTTAACTGGGCCCAACCTTTTCCATCCGCCCCCATTACGCCAAAACTATGGGCTTCATCAACTACCAAGTAAAAGTCGTACTTCTGCTTCAGAGCTTTTAATCGATCAGCATTGGGCATGGTGCCATCCATGGAATACAAAGCTTCCAAAGCTACAACAGCTTTGCCGTCAAAGGACTTTAACAACTGCTCCAGCTCATCCAAATTGTTATTAGAGAATTTGCGGCTTTTTGCATGACTCAATTGAATGCCATCCCTGATACTGGCATGGCAATATTCATCATAAAACACAGTTGAGTTTCTATCCAATACGGCAGAAAAAAGTGCCAAGTTGGCTTGGTAACCTGAAGTAAACAAAACAGCGGTCTTATAGCCGAAATATTCCGCTATCCACGCTTCTGATTTAATTATATATTCTTGATTTCCACTTAATAAGCGACTTCCCGTTGAACTTTTAAATGAAGTTTTATTACTATCAATAATGGAAAGACCTAAGTAATCATTTGAGGTGAAGTCTATACCCTTTACTTCATTTCTAAGCTGACGGTATAAATCACTTTTCTCGCGTTTATTTAAGCGCTCCTCCCAGGTCATGCTAATCCTTAACGCGGTTCATACCCAGGGCACTCAATATCCATCTTGGTAAAGATTTTTCTGGATGACGCTTAGATAAGTCTAGTTTGATCCCCAACTTCTTCACCAGTGTAATCTTGTGCGTTTCAACAAACTCAATCAAGGTACCGTCAGGATCTTCTATGTAAGAAAACTGTCCTCCAGCCTCTCCCATGTTAAAGGTCGACTCTGAATCCACCGTAAAAGGAAAGCCTGCAGCCTCACACTCTTCGCGTAAATCTTTCATGTTACGTATGTCAAAACACAAGTGAATAAAGCCCCAGTCACCCCAGTACCTGTTTTCAAAAATCTTTTTTGGTACTCTATCCAAAACTTGGATTAATTCTATTTGAGAAGGCCCCATCAACTCGGAGAAAGGTCCTTTTCTATCCAAGGAATGCGATAACACTACCCTTCTAACCTTGCAAGTTCCACCAGGCAATTTGTTAAACTCCTCAAACACGTCTGTTCCGTCGTATTCCACCACATCATAACCCAATATGTCTTTGTACAAGCGCAGGGCATTCTCAATGTCAGAAACACCAATAACACAGCCAAACACACCACCAACTGGGTGTTTCGTCTTTTTGAAAAAGGATGGATCTTCTATAATTTCAAAGACATTATCGTTAGGATCAGCAACATAAAAATGCTTAGTCCCATACGGCGATTTCCTAACTTCTGAAAGCAAGTTAGCACCATTCGTCTGCATCAAGTCATAGGCTAAATCAGCCGACTTGCATTTCATCTTACAGATGTACAGACCAATATCCCCCAATTGAACATCAAACTTGGGCTTCTCGGTTTCTCTGCTGGTAAACTGCCATATCTCAAAGCCGCCGCCACCCAACATGTTGTAGGCCAAAGTAGCTGTTCTGCTTTGCACCTTCCCTCCGGTATAATCAATCATAAGAGGAGCTTCAGCAGCCTCTTCAAATATCTTCACATCCATACCGAAATTCAGTCGGTACCACTTCCATATCTTCTCCACGTTAGGAACACCAATTCCCATTTGCTGAATACCAGATATAACTTTTGCCATCTTAACTTAACTGTTTATGATCGTTGTTGTTTACAAAAAGAATGTTGCCCAAATTATCAAAGCCTTGGAAAGTCTCCATCCCCTGTACATCAAGGTCCTTGTCGTTAAATCCAACAATAGTCAAATCGGCATCTTCTGAGTAACGGTTTATCATCCTTTTGTGATTATAGCCCTTAGGAACCTTAATAAGCTCAATATTGTTCAAACTAATCGGCAAACGTCCAGCAGAGACAAGGTCGTGAAGTTTAGCCTTTTTGTCCGATAAATTTCCTTCATCATACAGGGAGTAAATGGAAATTTCCGCCGTCTTCCATTCTGGGTGACCAAGAATAATGTAGCCCAATAAAATCATCAGGTTACCGTTCAAGAAGTCCGTTGTAGTAATCCAAATATGTATATTCTTTTTAAAGCCAAAGCCTTTGTAGGACGTTCGAAGGATACAAATATCCATTTCCGATGACTTCAATATCTCATAGTTATCCCTCAAGTGGGATAGGTTCTGCTCATCGGTATCAGAATATTCAACCAAGAACATGTTGTTCCCCTTACCTGAAATACCGGGCAGCTGAACCGCTTGGGCTATAGCGGATGTATAACTCGGACTAATAATTGTATCCAAATAAACCCTTGATTTAACACCACTCGCTTGTTGGATGAGCCGTTGCTTAATTTCGTTCGATTCCCTTCTTTTGGTCTCGCTCAAACCGCCCTCTATGTAGTGCATATAGGTACCGAAACCGTACTTGTGTGAGATCCAACTCACCATAGAAAAGGCGCCGCTACGCTTAAAAGAATCTGGCGAAATGCAAATCACAAATGGCCGCCAATTATCCTCAACAACATCTTGCTCTCTTCTTTGCAAGAATATCTGTAGTGTACGGCTAATTTGGAAGATAACTCCCTTAAACAAGTTTGCAAGCCCATCTTTCGTGTTCTTTTTCGTACTCGTAATCCAAACATAAAAGCCCACCATCATTAAAATAGACCCAATAGCGTACTGTGGGTTCATTTGGAACATCAACCAGAAACACAATAAACCTCCCATTAAACTTAGCCACCAGCGCGACTTAAAGGTTGGACGGTAACTTGGATCTGCTGCAAAATGCTCAAAAAAGGAAACCATACAAATGGCACCATAAGTCACCATAAAAAACATGGATATAATCTCAGCAACGGCATTGATATCACCCAAACTACAGAAGAAAAATGCTATACCTACCGTAATTATAGAGGCATTAATGGGTTCATTATCTTTGTTCCTACCCTTTCCTAAAAACTTGTTCACCTTATCCCCGGGCAACACCTTATCAACAGCCAAGGCCTGTAGTGTTCTTGGAGCAATCATGATAGACCCCAAAGCCGATGAAATAGCCGCACAAGCCAATCCCACAGATATAATGGGTCCCCAAATGGCAATTTTTGACATCACCAAGGTATCTTCATTGGCCAAAGTTTCTGGATTTGCTGAATAGAACAACTTAAAGGCCACCGCTATATATACCAATAAACCAACCACCGTTGCCCACAGGGTACCTCTAGGTATCGCTTTTTTAGGATCTTTTAAATCACCTGAAAGTCCCAAACCGGCAGCAATACCCGTAAAGGCCGGGAAAATAATAGCAAATACATAGAAAAAGTCTTTAGGGCCTTTGCTACCATCCGCATTCACAAAACCGTCGGATACTACCCTACTAATATCAGAGCTTCCATCATAATCAACAGAACTCCCCATAAAAAACATGATCAAGGAAACCACCAAAATAACAACCACCACATAAAGTGCCTTTACCCCTACGTTGGCACCTCTGGTCAATATCAATACCGCCAATAGCCCCATCGTAGAAAAGGTGATCGTCTCCTTAAAAATTTCCTTACCATACTCATCCATTACATACTGCCGCAGTATTTCCAAGGATTCCGTAAAGGCTATAATATAAAATGCTATACTAATGGCCTGCGCTAGAAACAAGGCAATTCCAATAGCGCCTCCAATATTCAACCCAAAAGATCTCGATATAATGTAATAGGCTCCACCACCCTCCACTTTTTGGTTGGTAGCAATTTCTGCAACCGCCATAGCTGTAGGTATGGTTACCAAATGACCGATAAGAATGATGGCAAGCGTTCCTAACAGTCCAACGTGCCCAATGGCATAACCGAATTTTAAGAACAGTATTGCCCCTAAAATGGTGCTTACCGCCGTCATAAACACGGGTAAAGTACCCATTGTTTTTATAGCTCCTTGAAGATTAGATGCTTTTGTCATTTGCGAAGGGATAAAGATAAAAATTCCTAGATTTAAGGCAATAAAAAAGACTAAAATGAATTGGCTTTCGACGGAAATTCCTGAATTAGAAAAATTATTAAAGCAACTCAAAGAAGACAGCCCTGCAAAATGGGGCAACATGTCCGCTTGGCATATGCTTGAACACTTGGGAGATACGTTGGGCATAGCATTGGGTGAAGTCCCAGTAAAACAACAAATCCCCGAAGAAAAAACAGGAGCCGCCCAAGCCTTTATTTTAAGTGAAAAACCCCTACCTAGGAATTTTAAAGCGCCTTACGTAAAAGAAGACTTCACTCCGAAAACAGCAAGTTTTGAAGCAGCCAAGCTGCGCTACCTGGATCAACTTCAGAAATTCCGAACAGAATTTAACAATGACGAAAAAACTGCAATACACCCAAGTTTCGGTGCAATGAATCGAAAATACTGGGAACGCCTTAACCAAAAACATACCCACCACCACTTTATGCAGTTTGGACTGGTGGAGATTTCTGAATGAGAGATTAAACAACTTTCTCAAGACTACCAATGGGAATTCTTGATTCAATTGTAACTTATTAAACAATCATCTGTCTTACCGTTAAAGATTCATATGAAAAGCATTACAACTATTCTCTCATTTTTTATTCTCTTCTGTAATCCAGCTCTATCACAAGAAATCAAACCGGAGCATAATGAGTTAATTAATCATTTGGAGAAAGCCTTCAAAATGAGAACGATTCAGCATATACACCCTTATCTAGCAACGGACTTTAGGATTAACGAAAACACGCCTTCCTTTTCACTACAAATGCTGGCAGGATTAATCATTGAATTGCCTATAAAAAAGATTAAATCACGCAAATTCCTATCAGATTCTAGTGGAATAATCCGGGTTACAAGTAAAATGGTCATTGCGAAATACGGCGGGATTTTTAGCCAGCCAATAGAATTAACTTTAACAGAAAAAGACAACCAATATCTAATTCAAGAAATGGAATTATTGGGTCAGAATGGTGAGGGAATTGGTGTAACTGTAGAGGTAGATAATGATGGTGAAATTGAACAAAAAGAAGTAAAACTAGAAGAACTTGAAAAAATTGAAAATGATGGTGCGCCAACCTATTTTGAAAAAGGATCAGATAGTATTGCAACCGCGATAAACAGCATTCAAGTCGAAGGGTTGAAAATAGCCAAACATACATTAAATGAAGAAATTTTATTTAAACTGGGTTTTCTTCTAATGAATGACGATATGAGTAATATGTCAATTAATGAAGCAGTCTTACCCATAGTAATTAATAATGAAACAGATGATGATCAAGAATTAGCAGACATTATTACTTATTGGGTTTATTTTCATGAGGTAACAGAATTACATCTTCTTCTAGGAAATGGCATATTAGATCCAAAAACCAGATGGTTTAGAGATGGATTAGCCGATTATGTAGCACACAAAGTTGCACAAGATTTGAACCCAAGGATAGATTCAATAGTAATGACAGAAAGAATAGCCTCTTATGAACCAATTAAAGGGAATGCGCAACTTCTAAAATGGATTGGCACTGGAAGCGAGAAAAAACAGACAGGAATTGAGGGCGGCTCGGGGCAATATGCTGCAGCTATGCTGTTTTTTATAGATCTGACAGAACGTTATGGAGAAGAAATAA
Organism: Flavobacteriales bacterium; assembly: GCA_964230025.1. GTDB lineage: Bacteria > Bacteroidota > Bacteroidia > Flavobacteriales_D > JAUILH01 > CAXRFO01. The sequence continues at coordinate 66,541 of CAXRFO010000014.1, read as the reverse complement.
TACCGCAACTGCTGTCAAAACTCTTATTACATAAAAAAATTTCTAGCAGAGTAATTGTAAAAGAATTAAGCAAATTGACAGGTAGTAACATGAAAAAAATGATTAAATCATATTAATTGAGTTGTCTAATTATTTTAAGTTTAGCCCCAACTAGCGCGCACTTGCAGTGCGTGCTAAATCTATTTTGCTTTACCGTTCACGCACGATTGTATCGTATGGGTAAAACCAACAATTCTTTTCCTTTTCTTAAATTGCAACTTATTGAATGAATTTAATAAATATGGCACGCACTAAAAGTGCGCGCCAGAGGATGATTGAATGAATTTGTTAGAAAGGCTTATTTATATAACTCCAGATTTCAGAAACTCATGTCAATGGCTTTTAAAATATAAGTCCATTTTTATGATGACCTTATTGATTTCCATTTGTGCTATTTTGGTAAGATGCAGTGAAGCGAGTGAGGCCATTCAAACAGAAAAAACAGAAGTAAGATTAGAAACAGATTGGGACACTGTAACAATCAATGACGACCAATACTATTTATGTTCATTTGATGAATTAAATTGGAAACAGGGTAAATTCTTCCGATACTCCGACTCAATGGGAATTATAGAACAGGGTGAATTCTATAATGATACCTTGGTCGGATTTAAAAAATCCATCATGAATGAAAAAATATTAAAAGAGCGCTCTTATTTCTTGGAAAACAATGAATACTTCTTAGATGAAGTAATTTATTATGACAGTGAAGAAGACACCTTAATAAATGAATCTTTTTTTATAAAGTCGAATTTTAAGTCAAGTTTCATAGATATAAAAAATGAAGCTGTTAAATACAAATTTCACCCTTATATAGGTGAATATGACACTTTGTTTGTAGACTTGTTTGTGAATTACAGAAAGTATGATTCAATGAAATATGAATTTAATAAACCAATTGAATACAGTATTGATTTAAAAGACCCGAAATCCGTGATGGATTTTACTTTTACTGCCCGTAAATACATTGACAGTGGCGCAATAAAAAGAATAATATACAAAAGGTTCATCCTATCTAAATAACCTCTTCAACTCTTGCTACATAAATAGTATTTCTAAACTAAAAAACCCTCCTTAGCTTTCCAACCCGCCTATTTTCCCAACGCCGTTTTTCTAGACCCAAAAAGCAAAACTTATCAACAAAAGGGCCTTTCCCCTCCCTCTTTCCTTCATGTTTCCTCCATGTCTCCTTCGGGTCTCCTTCATGTTTACTTGCAGTGAGTTCATGTAAACGTTAAGTTCTGTTAATTCCCTGAACCCAATCAAAGGATTCCACGTATACCCGGCCTTTTACGCCGATTTCAAAACACACTTTTTAGGATTCCAAGATATATACCCTGCAACTAGAACAAGCCCACATAATCAACCAAGGCGTAATAGCTATCTTCTTCCAACAAACTTTCGTATTTCCTAGCGGCCGTGCCTGCTCCCCTCCCATTTTCTATATCAAAACCATATTGGTGTATGGGGCAAACCAACTTGCCGGCTTCACTGCAATAACCACCGTCAAAAGCATAACCCTGGTGGGGGCATTTGTTCTTAAACACATAACAAGCCCCTTTGTGCTTGAAATAAAGCAAATTATAGCCTTCTTTTTTCAAAGGGTACAGTTTGTTTTCCTCCAGGGCTTCAAAGGCCACACGGCTGCACAGTTTTATTTTTTTGACTTTTTTCTTAAACATTTGAATAGCCTGCCTCCAAAATTATTAAATTAGAGGCATGCAAAGAAGCGTACTGGGTTTATTGTTATTAACGCTATCCTTCCTTAGCTACGGCCAGGAGAAAGAAGCTAAAATTCACAAAGGAAAAGTTCTTTCTGTAGATGGATTAAACATCATCAACGGAACCTTACCTCCTTTAACCGAAAGCGATACGCGTTGGTCTACCCTCCCCAGTACAGGCTGGTCTGGAGGCGTTGGGCTTCACTACCGCCACAATGATTTGTTCTCTTTGGAGTCACATTACATTTACGAAACACAACGTCCCCAATACGATCGCCAAATCTTTAGAATTTCCTTGCCTTATAAGATGCACACCTTTGATGTGCTGCTAGGGAAAATCTTTGCATCCGATAGAAAACCGGCTGCAGCAAAGTACATTAAAGCAGGTATTCAATACCACTTCAGCGAAAACCTATCTTACACCATTGATGATGATCAGTACACCGTAAACGCCATGTTTAGTCCAAACGGCATGGGTATTATCGGTCAGTTGGGTATGATGAACAATGTAAGTGGCAACCACCACATTGACTTTGGCTTCCTTTTTAAGTACAACCTTGATCCCATTGTAGTTTATGAGCTACAAGGAAAACCAGAAAAAAACTCTGTAATCTCTAATTTTTATCCCTTTTATGTAGGTGCCAAACTCACCTATCGTTTTGCCTTTATGAGCTTCAAAGGCCGCGACGGATCTAACAACGGTTCAGGAACTGTTAGAATTGGTTTGGGAGAAAAAGAGGAAGAATAGCATGATATTTGTTCGAGCAAGGTATATGCTTAAAACAGCCCTATCCTTTTTGTTTTTCATTTCCGTGCTTGCAACACAGGCACAACCCTATGACGCCCCTGAAAAAGTTAGAGCTACCATACGCAACTATGTGGATGACCAGTTCAGGGACAACAAAATCCTGCACTACGATTACAGCAACTTATTCACGCACAAACCAAAGCAATACCTTGAGCTGGATAGTTTAGAATTATTAAGAGACAGCCTTAAACTCTATAACTACAAATCCCAGGTTCCTTATATAGATACAGCCATCTACGAAAAACAAAAGGAAATTCTGGATAATAAAATCCGTTTCTCTTACGAAATGGAGCACGAATTCATTGTAGAAAAGGGCGATAATGAGTTTGAGCTATACTCCTTTACCTTTTTTGTGTCCCACAACTACTTGGTAAAAGATTTGAATGTGCTGTACAAAGTAGTCCTAAACAAGCGCAACAAAGACCTTTACTACCAATTCGTAGAAGAAACACCCCTTTACCCCAACGAAAACACTTACTACGGTTCAACAGACCAAAGCAAGTCAGGTAAAATATATAGTATGTACAAGAATGCACTGTTCATGTATCCGCAAAGTGCTTCCGAAATATTGCATGCCGGCTTTGCCCTCATGCGTAATGTACTCAAGTACCAAAAAATAAACCGACAAGAATTCCTACAATACCAAGCGGCAGTTTATTTGGAAGAGCGCTATAACTTGAGCAGATACAACCGCTTTTCAAACTTTGATCTTATTAAAATAGAGGGTGCTGATGCGGGTTATAAACTCTACGCAGAGTTTGTTCAACCAGGAGAAGAACAACAAATATTAGCCGTATACCTGGAGTTCGATATTTATGGCGTAGTTCTTGGACATGAAGAACTTGTGGCTCCTTGGGAGTCATATTTTAAAAATTAATCTTATATTGCAGTTATGGCGTTGAGAATTTTTTTAGGACTCTTTTTAACCTCCGTTTTGGCTCTTGGACAGTCAAATAAACAACAATGCAAAGACGCCATCTTAGCTTGGGCCGACAAAACTTTTGAGTACTACGATAACCCAAGATTCGAGAACTTTAAGGAAATGCCTTCCAGTGAGTATTTCACCCTCACCGTTCAAAAACAAATGAACCAAGAGTTCTTGGATGAAATCATCTTCAACTATTATGAAGGTAAATCAGATAGAAGTGCGGAAAAACTAGCCGAAGATAGCACACGTCTAGCGGATAAAATTGCAAGCATCCAAGCTAAAATGGACTCCTTCGAGAACAAGGTCGATCATTACGAATATAACATGTGGGCCAACATTCAAACCACCGGAGGTATTACCGTATATTACCAGCATTATTTTAAGATAGATGCTAACTTTAATATCATAGAACATAAGGTTAGTGGCTTTGTAGGAAAGGATAGCGATGATTTGGAAATACTGTACAAAGAGTCTTAGGCTCTTAGTTCTCATAAATTTACTTTACAATTTCTCTTTTGCACAGGATGTTCATCATCCCACTATTTGTGAATGTGCGCTAAACTCCACCAAGGATACCAGCCTATTAAGGAAATGCGACGAAAAGTTCAACTATGCTAAAATGCTTCCCTCAGAAAGAAATGACTTGGAGTGGCGCATTAAACAATGTAAAGAAACAAACCCTTGTTACTGTTGGCATAACTTAGACGCTGATCCTTTTTTAGAAGAGGCTTGCAAAAAAGCAAATGATACCGCCAACATGGACGATGATGAGCGCAAGTCCTATGATCGCAGCATGAAGCATTGTGACACCACCTTAAGCTTTGACCTTGAATTTAGAGATGTTTGTGAATGCGTTAATTTGACAGAAGGTGATAGAGATTACGTAATACAAAACTGTAGAGAACGTTTTAACCTAACAGATTTAGCTCCAGAAGATCAGCAAAAAGTAGTGGACATGATAAGTGTTTGCCTTGACAAAGGAGATGACGAAGACTTTTACCTTGAGGTCTGCCCTTGCCTCAATGCAAAGGCCGACGATACGGACTTGATTGAACGCTGCTTAAAACGCTATCACCCGGATAGCTTGACACCTGTTGAAGTTGTAATACTAAAAGAAAAGGCCAAGGAATGCATGGCCAATGACAGTGAATTGGATTGGGACTTGATCTGCGAGTGCATACAACAAACCAGAACGGGTGGTAGCATGTCCTCCGAATGCGAAGACATAGGTGTTCTCATGGAAGATCTCATGGAGAAAATGTCAACAGAAGAACAAGCTTTATTTTTTGAAAGATTAATGGAATGTGGAAGATAATTATACCTGTTCTTTTGCTCAGCGCATGCAAGAACACTGAAAATACAGCCAAAGAGCCTGCAAACGAAGGCGCCAATGAAACCAAAATATGGGTGAGTTCTACTTACTCCTTGTGCGGTGGAGCAAGACCAACACCTGAGCAAGAAGAGAACGCTCGTACCCCAAAAAGCTTAGCAGGCAAACGTTTGTTTTTAAAAAAGGGAAAGGTCAATTCTTTTGACAACGTAATTATTGACACCATTTACAGTGACGATGAAGGCTTAGTGCGTCTAAACCTTGATCCAGGAGACTATTTATTGGTAGATGAAAACAAGAAAGACAAAGCTGCCTTTGATGCCTACATTGAAAAATACAAGGACGTACAATTTTACAGTCCTGTTGACGAGGAATGCTATTTAAAATACTTTAAACGTCCTGATATCAGCTTCACAGTTCCTGTTGATACCACTTTGCAGGTCAATTACCACAAGGGTTGTTTTTATAATGCAAGGTGCACCAATTATACAGGACCCTACCCGCCTTGATTAAGAAGCGAACTCTTCTTTGTATCCCAGATACAATCCACCAATTACAATAAGCAAGATCAAACTAGAACATGCCATCGATATGGTACTTGTCCAGCCGTACGTTGGATGCTCGTATTTAAACACCACCTCTTTAGCACCCGCAGGAATTTCAATTCCTCTCAATAGATAGTTTACACGCTGGTGCTCCACCTTTTTACCATCAACATAGGCATTCCATCCCAGTGGATAGTATATTTCAGAAAACACTGCTAAAGATGAACTTTCTAAACCTTCCACGGCATACTTTATTTCATTAGCCTTGTAAGAGTTTAATTTAATTGTCGCATCTCCCGGATTAGTAGATTTTATCTTGGATTTAAACTCATCATGTACAACAGCAGTTGTAGCCAAATCAACCTCTCCGATCTTTTTAATTTCATCTTCAGGTGTTGAAACCCAATCAATGTTAGACACAAACCAAGCTGCCCCCAAGTTATTTTGATTCGGTCCTCTTCCAATCACATACTTGGTGTTCAGCATATTGATGATCTTCATGCTTTCTATCGGAGCTCCTGCTCTCAGTTGACTCCATTCATCTTCCAAATAGTAATCAATTAAATCTTGGTAACGTTGGAATTTGGCTCCATGATAACCACCAAGTCCTTTGTGGAAATACCCCGTATAACCATCTCCAGCCAGACCATAATTTAAGTTTAATACGCGGTAGTGAGTCTTTTGCATAAGAACTCTGAATACTTCACGCTCAATATGCTGTTCTTGAAAATCAGAATTAGCATACTCCTGCTCTGCCTTCTTTTTCTCGCTCTCTATCAACATAGCAAGCTCCTGGTTGCTCTGCATTTCTGACATTAATATGGTGGAATCTTCCATGTTCGCATCATAAGGAACCTGTTTCTTCTCTGCTAGCTCGTACATGGCATAATCAGTACTATCACCTTCCTCATTGTTCATGTAGCGCTTTGCAACGGGGAACAAATCAAGTATAAAAATGAAGGCAAACGCATACGCTGCATATTGTCCAGTCAATATCCCCCTTAAGAAAAGGAATATAATAAGGAAGGTAGCCAACACAAATAGCAAGGACCTCATTGCATCTTCAGAAACCTCATCCTTTCTGATTCCTGATTTCTCAAGAATTGGGTTGTAAAGTTTATAGTTTTCTACTGCAGGCTTGGATATTCTCTCCATCACCTGTGCTTTGTATTGTTCGAAATTTTCTTTCTTTAATTTCATAAGTTCCTCTGGCAATTCGGCCAAACCAAACTTTACTTTATGTCCATCAAAATAATTAAAGTGAGCTTCTACAGAAGTTGAGGCTGCCTCTTCCCCACTTCTAAGCGAAACCACCGTTGAAGGAGATGCAGCAAAAATGATCATAAACAATATAAAAGCACCTGAAGCATATAAGAATAACTTGCTTCTAAGCATTTTTACCTTACCAAAGAAAAGCTCCGTTTCTTGCTTGAAATAATCCTTCTCTTTAAAGATTTCTATCAACCATAAAAGGCCAATGAGTGGTAACACCAGCTCAACAATTACAAGTACAATGGTCACAGCTCTAAACTTCCCATACATAGGGAAGCTATTTACCATAAAGCGGTTAAAGCCTTCAAGGTTATGCCCCCAAGACAAGAGTAGCGCAATTAAGCCTATACCAAAGAATACCCATTTTAATTTAGACTTTACAAAGATCATCCCTAAGAAAAACAGGAAGAACAAACTGGCTCCCGTATAGAAAGGTCCACTGGTAAAGGGTTGATCTCCCCAGTAAGCACTTTTTTGAATAGCAGAATTTAATGCCCTATCAATCCGTTGCACATCAACACCTTGAAAACTTTCAGGATTCTCTTGAAAGGTTTCCATCACTTTTCCCTGGATATCTTCAGGTTCACCTCCCAAATCAAGGCTCGAACCACCTTTTACATTGGGTACTAAAAAGGACCAAGACTCACCTTTTCCATAACTCCATTGGGTAATGTAATTAAAGCTAAGTTTTCCGCTTCCATCTTCTGATTCGGCCCCTTCTTTCTTCTCTTTTTTAAGTACCGAACCGCCACGCATGGTATGCTTAGCGTAGCTATAAGTACCATAAATATTGGCAAAATTGGCAAACAAGGCCAATATACTCGCTATTGATAATACACCTAAAGTCTTAAATAGATAGTTCTTAGTTGTCTCACCTTGATATGGATTATCCAGTACTTCCTCACCTTCATTTCTATTGTTCATGAAATGTTTGATGGTATAGTATAGATATACTGCAACGGCTAAAAAGGCAAAATAATAGGTTACCTGTAGGTGGTTAGCTTTCAATTCAAGCGCCAAGAATAGCAAGGTAAGAATACCTCCTAACTTCCATCTGCCTTTCATGGTCCATATAATTCCAGCCAGAACAAAGGCCAATAAAGCAACGGCCATAGCCTTTGAGTTATGACCTGCAGGAATAAGCGTAAAGAAATAAGATGAAAAACCGTAAGCTATTGCCCCTGCTCCAGCCAATGGTTTTGAAGCGTCTAAGGCCAATAGCAGCAAATAGAAGCCCAACATGTACAAAAACAACATGTCCACGGGTCTTGGAAGCCATAGACTTACCGCGTTATTAATGGTTTTCAAAATATCCCCTGGGTAAAGAACGGATATTTGCTGAGCATCCATTCCAGCAAACATGGAGTTTGTATAAAGAGGTTCTTCACCATAAGTTTGGCGGTGATTTTTAATCTCCTGCGCCATTCCTGCGAATTTTTCAATATCACCCTGCTTTACGGCGTATCCACTGAATACGGGGGCAAAATAAACACTTGCTAAAACGGCAAATACGGCAACAGCAATAGCATGTGGTAAGAACTTCTTTACAATAGGATGCTTCATAATCTTATTTTATTTCTTCATAGTCAACAAACTCAGCATCCCCAGGAATATTTTTACCCTTGGATACTGTTTTTGTCTCTTCTCTGGAATTCCTATCCTGCTTACGCGCATCAAGCTCCTCCTCCATTTTTCTGAGAATAGAGTTTTTACGATAAGCATTCAGTAGCCAGAAAATACAAATTACAATAATCAGTATTTCCAACCACCCCGTATATCCAGCTATGAGCATTATTTGCTCAAATATAAGTTTCTTTCAGAATATACTTTTCGGAAAAATGGATCACGAAGGTTCTTGATAAATCGAATGGCTTCACCCGTCGACTTCATTTCTGGGCCTAATTCCTTGTTAACATTCGGGAATTTACCAAAAGAGAATACTGGAATCTTGATGGCGTAACCTTCTTTCTTCGGATTGAAATCAAAATCAGTTACCTTCTTTTCTCCTAAGATTACTTTTGTTGCGTAATTCACATAAGGCTCATCATAAGCTTTTGCAATGAAAGGAACTGTTCTTGACGCTCTTGGATTCGCTTCAATTACAAACACTTCATCATCCTTAATTGCAAATTGGATGTTCAATAGTCCAACAGTTTTTAATGCGATGGCAATCTTCTTGGTTATCGCTTCAATTTGTTCTATGACTAAATCTCCAAGGTTATATGGAGGTAATACTGCATAAGAATCACCAGAGTGTATCCCGGCTGGCTCAATGTGCTGCATGATACCAATAATGTAAACGTTCTCTCCATCACAAATGGCATCAGCTTCTGCTTCAATTGCTCCACCTAGGAATCTATCTAACAATATTTGGTTGTCAGGCATATCCTGAAGTATATCAACCACATGCTCCTCAAGGTCTTTTTCGTTGATTACAATCTTCATTTTTTGTCCACCTAAAACATAGGATGGACGCACCAAGATTGGGAAGCCTAATTCTCTACTCAACTCAATGGCTTGCTCAGCGCTTTCAACAACACCAAATTCTGGGTAAGGCACGTTATTATCTTTCAATAAAGTCGAGAATCTTCCTCTGTCCTCCGCTAAGTCAAGTGCATCATACGTTGTACCGAATACCTTGATACCGTAACGGTCTAGTTTTTCAGCTAATTTCAGCGCAGTTTGACCACCTAACTGTACGATTACACCTTCTGGTTTCTCATGCTTAATGATGTCGTAGATATGCTCCCAGAAAACAGGCTCAAAGTATAGTTTATCTGCTGTATCGAAATCGGTAGATACCGTTTCAGGGTTACAGTTGATCATGATGGTCTCATAACCACACTCTTTAGCAGCCAATACACCATGCACACATGAATAGTCAAACTCAATACCTTGACCAATACGGTTTGGTCCCGATCCTAGAACAACTACCTTTTTCTTATCGCTCACTTTAGACTCATTTTCAAGTTCGAAAGTGGAATAGTAATATGGAGTTTTTGCTTCAAATTCAGCTGCACAGGTATCTACCAGTTTATAAACTCTGTTTATACCCATTTCTTCTCTCTTGCTGTACACTTGTGATTCAAGGCATCTAAGCAGGTGCGCAATTTGTCGGTCAGCGTAGCCTTTTTGTTTTGCTTCAAAAAGTAAGTCCTTTGGAATATTGTCCACGTTGTACTTCTCAATCTCTCTTTCAAGTTCAATAAGCTCTTCAATCTGACGCAAGAACCAGAAGTCAATCTTCGTTTTTTCCTGTATTGTCTTAAATGGTATACCAAGTTTAATAGCATCATAAATATGGAACAAACGATTCCAAGAAGGATACTCCAATGATTGTAAAATCTCTTGTTGATCTCTTAGCTCACGGCCATCAGCACCTAAACCGTTACGATTAATCTCTAGAGATTGACAAGCTTTTTGCAAGGCTTCTTGGAAAGATCTACCAATACCCATAACCTCACCAACGGACTTCATTTGAAGGCCAAGCTTTCTATCAGAACCTTTGAACTTGTTGAAGTTCCAACGCGGGATTTTAACTATTACGTAATCCAAGGTTGGCTCAAACAATGCACTCGTAGTTTTGGTAATTTGATTCTTTAACTCATCCAAGTGATAACCAATTGCCAATTTAGAGGCAATCTTTGCAATCGGATAACCCGTAGCTTTTGATGCAAGAGCCGAAGATCTCGAAACCCTTGGGTTAATTTCAATAGCAATAATATCTTCTTTATCGTCAGGCGATACAGCAAACTGCACGTTACACCCTCCTGCGAAATCTCCAATGGCTCTCATCATTTTGATGGCCATGTCACGCATTTTTTGATATGTCGTATCCGAAAGAGTCATAGCAGGAGCAACTGTAATTGAATCTCCCGTGTGAATCCCCATCGGATCAAAATTCTCAATACTACAGATGATTACTACATTGTCATTCTTATCACGAAGAAGCTCTAATTCATATTCTTTCCAACCCATCAATGCCTTATCAAGCATAACTTCATGGATGGGAGATTCGTGTAAACCTCTTGTTAAAAGCTTTTCATATTCATCTTCATTATAAACCAAAGCTGCTCCAGACCCACCAAGCGTATAGGATGGACGAATACACATAGGAAAACCAAATTCCTGAGCAATCTTTTTACCTTCTAGGAAAGAACCAGCGGTTTTTTGAGGCGCCATTGGTATTCCAATTTCAGTCATTAAATCCCTAAACTTCTCACGGTTCTCAGTAATTTCAATGGCATCAATATCAACACCAATAATTTTCACACCGTATTCTTCCCAAATACCCATTTCGTCACACTTAATACATAGGTTAAGCGCTGTTTGACCTCCCATGGTCGGTAAAACTGCATCTATGTTTGGGTGCTTCTCAAGAATTTCTTCTATGGACTCAGGCTCTAGAGGTTTTAAATAAATATTATCCGCAACAACCTTATCGGTCATAATTGTTGCAGGATTTGAATTTATCAGTGTAACCTCTATTCCTTCATCACGCATAGATCTTGATGCTTGACTTCCAGAATAATCAAATTCACATGCTTGACCAATAACTATAGGTCCGCTTCCAATAATTAATATCGACTGTATGCTCGTATCCTTAGGCATAAAAATGGGGGTTTAGTACAATTAAAATATTGATTAGCAAAGGGCTAGATGAGTGCTCTATTTTGCTTTGATTCATTTGGGATACAAAAGTAAAAATTTAATATGCTGAGCGTAGTTTTAATAGATAAACAATAGCCCCAAATTATTAACATCCCTTACCTTTGTTATGTGAATAACTCAGCGGATAGTCGTTTTTTTAATTTTGATGAAAACTGTAAGATTTTCGTTCACTCTAGAGGAAAAGGCCAGGCGATTGTTTGTTTGCATGGTTTTGATCGGAGCGGATTAGATTTCATGTCTTTTCCGGAAGAGTTTTATGAACACTATCAATTAATAGCCATCGACTATTTTGCGCACGGGAAATCAGATAACTACAAATCTAAAGTCAGTAAAAAACGTTATGCCCAGTTTATAAACGAAATCCTCTCCTATTATGGTCAGCAAAATTGCCATTTAATAGCGTTCAGCATGGGGGGAAGGTTGGCTTTGAGTATGATAGAGACCGAACTCATTAACATTAAAACATTGACCTTTCTGGCAATCGATGGCGTTGAAGTTAATTATTGGCAAAGAAAATCTGGTAGCTGGTGGGGGGTATTTATTTATCGTCAGATTGTGTTAAAGCGACCAAAAACCTTCTTTAAAATTATAAACTGGCTTTATAAAAAGCGTTGGTTGGCAAAGGCGCAAAAGAAATTTGTTGACTATCAATTAAAAAATGAAGAAGGAAGGAAGTTGGTCTATAAAATCGCTAGAAATAGCTCTGGCTTATACCCCGACCTAAAGAAAGTAAAACAAGTACTAAGAAAAAATGAACCTCCTTGTGAATTGATATGGGGAGAACACGATAAAATCGTGCCTTTTGCTTTGTCCAAAAAGTTTCAGAAAGAAATTTATCCAAAAGCTGAATTAATCACATTTGATTGCGGTCATCTTGTAATTGATGAAAACTGGTTAGTAAAAACCCAGCTTTATTTGAATATACAGGATAAGATGGCTGTATCGTCAACGTAAGGCATTGTTCCTTTAAATCTATCGAGCTCTTCAAAAACAATCGTATTTAATTCCTCGCTTGATAAGTTTTTATGCTTAACGATCAAACTTTCTAACCTTTCGGATTCAAACGCCTCCTCATTCTCATTTTCAATTTCAACCAAGCCATCGGTAAATAAAATCAAATGTGAAAACGCCGGGATTTCCACTTCACCCTGATCAATAAAAGGAAGTTCATCAAACATCCCAAGACCTGTAGACCCCTTGCCTAAACGGAAAATACCGTTTTCAGTTCTTAGTATTGGATGATTGTGACCTGCATTGATATATTCCAGTTTTCTCGACTTTGTGTTGTATTTAGCAACAAAAAAGGTGATAAATTTTTCTCCATTAGCGGCTGCCATTACCCTTTTATTCAATTCTTGAACAAGTCGTTTTAGCGGAAAGCTTGTATAATCCAATATAGCACGTAAATGAGCTTGAAAATTAGACATTAACAGAGCGGCTGAAGCTCCTTTACCCGATACATCTGCCATACAAAGCACCCATTCATCTGGACTAACCTGAACTAAATCATAATAATCTCCACCAACAAGCTGTTGTGTTATATATTGAGCTGAAACATCCAAAAACTCAGATCGTTGTAAGTCTTGTGGAAATAGCATACTTTGAATTTCTGCAGCAAGTTCCAATTCCCTTCTAGTTCTTTCTTGAGATATTACCTTTTTTGCAAAACGCTTATTCTCAATAGCTACAACAATAACATTTGTTAGTGTTTGAATGAACGGCATATGTTTTATTGTCGGACTTAAAGCTATTTCATCTTCATTTAAATCACCGATCAATAAGAACGCCAGCGGTTTATCTTTGTGAAATACCGGAATTACTACGTCAAAAGAATTTAGGGTTTGTTTACTGCTAGATTCTATAACCGTAATTTCCTTTAAATTCAATAAATCTTCTTCAACGGAAATATCTTTTGGCTTACCACGAAACCCGAACTTTAGCAAGCACTCCCAATCTTTATCATGAACATAAAGTATTAATTTAGAGATTCCTAGCTGGTCTCGTATAATGTATTCGTATATCTGTAGAATACGGTCTACAGAATAATTTTCATTGATGGCTTTGGTTATTTCCAACAAGCTATTAAGCTTAAACTCTTTAAGCGCAAGTTTTGCAAGAATCTTGTTTTCGTTCATCCCTTGCTAGAGTTTCTCTATGATTTCTGGAAGTTTTCTTAAAGATGCCAAAACTTTGAATTGGCTTCTGGCTTCATCACAAGGACTACCCAAGTAGGTTTTTCCACCTTCTAAGTTTCGACCCACACCTGATTGACCATAGACTACGGCACCTTTACCGATCGTGACATTAGCAACAACACCAACTTGGCCCCATAAGGTTACCTCATCCTCTATCGTAGTACAACCTGCTATACCAACATGAGCTGCAAATAGACACATTTTTCCAATATGAACATCATGCCCAATATGCACTTGATTGTCGATTTTAGTTCCTGAGCCGATAATTGTATCGCCTGAAACGCCTCTATCTACAGTACATGAAGCCCCCAGCTCAACGTTATCTTCAATAATCACTCTTCCGCAGGTATGCATCTTACGAAAGCCATTTTCTTTCTTCTGAAAGTAAAAGGCATCCGATCCAATCACTGTATTTGCGTGAATCACTACATTATCTCCAATTTCAACATTGTCGTATATAACCACTCCAGAATGAATCCAAGTGTTTTTACCAATCTTAACGTTCCGACCAATCGTTACGTTTGGTTGAATCACAGCAAAAGGAGATATCCCCTTAGGTGATGAGTTCTCATCCTTCCAAGGGTAAAACGGAGAGAATATAACCGCCAATTTATTATAGTCGGCAAAGGGATCAGAAGAAATCAATAAACCCTTGCCCTCTGGACAGTCTACTTCCTTATCAATCAAAATAGTCGTAGCTGCCGAGTTTAAGGCCTTCTCGTAATATTTCGGATGATCCACAAAAACAATATCCCCTTTTTCTACCATATGAATCTCATTCAAACCGGTAATTTCATGGTCTGGATTGCCTACAAAATTGCATTTAAGTATTTCGGCAACCTGACTAAGGGTTTTTGCTTCTTTAATTTTCATAGTATACAAAAACACCACGCTGAGCGTGGTGTATAAAATTATTTAACTCTTTCTGAGTAGCTACCTGTTCTTGTATCCACCTTGATTTTATCTCCTGTATTGATAAATAATGGAACTCTAATCTCCGCTCCTGTATCAATTTTTGCAGGTTTCATGGTATTGGTTGCTGTATCTCCTTTGATACCAGGCTCCGTATAAGTTATCTCCGCCTCAATAAAGGGAGGTAATTCTACAAGCAATGGTGTTTCTTCTTCAGCGTGAAACACGATTTGACAAATCATTTCTTCTTTTAAGAAATCGTCGTTATCCAAGAGCTTTCCTTCAATAAAAATCTGCTCATAGGTATCTTGATTCATAAAATGATACCCACCGTTTTCTGGGTATAAGTATTGATACTCTCTTGTTTCGATACGAACAACATCTATTTTATGTCCGGCTGGAAAGGTGTTGTCTAGGACTTTCCCCGTTTCAATGTTCTTCAATTTGGTTCTTACAAAAGCTGGACCTTTTCCTGGTTTTACATGCTGAAACTCTGTAATTGTGTATAGACCGTGATTAAATTTGATACACAGTCCATTTCTAATATCTGAAGTAGTTGCCATATTTAAGTTTATAATGTTATAGTTTAAGTTATTCCTCTCATAATTCCATTTGGGGAATTACGAATGAAATCTAGTATTTCAATTTTTTCATCTGATTGAGGTAATTCAAGGTCTACAATTTTTAAAGCAGCTGCAATGTTAGAATTTTGCACATAGACCGTTCTATATATATCCTCAATGTTGATTATTTGCTGATCTGTAAAGCCGCGTCTTCTCAATCCAATTGAATTTACACCTATGAATTGAAGAGGCTCTCTTGCTGCTTTAACATAGGGCGGAACATTTTTTCTAACGCCGGACATACCTGCAATAAAGCTATGTGCCCCTATATGCACGAACTGTTGAACGCCTACCATACCCTCAATTACCACATGATCATCAATTGTACAATGTCCAGCAATATTGGTGTTGTTAGCAATAATTACGTTATCTCCTATCCAACAGTCATGCGCAACATGAACATAGCCCATTAGCAAGCAATTCTTTCCAATCTTAGTTACCTTTCTATCAATCGTGGCTCTGTGAACCGTAACCCCTTCTCGAATAACAGTGTTATCACCTATTTCAACGGTTGTATACTCTCCCTTGTATTTCAAGTCCTGTGAAACCGGAGAAATCACGGCATGAGGGAATATTTTTACCCCATTCCCAATGCGCGCACCACTAGATATATGAGCTCCAGCTCCTATCCAGCAATCTTCACCAATAACAACATCTGATCCGATATATGCAAAGGGCTCTATTACCGTTCTTTTGCCGACTTTTGCTTCAGGATCGATATAGGCTTGTGCACTCATTACTTTCTGTCTTTAATAATTTGGGCCATCATCTCAGCTTCTGAAGCCACTTGTCCATTTACATAGCACTTACCACGCATATGAACAATCCCTCGTCTGATTGGTGTTATTAATTCTAATTCCATTACCATGGTGTCTCCTGGTAAAATTTTTCTTTTAAACTTTACACCATCAATTTTCATGAAATAGGTAGAGTAAAATTCAGGTTCATCAACGGTAGACAGCGCAAAAACACCACCTAATTGAGCCATTGCTTCAATTTGGTATACACCTGGGAAAACCGGGTTATCAGGGAAGTGACCTGTAAATTGAGGTTCATTGAACGTAATGTTCTTTACACCTACAATAGATTCGTCAGTGATTTCCATCACCTTATCGACCAATAAGAACGGATACCTATGCGGCAATAACTTAGATATATCATTTATATCATAAACAGGATCTTTTTCTAAATCGAATTTCTTCCCAGCCTTCTTACGGTCTTTAATAATTTGCTTGATAATGGTTGCAAAAGTCACATTACCACTGTGCCCGGGACGAGCGGCAAGGATGTGTCCCTTAATCATTTTACCTACAAGAGCTAAATCCCCAACAATATCGAGTAGTTTATGTCGCGCTGGTTCATTTTGAAATTTAAGTTTACTACTGTTTAAAACACCAATTCCTTTCACTTCAACTTTTAACTCTTCTTTCCCAAGAAGTTTAGCTAAGGATTTAAGTTCTTCTTCAGAGATATCGTCTCTTTCAACTAATACAACGGCATTATCAAGGTCTCCACCTTTAATGAGGTTGTTTTTTGCCAAGTACTCTAATTCACGCAGAAAAACAAAAGTTCTACAGCTTGCTATATCTGTCTTAAACTCGTCAAGTTTGTACATGGTTGCGTGTTGTGTTCCCAGCACCGGGCTGTTGTAATCAACCATAACCGTCAAACGGAAATCATCCGCCGGAACGGCTAACATTTCTATCCCCTTGTTTAAATCTTCCCAAGGCAAGTTCTCTTCAAACTCGAAATACTCACGATCTGCATCCAATTCAACTTTACCAGCTTTTTCAAAAGCCTCAACAAATAGTTGAGCAGAACCATCCATAATGGGAACTTCTGGACCGTCCATTTCAATAATGGCATTATCTATTCCTAAACCATATAAGGCAGCCAATATATGCTCTGTGGTATAAATTTTTGTGCCTTTGTATTCAAGCGTTGTTCCACGCTCTGTAGAAATCACGTAATCGGCGTCTGCCGGTATAGTGGGCTGACCCTCAATATCAGTTCTTACAAATTTATACCATGAGTTTGCTTCTGCAGGCTTAATAGTCATGTTAACTGTTTCACCGGTGTGCAAACCTACACCACTTAACTTTACTTCACCTTTTAAGGTAGCTTGTTTGTCTGCCATTTATTCTGACTTGAGTTGTTTTTTAATTTCGTTCAATTCTCTCTGGATTTCAGGAAGTTTTCTGAATCCAACATATGATCTTTTGTAATCACCAATACCGAAAGCAGGTGATCCCTGAATAATCTGATTTTCTTCTTTAAGGCTATGTCCTACTCCACTCTGAGCCGCTATTTTGGTACCATCTGGGATATGGAGATGCCCCACAATACCAACTTGACCTCCGATCATACAATTTTTGCCAATCTTAGTTGAACCTGCAATTCCTGTTTGAGCTGCGATAACCGTGTTCTCGCCAATCTCAACATTGTGTGCAATCTGAATTAGATTATCAATCTTTGCTCCTTTTCGGATGATAGTTGATCCCAGTGTTGCTCTATCTATGGTGGTTCCAGCACCTATTTCAACGTGGTCTTCCAGAATTACATTCCCAATTTGTGGTACTTTGGCATAATTTCCTTCTCTATTCGGAGCAAAGCCGAATCCATCTCCGCCAATAATTGAACCAGGCTGTATTACACAGTCCTCTCCAATTACACTATCTGCCATAATTTTTACTCCCGCATGAATTAGTGTACCAGCACCAATTTTAACTCTTTCACCAATAAAACATTGAGGATATATCTTTACACCCTTTGCAATCTCTGCTCCATCCGAAACGTAAGTCTGTCCTCCAATGTATACTTCTTCGCCTAACTGTGCGCTCTCCGAAACAAAGGCACCTTGCTCAACACCTGTTTTACTGTGTTTAAGTTGTTGATATGCATCCAATAGTTTTGCGAAACAAGCATAAGCATCATCTACTTTAATTAAAGTCAGAGTTTCAGGTAAACTTTTTTCAGGCTCAAAGGTTTTAGCAACTATAACTGCACTAGCCTTAGTTGAATAAATATATTCCGTGTATTTTGGATTAGAAAGAAAGCTCAGAGACTCCGATTTTCCTTCTTCAATTTTAGACAATGCATTTATTTTTTGATCTGCATTCCCAACGAGTTCTCCTCCTAACATTTCGGCAATCTGGCCGGCACTAAATTCCATCAAGGACAAAATTAAAAATTAATATGAGATGCGGAATAAATTTTACGTTCATTACCGGATCATTAACTAAGTTAATGATGCATGAGAAAGGCTAAAGGTTGCAGAGGAAATCTTTCACCTCTATGAGTGACTTCATCGACCTACTATCTGAAGGATTATAGAACAAGGCTTTCATCCCAACTTTTTGGGCTCCAAGAATATCTGCTTCCCAGCTATCACCTACCATTAAGGAGTTTTCTGGTCGTGCATCCGCTTCACGCAAGGATTTCTTGAAAATTGCAGACGATGGTTTTTTGCAATATGCACGCTCACTGGTCATTACTACTTCAAAGTAATGATCGATTTTACAATTCTTCATCTTTACCCCTTGAACCTCTTCAAATCCATTCGTAATTATATGAAGTTTGTAGTGCTTACTGCTCCATTCCAATAATTCCTTGGCGCCTTCGATCAGGTTAAGTTTCAGAGGGCAAATAGCTAAATATTTTTCAGCAAAATTAACCGCCAAATCCTTGTCGTTAATTTCAAACAATTTTAAAGCATCATAAAATCTTCCCCACCTCAATTCTTCTTTGGATACCTCATTTTTACGGTATTTGGCCCAATATTGATCGTTAATTAGTTTGTATTCCTTGATAAAGCTTTCTGGAGCAATGTTCGGTATTAATTCCGTTGATAGTTCATGGATAGACTCATAGGAGTTTCGGTCAAAATCCCATATGGTATTGTCCAAGTCGTAAAATATGTGTTCGATTTTAGCCATTAAAAAACATATTTCCAGGCAACACTTAAAATTAGACTCCAAAGTGTTACACTAAATAAAAGAACCGGTATAATGGTTTTGTGATGACCATAAAACTTTGCACATAAAATTGCCTCAATTGGTATGGAAATGATGGGAAGCAAGACGAAAACCACTCCGAAATAACCAATCGTACTTCTAACCTTCACAATAAACTTGTTGAGCCGTGTAAAATTTTTGGGAGGATTAGTACCATTCTCTAATGCTAATCGAAATTTTTCTTTTCTCCTAGCCTCAGCCTTATCCATGAAATGTCTTGAAGAATAGAAAAAAACAAAAGTTCCTAACCAGCCTCCAAGGGTCAAGCCCAGAAATACTGTCCACAAACTAAAGCCAAAACCATAACCAACAGGTGCAGAAAAAAGGAATTTAACGGATGCTGACAGCATCAATAATATGAAGCCTACAATATCCAAACTTATTCTTTTGCTCCGTAAGCCAGGTCTCCAGCATCTCCTAATCCGGGAACAATATAGGATTGAGCGGTCAACTCATCATCAATTGCTGCCATCCAAAAAGTTGTATTATCTGGCAAATGTTGTTTACAATAATCTAATCCTTCTTGACTGGCAATAACAGATACAACATGGATATGATTGGGTGTACCTCTTTCTAACATAGCTCTGTACGCTAGCACCATTGAAGAGCCGGTAGCCAACATTGGATCTATTAATATCAATTCTTTTTCTTCAATACTTGGGCTAGAAAGGTACTCAATCTCTACTTCAAATTTTTCGGCTGTTGTGTGCTTTCGGTAAGCTGAAATAAATGCGTTTTCAGCTTGATCAAAATAGTTTAAAAAGCCCTGATGCAATGGCAGCGCAGCTCTCAAAATGGCTGCTAACACGGGTTGATTTTCAATTATATTGCATTTTGCCTCAGATAATGGTGTCTCAATATCAACTTCTGTAAAAGGAAGTTTTTTGGAAAGTTCATATGCCATTATTTCTCCCATACGCTCTAAATTTCTTCTGAATCGCATAGAGTCCTTCTGCACTTGAACATCTCTGATTTCCATCAAGTAGTTATGTAAAATTGAATTTTCCTTGCTAAAGTTGATGATTTCCGACATGCCGTAAATTTAGTTTTTAATGTGCAAATAGTGTTTGTTTTCTGCGCCAAATCTTTTGTAAAATTTAGCTACGTTTTCAACATTGGACCCGCCAAAATCCAAGGCTTTTCTTTTACCAGCATACTTTTCAATGACTGCATTGAACAAATAATACATGGCTCCAATATCTCTTCCTTTTTTATTAGATGATCCTTTTAAGTAGATAATATGATTATCGTCATCTAGGAAAAAACCACTAGCAAGTAAATTTTTCCCACTATAAACACCACAAGAGAATCCTTTTTTGTTTTCTGTTGCAACCTCCATCAAATTTTGAAGTCGCTGAATGTTCTTAGGTTTTATTTCCTTTATTTTTTTTGCAGCGTTTGATTCAAATTGCTTAGCTACATGTTCGCAGCCGATATTAAACTTAACCTCAAGCTCCTCATTTTTTAATTTGGACAACTTTCTTTTGGCGTTTTTAGAATAATTAGCAGCTATATCTTTATAATCCTGATTTATGTATAAATATTGATAGGAGTATATCTTCCCCATATATTCTTCCGATAAATGGTAATTGGCAGCACTCCATTTAAATTGTTTGAGAATATGGTTAATAATTCTTTCTGGTTTGCCCTTACCGATGAATTGAAACTCACGTGCAAAAAATGGCATATAGTGCTGCTTGAAAACCTTCTTTCTGTTATGAAAAACAGGAAGCATTTGTTCGCTCTCCTCATCAAACGCAATGGAATAAGTTTTTCCAATGGCTTTTAAATACCAAGAATACATATATACCCTTGGATGCGAGAGTTCATCAATCCTTTTATCCCATTTTTTATCCGGGAATTTTTCTTTTGAAAGTAACTTTACGGCCATTTCTTTGTCAAAGCTAAGCAATATTAGATTCTTATATTTGACCAAAATTAATTTTATGAGATTTATTTTCTCCACACTTTTTCTCAGCTATATAATAGCCTATGGACAACAGGCTTATTTTCAACAAGAAAGTAACTACATCATCAATGTAACATTGAATGATCAATTGCATATACTTGATGGAGACATTAAAATTGAATACAAAAACAATTCAAATGAAAGTTTAGATTTTATTTGGATGCACCTCTGGCCAAATGCCTATAAAGATAATTCTACGGCATTAGTAGAGCAATCTTTAAGAAGCGGTGATTACAAGTTATATTATGCCGACTCCATTGATAGAGGGTTTATTGATAAAATAGATTTTAAGGTAGATGACAGCAAAGTAAAGTGGGAATATCATCCAGATCACATTGACATTGCCAAAGTTATTTTGAACAATCCATTAGGGCCTGGAGAGTCAATTGTTATTTCAACTCCATTTAGGGTTAAGGTTCCTAAAGGAATTTATAGCCGACTTGGACACATAGGTGAATCTTACCAAATTTCACAATGGTATCCAAAACCAGCGGTATATGACAAAGATGGATGGCATGAAATGCCTTATTTAAGCCAAGGTGAATTTTATTCGGAATACGGAAGTTTTGATGTTAGCATTACCGTACCTAAAAATTATGTAGTTGGTGCTACGGGTGATCTTCAAAATGAAGATGAACGACAATGGTTATTGAGTAAAGCGCATAAAGACAGTGTTTATATCTATTCGCTTAGGGCAAAAGACCTGGCATCAATGTCTAAGGATATGAGCTTTCCTAAATCTGAAGCTGAAACAAAGACTTTACGTTACATTCAAAACAATGTTCATGATTTTGCCTGGTTCGCAGATAAAAGGTTTTACGTTTTAAAAGGAGAAGTTGAATTACCAGACTCAAAACGGATGGTTGATACATGGACTATGTTTACCAATAATGAAATTGACCTTTGGAAGAATTCTATTGAATATATGAATGACGCCATTTATTACTACTCACTTTGGAATGGCGATTACCCCTACCAACATGCCACTGCGGTTGATGGATCTATTTCTGCCGGAGGTGGAATGGAATACCCAAATGTTACAGTTATTGGTGAAAGTGGAACCGCCTTGCTACTTGAAACCGTAATCGTTCATGAAGTGGGCCATAACTGGTTTTATGGCATACTGGGAAGTAATGAACGTGACAACGCCTGGATGGATGAGGGTTTAAATACCTTAAATGAAAATCGCTATCTAGAGACGAAATACCCCGACAAAACAATGCTCGAAAGTTTTTTGGGCAACAGAGGA
This sequence comes from Flavobacteriales bacterium, assembly GCA_964230025.1. GTDB lineage: Bacteria > Bacteroidota > Bacteroidia > Flavobacteriales_D > JAUILH01 > CAXRFO01. The sequence continues at coordinate 44,266 of CAXRFO010000014.1, read as the reverse complement.
TCTGGAATTACTGATGCCCTGCATTTAAACGATCTTAAAAATAAAGCTCAGCATGATTTAAGTTATCTTATTTCAGCTCGAAACAATGCTGATCAACCCATGCAACATCCATCAGCCGATTACACGGGTTTAAATTATGGTGGAATTGTTTATTCAAAAACGGGGGTTGTATTTACTTATCTAAAAGCTTACTTGGGTGAAGGACTATTTGATAAATGTATGCACCATTACTATGAGAATTGGAAATTTAAGCATCCTCAACCGGAAAATTTAAAAGCATCTTTTGAAAAAGTAACAGGGATGAATTTCGATTGGTTTTTTGATGATATAGTCAAAACGACCAAAATCATTGACTTTAAAATTCAAAGAGCTAAAGAAGGAGAATTCAAGAATGACAATATATACGTAGCGAATAAGGGTGATATCAATGGACCCTTTTGCATTGCTGGAGTAAAAAACGATACGGTAGTTCAATTAAAATGGTTTGATAGTATTCCAAGTAAAGGCTATGTAACCTTTCCTCAGGGAGATTATGATAAATACATGATTGACCCTTATTGGCAAATCCCTGAATATACCAGAACAAACAATAGTCTTAAGCTAAATGGACTAGCAAAAAGAACGGAAGAACTGGATGTACAGATTTTTGGTACGCTTGAAAACCCAGATAAAAGTTTTGTGTTTTGGATGCCTGCACTAGGTTGGAACAAAAATGATGGACTCATGCTAGGAGCGGCTTTCTACAATAAGTTCCTACCGAAAAAGAAATTTGAGTACCTCATAAACCCTATGTACGCTTTTAATTCAGGTAGTTTAACTGGATTTGGACAGCTACAATGGAATTTTAAAACCAGCACCAGTGATTTATTTCAAAAGGCAAATCTTAAACTAAATGCTCAAAGTTTCACAGAAACATTTGAGAAGGATGAGGATGATTTCATTGGTGAAAAATATTTAAAAATTGCACCTGAGCTAAATCTAACGTTTAATAGAAGTAGCCTTTTAACTTCACCAACACATGGTATTAAGCTAAGACAAATCTTAATTTATTCCGATACCGCATTTACTAAAAATAGCCTTGGTTTTGGTCACATTGGAAACAGCTATTCAGAGGCTACTTACTTTTTCAATCTAAAACGTCCATTTCACACATTGGATGTGAAGGCTACTGGAACCTATAAACATCCTATCTTAGGCCAAAATGAAGGCGCAATGTTGGAGCTTGAAGCCACTGAAAGTATACGTTATAATAAGAGAAATAACCGGCTTAAGTTGAGAGGGTATTTAGGACAAATTATATCAAGTCATGATTTTATGGGAAATTTTGGACTTTATGGTAACGGCCAAGCGGGTTCTTCCTTATTTGGAACACAAGACTTCAAGTACGACTACCTCATGTTGGATAGAAGTCCGAAAGAATTGGACATATCAAATCAGCAACAAGTCAATTCACAAGGAGCTTTGAAATCGGTTTATTTTCGTGCTTCAAATAATTTTTTGTTAGCACTTAATGCTGAGTTAGATTTACCATTAATGCCTTTAAACATGGCTTTGTTTGCTGATTTCGTAGGTTTTCAAGATAAACAAGCAGGTCAATTGAGGGATTTCGAAAGCGTTTACAATGCCGGGCTTAAGTTCTCTTTAGTCCCTAAGTTAGTAGATATTTACCTACCTTTATTTTATTCGGCTGAAATAAGAAATTACTTTGAAACCAATGATATAAGTTTCTTGAGAAGTTTGCGTTTTACTTTTAACTTGCAGCAATTAAACCCTTATAAATTGATAGAACAAGCGTTCTAATGACAAGATCTAAATTATATTTTGCCAGCGATTTTCATTTAGGAGTTCCGGACTATAATAGCTCTCGGGAGCGCGAAGAGAAAATAGTTCGATGGTTGGACATGTGCTCCAAAGATGCTAAAGCAATCTATTTGGTAGGAGATATATTTGACTTTTGGTTTGAATACAAAAGAGCTGTGCCTAAAGGCTATATCCGATTACTTGGAAAATTAGCTGAACTATCTGATGCAGGAATAGAAATCCATTTGTTTTTAGGGAATCACGACATGTGGATGTTTGACTATTTACCAAAGGCAATTGCTTGTCAAATACACAAAGGACCTATTCAAATAGAAGAGAATGGTGTCAAAATGTATGTCGGGCATGGAGATGGCTTAGGACCCGGTGACCGAGGGTATAAATTTTTAAAGAAGGTTTTCCGAAATCGAATTTGTCAATGGTTGTTTGCACGCCTCCATCCAAACTTTGGTATTTGGCTAGCTCAGAAATCATCAAACACTAGCCGGAATACAACAAAAAAAAGTGATCAATACAAAGGAGATGAAAATGAATGGCTGGCCATATACGCTAAACAGGTGCTAGAAAAAGAGCATTTCGATTATTTTATTTTTGGTCACCGGCACTTAAAATTAGATATAGATTTAGGAAAAGGTTCTCGCTACTATAATTTAGGGGAATGGATGACGGCATCTAATTATGCGGAGTTTGATGGTGAGAAGCTCCACTTGAAATCATTTGAAGCTTAATGACCAAACGAATAATAGTAACGGTTAGCACTGATTTGGCCACCGATAATCGTGTGAAGCGGTCTTGTCAATTAATGCATGAAATGGGTTTTGAAGTCATTTTAGTTGGGAGAAAATTGAAGAATTCCCCCCAAATTGAAAGGTCTTATAAATGCAAGCGATTCAAATTATTAGCTGAAAAGGGTCCGTTTTTCTATGCATTTCTGAATCTTAGGATGTTTTTTTATGTCTTATTCAAACGAAAAGATATTCTATTTGTGAATGATCTAGACACTTTACTGGGAGTACAATTGGCAAATTCAATCCGAAAACGACCCCTAATTTATGACAGTCATGAGTATTTCACTGCAATGCCTGAATTAGAGAGTCGACCAAAAATTCAGAGGATCTGGAAACGTATTGAAAATCGTTGTTTTCCTAGGTTAAAAAATGACATAATTACAGTTAATGATAGTATAGCAAATCGTTACGGAAAGGAGTACAACAAAAAGCTGCATGTTATAAGGAATGTTACGGATACAAATCAAATTCCAAAAGAATTTAAAACTCGTAAGCAATTGGGCATGGATGATGATAAATTCACCTTACTAATTCAAGGCTCGGGTATTAATATTGACCGTGGTGGTGAGGAAGCCGTAAGAGCCATGAATTTGCTTGATTCCGAGTTTGTTTTGTATATCATTGGTAGTGGAACCGCCATCCCTGCGTTAAAACAACTCGTTAAAGAAGAAATGTTAGACAATAGGGTGATTTTTATTGACCGCCTACCCTATTCAGACCTTTTACAATATACTTATAATGCGGATGTTGGCTTAAGTTTAGACAAGCCCACCAACTATAACTATAAACATTCCCTGCCTAACAAACTTTTTGATTTTATTCATTGCCATACGCCAATAATTGCATCTAAACTACCAGAGGTCTCTAAAATAGTAGAAGCTTATCAGGTCGGATTAAGTATCGATAATACAGATCCTGAAAGCATTGCTAAAATGGCATTTGAAATGAGAGAAAATATTGAATTATATAAGCGCTTCAAAACAAATTGTGCTGAAATAAAGGCAGAACTTTGCTGGGATAATGAAAAGAATGTTTTGAGAGATATTCTATCTCGCTATCAATAACTTAGTGGGAAAGATAAGTGGCCTCCATAAAACAAACCATGGCCCAAGTTATTTACCACTTGATACTCAGAACTGAGTCCAAATTTGGTGTTGGAATTAGGAAAGCGTACTAATGCTTTAATACCTAATCCACCATTGTAACGGATTCTAACCTGTTCTCCCCTACCTTTTTTTGCTACATGCATTCCCAGGGCTCTCGCATAGGGTTGAAAAATGAGCTTATCATTGAGCTTTAAGTCGACTCCTATTTTTTCAGGCATAATTAACCCCAGTATTCCAAGTACAATTCCTCCAAAAAAAGAACCTCTTTCTTCCTCATAGCTGACACCAACATAGTTTCCATATTCATCGTATTCTCCTTCATACTCTGGATTACCCCATTGATCATATCCAGGATAAACTGCATTTTCCGTCGGAGAGATTCCGGCAGCAAATCCCAGAACTCCGAGTACAGGACCCAAGGTTGTATGGAAATGTTGGTAGCGCATTCCATCTCGAAATCCTAAACCTATGCCCCACGAAATTGGTACATTATCCCAAGCATAACAATGCAGGTAAACATCACCTTGACCATAAGTAGAATTACCCAAATGACCTGACTGAAAAGAGATTTCTAGGTCTAAGTCTCCCGAATCACCTTGAGCGTTTGAGTAAAAAGTTAAAATTAAACCGATAAACAATGAAATGAAAATTCTCATAATTATTTTATTCTAAAATTTAGGTTGGCACCAAAGAACAAACCACTTCCTCCCATCAATGCCTGGTACTCAGTATTTATCCCAAATTTATGTCTTGATTGACCAATGGTTTTATAGAGGTTCCATCCAAAACCTGGATTCCAATAAGCTCTTGTGGCTGCACCCGGACCTGGACTTGCAATATGCCCACCAAAAACCCTTAAAAAAGGTTCAATTACTAAATCATTCTTTATTACGAAATCGCGTTGAATTTTTTCCGGTAAAATCGTTAGTAAACCAAGTGCTAATAGCGCTCCCCCTATACCAGATTCAGATAAATCTCCATCTCGGGCTAAACGATAAGCCAACACAGGCCCCAATGGAATATGAATATGCTGATAACGCATGTTCTCCCTTAAACCTGTACCAATTCCCCATGATAATTTCCATTTGTCAAATAAGTAATAGTCTAAATAAAGCATACCTTGAGCATAAGGAAGCCCTGAATAATTTCCTCTTTGAAATTCAAAACTAAGGTATGTTTCTCCCTGCTCTCCTTGAGCTCTGGTGCCAAGGGTGCATATAGCAATTACAAGAACAAGTAAAGTACTTCTCATGAGATAGTTTGGTTCATGAAAAGTTGCAAGAATTAGACCGAAAATAAATCGATGAGATTAGAGCAAAAAAAATCCCTTACCATTGGTAAAGGATTCTCTTTTAAGTATGTTGGATATTTTATTCTTCCTCTTTACTTTCTTCAGCAGGAGCTTCTTCCTTCGCTTCTTCGGCAGGTGCAGCCTCAGCAGCCGGAGCCTCCTCTGTAGCAACCTCCGCAGCTGGCGCTTCTTCTACAGCCTCAGCAGCCGGTGCCTCTTCAGTTGCTTCAACAGCAGCCTCTTCAGCTGGTGCTTCTTCAACTACAGGCTCAGGTGCATTTGCTTCAGCAATTGCAGCAGCTCTTTCGTCGCTTACTTTTTTCTCAGCAGCAAGACGGTCAGCATTTGCTTTATCAGCATCTTTTGCTAATTGATCCATCTTACCTTCGATTTTTGCTTCTTTTTCTTTCATCCAAGCAGCAAAACGCTTATCCGCTTCTTTTTGATCAAAAGCGCCTTTCAATACACCCTTGTTTAAGTGTACTTTGTGCATTACTCCTTTGTAAGAAAGAATAGCTCTAACCGTATCTGTTGGTTGTGCTCCTTTCATTACCCAATCAACAGCAGAATCAAAATTGATGTCAATAGTTGCTGGATTTGTGTTTGGATTGTAGATACCTACTTTTTCGATGAACTTACCGTCTCTTTTCGCACGAGAATCAGCTGCCACCAAATGGTAAAATGGTTTTCCTTTTTTACCGTGTCTTTGCAATCTTAATTTAGTTGCCATTGTGATTAATAGTTTAAGGGTCCGAAACCCAGTTAATTAATAATTTAGGGGCGCAAATATCGTCTATTTATTTGGATTGGGCAATATACGCTTAAGATTTTTCGAATTTTTCAAGAATATTTGCCGAACTTTTAATTGAGTTCATCAGCCAAGTGAGTAAAATTTCATTTTTTTCATTTGCTGAAAGTACCCAATTCAGCCCTTCTTTTCTAATTCGCTCGGTGCATTCATAAAGGCATAGCGCTGCCGAAACGGAAATATTATAACTTTCTGTAAAACCATACATGGGAATTCTTACAAACGAGTCGGCCTCTTGTCTGACCAAATCTGATATCCCCTCTTTTTCCGTTCCAAAAACCAAGGCCGTAGGACGAGATAAATCCAATTCGGATAACATTACATCATCTGTATGAGGTGTTGTAGCAGCAATTTGATATCCCTTTTCTTTTAAGCTTCTCAAACAGCTAAGAGTATTATTATCCTTTTCATTATAACGATGAACATTCAACCATTTGCTCGACCCCAGGGCAATATCTGGATTAACAGAAAACTCATTTTTATTTTCAATAATATGAACATCTTGTACACCAAAACAATCACACGACCTTAAAACGGCACTGGTATTATGTGCTTGATAAACATCTTCTACAACCACCGTTAAATGACGCATTCTATTCGCAATAATTTCATTAAAACGGACCAACCTTTCATCCGTTGCAAATGGAATTAAATGCTCAATTTTTTCTTCCGTAGTTTTCACGACACAAAAATACATTTTCAGTTTTCAACAAGGCACATATGCAAAACTTAATTGTGCTATCATCTTGTTTTATGCGTTTGAAAATTTGAATTTTACCCTATGACTGAAGAACAAGTATTAGCCCAAATTGAAGAATTAAAAGGTCAACTAACCGGAGACCTATTTAAAGACGGAGAAACGCAACAAGCGATTTACGAATTAAAACTACAGCTTAAACCAGAAATTGAAGCAGAGCCAGCGGTGGATGATTTTGATGATGAAGGATGCTTGTATTGTGGCAGTTAAGCAGAAAGCCTTTATTTATCCATTTCAAAAGGCCGGACATCCAATTGTTCTGAACATTATTCGATTGGAGGATATGTTAGGAATGTGACTTTCTTTATTATCAGTGTCAGCGTTAATTTTTATTTCATCGTGACTTGACTCTGATATTTGGCTTTTGAGGGGAATTATCAATTCATAAAAACCGCTTTCATCTGTTTTGGTTTCATAAATAGTAGAGTCAATTCTAATCCATACAATCTCACCTTCACTTGGTTTAGAATGTATTTTTCGTCGAGTTTTAGTTTTTATTTTACCATAAACCCTACAACTATCTTGACTTATAAATATTTTATCAAAGTCATATGGATCCAATCCCAGAGACTGAGAATTTGAAACAAAACTTAAGCTTAGTCCGAATGCAGTTATCAACCCAGCTAGCTTCATCTTTTGAAAAAATTCTTTTTGCTGTTCTTGCAAAACTACACAGTTACCTTTCCCAAAAAAATGCATAGCAATATCATTAAGAGATTTGTGAGTTAAATCATGAACATTTTTATCGCACGTTAAACACAAATGAACATCTGGCTTTACCCTAGGCATATTTGAAAGCTCTTCCTTACAAGACTCACCGCTTAATATTTTGTATTTCATTCTATATTCATTTATTCGTCCTATTTGTTTAACAATTAAGCACACTAAAAGTTACGTTTATAAATATTAAAAACTTCCATTGCCTAGGTTGATGCGTAAGTCTTATTTTTGAGCGTGTAATTACATGATTATGAAAAAACTACTATTCTTTCTTTTCCTTGCTATTTCGTATATTTCTATGGCCCAAATTCCACAAGGGATTAATTATCAGGCGGTAGCACATGATGCTTCAGGGAATCCATTAGCCAATCAAAATGCCACTATAAGGTTGGGTATTTTATCGAATTCTCCTACAGGCACTTTGGAATGGGAAGAAGAACATTCGGTGACTACTAATGATTACGGTCTTTTTGATTTAGTTATTGGTGTTGGAACAAGCACTGGTCTTGGAAATCATACCTCATTTGCTAATATCGATTGGTCATTGAACACACATTACTTAAAAGTTGAGTTGGATGCTGGTTCTGGTTATGAATTAGTAGGAACCATGCAGTTCATGTCAGTACCTTACGCCTTACATGCAGAAACGGTAGCTCAAGATAATGTGGATGATGCTGATGCGGACCCCAATAATGAGCTTATAACAGGTGCAGTGTTGAACGGTGATAATTTAGAAATTTCGGACGCGGGAGGAACCCAAATTGTGGATTTATCGTCACTTTCGGCTGCAGGTTCCGATACTGCTTGGAATTATAGCGGAACAGATATCTATAATTTTAACAGCGGGAATATTGGAATCGGAACAACAACACCAACTCTAGGTAAACTTCAAATAGAAAGCTTCAATGGCACTGAGCTGTACTTCAATAGTACTGGTTTTAACTCTAACATTCACGCTAACTCACAGTTCAATATAGGAACGGATAACACCTCCCCCATCCATTTTATTTCAGACGGATTAACTCGCGCTGTGATAAATGGACTTGGCTTTGTGGGTATTAATAATGGAGCACCAGATGCTTATTTAGATGTAATCGGCAGCTTTCAATATGAGGATGGAAACCAACAAGCCGGTTACGTACTAACTTCTGATGCCCAAGGTAATGCTAGTTGGCAATCGCCAACCAACAATACAGATACACTTGATATTATAAAAGATTTAGGAACTGGTACATATGTTCATGCAATTACAGGTAATGAGGTGGAAATAGGTTATAACGATTCTCCATACTATACGCTTGATTCGAACAATAGAATCAATCTGCATAAAAACAATGGAAGTCTTTTTATTGGACCAAATCCCGGTGGTACTGGTCAAACGACAGGTAGCCAAAATTTCGGTTTCGGTGGAGGAGCATTAGATAATATAAGTTCTGGATTCTTTAATACTGGATTGGGAGCACTTTCCTTAAATCAACTTACAACTGGAGCAGAAAATGTTGCCTTAGGAAGGGGGTCTCTTTCAACGATTACTGATGGGAGCGGTAATGTCGCTTTAGGTTACTTTGCATTAGCAAGTGCGGGTGTCGGTTCAAACGATAATATTGCAATAGGATATGATGCCGGTGCAAATTGGACAGGAGGGTATCAGAATATTATGATTGGATATAGAGCTGGTGCTATGTTAGGAACGGGATCCGGGAACAATAACATAAAAATAGGTGCCAATGCGGGAACAAATGACTCCGGAAATAACAAATTATATATTGGAACACATAATGGAACTACATCCTTAATTTATGGGAATATGACTTCAGACTCCCTAATCATTAATGGTTCTTTGAGTGTGGGAAGTGCTTTTACTTTTCCAACTAATGATGGATTGAACGGTGACATTCTTACTACCGATGGAGCCGGCAATGTCAGTTGGCAAAATATATCTGCAGGCGATTTTTTCGCCAATGGTACGGTACCCATGTCAGGGAATTTTCAAACAGGGGGAAACTTCATCTCTAACGATGGCGATAGTGAGGGTCTACAAGTCTCGAATACAGGTCTGGTGAATATAATACCAGCAGCAACAGGTGCTGGTAATTATGCTCTATTAACGAGTGGTGATATCCGTACAACTGGTCAGGGAACGGGATTACACCTTACAAATAATCAAATTAAAATTACCGGGAATGATGGTAATGCCGGGAATATGCATTTCTACACAGGTAGTACAGAGCGAATGAGAATTCAATCTAGTGGAAATGTGGAGGTATATAATAGGACGTTAACAAATACCTTAACCGTTTCGTCTGGAGCAGGTACGGCTGGTAATGTATTAACTGATGATGGAACGGGTAATGCTGTTTGGACAATGCCGATTGGTGATAGCGACTGGACAACTGGTACGGACGTTATATACAATGTAACGGATTCTGTGGGTATTGGAACTACTTTACCACGCACTAAATTAGAGCTTTATGGTTCAAGTAACGTAACGAACATCTACTCTTTCAATGGTTCTCCGTCAACCACTTTTGCCCTTCACAATGATGATTTAACTAACAGTAACTATAGCTCCATATCATTCTCTGCGAGGGCATCCAACAACGGCAATTATAACTCTGCTAGAATTGTGGCTGTTAATCAAAATCATACCGCAGGAAGTTTATCGAGTGACCTAGCATTTATGACAAGGGAAGCTTCAAATATTACAGAGGCAATGCGTATCACTGGTGATAATCGAATCGGTATTGGAACAGTTGCACCTACAGCAAGTTTGCATATTTCTGGTGGAACCAACAGCTTCAGACTTGAAGATGGAACACAAGCTGCAGGGAATGTATTGACCTCTGATGCTAGCGGCAATGCTTCCTGGAAACCTAATCAGATAGCATTTTTTTCCGGTGGTGATGCTGTTCCAGGAGGAAACATAGCTGCAAATAGTTCAACGGATATTGTTTTTTCCAATGGAGGCTCTGGCTTTTTTAATGATGGAAATGGGTATAATTTTACTAATGGATATTTTACAGCTCCCGTTGCTGGAGTGTATCAATTAAATGCAAATGTGAGTATAATTAGTGGTGTTCCTGGTTCAATTATACAAATTGACATAAGACACGGCGGTGGGACTATTACAAGGCATACAGGCGTTATTGATAGTAATGGGAATTATACTGCGCCAATAAATGTGACTGTCAATTCAACGAATTATCCAGGTCCTATATGGGTTGTTGCTTTTTCGAATAATGCTTGTCAATGGGATAATTTTGAGAGTTCATTCAGTGGGTCTTTACTTTACGCATATTAATATGAAATTTACCAGTACATTTTTCCTTTTAATAATATTGATAACTGCAACAGGACAAAACACTGTTTCAAGACAGGTTATTGGTAGCATTGCCGGATCTGGAAATATGAGTTTTGGGGTAATTTCGTACTCAGCCGGTGAGGCAGTAGTAAGCGCAGCATCAAGTAGCTCCTATGATTTAAATCAAGGTTTTCAGCAGCCGGTTTATTCGATTGGTGCAAGTCCGATTGATTTCGAAACTAGCAATGCCTTTAGTCCTAATGGCGATGGCTTGAACGATACCTGGGTAATTCGCGGTATAGATTCCTTTGGTTCAAATACAGTAAGAATTTTTAATCGGTGGGGAGATGAGGTTATAAGCTTTGAAGATTATAACAATCTTGATGTCAGCTGGGATGGTAACTATGCCACAGGTAGCAAGGTTCCAACAGGTACCTATTTTTACGTTATTGAATTACCAGACAATAACAGACAAATTAGTGGATGGCTTCAAATTACTGATTAAGAAATCCAGGCAGGAACTTTCTTAAGCAACTTTATTGTTTCTTCTTCCCTACTACCTTCCTCTACTTGGTAATCGTACATCCAACGTGCATCTGTTGGTAAACTCATTAATATTGATTCTGTTCGGCCATTGGTTTCCAAACCAAACTTTGTTCCGCGATCATATACCAGGTTAAATTCTACGTAACGTCCTCTGCGAATCAATTGCCATTCTCTCTCTTCATCAGAGAAAGTCTTATTCATTCCTAAAACAGCTTGTTGCTCATACAAGGGGTAAAAGGCCATTCCAACATCTTGTACGAATGAAAATAAATCTTCTTTAGAATGGTTTTCATCTGCTTTTAAGTGATCAAAAAATATACCTCCTACTCCTCTGGTCTCAGCCCTGTGCTTTATGTAGAAATATTCATCCGCCCATTTCTTAAATTTTGGATAATAAGTGCTATCATATTTATCGCAGACAGCCTTAAGGCCTTTGTGAAACTCTTGAGCTTGAGACTCAATTACATAATGTGGAGTAAGATCAATTCCTCCACCAAACCAATAGTTGCCATCTGCTCCTTCAAAATAACGGATATTCATATGAATGATCGGAACATGAGGATTGTTAGGGTGAAGAACAATTGAAACTCCAGTAGCAAAGAAATCCTTTAGTTTCATATTGAGGTGCGCTGCCATTCTATCGTCCAAAACACCATGAACTGCAGAGAAGTTTACCCCTCCTTTATCTAATAGTTTTCCACCTTGTATCACACGAGTGTGTCCACCACCTCCACCGGGACGCTCCCAATGATCAGACTCAAACTTAGCTATTCCATCCAGTTTCTCTAAGTTATTACAAATGTGTGATTGAATTTCTTGAAAGCGTTTTGCTATTTCCTCTCTCATTCTACAAATTCTGCTTTATAATCAATATACCTTAAGATAAAGGCATTATTATTCTCGAACCCACTGTTCTGCTCTACCTGCTTAAGAGCAAAGTGATTAATAAGACCGTTATATTGAACATTCTCCATGTTATAGGCCAATGCTGAACCAAAATGGTTAAGGGCGGCAACATAAGCGAATGCTATATCAAAGCCATTTATTCCCATTTCATCAGGGTCATATCCAATTTTAGATCTAAATGCTTTATAAATGTTTTTAATCGATGATGAGTCATAATCCACATACTGAGTTGCTACATAGTGATAATCCAATTTTTGCTTGAATTCAGGATCAATTGCAGAGAATCTCTCCCACTCCTCTAGACCAAATAGCACCAATTCCGCCTGGTACTTATCCCAACTATTCTTTACTACAATAAGCTTGTTCACAACGTTTGTAACGTACCCTTCAGATCTGGATGTTACAACAATAATATTCTTGCGGTATTTGGTGATTTTACCTTTGATTTCTGTAGTACTATAATTACCAATCTGAGCCTCTACAATCGTTAAGCTATCCCTATCTTCTTCTGAGTTAATCTGATCTTTGAAAACTTTTGCCAAATATTTATCACCTTCACTCTTCCCGCTAACAAGAATGATATTTGCCGTAGGATAGGTCTTTGCTATGTAATCAGCCATACGCTTCATCTTAGTGGTATTACTCGCTACCGACTTTGACACATAGGGATTATTAAATAAAACTTTGTTGCTTTGTTGAACTGGAATTATCATAGGTATTTTATTCTCTTTCGCGTAATCAGCAATAAGAACAACATTTGTCTTAAAAAATGGACCTAGTATCAAATCTACATTTTCAAGTTTATTTGCGGCTATAACCTTTGCCACCGTTGCGCTATCTTTTCCCGTATCAAAAACTTTTAAGTTAACTGAAATTCCAGCTTTTTCAAGAGAATCAAGTGCTAATTGAACACCGTTGTAAAAGTCAACACTCAACTTTGTTAAGCCGTAAATTTTTCTCTCATCTTGGGCCGATCTTTTTGCTTCTAACTGTGCATTTTTCCAAAGAGTAAGTGGTGCGAATAAGGCAACAGTGTATTTATCCTTGAAGACTACCGCTATATTGTTTTGATCAGTTGTAATGGTACCAGGATCCTTTACGATAACATCAGTCTTTTCTTTTTTAATTCTGATTTTGATGATATCTCCTGTCCTCAAACCATTGGGTAAACCATCATTCATTTCTTTTATTTGGCTTTGGCTTACCATATATCTTTTTGATAAGGTATAAAGTGTTTCGCCTGACTGAACTTTATGCTCTACAATACTGTCTCCAATATTTTGGTGAACCGAAACCAAAGCTTGATTACTCGAGCTATCCTTCGGTTCTGTATTCACTAATTCTGTTGTCTCATTAATCTTTTCATACCCAACAATAACTTTATCCCCGACTTTTAATCCTTTCTTGGCATCTGGGTTCCATTCAAGAAACTTCTTTTCTGTTATCTTATACTTTCTGGTTAATCCGAAGACGGTTTCTCCTTTTTCAACTACATGATATACAGGCTTATTAGTAGTGGAAACTGTTTCAGGAACACGATCAACTTTAGCTGGTATTAGTATCTCTTGACCTTCTTTAATATCAGAGCTCAAGCCTTCATTGGCTTCCATGATATCATTAAGAGGCACATTATACATCTTCTTAATTTTCCAAAGTGTTTGCCCCTGCTCAACAGTATGAACATGGTAACTCTTGCCTTCAATTTCCTTTACAGGAACTTTTCCGGGCTGAGCAAACGCCAGGTTTGTTAACAAAATTAATATGATGATTAAGCTACTTCTCATTTATTCCCATTCTATTGTTGCTGGTGGTTTCGAGCTAATGTCATAAGTAACTCTATTAATACCTTTTACCCTGTTAATTATCTTGTTTGAAGTATCTGCTAGGAACTCGTATGGAAGGTGACACCAATCTGCTGTCATACCATCCGTGCTCGTTACGGCGCGCAAAGCTACCGCATTTTCATAGGTTCTTTCGTCACCCATTACACCTACACTTTGCACGGGAAGCAAGATCGCACCTGCCTGCCAAACATCATTATATAATCCACTTTCTTTCAAGCCTTCAATAAAGATATAATCAACCTCTTGCAAAACGCGTACCTTTTCTGCGGTAACTTCTCCAAGTATACGAATACCTAGGCCAGGACCAGGAAATGGGTGTCTATTCAAAATGTTCTCAGGTAAATCGATAGATTTACCAACTCTCCTTACTTCATCTTTAAAAAGAGTTTTCAAAGGTTCTACAACCTTCAGTTTCATGTAGTCAGGAAGTCCTCCAACATTATGATGAGACTTTATCGTTGCCGATGGACCTTTAACAGAAACCGATTCAATAATATCAGGATAAATAGTTCCTTGAGCCAACCATTTGGCGTCTTCTACTTTTGATGACTCCTCATCAAAAACATCAATAAACACTTTTCCAATGGCTTTTCTTTTAGCCTCTGGATCAGTTACATCTTTTAAAGCTGAATAAAATTGTTCTTTTGCATCTACACCTTTAACATTAAGGCCAAGATTCTTATAACTCTCCAATACGTCTTCAAATTCGTTCTTTCTGAGAAGACCGTTATCAACGAAAATACAATGGAGATTCTTACCAATGGCTTTGTGCAATAAAAATGCCGCAACGGAACTGTCAACTCCACCAGAAAGTCCAAGTATTACCTTGTCATCGCCGAGCTCTTTTTTCAAGGCATTGACTGATTCATCTACAAAAGAGTCTGGTGTCCAGTTTTGTTCACACGAACAAATTCCTACAACAAAATTTTCTAAAAGCGTCTTACCATCCGTACTGTGATAAACTTCTGGATGAAATTGAATTCCGTATGTTTTTTCACCATCAATTTGATAGGCGGCAACCTCTACATCACTTGTGCTGGCAATTAAATTAAAGTTCGCCGGTAAATCAACAACGGTATCGCCATGACTCATCCAAACTTGTGAAGGCGCTGAAACTCCTTTAAATAAATCGTTTTCTGAATTGATGGAAGTAAGTTTAGCTCTACCGTACTCACGGTGCAATGAAGGCTCAATATTCCCCCCATTTGAATGTGCTAAAAACTGAGCTCCGTAACAAACACCCAGCAAAGGATACTTGTTTCTAATTTCTGATAAATCAGGATTTGGGGCATCCTCAGCCCTTACTGAAAATGGACTTCCTGAAAGAATAACACCTTTGATATTATCCGTTAATTCGGGAATTTTATTGTAAGGATGAATTTCACAATAAACATTAAGTTCCCTAACTCTTCGTGCAATCAACTGCGTATACTGGGAACCGAAATCTAAGATTAAAATACTTTGTACTTCCTTCACTTTAAAACTTTGCGCAAAGGTAAGTTTTAAAGATGAATTTACCTTGAATTAATATTAATTGTAGAGAAGGAGTTATTAACCGAAAGGTGCTTAATTACTCATAATAGTAAACCATAAGGTTACTCGTTTGGGTAATATCTAACCTCCCAACAAGTTCCTCATTTTTTGATCCCTTAGCGTCATAGAAAGAAATTACATCTTGAGCTCCTGTATCAAGGTTGATAAGACTATTAAGTACAAATCCACGTTGGTCAAGGTATTCTTTTACTTTACCTGCCGATACAAACATGCTGCTTTCAGTCGGCACATGAATGATGTAATTAAACTCTTGACCCGTACTATCCGTCGCTAATGCATGAAATCTTCTTTCACAAATCTTTGGTTTCTCTTTTTCATAAACCATAAGCTCGCCATCCTTTGCAAGAAGATGAGTTTGAAATACCGTGAACTTATTTTCGATGGCAAAATCTCTGAAGCGTTCGATATGCATAGCATTACTCATATCAAATTTTGCTTCACCATCAATGCTATTAAATTCGATATATTTTTGAGACATATCCTGAACCTGAACATGTCCGTATTGATCAACAAGCACCATTGCATCCATCTTATGCTCAGTAAACTTGTCGTTAATAATATCCCCTTCATCTACTGTAAATCCAACCGTTCCAGCATTTGAGGCTCCAAGACCAGACATGTATGCAGCAGAGGTATAAAGAATTACATTCTTTCCTTTACCCCATTCTTCAAATTGCTGTTCAATTGATTGATCTTCCTTGATGGTTGGAAAATATTTTACCTTAACGCGACTATCTTTTAGATTAAGACTAACTACATGTAGGTCCGTCTTATTCATTGTGATCGTTTCAAAAGCAACCAAATCCTCATTATACTCACCGTATAACACAGTATCCGCGGGGACTGTAAGTCCAAGAGCTAAAAACGGGGCTGCTAAAATTCCTTTCATCGGCGCGCAAATGTACGACGAATTCTTTTATAAATCCAAATCGTCACCATATAATAGCCAATGAACGTGGCTATTACCCATATTAGGCCGGCAAGTTTTTCATACCATCTGCTGTTGTGCCAATAGCGATTCCATATGTAAGCATAGCGTCCTTCTGCTAGATAAAAAGAAACTTTTTCTGGATAGGTATACTTTATAGCTATGTGATAATTATTCTGGGCGCATTTGCTAACCAAAATTCTAAATTCAGGGTTGAATTTTAATGTTCTTTGATTCAGTAATTCATATTCTAGGTGAGTTGAAATTTTATTCATCCAAAAACGATGAACTCCTCGAAAAAAGTACTTGTGCTCTGGATTTAATTTTCGGTGATATCTATAAAGTTCTGCAGACTCTAAAAGATCCATCATTTTCTGATATTTTAGGCCCCTCACCCATTCAATATTAATGTTTCGATTGGAATCACATAATACGTGATATAAGAAGTCTTCCGCATCCTCATTATTTCCAAACAGTTTTGCTAAATATTTAAGATCTTTTGTCACTTTGATTGGCGAACAAAACGGAGTCAATTCTAAATATTTCCTACTCGAAAAGTTTTTAAAATCATTCTTAAAACATTTATCTAAATATTTTACAGACAAACTGTCATCTAAAGCATTATCAGGACAGTTTAATCCTTTATAATATGCTTTTGCCTCTGTCTCGGGGACGAAAGAGAGTATCCAAAACAGAATTAAAAATGAGGAACAAACGACAGCAAACAAAACCGTCCAGAAATATTTCTTTTTTTCCATTGAAGGCCGGCAAAGTTAATTTAAAATCTTGCTTTTCTGTTCATTAGAAATACAATTTAGTTTAAAAAATCAAATGAACTTTAACATATTTCTTCGTAATTTCACAATTAGAAAAATTTTATAAAATGAAAAACAACTACCGTTTAGCATTACTTGCGCTAGGAACAGGTTTTGCTTCATTAGCTCAAACCACAAGACTTCCTTTAGTTGAGGGATTTACTTCAAACACATGTCCTCCGTGTGCATCATTCAATGCGAATTATAGTCCAATTTTAAATAACAATGCCCCGAACATTGATTTTGGAGCTCAAATAGCCGTGGTAAAATACCAAATGGACTGGCCAAGCCCTGGAACTGATCCTTCTTATAATGATGATGCGGATGCTAGAAAAGGATTTTACGGAGTAAGTGGAATTCCAGATTGGTTCATTGATGCCAACTCTATAAACGGAACGCAAACTGAAATTGACAACGCCAAACAAACGGATGGCTGGGCTGAAATTGATGCTGCCTATACGCTATCAGGAAATGATATTACTGTAAATGTAGAGTTCACTCCACTTGTTGATATGGGAGCGGGTACGAGACTTTATATCGCTATTACGCAAAAGCAATACAATTATTCGGGTGGAACAAACGGAGAGTCGAGCTTTGAGCATGTTCAGAGAGTTATGCTTCCTAATGCAGGAGGAACTTATTTTGGGGTACTCGATTCAGGTCAATTTACAACACACAGCGAAACTTTTACCTATAACGTGACTAGTACACCTGCTCAAGGATCTACTGATTTTTGGAACAACGATTTTGAAGTTGTGGTTTGGTTGCAAAAATCAGTATCAAGCAAAGAAGTGTGGAATGCAACGATAGCCGCTGAAGGAACAGTTGGATTGGAAGACAATGAGAGTCAAGTAGGGCTTCAATTATCACCAAATCCAGCACTGAATTACACCAGAGTAAATTTTGAAGCGGATGGCGTAAACGAAACTTTAATTACAGTTTATGATCTAAATGGAAAGTTAGTGTTTCAAGCGAGCGATGAAGCTACAAATGGTTTCAGATTCGCACAAATAAATACTGAAAATCTATCTAAAGGAGTTTATCAAGTTGTTGTTCAGCAAGGCGAAAAACTTGGAAGAGAGAAATTAGTTGTCCAGTAAGAATGGAATTAATTATAAATTTAAAAGCCCCGTTTGGGGCTTTTTTTACGACAAAAATTTCAAATAAATAATCAAAGGGAAATAAATAAAAGTTCCCAAAATAATACCTTGCACTGTATACCACTTCTCCTTATTTAGAAAAATGTAAAAGAAAAGTAAAGTGCCTAAAAGACACAGACTAATTATACTACTTAGGTAATCATTTGATTGACTCATAAACCAAAGTAAGTTACCTGGCGTATATTTAGTGAAAATGATGTATCCTAAACAAACCAATCCAAATCCAACCAATGGGCCGGCCAATAAGCCTAGTAAAATCCCTAACCCTCTGTTATTATATTTTTTCAATTTCTTTATATGTTTTTAGCTCATCATAAGCGGTTAAATCAAATTGAGTGGGAACCACACTCACATATCCATTCGCTAAAGCATACATATCCGTATCCTCTGCTTGCTCCTGATCCTTAAATTCACCAGTGAGCCAAAAGTAATCCCTTCCGAACTGATCTTTTCTAACATCAAATGTGTCCTCCCAGCTAGCCTTCCCTTGTCTACAGACTTTCAGGCCTTTTAAATCATTCAATTTCCCTTTTGGAATATTAACGTTAAGGCAGACATGATCGGGGTTTTTCATCGCTAAAAGCTGCTTAGAAATCTCTCGTGCATAATGAATGGAGGCATCAAAATCGGCATCCGCATCATAATCTAAAAGGCTAAACCCCACAGAAGGTATATTCTCAATGGCTCCCTCTACGGCCGCAGACATAGTTCCACTATATATAACATTAGTACTTGCATTGGAGCCGTGGTTTATTCCGGAGACCAATAGGTCCGGCTTCCTTTTTAAAAGGTGGTAAATGGCTATTTTAACACAGTCAACCGGTGTTCCGGAGCATGAGTATGCTTTTACGCCATAAACATTCTCCTCCCTTATTCTTAGTGGATCAGAAATAGTAATTGCATGGCCTTTACCACTTTGAGGAGAATCCGGAGCAACAATAATTAGCTCACCCAAGCCTTCCATTGCCTTTGTCAAGCTCTTTATTCCTTTGGCTGTAATACCATCATCGTTCGTAATAAGAATTAAGGGTTTGCTCATGATTTTTTGTGCAAAACTATGGAATTCGTTAAAAAGATGAATCCTTTTATTGAACCAAAGCTTAATTAACTTGTACTTTTGTTTTTAACCAACTTATTCCAATGAAAAAATATTTTCTTAGTCTGGGGCTGAGTTTCTTATTTTTTGCATCCTACAGCCAAATTATGGTGGGATCCGAAATAAAAGAAGTAACCGTTTTTTTAAACGGAGCTCAAATTAATCGAGAAGCCAAAATCCAGTTAAAAAAAGGTATCAACGAAATCGTTTTTGAAAACCTCTCTCAATATTTGAACGCAAATAGCATTCAATTAAAGAGTCAAGACAACTTTACCATAGTCTCTGTTAATTCAAAAACAAACTTTATTAAAAGAACTGTTGAAGGGCCGGAAGTTGAAGAAACGAAAAAGAAATGGGATAAGCTTCAATCAGAGATGGAATTGGTTTTAAATGAAATCCAATTGCTTAGCACTAAAAAATCAATGATCCTTACCAACAAAACAGTGGGTTCAAAAAATGCCCTTTTTGATATTGATGCGCTTTACGACCTTTCAGATTATTATGCCAGTGAGCTTTTAGATTTAGAATATGAATTGTTAAAAGCCCAGGACAAGAAGAAAGACCTTCAAAATAAGATCAACATTCTTGCTCTTGAATACAACAAATTGAAGAACAAGTTAGGTCAACCTACGAGTGAGGTAAGCGTTAAAATAGCAAGCGACTTCCCACAAACGGTTAACGCCATTTTATCTTACATGGTAAGAAGTGCTGGTTGGGAACCTTTCTATGACGTGAGAACAGATAATATTACCGGACCAGTAAATCTAACATATAAGGGAAATATATTTCAAACTACGGGCTATGATTGGAACAATGTTAAACTAACATTGTCTACTGGAAATCCAACCGTTAGTGGTACACGTCCTGATTTCAAAGTTTGGAAGGTTTGGTACAGTGAATATGATAACAGCCGTGGAAAAGGAGTTGCAGCGGCCTACGATTCTGGAAACGCAGACAAGTCTAGTTATAGCCGTGCTGAAGATGAAAAATCCAGAACGATAGTAAAAGAAGCTGGAGTAAATACAGAGTTTATCATTGACCTCCCCTATACTATTCTTTCAGATGGTCGTGACTTGGCAGTGGAAGTGAAAAAACATAATCTTCCTGCCTCTTACAAATATGTTTCAATTCCAAGACTTGATGAGAGTGCCTTTCTTTTAGCTCAAATTACAGGATGGGATGATTTATATCTTTTATCAGGTCAAGCAAACATTTATTATGAAGGTACTTACGTAGGTAATTCCTATATAGATGCATCAGTAACAACCGATACCTTAGAGATTTCGCTTGGACGTGATAACGGAATTGTGGTTGAAAGAGAACGTGTAAATGAACTGTCTGAAATTAAAACGAGCGGTGGAAACAAAAAGATCTCACGGGGAATGCAGGTATCCATTAGAAATACCAAGAACACCACTATAACATTAGTTTTAACAGAAGGAATTCCTGTAAGCACCAACAAGGAATTAGAAATAGAATTGACGAAAGATGGAGGAGCTAAGCTTTTGGAAGATGAGAATGCACTTCAGTGGATTTTAATACTCGGGCCTGGTGAAACTAAAAAGGTACAATACCAATTCACCGCCAAATTCCCGAAAGAAAAAATTATTTACAACTTTTAATCCTTAAGAAAATGAGAAATTTAACTATCATAAGTTTGATTGTTCCGATTTTATCTTGGGGACAATTCAACAATAAAACAGCCGAAAGTGAAATTGAAGAAGTAACGGTTTTTGTCAATGGAGCACAGATAACAAGAAATTCAGAAGTAACCACCAAGGTGGGATATAATCGAATAAGTTATGAAAACCTGAGTCCTTTCATTCTTGAAAAAAGTATCCAAACCACAGCCATAGGTGGGATGCAGATAATCTCCGTTAATTTTGAAATTGATTATCATGAAGAACTAAAAGGAACTGAAGAGTTAATTACTTTAAGGGAAAAATCAAAAGTCCTTTTAGGTAAGATGACGAAAAACCTTGCAGAGCAAAGGGTTATTCGAAATCATCATAATATGATTTTACATAACCAAAGTGTAAAATCAGATGCAGCCAATCTAAACGTTGAAGACATGATGGACTTATCAGATTTTTATGATGACGTTTTGACGAAACTAATGTCGAGGAAAACCAAATTACAAGCGGATTATGATGTTTTAAAAGATAAATACAACAATATTGTAAATGAATTAAGAACGCAAACTTCCGCACTTCAAAAATCGACTGGCACACTTGAAATAACGGTATACACTCCAAAACAAATGAAGGGTGATCTAGGATTTTCATATGTAGTTAGCAATGCAGGTTGGTACCCGGTATATGATATCCGATCTAAAGACTTGAATTCAGATGTAGGACTTAACTACAAAGCCCAAGTTTATCAGCAATGTGGTGAAGATTGGAAAGATGTGAAGTTGAAACTTTCAACAGGTGATCCTAACAAAAGTAATAACCCCCCAGGCTTAGGAAAGTGGTACGTTTCTTTACAAGATTATTCTAGTTATGAATATAAAAAGCAACAAGCGTATAATTCCTACCAATACAACGGTCTTAACTATAGAAACAATTTAATTTCCGCTCCTGGTGGAGGTCAAAATAACTATACCTATATGTGGACCAATACAAAGAATTCTTTAGACAGTCTTGAGCGTGTTTATCTTCCTTCAAATGATAGAAATCAAATGCTTCAGGGAGATATAAATAATGTAGGGTTAGCACAACAGGTGCAAGAAGTGCAATTGTATAAGGACGGACTCGATAGCTATTCTTCTAGTTATGTTACGCGTCAAGATGTAAACAAAATGCCTCAAAGAACTGTAAACGGCGTTTATTCCACCGTTGGAAACGTTTCTTATTCAAGTAATGGAAGAAGACTAAAGCGCAAATCCCTTGTAAATAAAATTGAAGATAATAAGTTCGTTGAAACACGAGTTAACACAAATTTCGATATCTCTATCCCTTACACTATTCCAAGTGATGGTAAGCTTTACATGGTAGAAATTGGAAACTTTAAATTGCCAGCGAAATATGAATATTACTGTGCTCCGCGACAAGAGAATGATGCCTTCTTAGTTGCTAAAGTAACAGATTGGGATAAGTATGAACTGATACCCGGTGAAGCAAGCATTTACTTTCAAGGAACCTTTGTAGGTAAAACCTACATTGATGCTAACACTACCCTTGACACCTTAGAACTTTCACTCGGACGAGATAAGAATATTAAGGTTGAAAGACGCCTAATGAAAGACTTTACTCAGAAAACTATCATCGGAAGAAAGAGAAAAGCAACCAAGGGCCAAGAAATAAGAATCCGAAATGGAAAGTCTACAGCTATTGAATTGGTTCTGGTAGACCAGATCCCTGTTGCGAATCAAAAGAACTTGGATATTGAGCTCTTAGAAAGTTCGGGTGCAAGTTTTGATGAGGAAACAGGTAAACTTACTTGGCGACTTACTATCCAGCCAAGTGAGACAAAGGTTCTTAATTTCAAGTACCAAATTATATATCCAAAAGATTCACGCCTAAATAACTTTTAGTGAGCGATAGTCAATCAAGAAAAAGGGCCATTCAAAAAAAATTGGACAGCATAAAGTCCAATAATAAAAATGAATGGACCATTTCGGATTGGGCAAATCGGATACAAGCAGGTGATAAATTAGCTTTATCAAAGGGTATCACACTTATTGAAAGTGAGAATCCTAAAGATTATGAGCGAAAGGAAGATCTTATTGAGGCCTGTATGTCTCAATCTTCTAATAGCTTTAGAATGGGAATAACTGGAGTTCCTGGAGTGGGAAAAAGTACCTTTATTGAATCCTTTGGTAAAGAGGTTCTTAAAAATGAGCATAAGCTTGCTGTGTTGGCCATAGACCCTAGTTCAAATGTAAGCGGGGGTAGCATTCTCGGTGACAAAACTCGAATGGAAGAACTCTCTCAGCTGGATGAGGTATTCATTCGGCCAAGCGCAGCTGGTAAGAGTTTAGGCGGTGTAGCCAGAGCTACTCGAGAAGCCATCATATTATGTGAAGCCGCAGGTTATGACTTTATTGTAATAGAAACCGTTGGTGTTGGGCAGAGTGAAACGATAGTGAAAGAAATGGTAGATTTCTTCTTACTATTGATGTTATCAGGCGCAGGCGACGACTTACAAGGCATAAAAAGAGGCATCATGGAAATGGCAGATGCACTTTACATTTCGAAAGCAGATGGTGATAATTTAAAAGCCTCAAAAAAAGCCTTGGCTAATTACAAAGTAGCATTACATCTGTTTCCACCAAACGAAAACAACTGGGTGCCTAAAT
This sequence comes from Flavobacteriales bacterium, assembly GCA_964230025.1. Taxonomy (GTDB): domain Bacteria; phylum Bacteroidota; class Bacteroidia; order Flavobacteriales_D; family JAUILH01; genus CAXRFO01. The sequence continues at coordinate 20,528 of CAXRFO010000014.1, read as the reverse complement.
TGGGTTATTGTTCAAGTCTGGACAAAACTAACCTTGACGAAATTTATAATGTCACACAGCAATTTTTAAGACACACCAAAGCAAATGGAAGTTTTGATGACAATCGAACAAAGCAAAATTTAAATTGGATGTTAGACAGTTTTAAAACTCAACTTTGGGAGAAAAGTTCTTCTAAACCTGAAGTCAAGAAGGAGCTTGAAAAGTTGAAGAAAAAAGTTGCAAATGGTGAAATCTCTCCTTTTAAAGCTGCCGAAATACTTGTTTCTTTGAGTCATGAATAGATTCTTGTATATTTTATTAGGACTACTACTAATTGCTACGGGAGTTTATCAATCCTATTTATTCAATGAAATTCAGTTTACGCTCATTGCCAAGGGCTTGTTTAATTGGATGGGATCTGACTTCTTTATTCGCTTATCGGCAAGCCTTTCAATAGCTTTAGGAACATTGCTGATCTTGGGATACAAAACTCGATGGATGCTGATACTGTCAATGGTTTTATTGATTCTAGGTTTTTATGCGGATATATTTTTGTCGAGTGTTTTATTTAGAACCCCTTTCCTAACAGATACAAGAGATTTGAGCTTATTATGGATGTGGATTATTCCTTTGGTGTTTTTGTTTCCTCCCAAATTAAAAAAAGCAAAATGGTGGCTAGTCGTAATCAGTATATTCCTAGGTGCAGGAACTCATTCCCTGCTAGCTCCGCCCTATTTTCAAGATTATCAACGTCAAAACACTTATGATAAGGTTAAAATGCCCAAAGAGAAAATAGCTGTTATACTCGACAAAGCGCCCTCTCTTAAAAAAGGGAAAACTCTTTTGGTATTTGTTTCTACAACCTGCCATGAATGCCAGAATGTGGTGGATAAAATTAACGCGAGCATGCTTGGAAACGGAGATGATAAGCGAACTAAAAAGGATCGAGTTAAGGTAATTTATTACAAAGTACAGTTTATGAATCGACCAGTTCCTAATTTTGAATACCCCCCAATATCAACAGCTGGAGAAGTTATTATGCCATATAGAGATATCCTAAACTCCCTTCCAGAGGGAGCAAGTACCCCCGCCCTGTACTATATAAATAATGGGAAAATAGAGGATTTCGTTACGGGATGGTATATTAACAAGCCTTTCTTAGATCGAGTTTTTTTTGATTAAAATTAATCAGAGCTTGTCTATCTAAAGTTTTTTGTTTTTTATTTGCCCTGTGAAAAAATTACTCATTGGCCGAACAGATTTTGTTTCTTTTCCTGAATTAGGAATTAGAAGAATTAAAGTCAAGGTTGATACAGGGGCATACACTTCTACCCTGCACTGCAAAAAAGCTGTACGTACTAATAAGGGTAGACTCAAGGTGGTTTTTGAGAAGGACTTTAAAGGTCTGAAGGATAATACCCTATATTTTGAGGAGTTCACAACAAAACGCGTTAGAAGTTCTAACGGAAAAAGTCAATTACGTTATTTAATAAAAACAAAAATCAACTTGTTTCACCAAGAGTTTGATATATACTTAACCCTTAGTTCCAGAGAAAAAATGCGCACACCGGTGCTTCTGGGACGAAAGTTTCTAAAGGGAAAATTCATTGTTGACCCAGCAAAAAAGAATCTTTCAAAAAAATCAAGCAAAGAATGAATATTGCAATTTTATCCACTAATCCAAACCTTTATTCAACTAAAAGACTTATTGAAGCTGGGAAGCAACGAAATCATAACATGATTGTTGTAGACCATTCCAAATGCATTATCAAAATTGAAAAAAACAAACCAAAAGTAGTATACAAGGGTGAGGAATTAAATAATGTTGATGCCATCATCCCTAGAATTGGAGCGTCTTTGACCTTTTACGGAACGGCGGTAGTTCGCCAGTTTGAAATGATGGGAATATTCACTGCAGTTGAGTCGGTTGCTTTGGTAAGATCTCGTGATAAGTTAAGATCTATGCAATTACTTTCAAGAAAGGGGCTTGGAATTCCTAATACGGTTTTTGCTAACTATGCGAAAGACACAAAGCAAGTTGTTGAAATGGCTGGTGGGGCACCTATGATATTAAAATTGCTAGAGGGAACTCAAGGCCTTGGGGTAGTTTTAGCCGAAACGAATAAGGCTGCAGAATCGGTTTTGGAGGCCTTTAATGGATTAGAAGCACGTGTAATTTGTCAGGAGTTTATCGAAGAAGCAAAAGGAGCTGATTTGAGGGTTTTTGTCGTTGATGGCAAAGTAGTAGGATCAATGAAACGTCAGGCCCAGGAAGGTGAATTTAGATCGAATTTACACCGTGGTGGTACTGCGGCAATAGTTGAATTGACTGATGAGGAAGAAGATGCTGCGATCAAGGCTGCACGTGTAATGGGACTTGGTATCGCTGGTGTGGATATGCTTCAAAGTAAGTCGGGTCCATTAATCCTAGAGGTAAACTCATCTCCAGGCTTAGAAGGCATAGAGAATGCAACTAAAAAAGATATAGCTAAAACGATTATTCGTTACATAGAAAGAAACGTATAATGGAAATTCTTTCCGAACATATTGAGAAAGACACAGTAGCACATCTTCAAATGAAGATAGCTTCTCTTTATGATCGTTCTCCACTGGAAATCCCAGTTAAGGTTCAGCGAGGAAAAGAAAATGGTCCTACTGTTTTATTATTGGGCGGAATTCATGGAGATGAGGTGAATGGGGTTGAAATTATTCGAAGGGTTAATTCCAAAATTACAAGTCTGAAATCGGGTAATTTAATTTCACTCCCAATTTTAAACGTCTTGGGCTTTTATCAAATGGAAAGATTCTTCCCAGATGGTAGAGATTTAAACCGAGTATTTCCGGGTTCAAAAAATGGATCATTAGCGTCTCAAGTAGCTTACAAGTTTTGTAAGGAAATCCTGGATAAATCAGATTACATCATCGACTTTCATACCGGAGGAAGAAACTTGAATAACAAAGATCAAATTCGTCTAACCGGATCAAACGTCCTAGAATTTGAGCTTGCGAAATGCTTTGCACCCTCTTATATCCTGGCAAATTCAAAACTTACCAAAAAGACCCTTCGTTCCGTAGCGAATGATAAAAATATCCCTTACCTATTGTTTGAAGGAGGGAAATCAAATGCATTCAGTAAAAGTGTTATTGAGAAAGCAGTGAGTGGGACTTTTAGGGTTTTAGGTAAACTAGGTTTACTAGAAGATAAAACAGAAAATATACATGAAAGTCAGATCTTATACGATAGCAGGTGGCTTAGATCTCCAGCTTCTGGAATATTGGAATATCATATAAGCAATGGATCGAAGGTAAGGAAGGGGCAAACTATAGCGAACATACATGGTCCCTTAGGAGAATTCAAGACTAATTTACTGTCACCTACGGATGGATTTGTTTTTTGTATAAACGAAAGTCCTTTGGTTTATAAAGGAGACGCTTTAGTGCATATAGGATTTTAATTCAACAAAACATCCAATTTCTTGTTCTTATCGTAATTAGTTTTATATTGTTGAGGAATGACTACCACTGATGCCAATTTTAAGGCCGAATTTTTGGAAAAAGCCGAGCGCTATCATAAGATAGCTGCATGGGTGGGTATTGTCCTTAATTTGGTTTGGTTTATAGGTGATTACCTAGAAATCCCAGAATTTTGGTCGCAGTTTTTCTTCATACGTCTTACAGTATCAATTCTTAGTTTAATTGCTTTTGTCACCTATATTAGGAAGAAGTATGACCCTACATGGCTAGCTATGGTTCCATTTATGGGGATCGCATTGCAAAACGCATACATGTACAGCGTAATGAATGAGGCTCAATTACAAAAACATACTTTTGCCTATATAGCCCTGTTCATTGGTGCGGGAATGCTTGTTCTTTGGCGTCCACTGTATACTTTTATTGTGGTAATCGTCAATCTATTAGCTGCTATTCTTTTCTTCTACTTAAATAGTCCTTTGGAGATTGATGAAATCTTACTTAACGGTGGACTTCTGACATTCACAGTTACAATATTTTCTATTGTCCTCATCCATACACGCTATAATCTAACTCGAAAAGAAATAAAAGCCCGAATGGAACTTTCAGAGCAGAAAAAATTGGTTGAGATAAAAAATGAGGAAATTCTAGACAGTATCCATTACGGAAAAAAAATACAGGATGCCATTTTACCCGATTGGGATCAGGTACGGGAGGATTTTCCAAACTCATTTGTTCTGTTTAAACCTTTGGACATTGTTAGTGGTGATTTCTATTGGTATCACAAGAAGGGCGAGCTCACCTATATTGTAGCAGCTGACTGTACGGGGCATGGAGTGCCTGGCGCATTTTTAAGCATGATTGGCAACACTATGCTAAACGAGCTAATCATTGAGAAAAACCTCAATAAACCAAGTATTATACTTGATCAATTAAAAACAGGTATTGTTGAGGCATTAAAAAAACGTGGCCAAGATCAACGGCGTGATGGGATGGACATGGTGTTGGTTAAGATTGATCAAACAAATAAGTCTATGGAATTTGCGGGTGCCTTTAACCCTTTATACCTTGTTTCAGATGGAAAGCTTAAAGAAATTAAAGGAGATAAAATGCCGGTGGGAGTTTACAGCAAAGACATGGGGAAATTCACCAATCATGAAATAAACTACCAGGAGGGTGATTTTATATACCTCATGTCTGATGGGTATCAAGATCAATTCGGTGGACCAAATGGCAAAAAATTCATGAGAAAACGTCTTAGAAAACTTCTTACTGAAATATCTCCCTTGCAAGCCGAGGAGCAATTCAATATATTATCGACTAAAATAGAAGAATGGCGTGCTGAGAGTGATCAAGAGCAAATTGATGATATTCTACTTATTGGCGTGGGATTATAGGAAGGTAATTACCCGCCATCATACAACGCACTCCCCCACCACCGACATTTTCAATCGTAGGAATTGGAGCATAAACAATGTTTCCGAATCTTTCTAAAGTTCTAAGCTGGGCGCCATCAAATGACTCAAAGGCCCTTTCGCTCATGCATATAGTAGGTCCATTTTTACCTTCAACTTCAAAAATATTTCCGCAAAAATTTTCCATTTGACGGTAACTTATTTCAATTAGCTCCTTACCAGAATCCTTCAATTTATTCAAGACCATTTTGCGCTCAATAGGGTTTTCTATGCTATCTGCGCAGATAACAGACCATTTCTGTCCAACGTGCATGACCACATTGGTATGATATATATCTTTTCCATTCAATGATTTACTACCAAAAGAAACAGCAAGTAATCCCATTTCTTTACACCATTCTGAGAACAATCCTGGATTAGATCTTTCAGACTCCGATAAATATGCAAGCTGATTTTCAAAATCTGGAATTATTGAACCGGTACCTTCCAAGAAGAGATTTTCTTCTTCGTGAGATGAGAAATCAAGGACTTTATTAACTTGATAGTTTTGTATTAGGTAATCTAATATATCTTGTCTTCTTTCCTTTCTACGGGCGGTGCTTTTCATAGGGAAAACACTCAAAACACCGGTGGGACTGGTGCTAAACCAATTGTTCAAGAAAACGGAATCAGGTAACTGACTATCAGTATCTTCAAATATTTTAATACTCACATTATTTCGCCTAAGCTCCTCGGCCAAAGCTTCAAATTCTCTAAGTGCGTCTTGCGAAAAATCTATACGTGCCTTTACCTTTTGAAATTCATTATCCTCTGCAGTTTCCCAATTAAATGCGAAACTTTTAGGTCTTATCATTAAAAGTGAATGCGGGATCAAAACAAGCTCATTTGGTCTTCAGGATTATCATCTGATTTACCCTTCTTTTTCTTTTTTGAGTCTTGAACATCCAGATCGAAACTTACTGGGCCTTCTTCATCTTGAGAAACTACAATCGTATCTTCATCAGAGCTCTTCGGGGTGTCGCTTTTCTTCTCCTTATTGGCTTCAGCTATATCTTCTGATTTATCTTCAGTTTCGGAGATACTCTCTTGGTTATTCTCTTCAGTAGATGCGTTCTCATCGCTAGCTTCAATATCTTCAGCATTTTCTTCTTTCTCCTCTACGGGCCATTTTTCTTCCGTCTCAATGAATTCAACATCCTTTACTTTTAGCTTGGTAAGCTGATTTCCTTGAGCCTTAAGGCCTTTAACATCAATAAACTCTTTAATGTCTTCAATTTTATCTGGAAGATTCTTGGTCTCCTTCAGACGCTTATTGTATACAATCTTGAGTTTAGGCGCGAAATCGGTGCAAACAGCAGATAGTTCAGCACCTTCCTCTTCTGATATGAATAGTACCTCTTTCTTTAATGTTGTAATTTCAGTTTGAAACCTCTTGACATAGTACAATTCTTTTTCTGGCTCCCAATAAACAGCAGATATAGCCCTTTCAGGATAGTGTTTTTCAAGAATTAATAAACCGTCATCAAAACGATTGTTCAGTTCGAAATTATAAAGTTTGTAGGTCCCATTATCATAAATCGCAAGAATCTTATCGTCTCCTTTGAATTCTCCTAGAAGTCTTCCACGTCCTTCATCATTCAGGCGTTTCACTACATCATCGAACCAAATTTTTCTTGCCGCTAGTGTGGAACCTCCGACCTCTTTTTGAACTACTTTTGAAATAATCTCTTTGGTTACCCGATTTCCTTTTGAACTTCTCCCTTTAATCAGTAATTCTGAGAAATCTACGTCAAACTTAAGTTTCTTAAGGTGAGGTCTTGATCTTAATACAACCGTTACAAGTTCTTTCCTTCCATTTGGATTCGCCGAAAAATAATGAAGTTTACTACCCTTAGTTTCTGCAGTTACATCATACTCTTTATCACGCGTAATAGAAGAAACAGCAAATCTTTTCATATAAGCAGGACCGTCCTTACCGTCTTGATAAATGGCGTGATAAATCGTCCTTTTATCTTTTTTCTTCCAAACGGCTGCATGCAAAATATTCTTACCAACGAATTTTTTGTCAGCTATGCGCGTCACCATATACTTCCCATCCGCTCGAAACACGATAATATCATCTATTTCCGAGCAATCTTGAATAAAATGAGCTTCAGATAATGCACGGCTATTCCAACCAATGAAGCCTTCCTTTAAATCAACATAAAGTTTCTTGTTGTTAACTATAACTTTTTTGGCAGAAATTGTTTCGAAAACTTTAATTTCCGTCTTACGTTCTTTGCCCTCTGAATAATTCTTTTTCAGGTTTTTAAAGTAGTCTATAGCGTAATCAATTAAGTTCTCAAGGTCATATTGAATTTGTGCTAGTTCCTCTTCTAGTTTTTGGATTGCTGTATCTGCTTTAAAAGAATCGAATTTGGAGATGCGCTTAATTTTGATTTCTGTCAAGCGAACAATATCGTCTTCAGTTACATCTCTTTTTAAATGTTTAATATGAGGTTTTAGACCTTTATCAATGGCCGAAATAACTCCTTCCCAGGTTTCCTCTTCCTCAATATCGCGATAGATACGCTTTTCTATGAAGATTTTCTCTAATGAAGAAAAATGCCATAATTCTTCAAGTTCTCCCTTTCGAATTTCGAGCTCCTTCTTTAACAAACGAACGGTATTATCCGTGCTGTGTTTAAGAATTTCGTTAACGCCCATGAAAACAGGCTTGTTATCTACAATGACACAGGCATTGGGAGATATAGAAACTTCACAATCCGTAAATGCGTACAGTGCATCCAAGGTTTTTTCAGGTGATACACCTGAGGCAAGTTGTATATTAATCTCAGCAGTAGCTGCTGTATTATCCTCTATTTTCTTAATCTTGATCTTGCCCTTATCATTAGCCTTCAGAATAGAATCTATGAGACTACTTGTCGTTGTTCCAAAGGGTATTTCATAAATCTGAAGGGTCTTATTATCTAGCTGCTTAATTCTTGCTCTTACTCGAACCTTTCCTCCCCTAAGCCCATCATTGTAGTTCGTGAAATCAGCCATTCCACCATTGATGAAATCGGGAAGAATATTTGTTTTCTTTCCTTTAAGCACATCGATGGATGCCTCAATTAATTCAACAAAGTTGTGCGGCAGCATTTTACATGCAAGACCAACAGCAATCCCTTCTGCTCCCTGAGCAAGTAGAAGTGGGAATTTAATTGGTAGATGAACCGGCTCTTTGTTACGTCCGTCATAAGAAGCCAACCACTCGGTTGTTTTCTTATTAAACATCACTTCAGTGGCAAACTTGTTTAAACGCGCCTCAATATACCTAGGAGCAGCTGCAGAATCGCCTGTAAGCGTGTTCCCCCAGTTCCCTTGCATATCAATTGCTATCTCCTTTTGACCAAGCTGAACTAAGGCGTCTCCAATACTGGCATCACCGTGAGGGTGATATTTCATAGTGTGACCAATAATGTTCGCTACTTTATTATAACGACCATCATCTAACTCTTTCATGGCATGAAAAATCCTACGCTGAACAGGTTTTAATCCATCCTCTAACGCGGGAACCGCTCTTTCAAGAATTACGTAAGAAGCATAATCCAAAAACCAATCCTCATACATTCCTGAGAGGTTTATCACCTTCTCATCATCGGAATGCTGATTTTGATCTAAACCATCTTCTTCTGTACCCATATCTTCCTCTTGATCACTCATCGATAGATTAGCGAAATTACAAACAAGCACCCTGTATACGCGAGCAGCTAAAAATGCTTATTCACAAAATTATTAACGAGTTTTTATCTGAATTTTTTTCTAGCAATTACAATATGTATCTTCAAGCCCTGAATCGATGAAAAAGTTAGGGTTTATAATTCTTTTAATCATTTGCTCTCTTGGCGGATATAGCCAAAAAATTCAAGATACACTTATCATTGATGATCTTACTGAAAAGGGTCAAGCCATCTACCTTAACAAGCCTGATTCAGCCATATTTTACTGGAAAAAAGCAATAAGCATCAACAATCATATTTTAGGTCAGGAATTACCCCCAAAAACTTATGAAAGGTTGTTAATTACTAAGTCTGATTTATTATTCAACTTAAGTCAGGTTTATAGGGAAAAAGGTGAGATTCATTTCGCTCTAGAGTACATCAAAGACGCTCTAAAGATAGATGAGATGCTTGGCAACAAAAGCAATATGTCTTCTTCTTATAACGACCTTGGTGTTTTGTACGGAGATTTAGGACTTTTTGAAACAGCATTAGAAAATTATTTAAAAAGCTTAGAATTAGATAAAGAACTTGGAAACACACAAGGTATAGCCGCCTCATTAATCAACATAGGGTATTTGCATGCCGAATTAAAAAACCATAATGAGGCTATAAAATGTTTCAAGGAAAGTTGGGAAATACAGAAAAAATTAGGTGATAGTTTAGGAATGATTACCAGTATTAATAACCTTTCAGGAGTTTACTTAAGTCTAAATAAACTTGATAGTTCTCTTATACTTTTGGACATCTCATTACCAATAGCTACTAATTTGAATATTGCGTCAAGATTGGGTAATATATGGACCAGAAAAGGTAAAATTCTGCAAAATAAAAAATCTGACTCAGCTTTATACTACTATCAAAAAGGGCTTGAAATAAGACAGCGAGTTAAGGACGTAGATGGGATTCAAGCTAGCTATTATGAGATTGCTGGGTATTATCTCAAACAAAATAATTTGTCAGCTTCCTTAAATTACGCTGAAAAAGCATATTTACTCGCAAAACAACTAGAATTCCCAAAGCTAATCAATAGCAGCAGTAAACTCCTTAGCGATATCCATTTTAAATTGGGGAGTTACAAAAAGGCTTATCAAATGCTCCAAATTCACAACGGTTTGGTTATTGAAGCAAATAATAATGAAAACTCAAGAAAGCTATTCAAACGCCATATTGACCTAGAATATAAATTGAAAAGGGAGAATGATAGCATTCGTAACCAGGCTGAAATTGATAAACATAATTTAGAATTAGATAAACAAAAACTGTACGCGGAGAAATCAAGAATTGAGAAAGAGAAATCAGAGGCCATTGCATCAAAAAAAGGGATGTATCTCATTTTTGCGATTATTGGACTAGTTCTGCTCGGAGCAGGATTTTTGTATCTAATTAAGATTAACCGCCAGAAGCAACGAGCCAATGAAATCATTGAAGAACAAAAGGCCATTGTTGAAATAAAAAACAGGGAAATTGTTGATTCTATTAATTATGCGAAACAACTTCAAAAGGCTATTCTTCCTTCAAAATCTGATTTAAAAACAAGTTTAAAGGAATATTTCTTGATGTATAAGCCCAAGGATATTGTCGCTGGGGATTTCTACTGGATGGAGAAGACATCAGAAGATGAAATTTTGATAGCGGTTGCGGATTGCACGGGTCATGGGGTGCCGGGAGCGATGGTAAGCGTTGTTTGCTCGAATGCATTAACTAAAGCTGCGGTAGAGGAAAAAATAAAAACACCCGCGAAAATTTTAGACCGAGCACGGGATATTGTTATTCAACAATTTGGTCAAAATTCAAATTCTCAATTGAAAGATGGAATGGACATTTCTCTATGTCTTATAAATTCAAAAGAAAAAACTGTCAACTGGGCAGGTGCCTACAATCCTTTGGTCATTGTTAAAAGTAATTTTAAAAGTATGGAGGTGATTAAGGCAGATAAGATGCCTGTTGGAGGTGGACAAGTCCTTGAACCTTACACTAACCATAGCCTTCAATTAGCTGAAGGTGATATGCTTTATATGTACACCGATGGTTATGCCGATCAATTTGGCGGAACCAATTCAAATGGAAAAACGACTGGTAAAAAATATAAGAGTAAGCGCTTGCACGAACTATTAAGAAGAATTGCTCCTCTTTCAATGAAGGAACAAAACGACAGCTTACATGATGAATTCTATGCTTGGAAAGGAGAGTTAGAGCAAATAGATGACGTTTGCTTGATGGGCATTAAACTCTAAAAGCTTAAACGATTTCGTTACTCAATTCGTTCTTATTTGAACCATCTGATTTAAAGCCATGTGTCAATAATATCTTCTCACAAGCTTGAATAGCATGAACCAAACCTTCTTCCACTTTTTTTGATCTAATTTCTTTTATTAGGTTGTCTACAACTTCTCCCCAGCTGTTATCTTCAATTTTCTCATTGATACCCTTGTCAGCAATTAGGGTTACTCTTTTTTCTTGAAGGCTCAAGTGCAATAAAATTCCAATTCGATTAGATGTTGCGAAAACCTCATTTTCTAAAAATACCGTTTCCGCTCTTTGAAGGGTGCGATTGGCAACAATTCTTTTTCCGACTAGTTTGTAAGCCACTTTATCCATTAAAGAGCCCAATAAATAGCCCACTCCAATGGCAGCGGCAATTGTTAAAGAAACGACTTCAGGATTAAAAAAGCTTGGTATTAACCATAAATTACTGAGGATTGCCAATATGAAAGCGCATACCAGCCCAAATATTACAGCCATAATCCATACTGCCTCTTTGTAATCATCAGAGGCTTCCTCAATTGATATAACAAGCTCTCCAGATGTTTTACTTTCAAACTCATCTACCGCTTGCTCAATTCGCTTTTTACTAAATTCAATCTTTGTTGCCATAATTCAATTGTTTACCATCCGCCAGAGGCTCCACCCCCGCCGAAACTTCCTCCTCCGCCGGAGAAGCCGCCAAAACCGCCTCCACCAGAAGACCAACCCCCGCCACCTGAGGACCAGCCACCACCACCGTAGTAGCCACCTCCGCCGCTGCCACCTTTTGCGTTGTTCACCACAAAGCCAGAAATTAATGAAATTAAAACGCCCTTAAATGCCATCGTTAGGCTAAGAAGCGCAATCAATCCAATGAAATATCCTCCATTTAGCCCAAGCCAAACACCTTTATTTTTTTCATAGGCCATTCCCATAATCATTCCCAAGAAAATGGATCCTACAATTAAAAAGGGGGACCAATCTGCCGTTTTTGTAGGTGCTGGAAGATCCTCACCAGCAATAAGTTTTAAAATTGCGTTTGCACCCTCGTTTAATCCTGCATCAAAATTTCCCGATTTAAAATGAGGAGCTATATATTCATCAATAATGCGTTTTGCCATTATATCGGGGATTGCTCCTTCTAATCCTTTCCCAACTTCAATCCGCATTTTACGGTCATTCTTGGCAATGAACAAAATCACTCCATCATCTATACCTTCTCTTCCTACTTGCCATTTGTTACCCCAATCATAAACAATGTCTTCTAATATTTCTCCTTGAAGGGATGGAACGATAATGATTAGAAACTGACTGCCGGCCGTGTCATTCAATGCCCTCAAACGCTGTTCTAAAGAGTTTTGCATGCCTGCCGACAACATACCAGCCTTATCCGTGACAAAGTTAGTTGGTTGCTTCATATTCTTGAGACTCTCAGCCTTGGCTGGTAGCAGAAAAGCAACAAGTAATATCGACAGTAAAATTCGCATTCGGGATGAAGGTAGCATTTAAATAACAAATTTTAAAAGGCAAGTTTTGATTTTTATTACTTTCGTATCAAAAGCAAGAAAATGAAAAACAAGAAAATATTAGTTTGGGGTGGAATTTTGGCCTTTGTGTTAATCCTTGTGTTTTGGTTTATGGGTATTTACAACAACGCTGTAGCCTATGAGGAAGAAGTGGATGAAGCATGGGGAAATGTTCAATCTCAATACCAAAGAAGATTTGATTTATATCCACCAATAATTGATGCAATCGAGGGAGCTGCAAAGCAAGAGTCAAAAGTATTAATCGCTATATCAGAGGCTAGAGCATTGGTTAAACAAGCGAGCCAAGCATCCAACCCTGCTGAATTACAGCAAAGTTCGGCTCAACTAGCGGCTGTAGGAACAAGTCTTTTGGGTTACCAAGAGCGTTATCCTGAATTAAAGTCATTGGACCTCTTCAAAAACTTTCAGGTGCAAATAGAAGGCACTGAGAATAGAATAAATAAAGCAAGAGATACTTACAATGCGGCTGTTAAGAAATTTAACACACACATACGTAAGTTTCCAAACTCAATGCTAACTGGTTCTTTTGAAAAAAGAGAAGCTTTTAAAGCTGATACTGAAGCAAAAGATAGACCTAAAACTGATATTAACATTGAATAAAGCTTAGTTCAACCAACTATAATATAAAATCACGCCCTGAGCGTGATTTTATGTTTCTAGCCATTTTAAATGAAAAAACTCATTTCCATTTTAGGTCCAACAGCCGGCGGTAAAACCGGCTTAGCCGTTCAGTTGGCTGAAGAACTGGGCTGTGAGGTTATTTCTTGTGACTCTAGACAATTTTACAAGGAAATGAAGATAGGTACAGCTTTCCCAAAAGAGGATGAGCTAAATGGAATAAGGCACCACTTTTTAGGACATAAATCTATCCATGAACTATATGCCGCAGGAGAATTCGAACAGGATGCCATAGCCAAAGTGACTGAGCTCCATAATGGAAATGACCATGTCATTATGGTTGGCGGATCTGGACTTTATGCTAAGTCTGTTTTAGAGGGTATTGATGACATTCCAAGAGACCTAAAGGTCAGAGATAAATGGAATAAAATATACGCAGAAGAAGGAATTGGGCCCTTATTGAAACAATTAGAAAAATGGGATAAGGATCATTTCGAAAAAATTGACCAACACAATCACCAACGTGTTATTAGAGCTCTGGAGGTTATTGAGGTAACTGGACTTCCCTACTCTCAGCAAAGAAAAGGCAAGAAAGCAAAACGCAACTTTGAAATGGTCAATTTTGTTTTGGATTGGCCACGGGAAGAACTGTACGATCGCATCAACCGCCGGGTGGATATTATGATGGAGGAAGGTCTTTTAAAAGAGGCTGAAGAACTATATCCTTTAAGACATTTAAATGCCCTACAAACCGTAGGTTATAAAGAACTGTTCTCCTATTTTGATGAAGATTTGAGCTTGGAAGAAGCGGTCCAAAAAATCAAACAAAACACTCGAAACTACGCTAAACGGCAATTAACTTGGTTTAGAAGGGAGGAGAATATGAATTGGGTGAAGATGCCAGAAGATGCCTCTTCAATGATTGAATTAATTTAATTCGCTATTCATTCACCTTTTTCACAAAGGCCGCAGTCACCATCATTGCACCAAAACCTGGCACTTTGCAGTCAATGTTATGATCGGGTGCGTCAATCAAGCGGATATTTTTAATTTTAGTTCCAGCACGGATGGGTTTTGGAGCGTTTTTAACCTTGAGGTCTTTAATGGTTACGACTGTATCACCCTCTTCTAACAAGTTCCCATTAGCATCTTTTACCACTGGAGCTTTGATCTCAGAATCTTTAGGGTCCCATTCATATCCACATTCCGGACACATTAACAGTACTCCGCTCTCATATGCATAAGGAGATTTGCACTCGGGACAGGGCGGCAAATTATTCATGGCCTTTGATTAATGACTTGCCCTTTTACCATCAACAAACTTCACGACAAAACAGCCATCGTAACCAATGTTTCTCATAGAGTTCATGTGTTCAATGGCGGCCTTATAGTCTTTGAATGTTCCAGAGGTATATTTATACAATCCATTATGCTTATAATAAGCAACATCTTCAGCATTTTTTAGCTGCTTAAAATCCTCATCCAAAACCTTCCCAGAAGTTAGAATTTGAACTTTATATTCGACACCCTCTCCTGCTTCAGAAACTTTAATAGGGTCAGATCCCCCTGTTTCAGAAACTGAACCTTGGTTAGTATCTTGTGCTGGGTTTTGTGTTTGACTATCTCTTATACCGGAATAGTTTTTACTTTTTTGAATATCTGGCATTTTGTGAGTTTCAGCAATTTCAGTCACTTCATCGTAACTTCCAAACTGAATGGTAACTCTTCTATTTTTATGATGTTTGTCCTCGGAGTCCTGAACAGAACTAGTCTCAATAGCAAGCTCCTCCTTTCCATAGTAACCACCGTTTAACCTAGCCGCATCTATGCCATGGTCAATTAAATATTTTTTTGCTGATTCTACCCGTTGCTCTGACAGCCACATGTTGTACTCTCGTGAAGCACGCATATCACAATGTCCCTCAAGCCTGACGTACAAAGATGGATTCTCTTCTAACCAAGCCACTACTCTATCTAATGACATTCTGCTTTCAAATGTCAAGTTATATTTATCTAAGTCAAAGAAGATTATTTCTTCTAGATTATCAAGATTCACCTCTTGCTTTTGTTCACCACCGTTAGGAATGTTTAATAGAAACAGCGTATCATTTGGAACATACACAATCATGGTGTCCCCTCGATCATTTATAGACGGTTGATCTATATTCCCCGGTCTGATTAAGACTGTAGAGCCGGGTTTTGGGTCTATGCTAAGGGTATCAAAAACCATTTCCTTATAAACTGGAGGCCATACCATACCTGTAACATCAGCTGTGTATATATCGGAGAGTCCACCATTTCTGTTACTAGACCAATAGCATTTATTCTCCGATCGAATAAAGTAAGCATCAAACTTGTCAGAGTTAATTTTAGGGCCTAAGTTTTTTGGCTCTGACCACTTTTGCCAGGTATGATCTTCTCTTACCGAATAGAAAATATCCGCTTCTCCAAATCCCCCGTGTCCATCACTTGAAAAATAAAGTGTGTCTGTGTTTGGTGAAAGAAAGGGAGACATCTCAAATCCTTTTGAGTTCACCTTGGGACCAAGGTGAATTGGGGAACCCCAATTACCAGCGCTATCCTTTAATACAGCATAGAGGTCCTCTTGCCCTAAAGTACTTGCCCCCATATTTGATATTATAATAATAGTTTCCTCGTGGTTAACGTGAAAACCGTAATAGTCACCATTGATATTCAAATTAGGAATGGGCAGGGTTTCTGGGTTATGCTCCCATCCTTCACCCTTATTATTTGCAACAGCCACCCCTTTTTCAAATGTGTTTCGTTTTTTTAAATAAGCATTTAGAAGATAGATTTTTGTTCCTTCGTTGTTAATACCAAAGGCACCATTATTTTCTTTGTTGTTAAGGTCTTCAATGTTCACCGCAGTCGACCACTCGAAATCAGATAATCTCTGTGACATCCAGATATCCTGATCACCATTCTTCCCACCAATGTTGTCAGGATGATAAGTTCTAACAAAATATAACTGTGAGCTATCAATGGAGAAAACAGGCATGCTTTCTTCATATTGCGAGTTAATTGCCAGAGATAAAGCTATAGGGTCAGAAAATAAAAGACTGTCTCTTAACCTCTGTGCCTGAGCATATGTAACTAAGAAAAAAATTGAAATGAATAATAACCTCATTAAGTAAGCTCTAATCTCCCCTCTCATTATTGATAAACGCTGCTAATGTATATTAATTTTGATTACCTAAAGTCATCCCAAGAACGATTTCATGTGTTCCAGAATTATAATTCGTCAAGCCCGATATCGATAGGTCATAAGAATAACCCACTTTTATCATATTACTTGCATATAATCCAAACATCATTGCCAAGGCATCTTTGTGACGGTAGGTTACCCCACCCCATATCCAATTATTGAAAGTTGCTTTCAAATGTATGTCCCACATTACTGGGGCTGGAGCCATATACTTCATCAATACAGATGGTGTTAACAAAATACCTTGCTTCTTTAAATCAAAGTTATAGCCCGCCATTGCGAAATGATGCGTTCTTAAATCAAAATCCTGCGCACCTAGGCCTAACGCCATGTGTGCCACCTTAGATCCCATATATCCTATGAATAGGTTTTCCGAGTAGAATAATCCTCCACTGCTTATATCTAAGTAATTAGTATTACCTCCTGTCGCCATTAAAGAGTTGTAAAACGGATCATTAATATCCAACAAATGAAGTTCATCTAAACTATGATTTGATAATCCTCCTTGAACGGATAAGGCCAAATTGTAACCCTTCACCACAGGCACATGAACCGTGTATGATCCCATTCCGGCAAATCGGTTAAAGTGACCATACTGATCATAAAGAACGTAACCTCCTACTCCATGCTTCAATAAGCCTGTACTAATCTTTGGTCGTTGAATAGCACTTTGCCCTGTTGGCTTACTAATTCTCAACGATGGGTTATAGGTTGGTCTACCCTTTCTACCGAGAGGTGCCGCAACACTCATATAGAATGTTTTAGGCGCTCCTGGCATATTTACCCATTGATGTCTGAAGCTGGTATTGATATCAATCATATCATAAACTCCCGCAAAAGATGCGTTCACCATATAAGGGTTATGTGTAAACTGTGTTAATTGCTGCTGTTGCTGAGCATAGCTCGTTGATATTGTTATCAATATTAACGCAAACAGAGAATATATTTTATTTGATGCTTTCATAATAGATTCTTTTAGAAACTACGTACAATACTTACATATCCTGTATGTATCGTGTTTTGTTCATCATTTAATTTAATTACGTAATAGTAGGAAGCGGTTGGCATTGCAGAACCATTGTATGTTCCATCCCATGGATAGACATAACCATCTGATTCAAAAATTAGTGATCCCCATCTATTATAAATTTCAACTCTTGCATCCGGATACCAATCGTTGATATTCGGTATTATCCAAGTATCATTGTAACCATCTCCGTTTGGTGTAAACGCATCTGGAATTTCAAGCTCAGTAATACATTGGATATTCTCGATTTCGAATGAACAAGTAGCTACATTTCCTGAAGCATCTATTACTTCATATTCAATTATTGAGAATCCTTCTGGGATGTTGTCACCAGATACTGGTCCCATCAATTGACTAGTGAAGGCTCCACCACAATTGTCTAATCCTATCGGTTCTGGCCAAGCCCAAATTCCATCCTCCATGCAAATCAGCGTATCGTTCGGACATACAATAACAGGTAGAATACTATCTATTACTTCAAGGTCAAACGTGCAAGATGAAGTGTTCCCAGACTGATCAATTGCCGTTAAGGTAATCGGTGTAATACCAGGATTAACCATAGTACCTGCTACAGGTGATTGTGTATAGGATACAACAGAACAGTTATCACTTGAGCTACCCATTGATAGGTAATCTGGTACAATAAACGCACAAGCTGTATCAGCATATTCCGTTTGATCTGCTGGACAGATTACAATAGGAGCAATACTATCCACAATCGTGATTGTAGCTGCACATGCGCTTGTGTTTCCGCTAATATCAATTACAGTTAGGTTAACCGTATTTGCTCCTAGGCTTGAACAATCAAAGCCATAGTTATCTAAGAACATTGTATCAATTACACAGTTATCAAACGAACCATTATCAACTTGGATTGCTGTTATTGAAGCTTGTCCTGTCGCATCTAATTCTATAGTTAAATCTTGACAAGTGACTGTTGGATTAATCGTATCAAGAACTGTAATAGTTGAACTACATGAAGCTGTATTACCACTTAAATCAGTAGCGACTAAGGTGACAGTATTTGCACCAAGTGTAGCACAATTAAAGCTTGACTGATCTAATGCTAATGTTGCAATTGAGCAATTGTCCGAAGAGCCATTATCTACTTGTGCTTCAGTCACAGATGCGTCACCTGCCGCATCAACATAAATTGTAACTGGTTGGCAACTCATAATTGGTGCAGTTGTATCAACTACGGTTACTACCGCCGTACAAGTTGACGTGTTACCGCTTTGATCAACCACAGTCATTGTAACAGAATTATTTCCAACTGTCGAACAATCAAATGCAGTCACATCTAGGCTGATATTTGCTATTGTACAGTTATCTGTTGATCCAGCATCAATATCTGCAACAGTAATTGTTGCATTACCCGTAGCATCAAGTATCACAGTCGCATTCTGACAAAGTGCAGTCGGATTTTCATTATCCACTACTGTTACTGTAGCAGTGCAAGATGAGCTATTTCCACTCTGGTCTGTTACCGTTAGAGTTACTGTATTTGGTCCAAGGTTAGAACAGTTAAATGAAGATAAATCAAGTGTACTGCTAACAATTGAACAGTTATCAGATGAACCTGCATCTATATCATTTGGTGTTATAGATACATTTCCTGTTGGATCCAGCTGCACTGTGATGTTTTGACAAACTACAAGTGGATTTACGTTATCTTCCACAGTAACGACAGCAGTACAATTGGCTGTGTTTCCACTTCCATCAGTAACCGTTAAGGTAACATTGTTAGGTCCAATGTTCGTACAATCGAATGCAGAGTTGCTAATACTCAAACTTGCGATTCCACAATTGTCAGATGATCCTCCATCCACATCATTTGCAAGAATATTTACGGTACCGGTAGCATCTAGCTGAACTGTAATATTTTGACAAATTGCAATTGGATCCTCCGCATCAACAACCGTAACATTAGCTGTACAAGAAGAAGAATTACCGCTTTGATCGGTTACAGTTAATGTAACTGTATTAACTCCAATATTTGAACAATCAAATGCAGTTAAGCTTAAGCTTGAGCTAACGATTGAACAATTGTCAGTCGATCCTGCATCTATATCATTTGGAGTTATGGTGATGTTACCCGTAGCATCCAACTGCACTGTAATATCCTGACAACTAACATTTGGAGCAATAGTATCTAATACTGTTACTGTAGATGTACAAGTCGAGCTATTACCACTTGGATCTGTTGCTGTTAAAGTAACAGTATTGTTTCCAAGAGTACTGCAATCAAAAGCATTAACATCAATAGACAAGTTCGATACAGAACAATTATCAGTTGAACCATTATCAATATCTGCAGCAACAATATTGGTGTTACCTGTTCCATCAAGATATACAGTTATATCTTGGCAATTAGCATTTGGATTATCAACATCAACAACAGTTACCGTAGCACTACACGTTGAAGAATTACCATAGGTATCGAAAACTTCTAACAATACCGAATTTGCTCCAACTTCTGTACAATCAAATACCGTATCACTCAACACGTAACTAGCAATTATGCAATTGTCTGTAGAGCCATTATCAACATCTGTTGAGGCAATAACTGCGTTACCACCAGCATCCAGATTAATCGTAATATTTTGACAATTAGCAACTGGAGAGACATTATCTTCTACTGTTACAGTTGCTGTGCACGTAGATATGTTTCCGCTTTGATCCTCTACACTTAAAGTAACTGTGTTAAGTCCTACATGCGAACAATCGAATGCAGTTTGATCAAGTGTTAGATTAACCACAGAGCAATTATCTATAGATCCAGCATCAATCATGGCAGTTGTAATGCTTGCGTTTCCTGTTGCATCCAGCTGGATGGTCGCATTTTGACAAATAGCTGTAGGCGGCACATTATCTTCAACTGTAATGTCTGCTGTACATGTCGATACATTTCCGCTTAAATCAGTCACAGTTAAAGTAATTGTGTTTACTCCTAAATCTGCACATGTAAAGGTTGTATCGCTCGCAATTATTGATGCTATTCCACAGTTATCTGCTGATCCACCATCTATATCGGTAGAAGCTATCATTACATTTCCGGTAGCATCCAATTGTACAGTAATGTCTTGACACACTGCTGTTGGTGGAGTGTTATCAATTACAAATACGTTAAACGTACAGCTGCTTACATTTCCACCATCATCCGTTGCTGTGATGGTAACTACTTGTGATCCGGCCACTACTGTTCCTGCAGCTGGTGCTTGTGTTAATGTTACATTA